>NZ_JOAP01000041.1 GCF_000720475.1 Streptomyces aureocirculatus
GATGGTACTGCAGGGGGGACCCTGTGGGAGAGTAGGACGCCGCCGAACTAATTTTATAGGAAAACCCCCGCACCTCACGGTGCGGGGGTTTTCTGCGTTAAGGACCGCCCGGCTCAGGACCGGTTCAGGTCCGAATCAGGGCCGGTTCATGAAGGCAGCACCAGCTTCGTGTCGTACGCCAGAATGACCGCCTGCACCCGGTCCCGCGCGCCCGTCTTCGCCAGGATGCGACCTACATGCGTCTTCACCGTCGACTCCGCGAGATGCAGCCGAGCCGCGATCTCCGAATTCGTCCAACCCTGGCCGATGACCGTCAGGATCTGGCGTTCGCGATCCGTGAGAGCCGCCAGGAGCGGATGCTTCGCCGGGTCGATGGGGGCGTCCCCGCCGTCAGGACCGGCAGGGAGCTGGTCGGCGAAAGCGTCAAGGAGACGGCGGGTGAGCCGAGGGGCCACCACCGCGTCACCCGTGGCCACCGCCCGGATACCCGACAACAACTCCTCCGGCAGCGCGTCCTTGATGAGGAACCCCGACGCCCCGGCCCGCAGTCCCGCGTACGCGTACTCATCCAGGTCGAACGTCGTGAGGATCAGGACACGGGCCCCGGAACCCGAAGCGACGATACGGCGGGTGGCCTCGATGCCGTCCATGCCGGGCATACGGATGTCCATCAGGACCACGTCAGGGCGCAGGCCCGCGGTCATCCGGACCGCGTCCGTGCCGCTGCCGCCCTCCCCGGCCACCGTCATGTCGTCCTGGCTCTCCAAGAGCATGCGGAAACCGAAACGCTGCAAAGGCTGGTCGTCGACTATGAGGACGGTGGTCACTGAGCGGATTCCTTCGTCTGGTTCAGGTGCGGTGCCGCTGGGCGCGGCAGATGCAGGTGGACGCGCCAGCCCTCGGCCGGGTCGGCAGGCGGGCCGGCCTCAAGTGTGCCCTCGTACAACGCCGTTCGCTCCCGCATGCCCTTCAGGCCGCGGCCCGAACCCGGCGCCGCGGGCACGGACGGAGACCGCCCCCGCGAAGCCCCGCCCGAGTCGGTGACCGTCACCCGCACACCGTCATCGGCGTACGAGACATCGACCGTCGCCGTCACCCCCGCCCCCGCGTGCTTCATGGTGTTCGTCAGGGCCTCCTGGACGACCCGGTACACCGTCAGCTCCTGGCCCTGCGGCAGGGATTCGGGGCGGCCGTGGAACGTACTGCGTACGGGCAGACCCGCCGCCCGTACACCGTCGATGAGGCGGTCCAGATCCGCCAGTGCGGGCTGCGGGGCCAGTTCGGCGGCCTCGGGCGCCTCCTCGCGCAGGACGTCGAGGAGCCGGCGCAGCTCGGCGAGGGCCTGACGGCTCGTCTTGCCGATGGCGTCGAGTGCCTGCGCGGCCCGCTCCGGGGACTTGGCGGCGGCGTACTTGCCGCCGTCGGCGAGGCCCGTGATGACCGACAGATTGTGACCGATGATGTCGTGCATCTCGCGGGCTATGCGGGTGCGTTCACCGGCGGCGGCCAGACGTGCCTGCTGGTCGCGCTCGACCTCCAACTGGTGGGCGCGCTCCACCAGGGCCTGCGTGTAGTCCTGGCGGGAGCGGACCGCGATGCCGAGAAGCGCGACGATGGCGTACGCCCAGAGCTGCGGGACGATCTGCTGGTCCCAACTGCCCCTCGGGTAGCGGACGGACCCCACCACCACCGGCGCCGTCATCATCAGGCCCGCCCACCCCAGGGTCCTCAGCGGCAGCTTCAGGGCGATGTTGAACAGGACGATGAGCTGCACCAAGGCGACTTGGAGGAGCGCGCCCGTCGCGCTGTTGACCACGCTGAACGCCACGATGACGGTGAGCACCGTCATCGGCAGCCGCCTGCGCCACAGCAGCGGCAGCGACATGCCGAGGGTCAGGGCGACGATGAGCCAGTCGGGCAGGTCTGTGTTGTGGGCGATGTTGCGCCAGCCGCCCCCGGCGTAGTCGATGCCCGCCGCCACCACGAAGAACCCCGTCAGGAGCACGTCCCACACCAGCGGGTGGCGCCTGTCGAAGGCGCGCGCCCGCTGCGTGAGCTGCTGCATGTGCCTGGTGAGCGGGTGCGGGTCCTGGGTCACGGGCTCATCCTCGTACACGTACGCGAGCCCTCATACGTCGCTGCGTCGGAGTCGCAGCGCCGCCGCCCCGAGGACGGCCGCCGCCCACAGGGCGAGGACGAACAAGCCCGTCCCCGGGGACACGGCGTCCTTGACGTGCTCGATCGAGCCGAGGGACGAGGCGGCCTGGGCGGGGAAGTAGCGGGTGGCGGTGTCGACCGCGTCGAGCGGGAGCGTCGTGAGGACCTCCGGCAGGATCAGGACGGAGCCGATGAACGCGCCGATGCCGCCGGGCACCGAGCGCAGCAGCGCCCCGAGGCCGAGGGCGATCAGACTCATGAGGGTGATGCCGACGGCGCTGCCCGCGAGGGCGCCGAGTACGCCGTCGTCGGTGAGCGAAAGCTCCTTGTCGGAGCCGGATAGCCAGATCTGGGCGACGAGGAACGTGACGACGTTCGTGACGAGGCACAGCGTGAAGGCGACGGCCGTGAAGACGGCGGCCTTGGACCACAGCACCGGCAGACGGCGCGGTACCGCCGTCAGGGACGCGCGGATCATGCCGGTCGCGTACTCGCCCGCCGTCACGAGGATGCCGAGCACGGCAAAGCAGATCAATGAGAGCTGGGTGCCGAAGAGGACGAACACGACGGTGTCGATGTCGGCGTCGTCACCGTCGTAGGTGGAGCCCATGGTGATGCCGACCGTGAGGACGAGCACGCACGCGGTGAGCAGCGTGATCCAGGTGGAGCGCAGCGTCCACAGCTTGTGCCACTCCGAGCGCAGGACCCGGGCCGGCGTGATGCGGTACGGGGTGGGGTGGGCCGGGGTGGCGCGGTCCGGGCTCGGGTGGGTGGCGGTGTCCGTGGCCGTGGCGGTCATGCCGCGGCTCCTTCCAGGGGCGTGGCGTACTCGACGGAGTCGTGGGTGAGGTCCATGAAGGCCTGCTCAAGGGACGCGGCCTGCGGGGTGAGTTCGAACAGGGGGATGGCGTGCGCGGCGGCGGTGCGGCCGATGTGCTCGGCGTCGGCGCCCTGGACGTCGAGGGTGCCCGGGGTGTCGCTGGTGATGGTCACCGCGGGCCCGGCGATGAGCTCGGCCAGGCGGGCGGCCGCCGGGGACACGACCTTCACGGAGCGGGTGCCGGAATCCCGTACGAAGCGCTCGACCGTGGTGTCGGCGAGCAGCCTGCCGCGGCCGACGATGATGAGGTGCTCCGCGGTCAGGGCCATCTCGCTCATGAGGTGCGAGGAGACGAGGACGGTGCGCCCCTCGGCCGCCTGGGCCTTGAGGAGGTTGCGGATCCAGAGGACGCCCTCCGGATCGAGGCCGTTGACCGGCTCGTCCAGGATCAGGGTCCCGGGGTCGCCGAGGAGGGCTGTCGCGATGCCGAGCCGCTGCCCCATGCCGAGGGAGAAGCCCTTCACGCGGCGGCCCGCGACCTCGGTGAGGCCCGCCGCCTCCAGGACGTGGCGGACGCGTGCCCGCGGGATGCCGTGGGTGTGCGCGAGGGCGAGGAGGTGGTGGTACGCGGAGCGGCCCGGGTGGATCGAGCGGGCCTCCAGGAGCGCACCGACCTCGGTCAGCGGGGCGCTGTGCCGGTCGTACGCGCGGCCGCCGACCGTGCAGCGCCCGGACGTCGGCGCGTCGAGGCCGAGGAGCATCCGCATGGTCGTCGACTTGCCCGCGCCGTTGGGGCCGAGGAAGCCGGTGACGGTGCCGGGGCGGACCTCGAAGGTGAGGTCGTCGACGGCGGTCTTGGGGCGCTTGCCGCCGTAGCGCTTGGTGAGTCCGTGTGCTCGAATCATGGCTCGATGGTCGCGGCCGGGAGGGGCGGGCGCGTCGGACCGGGGTCTTCTCGTCGGCAGGCGGGTAGTACCGGGGTACGACGCCGGGCGGGACCGGAGGGGATCGGAGGGGGATCGGGTGGGGAGCGGCCGGGGCGGGCGAATGGCGTTGCGCGCGGTCGGCCCGCCACCCAAGATCGGTGTATGGAACACCTCATACGGCCCGTGCGCGCCGAGGACTGGCAGAAGGTCCGTGAGCTACGGCTGCTCGCCCTGAAGGACCCGGCAGCGCCGGTCGCCTTCCTTGAGACGTACGAGAACGCCGCCGCCAAGCCCGACGCCTACTGGCAGGAACGCACGGAGGGCGCCGCGGTGCCCTCCCGCGCGATGCGGCAGTTCATCGCCGAGGGGCCGGGCGGGGACTGGGCGGGCTCGGTGACCGTGCTGATCGAGGAGCCGGGGACGCAGGGCGCGCTCGGCACGGAACGCGCCTCGGTGCGGCAGGCGCACCTGGTGGGCGTCTACGTACGGCCCGAGTTCCGCGGCACGGGCCTCACCGAGGCGCTGTTCGCGGCGGCGGTCGACTGGGCGCGGTCGTCCGGGGACGAGAGGGCGGGGGTGGAGCGGGTACGGCTTTTCGTGCACGAGGACAATCCGCGCGCGGAGGCGTTCTACCGGAAGTTCGGGTTCGTGCCCAGCGGGGAGACCGTGCCCGTGCCGGGGGATCCGGGGGCGCGGGAGCGGGAGATGGTGCTCGGGCGAGGCGTGGGCTAGCCCGCCGGCCCCGACAGTCTCGACCGGTCCCGCCAGTCTCGACCGGTCCCGCCAGTCTCGACCGGTCCCGCCAGTCTCGTCCAGTCCCGGCGGTCCCACCGGTCCCGTCAGCTCGGCAGTCCCGTCAGCTCGTCGTGCGGCCAGCGGGCGCGGCCCTGTTCGCGGGAGCGGAGCAGCGCCAACGTCGGCATCCCCCGTTCCGCACCGGTGGCGAGCAGCTCCGGCAGTTGCGGGAGCGGGGCGACCGCGGCGACATCGTCGAGGACGAGGGCGAGTGGTGGGTCGAGCCGACCGGAGGATGACCGTTCGGCCATGCGCCGGCCGTGCTCGACCACGCTGGAGGCGAGTGCCGTGAGGAGCGGCATGGCACCGGGATTGGTCTTGGGGTCCTCGATCGCCTCGCCCACCACAAAAAGCGTGCCCCCTTCATCGATGAAGGAATCCAGGGTGAGCGCATCAGTTCGGTTCGGTGTGCACGACTCCCGTACGTTCACCGTGAACAGGGCCGAGAGCGCGCGGGCCGTCAGCTCCTGTGCGATGTCCCGGCGTTCGGGGTGCGCGGTGAGGGCGGACTCCAGCTCGCCCGCCGCGCCCGGACTCGCCTTGGGGTGGGTGCGCAGGATGCGGACGGCGTCCTGGACCTGGGTGCCCTGGGCCCAGCGGTGTACGTGTTTGATGTTGCGGCCGTCGATGGCGGCGGCGTGCAGGAAGCTGCGCAGCAGGGTGTCGGCGGTGTCGGCGACCGCGGTGTCCAGTTTGGCGCTCGGTCTGATCGGGGCGAGCAGGGATCTGGCGCGGTGGGTGGCCGTGGCGCCGTCCTCGCAGCCCGTGGTGGGGGGCCAGTGGAGGCGGGCCGGGGTGTCGCAGAGGTGGGTGGGGTCGTAGACGAGGACGGGGCCGAGTTTGGCTCTGGCGTCCTTGGTCTCCTCCCACAGGGTGGGGTCGGAGGTGATGATCAGGGCTGCGGATTCCGCGGTTGCGATGGCCTCTGCGGCTAGGGGGCGGTGGGTTTCTCTTGTTCCGAGGACCACAGGGGTACGGGGGGTGGGGAACGTGGGGGGCTTCGCCAGGTCGACGTCGGGGGCCGTCGGGGCCGCGGGGGCGGGGGCGGGAGCGTTGCCCATAGCGGGAGCGGAGGCGTTGCCCACAGCGGCAGCGGCAGCGGGAGTGGTGCCCGCAGCGGGAGCGGGTGTGGGCACGGTGCCCGGAGCCGGAGCCGGAGCCGGAGCCGGAGCCGGAGCCGGAGCCGGAGTGGGGTGGGCGGCCACAGGAGGGACTGGGGCTGTCCTGCGGGCCCTGCGGAGTGCTCGGTAGCGGGCCACCGTGCCCAGGGTGAAGATGGTCAGGACGATGAGGATCATGACCTGGCCGATGAGGAAGCCCCAGAAGAGGCCGTAGCCGGAGAGCTGGTCGCCGGGGGTCTTGGGCCAGGCGCCCGTGATGTCGTGGGGCTCCTCGATCAGATGCCGCACCGCGGGCGGCGTCTGGCCGAACGACACGTGCTGCGGCCACTCGCCGTGCGCCCACCAGGCCGCGATGCCCGTGGCGGACCAGACGAGCACCACCATGCCGAGCAGGAAGGCGAGTACGCCCACCAGGAGGCCGTCCGGCACGCCGCCGCGCCCGCGCGCCCCCTCGTCGGGCACGGGCCCCCGCTCCCGGTAACGTCCGTCCTGTCTCATGTCACGCCACCGTCGACCGGGACCCCGCGGGGCCGTCGCCGAGTTGTTTCTCCATGTACGCGGCTCTTTCCTCCGCCTCCCGTTCCGCGGCCACCAGGGCGTCGTGGGCGAGCAGGTCGCTCACGGACTCCGTCATGGCGCGGTCGGTGAAGACCAGGGGGCGTTCCGTCTCCGTGATCAGGTGCTTCACCACCTGGACGTTGCCGTTGACGTCCCAGACGGCGATGCCTGGCGTCAGCGTGGGGATGATCTCGACGGCCCAGCGCGGCAGACCGAGGACACGGCCGGTGGCGCGGGCCTCATCGGCCTTCTGGGCGTAGATGGTGCGGGTCGACGCCATCTTCAGGATGGCGGCGGCCTCCTTGGCGGCCGCTCCGTCGACGACGTCGGAGAGGTGGTGGACGACCGCGACGAAGGACAGACCGAGGCGGCGGCCGAACTTCAGGAGGCGCTGGAACAACTGCGCCACGAAGGGCGAGTTGATGATGTGCCAGGCCTCCTCGACGAGGAAGATGCGCTTCTTGCGGTCGGGGCGGATCCAGGTGTGCTCCAGCCACACGCCGACGATGGCCATGAGGATGGGCATGGCGATGGAGTTGCGGTCGATGTGGGAGAGGTCGAAGACGGTCAGGGGCGCGTCCAGGTCGATGCCGACGGTCGTGGGGCCGTCGAACATGCCGCGCAGGTCGCCGTCCACGAGCCGGTCGAGGACCAGGGCCACGTCCAGGCCCCAGGCCCGGACGTCGTCTATGGCGACGTTCATCGCCTCCGCGGACTCCGGTTCGGGGTGGCGCAACTGGTCGACGATGTCGGTGAGGACGGGCTGGCGGTTCACGATGGTCTCGTTGACGTAGGCGTGCGCGACCTTCAGGGCGAAGCCGGAGCGCTCGTCGAGGCCGTGGCCCATGGCCACCTCGATGATCGTGCGGAGCAGCGCGAGCTGGCCCGTCGTGGTGATCGCCGGATCCAGGGGGTTGAGACGGATGCCCATGTCCAGGGCGGCCGTCGGGTCGAGCCGCACGGGAGTTATGCCCAGCTCCTGCGCGATGAGGTTCCACTCGCCGACGCCGTCCTCGCCCTGGGCGTCGAGGACGACGACCTGGCGGTCCTTGAACCGCAACTGGCGCAGGACGTACGTCTTCTCCAGGGCCGACTTGCCGTTGCCGGACTCGCCGAGCACCAGCCAGTGCGGCGCCGGGAGCTGCTGCCCGTACAACTGGAACGGGTCGTAGATGTAACCCTTGCCGGAGTACACCTCACGGCCGATGATCACGCCGGAGTCGCCGAGGCCGGGCGCGGCCGTCGGCAGGTAGACCGCCTGGGCCTGCCCCGTCGACGTACGCACCGGCAGGCGCGTCGTCTCGACCTTCCCGAACAGGAAGGACGTGAACGCGTCCGTGAGGACGGTCAGCGGGTCCCGCATCGCACCTTCACACCCTTACCGTTGGCCTGTTCGTCGGCGGTGCCGCGTCGCAGGGCCGTCATCGCCGGATGCCGGTCGCGAACGGCAGCGTGTTCACAAATGCCCGGTGGTGCTCGCGATCGCACCACTCCAGCTTCAGATACGACTTTCCGGCCGATGCCCTTATGGTCCGTTTGTCGCGGGCGAGGGCCTCCGGGGAGCGGGACGACACCGTGATGTAGCCGACCAGGTTGACGCCCGCGGCGCCGCTCGCGAGGTCCTCGCCCCGCTGGTCGAGGCGGGAGTGCGAGGCGACGTCACGGGGGTCGACGGTGCGGTTCATCTTGGCCTGGCGGCTGGCCTCGGCCTCGTCGTTGGTCTTCTCGGTCAGCATCCGCTCGATGGCGACCTCGGTGGGCTCCAGGTCCATCGTGACGGCGACGGTGCGGATGACGTCGGGGGTGTGGACGAGCAGCGGCGCCAGGAAGTTGACGCCGACGGGGGTCATCGGCCACTCCTTCACCCAGGCCGTGGCGTGGCACCAGGGGGCGCGGGTGGAGGACTCGCGGGTCTTCGCCTGGAGGTAGGTGGGCTCCATCGCGTCCAGTTCGGCGGGCCAGGCGTTGCGCTTGGTCATGGCCTGGATGTGGTCGATGGGGTGGTCCGGGTCGTACATGGAGTGCACGAGGGAGGCGAGGCGGCCCTGGCCGAGGGGCTGGCGGACACGGATGTCCGCCTCCTGGAGGCGGGAGCAGATGTCGGTGAGCTCACGGGCCATGACGACGGCGAGCCCGGCGTCCTTGTCCAGCTTCCGGCCGCCGCGGGGGTGGCCGGCGCGCGCCATGGCCTGGGCCTCGGCGGCGAGGTCGCGGGAGTAGTGCATGCAGGCGACGAGGTAGGCGCGGTGCTGCTCGCTGCTGGTGGACACCATCGACTGGAGCTGGTCGTAGGAGTGCTTGAGCCAGGGCAGGGCGCGGTCGTCGCCGCGGGCGGTGACGTCCTTGGCGTGCGCGTCCGGGTCGGCGGGCAGCGTACGGGCCAAAATCTGGAGGCGGGTCACGAAGCCGTCGCCGTTGGCGACGTGTTTGAGCAGCGTGCCGAAGCGGTCGACGAGGGCCTCCTGGTCCTCGCTGTCGCGCAGGCCGACGCCGGGGCCCTCGATCTCGATGGCGGCGGTGACGGTGCGCCGGTCGGCGTGCAGGAGCACGGCGATCTCGTCGGGGCCGAAGGGGGCGGCGAGCCAGTTGATGCGGCCGATGCCGGGGGGTGGTCCGACCTCGACCTCGCGTCCGTCGAGGCGTACGCCCGCCTCGGCGGCGCCCGAACGGTAGGTGGTGCCGCGCTTGAGCGACCGCTTGAAGCTGCGGTTGATCTCGAACCACTTGTAGAACGTGCGCTGCTTGAAGGGCAGGTAGACCGCCGCGATGGCGAGCAGCGGGAAGCCCATGAGCAGGACGAGGCGCAGCGCGAGGAAGGGGATGAGGATGCCGCACATCATGCCCAGGAACGCGCCGCCGATGATCAGGGCGATCTCGCCGGTCTCGCGGTTGCGGCCGATGATGGCGTTCGGCCGGGCGCGGCCGATCAGATAGGTGCGGCGGGGCGTGACCGGTGGGGACACATGGGACTGGGTCGTCAACGCCCTTCACCTCCAGAACTGTTGGAACTTCCGGTGCGGTCGCCCGCGTGCGGGGTGCTCGACGGGCTGGTGCGGGGCGGGGGTGCGGCGGGGACGGAGCCGCCGCCGCCCGAGGGGGGCGCCGAGCGGTGGCCGTGGGTGGACACACCGCTGCCGACGGCGTTGGCAGTGGCGGGCTGGGCCGGGGAGTCGCCGCCGCCGGCCTGGCCGCCGCCCGCCTTGCCGTTGGAGCGGGCGCTGTGGGTGCGGATGCCCTGGGCGACCCAGGCGGCGGGCGAGTTGAGGGCGGTGGCGGCGCGGTTCTCGGCGCCGCGCATGAGGCGGTTGTTGCGGGTGGCCATGATGTCGTCGCCGAAGCCGGGGACGAAGCGGTAGATGGAGGCGCTGGCGAAGATCGCGAGCAGGATGACGGAGAGCCCGGACACCACGGCGGACAGGGAGTCGGGGCCGTCCTCGCCCTGGAGCGCGCCCGCGATCCCGAGGACGATGACGATGATCGGCTTCACCAGGATGATCGCGATCATCAGGCCCGCCCAGCGGCGGATGCGGCCCCAGGTGTTCTTGTCCACGAGGCCCGAGTAGACGACCGTGCCGAGGAGCGCGCCGACGTACAGCATGGCGGCGCGGATGACGAGCTCCAGGCAGAGGATGCCGGCGGCGGCGATGGAGACGGCGGAGACGACGATCAGCATGATCGGGCCGCCGCCGATGTCGGTGCCCTTGTCGAGGGCCTGCGAGAACGTGCCGAAGAACTCGTCGGTCTCCCCGCCCACCGAGCTGGCGAGCACCTCGGAGATGCCGTCGGTCGCGGACACGACGGTGGCCAGGATCAGCGGGGTGAACGCCGACGCGAGCACCGTCAGCCACAGGAATCCGATGGCCTCGGACAGCGCGGTGAGCATGGGCACGCCACGGATGGCGCGCTTGGCGACCGCGAGCAGCCACACGATCAGCGTCAGGACGGTCGACGCGGCGAACACCACGGCGTACTGCTGCAGGAACTTCTCGTTGGTGAAGTCCACCGCGGCGGTCTCGTTCACGTACTCCGTGAGCTTGTTGACGATCCATGAGGCGGCTTCGCCGAAGCCTTTGGCGAGGGAGGCGAGGGGGTCGAGGCCGCCCATGCCCTCGCCGCCGGGCGGCGCCTCGCGGGCACCGCTGCCGCCGCCCTCGCCCTTCTCGCAGTACTTCTTGGCGGGGCCCCGGATGAGTTCACAGGGGTCGTCCTCGGGGTCGGGAGCCGCGAGGGCGCGGGTGGCGAGCAGGACGGCGGCGGTCTGCACCGCCGTGACGGCCGCGGCGAGGGACAGTACGCGGCGTCGGGTGCTACCGGGCATAGGTGAACCCTCCGTACTCCTCCACGGCCTTCGCCATGTCGTCGGCAGTGGAGGCCCGCTGGTCGCGTCCGACCGGTACGGGACCGTCCTTCTGCTTGAAGTCGGCGACCTTCCAGTCGCCGCCGCTCCAGCGCATGTCGTACGTGTTCGTGAACCAGCTCTCGGTCACGGGGTTCTCGGTGTTCTCGCCCGCGAGGCCGAAGAGCGACGAGTACCAGATCTCGACGGTCGCCGACCCGCCCTCGAACTTGGTGACCTTGGTGCCCACCGGGATGATGCGGGACACGAACGTCGTGCCCTTAGGGGGAGTGCCGTCCTTCTGCAGGCCGATCCTGGACAGGAACGACTCGCCCGAGTACACCTTGTCCAGCGCGGGCTTGCGCTGAGCTGCGGCGTTCGGGGTGTAGACGGTGTCGACGATCACGTGACGCCGCTCCGTGTCGAACATGTCGGCGGACCCGAGCGCCACGGCGTAGTTCGCCGTCGCGCTCTCCACGCCCTGCTGGCTCTTCGGGAACCCGGAGGGAATCCCTCCGGTGCCGCCGCTCACCGGCTTCTCCCCGGAAGCCGCCGTGGACGCCGCCTCCGGCCCCTTCCCCCCGCCCCGCCCCCCGTCGCCCCCGTCCCCGGACGACGACCCGTCGCGGTTGGCGAAGGCGATGGCCGCGATGAGGAGGACGACGACGCCGACGACGGTGATGACGCTGCGCGAGGGGGACCGTCCCGCGGAACGGCCGGATCTGCGCGCCGGGCCGTACCCGTCCGCGCCGTCGCGCTCGGGGAGTCGCGTCCGCGTCTCGCCCGTGCCGCCGAAGAGGTCATCGTCATCGCTCATGCCGCGTACGTCCCCTCAACCTCTTGCTTGGCCGCGCGGTCCGTCGGGTGGACCAGACACGACGGTAGCCGTGCTGGTTCCCGCGCGGGCGCGGTGTGGTGACTCGACATCAGGGAGTTGCAACCTCAGCCGGTGGGCACGACGGACGGGAGAGGAACGGGTGGCAGGACCGGTCAGACCGCCATGCCGTACACGATGGTGAACAGCGTGCCCAGCGATCCGATGATGAAGACGCCGGTGAGCCCGGCGATGATCAAACCTTTGCCCTGCTCCGCGCTGAAGGTGTCCCGCAGCGCCGTCGCACCGATGCGCTGCTTGGCCGCGCCCCAGATCGCGATGCCGAGGCACAGCAGGATGGCGACCGCCATCACCACCTCGATCATCACGCGCGCCTCGTTGCCCAGGCTCCCGAAGGGGCCCCAGTCGGGGGCGATCCCACCGATGATGGTGTTGATGTCGCCCTTCTCGGCTGCCATAAGCATGTGTAACTCACCGCCCCTAGTGGGTTGTTCCGGCACCTCTGCCCACCTCTGCCTACCCAGTGCAGAGGACGGAGCTCATTCTCGCTGACAATCGGCCCGGCGCGTGCCGCCTTGACGTCAATTGTTGGCCGACTTCGTGCGTTTCGTCGTACGCAGCCCACGTTGCCGACCGGCGGCGGGCGCAGAACGGTATACGAAGGAACGTATGGTCACTCTGTGTATCACGCGGCGTGACGCCGGGCAATGAATGCCCGGCGTGGCCGCTGACGTCACCTCAGTCAGGCCGGGGCGGAACGGCCCTGACGGACCGCCGGTTCTGGGCGGGCGCGGCTCAGGACCGGGGTGCGAAGTCGCCGAGGCCGCCGCTGACGACGTACGCGCAGTCCGTGTAGCGGTAGCCGCCCTGGACCTTGGCGCCGTCGCTGTGGTTGCTGACCAGGCCGCCGCTGCCGATGGCGCCGGTGTCGCGCTTGTAGAGGAAGTGGTACTCGCCGGGCGGGAGCCGCAGCGTCTTCTGCGGATAGCTGCGGCCGCTCGCCTTGCAGGCCTTGGACTTGCCTTCGGCGCGGGTGCTGTACGTGGTGCAGCCCGCGCAGGCGCCGAGCTTGACGCTGCCGGTGGCGGGTCCTGTGAACAGGATCTCGACGGCGCCGGGGCCGTCGTTCTTCACCACGAAGTCCTGGCCGGAGCCGGGTCCGCGCTGTGCGGGCAGCTTGCCGCCCGCCTGTGGCCTGGCGGCGGCGACCTCGGCGGCGATGGCGATGGTCCGGGCGCGTTCGCGCTTGCCGCTGCCCCGGTAGGTGTCCGCGAAGCCGTCGAGGGTCTTCGCGGCCTCGCTGTAGCGGCCGTCCTCGAACTCGTCGAGACCACAGGCGTAGGCGCCGGACTCGACGGCGTCGGCGGCCTTCGTGCCGAGCGGGTCGCCCGCGCCGGCGGGCAGCGAGACGGTGGTGGCGCGGATGGCGCGCAGCTCCCCGGTGGCCGTGCAGGGGTCGGCGCCCGTCAGCTCGGCGGTGCGGTCGTCGATGGCGGCGCGGATGCCGGGCACGACCTTGTCCGCCGCCGCGGACCCGGGGAAGGTGTCCAGGAGTTCGCGCAGGTCGGCGCCGCCGTCGGTCTTGCCGAGCGAGGTCATCCCGCAGGCGTAGAGGGAGTCGGCGAGGCGGCTGTCGGGCCAGCCCGCGAGCCGGCCGAGGCGCTCCTTGCCGACGGTTGCGGGCAGGGTGCGCAGATACTTCAGCGGCTCGACGGCTTCGCAGTACTGCTTCTCGGTGTACGGGGCCGCGACGGACTTGTAGTACGCGTCCAGGCGGCCGGGTACGCGGTCGGCGGCGCGGGAGCCCGCGTGGTCGTCGAGGAGGTCGCGGTAGATGTCCAGGGCGGTGCGGTAGTCGTTCTCGGTGGCGGCGAAGGGGCGGCCGCCCTGGTCCTCGACGATGCGGTCGGCCTTGCCGAGGCGGTCGAGCAGCATGTCCTCGACGGCCTCGTCCTTGGCGGCGTCGTAGGCGAGGGCGCCGGAGGCCGGGACGGCGAGCAGGACGACGCCGAGCGCCGCGGCGAGGGGAGCCCGCAGGCGCCAGCCGATGGGTGCGCGCAGGGCCCTGCGGGCGGCGTCGGCGGCGGCGAGCACGAGCACGGCGAGATAGCCGAGGAGGGCACCGCCCGGTACGCCGTCCACATCGGCGGGCAGCGCGACCAGGAGCAGCGCGGCGGTGGCCGCCCAGCAGAGCGCCGCCGGCAGCCAGGCCCTGATCAGCACGTAACCGAGCCCGAGCCCGGTGAGATTGAGCAGCGCGGCGGCGAGCGGCCGCAGGGGCTCCCGCGGGGCGGGTTCTGGCGGGGGTGCCTTGGGCGGGGCGGAGGTCCCCAGGACCTCGGGGGTGCCGTAGGGGCCGGGGGCGGTCGGGGGCGGGGCGGCGTAGGGGTGCGGAGGGCCGTAGGCGGGGTGGGGTGGGAGTGCTGGGGTCGCGGACATCGCTTGGGTTGCCGGGGCCGGAGCTGCCGTGGGTGCGGCTGTGGGCGGAGGTGGTGGTGTGGCTGGTGGTGCGGTTGGTGACGTGGCTGGTGGTGTGGCTGATGGTGCGGGAGGGGCTGCCGGGTACGCCGGTGCCGGTGGCGTGCTCGGTTGCGTCCCCCTGGGCGTGATCGGTGGCGTCCCCCCGGATATGGCCGGTTGCGTCTCCCCGGGGGTACTCGGTGGCGTGCCCGGAGGCGTTCCCCCGGATGTGCCCGGTGGCGTCCCCCCGGATGTGCCCGGAGGCGTTCCCCCAGGCGTGCCCGGAGGCGTTCCCGGAAGCCCAGCGGGCGGTGGGCCGAAGGTGCCGGGTCGGTCCTCGGGCTCAGGGCGCCGGTCCACCGGCTCCCCGCCCCGGTCCACCGGCTCCCCGCCCCGGTCCACCGGCTCCCCGCCCCGGTCGTCGGGTCGCTTGGACTCCATCTGCGGCTCCCCCCAGCCGTAGGGCGCGGCTCACCGGGAGCGGGCAGTCCCCTCCGCCCGCGCCCCCCGCGCTCAATTCCCCTACATTCTGGCAGAGTTGGCGCTCCGTCAATCACTCATGACGGACTGTTTCCCGTCACGCACGGGGGTGCCGTGTCGGCCGGGGCAGGGGGAGTCCGCTCTCCGGAGAGTGTGTTTCGCAACTGCGCGCAGACCACCGCCCCTACACTGATTCCGGCGGACTCCCAGGAGCCTTGGGGTGGTTGACGGTGCGTAAGACGTGGCTGCTCGCGGCCGTCGCGTTCAGCGGGTCCATGGGGTTCATCGGGCTGCTCGTCATCGGGACGTTCGTCGCCGCGGGCAGCATGGCGGGCGGCGCCGGGGGCGGCGGGAACGTCGGCCTGGCCAAGGGCGCCGTGCCGGCCTCGTACCAGCCCCTCGTGCAGAAGTGGGGCAATCTGTGCAAGGCCATCAACCCGGCCCTGCTCGCCGCCCAGCTCTATCAGGAGAGCGGGTTCAACCCGGGCGCGAAGAGCCCGGCCAAGGCGCAGGGAATAGCGCAGTTCATCCCGGGGACGTGGGCCACGCACGGGATCGACGGGGACGGCGACGGGGACCGGGACGTGTGGGACCCCAAGGACGCCATCCCGTCGGCGGCCTCGTACGACTGTCAGCTCGCGAAGTACGTGAAGGACGCCCCCGGCGACCCGACGAAGAACATGCTCGCCGCGTACAACGCGGGCGCCTACGCCGTGCTCAAGTACGGCGGGGTGCCCCCGTACAACGAGACGCAGAACTACGTCAAAATCATCACGACTCTGGAGAAGAGTTTCGCCAGGCCCATCGGCCGGGTGAATCCCTCGCAGCAGGCGGCCGGAGCGATCTCCTACGCGCAGCGGAAGCTGGGCACGGAGTATCTGTGGGGCGGCAACGGAACCGCCGACCAGAACGGCAGGTTCGACTGCTCGGGGCTGACGCTCGCCGCGTACCGCAGCGTCGGGATCGAACTGCCGCGCGTGGCCAACGACCAGTACAACGCGGGACCGCACCCCAAGCGGGAGGAGCTGCTCCCGGGCGACCTGGTCTTCTTCTCGGACGACCTCGGCAACTCGCGCGCCATCCGGCACGTCGGCATCTACGTGGGCGGCGGTTACATGATCGACGCCCCGCGGCCGGGCGCGGTGATCCGCTTCGACCCGGTGGACACACCGGACTACTTCGGAGCCACGCGGGTCACCGAAGATGGCGCAAAAGCGATCCCCGGGAAGCCGGTCGAGAAGCGTGTCGAGCGTGCCGAGGAGAAGCCCGAGGGGCCCGAGGAGCCCGCGGCGCCGGAGAGGGGCGCGGGTGAGGAGCCGGGCGCCGGGGCGGACGAGGGCCGTGAGCGGCCTGCGGACGGCGGCGCGGACGGGGGCGCGGAGGTCTGACCCGCGCCCCGCGGGCCCGCGCGGGCGCACCGCCCGGGTGCTGGACGAAAGGCCTGCGCACGGCGCGTGCGCCGTGTGATCTGGCTTGAACCCTCCGTCAGAGCAAGCCCCTGAGCTGCGGCGATGAATCTCTCTTCGATAACGTCTGAGTGATCATTCGGTGGAGAGTGGAACGTAGTGAGGGGGACCGGGCGTTCCCTTGACTGGTACGGGATGGGTACGGCACGCACGCGGGCACGACTGCACTGACCACGGGGGTTGATGGAAGGGCGCGCAACGGCGCGCGCTCATGGGTGAAGAGGACAAGGGGCCGCAGCACCATGGCTGGACTCGATGATTCCGGGTCGAACCCCGATGTCAGCCTGCTCTACGACATCAACGGCATGGCAGACGACGCCCCTGGCAAGCTGGCCAGGGCGATTGCGTTCGTCGGCGAGTACGGACTGCTGCTCGCCCTCGTCCTGCTCGTCGTGTGGTGCTGGTGGGGCGCCCGAAGAAGAGGCACGCTCGACGACGCCGCCACCTCCGTCGCCGCCGTCGTGTGGGCGCCGCTCGCCGCCGGTGTCGCCGTCCTCGTGAACATCCCCATAAGGGGCTTCGTGGAGCGGCCACGGCCCTTCGCGGACCACCAGGGCCTGGAAGTCCTCGTCGACGGCAAGAGCGACTTCTCCTTCGTGAGCGATCACGCGACGCTCGCGATGGCCATCGGCGTCGGCCTGTTCGTCGCCCACCGCAAGTTCGGCGTCGCCGGCATCGCGCTCGCCGCCGCCGAGGGCTTCTGCCGTGTCTTCATGGGCGTGCACTACCCCACGGACGTCGTCGGCGGCTTCGCGCTCGGCACGGCGGTCACGCTGCTGCTCTCCCCGCTCGCCATGGCACTCCTGACGCCGCTCACCAAGGCCGTCGGACGCTCCGCGAGGGCCTCCCGGCTCGTGTGGCGCGGAGCGGGCGACGTCGAACCCGTCGCCACGCTGACCGGGCAGGAACCGGCGCCGGGGGCGGACGAGCGGGACCTGGCGGCGTAGCGCCCCGCAGGACCGTGCCGCCTACAGCGCCTGCGGGAACGAGAAGAAGCGCGTCGGGTCGTACTGCTTCTTCACCTTCTTCAGGCGCGGCGCCGCGGGACCGTAGTAGGCCTCGCGCCAGTTGGTGAGCGTCGGGTCCGTGTAGTTCTGGTACGCCGCCCCGGACGCGTACCGCCTGAGCGCGCCGTGGGCCGAGTCGAGCCAGGCCTGGGAGCTGCTGCCGGACGTGCCGGGGCGCCAGGACACTATGTACTGCGCGAGCATCCGTGAACGCCGGTGCACGAAGGACGTGGCCGTCGGGTCGACGCGGTTGATGGCGCCGCCGAGCGCGGTAAGGGCGATGCTGCCCGCCGTGCCGCGCGGGCCGCGCACCGACTCGATCTGCGCGAGCAGCGCGCGGATCCCGGCACCGGACAGCGAGCGGTCGAAGAAGTCGGAGCGGGCCGCGTACGTCTCCCTGCCGAGCGCGCCGCTCGGCGTGCGCCCCGGTGTCGACCCGGGCAGATGGCACTGCGCGTCCGCGGCGAACGACGAGCAGCCCGCGTACACCTCCATCGCCTGCTCGTACGAACGCCGCTTCAGGGACACGCTGCGCGCCGGTGCGCCCACCTTGTCCGCGAGCCGGTCCACGGCGTTCTGCAGCGAGCCGTACGTGCCGAGCGAGAACGCGGCGACGGAGATGGTGGGCGTGCCGCCCGGCACGGCGGCCAGGTGGAGCGACGACCAGATCTCGTCCGGTTGGGCGGGGCCCCACGTCTGCCATGCCTTGAGCACCGCGGAGGCCTTCGACCAGGGCCAGGTCAGATAGGCGGAGACGGCCTGCGGGGCCGGGTGGGTGCGGAAGGTCAGCTCGGTGACGATGCCGAACTGGCCGTTGCCCGCGCCGCGCAGCGCCCAGAACAGTTCCTTGTTCTCGGACTTGTCGGCCCTGATCTGTTTGCCGTCGGCCGTGACGAGCGTCGCCCCGGTGAGGCTGTCGCAGGTGAGGCCGTACGCGCGGGAGACCACGCCGTGGCCGCCGCCGAGGGTGAGGCCGCTGATGCCGACGGTCGGGCAGGAGCCCGCGGGGATGGTGACGCCCTTCGCGGCGAGTGAGCGGTAGACGTCGATGAGCTTGGCGCCGCCGCCGATGGTGGCGGTGGTGCCTGAGCTGCGTACGCGGTTCAGCTTCGACACGTCGATGACGAGGCGGCCGGTGCCCGAGGACCAACCGGCGTAGGAGTGCCCGCCGTTGCGGATGGCCACGGGGGTGTCGTGGGCGCGGGCGTACGCCAGGGTGGTGCGGATGTCGTCCACGCCCGCCACATAGGCGACGGCGGTGGGCTTCAGGTTGTCGAAGCGGGTGTTGTAGAGCTGGCGCGCGGTGGCCCAGGCGGCCTCGTCCGGGCGTATCAGGGGGCCGTCCAGATCCCTGGCCAGAGCCGCCAGGTCGGCCGGAGCGGAGGCGGCCGCGGTCTTGATGGGGGTGGTGCCGCCTCCGCTGCCGCCTCCGCCGCCCAGGGCACGGCCGTCTCCCGTGCCGCCGGACCCGGTGGCGGTGTCCTTGCCGCTGCCGGAGCAGGCGGTGGTGGTGCCCGCCGCGAGTGCGGCGGTGGCCGTTCCGAGGAACGTACGTCGTTGCATGAGGCCCTCCCGTTGCTTCCCGCACAACGAGACGGTGCGGGCGCGGTACGGGTTCCCCGACGCGGCGACATCGGCTGCGCCGCCCCGGCGGCCCCGCTGCTACATCGGCTGTGTGACGTGGTGGGCGGCGTCGTCGCGGGCCTTGCTGCGGGCCCTGCGGGCGGGACCGCGCCAGCCGCAGGTGCAGCGGGCGGTGCAGAACGGGCCGTTCTCGACGGTGGAGGTCCGGTGGAGTTCGGGGGGTTGCTGCTCTGCCACGCGGCCACGGTACGCCGGTCAGGTGAACGCCCCCGTAGGGGCGCGGGGAACTGCGCGACCGGCCGACGAAAAGCCGCAGACGCGTCTGCACAGTTGCTCGGCAGACGCGTCTGCGGCTTTTCGCGCGCTGAGCGCGCAGTTCCCCGCGCCCCTTACGGGGCGGAGTCATCCCCGCGCCCCTTACGGGGCGCCCCCACCGGCACGTGGCGGGGTACCCCCGCCGTCGCGTGACGGGGGCCCTTACCGGTCGTTAGTCGAAACGACAGCGGAAGGGATGGGGGTCGTCGGCGCGATGGGGCAGCAGCACAGGCACACGGGCAGAGCGGCCGGTGCGGCCACGGTCGCCGCGGCCGGCCTCATGGCGCTCGTCACGGGCTGCTCCGGCGGTGGCGCGGCGGCCAGCGACGACCCGGCGGCCGCCGACCCCGTGGGCGCCGTGCGCGAGGCCGCCGACTCGCCGGAGCGGGCGGACAGTGCCAGGGTGCGCACCTCCATGGAGATGGCGAGCGGCGGCACCCGAGTGACCGTCACCGGGCGCGGCGGGTACGACTTCCGGCGCCGCCTCGGCCGGTTCGACGTCGTCCTGCCCGAGGACCCTGCGGGCACCCGCGGCAAGCACAAGCCCCCGGTCACGGAGCTGATGGCGGGCGGCGACCTGTACATGAAGAACCGCGGGGCCGGGGTGCCCGCCGACAAATGGGTGCGCATCGAGCCGGCCTCGCTGTCCGACGGCAACCTCGTCACCGGCGGCGCCACCGACCCGCTGGTCGCCGCGGAACTCCTGCGCGGCGCGCGGCGGGTGACGTACGTCGAGCGCACCCGCGTCGCCGGTGTCGACGTGGCCCACTACCGCGGCGTCATCGACCTCGCCCGCGCCGCGCGGTCCGCCTCGAAGGAACACGCCCCCGCGCTGCGGTCAGCACTGGCGAAAGGGTTCAGCAAGGGCCGTGTGCCCTTCGACGCCTACCTCGACGAACAGGGGCGGCTGCGCAAGGTCCGCCACCAGTTCAAGGTGGCCAACGCGGCGGTGGCGTCGACGACTTCGCTGTACGCGTTCGGGACCCGCGTCGACGTACGGCTCCCCGCGGACAAGGACATCTTCGCCGGGAAGATTGCCGAGCGCTGAGCCGTTGCAGCAGGAGTGGCCCGCTGACGGCGGGCGTCACCTTGTGCGGCACAGGCCTCGGACCATCGGGGCGGAGGGGGGAATGAGGGGTGCAATATGGTCCGTCCGTGCCATGCGCGGTGCGTAGGCCGCTCCCTACTCTAGGAAGCCGGTACCGGCACGACCGTGGTCAGGAAGAGGTGGTGAACGTGGCTCCGCTGGGTGGAACGGCAGTTCAGGACCACGTTGCCCTCGCCGAGATCGAGCTGTGCGGCGAACTGATCATCGCGGCGTCCGCCGCGTGCGGTGAGCGGCTCAGTGCTGACCGGATCGACGAGGTGCTTCAGGTCTCCGACGGGTACGAGGGTGGGGTGGGCCGGGACGAATCCCGGCCGTAGGCCCGACCGCCCCCGGGCTGCCCCGGGCTACACCCCGGGCTGCTCCCACCGTTTACCGGACGTTGTCCCGTGGGTTTCCGGCCTTTTGTTTTGCCGCTTCGCGGCGGGTTTTCCCCACCCACTCGCCCTTTTTGCCCGCATCCGCTCCGGAGGCCGCACGGCGAGCGTCACGTACGGAGCATCCGGGCGATCGCCTTCGTCGCCTCCTCCACCTTCGCGTCGATCTCGTCGCCGCCCTTGACCGCCGCGTCGGCGACGCAGTGGCGCAGGTGCTCCTCCAGGAGCTGGAGGGCGAAGGACTGGAGGGCCTTGGTGCCCGCGGAGACCTGCGTGAGTATGTCGATGCAGTAGACGTCCTCCTCGACCATGCGCTGCAGGCCACGGATCTGGCCCTCGATGCGGCGCAGGCGCTTGAGGTGTTCGTCCTTCTGTTTGTGGTACCCGTGCGTCTTGTGGGCCTGGGCGGGCTCGGCCGTCCGGTCGGGGCCGGAGGGCGCTTCGGTGTTCGTGGCCGCGCCGGCCGCGTCGGTGGTCGTCATCGCGTCCTCCTGTGCATACCCCTGGTGGGTATAGGGTAGCCGATTCCTCGGGTGGTGTGCTGATCACTGTGCCTGATGGGCGACACTGGGGTCTGGCCGGTTAGCCGTGGCCGGATGATGCGCCTAGCATCAGCCTGACCGCATCCAGAGCACCCCGAGGACCCCACGTGCGATTTCGTCTGACCCCCAGGGAGACGAGCTTCTATGACATGTTTGCCGCATCCGCGGACAACATCGTCACAGGCTCCAAGCTCCTGATGGAACTGCTCGGAGCCGATTCCTCGGCCCGGGCCGAGATCGCAGAGCGTATGCGGGCCGCGGAACACGCGGGGGACGACGCGACGCATGCGATCTTCCACCAGTTGAACTCCTCGTTCATCACGCCGTTCGACCGCGAGGACATCTACACCCTCGCGTCCTCGCTCGACGACATCATGGACTTCATGGAGGAGGCCGTCGACCTGGTCGTCCTTTACCAGGTCGAGGAGCTCCCCAAGGGCGTCGAGCAGCAGATCGAGGTGCTCGCCCGGGCCGCCGAGCTGACGGCCGAGGCCATGCCGCACCTGCGCACCATGGACAACCTCACCGAGTACTGGATCGAGGTCAACCGCCTTGAGAACCAGGCCGACCAGATTCACCGCAAGCTCCTCGCGCAGCTCTTCAACGGCAAGTACGACGCCATGGAGGTGCTGAAGCTCAAGCAGATCGTCGACGTGCTCGAAGAGGCGGCCGACGCGTTCGAGCACGTCGCCAACACGGTGGAGACCATCGCGGTCAAGGAGTCCTGAGGCACCTCCATGGACACCTTCGCATTGATCGTGACCATTGGCGTCGCGCTCGGTTTCACGTACACGAATGGCTTTCACGACTCCGCGAACGCCATCGCCACCTCCGTCTCCACGCGTGCCCTTACGCCACGTGCGGCGCTCGCCATGGCCGCGGTCATGAACCTGGCCGGTGCCTTCCTCGGCAGCGGCATCGCCAAAACGGTCAGCGAGGGGCTGATCGAGACGCCGCACGGCAACAAGGGGATGTGGATCCTCTTCGCCGGTCTGGTGGGCGCGATCGTCTGGAATCTCGTCACCTGGTACTACGGCCTGCCGTCTTCCTCGTCCCACGCGCTCTTCGGCGGCCTGGTGGGCGCGGCGCTCGCCGGTGGCATCGGGGTGATCTGGTCCGGAGTGGTCGAGAAGATCGTCATCCCGATGTTCCTCTCGCCCCTTGTCGGTCTGGTGATCGGCTATCTGGTGATGTGCGCGATCATGTGGATGTTCCGGAAGTCCAACCCGCACAAGGCCAAGCGCGGCTTCCGGATCGCCCAGACCGTCTCGGCGGCGGGCATGGCGCTCGGGCACGGCCTCCAGGACGCCCAGAAGACGATGGGCATCGTGGTGATGGCCCTGGTCATCGCGGACGTCGAGGCCCCCGGCGACCCGATCCCGATCTGGGTCAAGATCTCCTGTGCGCTGATGCTGTCGCTCGGTACGTACGCGGGTGGCTGGCGCATCATGCGGACCCTCGGCCGCAAGATCATCGAGCTGGACCCGCCGCAGGGCTTCGCCGCGGAGACCACGGGCGCGGGCATCATGTTCACCACCGCGTTCATGTTCCACGCGCCGATCTCCACGACGCATGTCATCACGTCCGCGATCATGGGCGTGGGTGCGACCAAGCGGGTGAACGCCGTGCGCTGGGGCGTCGCCAAGAACATCATCCTGGGCTGGTTCATCACTATGCCTGCGGCGGCGCTGGTCGCCGCGGTGAGTTTCTGGATCGTGAACCTGGCGTTCCTGTAGGCGGTGTCGGCTGGGGGTCCGGGGGTCATCCCCCGGGGAATGCAGCATCACTATGCCTGCGGCGGCATTGGTCGCCGCGGTGAGTTTCTGGATCGTGAACCTGGCGTTCCTGTAGGCGGCCTCCCCCTGGCCTTCCTCTGCACGAGAAGCCGCGCCGCCCGCTGGTGCGGCAAAGGGACGGGCCCGCCCCCCGGAAGTCGGGGGGCGGGCCCTTCTGCATCCCTGCGGTGGCACCGCCATGCAGCACCGCGGGGAGTTCTGTCCGGCCGGGGAGGCCCAGCCGAAGCGGCCGGAGATCTAGCCGAAGCGGCCGGAGATGTAGTCCTCGGTGGCCTGCACCGACGGGTTGGAGAAGATGCGCTCCGTGTCGTCGAGCTCGATGAGCTTGCCGGGCTGGCCGACCGCCGAGAGGTTGAAGAAGGCGGTGCGGTCGGAGACGCGGGCCGCCTGCTGCATGTTGTGCGTCACGATGACGATCGTGAAGCGCTCCTTCAGCTCGCCGATCAGGTCCTCGATGGCGAGGGTGGAGATCGGGTCGAGCGCCGAGCAGGGCTCGTCCATCAGGAGCACCTGCGGCTCCACGGCGATGGCCCGCGCGATGCACAGGCGCTGCTGCTGACCGCCGGAGAGCCCGGAACCCGGCTTGTTCAGGCGGTCCTTGACCTCGTTCCAGAGGTTGGCGCCCCTGAGGGACTTCTCCACGACGTCGCTGAGCTCGCTCTTCTTGTACGAGCCGTTGAGCCTCAGGCCCGCCGCGACGTTGTCGTAGATCGACATGGTGGGGAAGGGGTTCGGGCGCTGGAAGACCATGCCGATGGTGCGGCGCACGTTCACCGGGTCCACGCCGGAGCCGTACAGGTCGTCGCCGTCGAGGAGCACCTTGCCGTCGACGCGGCCGCCGGGGGTGACCTCGTGCATGCGGTTCAGGGTGCGCAGGTACGTGGACTTGCCGCAGCCGGACGGGCCGATGAAGGCCGTCACGGAGCGGGGCTCCACGGTCATGGAGATGTCTTCGATCGCCTTGTGGGAACCGTAGTAGGCGTTGAGGCCGGATACGTCGATTCGCTTGGCCATGGAGATCACTGCTTTCGGGAAGTCTGCTGTCGGTCGCCGGGTGGTCCCGCTCGGCGGAGCGGAGCCGTGGGGTGTCGCCTCAGCGACCGGTCTTCGGGGCCTTCCAGTGGGCGATGCCACGGGCCACGAGGTTGAGGATCATGATGAAGGCGATCAGGGCGAGGGCCGCGGCCCAGGCACGGTCGTAACCGGCCTGGTTGCCCGACTGGTACTGCTGGTAGATGTACAGCGGCAGCGACCCCTGGGCACCGTCGAACGGGTTCGTGTTGATGAGGGGGGTTGTGAAGACCAGCAGCAGCACGGGCGCGGTCTCGCCGGCGATGCGGGCGACCGCCAGCATGATGCCGGTCGTGATGCCGCCGATCGCGGTGGGCAGGACCACCTTCAGGATGGTGCGCCACTTCGGTACGCCGAGCGCGAGCGAGGCCTCGCGCAGCTCGTTCGGTACGAGCTTCAGCATTTCTTCGGTGGAGCGCACGACCACCGGCATCATCAGGATCGACAGCGCCATGGCGCCGGCCCAGCCGGAGAAGTCGAAGCGCAGGATCAGGATCCAGAAACTGAGGACGAACAGACCGGCGACGATCGACGGGATGCCCGTCATCACGTCGACGAAGAACGTGACGGCCTTGGCGAGCTTGCCCCGGCCGTACTCGACCAGGTAGATCGCGGTGAGCACGCCGATCGGTACGGCGATCAGACTGGCGAGGCCGACCTGCTGCAGGGTGCCGATGATGGCGTGGTAGACACCGCCGCCCGGCTCGTCGTCGGCGACGACGCCCATGGAGTGGGTCAGGAAGTAGCCGCTGAAGACCTCGGAGCCGCGCTTGACCGTCTCGTAGACGAGGGACGCCAGCGGCACCACGGCCATCAGGAACGTCACCCACACCAGCGAGGTGGCGAGGCGGTCCTTGGCCTGCCTGCCGCCCTCGACGGTCGTGGCCAGGGCGTAGGAGACACCGATGAACAGGACGGCCGCGATCAGGCCCCACTGGATGCGGGAGTCGAGGCCCGCCGCGAGCCCGATGCCGCAGCCCACGGCCAGCGAGCCGAGGGCGATGACGTACGGCGACCAGCGGGGCAACTGGGCGCCCTGGAGCGCCGAGCGGGCGGGCTTGCCGCCGGGGCCGCCGGAGGGCTTGATGGTCGTGGTGCTCATGCGTTGGCCCCCGAGTACTCCTTGCGGCGCGCGATGATCAGGCGGGCCGCGCCGTTGACAAGGAGAGTGATGACAAAAAGGACCAGGCCGGAGGCGATCAGGGCGTCCTGGCCGTACTCGTCGGCCTCGCCGAACTTGCTGGCGATGTTCTGCGCGAAGGTGCCGCCGCCGTAGTCGAGCACGGATGCCTGGATGAGGAAGGTCGGGGAGAGCACGGTGGCCACGGCGATCGTCTCGCCGAGCGCGCGGCCGAGGCCCAGCATCGAGGCGGAGATGATGCCGGAGCGGCCGAAGGGCAGTACCGACATGCGGATGACCTCCCAGCGCGTGGCGCCGAGGGCGAGCGCGGCCTCCTCGTGCATCTTCGGGACCTGGAGGAAGACCTCGCGGCTCACATTGGTGATGATCGGCAGGATCATGACTGCGAGCAGGATGCCGACGGTCATCAGGGAGCGCGGGGCACCGCCCTCGTACGAGAAGATGCCGGTCCAGCCGAAGTAGTCGTCGAGCCAGCCGTAGAGCCCGGTCAGGTTGGGCGCGACCACGATGGCGCCCCAGAGGCCGTAGACGATCGAGGGCACGGCGGCGAGCAGGTCGATCACGAAGGAGATCGGGGTGGCCAGCTTGCGCGGTGCGTAGTGCGAGATGAACAGGGCGATGCCGATGGCCACGGGCACGGCGATCACGAGCGCGATGATCGAGCTCACGATGGTGCCGAAGACCAGGACGGCGATGCCGAAGTAGGGCTTGCCGTCCGTCGACAGACCGGCGGGGTCCCACTCGAAGGTGGTGAGGAAGTTGCCGGTGTTGTCGGAGAGGGCGACGGAGGCGCGGTAGGCCAGGAAGGCCGCGACGGCAGCCATGACCGCGAGCAGGGCGATGCCGGAGCCGCGCGAGAGGCCGAGGAAGATCCGGTCACCGGGGCGGGTCGCGCCGCGGGCGTTGCGCTTCTGCTCGGCGGTCGAGGGCGTGCTGTCCCGCACTGGGGACGGCTTGGGTGGGGTGTCGGTAGGTATGTCCATGGGGTTCTCCGGTCTGCGGAACCGTGGGCCCGGTGGGGCCATGGCTCCTGGCGGCGGTGCACCGGACGGCGCGGCCCGTCGGGGAGACGGGCCGCGCCCTTGGGTCAGCTCAGGCTCTTGATGGTTTCGCGGACCTTGGTGTTGATCTCGGACGGGATGGGGGCGTAGCCCTCGTCCTTCAGGGCGGCCTGGCCGTCCTCGCTGGCGATGTAGTTCAGGAAGGACTTGGTGGCGGGCAGGGTGTCCTTCTTGTTGCCCTTCTCGCAGACGATCTCGTACGTCACCAGGGTGATCGGGTACGCGCCTTCGGCGGAGGGCTTGTAGTTCAGCTCCAGGGCGAGGTCCTTGCCCTCGCCGACCGTCTTGGCCTCGGCGATCGCCTTGGAGGCGTTGTCGACCGTGGCCTTGACCGGCTCCTTGGCGCCCGTCTTCAGGTCGACGGTCTTGATGCCTTCCTTGGCGTACGACAGCTCCATGTACGAGATGGCGCCCTCGACCTGCTTCACCTGCTGGGCCACGCCGGAGGAGCCCTGCGCGGACTGGCCGCCCTCGGCCTCCCAGCTCTTGCCCGGCTCGTGCGGCCAGGCGGCGGGGGCGGCGCCCTTGAGGTACTTGGTGAAGTTGTCCGTGGTGCCGGACTCGTCGGAGCGGTGGAAGGCCTGGATCTTGGTGCTGGGGAGCTTGGCGTCCGGGTTCAGCTTCTGGATCGCCTTGTCGTTCCACTTGCTGATCTTGTTGTTGAAGATCTCGGCCAGCGTCTTGGCGTCCAGGACGAGGGTGTCGACGCCCGGCACGTTGAATCCGACGGCGATCGGGCCGCCGACCATCGGCAGGTCGATGGCCTGGCTGGTCTTGCAGATCTCCTTCGACTTCTCGATCTCCTTCGGCTTCAGGGCCGAGTCGGAGCCCGCGAAGGCGGTCTGTCCTTGGAGGAAGGCGGTGATGCCGGCGCCGGAGCCGTCCGGCTTGTAGTTGAGCTGCACTTCCTTGCAGGCCGCGCGGTAGTTGGCGACCCAGGCGTCGATCGCGTTCTTCTGCGCTGACGAGCCCGACGCGAGGAGCTTGCCCTTGGCGTCGTTGCAGTCGATGTTGGAGGCCGCGTTCGACGTCTTGCCGCCGTCCTTGTCACCCGTGTCATCCGAGCCGCACGCCGTGAGGGCCAGGGCGCCGGAGACGGCGAGAGCACCGAGGGTGAGGGCCCGCCGGTTCTTGCGCTGAAGCTTCACTTTCGGGAGTTCCTTCCGGGAGCCGCCTCACGGGGCGGCGTGCGAAGTGGTTCGAGTGGCCGTAGGTGGCCGGGCCGTACCCGCGCTGTCGGTGCGATCCGTTCGATCGCGCCGCCATCACGTAAGGCCGAAATTAGGCAGAACAGGTGACGCGGTCGATGGCCGTAAGTGAACGCGTGGTGAACCTACGAGGACTTTGTGGTGAGGTCACGGTCGGATTACGGCGTGGGGGACGCAACGGGTGAAGTCGCCCCGCAAACGTTCACTTCCAGCCTTGCGGATGATCACGCAGAGTGTCCATGCGGGTACGTGGCGTTCTTGCGGCGTTCAGTGTTCCGCCATGTTGCGTTGGGGGTTCCATGGCAATGCCCGGCACGGCGGCAGCGCTGTACCGGGGCGGGGCGGGGCGGAACTGGGCTGGGCGGGGCTGGGCCGCTCGGTGGCGGGCCGGAGGCGCGTGCCCTACGCGCCTTGCTCGTGGCGGCCCACGGCGGCGAGGAACGGCTCCACCAGGTCCTTGTCCAAGGCGTAGGTGAGCTTTCTGCGGGCCGCGTCCGGAGTGAGCCACATGAGGTGGCTCACTTCGTCGTTCGGCGAGAACTCGCCCCCGGTCGCCTCGGCCGCCCAGTAGTGGACCACCTTGGGGCGGCCCTTCGCGTCGGTGTAGTGGGCGGTGGGCAGCGCGGGCCCGAGGCGGCACGTCATGCCCGTCTCCTCCTCGACCTCGCGCACGGCCGCCTCGGACGGGGACTCGCCGGGGTCGAGCTTGCCCTTGGGCCAGGACCAGTCGTCCCACTTCGACCGGTGCACCAGGGCCACCTCGACGAGGCCCCCGGAGGTGGTGGGGCGCCACAGCACGCAGCCCGCCGCCAGGACCGGGCCGGGTGCCCGCGTCACTGGGCGATCACCGACTCGCGCAGCCACGCCCGCTGGAAGGCGAACCGTGCCGCCTCCACCTCGTGCCGCTGGTCGGCGTGCAGCACCCCGAGGGCGTACGCCGTGGCCGGTGCGATGCGGGGGGTGCGGGCCGCCGATGCCGCTGCCTCCGCCGCCTCCGCGGCCTCGCGGTGCAGGTCGAGGGCCTGTCCAGCCAGGACGAGGCGGGTGTCCTGCGGGGTGTCGCCGAGCAGCACCTCCTGGGCGTAGCGGTGCAGGCGCAGCAGGGAGCGGACCTTCAGCCAGGGGGCGTCCTGGGCGTCCGGGGCGGTGTCCGCGGCCAGGCCGTGGACCAGGGCCTCCGCGTTGTACGGGAGGCCCGCCTGGACCAGGGGGAGCCATGCCACCGCCTCGGCCAGGTGGTACTCGGCTGCCGCTGCCAGCGCTTCGAGGTCCGCGTCCGGGGTGGGACGCAGGGGGACCTCGCTGGCGAGTACGGCCACGTTGTCCGCCACCGCGTGGAAGCGGGAGGAGCCGAAGGCCTGTAGGGCGGCGGAGTGGGCCCGGGTGCGGGCCAGGGTGAGTTGGCGTTCCAGGAGGGCGGCGGCCTTGGCTGCGCCCACCGCGAGAGGGCCGGAAGGTTTCTTTCCGGGCTGGGCTTGGCTCTGCCTTGCCTTCGGGCCGTCGGCCGTGCCGGCCCTTACCTCACGGTTGCCCGGCGCCGTGGGCTGTGCCCACCCGTCCCCAAGCTCTCGGCTCCGCTCGACCAGGGGAGGCCCCACTCGCCCTGCGGGACGATTGCCCACAGCGGCAGCGGCAGTGACGGTGACCGCGGCGGGGGTGGGGTGTGGGACTGTCGGTACCGGGTCCGGGGGCGGCGCCGGTGGGGGTGTCGAGAGGCGGTGGAGGGCTGTCAGGAGGCGTTCCAGGCGGGCTGCGTACGCGTGTTCGCGGGCCAGGGTGCCGGAGAGCCACGCCAGCTCGGGCCGCAGGCCCTCCGTCCACTCCGGGTCCAGGAGCGGACGGAACGTGTGCAGCGTGGCGCCGATGCGACGGGACGCGCGCCGCAGCGCCCGCGCCGCCGCGAGGGACTCCTCGGCGCCCTGCGCGTCGGTCGAGGACTCGCGGTGCAGCCGCAGCGAGCGGAGGAAGTCGGTCGCCTGGTCCTGCAGGTAGACCGACAGGGCCTCGCCCGCCGTCATCTCATGGTGTTGCTGTGCCACGCCGGCGCCTCCGGGCGTCTATGAGCATCTCCTGTACGTTGCGCAGGGGCTGGCCGTCCGGGTCCGTGGCGTGCCGCGTCCAGTTGCCGTCCGCCCCCAGGTGCCACGAGGCCGTGGTGTCCGACATACCGGTCTCCAGGAGCCGGTTCAGGGTGGCCCTGTGGACCGGGGACGCCACCCTGACCAGCGCCTCGATCCGGCGGTCGAGGTTGCGGTGCATCATGTCGGCGCTGCCGATCCACACCTCCGGTTCGCCGCCGTTGCCGAAGGCGAAGAGCCGGGAGTGCTCAAGGAAGCGGCCGAGCACGGAACGCACGCGTATGTTCTCCGACAGGCCCGCGACGCCCGGCCGCACCGCGCAGATCCCGCGCACCCACACGTCCACCGTCACCCCGGCCTGCGAGGCGCGGTACAGCGCGTCGATGATCGCCTCGTCGACGATCGAGTTGACCTTGATGCGGACGTAGGCGGGGCGGCCGCCGCGGTGGTGCTGGATCTCCCGGTTGATACGGGTGATCAGGCCGTCCCGCAGCGACTTGGGGGCGACGAGGAGACGCCGGTAGGTCTCGCGGCGCGAGTAGCCCGAAAGCCGGTTGAAGAGGTCGGAGAGGTCCGCGCCGACTTCCTGGTTGGCGGTGAGCAGGCCGAAATCCTCGTACAGGCGAGCGGTCTTGGGGTGGTAGTTGCCGGTGCCCACATGCGAGTAGCGGACGAGGTTGTCGCCCTCCTGGCGGACCACGAGCGACAGCTTGCAGTGCGTCTTCAGACCGACCAGGCCGTACACGACGTGACAGCCCGCCTCCTCCAGCTTCCGCGCCCACTTGATGTTGGCCTGCTCGTCGAAGCGGGCCTTCAGCTCGACCAGGACGAGGACCTGCTTGCCGGACTCGGCGGCATCGGTCAGCGCGTCGACTATCGGGGAATCGCCCGATGTGCGGTACAGCGTCTGCTTGATGGCGAGCACGTTCGGGTCGGCGGCGGCCTGCTCCAGGAAGGCCTGCACGGACGTCGAGAACGAGTCGTAGGGGTGGTGCAGGAGCACGTCGTGGTCGCCGCGCAGGGCCGCGAAGATGTCGGGCGCGGACGCCGACTCGACCTCCGCGAGGTCACGGTGCGTGCCCGCCACGAACTTCGGGTACTTCAGCTCGGGCCGGTCCAGGCCCGCGAGGGCGAAGAGACCTGTGAGGTCGAGGGGGCCCGGCAGCGGGTGCACCTCCGACTCGCCGATCTTCAGCTCCCGCATCAGCAGGTTGAGGACCTCTTCGTCGATGGACTCCTCGACCTCCAGGCGCACCGGCGGTCCGAAGCGGCGCCGCATCAGCTCCTTCTCCAGGGCCTTGAGGAGGTTCTCGGCGTCGTCCTCCTCGACCTCCAGGTCCTCGTTCCTGGTGAGCCGGAACATGTGGTGCTGCTTGATGTTCATGCCCGGGAACAGTTCCTGGAGGTGCTTGGGCGCCGAGATGACGTCCTCGATGGGGACGTAGCGCTGCGGCGATGCCTCCAGGAAGCGGGAGAGCAGCGGCGGGACCTTGACGCGCGCGAAGTGCTCATGGCCCGTGACCGGGTTCTCGATCACCACGGCGAGGTTCAGGGACAGGCCCGAGATGTACGGGAAGGGGTGCGCGGGGTCCACGGCCAGCGGGGTGAGCACCGGGAAGATCCGGTGCATGAAGAGGGTGTAGAGCCGGGACTGCTCCTTGTCCGTCAGCTCGGGCCAGCGCACCACGTGGATGCCCTCGTCGGCCAGGGCCGGAGCGATCTCCTCCTGGTAGCAGGCGGCGTGCCGGGCCATGAGCTCGCGGCTGCGGGACCAGATCAGCTCCAGGACCTCGCGGGGCTGCAGGCCGGACGCGGAGCGGGTGGCGACGCCGGTCGCGATGCGCCGCTTCAGGCCCGCCACCCGGACCATGAAGAACTCGTCCAGGTTCGATGCGAAGATCGCGAGGAAGTTCGCCCGCTCCAGGAGCGGTGTGTTCGGGTCCTCGGCGAGCTCAAGGACGCGTTCGTTGAAGGCGAGCCAACTGCGCTCCCGGTCCAGGAACCGGCCCTGCGGCAGCTCCGCGCCGCCGTAGCCCGCCTGCGCCTCCTCGTCGTACGCGTCCAGGTCGGCGTCGATGTCCGGGTCCAGGTCGGAGACGGTTGCCGCGATGGTGTGCGGCCGGTGCGCGGCGAGGGAGGCGACGGACGGCTGTGCGTGCCGCACCCCGTCGGCAGCGGCCTCGGCGGCCTCGGCGGCGGCGTGCTTGGCTTCGGACTGCGCGGTGCGCTCGCTCATGGACCCATTCTTCCGCGCGTTGCCCCTTCCGGGCGCGCCGGAGGCCCGGTGCGCGAGACGGGCCTGGCCGTTCGGGCGCGCTCCGTCCGGCGTGGGCTCGGTGGGGGGCTGCATTGCCTGAGCTTCGCAAGGCTGTCTGAATCAATGGTTAAGCCGACATGACGCCTGGGGGGTCGCATGGGAACCCCCAGGCGTTCACGGCTACGACTCCGTGCGGTACATCAGGTCCGTCTCGTGCGTCACGAACCCCAGCCGCTCGTACACGCTCACCGCCGCCTTGTTGTCCGCGTCGACGTACAGCATCGCCGTGGGCAGACCGGCCGCCGCCAGGTGCCGCAGGCCGACCGTGGTGAGGGCCTTGCCGAGGCCGCCGCCCTGCGCGCCGGGCCGTACCCCGACGACGTACACCTCGCCGAGGCGCTCCTGCGCGTGCACCTTCGTCCAGTGGAAGCCGACGAGCTCGCCGTCGGCTTCCCGCTCGGCCAGGAAGAAGCCCGCCGGGTCGAACCACGGCTCCGCCTTGCGGTCGTCCAGGTCCCGCTGGGTGAGGGAGCCCTGCTCGGGGTGGTGGGCGAAGGCCTCCGCGTTCACCGCGAGCCACGCCGCGTCGTCCGCGCCGGGGACGAAGGCGCGTACCCGGACCCCCTCCGGGAGCACCGGGTCCGGCAGCTCCAGGCCCGCCAGCGGCCGCCGCATCTGGCGCAGTTCGCGGAACAGGGTCAGGCCGAGGACCTGGGCGAGGTGGCGTGCCGCGGAGTGGCCGCCGTGCGCCCACACGCGCAGCCGCCTGCCCGACTCGGCGAGCAGCGCCGAGCCAAGGGCCCTGCCGTGGCCGTGGCCGCGGTGGCCCGGGTGCACGACCAGCTCGGCGGCGGGGGCCTCGACGGGGTCGGTGTCCTCCAGTTGGGCGTAGCCGACGAGTTCGCCCCCGACGGACAGGAGCAGGTGCCGTACCCCCTCGCGGGGGCCGCCGCGCAGTTGCAGCCGCCCCTGTTCCGAGACGGCCTGCTGGCCGTCGGTGCGGGCGGCTGCGCCGAGCAGTTCGAGGGCCTCGCGCGCTTGGGCTGCGGTGAGGTGGTCGACGTTGTCGAGCTTGCGGGGCGGGGCGGGGCGGTCGTCAGTCATGCGTCGAGGGTAGTTCTGGCGGGGGCGCCTTTGGCGGGGTGTCGCGCTTGCGCGCTCGTTCTCATGCGCCGGACGGGCTGGATCGCGCTTGCGCGCTCGTCCTCAGCGCCGGACGGGCTTTATTGGTCCCGTAATGGCAATCAGGCTGTAACCAGCAAGCCTCTGTTGCGCTACGCGCGTTGACCATAGGCTGCCGTCGGTCCAGTCGTCTCATATCACCCCGGGGGAATCACGTGTCCGGCATACCGCAGCATCGAAGGCCCAGGCGCCGCACCACCCGGGTGCTCGCCGTCGCGGCGGGGATCGCTACGGCCGGTGCGCTCGCTGCCGCGCTGCCCGCGAGTGCGGGGCAGGACGGCCGGGACGCGGCCGCCGCCAAGGACAAGAAGCGCACGGTCGACGTGCAGTTGCTGTCCTTCAACGACTTCCACGGCAACCTCAAGCCGCCCGCGGGCTCCTCCGGACAGGTCGTCGAGAAGCAGCACGACGGGACCGAGAAGAAGATCGACGCCGGTGGCGTCGAGTACCTCGCGACCTCGCTGCGCACCGCCCGCGAGCAGCACCCGTACTCCGTGACCGCCGCGGCCGGTGACCTGATCGGCGCCAGCCCGCTCCTGTCGGGGCTCTTCCACGACGAGCCGACCGTCGAGGCGATGAACAAGCTCGACCTCGACGTCACCAGCGTCGGCAACCACGAGTTCGACGAGGGCGCCAAGGAGCTCGCGCGGATCCAGAACGGCGGCTGTCACCCCAAGGACGGCTGCTACGAGAAGGACAAGCACGGCAAGGGCAAGAAGTTCGAGGGCGCCGACTACCCGTATCTGGCCGCGAACGTCACGGACGAGAAGTCCGGCAAGCCCGTCCTCAAGCCCTACTGGGTGTGGAAGCACAAGGGCGTGAAGGTCGGCTTCATCGGCGTGACGCTTGAGGGCACCCCGGACATCGTCTCCGCCGACGGCATCAAGGGCCTGAAGTTCCACGACGAGATCGAGACCGTCAACAAGTACGCGAAGATCCTCGACAAGCAGGGCGTGAAGTCCATCGTCACGCTCATCCACGAGGGCGGCTCCCCGGCGAGCCAGGCGTACAACTACGACTGCGACTCCCCGGGCGCGGGCGACGGCATCTCAGGGCCCATCACCGACATCGCCAAGGGCATCACGCCCAAGGTCGACGCGATCGTCACCGGCCACACCCACCAGGCGTACGTCTGCACCGTCCCGGACCCCTCGGGCAAGCCGCGCATGGTCACCTCGGCGTCCTCCTACGGCAAGCTCTACACCGACACCACGCTCACGTACGACCGCCGCACCAAGGACATCGTGCGCACGAGCGTGCGGTCCGCGAACCACGTCGTCAGCCGTACGCAGCCCAAGGCCGCCGACATGACGCGGCTCATCGGCCGCTGGGACAAGCTGGCCGCGCCCATCGCCAACAAGCCCGTCGGCTTCATCTCCGGTGACATCGCAGGCCGCGGCGCGGGCACGCCCGAGTCCCCGCTCGGTGACCTGATCTCCGACGCCCAGCTCGCACACGCCAAGTCCCTCGACCCCGAGGCCGACCTGGCCCTGATGAACCCGGGCGGCATCCGCTCCGACCTCGTCCACAAGGCGAGCGGCAGTGAGGGCGACGGGGTCGTGACGTACGGCGAGGCGTTCACCGTGCAGCCCTTCAGCAACACCGTGAACCTGGTCGACCTCACCGGCGCCCAGCTCCTGACCGGCCTCCGCCAGCAGGTCAGCGGCCCGAACGAGGCCTCCCCGAAGATCCTCCAGGTCTCGGAGGGCTTCACGTACACCCTCGACATGACCAAGTCGGGAGCGGACCGCGTGGTCGCCGACTCCGTGAGGCTGAACGGCAAGGCGATCGATCCGAACGCCACCTACCGCGTCGCGATGAACTCGTTCCTCGCGGGCGGCGGCGACGGCTTCGCGGAGCTCGGCAAGGGCACCAAGCCGCTGGTCGGCGCGGACGACCTGAAGGCCCTGAACGACTACCTCACCGCCAACTCCTCGGCCGGGAAGCCCCTCGCGCCGCCGAAGGCGGACCGCATCACCGTTGTGCGCTGAATGGAGCGTTCGTCCTAGCGCTGGCGCAGGTGTTCGCATAGCGCTGTGAAGTAGCTCTCCGGCGAACGAGCTTGGGGTGGGGTGTGAACGTGTGGTGAGATCACCTGATGCGTTCCCCCCACCGCATAGCCACATATGAGTCGTCCGAAGAGACATCCCCCCACCGTCCGTACGTGGAGACAACTCCCCGCAATCCGTACGAAGAGCTGGCCGCCCTCGCGCCCCATCCCCTGGAGGACTTCCTCCAGGACGACACCGAGGGCGCGGCCGAGGCCGAGACACCGTGGCAGCCACCCAACCACCGGCGCGGCAGCCGCAGGCGCCGCAACCGGTTCGCCGGGCTCCCGCCGGCCGCGAAGGTGCTCGTCACCCTCGCCGTGGCCGCCGCCTTCCTCGTCCTCGCCGACCGCTGGGCCCTCCTCTACGCCGAGCACGAGGCCGCCGACAAGCTCAAGGACCAGCTCGGCCTGAGTGCGGCCCCCGAGGTCGACATCGAGGGCTTCCCCTTCCTCACCCAGGTCTTCGACCAGCGCCTCGACGAGGTGAAGGTGACCGTCCCCGACGTCGCCGCCGACCGCGTCTCGCTCGCCAAGGTCTCCGCGACCGCGACGGACGTCACCATGAAGGGCGACGGACCCACCTCGCTGAACGGCGCCGTCATCGGGCAGATGCGCGGCGAGGTCCTGCTCTCCTTCGACGACCTCAACCGGGAGCTGGGCGCTTCCCAGGTCACCTTCAACGGCCACGGCCGCGACCAGGTCCACGCCCGCGGCACCCTGCCCGTCGCCGGGCACGACCTGACGGTCCGCGCCGACGCCCGCATCGAGCGCAACGGCGACCGCGGCGTCGCCACGGACATCGGCCGGATGCGCCTGGGCATCGGCGACATGGCCAGTTACCGCCCAGGACCCCGCGCATCCGACGGCCTGCACCTCAGCCGCGAGGGCGCCCGCCGGGTGGCGGAGGAGTCCGCCAAGGCGAAGGCCCTGCTCTCCGTGCCCGCGATCGCGAAGCGGCTCGGCGTGCCCGACGACGCCGTACGGGAAGCGCTGCGCAGCGACGCCAGGCTGAACGAGGTCACCGGGTCACCGCGCTTCGTCGACGACGTGACGCGCCTCAACCTCATCGACGTGGCGATGGGCCACCCCGTACTCCTGAAGAAGCTCGGCCTCGACCCCGCTCTGCTCCAGGGGCTTTCCGAACTGACCCGTCCCGTCCTCGTCGATCGCCTCACCCTCGCCTTCGAGCTCCCGAAGCTGCCGGGTGACGGTTCGGTGCGGCTCTCCGACGTGAAGGTGGAGAAGGACGGGATCAGGGCGGAGCTTGAGGGGACGGGGCTGGCGTTCGGCCGCTGACCGGTCAACTGCCCGGGCGGGGCTGCGGGACGAGTTCCAGGACCGGTCCACGGAAGCCCGCCCGCAGCCGCCGGTCGTGCGACACGACGATCAGCGTCCCGGTGTAGCCCGCGAGCGCCGCCTCCAGGTCCTCCACCAGGCCGGGGGACAGGTGGTTCGTCGGCTCGTCGAGCAGGAGCAGGTCGTACGGGCGTGTCACCAGGCGGGCCAGTTCGAGGCGGCGGCGCTGTCCGGCGGACAGGGCGCCCACCGGGCGGCGCAGGTCCTCCGCCCGGAACAGGCCGAGCGCGAGGAGCTCGTCGGCGCGCTGCTCCCCGAAGGCGGCGAGCAGCGAGCGGGACGCGTCCGCGCCGGACGGCGTCGCGACGGTCTGCCGCAGCACCCCGACCCGCTCGGGGCGCCGCACCAGGCCCTCCACCGCCGCGAGTTCGCCCGCGAGCACCCGCAGCAGCGTCGACTTTCCGGCGCCGTTGGGCCCGGTCACGAGCAGTCGCCCGCCGGCTGGGACGTACAGCGAGTCAAGGACGACCCGCCCCGGGACGCGCAGTCCGACGACCTCGACCGCACGGTCCACGACGCCCGCGGCCCGCCCGACGCCTGCGGGCGCCGCCCCCTCCGTGCCCCGGATGCTCGCCGTGAAGCGCAGCGGTTCCGGTGGTGCCGGTGCCGGGTTCTCCGTGAGACGCAGGAGGCGCTCGCGGGCGCCGCGGATGCGGGACTGCGCGCCGTGGGCCCGCGACCTGGCCCGGAAGGCGCCCGCGCCGCTGAATCCGCGCGGCAGCTTGCGCGGGATCGCGCCGAGCCGTCCGATGTGGGACTCGGCGAGCCGGGACTGGCGGGCGACCTCGGCCCGCCACTCCGCGTGCTCCCGTTCCCGCTCCTCAAGCCAGGCCACGGCCTCGTCGTCCAGGTCGTTGGTGGGCTCGTCGAGCAGGAGCAGCTCGGGGGCGGAGGCGAGCGTAGCGGCGAGGGCGAGCCGGGAGCGCTGCCCGCCGGAGAGCGTGCCGAGCCGCCGCGCGCGGTCGAGGCCGGTGCGCTCGCCCAGGTGGCGCAGGGCGACGTCGACGCGCCGGTCCGCGCCGTAGCCGCCGCGGGCCTCGAACCGCGAGACGAGAGCGGCGTAGGCGTCGTACGCGTCCGGGTCCGCGCCGTCCAGGGCGGCCCCGGCGGCGTGGATGCGGCGCTCAAGGGCTCGCAGCTCGGCGAGCGCGAGGTCGACGGCGTCACCGACGCGGGCGGAGTCGGGCAGGTCCAGGGTCTGGGCGAGATGGCCGGTGCCGCCGGGGGCGAACACGGTGACGGTGCCGCTGTCGGGCCGCTCCTGCCCGGCCATCAGGCGCAGCAGGGTGGACTTCCCGGAGCCGTTGTCGCCGATGACGCCCGCCTTCTCGCCGGGGCGGACGGTGAGGCGGACGCCTTCGAGGACGGTGTGGTCGGCGTAGCGCTTGGTGACGTCGGTGAGGGTGAGCTGGGAGGGCGTGGGTGTGGCGGGGGAGTGAGTCGGGGCGGCGGGCGCTCCTGGGGCACGGAACAAGTGCGTCTTCTTTCGTGGACGGCATGGGAGGACATCCGTGGCGAGACGTTTCGTCTCGTCATTGATGTGCTCACCGTACGGGCCATCGCGACGCCACGCAAGACGCAGCGTCTCGCCTCAGGAGTGGTGTGGCTCACCCGGCGGCGGCGTCTCCGCTCCCGGCAGCCGTACCGTCGCCACCGTGCCCCCACCGTTCGCGGCCCCGAGCGTCACCTCGCCGCCCGCCTGCCGGACCGTGCGCGCCACGATGGACAGGCCGAGCCCCGACCCCGGCAGGCTCCGGGCCGTCGGTGAGCGCCAGAACCGGTCGAAGACGTGCGGGAGTTCGTCGGCGGGGATGCCGGGCCCGTGGTCACGTACCGTCAGAACCCCGGCGCCGAGGACGACTTCGACGGTGGTGCCGTGCGGGCTGAACTTCACGGCGTTGTCGAGGACGTTGACGATGGCCCGCTCCAGGGCCGGGGGCTCCGCCCGTACGAACCACGGGGCGAGGCGGGCCTCGAAGGTCAGCTCGGGTCCGCGCAGCCTGGCCCGCTCCAGGGCCGCCTCCACGATGTCGTGCAGGGCGACCACCTGCACCTTGCCGCCGCCGTGCGCCGCGTCGGGGCGCGACAGCTCCTGGAGGTCGCCGATGAGGGAGGCCAGTTCGGTCATCTGAGCCTTGACGGAGGCAAGGAGCGCCCTGCGGTCGTCGGGCGGGATCGCGCGGCCGGTGTCCTCGCTGCGGACGAGCAGCTCGATGTTGGTCCGCAGGGAGGTCAGCGGGGTCCGCAGCTCGTGTCCCGCGTCCGCGATGAGCTGCTGCTGGAGGTCGCGGGACGAGGCAAGGGCGGACGTCATGGCGTTGAAGGACCGCGAGAGCCGGTCGATCTCGTCGTCGCTGCCCTCGTCGGTGGGCAGCCGCAGGTTCAGGTCCTCGGTACGGGCGACGTGCTCGACGGCCGCGGTGAGTTCGTCGACGGGACGCAGCCCGGCCCGTGCCACCCAGAGCCCCGCCGCCCCGGCGCCGAGCACCCCGACACCGGCGACCGCCGAGAGGACGAGGACGAGATTGCTGAGGGTGTCGCGGAGCTCGCTGAGGGGGCGGGCCACCGAGACGGCGTAGTCGGAGTTCGGCAGCGGGAAGGTGTAGACGCGGTAGTCCTCGCCGTTGGCCGCGGTCGCGTCGTGGTACGAGTTCTGCACCTCGCGCCGCGCCACGGCCGTGTCGGAGTCCTTGAGCTCGATGCGCTGCTTGCCGAGGATGATGCAACTGCCGCCGGTCTGGTCGACCACCTGCACGGTCTGCTTGTACACATCGGGGCGGTCACTGCCCGAGATGACCGAGTGCCGGCACCGGCCGGTGCTGTCGACCTGGCTGTTGACGAACTCAAGCGGCACATTGGCCTCGCTCAGCGCGTCGTCGAGGGAGCTCACGAGCACGTTCCGCACGACGAACCAGCAGGCCACCGCCGCCGCCGCGACGGCGACCGCCACCGCGGTCGCCACCAGCAGGGCGAGCCGGGAACGCAGCGGCAGCGCGCGGAAGCGGCGGACGATCCCCTTCACGCGCCGCTGCCGGAGCCCGTGGCGTCGGCGCGCAGCACATACCCCACTCCCCGCACGGTGTGCACGAGCCGCGGCTCGCCCCCGGCCTCCGTCTTGCGGCGCAGATACATCACGTACACGTCGAGCGAGTTGGAGGACGGCTCGAAGTCGAAGCCCCACACCGACTTCAGGATCTGCTCCCGGGTCAGGACCTGGCGCGGGTGCGCCAGGAACATCTCCAGGAGGGTGAACTCGGTACGGGTCAGCTCGACCGTGCGGGTGCCGCGGGTCACCTCGCGGGTGGCGAGGTCCATGTGCAGGTCGGCGAAGGCGAGCGTCTCGCCCTCGGTGGCCTGCCCGGCGGCCGCCGCGTAGGAGCTGCGGCGCAGCAGGGCGCGGATGCGGGCGAACAGCTCGTCCAGCTCGAAGGGCTTGACCAGGTAGTCGTCGGCGCCCGCGTCCAGGCCGGTGACGCGGTCCCCTACGGTGTCGCGGGCCGTGAGCATCAGGATCGGCGTGGTCGAGCCGGTGGCGCGCAGCCTGCGGGCCGCGGTCAGACCGTCCATGCGGGGCATCTGGATGTCGAGCACGACCAGGTCGGGCCGGTAGGACGCGGCCTTCTCCAGGGCGTCGGCGCCGTCCACCGCCACCTCCGTGCCGTAGCCCTCGAAGGCGAGGCTGCGCTGCAGGGCCTCGCGTACGGCGGGCTCGTCGTCCACGATCAGGACGCGCTGCGGCTGGTTCTGGGACTCGCGGTCGGCTTCGGCGGGGTTCATGTTTCTCTCTCTGCGGCTTTCTGCGGCTTTCTGCGGGTTCTGCGGCTTCCCGGGGCTATCAGCGTCGCATGGGGGTGGGCCTCGCGGTGCGCCCCGCTGTATCCATCAGCGCGCTCCGCGCGCGGGCGCCCCCAGTTGGGCTCAGCCCGTCGCCCCGGCCCGCAGCTTCCCCAAGTCGGCCTTGACCGTGTTGATCGGAATGGCGAACCCGAGCCCCACACTCCCGGAGGCGGCTTGCTGCGCCCCCGCCTGGGCCGAACTCGGCGCGTACATGGCCGAGTTGATCCCGACAATGTTCCCGGACATGTCGATGAGCGCGCCCCCGGAATTCCCGGGATTGAGCGAGGCGTCGGTCTGCAACGCCTTGTACGTGGTCTTGGAAGACCCGGTGTCCCCATTGAACTGTTCCCCGCCGAACTCGAACGGCCACCCGTCCCCCGGCTGCTGCTCCTGGCCCCGCCCAGGATCCGCGGAGACGGTCACGTCCCGGTCGAGCGCGGAGATGATGCCGCTGGTGACGGTCCCGGTGAGCCCTTCGGGGGAACCGATGGCGACGACCTCCTGGCCGACCTGGACGTCGTCGGAGTCGCCGAGGCTCGCCGCCCGCAGCCCGGAAGCGCCCTCCAGCTTGATCAGCGCGAGGTCCTTCTTGCTGTCCGTACCGACGATTTCGGCCTTGTACGTCTTGCCGTCGCTGGTCTGCACGGTGATCTCGGAGGCCCCCGAGACGACATGGTTGTTGGTGACGATCTCACCGTCGGAGGTGATGATCACACCGGAGCCGGTGGACTTGCCCGCGCCGCCGGTGGCCTTGATCTCGACGATGCTCGGGGACACCGCGGAGGCGACACCGGCGACGGTGCCCTTGCTGCCGGTGGAGACGGAGGTCCCGTTCACGTTCCTGGCCCCGTCGCTGCCGTCGTTGCCGCCGGTCAGCGTCTGTACGGCGTACGCGGCACCGCCACCCACGGCCGCGGCGGCGAGCGCGACGGCGGCGAGCAGCGCCACGGGGCCGCGGGCCCGCCGCCGACCGGAGTGGGCGGGATCTGCCGGGCCGGGCTCGGCCGGGGCGGGCCCGAAGGCGGGCGGAGGCGGATAAACGGGCGGCTGCTGCGAGGAGGGTTCTGTCATGTCTCCGATCGTGTGCTCGGTACATGAGAGTCCCCTGAGGACGCCCTGAGAACCCCGACAGAACCGCGTTTGCCCGATATAAAGACGCCTACGAAGAAGCTGACGCCCGTCAGAGAGCAGTCGCGGCCGCAGGCCCGCACCCGCACGACTGCCGCACCACGAGCCGTGAGGGGAACACCTTCAGCCGCTCCCGCCGGGACCCGGCCACCCGAAGCCCGTCGTCGAGGACGAGGTCGACGGCGGCGCGGGCCATCGCGGAGCGGTCGGAGGCGACCGTGGTCAGGGGCGGGTCCGTGAGGCCCGCCTCCTTGACGTCGTCGAAGCCGGCCACCGCCAGCTCCCCGGGTACGTCGATGCGCAGCTCCCGCGCGGCCCGCAGCACACCGATGGCCTGGTCGTCCGTGGAGCAGAAGATCGCCGTGGGGCGGTCGGGGGCGGCCAGGAACTGCAGCGCGAGCTGATAGGCGTCATAGCGGTTGTAGGGGGCTTCGAACAGGCGTCCCTCGGTGGGGATGCCGGCCTCGCGCAGCGCGCGCCGCCAGCCCTCGACGTGGTCGGAGACGGGGTCGCCGACGGTCGGGGTCTCGGCGGTGCCGCCGACGCAGGCGACGTACGCGTGGCCGTGTTCGAGCAGATGCCGGGTGGCGAGCTGGGCGCCGCCCACGTCGTCGGTGACGACGGCGACGTCGTCGATGGCCTCGGGCCGCTCGTGCAGGAGCACCACGCGCGCGTCCCAGGCGTCGATCTCGGCGGCGGCCTGGTCGGTGAGGCCGTGGCTGACGAGGATCAGGCCGGAGACCCGCATGCCGAGGAAGGCGCGCAGATAGTGCGTCTCACGTTCCTCGACGTAGTCGGAGTTGCCGACGAGCACCATTTTTCCGCGCTCGGACGCCGCCTGTTCGACGGCGTGCGTCATCTCGGCGAAGAACGGCTGCCGCGCGTCCGGCACGATCATGCCTATGAGGTCCGTGCGGCGGGACGCCATGGCCTGCGCGACCCGGTCCGGGCGGTAGCCCAGCTCCTTGATCGCGGCGAGGACACGCTCGCGCGTGGCCGGGGCGACCGGCCGGGGTCCGTTGTTGATGACATAGCTCACGACCGCGGTCGAAGTACCCGCCAGTCGCGCCACATCGTCCCGCGTCACCTTGGCCACGCGCGCAGTCTACGCGGATGGAGTCACCCCTGAGCAGGGCGTGCGACGGCTTCCTTCGCCGCTCCCGCGGCGGGTCGGGGCGCCTGCTCGTCCGCGGGCTTCGGCGTCGCCGCCTTGGCGCTCTCCCCGTCGGCTCCGCGGTCCACCTTCTCCGGGACGACGAAGCGGTAACCCACGTTCCGGACGGTGCCGATCAGCGACTCGTGCTCGACGCCGAGCTTGGCCCGCAGCCGCCGTACGTGCACGTCGACCGTCCGCGTGCCGCCGAAGTAGTCGTAGCCCCAGACCTCCTGGAGCAACTGGGCGCGCGTGAAGACCCGCCCCGGGTGCTGGGCGAGGTACTTGAGCAGCTCGAACTCCTTGAAGGTGAGGTCGAGGACCCGGCCCTTCAGCTTCGCGCTGTACGTCGCCTCGTCCACGGAGAGGTCGCCGTTGCGGATCTCCATGGGGGAGTCGTCGGCGGTGATCTGCTGCCTGCCCATGGCCAGGCGCAGGCGCGCCTCGACCTCGGCGGGGCCCGCGGTGTCCAGGAGGACGTCGTCGATGCCCCAGTCCGCGGTGACGGCGGCGAGGCCGCCCTCGGTCACCACGAGCACCAGCGGGCACCCCGGCCCCGTGGATCGCAGGAGCTGGCAGAGGCTGCGGACCTGCGGCAGGTCGCGCCGCCCGTCGATCAGGATGACGTCGGCGCCGGGGGTGTCGACGAGAGCGGGACCCTCGGCGGGGGCCACCCGCACTTGGTGCAGGAGCAGGCCGAGGGCGGGAAGCACCTCCGCCGACGGCTGGAGGGCGTTGGTGAGGAGCAGCAGAGAACTCATCGCGGCCCACCTGCCCGGGTCGCCGGCCTGATCGCCGGAGTCCTCTGACTGTCGTGCACGTTTCGCTCGCCCATTACGTCGGTTCCTCCTCGGTCCCTGCGTAGGGGGTCCCCCCTGCTCGAACGTAGTTGCGAGCTTGAGGGCGTATGCGGCACTGCTTCCTACGGGTTCGGCACTGCTTCCCAGGGGATGCAGCCCCTGCCGGAAAGCACGAAAGGACCCGGGGGCTTCGCTGCCCGGATCCTCTGCGCAGCACAATAGCCCACATGAGTTCCGGTCCGGCAGGTCAAACGGCACGATCTTCTGTGCGGTCGATCACTGACGTTCAACGCAGCGTAACGCCGCGTACGACTCTGTGTACGGCGGACGGGGTGGCGATCGAGGCCGCGTACGACCCGGGGCCCGGGCCCGTCGGCGGGCCCGCGGTCGTGCTCGCGCACGGCTTCACGGGGGATCTGGGGCGGCCCCACGTCCGCCGGGCCGCCGCGGTGTTCGCGCAGCGTGCGGCCGTAATCACCTTCTCGTTCCGGGGGCACGGGGGGTCCGGCGGGCACTCCACGGTGGGCGACCGAGAGGTGCTCGACCTGGCCGCCGCGGTGGAGTGGGCGCGCTCCCTCGGCCATGCGCGCGTGGCCACGGTCGGCTTCTCGATGGGCGGCTCCGTGGTGCTGCGGCACGCGGCGCTGCACGGGGGGCGCACGGAAGCGCGCAGCGACGCGGTCGTGTCCGTCAGCGCACCGGCCCGCTGGTTCTATCGGGGGACGGCGCCGATGCGGCGGCTGCACTGGGTGGTGACGCGGCGGTCGGGGCGGATGGTCGGGCGGCTCGGCCTGCGCACCCGGATCCACCCGCACGAGTGGGACCCCGTGCCGCTGTCCCCGACGGAGGCCGTGCCGCTCATCGGGCCGACGCCCCTGCTGATCGTGCACGGTGACCGTGACCCGTACTTCCCGGTCGATCATCCGCGGATGCTGGCCGCCGCGGCGGGCGAATCCGGTGAGCTGTGGCTGGAACCCGGCATGGGCCACGCGGAGCACGCCGCGGACGACGCCCTTCTGGAGCGGATCGGCGCGTGGCTCACGGCATCATGGACGTCGGCAACCGCCGATGGGACGTCGGCAGCCGCCGACGAGAAGAAGGGCTGAGCTGAATGGCAACGGGCACTATCCGGTACTGGGCCGCGGCCAAGGCCGCCGCGGGAGTCGCCGAGGAGCCGTACGCCGAAACCACGCTGGCCGAGGCGCTCGGCGCGGCCCGCGCGCGACACCCCGGCGAACTCGACCGTGTGCTGCGGCGCTGCTCGTTCCTCATCGACGGCGACCCCGTGGGTACCCGTGCCCATGAGACGGTACGGCTTGCCGAGGGCGGCACGGTCGAGGTGCTCCCGCCGTTCGCAGGAGGATGACCCGTACGCGATGAGCAACGAACCGTACGACCCTTATCACCAGCCCCAGCAGCCCCAGCAGCCGTACCACCCCGAGCAGTACGACGGGTACGCGGCTCAGGGGTATCCCCAGGCCGAGCAGGGCTGGGGGTACCAGGATCCCTACGCGCAGCAGCAACAGCAGTACGCCGCGCAGGACACTCAGCAGTGGGAGGGGCAGACCTGGGAGACGCAGGTGGGGGCGCCGCTGCCTGCGGTGGACGCCGCCGAGACGGCGTATCTGCCTCCGCAGGCCTATGCGGAGCCTCCGCATGGCTATCACCAGGCTGCGCCTGGGGACGGTTACCCCGGGGCCTATTACCAGGAACCCGGCAGCGGGGCTGTGCCCGCCCATCCCCAAGCTCTCGGCTCCGCTGGGGCAGGGGAGACCCCACTCGCCCCCTGGGCGGACCAGCCGCCCACAGGGGGAGCTGCGCACCAGCCGCCCACAGAAGAAGCGGAGGCCGAGGCTGCTCCCGGGTACGGGCCCGCCACCGTTACCGGGAACGCTCGGGTCACCGATGCTCAGCGGGCTCGGGCCGAAGGGCGGTCGCCGGTCATAGAGCCGGGGATGCAGCCCGCGCTGCTCACCGCGGTGCTCGGCCTGCTGCTCGCCGGAGGTGCCGCGGCGGGCCAGTACGCGCTGCTCGTACCGCTGGTGATCCTCCAGGCGGTGACCGCCGCCGGATGGTTCCGGCTGAACGGGATGTGGCCCGCCCGCCAGGGCATCGCGCTCGCGTTCCTCGGCGGCGTCGCCGCCGACATCGCGCTGCTCGCCACCGGCGAGGGCAACGCCCCCGCCGCCATCCTCGGCACCCTCGGCGTCTGGGTGCTGCTCGTCCTCGTCCTCCAGTTGCGCAGTCGTGCCGGTGCCGACGAGCGGATGTACGGCCTCATGGCGACGGTCGCCTCCAGCGCGCTCGCGATCATCGCGGCCGGGCATCTGGCCGCCGCCCACGAGGCCGCCACGGTCGGCGGTGTGGCCGTGGCGGTCGCGGTGGTCGCCCGCGCGCTGCCGCTGCCGACACCCGCGTCGGTGGTCGTGGCGCTGCTCGCGGCCGCGGGTGCGGGCATCGCGGTCGGCGGGGCCACGGAGTTCGGCAGCAAGGGCGCGCTGCTCGGGCTCGCCGCCGGTGTGTGCGCCGTGATCGGGCACCGCGTCGCCTCGTACGACTACCCGTCGCGGTTCGTGCACTTCACGGCCGGGGTCGCGCTGCCCCTCGCGGCGGCGGCGCCCGCCGTGTACCTGCTGGGGCGCGCCCTCGGCTGACCCTTCGGCCCCGAACGTCACATTCGATCTACAGGTCCCCGGCCGGGCGCGTAGGCCGGGGACCCGTCCTCTAGGCTCGCGGCAGAACGGACAACCGAGGCGGGGGACGGGGAACAGCAGGCATGAGCAAACGCGCGATACGCATACTCCTGATCGTCGTGGTGGTCCTCGGCGGTCTCTTCGTGGCGGCCGACCGGTTCGCCGTGTCCTTCGCGGAGAACGAGGCCGCGGAGAAGATCAAGTCGCAGGAGGGGCTCAGCAGCACTCCCGACGTGTCCATCAAGGGCTTCCCGTTCCTCACCCAGGCGCTCGGCGGCAAGCTCGACGACGTCGAGATCGGCATCAAGGACTACGACGCGAAGTCCGGCGGCGACACCATCCGCGTCGCCGACCTCAGCGCCACCATGCACGGCGTCGACTTCTCCAGCGACTACAGCTCCGCCACCGCCGACCGGGCCGCGGGCGTCGCCCGGATCTCCTACGACGAGCTCCTGAAGGCCGCCAAGTCCGAGCCGGTGAAGCTGCCGCTCGGCGCCACCGGTGAGGTCGTCGGGCTCTCCGACGGCGGCAACGGCAAGATCAAGGTCGAGGTCGAGGTGAGCAAGGGCGGCACCAAGCTCCCCAAGCCCGTGCACGTGCTGAGCAGCCTGCGGGTCGAGGGCGACGCCATCAAGGTGCACGCCGACACGATCCCCGACAAGATCGACGTGCTCGGCGTCTCCCTGCCGCTGCCCGAGGGCCTGGTCAGGAACGTCACGGACTTCGAGGAGCAGATCAGCGACCTGCCGGGCGGCGTCAAGCTCGACACCGTGCAGGCGGCGCCGGACGGCGTGGACGTGGCGGTGAAGGGCGAGAACGTGGACCTGGTGTCCTGAGCCCGCATCCCGAGCCCGCACAGTTGTTCCGATAGTTGTCGGTGGTGGTTGTCCGAAGTAGTTGTCCGTAGTACGAGACGTGGGCGTCCGTTCCTCAGATGGGGGTGGGCGCCCGCGGCGCGTCCGGAGGGTGGCGGGCCCGCGCGACCGGCCGGGAAATGACTCTCTGTCCGCATTCTGGACGAAAACGTCTCAGTATCCGACACGCCGGTGACACGGCCGCCCCTGCGTCCCTACGATCGGTCGCATGCATCGACAGGCGGATCTCACGAAGCGGCGGGCAGTGGACCTGTGCCGCGTCGCCGCCATGCTCTGTCGCGCTCTCTGAGCGGGAGCCCGTTTCCCGTATTCCCCCAGGCCCGCTGACCGCCGTCAGGGCCACCCCGTGCCGTACGCCCGTGCCTCCCCGCACCCGTGTATCCGCACCCCCGTTCCGCCCCGCCGCACCTGCTCCGGAGGAGAAACGCATGAGCCGCAGCGACGTCCTGGTAGACGCCGACTGGGTCGAGGCCCACATCGACGACCCGAAGGTCGTCCTCGTCGAGGTGGACGAGGACACCTCGGCGTACGACAAGAACCACATCAAGAACGCGATCAGGATCGACTGGACCAAGGACCTCCAGGACCCGGTCCGCCGCGACTTCATCGACCAGGAGGGCTTCGAGAAGCTCCTCTCCGGCAAGGGCATCGCGAACGACTCCACCGTCGTCCTCTACGGCGGCAACAACAACTGGTTCGCCTCCTACGCCTTCTGGTACTTCAAGCTCTACGGCCACCAGGACGTGCGGCTCCTCGACGGCGGCCGCAAGAAGTGGGAGCTGGACTCCCGCGACCTGGTCGACGGCGCGCAGGTGCCGCAGCGCGCGGCCACCGACTACAAGGCCAAGCCGCAGGACACCTCCATCCGTGCCTTCCGTGACGACGTCGTCAAGGCCATCGGCTCGCAGAACCTGGTCGACGTGCGCTCGCCCGACGAGTTCTCCGGCAAGCTGCTCGCCCCGGCCCACCTCCCGCAGGAGCAGTCGCAGCGCCCCGGCCACGTGCCGAGCGCCCGCAATATCCCGTGGTCGAAGAACGCCAACGACGACGGCACCTTCAAGTCGGACGACGAGCTCAAGGCCCTCTACGAGAACGAGCAGGTCGACCTCGCCAAGGACACGATCGCCTACTGCCGCATCGGTGAGCGCTCGGCCCTGACCTGGTTCGTGCTGCACGAGCTGCTCGGCCAGACCAACGTCAAGAACTACGACGGTTCGTGGACCGAGTACGGCTCCCTCGTCGGCGTGCCGATCGAGCTCGGCGCCAACAAGTAGGACCACCCGACCTTCCTTCCCCCCTAGTTCCCCTGGGAGTAGACATGTGTGGAGCCAAGGCCGGTGGCCCGGACGCTTCGACGATCAAGCCCGGTGAGACCACCATCCAGGGCCAGGTGACCCGCGACGGCGAGCCCGTCACCGGTTACGTGCGCCTGCTGGACTCGACCGGCGAGTTCACCGCGGAGGTGCCCACCTCCGCCACGGGCCAGTTCCGCTTCTACGCGGCCGAGGGCACGTGGACCGTGCGTGCCCTGGTCCCGGGCGGCTCGGCGGACCGTACGGTCGTCGCGCAGACCGGTGGCCTCGCGGAGGTCGCGATCGCCGTCTGAGCGATCGCCGTCTGAGCGATCGCCGTCTGAGCGGTCGCCGTCCGAGCGGTCGCCGTCCGAGCGAGCGCCGTCCGGCGACGGCACGTGAGCGGGCCGAGGGCCGCGCCCCAGGGGTTGGACGCCACTGGCGGGGCGCGGCCCTTCGGTTTGCCGCCGGACGTATCTAGGCTGGACTCATGTACGCGCGACGGCGCCGGGTGTACTTCGCCATGATGGGGACCTGCGTGGCCCTGTTCGTCCTGGCCTGGGGCGTCGTGCGGCTCTGGTCGGTGCCCGTGGCGGTCGGCATGTGTGTCGTCGCCATGGTGATACCCCCGCTCGCCGCCATGACCGCCAACCGGCGCGGCCCCGACGACCGCTGGTGGGACGACCCCACCGGCGACCCCAAGTCCGACGAGTGGTGGGACGAGCTGGACGGGAAACGACGGCACTGAGTGGCCGGGACCGACGGCGCCGACTGACCGGGACGCGGTGGGCCACCTCGGCGAGAGGCGGCCGCGGAGCCCGACTACAGTGGGGTACGGCTCTGTACCCACGCCCACATCCTCACCAAGGAATCAAGGAGCACCCCGTGCTTGAGGCCTTCTTCTCCGCTCTCCTCGTCCTGGTCTGCGTCGGCGTCCTCGCCTTCGCGGGTCTGACCGTGAAGAAGCTGTACCAGGGCCAGCGCTGACCGCACCCCCCCACCGAGAGACTCCTGAGCACCCCATGATCGAGATCCCGTCCGACCTGCACCGCGACCTCGTCCCCCTCGCCTGGCTCCTGGGCAACTGGGCGGGCGCGGGCGTCACCGACTTCCCCGGCTCGCCGAAGGCGAATTTCGGCCAGGAGGTCTCCTTCACGCACGACGGGCGGGACTTCCTGGAGTTCCACTCGCACACCTGGGTGCTCGACGCCGAGGGCAACAAGGTGGAGCCGCTGGAGTCCGAGTCGGGCTTCTGGCGCATCTCCGCCGAAGGTGACAAGGGCCCCCGCAAGGTCGAGGTCGTCATGGTCCGCCAGGACGGCGTCGTCGAGGTCTGGTACGGCGAGCTCGCCGACAAGAAGCCGCAGATCGACCTGGCCACCGACGCCGTGGCCCGCACCGCCGCCTCCGGACCGTACACCGGCGGCAAGCGCCTGTACGGCTATGTGAAGGGCGACCTGATGTGGGTCGGCGAGAAGCAGACCCCCGAGGTGCCGCTGCGGCCGTACATGTCGGCGCAGCTCAAGAAGGTCGTCACGCCCGAGGACGTCGCCGAGATGGCGCGGAACCTGGGCGACCTGCCGGACGACGGCATCGCGTTCTTCAAATAGGCCTAAACTCGGGGGCGTGGTGAGCACCGACTCCGACTCCGACTGGAAGAGCGACCTGCGCCGGCGCGGGTACCGCCTCACGCCGCAGCGCCAGCTCGTCCTCGAAGCCGTGGACGCCCTGGAGCACGCGACCCCCGACGACATCCTCTGCGAGGTCCGCAGGACGGCGTCGGGGATCAACATCTCCACGGTCTACCGGACCCTGGAGCTCCTGGAGGAGCTCGGCCTCGTCAGCCACGCCCACCTCGGGCACGGCGCGCCGACGTACCACCTCGCGGACCGCCACCACCACATCCACCTGGTGTGCAGGGACTGCACCGGCGTCATCGAGGCCGACCTCGACGTGGCCGCGGAGTTCACCGCGAAGCTGCGCGAGCAGTTCGGGTTCGACACCGATCTGAAGCACTTCGCGATCTTCGGCCGCTGTACGAAGTGTGCCGACGAGACGGACGCGGAATCGACGCCCGACGCGGAAACGGCACCGGGCGCGGAAGCGGCACCGGACGCGGAAACGGCACCGGCGGAATAAGCGCCGGGGCCCGCGGGTCGTAACCTTTGTGAACATGAAGAGCCCCTTGCTGTCACTGCCCGGCGCCGTCCCCGCGGAGGGTGTGGACGAAGGCGTCGCCGCCCACTACGGAGATCTGTTCCGAGAGCAGCGCGCCCTCGCCGACGGCGCGGGTTTCGTCGACCTCTCGCACCGCGGTGTCCTCACCGTCACCGGTGCCGACCGGCTGAGCTGGCTGCATCTGCTGCTCACCCAGCACGTCAGCGAGCTGCCGGCGGGTCGCGCCACGGAAGCGCTGATCCTGTCCGCGAACGGGCACATCGAGCACGCCCTGTACCTCGTCGACGACGGCGAGACGATGTGGGCGCACGTCGAGCCCGATACCCAGGACGTGCTCCTCGCGTACCTGGAGAGCATGAAGTTCTTCTACCGCGTCGAAGTCGCCGACCGCACCGCCGAGTTCGCCGTGGTGCACCTGCCCGCGGGGTCCATCGCGCCCGTCCCGGAAGCCGCCGCCGTACGCGAGACGCCGCACGGCCGTGACCTCTTCCTGCCCCGCGCGGACCTGCCCGCCTTCGCCGAGCGGCACGCCCCCGCCGCCGGGCTCCTCGCGTACGAGGCACTCCGCGTCGAGCAGCACCGGCCGCGCCTCGCCTTCGAGACCGACCACCGCACCATCCCGCACGAGCTGGGCTGGATCGGCAGCGCGGTCCATCTCGAGAAGGGCTGCTACCGCGGTCAGGAGACCGTCGCCCGCGTCCAGAACCTCGGCAAGCCGCCGCGGCGCCTGGTCTTCCTCCACCTGGACGGCAGCGAGGTGCACCTGCCGGTGCACGGTACGCCCCTCCACCTGGCCGCCGACGGGCCCGATGGCCGCAAGCTCGGCTTCATCACCACCTCGGTACGCCACCACGAGCTGGGGCCGATCGCCCTGGCCCTCATCAAGCGGAACGTGCCCCTGGACGCGGAGCTCCTGGCGGGCACCACCGCAGCCGCCCAGGAACCCGTGGTGGCCCCGTAGCACTCCGTTCCCCAGTCCCCACCCACCCGCCCCTCTTTCGCCCTTCGGGCGGGGGCGGACGGGCTCAGACTGTCGCCGGTGCGCTGTCGGTCGCGCCCCGTCAGGGGCGCGGGGAACTGCGCGGCCAGCCACGAACAAGCCGCAGACGCATCTGCGGCTTGCTTCCGGGGCGGGGAAGATTTTTCACCCGTCGAGGGGCGCCGATAGGGCGGGGGTCCAGGGGGCGCAGCGCCCCTGGTTCGGGAAGGGGTGGGGTTGGGGTGCCCCCGGCAGGGCCACGGGCCAGCCGTCGGCGTGGCGTGTCACATGTCCAGGAGGACGGTGAACGGGCCGTCGTTCGTCAGGCCCACGCGCATCTGGGCACCGAAGCGCCCCGTCGCCACGGTGGCACCGAGCGCGCGCAACCGGGCGACGACCTCGTCGACGAGGGGCTCGGCCAGCTCCCCGGGAGCCGCCGCGTTCCACGTGGGCCGCCGCCCCTTGCGGGCATCCCCGTACAGGGTGAACTGGCTGATCACGAGCAGCGGGGCATCGACGTCCGAGCAGGACTTCTCGTCCTGGAGCATCCGCAACGACCACAGCTTGCGCGCGAGTCGACCGGCCTTCTCCACGGTGTCGTCGTGGGTGACACCCACGAGCACGCACAGCCCCTCGCCCACGATCTCGCCGACCGTCTCGCCGTCCACGACGACGCTCGCACCGTCCACCCTCTGCACCACCGCACGCATGCGGACCATCATGCCCTGCCCGAACACGCCGTCCGTGCGCCGGTCCAGAACCCCCCATCCGGGGTTGATTGGGGGCATCACGCACAGAGCGGCCACTTGGGGTGGCACGATGCTTCCACGCCGTGTACCGCGCCGGCTGAGGGGACGGTAGAGCCACATGAGCACATCCAGTACGCCCAGTACGCCCAAGGCGTCCGACATGCCCTGGTCACTCGGGGCGAGACGGGCGGCCGGGACCGGCGGCACGGGCGGGACCGGTGGTACAGGCGGGGCGGGCGGTGTGAGCGGAGCAGGCGGGACGAGCGTGTCGCGGCCGCCCACCCAGCGCACCGGCAGCCCGCTGCTGCCGGACGCGCCCGCGCACGACCTGCCCGCACTCCGCATCGCGGAGCTGCGGCAACTGCGCCGCTCCACCCAGCAGGACGAGGCCGATCTGAGTTACGTACGCAGGCTGCTGCAGGGGCGCATCGACATCCTGCGGGCCGAGACCGCGCGCCGCAGCCGCCCGCGCGCGGAGGCGGGCGCGGGCGGCCGGGCCCCGGGAGCCGCGGGCGCCCCGGACTCGCCGCTGGTCGTCGACCGGCTCCCGGAGATCCTCACGGACGGCCCCGCCCGGCACCGCTCGTCGGCCCGGCATGTGACGCTCGGCACGCCGCACAGCGAGGAGTACCGGCGCCTCGCCGCCGACATGCTCGCCGAGGTGGCGCTCTCCGACCTGGCGGCCCGTACGGACGAGGAGCTGCACGCCGCCATGGGGCGCCTGGTCCGGTACGAACAGCAGGTGTCGCGGCGGCGGCAGGAGATGCAGCGCACCACGGACGATTGCAGTGCGGAGATCGCACGCAGGTACCGTGAAGGCGAAGCACAAGTAGACGACCTGCTCGCGTGACCCCGCCGACCCGGCGGTCGCCGCCGCCCCGCCGGGCCCGGCTCCACCCGGGGACCCGGCGGACGCCGTGACCGGTGTCACCGGCGGACGCCCGCGCCCGGGGGCCGCCGCGATCCCGTGATCGCGGCTCCGACCCGCGCCCGGACGGCCGCCGTGACGGCGGGTCCCGGCGGCCCGGTGTCTCGGTATCCCGGCATCCCGGCATCCCGCGGACGGTCGTTGCACCGCCCGCACCCGGAAGGCCGAAGATGCCGGACACGCAGAAGACGCAGCAGACCCAGCAGACGCCGTTGCCGTCAGCCGCCACGAGCACCCCTGTCATACCCCCGGTCCTCGCCGAGGTCGTCAGGTCCGGCTTCGTCGAGGGCCGCCACCGGGGCAGCCTGGTGCTGCTCGGCGCCGACGGCACCGTGGAGCTGGCGCTCGGCGACGTCACGGCGCCCGTGTTCCCGCGCTCCACCAACAAGCCGATGCAGGCCGCGGCGGTGCTGCGGGCCGGGCTCGACCTGTCCGGGGAGCGGCTGGCCCTGGCCGCAGCGAGCCACTCCGGTGAAACGTTCCACCTGGACCTCGTACAGAAGCTGCTGGCCGAGCACCGGCTCACCGCGGCCGAGTTGCAGTGCCCGCCCGACCTACCGCTCGACCCCGTCGAGGCCGAGACCTACCTGGCCGCGGGCGCCGTCCGTGACCGGGTCACCATGAACTGCTCGGGGAAGCACACCGCCATGCTCGCGGCCTGCGACCTCAACGGCTGGCCCAAGGGGAGCTACCTCGACCCGGAGCACCCGCTCCAGCGCCTGATCCACGACGTGATCGAGGAGGCCGCGGGCGAGCCCGTCGCCGCGGTCGGCACGGACGGCTGCGGCGCGCCCCTGATGGCCATCTCCCTGACCGGCCTCGCCCGCGCCTACCGGCACTTCGTCCTGGCCCCCGCCGGGAGCGCCGAGCGCCGGGTCGCGGACGCCATGCGGGCCCACCCCGAGTACGTCGCGGGGACCCGGCGCCCCGACACCTGGCTGATGCGGGAGGTGCCGGGGGTGCTTTCGAAGATGGGCGCCGAGGCGGTGCAGGCCGTCGCGCTTCCCGACGGCCGGGCCCTCGCCTTCAAGATCGACGACGGCTCGACCCGGGTGCTCGGCCCGGTCCTGGCCCGCGCCCTGCGCCTGCTCGGCGCCGACGCGCCGGTCCTGGACCGGATCGGTAGCGCGCCGCTTCTCGGGGCGGGGCGCGAGGTGGGCGAGATACGGGCCGTGATCTGACGGTCGGCCGAGGTTGTGGCGGTTGTGGCGGTCGTGTCGGTCGTGGCGTCTACGCGCTCCGGTCCGCCCGCGCCGCCCAGCGCGCGCGGGTCGACGGCTATGTCGGCTATGTCGGCCAGGTCGGCCAGGTCGGCCAGGTCAGCCATGTTCTGGGTACTGGGGCGCGTCCCGGGACCAGGGCGAACGGTGGCGGGGTGGTCCACAGGCTCGGACCACCCCGCCACCGTTTCCGCAGGGTCCTCGAACGCTTCCCCGAGGGTCCTCGCCCAGTCCCCTCAGGGCTCCCGCCCGATCTCCCTTGGTTTCCTCGGGGCCCGGGCCAGGCGTGGCGGGGCCTGATGGCGGCCCGGGCCCCCGGTGTGACGGCTGGCCGAACTCCCGGCTCCCCTCCGGATGAGAGCTCGGCCAGCCCGTGTGCGGGCCGGACCGGCCCGGCGCGGTGCGTGCCGGGTCAGCCCGACTGGGCGAGCAGCAGCACGAGGATCAGTGCCCCGATGCCGCCGCAGGTGGTGTTCTTGGCCTTGACCCCCACGGTGAGCAGCACGAACGCGATGATGCCCATCGGTCCGTACTTCCACTGGACGAGCTGCTCGAACCCGAGGGCGAGGGCGGCGACGACGATGGCGATGAGCGGCATGACGGTCCCCCTTCCGGTACGGGGGCGGCGGGCCCCCTGGCCGGCTGCCAACCGATCGCTCCGGGCCCTGGGTTCGGTCCGGCGCTCCGGGTGTTGGCCAACCCCCCGAAGAGTCCGACCAGGTCACCCAAGTTGGCTACCAACTCCAACTGAGTTATCTCCTCGATGGTGCGTCTCATAACCACCTTCTCAGCAACTCCCCAAAGATGGCGAGAAGTTGTACGGTTTGGTTGTGAGTGCGGACCATACCTCCGTCAACGAGCGGAAGGCGCCGAGCGCGCCCGACCACCGCTCGCATCACGACGTGGCGGACGAGCTGCGGGACCGGATCAGGTCCGGGCGGCTGCGGCCGGGGCAGCGCATGCCCACGCAGGCGGAGCTGGCGGTCGAGTTCGGCGTGGAGCGCGGTGCCGTACGCCAGGCGCTGCGCATCCTGCAGAGCGAGCAGTTGCTCGCCAATGTGTCCAAGGGCAGCCCGGCCACGGTCGCGGCCCCGGCGGCGCCGCGACCCGACACGGTCCGCCCCGAGCCCACCATGGTCGGGCTCGCTCCGCGCGTCGCCGCGGCCTTCCAGGCACCGCACGTGGAGATCGACGCGCTCTGTCTCACGTCCATCTCCCTGACGATGGCGATCGGCGAACCGCTGCGGCAGATCCACGCGGGGCGACTGAAACCGGCCAAGGTCGACGTGCGGGTGCTGCTGCCGAGCCGGGACATCGACCTGGCATTCCCCGCGCCGGTCGAAGGCGCGGACGAGGGCGGCCACGTACACCGCCGCTGGCTCGACCAGCGCAACGCCCAGGGCCAGGTGCTCCGCCACAACCTGCTGACTCTGCGCGGCACCCACGGCATCGACGTACAGGTGGAGTTCCGCGCCCTGCCCTTCACCCCGCCAGTGAAGCTGTACCTGCTCAACGGCACGGAGGCGCTGTTCGCGTACTACACCCTGGCCAAGCGGAACGAGGAATTCGGCCAGGAGTGTCTGGAGATGTGGGACGCGCAGGGAACGCAGTCGATGCTCTTCCCGTTCCACCAGGGGGACGGGCTGCGGGACACGACGTTCGTGGAGCAGTCCCATCTGTGGTTCAACGCCCTCTGGGAGACGATCAGTCAGAACCTGAAGCTGAACCCCGGCCCGTAGGCCGCGGTTCAGTTCAGCGCCTGGTCACAGGGCGGGACCAGTGACCATCAGGGCGAGTACGGCCGCCCCGATGGAGCTGCATGTGGGGTTCTTCGCCTTGACGCCCACGGTCAGCAGGAGCAGGCCGACGATGCCAAGGGTTCCGTACTTCCACTGCACGATCTGTTCGACGGTGACGGCGAACACCGCTGCGAGGAGGGCTATGGCGGGCATGATGGTTCCCCCTTCTGCCATCTTATTGTGAGTTGGCAACCAACTCACTTGAGTTGTCCCCACTTGGTGAGCGTGCATAAACAACCTGGCGTCAACTCCTGGGAGATGGCGTCGAGTTGTGCCGAGTTGTATCTTCTGGTCGTGACCAAGGAGAACGGTGCAGTGAACGGCAGCAGGAAGACCTCCCCCCAGGACATCGCCGACGCCCTGCGCGACCGCATCCGTACCGGCACCCTCAAGGCGGGCGACCGTCTCCCCACCCAGGCCAAGCTCGCCGAGGAGTTCGGCGTGGAGCGCGGCACGGTGCGGCAGGCGCTGCTCTCGCTGCAGCGGGACGGGCTGCTCAACCACATCAGCAGGGGCAGCCCGCCACGGGTCGCGGAAGGCCCCGGCGCCTCGGTCCCGCCCGCCGAGCAGCCCCAGCCGCAGCCGTCGATGGTGGCACTCGCCCCGCGCCTCGCCGAAGCGTTCGGCGAGCCGCACGTGCGGATCGACGTGGTCTCGTACACGGCGGAGACCCTGATGAACGCCGTCATGGAGCCGATCAGGCAGATCCACGAGGGGCGGCTGCGGCCGCAGTCGATCGACGTGCGGATTCTGCTGCCGAGCAGCGAGATCAACCTCGCCTTCCCGGTGCCGGTCGAGTCCGGGGACGAGCGGGACCGCGACCGGCTGCACCGGCGCTGGCTCGCGCAGCGCAACGCCCAGGGGCAGGTCCTCCGGCACAACCTCACCGCGCTGCGGCAGTCGCACGGCATCGATGTCAGGGTCACGTTCCGCGCGCTGCCGTTCACCACGCCGGTGAAGCTGTATCTGCTCAACGGCAAGGAGGCGCTGCTCGCGTACTACACCCTGGAGCGCGCCCAGTTGACGTTCGACGCGGACACCGAGGGGCGGGCGGCGGGCGCCGACCTGCCGGAGCCGGTGGACGCCTATGACGTGGGCGGGCTCACGGCGGCACTGTTCTCCTTCACCGACGGCAGCAGCCCGCGCGACACCGGCTTCGTCGAAGAATCCCAGAAGTGGTTCGCCGCCCTCTGGGAAACGATCACCAGGGACCTAACACTCTCTTAGGTGACCGGTGACGCGAACGACCACTCGACCACCCGCCCGACCGACGCGGCCGCTTCGGCCGACAGCCTCCGCGACCTGATAGGCCGAGCCCGTTTCGTGCTGTTCGACTTCGACGGGCCCATCTGCCGGCTCTTCGCCCGCCACTCCGCGGCGCGGGTGGCCCGGCAGCAGGTCGACTGGCTGGAGGAACAGGGCCTCCACGGCCTCCTCGCGGACGGCGTCCGGGACGACCCCGACCCGCACAGCGTCCTGCGCGCCGTGGACCACCGCCACCCCGACAGCGACCTCGTGGCCGAACTCGAGGAGCGGCTCACGCGCGAGGAGCTGAAGGCGGTGGTGTCGGCGTGGCCGACCCCGTACGCGGACGCGCTGATCCGGACCTGGACGGCCGTGGGCGCGCGGCTCGCCATCGCCACCAACAACTCCCCGCGGGTCGCCGCGAGCTACCTCACCGACCGTGGCCTCATCGACTGCTTCGCCCCCCACATCTACGGCCGTACCCAGGACCTCCACCTCCTCAAGCCCAACCCGTACTGCGTCAACCGGGCCCTTTCAGCCATGGGCGCGCACCCGTCGACCGCCCTGATGATCGGGGACAGCCCGGCGGACTACTTCGCGGCGCGGGACGCGGGGGTGGAGTTCCTTGGCTACGCGCGTAATGAGCGCAAGGAGGGGGTGTTGCGGGGGGTGGGGGTGGGGGTGGTCGTGGGGTCGCTGGAGCGGGTGCTTGAGTGCGTCAAGTGACGCGGGAGGCATGAGATGTGCGTGTGGGACAAGCGTGCGTGGCCAAGTCGTACAGTGGATCGTCGGCCATCGCCGTCTCCCGGTCGGTGGCGAAGGATTCTCGGTCGATGCCTCTCCCGCGAGACACCGCGTTTCTGCTGACGGTGGAGTATGAGCACAACGTAGGTCGAGCGAGCGTTCGCATCGTGGCAGGTGGCCGATGTGTTCTCGCTCCGACGCTACTCTCGGCGTATGTCGCCCCCTCTGCCTCACAGAGCGCTCGAGGCCCAGGTGGGCCCACTGGCAACTCTTCGTGCGCGGTGGGTGAGGAGGCTTGCCGCCGGGCACCGTGAGCGGCGCCACGGCAGGGTGGTGGCGGGGTACCACAACAGCAATTACATCGTTCCGCTCGGCTGGAGGCTGGCGCTGCTATTGGGCACGATGCCCCGGGCCCGAGTGAAGTGCCGTACGCCGTTGCAGGCCGTCGAGGTCGTGCCGCGTATCTGGCCCAAGGAGAACGAGGTTCTGGCGGTGGTCACCCGCCACCTCAAGGAAGTGCCGCGCTGTCTGGCCGACTTCGGCGACTGGTCGATGCACGCCTACCACGCGGGCAAGCCTCTGGCCGAACGCGATTCCCAGCAGCCGTTGCAGCCCGAACTCCTGAAGGGCCTCGCCGAATTCTTCGCCAGGACCGCAGCGGTACCGAAGGACGAGCTGCCGCCCCTGCGGGCCGATTGGCCCGCGGACGGCGACACCACTGGCTTTCTGCACTGGCTCATCGACTTCACTGAAGAACGGGTTCACCGACCTCACCGCGAACACTTCGCGACGCTGTTCGAGGCCGTGGGAATCCGCCCGCACGCCATGGCGGACTTCAAGGGCGGCAGCCCCCGCCTGGTCGAGCGACCGTTCTGTCTGCTGCACACCGACGTCCACCGCGCCAACATCATCATCGACGGCAGCGGTTTCGCCGTCATCGACTGGGAACTGGCGCTGTACGGCGATCCACTGCACGACCTGGCCACCCACCTCGTCCGTATGGACTATGACAAGGACCAGCACTGGGAAATGCGGGCGCTGTGGCGAGAGGAGATGGTGCGGGCCGGCCTCGCCGCCCATACCGCCGGACTCGACACCGACTTGCAGGTCTACCTGGACTTCGAATACGCCCAGTCGGTCTTCCCCGACGTCATGCGTGCGGCCCTTGCGCTGCCCGTACGAGCCATGGACGACGACTTCCGGGACGCGGCGGCGCAGGTGTGCCGGGCATTGCGGCGTGCCGCCGAGCCCCTGAAGCTGGAGGTGCCGGACCGGCGAAAGGTGGAGGCCGCCTTGCGGGACTGGCACGCGGGCCCCGCCCGGCGCCCTGGCACCGACAGGTGAGTTGCACTGCTGGTCTGTTCCCGCCACTTCCTGATCGGATGGGATCCGGGCACCATGTGCACCTGCACGGGATTGAGCGGTAACCCGGCGCGTGTATGGGGGACTTGGTGGCCGAAGACCGTACGGCGTGGGAGCGGACCAGGGATCGCTGGACGCGGTTCGAGCCCGCGCTGACCCGAGGGCTGCTGCTGTTCGCTTTCGTGCTGAGCCTGGTCGCGCAGTTCGTGACCCCTGTCGGGGACGCGCTGGAAGGGAAGGTGTATCTGGGTGGAGCCCTCTTCACCCTCGTCGGCTACGTCCTGTACGGCGCCGTACAGGACCTGAAGAACTCCCTGCACCCCGCCGCGCGGCACGAGGTGCAGGCGGGGGACCTCGGGCAGTACTTCACCGCGGTGCTGGCATCGGATCCACGGATCGATGCCGTCGGGTTCACCGGGGAGACGGTCGTGGAGCAGTTGAAACTCTGCCTGGAGCGGCGTGATCTGCAGGGACACCCGCAGGTGCGGCTGCGGGTCATCGTGCCGGACTTCGGGAGGCCCATGGAGGTGCCGGGACGGATCGTCGGCGGGAAGGCCGAGGACGATCCCGATTGGCGGCAGGAACTTGATGACAAGGTCCGCAGGAACGCGGCGGCCATGCGCGCCCTGAGCGGCCGGCTCTGCGCCGGCCGGAAGGGGGAGCTGCACGCGGAGTTCCGGGTCCTGCACATCTCGCCGTTCCTGAAGTTCTGCCTGATTGGCCGTGAGCAGCTCTTCGACGGGATATATGACCACGTCGTCCAGGGCCCCGCCGCCAAACCGCCGGAGCGGGAAGTGCTCGACCTCATGGGGTACGACGCCCTGCTCACGCACTGGCACATCGACTCGGGGTCGGCCGCCCGCGAGAAGATCCGTCAGCGTGGCCTGCTGTTCGACACCCTGTGGCGCGTCGCCCGACCTCTCACCCCACCCGCCTCCTGAACAACACCCCCGCCACCCCCACAGCCCCCGCCAGAATCCCCCCGCACCACGCAAGCGCCACCCACGGCGCGGTGCCGGGCGGCTGGGCGAGGAGGAGGGAGCGGAGGGACTCGATGACCGGGGTCACCGGCTGGTGGTCGGAGAAGGCGGCGAGCCAGCGGGGCATGGTGTCGGTGGGGACGAAGGCGCTGCTCGGGTAGGGCAGGAAGCTGACGAAGAAGGTGTAGCCGCCCGCGGCCTCGGGGGACCTGGCGAGGAGGCCGACCGCCGCGGACAGCCAGGACAGGGCCAGGATGAACGCCACAAGCACCGAGACGGCCGCCAGCCAGCCCGCCGGTGAAGCCGACGGGCGGAAGCCGATGGCGAACGCCAGGGCGAGGACGAGCGCGGTGGCCAGGAGGTTGCGGGCCACGGAGGCCAGGACATGGCCCGCCAGGATCGCCGTGCCGCTCACGTCCAGGGAACGGAAGCGGTCCACGATGCCGCCCTTCAGGTCCTCCGTGACCGCAACGGCCGTGCTTGACGAGCCGAAGCCCGCGCAGAGCAGGAGGACACCGGGGACGACGTATGTGACGTACCGCGTGCCGGTCCGGCCGCCGATCGCCCCGCCGAAGAAGTACACGAAGATCAGGAGGAGCAGGGCGGGGAGGGCCAAAGCCGTGATCAGCGCGTCCACGTTGCGTCGGCTCAGGCGGATCGAGCGCCCCGTCATCGTGAGGACGTTCGTGAGGACGTTCGTGAGGGGGTTTGCGCAGGCGTTCGTGCGGGGGTTCGTCAGGGCGAGGGCGGGGGAGGGGCGGCTCGGTTTGTCAGGCATGGTGTGCCGTTCCTTGGCCGGGGCCGGGGCCGGGGCCGGGTGCCGTCAGGGTCAGGAACACGTCGTCCAGCGTCGCCGTGTGCACGGCGAAGTGCGTCACGTCCGTTCCGGCCGGATCCAGTTCGTCGAGGAGTGCGCGTACGTGGCGGGCCGAGCCGTCGGTGGGGAGGCCGAGGGTGCGGGCCCCGGGGTCGTGGTGGCTGGCGTGCGGGGTCCGTGCGGTCAGGCGCAGATAGGCCGCTGACGTCGCCAGGGTGAGGTCGAGCCGGTGGCCCGCCGTCCGGGACTTGAGCTCCGCCGCCGTCCCCTGCGCCACGATCACGCCGTCGTGCAGCACCGCGACCCGGTCCGAGAGCCGGTCGGCCTCCTCCAGATACTGCGTGGTCAGGAAGACCGTCGTCCCGTTCGCGGCGAGCTCACCCACCGTGTCCCACAACGCCCGGCGACTGTGCGGGTCGAGCCCCGACGTCGGTTCGTCCAGGAAGATCACCTCGGGCTCCCCGACAAGGCCTGCCGCGAGGTCGACGCGCCGCCGCATGCCTCCGGAGTACGTACGCACGAGGCGGTCACCGGCCCCGTACAGGCCGAAGCGGTCCAGGAGCTCGGCCGCGCGGGCGCGGGCCGCGGCGCGTCCGAGGCCCGCGAGGCGCGCCATCATGCGCAGGTTCTCCCTGCCGGTCTGCGCCTCGTCGACGGCCGCGAACTGGCCGGTGAGGCTGATCGCGCGACGCACCCGGTGGCGTTCGTCCCGGACGTCGTACCCGGCGACGGCAGCCGTGCCCGCGTCCGGCTCGGTGAGGGTCGCGAGAATGCGGACGGTGGTCGTCTTGCCCGCGCCGTTCGGGCCGAGCAGGGCGAAGACCGTGCCGGGCGCGACGCGCAGGTCGATACCGCGCAGCACGGTGACGGGCGGCCCGGTGCCGCCCGCCCGCGAGGGTGCTCCGTAGGACTTCGTGAGGCCGGTCGCCTCGATCGCGGCGATGGACATCGTCTCTCCCCGTCTCCCAGCGGCCTGTACTGCTGCCAGTACTCCGCCAGTACTTCCCGCACTCCGCCAGTACTGTGTATGGCATAAGCATTACCGTGTAAGGGTTACGCAGAAATACGATGTGCGTCAAGCGGTGTTCGTCGGGATTCGTGTCCGTGGGTTCCGTCGGGTACGTCGAGCCAGTGGTGGAGGAGGGTCGGGCATGCCGGACGGCAGGGGTGACGGCGGTACGGGGCTGCCGCCGAGCCTCGAGGTGGCCTGGGGGCTGCGGGAGCGTCCCGCGAAGGGGCCGCGGCCCGGCCTGAGTCTCGGCCGTATCGTCGCCGCGGCCATCGGCGTCGCCGCCGCGGAGGGCATCGGCGCCGTCTCCATGGGGCGCGTCGCCAAGGAGCTGGGCGTCTCGACGATGTCCCTGTACCGGTACGTGTCCGCCAGGGACGAGCTGTACGTCCTGATGGAGGACTCGGCCTTCGGCCCGCCGCCCCCGACACCGGACGACGTGACCGGCTGGCGTGCCCGCCTGGAGTGGTGGGCGCGCGCCCAGCGTGCGGTGTTCCACCGGAACCTGTGGCTCCTGCGGATCCCGATCTCCTCGCCGCCCGCCTCGCCGCACGCGCTGCAATGGATGGAGCGGGGGCTCGCCGCCCTGAACGGCACCGGTCTCGACGACGGCCGCAGGATCTCCGTGATCATGCTGGTCGGCGGGTACGTACGCAACGAGGCCACGCTCATGGCCGACCTGACCGCCGCCGTCACCGCCCGCGGCGAGACCCCCGCCGAGGTCATGCGGCGCTACGAACGCACCGTCGGCGCCCTGATCGGCACCGACCCCGCACCCGGCCCCGACCGCTATCCCGCGCTGCGGCGCCTCCTCGCATCGGGAGCCCTCGGCGAGCCTGACGACTCGCCCGACGCGGAGTTCGAGTTCGGGCTGCGGTGTGTGCTCGACGGCGTCGAGGCGCTCCTGCCGAGGAACGGCTGAGCCTCGCCGCACCTGCGTACGCCCACGCCCGCCGGGCCGGTCCGGCCGCTCACGCGCACCGCGTGCGCCCCGTAGGAAGTTGGCCTCGTGAGTCTCACACGTGCCGCGTGCGCCTCGTGAGTCTCACACGTGCCGCGTGCGCCTCGTGAGTCTCACACGTGCCGCGTGCGCCTCGTGAGTCTCACGCGTACCGAGTGAGCCCCGCGCTCAACTGGTCGAACGCCCGCGTCGCCGCGCGCACCGCGTCCGCGTGCACATCGCCCGCCCGCTCACCCGCGTCCACGCGCCGCCAGTTCTCCCGGGCCAGGACCCGCTGCGCCGCCAGGATCTGGGCGGCGGCGAGCCGTGCGTCCAGGAGGGGGGCGGCCCTCGGGGAGTCGTCGGGGGCGGCCCCGGCGGAGTCGGTGTCGAGGGCGGCCGCGAGGGTGTGCTCCATCCGCTCCTGGTACGTGTGGAGGCGGGCGACGAGCGACGGCGTGGCGTAGAGGAGTTGGTGGAACGCGAGGACTCCTGGGGCGTCGTTGAGACCCGTCACCGGGTCGTGGCGGTCCAGGCCGTCCAGGAAGTGGGCGCGCAGCGCGGCCAGCGGGGACCGGCCCGCGGGGCGGCCGGTCACGACGCGGGCCGCCTCGTCCTCGTGGTCGGCGAACCGGTGCAGGACCAGGTCCTCCTTGGCCGGGAAGTACCGGAACAGCGTCGGCTTGGAGATCTCCGCCGCCGCGGCCACCTCCGCCACCGACACCTTCTCGAAGCCGCGCTCCAGGAACAGCGCGATCGCCGCCTCCGAGATCGCCTCGTACGTGCGCTGTTTCTTGAGCTGCCGCAGGCCCACCGGGGCCCCGGGTGTGCTGGTGTCCTCGTTCTCGCCGGTCATGCCCGGTAGCGTACCGCAGAATGAGTCTCGGTTATAAATGTGACTCGGTAACGTTTTCTTGTACGCTCGACGGTATGACGCCACTTGACGAAGCGCTCGGGCGGGAGCGCCGCTACCACGACACCTGCCGCGCCGCCCTCGCCGCGATGGTCGACGGCGCGCAGGAGCACGTCGTCACCGGCGAGCAGGTGTCGGCGTCCGGGGCGGACGCCGAAGTGCTCGGGTACCAACTGCGCAGCAGGGCCAAGGAGATGCGCGAACTCCCCGACGCACCGCTGTTCTTCGGTCGCCTGGACTTCGACGCGCACGCCCCCGAGGCGGGTGACCACCGCGGCCAGCGCTACCACGTCGGCCGCCTTCGCATCACCGAGCACCCCTCGGCGCCGCCCCTCGTCGTCGACTGGCGCGCCCCCGTCTCCCGCGCCTTCTACCAGGCGGGCGTACGCGACCCGCAGGGCGTGGCCGTACGCCGCCGCTTCGGCTGGGCGCCGGGCAGCAGGGGCGACTCGGCGGACCTGACCGGCCTGGAGGACGAGCACCTCCTGGCGCCGGACGGACCGGATGGACCGGATGGACCGGATGGACCGGACGCGCGGGACGCGGCCCCGGCCGGCCGCAGCCGCATCCTCACCGGTGAGATCGAGCGGCCCCGCGTCGGACCCATGCGGGACATCGCCGCCACCATTCAGCCCGAGCAGGACGACCTGGTGAGAGCAGGGCTCGCCGAGTCCGTCTGCGTGCAGGGCGCCCCCGGCACCGGCAAGACCGCCGTCGGCCTGCACCGTGCCGCGTACCTCCTGTACACCCACCCCCAGCGGATCCAGCGCTCCGGGCTCCTGATCCTCGGCCCCAACCGCACCTTCCTGCGCTACATCGCCGAGGTGCTGCCCTCCCTCGGCGAGACCGGGGTTCGCCAGTCCACCGTCCTCGACGAGATCGCCCGGCAGCCGGTGCGGTCCCTCGACACGGACGCGGCGGCCGCCGTGAAGCACGACGCCCGGATGGCCCGGGTGCTGCGGCGCGCGCTCTACGCCCGGGTGCGGTCCCGCGCGGAACCGCTCGCGGTGCCGGACGGTTCGTACCGCTGGCGCGTGCCCGCCGGTGACCTCGACCGGATCGTCGCGGACGTCCGCGCGGAGGAGCCCCCGTACGGGACGGGTCGCGAGCGCGTGCGCGCCCGGGCCGTACGCCACATCCAGGAGCAGGCGGAGCGGCGCGCGGGCCCGGTCGGCAACGCCTGGCTCCAGCGGATCTCCCGTGCCCGTCCCGTCTCCGCGTTCGTCGACGCGGTGTGGCCGCGGGCCCGTCCCGAGGAGGTGCTCGCCGAACTCCTCGCCGACGCGGGCGCCTTGGCGGCCGCAGCCGACGGGATTCTTTCCCCGCAGGAGCAGAAGGACCTGCTGTGGACCCGGCCTCCGCGCTCGCACAAGTCCGCGGAGTCCGCGAAGTCCGCAGAGTCCGCGAAGCCCGTCAAGCCCGTCAAGCCCGTCAAGTCCGTGCGCTGGACGGCTGCCGACCTCGTCCTGCTCGACGAGCTCGCCGGGCTCATCGAGCGGCCCGCGGGCTACGGCCACATCGTCGTGGACGAGGCGCAGGACCTCTCCCCGATGGAGTGCCGGGCGATCGCGCGGCGCGCGGACTTCGGCTCGCTCACCGTGCTCGGCGACCTCGCGCAGGGCACCACGCCGTGGGCGGCCAGGACCTGGAAGGCCCAGCTCGCCCACCTGGGCGAGCCCGACACCGCGGTCACCGCGCTGACCACCGGCTTCCGCGTACCGCAGGCGATCGTCGCCCTCGCCAACCGGGTCCTCGCCGGGCTCGACGTCGATGTGCCGCCCGCGCGGTCGCTCCGCGGTGACGGCGAGGTGACCGTGCACCGGGTACGGGACGTGGCCGCGGGCACCGTCGACGCGGTACGCCGCGCCCTCACCCGCGAGGGCTCGGTCGGCGTCGTCGTCGCGGACGCCGCCGCGGACCGGGTGCACGCGGCCCTGACGGGCGCGGGCGTCGCGGCGGCGGGCCCCGACGAACTGGGCGCCCGGGTCACGGTGGTGCCCGCGACGCTCGCCAAGGGTCTTGAGTACGACCACGTGGTCGCCGTGGAACCCGCCGACATCGTGACGGCGGAGGAGCGCGGTATGCACCGTTTGTACGTGGTGCTTACGCGGGCCGTGTCGCGACTGGATGTGGTGTGCGGGGGTGGGGGGCTTCCCTGGGAGGGCGGGGCCTGACGGCGCCGGCCGGTCCCCGGGGTGGCCGTTCGGCCAAGGAACCCGTACGGGGTGGCTGTCCGGGTATGCCCTGTGCGGGGTGGGCGTCTGGGTAAGTCCCGTGCGGGGTGGCTGTCCGGGTAAGTCCCGTGGGGGTGGGCGTCCGGGTAAGTCCCGTGCGGGGTGGGCGTCTGGGTAAGTCCCGTGCGGGGTGGCTGTCCGGGTAAGTCCCGTGCGGAGTGGCCGTCTGGGCAAGTCCCGTGCGGGGTGGCTGTCCGGCTAAGCCCCGTGCGGGTTGGGCGTCCGGCTAAGCCCTGTGCGGGGTGGGCGCCCGGGCAAGCCCCGTGCGGAGTGGCCGTCCGGGCAAGCCCCGTGCGGAGTGGCCGTCCGGGCAAGCCCCGTGCGGGGTGGCTGTCCGGCTAAGCCCCGTGGGGGTTGGCCTCCCTGCCCTCCGTGTTCAGGAGGACCACCATGGCGTGCGGGCCGACGGCCAGGTCCTCTCGGCGGGCCGGGGCCGCCGCCCCCGTGAGGGCGGCCCTCACACCGGCCAGGGCGGCCGCGCCGCACGGTCCCGACGACACCCCGAGCACCCCCAGGTCCAGGGCCGCCGCCAAGGCGTCCGCGTCGGTCACCGTCAGCGCCGCGTCCAGGCCCTGCCGCAGCACCGGCCAGGCGAGCCGCGACACCGTGCCGCAGTTCAGCCCCGCCATCACCGTCTCCTCGGTGGTCACCGGCAGCGGCTCACCCCGTACCAGGCTCGCGAGCGCGGGCGCGGCCGCCGTCGGTTCCACGGCGAGCAGCGCGGGGCCCCGGCCGTCCCGGCTCCGGTAGTGGGTGACGGCGGCCTGGGCCAGCGACCCCACTCCCACGGGCACGGCCACGAGGTGAGGCGATCCGGCACCGGCGGCGGCCAGTTGGGCGTCGACCTCGGCGAAGAGCGTGGAGTACCCCTCCACGATCCACGCGGGCACCTCCTCGTACCCCTCCCACGCCGTGTCCTGCACCAGGACCGAACCCGCCGCCCGCACCGCGTCCGCAGCCGCCCGCACCGCCTGGTCGTAGCTCCCCCGGACCCGTGTCACTCGCGCGCCCTCGCCCTCGATCGCGGCCGCGGCGCCGGGATGCACCCCGTGCGACACGAACACATGGGCCCGCTGCCCGAGCCGCCGCGCGATCCGGGCCACCGCGCGGCCGTGGTTGCCGTCGGTCGCGGTGACCAGTTCCAGCGGGGCCCCGGACGGCTGCCGCGCGAGGACCCGGTGCACCGCCCAGTACGCCCCGAGCGCCTTGAACGCGGGCAGGCCGAGACGCGCCGACTCGTCCTTGACGAAGACGCGCCCGACTCCCAACTCCGCTGCCAGGGACGGCGCTTCCGTCAGGGGTGTGGGCGCGTACTCGGGCAGCGAGTTGTGGAAGGCGCGGACCTCGGCGGGCGGGGGCGGGCAACGCCACTCCCGGGCGGCGGGGCGCGCGTGCCAGGAGGGCGCGGGGGAAGAAGCGTCTGGGCGTGATCCGGAGGGGCGGGGTGCGGCGGTGTCGGTCATGGGGCAACCCTGCGTCCCGCCGCACCCTTCGGTCCAGCCCATGATTCCGGCTCAGCTCAAGGAGTCCAGCGCCGCCAGGATGTCCGACGGCTCGGCCCGCACCGCGTAGTCGCTCGCCACGAACGCCCAGCGGATCACGCCGTCGCGGTCGATCACATACGTCGCGGGCAGCGGCAGCGTCCGGTCGTGGCCGTCGTTCACGCGCCGCAGTTCGAAGCCCAGCTCGTCGTACAGCGCCCCCAGCTCCTCGCCCAGGTCGAACGCGATGCCGTACCGCTCGGCGACGTCGGAGCCGATGTCGCTGAGGACGTCGAAGGCGAGCTCCTCCTTCTGTGTCAGGGACAGCGACTCGTCAGGGACCTGCGGCGAGACGGCGAGCAGGCGTGCGCCGCGTGCGGTGATCGCCTCGTGGTGTGCCTGGAGGGCGCGCAGGGCGAGGTTGCAGAAGGGGCACCACGCGCCCCGGTAGAAGGTGAGGACGACGGGACCGTCGGTGAGCAGGGCGGACAGCGACACCTGGCGGCCCGTGGCGGAGCCGAGCGTGAAGTCCGGCGCGCGGTCGCCGACACCGGCGGCGCGCTCCACGATGCCGGACGCGGCAAGCGCCGCGGCGTTGCGGTCCATCGTCTCCATCCGGTCGGCGGACAGCCTGACGTGCCGGTTGTCGTGCACGAAGCGGAGCTCGTCGCGAAGCGTCATGGGCGGGACCGTCCTTGTCTTTGCGGAAGTGTGGTCCGGTGCGGGGGGTTGGTCGGGGGTTGGCCTACGTATCTTGGAACGGCCGTTTCAGGATGAGGGTAGGCTGGCGGGGCGTCAAGAGGTAACTTGGAACGGCCAGTTCAGGAACGTACGAGGGCGGAGAGGGCGGCGGCACCGTGCCCGACATCAAGCACTTCGACCCCGACGAGGCCCTCGAACGCGCCGAGCGCCTCTTCTGGCGACACGGCGCCGCCACCACGTCCATCCAGGCCGTCGCCGCCGAGACCGGGCTCAACCGCTCCAGCCTGTACGCGACGTTCGGCGGCAAGCGGCAACTGCACCTCGCCGCGCTGCGCCGCTATGTGCGGCTGCGGTCCGTGCCCGCCTGCGCGGCGCTCGCCGACGACACCCGCGGGCTGCCCGCCGTACGGGACTTCTTCGCCGGTCTGATCGAGGCGCGGTGCGAGGGGGAGTACGCCCGGTGGGGCTGCATGCTCGTCAACGCGTACGCGGGTGAGGAGGGGGCGGACCCGGAGGTCCGCGCCGTCCTGGACGAACACCACCGGCGCCTGCGGGACGCGTTCCGCACCGCCCTGGAGACCGCCCGCGACCGGGGCCGGCTCGCGGCGGGAGTGACCCCGGCGGACGGCGCGGAGGTGCTGGTGCTGCTCGCGTACGGGGTGAACGTGCGGTCGCGGGCGGGGGCCGGGGCGGGTGAGCTGCACCGCACGGTGGCTGCGGCGCTGGCGGGACTGGCGCCCGAGGCACCCGCTGACTGACCCGGGTCGACCCCGCGCCGCCCCCGCACTGACCTGTGCCGGCCCGGGCTGCCCCGCGCCGTCCCCGGGCTGCCCGCGCCGCCCCGCGTGGCGTCTTGAGGTGCCCCTCAGGTGCCCTCCATCACCGGACCGCGCCACTCCGGCGCATCCCAACGCCATCTTGACGCTTTCTTGACGCCTCCCCGGGCCCCGGGATGCTAGGTGGGCGCCAAACCACCTCCGGCGGAAAAGCCGCAGCTCGCGGCAGCTTCGCGTGGGCGTGCGCCAGCGGTGCGCTCCCCTCCGTACCTCTGATGGCACCATGCGTGTGCCAACGAAGCTTGCGTTGGTGCCACGGTGATGCCATGCTGGCATCACCAACGGCGAGGGCCCGCTGAAAGCGAGGGCCGAGCCGGTGGAACGTACGACGACCGACGTGCTCGCTGACTCCAGCGGGCCCCGCCACAGTCAGAACAGGACGGCCATGCCTACTTTCGACACCCCCGAGCCCATCTCCGCTGTCGTCGAGTTCGACATGGGCACCGCCCGCATCGCCGCGAGCAAGCGGCTCGACACCGTCGTCACGGTGACGCCGTCGAACGGGTCCGAGCAGGCCGACGTGAAGGCGGCCGAGCAGATCGAGGTCACCTGCAACGGCGGCACGCTGCTCGTCAAGGGCGCCAAGAAGCGGTCGCTCTTCGGCGGCAAGTCCGGTTCGGTCGACGTCACGGTCGAGCTGCCCGCCGGGTCGGACGTCCGGGCCCTGACGGCCGCGGGCTCCCTCACCGCCGAAGGTCGCCTCGGCGACTGCCGCCTCGAGACCGCGTCCGGGAACATCCGGGCGACGGAGGCCGATGCGGCCTTCCTCAAGACGAGCTACGGCGACGTGGCGCTCGACCGGGCCACGGGCGACGTGGAGGCCGAGGCGGCAGGCCGGATCCAGCTCGGTGACATCGCGGGCGCCGCCACCGTCAGGAACTTCAAGGGCGACACCACCATCCGCGAGGTCACCGGCGAACTGCGCGCCACCGCCGCGTGCGGCGCCGTCTCCGTCGGCGTCGCGCACGGCGCGGTCGACATCACGGCGGACAGCGGCACGATCAAGGTCGACGAGGTGACCCGGGGCATGATCACCCTGGAGACGTCCGACGGCAGCGTCGAGGTCGGCATCCGCAGGACCAGCGTCGCCCAGCTCGAAGTCAAGTCCCACGCGGGTACGGTGCACAACTCGATCGACACCGCCGAGGCCCCCGGCCCGGACGCCGAGTCCGTCACCGTCCGCGCCCGCACCGGCGTCGGCGACATCGTGATCCGCCGCAACGCCTGACGCGGGGCGCCCGACAGCGCGTACGCCGCACGGCACGAACGCCCGACGCGCGGCGCCCGACACCGCACGGCCCCCGGGACCCCCGGGGGCAAACCCCTGATCACCCGTACCACCAAGGAATTCCCCGTACCACCAAGGAATGAGGAGGCGGCGGCACGATGACTGCCACCACCGTTGAGACCGCTCCGCCGCAGGGCATCACCGCTCAGGGGCTGCGCAAGGCGTACGGCGAGAAGGTGGTGCTCGACGGCATCGACCTGGACGTCGCCCCGGGCACGATCTTCGCCCTCCTCGGCCCCAACGGCGCCGGCAAGACCACCACCGTCCAGATCCTCTCCACCCTCATCACCGCCGACGAAGGACGGGCCCTGGTCGCGGGCCGCTCCCTGGAACACGACGCGGACGCCGTACGGTCCGCCATCGGCGTCACCGGGCAGTTCGCCGCGGTGGACGACCTGCTCACCGCGGAGGAGAACATGCTCCTCATCGCGGACCTGCTCCACCTCGACCGGGCCGAGGGCAGGCGCCGCGCCGCCGAGCTCCTCGCCCGCTTCGACCTCGCCGACGTGGCCAAGAAGAGCGCGTCGGCGTTCTCCGGGGGCATGCGCCGCAAGCTCGACCTGGCGATGACCCTGGTCGGCGACCCCGACGTCATCTTCCTCGACGAGCCGACGACCGGCCTCGACCCGCGCAGCCGCCGCACGATGTGGGAGCTCATCCGCGATCTGGTCGCGGGCGGCACGACCATCTTCCTGACGACGCAGTACCTCGAAGAGGCCGACCAACTGGCCGACCGCATAGCGGTCCTCGACGGCGGCAGGATCGTCGCCGAGGGCACGGCGGACGAGCTCAAGCGACTCATCCCCGGCGGCCACATCAGGGTGTGCTTCAACGACATCGGGCAGCTCGAGGCCGCCGTGGACCGCCTCGCGCTCTCCACGGTCGTCCGCGACGACGAGACGCTGAGCCTGCAGGTCCCGAGCGACGGCAGCATCGCCGCCCTGCGCTCGGTGCTCGACGTGCTCGAGGGCGCGGGCATCCACGCCGAGACGCTCACCGTGCACACCCCCGACCTCGACGACGTCTTCCTGACCCTGACCGGCCGGGACCACACGGCCCACGCCCCGGACGCCTACAGCGCGGCAGCGCTGAACCCGGCGCTGAACCCACCGCTGAAACCCGCGGAGAACGCCGCCCGCCCCCCAGCGAAGGAGGCCCGGCGATGAGCGCCGACTCGTACGCCGTGCGCGACTCGATGACGATGCTGCGCCGCAACCTCAAGCACGCCCGGCGCTATCCGTCGATGACGATCTCCGTCATCGCCATGCCCCTGCTGATGCTGCTCCTGTTCGTGTACGTCTTCGGCGGCGCGCTCGGCGGTGGCATCGACATCCCCGGTGCCACCGGCGGCGGTGACCGGGGCGACTACACCAACTACGTCACGCCCGGCATCCTGTTGATGGCCGTGACATCGGCTGCCATCTCCACGGCCGTGTCGGTCTGCTCCGACATGACCGAGGGCATCATCAACCGCTTCCGCACCATGGCGATCTCCCGGTCCTCCGTGCTCGTGGGTCATGTGGTCGGCAACGTCATACGGACCCTGATCAGCCTGTCCCTGGTCATCGTCGTCGCCCTCGCGGTGGGCTTCCGGCCGGACGCGGGCGCGGTGGAGTGGCTGGCCGCGCTCGGCATCCTGGTCGCCCTGGCCTTCGCCCTCGCCTGGATCTCGGCGGCGATGGGCCTCGGCTCGCAGAGCGTGGAGACCGCCTCCAACGCACCGATGCCGCTGACGTTCCTGCCCTTCCTGGGCTCCGCGGTGGTCACCCCCGACACGATGCCGGACGGCCTGCGCTGGTTCGCCGAGTACCAGCCCTTCACCCCGATCAACGAGACCCTGCGCGGCCTGCTCCTCGGCACCGAGATCGGCAACGACGCCTGGATCTCCCTGGCCTGGCTCCTCGGCCTCTCCGCCGTCGGCTACTTCTGGGCCAAGGCGTCCTTCGCCAGGACGGTCAAGCGCTAGCGGGTTTCCCACGGCCGTGCCGGGGGGATCACATACCGACGTGGCGTAGCGCACTTTTGCAAGCGGGTGCTTGCAATAGTTAGCGAGATGGGTGCACCATCGACCCATGGCATCGCTCAACGTCGGCAATCTCGGGGAGTATCTGCGCGAGCAGCGGCGCACCGCGCAGCTTTCGCTCAGGCAGCTCGCCGATGCCGCCGGGGTGTCCAATCCGTATCTGAGCCAGATCGAGCGCGGGCTGCGCAAGCCGAGCGCCGAGGTGCTGCAACAGGTGGCCAAGGCGCTGAGGATCTCGGCCGAGACGTTGTACGTCCGGGCGGGGATCCTCGACGAGAAGGAGCGGGACGAGCTTGAGACGCGCGCCGTCATCCTCGCCGACCCCTCCATCAACGAGCGGCAGAAGCAAGTGCTGTTGCAGATCTACGAGTCGTTCCGCAAGGAGAACGGCTTCGTGACCTCGGCGGACGCGGACGGCACCGACCAGAACGCGGACGGTACCGACCACGCTGAGGGTACCGATCAGGACGCGGACGGCACCGACCAGGACGCGTCGGGGGACGACGGCGTCCGGGCCGACGGCAGTGACGACGAAGCGCCACCCACACGCAAGCAATCCGCGGGCAAGCCGCCCCAGGGCAAGCCGTCCTAGGGCGAGCGGTCCGCAAGCCGAAGCGAATCCGGGAGGACCATTCGCCATGCCCATCACCGACGACGTGCGCAAGACGTTCACCGACCCCAAGCCCCTCTACTTCTTCGCAGGCGGCGCCGACCTCGCGTACCAGCAGGCCAAGAAGGTGCCCAGCCTCATCGAGCAGATCGCCGCCGAGGCCCCCGCGCGCATCGACGCCGTCCGCAACACCGACCCCAAGGAAGTCCAGGACAAGGCCGCGGCCCGCGCCAAGGAGGCCCGTGAGGTCATCCAGGCCAAGGTCGGCGAGCTCTTCGGCTCCCTGGACACGGACCTGAAGAAGCTCGGCGAAGGCGCCCAGGACCTGGCCCTGCGCAGCGTCGGCGTCGCCGTCGAGTACGCGGTCCAGGCGCGGGAGAAGTACGACCAGGTCGCCGAGCACGGTGAGCAGACCGTGCGCTCCTGGCGCGGCGAGGCCTCCGAGGGCCTGACCGACCTGGCCGTCACGGTGGAACCGGAGGAGTCCGCGGACTCGAAGACCACCGCCGGCGCCGCCTCGTCCGGCACGGGCTCGGCGTCCTCCGGCACGGGCGCGTCCAGCAAGGGCGCCTCCGCCACGGCCACGGACAAGCCCGCCGCCAAGAAGACCACCACCACGACGGCCAAGAAGCCCGCCGCCAAGAAGACCTCGTCGTCGGCGTCGTCGTCGGCGCCGTCTTCCCCGTCGTCCTCGTCGTCCTCGACGTCGTCCACGACGGCGAAGAAGACCACGCCGCCCGCCAAGTAGGCGAAGCAGACGACAGGGCTCCGTTTCACCGGGCCGGGCACTCGCGGAGTGCCCGGCCCGTTGTCAGGGTAAGCGGGTACGGTGACGGTGACTCCGTACGTCGCGTAGGGATACGCCGAGACTGGTGGTGGACGTTGTGCTGATGCAGGGGTTCGCGAACCTCATGTGGCTGCTGTCGCTGGCCCTGATCGTGTTCAGCGGCTTCGCGCTCCTCGATGCCGCCATCAGGCGGGAGGACGCCTATCGCGCGGCGGACAAGAAGACCAAGCCGTTCTGGCTGATCATCCTCGGGCTCGCCTTCGTGGTGAACCTGCTCTTCCCGATCCTGTCGTTCCTGCCGATCATCGGCCTCATCGCGACGATCGTGTACATGGTCGACGTGCGGCCCGCGCTGCGCCAGATCACCGGCGGGGGCGGCGGCCGCCGCGGTTCGAGCAGCGACGGTCCTTACGGTCCCTACAACGGCGGGCGCTGAGCCGGGAGACAGCGGCGGGCGCTGCGCCGCGAGCCGGATCGGGCGCCGAGCCGCGGGCTCGGGGCGGGGGCGCGGAACCGGGCGCCAGTGCGTCCGGTCGTACGGGGCCGGGCATCCGGTCGTACGGAGCCGGGCGTCCGGTCGTACGGAGCCGGGCGTCCGGTCGTACGGAGCCGGGCGTCGGCGCGCCCGGTCGATCGGGACCGTCCGACAGGCCCTAGCGCGTCCGGTCGAGCAGCAGTACCGCCACGTCGTCCGTCAGATCCCCGCCGTTGAGGTCCCGGGCCTCGTTCACCGCGGCCTCAAGGAGTTCCTCGCCGCCGAGGCCCGCCGCGATCTGGCGGCGGACCATCTCCACCATGCCGTCCTGCCCGAGCCGCTGGTTGCCCTGACCGATCCGGCCCTCGATCAGGCCGTCCGTGTACAGCATCAGGCTCCAACTGCCGCCGAGTTCCAGTTGGCGGCGCGGCCACCGGGCGCGCGGCAGCAGGCCGAGCGCCGGGCCGCCGTTGTCGTACGGGAGCAGCTCCGCGGGCCGGCCGGGCCGGGCTATCAGCGGTGACGGGTGCCCGGCGAGGCACAGTCCCGCCCTGCGTCCGTCCGGCGCGATGTCCACCGTGCACAGGGTCGCGAAGATCTCCTCGTCGGCGCGCTCGTGCTCCAGGACCTGCTGGAGGGTGGAGAGCAGTTCGTCGCCGCAGAGCCCCGCGAAGGTCAGCGCGCGCCAGGCGATGCGCAGCTCGACTCCGAGCGCCGCCTCGTCGGGGCCGTGCCCGCAGACATCGCCGATCATCACGTGCACCGAGCCGTCGGGCGTGCGCACCGTGTCGTAGAAGTCGCCGCCGAGCAGCGCGCGGGAGCGGCCCGGGCGGTAGCGGGCGGCGAAGCGCAGCGGGGAACCGTCGAGCAGCGGCGTGGGCAGCAGTCCGCGCTCCAGGCGGGCGTTCTCCTGCGCGCGCAGCCGCGACTCGGAGAGCTGGCGCTGCGCGACGTCGGCGCGCTTGCGCTCCACCGCGTACCGGATGGCGCGGCTCAACAGGCGGCCGTCGAGCTCCTCGCGCAGCAGGTAGTCCTGGGCGCCGACCCCCACGGCCTGGGCACCGGTCTCGGCGTCGCCGGACGCGGTGAGCGCGAGCACGGCGTGGCGGGGTGCGAGGCGCAGCACATGCCGGAGCACGGCGAGCTCATCGGGTTCGGTGCCGCCGCGGTCGGTGCCCTCGGGCCCGTTCGCGGCGGCCCGCCCCGGCAGGGCCAGGTCGAGCAGGATGCAGTGCACGTCGTCCGTGAGCAGCCGTTCGGCCTCGGTGAGGTTGCGGGCGGTGCGGATACGGATCGGCTTGCCCGCGGAGTCCAGGAGCTCGGGAAGCCGCAGGGATCCGGTCGGGTCGTCCTCGATGACGAGCAGGGTGAGGGAGGTGCCGTTGCCGGTTCCATTTTTACCGGTTCCGCTGCCCGCGGGGTCGCCGTCGCCTTCGCGGCCGCCTTCGGCGGTGCTGTGGCCTGCGGTGCTGTGGCCTGCGGTGCTGTGGCCGACGGTGCCGCGGTCCGCGGGCCCGTCGCCCGCGGTGGAGTCGTGGTCCGCGGGGCCGGCGCCGTCGGCTGCCGGGGTGGTCTTAACCTGACCGCCTTCCGCGGCCGGGATCGCTCTCTGCCGCGGTATGGGTACGGGCATCGTTGGGTTCCTTCCCTCCCCCCGAGGGCATGGTGGAGCGACGGTCGCACGCACCACCAGACGGGGACCATAGCGGTAGCCGGGGCTCGCGGGGAATGGCGCCCGGCACGCGGCTGACGGCATATGCCGCATCCTGGACGGCATTTGGAACGAACTCGGTCCGCTTGTGATGACGAACGTCACGTCCGGTGGGTCGAGCGGGGGCCGTGGCGTGCGGCACGGGTCACAGTCCGGCGCCCTGCGCGGGGGGAGACGGCCGGGCCGCTACTTGTCCGGCCGCACCACGCCGAGTATCTCCATCGAGCCCGCTCCCGCGACCGTCACGTTCCGCCCGGGGCGGGGGGCGTGCACGATGGCGCCGTCGCCCACATAGAGCCCGACGTGGCTGGCGTCCTTGTGGTAGATGATCAGGTCGCCCGGGCGCATGTTCTTCACGTCGACGTGGGGGAGCTGCTTCCACTGCTCCTGCGAGGTGCGCGGGATGCCCTTGCCCGCGGCCGCCCAGGCCTGTGACGTGAGCCCCGAGCAGTCGAAGGACTTCGGGCCCTCGGCGCCCCATACGTACGGCTTGCCGATCTGCGCGGTGGCGTAGGCGATGGCCTTCTTGCCCGGCGACGTCGCATCGCCCTTCGCGTCCTTGAGTATGCCGGTGTCCACCCAGGCCGACTGCCGCTCCAGGGCGGCCTCCTCCTCCAGCTTCCGCAGCCGCTCGCGCTCCTTCTTCTCCAGGCGCGACTCCAGCTTCTCGGCGGCGGCGATCTTCTTCTTGACCTTCTTCTTCGCCTCCGCCTTGGCCTTGCGGTTGGCCTCCAGGCGCTTCCACTGGGCGGAGGCGTCCTTGGCGTACGTCGTCAAGTCCTCCTGCGTCCGGGACATCTCCGTCAGCATGGACTTCGTCGCGTGCTGCCCCTGGCGCAGTCGGCCCGCGCCGTCGAGGAAGCGGCTCGGGCTGTCGCTGAGCAGCAGCTTGGCCTCGTCCGGCACTCCGCCGCCGCGATACTGCGCGCGGGCCGCTGCGCCCGCGCGGGCCTTGAGCTTCTCCAGCCTCGCCTGTCCCTTGTCGATGGACCGGGCGAGCCTGACGATCTCCTGCGACTGCTTCTCGGCCTTCTCCTCCGCGGCGTTGTACGCGTCCGTGGCCGTGCCCGCCTCGCGGTAGAGCCTGTCGATCTCCTTGCGGACCTGTTCGAGGGATCTCTTCGTGGGCGGAAGCGGCTCGGCGGGACTGGCGAACGCCGTGCCCGGTGCGGCGAGCACCGCGGCAGCGCACGCGCAGATCAGTGCCACGGCCGTCGTCGTCGAGTGCCTCTTGCCGGTCACGCCCGCCACCCCCAAAGCTGATTTACCGTCAGTAACCTCTCGGCGTTTTCGGGATGGTGCCACGTCGGCGCCGATTGCGACAGAGCCACGCGGTAACTCCGATTACCCGCCTGCCTCGTGTGACGAGCCGAACGCGGAGATCGTTCCATCGGCGGACCCGGAGATCACCCCTACGGGACGCGGAGATCGTTCCCGCGAGGTGGGCGGACCGCTCGGAGCGTGCGGACCGCCCGGAGGGGGAGCCGACGCTCAGCGCGTGCGGGCCGCTCAGCGCGTGCGCGCCGTTCAGCGCGTGTGGGCCGTTCAGCGCGTGTGGGCTGTTCAGCGCGTGTGGGCTGTTCAGCGCGTGTGGACCGTTCAGCGCGTGTGGGCTGTTCAGCGCGTGTGGACCGTTCACCGCGTGTGGGCCGCTCGGCACGTGCGGGCCGCTCACCGCCTGCGGACTGTTCAGACCCCGCGCGGCGCCAACGCCCCCCACCGCACCGTCACTTCCCCCTGTCGCCACCGCGCCCCGCGGTCCACCACCGGCCAGTCCGCCGTCAGGTCCCGCACCGCCCGCGCCCACCGCTGCCGCGCCCCGTACGCCGCGTACGGGGCCGCCGCCGCCCACGCCCGGTCGAAGTCCCGCAGGAACGCGTGCACCGGCTCGCCCGGCACATTGCGGTGGATGAGCGCCTTCGGCAGCCGCTCCGCGAGGTCGGACGGGCGCTCCAGGGAGGCGAGGCGGGCCGCGAACGTCACCGTGCGCGGGCCCTCGGGGCCGAGCGCGACCCACACGTGCCGTCGTCCGATCTCATCGCAGGTTCCCTCGACGAGCAGCCCGCCCGGCGCGAGCCGCGCGCACAGCCGCTCCCAGACGGCGGCGACCTGGTCCTCGTCGTACTGGCGCAGCACGTTCGCCGCGCGGATCAACTGCGGGCGCGCGGCAAGGGGCACCTCGAAGCCGCCGTGCCGGAAGGTGAGCCCCTCGCGCTCGTAGGGCCGGGCCGCCGCCACCCGCTCCGGGTCGATCTCGATGCCCGTCACGCACGCGCGCGGGGCGACCGTGCGCAGCCGGAGCAGCAGTTCGACGGCGGTCCAGGGGGCCGCGCCGTAGCCGAGGTCGACGGCGAGCGGCGCGTCGGCCCCGCGCAGCGCGGCGCCGTGGGAGGCGGCGATCCAGCGGTCCATGCGGCGCAACCGGTTGGGATTCGTGGTTCCGCGCGTGACCGTTCCCACGGGGCGGAGGGGCGGGCGGGGCGCGCGGGCGGACATGGGGCAAGCGTAAGCAAGGGAATGGGTTGAGAATGACTAGGTAATGCTTTGGCAAAGAGGAAATGGAGCTGACTCTTCCGGCGTTGCTCCCCCAGGAGGCGCGCTCCCGGCCTCCCTCTCGTCGTGCCCGCCGCCAAGGCCAAGGAGGACCGCCACGTGAGCCACTACGTGACCAGGCTCGGGCGTCGCTCCCCATCCGCTACCGCCCGGATCAGGCTGCCCGGCTCGTCGCGGCGCCCCCGCCGGGTGGCCATGCTCAGCGTGCACACCTCGCCGCTGCACCAGCCCGGCACCGGTGACGCGGGCGGCATGAACGTCTACATCGTGGAGCTGGCCAAGCGCCTGGCCGCCCTCAACATCGAGGTCGAGGTCTTCACCCGCGCCACCACCGGAACGCTGCCGCCGACCGTGGAGCTCGCGCCTGGCGTCCTCGTGCGCCATGTCGACGCGGGCCCCTACGAAGGCCTCGCCAAGGAGGAGCTGCCGGCCCAGTTGTGCGCGTTCACGCACGGCGTGATGCAGGCCTGGGCGGGTCACCGGCCCGGCTACTACGACCTGGTCCACTCCCACTACTGGCTCAGCGGCCACGTCGGCTGGCTGGCCGCCGAGCGCTGGGGCGCCCCCCTCGTGCACGCCATGCACACCATGGCCAAGGTCAAGAACGCCGCGCTCGCCGCGGGCGACACCCCTGAGCCCGCCGCCCGCGTCATCGGCGAGACCCAGATCGTGCGCGCCGCCGACCGGCTCATCGCCAACACCTCCGAAGAGGCCGACGAACTCGTCCGCCACTACGAGGCCGACCCCGGCAAGGTCGCCGTCGTCCACCCCGGTGTGAACCTGGACCGCTTCCGCCCGGCCGACGGCCGCGCCGCCGCCCGCCATCGCCTCGGGCTGCCGCAGGACGCCCTGATTCCGCTCTTCGCGGGTCGCATCCAGCCCCTGAAGGCCCCCGACGTGCTGCTGCGCGCGGTGGGCAGGCTGCTCGACGAGCGGCCCGCACTGCGCTCGCGGATCGTCGTGCCGATCGTCGGCGGGCCGAGCGGCAGTGGCCTCGCCAAGCCCGAGGGGCTGCAGAAGCTGGCCGCTCGCCTGGGGATCGCGGACGTCGTCCGCTTCCAGCCGCCCGTCGGGCAGGAGCAGCTCGCCGACTGGTTCCGGGCCGCGTCCGTGCTCGTGATGCCCTCCTACAGCGAGTCCTTCGGCCTGGTGGCCATCGAGGCGCAGGCCGCGGGCACGCCGGTGCTCGCCGCGGCGGTGGGGGGACTGCCCGTCGCCGTGCGCGACGGCGAGACCGGATTCCTGATCTCCGGTCACGAACCCGCCAACTACGCGCGCGTGCTGGGTGAATTCGCCGACCGTCCACAGCTTGTGGACCACATGGGCGCGGCGGCCGCGCGGCACGCGCAGTCCTTCGGCTGGGGGACCGCGGCGTCCGCCACGGCCGACGTGTACTCCGCCGCCGTGCACGATCACCGCCGTCACGTACGCTCGCACCATGGCTGACGTTGCTGGCGGGGCGCCCTGTGCCGTGATCGAGCGGGCTCTGGATGAGGCCGAGCTCGAATGGGAGTCCCCCGAACCCGGCTCCTACGTGGTGAAGCTGCCCGGTACGCGCAAGCTCTCCACGACCCTCTCGCTGCGCGTGGGCAACCACTCGCTGTCCCTGAACGCCTTCGTGATCCGGCACCCCGACGAGAACCACGAAGCCGTGCACCGCTGGCTCCTGGAGCGCAACCTGCGTCTGTACGGCGTCGGTTACGCGATCGACTCCCTCGGAGACGTGTACCTCACCGGCAAGCTGCCGCTCACCGCCGTCACCCCCGACGAACTCGACCGCCTCCTCGGCTCCGTCCTCGAAGCGGCGGACGGCTCCTTCAACACCCTCCTGGAACTCGGTTTCGCCTCGGCGATCCGCAAGGAGTACGAGTGGCGTGTGGCGCGCGGCGAGTCCACCCGCAACTTGGATGCGTTCACCCACCTGACCCAGCCTCGGTAGTTCGTTTCCTTGCGGCGCGCGGGTGGCCATCCTTTTCCGCCGCTCCGCGGCGGGTGTTCTCTCACCCGCCCACTCGTTCCCCGGCGCGCGATGGTCCGGTACGACGCTCGCCCCGAGTTCTGAATCCAGCTTCCCGCGGTACGACATGGACTGGTCAGAATTGACGGCATCGCCCCGTACAGCGCCGCGGTGGGCATCTCCCGGGTGCGTGAGTTCGACCAGATCGACGTACCCGACTTCTCCGGAGAGCTCGACGGGCGCGGTACGGCCGCGGAACCTGTACGAGGCGCAACGCGCCCTGGACGAGTGACCACCGGCAAGGCCCGGCAGGGCGTCCGGTGGGCGCCGGTTCAGCCGAACGGGACCAGGCGGACCACCGTCACGGTCAGGACCGAACCGGACACGTAGTAGAGGACGATCGCGCCGCCGACCGTCGCCTCACGGCGGTCGGGCTCGGTGGGTTCCGCGGACACGGCGGTCGAACCGTGCCCGTAGGGGTCGCGGCCGAGCGTGCGGGCCATGGCCGCCCGGAAGGCTTCCGCGTCGGCCATCTTGGCGAGGGTGTCGTCGGCCGGTGGCGCGTACGTGATGCGATAGTTCCCGCTCCTGCGGTGACGGCTCACGCGATGCTCCGCCTCTCGGCCTCATCGGCGGCGAGGCGGGCGAGCAGGGCCTCGGCCTCCGGGTCGGGCACGGCCTCCAGCATCCAGTGCCGCATCACGGAGTGGATCTCGTCGACCCCGGCCTCGTTGATGGCGCGGTCGAACTCCGCGCGCCGCTCCTCCGGCAGCGCGGCGCGGATGTCCGGGATGGTGTTGGGGACGTCCACCTCCTCGCCGCCGATGAAGGTCTTCAGTGGTTCGGCCATGGTCAGGTCACTCTCCCTGCGGTCCAAGTGGATCCTGCGCTGGGCTCACGGTAGCTGCGGCGACCGGCGCGTTCACGGAGCCCACCGGAGCCGGCGCGATCTTCCCGGCCCCGGCGCCACCCGCGGCCTCCACGCCCTCCGCGGCCTCCACGCCCCCTGCGCCCTTCGCGGCCTCCACGCCCCCTGCGTCCTCTGCCCCCTCCGCGTCCGGCCCCACCGCCTCCGAAAGACCCCGCATCAGCCCCCAATACCCGAGCGCCGCGACCGTACCCACGACCGCGCACCCGCCCCACAGCCACTGCGCCCCGAGCCGGTCGATGAACAGGCCGGACATCAGGGGTGCCACCAGGGCGGCCACGGCCCACGACATCGTGTACATGCCCTGGTAGCGGCCGCGTCCATGGGTCGGCGAGAGCCGCACGACCAGGCCCGTCTGGGTGGGCGCGTTGACGATCTCGGCGAGCGTCCAGATCATCACGGTCACCACGAAGAGACCGACCGAACCGGCGAACGCGGTGAGCCCGAAACCGATGCCCGCGAGGAACGAGGACAGGACAAGGAGGCGCTGCGGGTCCCGGTGCTCGATGAACCGCGTGACCGGGATCTGCAGTACGACGATCATGACGCCGTTCACGGCGATGGCCACGCCGTAGTCGCTCGGCGAGAAACCCGCCTCGCCCATCGCGATCGGCAGCCCCACCGAGCCCTGCTGGAAGAGCAGGGCGACCAGGAAGGAAAGGCCGACGACACCCATGAACCGCCCGTCGCGCAGCACGGTGCCGAGCCCGACGCCGTCCGCGTCACCGCCCGCCGCACTCGGCTGCGGCCGTGACTCCGGCAGCTTCACGTACACGACGATCGCGCACACCAGCGTCATGGCGGCCTCGATCAGGAACCCCGCGAGATAGCTGTAGGAGGCGATGAAGCCAGCGCCCGCTGAGGAGATGGCGAAACCCAGGTTGATGGCCCAGTAGTTGAGCGAGAAGGCGCGCACCCGGTCCTCGGGGCGCACGATGTCCGCCATCATCGCCTGCACGGCGGGCCGCGAGGCGTTGCTCGCCATGCCGACGAGGAAGGCGACACCGGCGATCGCGACCGGGTGCTGCATAAAGCCGAGCAGCGCCACGGAGGCGGCCGTCGAGGTCTGCGCGATCAGCAGCGTCGGGCGCCGCCCGAGCCGGTCGGTCATCACACCGGCGCCGAGCGAGGAGACGACACCACCGAGACCGTGCAGAGCGGCGACGAGCCCGGCGTACGTGGCCGAGTACCCGCGGTCCAGGGTCAGGTAGAGCGCCATGAACGTGGCGACGAACGCCCCGAGCCGGTTGACCAGGGTGCTGGTCCACAGCCACCAGAAGGCCGGGGGCATGCCCGAGACGGAGTCCTTGACGGCACGTCTGACTGCGGCGACTGACATGGTTCCCCCGAGGCGATGCGAGCGGTAGTTGTAAGTGCCCAAACCGGCGAGCACAAATTACTTCGCCGTCGAGCACCCTCGCCACCCGATTGACGCCGCTGGTCAATCGTCCCGGCGCCCGCTCCGGGGCGCGGCCGCTCGGACGGTTCGATTACGCTCGGGGGCATGGCCGACGCACCGTACAAGCTGATCCTCCTCCGCCACGGCGAGAGCGAATGGAACGCGAAGAACCTGTTCACCGGCTGGGTGGACGTCAACCTGAACGAGAAGGGCGAGAAGGAGGCGGTCCGCGGCGGTGAGCTGCTCAAGGACGCCGGCCTGCTCCCCGACGTGGTCCACACCTCGCTCCAGAAGCGCGCGATCCGCACCGCGCAGCTCGCTCTGGAATCAGCCGACCGCCACTGGATCCCCGTACACCGGTCGTGGCGCCTGAACGAGCGCCACTACGGCGCGCTCCAGGGCAAGGACAAGGCCCAGACCCTCGCCGAGTTCGGCGAGGAGCAGTTCATGCTGTGGCGCCGCTCGTACGACACCCCGCCGCCGCCCCTGGACCGCGACGCGGAGTACTCCCAGTTCTCCGACCCGCGCTACGCGACGCTCCCGCCGGAGCTGCGCCCGCAGACGGAGTGCCTCAAGGACGTCGTCGTCCGGATGCTCCCGTACTGGTTCGACGCCATCGTCCCCGACCTCCTCACGGGCCGCACCGTCCTCGTCGCCGCCCACGGCAACAGCCTCCGCGCCCTGGTCAAGCACCTGGACAACATCTCCGACGCCGACATCGCGGGCCTGAACATCCCCACAGGCATCCCCCTGTCCTACGAACTGGACGCCGACTTCAAGCCCCTGAACCCGGGCGGCACCTACCTCGACCCGGACGCCGCGAAGGCAGCGATCGAGGCGGTCAAGAACCAGGGCAAGAAGAAGTAAGCCTGACGCTTACTCCCGCTTCCCCCGGCTTTCCAGGCCCCTTGCCCGCGACTTTCCAGGCCCCTTGCCCCCGGTTTCCCGTGGGCAGGGGGCCTGTTGCATGGCTGGTGGGGAGGGAGTGGCGGGGGGAGACGGCGTCCCCGCGCACGGGAGGCGACGACCCGCGCGCAGGGGCACGGTCGCGCACAAGTGCGCCGTTGACGCGCCCCGCCGCTGTGGGCGTGCAATGGACCGGCAGGCAGTACGTCTTCGCAGTACGCCTTCGAGGAGGAGACCATGGCCGAGTCCCCCAAGCCCGTCACCTGTTCCAGCGGTTGCCAGTGCGGTCCCGGCTGTAGCTGTGGCTGCCAGTCAGGCGGCCCGTGCCAGTGTGGCGGCGGTTGCGGCTGACGCACCGACGGATGCCGAAGGGTGGGCACCGCGCCCCGCAAGCGCGATGCCCACCCTTCGGGGCGCTCCCCGAAGGCGCTCCCCGAAGGCGTTACGCGCCCTCGACCGGCGCGCCGCCCGGCTGGATCTCGTCCGCGTGCTCACCCGTCACCAGGTACACGACCCGCTTGGCGACGGACACCGCGTGGTCCGCGAAGCGCTCGTAGTACCGGCCGAGCAGCGTCACGTCGACCGCCGTCTCGATGCCGTGCTTCCAGCGGTCGTCCATCAGGTGCTGGAACAGCGTGCGGTGCAGCAGGTCCATCTCGTCGTCGTCCTGTTCGAGCTGCAGCGCCAGATCGACGTCCTTCGTGATGATGACCTCCGCCGCCTTGGCCATCAGGCGCTGCGCGAGCTGCCCCATCTCCAGGATCGTCGCGTGCAGGTCGCGCGGCACCGCGGTGTCCGGGAAGCGCAGCCGGGCCAGCTTGGCCACGTGCTGGGCCAGGTCGCCGGAGCGCTCCAGGTCGGCGCTCATCCGCAGCGAGGTGACGACGATGCGCAGATCGGTCGCGACCGGCTGCTGCCGCGCCAGCAGGGCTATCGCCCGGGCCTCCAGCTCGTGCTGGAGGTCGTCGACCTTCTGGTCGGCGGCGATCACGCTCTCGGCCAGCTTCAGATCGGCGTCGAGCATGGCCGTGGTGGCGCGCCCGATCGCCGACCCGACAAGGCGGGCCATTTCGACCAGGCCATCGCCGATCGAGTCAAGTTCCTCGTGGTACGCGTCACGCATGTGGCTGTCCCTCTCTCGTACGTCACAGGGGGTCACCCCTACGCTCCCACGGTGCGGGGCGGACGCGACCGTTTAAGTCATCTCAAATGAATCAGCTCTGTCGTCAAGGTGAACTGTGGGCGACGGTGCCCCGTGCCGCCCCGGATGCGCCACACTGCACGCAGGGTCCCCAGCGGTGACCCCCGTCCCGCACCCGGAGGGCGTGCCCCGCACCGGAATCACCCGGTCCAGCAGGCCCTCCAGTCGAAATGAACCACTGCCGTCCCCATGGTGAACTCTGAGCGACGAGTGTTCGAGTGGCCACCCGGATGGCTGTGGGAGGTGCTCCGAACACGCATAACCTGGAGGCATGGACGTGAACGCGGCGGTCGCCGCAGCGGCAGCGATCGCCGGGGTGTGCACCGGCGTCATCGCCATGCTGGCGTTTCGCTGGAGCGAACGCGACCAGAAGAGGCCCACCAGGACATCCCTGCACACGGACCCGGTCCTTCCCCCCGGCGTCGACACGGTGCTCTCCGTGCTGCGCTCCTCCGCCGTCGTCCTAGACGAGGCGGACAGCGTGGTCAAGGCGAGCTCCGCGGCGTACGCCCTCGGACTGGTGCGCGGCGGCAAGCTCGCCGTCGAACCGATGCTGCAGATGGCCAGGGACACCCGGCGGGACGGCGAGATACGGCAGGTCGAGCTCGCCCTGCCGCGCCGGGGCACCGGGCGCGGTGACGCCCTCGCGGTCTCCGCGCGGGTCGCGCCGCTCGGCTCCCGCCTCGTGCTGCTCCTGGTCGAGGACCTCACGGAGGCCCGCCGGATCGAGGCCGTGCGCCGCGACTTCGTGGCGAACGTCAGCCACGAGCTCAAGACCCCGGTGGGCGCCCTCTCCCTGCTCTCCGAAGCCGTCATGGACGCCGCCGACGACCCCGAGGCCGTCGAACGCTTCGCCGGCCGGATGCAGAACGAGGCGACCCGCCTGACCAACCTCGTGCAGGAGCTCATCGACCTCTCCCGGGTGCAGAACGACGACCCGCTGGAGGACGCCGAGCCCGTCCGCGTCGACGAACTCGTGGGCGAGGCCATCGACCGCTGCCGCCACCAGGCGGGCACCAAGCAGATCACCATGGCCACGAACATGGCCGCGCCCGAGGGGCTCGGTCAGGGTCCAGGCCAGGGCGCCGCCGGTCGACGGCAGGCCGGCCTCGCCGACCTGCACGTCTGGGGCAACCGGGGCCAGCTCGCCGCGGCCCTCGGCAACCTCGTCGAGAACGCCGTCAACTACTCGCCGGCCCGCACCAGGGTCGGCATAGCCGCACGCCGGGTCACCGCACCGGGCGGAGACCTCATCGAGGTCGCGGTCACCGACCAGGGCATCGGAATCTCCGACAAGGACAAGGAGCGCATCTTCGAGCGCTTCTACCGCGTCGACCCGGCCCGCTCGCGCGCCACCGGCGGGACCGGTCTCGGCCTCGCCATCGTCAAGCACGTGGCCGCCTCGCACGGCGGGGAGGTCACCGTGTGGAGCTCGGAGGGACAGGGCTCCACCTTCACGCTGCGCCTGCCCGAGGCAGCCGCGGCCCGCGACCGCGGAGCCGGACACGGCTTCGCGGCGGACGGCGCGCACCAGGGCGCAAGGCCCGACGACACAACTGCATACGAACCCATTCCTGCCGCCCCGGAGGTCCTTCCGTGACCCGAGTGCTCGTCGTCGAGGACGAGGAGTCCTTCAGCGATGCCCTGTCGTACATGCTCCGCAAGGAGGGCTTCGAGGTCGCGATCGCGGCCACCGGCCCGGACGGCCTGGACGAGTTCGAGCGCAATGGCGCCGACCTCGTCCTGCTCGACCTGATGCTGCCCGGCCTGCCCGGCACCGAGGTGTGCCGCCAGTTGCGCAGCCGCTCGAACGTGCCGGTGATCATGGTCACCGCCAAGGACAGCGAGATCGACAAGGTCGTCGGACTGGAAATAGGAGCCGACGACTACGTCACCAAGCCCTTCTCATCGCGCGAACTGGTGGCCCGCATCCGCGCGGTGCTGCGCCGCCGGGGCGAGCCGGAGGAGGTCGCCCCGCAGGCCCTGGAGGCGGGGCCGGTCCGCATGGACGTCGACCGCCACGTGGTCACCGTCTCCGGCTCCAAGGTCGACCTGCCCCTGAAGGAGTTCGACCTCCTGGAGATGCTGCTGCGCAACGCGGGCCGCGTCCTCACCCGTATGCAGCTCATCGACCGCGTCTGGGGCGCCGACTACGTGGGCGACACCAAGACCCTTGACGTGCACGTCAAGCGCCTGCGCGCCAAGATCGAGCCGGACCCGGGGGCGCCGCGCTACCTGGTGACGGTCCGCGGTCTCGGCTACAAGTTCGAGCCGTAAACCGACACCTGACCACCGACACCCAAGCAGGAAGGGCGGGAACCCCTGGGGGTTCCCGCCCTTCCTGCTGCTCCCTGCGTACGTGGCGTACGGCTGCCTACGTGGCGTAGGGCTGCCTACGTGGCGTAGGGCTGCCTACGTGGCGTACGGCTTCGTACGAGGTGCGTACGGCTGCGTACGAGGCGTCGGCGCCGTCAGTGCTGCGCGGTCGCCCCTTCGTCGTGCCCGGCGTCGCCCTGCGCGCCGCTCACCGCGTTGTTCGCGCCGTCCGCCGGCGGCTTGGCGTCGTCGCCCGACTGGGTTCCCTCGCCGGACGGCGTCCCGGTGTCCGCGCCGTTCGATTCGCCCGACGGATTGCCGGAGGCCGCACCGGACGGCTTGCCCGAGGGCTTGCCGGACCTGTCGCCCGAGGGCTTGCCCGACGGCTTCCCGTCCGGGCTCTTGGGGAGCTCGCTCGGGCCCCACTTCTTGAAGTAGCTCTCGGCCGGGACGACGAACGTCTTCAGCTTCACATCGCCGGTCTTGCTGAAGGCGAAGGTGACAGGCTGCGCGTTGCCGTCCTTGACGGCCTCACGGCTCGAGGGCAGGACCGCGGAGGCGTTGTCCTTGCCGCCGATCGTGACGGAGCCGCCTGCCGGGATGGTCAGACCGCCGCCCTTGCCCTTCTTCCGGCCCTTGGCGGGGGACAGCTCGGCCTTCTTGCCGGCGCCGTTGACGGTGATCGCGTCGAGGGTCTGGTCGGTGTCGCCGTTGTTGAAGACCGTCGCGGCGAACACGGCGGGGCCGGTCGACTCACGATCGGGCTGCGTGATGATCATGGCGTTCTGGATCTTGATGTCGCCGACGGCGATCGCCGCGTTGTCCGGCTTGATCTCCATCGTGTCGGCGTTGTTTCCGGCACCGCAGGCGGTGAGTGAGGCGAGCGAGAACGCGAGGGCGGTGGCGGCGATGGCGCCGCGTCGAAGGCTGCGGCTCACGGCGGCGGCAACTCCTAGAACGAGGGCGGTAACGGATGGCGGGCAGCCGGTCGACCGCCCTAAGGGTGTGTCAGCGGGCTTAGGTTACCGAGCCGTTCCCGCGCCGCCGCACCCGACCCGCCCCTGCGGCCCGCGAGCCTCCCCGGTTCCTCGCGCCTCGGCCGCCCCGATGACCTGCTGCGGGCTCGTGCGGCCTCCTGGGGCCTCCTGTTCGTCCGGCGCTTCGCATTCTTATAACCGCACGCAACGCCGCGCGGGCATTTTTCCGCAAGAAATGCGCCACCTCTCCGGGAATTCGCCAGGCGGAGGATCGGATGGGAGATCAGACGGGAGATCAGGTGGGAGATCGGAGGAAGGCCGAGGTGGGAACGGCGGAAGAACAGGGAGTGGATCATCACCGCCCGACGGCGGGCGGATCGGAGCGCGCTTCGGGCGCTCCCGGCGCTCCCCGCGACTTGATCAATTCCTGATTCACCTAGTCGGCTTGCGCGTGCCGTCGATGGCCGAACGGAGTAGCGAAAGTTCACCCACGGGAACCCGGCAAACCGGGACGTTCGTCCCCTTGGGGCGCCCTCCCGGGGTGCGCAACATGGACGTTTCACCTCCGCCGGACAGCGGCTCCCACCTGCGAATACCCCCTTCCGCGGCCCTCGCGCAGCACGTTCCTGTCGCTGTTGTCAAGCCCCGAGATATGCCCTGACCTGCGAAAACGCCATTCAGAAGACGCCGTATCCGTGTTACCCTGGATAGCCACGGAAGGGGTACCTGTCACATGACGTTCAAGGTTGGCGACACCGTGGTCTATCCCCATCACGGGGCCGCGCTGATCGAGGCTATCGAAACTCGCCAGATCAAAGGCGTGGACAAGACCTACTTGGTGCTGAAGGTCGCCCAGGGCGACTTGACGGTACGTGTGCCAGCGGACAATGCGGAGTTCGTCGGTGTGCGTGATGTGGTCGGGCAGGACGGCCTGGACCGGGTCTTCGAAGTACTGCGCGCGCCGTACGCCGAAGAGCCCACGAACTGGTCGCGCCGTTACAAGGCAAATCTCGAAAAGCTCGCCTCCGGCGATGTCATCAAGGTCGCGGAAGTCGTCCGTGACCTGTGGCGTCGGGAGCGCGAGCGCGGACTTTCCGCAGGTGAGAAGCGCATGCTCGCCAAGGCCCGCCAGATCCTGGTGAGCGAACTCGCCCTCGCGGAGAACACCAACGAGGACAAGGCCGAGGCCCTGCTCGACGAGGTGCTCGCGTCCTGACCGACGCGCGCACGAAGCAGTGCATGGTCAAAGCGCACGACCAAGCGGTGCACGGTCAAGCAGTGCACGACCATGCGTGACGTGCGAGCAGAGAAGCACACATTGCCGCGGTGCCCGATGACTCCGAAAGGTGTTGCCGGGCACTGCGGCATACCCGTCTCCGGGTGGTCTTCCCCCGGTACACGTGGTCATTCCCCCCGTGCATACACCGTGCGTACACGTGGTCGTTCCCCCGGCGTTCTGGCGTGCCGGGCTCGGGCAGCTTGCTCGACCAGATGTCACGGAAGGGTCCGGTCAAGGCTCTCGCCCGGCACTCCCCCAGCTCTGATACTGCTCCAAGCAGGGGGTACCCCCAGGCCATACCCACGTCGCCCGAGCACACAAACCTGAACGGAACCGATGTCTGACGCATCTACCGCGGCGGTCCGGCCCGGCCCCGGAAACGCCGCGCAGCCCCAGGTCCGCCGACCGCGCACCGCGGCCGTGATCCCCGCCGCAGGGCGCGGAGTGCGGCTCGGCCCGGGCGCCCCCAAGGCGCTGCGCGCGCTGAACGGCACACCCATGCTCGTCCACGCCGTGCGTGCCATGGCCGCATCGCGGGCCGTCTCGCTCGTCGTGGTCGTGGCCCCGCCGGACGGCGCCGCCGAGGTCAAGACCCTGCTCACCGACCACGCCCTGCCCGAGCGCACCGACGTCCTCGTCGTGTCCGGCGGCGCGACCCGCCAGGAGTCCGTGCGTCTCGGCCTGGACGCGCTGCCGCCCGGCATCGACATCGTGCTCGTGCACGACGCGGCCCGCCCCCTGGTCCCCGTCGACACCGTCGACGGGGTCATCGAGGCCGTCCGCGACGGGGCTCCCGCCGTGGTCCCCGCCCTTCCGGTCACCGACACGGTCAAGGAAGTCGCCCCCGCGGGACCCGCGGCCCCCGCCGGTTCCGCCGCCCCGGGCACGCCCGAGCCCGTCGTCGCCACCCCGGACAGGGCCCGCCTGCGCGCCGTGCAGACGCCCCAGGGCTTCGACCGCGCCACCCTGCTGCGCGCGCACGAGGCCGCCGTCGTCGGGGACGGTGCCACGGACGACGCCGGACTCGTGGAACGCCTCGGCGAGCCGGTCGTGCTCGTACCCGGCCACGAGGAGGCGTTCAAGGTGACCCGGCCGCTCGACCTCGTACTCGCCGAGGCCGTACTCGCCCGCAGGAGGGCCAACGATGGCTTCTGACGCACCGCGCACCACCGCGGCGCGCACCGTCACGGCGCACACCCCCGCGTCGCCGTTCCCGTTGCCGCAGGTCGGCATCGGCACCGACATCCACGCCTTCGAAGAGGGCCGTGAGCTGTGGTGTGCCGGCCTCAAGTGGGAGGGGGAGGGGCCCGGTCTCGCCGGGCACTCCGACGCGGACGTCGTCGCGCACGCCGCGTGCAACGCGCTGTTCTCCGCCGCGGGTCTCGGCGACCTCGGCGCGCACTTCGGCACCGGGCGCCCCGAGTGGGCCGGCGCCTCCGGGCTCGCGCTGCTCACCGAGGCGGCGCGGATCGTGCGGGACGCGGGATTCGTGATCGGCAATGTGGCCGTGCAGGTCGTCGGCCCCCGGCCGAAGATCGGCAAGCGGCGCGAGGAAGCGCAGAAGGTCCTCTCTGAGGCAGCGGGCGCCCCTGTCACGGTCTCCGGGGCGACCACCGACGGGCTCGGCTTTCTCGGCCGGGGGGATGGGCTGGCCGCCGTTGCCACGGCGCTGGTTGTCCGGGGCGCCTAGGGGCGGGGCGGGCTCCGGGCACCCGCATGCCCCCGTGCCGTAAGCCGTCTTGTCGGCGCTCCGCGCCTCGTCCTCAAGCGCCGGACGGGCTAGAAATAGCCCGTCCGGCGCTTGAGGACGAGCGCGCCAGCGCACCGTGGCGTGGAAATCCCCGGGCGGTCGGGTGTGCCGGCGGATGATCGGGTACTCCGGCACATATCCGACCGCACCCGCCCGGACGGGCACCCGCAGGGAGACACCGTGACCGCAGCAATGTCCGACAAGCTCAAGGCACTCCTCGACACCCCGGTCTTCATCGTCGTCGGCACCGTCCAGCCCGACGGCAGCCCCCAGCTTTCACCGGTCTGGGTGAAGCGGGACGGGAACGACGTCGTCTTCTCCACCACCGTGGGGCGCCAGAAGGAGAAGAACCTGCGCCGCGACCCGCGCGTGACGGTGCTCCTCCAGCCCTTCGACGCGCCCTACACGTACGCGGAGATCCGCGGCACCGCCACCATCTCCAGCGAGGGCGGCCAGGAGCTCATCGACGAACTGTCGCTCAAGTACACCGGCCAGCGGTACGCCGAGTTCAACCCGAGGTCCGGCGAGGACGGCCCGCGCGTGGTCGTGCGGGTCACGCCCCGCAAGGTGACCGGACGGCTCTGAGGACACCGGCTCGGCACCGGCGCGTCACAGTTGGGTGCCCTGTGTCCCCCGGGGGCGCGGGGCACTGTCCTTCGCCCACTACCCTGGAGTGGTGACGATTCGCCTGTACGACACCAGCGCCCGGCAGATCCGTGACTTCAGCCCCCTCGTCGAAGGCTGTGTCTCGATCTACCTCTGCGGCGCCACGGTGCAGGCAGCCCCGCACATCGGACACATCAGGTCGGGCCTCAACTTCGACATCATGCGCCGCTGGTTCGCCCACCGCGGCTACGACGTGACGTTCATCCGCAACGTCACGGACATCGACGACAAGATCATCAAGAAGTCCGCGGAACAGGGCCGCCCCTGGTGGTCCATCGGGTACGAGAACGAGCGCGCCTTCAACAGCGGCTACGACGTCCTCGGCTGCCTGCCCCCCACCTACGAACCGCGCGCCACCGGCCACATCACCGAGATGATCGAGATGATGCGCGGCCTGATCGAGCGCGGCCACGCCTACGAGGCCGACGGCAACGTCTACTTCGACGTGCGGTCCTTCCCCGGGTACCTGGCGCTCTCCAACCAGGAGCTCGACAACCTGCTCCAGCCCGAGGGCGAGGGCGAGACCGGCAAGCGCGACCCGCGCGACTTCGCCATGTGGAAGGCGGCCAAGCCGGGGGAGCCGAGCTGGGAGACGCCCTGGGGCCGCGGCAGGCCCGGCTGGCACCTGGAGTGCTCCGCCATGGCGCACAAGTACCTGGGCGCGGAGTTCGACATCCACGGCGGCGGCATCGACCTGATCTTCCCGCACCACGAGAACGAGATCGCCCAGGCCAAGGCCTTCGGCGACACCTTCGCGCGGTACTGGGTGCACAACGGCTGGGTCACCATGAGCGGCGAGAAGATGTCGAAGTCGCTCGGCAACTCGGTGCTCGTGAGCGAGATGGTCAAGCAGTGGCGTCCGATCGTCCTGCGCTACTACCTCGGCACCCCGCACTACCGCTCGATGATCGAGTACAGCGAGGAGGCCCTGCGCGAGGCCGAGTCCGCGTTCGCGCGCATCGAGGGCTTCGTGCAGCGCGTGGTGGAGAAGGCCGGGGGCGCCGTCGAGCCCGCCGCCGAGGTGCCGCCCGCGTTCGCCGACGCGATGGACGACGACCTGGGCGTCCCGCAGGCGCTCGCGATCGTGCACACCACGGTCCGGCAGGGCAACTCCGCGCTCGCCGCCGACGACAAGGAAGCCGCCGTGGCGCGCCTCGCCGAGGTGCGGGCCATGCTCGGCGTCCTCGGCCTCGACCCGCTCGACCCGCACTGGGCGGGCGGCGACGGCGACGGCGGCGAAGACCTGCACGGCGTCGTCGACACCCTCGTACGCCTCGTACTCGACCAGCGCGAGGCCGCCCGCGCCCGCAAGGACTGGGGCACCGCCGACGCCATCCGCGACCAGCTCGGCCAGTCGGGCCTCGTCATCGAGGACAGCCCCGCGGGCCCCCGCTGGACGCTCGGGCCGCGCTAACCCGGTACGCGTGCTGATGTGCCGCCCGCGGACACGGGCGGCACACTGCATGTACGTACGTACATCGCACAGACACAACAGACACCGACGACGCACCGACGCTTCGACGCACACGAGACTTCCGATGCGTCCGCACGCCCCGCGCGCGGACGCAAACCCGCTTCACACAGACAGGTAGGTCATGGCCGCTAACAACCGCCGCATGTCCGGCAAGAAGGGCGCGCAGGTCGGCAGCGGCGGCAAGCGGCGCCGGGCCCTAGAGGGCAAGGGGCCCACGCCGCCCGCCGAGATGCGCAAGGGGCACCAGAAGCAGCGCGCCGCCCAGGCCAAGGCGCGCCGCGTCACCGGCAGGCAGGCCCCCCGTGGCCGGGGCGGCAAGTCGGCGTCCGAGATGGTCGTCGGCCGCAACCCCGTCTACGAGGCGCTGCGCGGTGGCGTGCCCGCCACGACGCTGTACGTCCAGCAGTTCATCGACAACGACGAGCGCGTCCGCGAGGCGCTCCAGCTCGCCACCGAGCGCGGTGACATCCACCTGATGGAGGCGCCGCGCGCCGAGCTGGACCGGATGACGAACGGCCTCAACCACCAGGGCCTGGTGCTCCAGGTGCCGCCGTACGAGTACGCGCACGCCGAGGACCTCGCCGCGGCCGCCTACGACCGGGGCGAGGACCCGCTCATCGTCGCCCTTGACGGCGTGACCGACCCGCGCAACCTCGGCGCGGTCGTCCGCTCCGTCTCCGCCTTCGCCGGGCACGGCGTCCTGGTGCCCGAGCGCCGGGCCGCGGGGATGACGGCCAGCGCCTGGAAGACGTCGGCGGGCACGGCGGCGCGCACACCGGTCGCGCGCGCCACCAACCTCACCCGCGCCCTGGAGGCGTACAAGAAGGCGGGCATCGCCATCGTCGGCCTCGCCGCCGACGGCGACCACGAGATCGGTGATCTGGACGCCCTGGCGGGCCCCGTCGTCATCGTCGTGGGCAGCGAGGGCAAGGGCCTGTCCCGGCTCGTCGGCGAGACCTGCGACTTCCGGGTGCGCATCCCCATGCCCGGCGGCGCGGAGTCGCTGAACGCCGGTGTGGCCGCGGGTGTGGTGCTGTACGAGGCGGCGCGCCGCAGGCGCTGACGGCGCCGCGGGCCGGACCCCGTCGAGCACCCCGGTAACGGGTGCTTGACGGGGTCCGGACATTTCGCGTGGGTCAAGGCAGTGTCCAAACCACACGTCACTCGGTTAGATGAGTGTGGACACCAGAACACCCCGCACACCCACGGGGGGACGCTCGTCAGGGTTCGACGACACTCCCGCGCTGAGCATGGTGAAGGTGCCCTGCGACCCGGCGCAGGTCATCGTCAATCACGCGAGCTTCCGCGTGCAGCTCCCCACCGCCGGGCGGACCCAATCTCCGCGCATCGCACGCCACTTGAACACCGCGGACGACACCGTGCGCATCGCCGCCGTCGCCCCCGCACCGGCGCGCAGGCGCGCGCCCGTCGTGTGGAGCGGCAAGTCCGCGCCGGGCGACCTCGACGCCGGCGGGCTCCTTCAGGCCGCGCGCGCGAGCGGTGTGCGCCGTTCGGCCGAAGGGCCTGGCCGCGACGGCGACGCCGGGACCGCGCTCGGCGGCCGCGACCCCTACGACGACGGCGGCTCCACCCAGACCATCCCGCGCGTCGACCTCGACGACCCGTACCGCGACCCGGCCGAGACCGCCGCCTTCACCCCGCCCCGCGACCCCGCGGAGACGGCCGCCTTCATCCCGCCCCGCCACCCCGGCGACGGCACCCGGCTGCTGCCGCAGATGCGCCTGCCGGGCAGCGCCGACGACGAACACCGCGCGGCCGCCGCGGCCGCCGTCTCCTACGCCGACGAGGACGACGGCGACGGCTACGACGACGGCCGTGGTGCCGGACCCGACGAGTACGACGACCGCGACGAGACCACCGGACGCCGCACCGGCGCCGGACTGCGGCACGCCTACTTCCCCGGCCGCCGCATGAACCTGGGCGTCGTGCTGCTCCCGCTGCGCGTCTTCCTCGGCTTCATCTCCATCTACGCAGGCATGGGCAAGCTGTGCGACCCCGTCTACTTCGACGGCGGCGAGCGCGGCTCCATGGTGAAGTGGCTGAACTCCCTGCACCCGTGGGCGCTCGCGGAACCGCTGCGGGACTGGGCGCTCCAGCACCCCGTGGGCGCGGGCCTCGTCATCGCCTTCCTCCAGGTCATCGTGGGCGTGCTCACGGTGCTCGGGCTCTGGCAGCGGGTCGCGGCGTCCATCGGGGTGCTGCTCTCGGCGGCGCTCCTGGTGACGGTGAGCTGGAAGACCGTGCCCGCCTACGACGCGCCGGACATCATCTACCTGGCCGCCTGGTCCCCGCTGATCATCGCGGGCGCGCCGGTGTACTCCATCGACGGCAGGCTCGCGAGCGAGGCCTGGCGCACGCTCGGGCCGCGCGCCGAACTGTGGGAGCTGCGGCGCCGAGTGCTGCGGCGCGGCGCGCTCGTCGGGGCCGTCGTCGTCGGCCTCACGCTGCTCATCGGCTCGGTGCTCGGCGGTGCCGTGCGGGACGCGGACCGCGTCACCGTGCCGGGCCCGGGCGAGGCACCGCGCAACGAACTGCCGGGATCGCCGCTTCCGGAGGACCCGGACAACGAGCGCAAGCTGCGCCGCGACCGCCAGAGCCCCACGGCACCCACCGACGCGTCAGCACCCACCCAGGGCAGTTCGGCCAGCCCCACCCAGGGCGCGGCAGGCACCCCCGGCGCCGCCCCGGAGACCGGCGGTGGCGGGGTGAGCGAGGACCAGCCGAGCGCCACCCAGGGCACCGGCGGTCAGGCGCCGTCGTCGCAGCAGCGGCAGCAGGCGCCCCCTCAGCAGGAGCAGCCCGCGGCCTCCAGCGGCCCGGCTGCCACGACCGGCGGCGGCACGGGCGGCACGGGCACCACGAGCGGCGGCGCCACCAGCAGCGGTACCAGCTCCGGCGGCACCGGTACCAGCGGTGGCAGCAGCACCGGGGGCAGCGGAGACAAGCCGGGCGGCCTGCTCGGCGGTGTCCTCGGCTGAGGCACCCTCCCCTCCCGGCAGAGCGAAGGGGCCCCGCACACGTGCTGTGTGCGGGGCCCCACCCGTGTTCCCGTACGTCCCGTACGTCCTGGAAGGGCCTGGACGGGTCTGGACGGGCCTCGGGCGGACGCCTCCAAGAGACCGTCAGCGCGACGGGGAAGCGAGTTCCTTCGCCGCCTCCGTCAGGTCCTTGGCGGTGTCGATCGCGCGCCAGTACGCGCCCTGCGGCAGCGGATAGCCCGCGAGGCGCCGCTCCCGGGCGAGACGGGGGAACGTGGTGCGCTCGTGGTCGCCGCGGTCGGGCAGCAGCTCCGTGAAGGCCGCGGAGAACACGTACACGCCCGCGTTGATGAGGTACGGCGACGGCGGGGCCTCGACGAAGTCCGTGATGTGCCCGAAGGTGTCGGTCTCCACGGCACCCCAGGGGATGCGGGGACGGGCCAGGGCGAGGGTGGCGGTGGCGTCGCGCTCGGCGTGGAAGGCCGCCATGTCCCGCAGCGAGAAGCGGGTCCAGATGTCGCCGTTGGTCGCGTACCAGGGCTCGCCGGCGTGCGGCAGGTGCGCGGCGGCGTACTTGAGTCCGCCGCCGCGGCCGAGGGGCTCCGTCTCCACGACGGTGCTGACCTTCAGCGGCAGGTCAGCGGACTCCAGCCACTCCTGGAGCACCTCGGCGAGATGGCCGCAGGAGACGACCGCGTCCGTGACGCCCTCAGCGGCGAGCCACGCCAGTTGGTGGCCGATGATCGGCGTTCCCGTGCCGGGGATCTCGACCATGGGCTTGGGCCGGTCGTCGGTGTACGGGCGCAGGCGTGAGCCCTGGCCGCCGGCCAGGACGACGGCCTGCGTGGGGCGTGCGGAGTGGTGGGCACCGGAGGTCATGACGGCACCCTACGCGGCGCTGCGCGCAGGATGCCGTGCTGCCCTTGCCGGTGCCGCGTCAGCGGTTGTGGTGGGCTGCCACGCCCGTGGCGAAGGACGTGTCGCAGACCGGCCGCGCGTAGGACTGGGCGCGGCTCGGGCCGTACGCCCGGACGGCTGCGCGGCCGAGTGCGCGGGCGATGGACACGCAGTGCTTGGCGAGCGAGGGGTGCTGGTCGACCTCCTGCTGCAACTGCGTGAGGGCGGCGCCCGGATCCTTCTCCTGGAGCTCCAGGAGAAGGCGGTCGCGCAGGATGTCCTGCGGGGTACGGGACTTGGCCGGTGCGGACAGGTCGCCCGCGGATGCGGTGAGGACCGAGTCCGATGAGGAGCCGGACCAGTTGACCCGGGTGACCGCGAGCGTGCCGGACAGCACCAGGACGACGGGCAGGACGAGGGCGAGCGTGCGCCCGATGCGGCGGCCGGGGCCGCGGTGGTGGCCTGGGCGCGGCTTCTGGGTGTGGTTGGCGGAGTGCGTCACGCGAGTGAGAGTAGCGCCAGGTGATGATTTGGCGACATTTAGTCACCCGGTTGAGCGACCCGCAAAAGTGTCCGGGCCGCCGCGTGTTGACGCACACGGATCGAAATGACCGTTGTGCCGGGGTATTTGTCGACAACGCCTCGGGCGGACGACGGCCTGCGGCGACCTGCGGACGGCTGCGGCGGCTCGCTGCGGCTTGCGGCGGGCCTGCGGCGGCTCGCTGCGGACGGCCAAGGGCCCCGCACCGGAGTGCGGGGCCCTTGGAAGGTAGCGGTTCGACGCGTGCGCGCGGAAGCGGGGCGCGCACGGAAGCCGGGTCCGTGCGGGAGCCGGGTGCAGGTGGGCGCCGGGTCCGTGCGGACGGCGGGTGCGGGTGGGCGCCGGGTGTGTGCGGACGGCGGGTGCGGGTGAGCGCCGGGTGCGTGCGGCGGATCAGTCGCTGAGGCGCTCACCCGTCGACGTCGAGAACACGTGGATCTCGCCCGGACGCGGTACGACGTGAAGCTGCGAGCCCTTCTCCGGGACCCGGCGGCCGTTCACCCGGACGACGAGGTCCTTCTGCTCGCCGTCGACCTCGGCGGTGCCGTAGACGTAGCCGTCGGCGCCGAGCTCCTCGACGACGTTCACGGACACGGCGAGGCCCGCCGGGGCGTCCTCGGTCTCCTTGGACAGCGTCTTCGCGGCGCCGCCGTTCTGCTCGACCACGTCGAAGTGCTCCGGGCGGACGCCGACCGTGACGGTGCGGTCGCCCTTGTCGGCCGCGGCGGACAGCGCCTCGCGGTTCACCGGGACCACCGAGTTGCCGAACTTCACGCCGCCGTCGGTGATCGGGACCTCGACGAGGTTCATCGCGGGGGAGCCGATGAACCCGGCGACGAAGAGGTTGTTCGGCCGGTCGTACATGCTGCGCGGCGAGTCGACCTGCTGGAGCAGACCGTCCTTCAGGACGGCGACCCGGTCGCCCATCGTCATGGCCTCGACCTGGTCGTGGGTGACGTACACCGTGGTGATGCCGAGGCGGCGCTGGAGCGAGGCGATCTGCGTACGCGTGGAGACGCGGAGCTTGGCGTCCAGGTTCGACAGCGGCTCGTCCATGAGGAAGACCTGCGGCTCACGGACGATCGCGCGGCCCATCGCGACGCGCTGGCGCTGGCCGCCGGACAGGGCCTTGGGCTTGCGGTCCAGGTACTCGGTGAGGTCGAGGATCTTCGCGGCCTCTTCGACCTTCTGCCGGATGGTGGCCTTGTCGATGCCCGCGATCTTCAGGGCGAAGCCCATGTTCGCGGCGACCGTCATGTGCGGGTACAGCGCGTAGTTCTGGAACACCATGGCGATGTCCCGGTCCTTGGGCGGCAGGTGCGTGACGTCGCGCTCGCCGATGCGGATGGCGCCGGCGTTCACGTCCTCCAGACCCGCGAGCATGCGCAGGGAGGTGGACTTGCCGCAGCCGGACGGGCCGACCAGGACGAGGAACTCGCCGTCCTCGATCCCGATCTCAAGAGCGTCGACGGCGGGCTTGTCGGAACCCGGGTAGATGCGGGTCGCCTTGTCGAACGTAACAGTGGCCATGGTGAGGGCCCCCTTCACCGGCAGGAACGTGCCGGACGATCCGAGTAAAGGATGGGTCGAGCAGGATGGGTCTAGTCCACGTGGGTGAACTGCCCGTGACGCTACCCCGCTGGTCGTTGGTCTGTCAGTAGCCCACGGGTCATGAGCTTCGAGGAAATTTTCGACTACCTGGGCGGTCGTGTTGGTTACACTTCACGGGCACACCCACCCTCCGAGGGGTCCGTGCGTGCCTCCTTAGCTCAGATGGCCAGAGCAACGCACTTGTAATGCGTAGGTCGTCGGTTCGAATCCGACAGGGGGCTCGGAGCAGTACATGGCAGTACACGACCGAAGGCCCTGCCGTCCGCACGGACGGCAGGGCCTTTGGCGTGGTGACGGCGGCCGCGGTGCCCGGCAGGCCGCAGGCGTTGCCCCTGGGGGGAGCGTCAGCCCGCGTCCACCGTCCACGTCCGGAGCTTCTCGGGGTTCCGTACCGCCCAGACGCGGGTGATCCGGTCGCCGGAGAAGTCGAACGCGAGCACCGACGCGGTGACGCCGCCCTCCTGGAGCACGAGGCCGGGCTGGCCGTTGACCGTGCGCTCCAGAAGCGTCTGGTGGGCGATCTTCTCGGCGAGGGCGCCCACGTAGCGCGCGATCTGCTCGCCGCCCGTGATGGGGTGGGGCGCGGCGGCGGCCAGGCCCCCACCGTCCGCGAGCGCCGTCGCCTCGGGGTCGAGGAGGCCGATGAGCGCCTCGATGTCCTTGGCCTCCCACGCCTGCTTGAAGTCCCTGACGAGGGCCGCGCGCCGGGCCGCCGGGGTCGCGGGAGCCGCGGGGGCGGCGGGGGAGTGGGAGGCGCGCATGCGGCGGCGGGCCGATGAGGCCAGTTGGCGGCACGCCACCGGGGTCCGGCCGACGATCTCGCCCACTTCGGCGAAGGAGTAGCGGAAGACGTCGTGCAGGATGAACGCGACCCGCTCGGCCGGGGTCATCGAGTCGAGCACGACGAGGAACGCCATGTTGACCGACTCGTCGAGCGTGACGCGGTCCGCCGGGTCCGCCGGTTCGACGGACCGGCCGCCAGGACGCCCGTCCGCCCACTCCGTGCGGTCGGGCAGCGGCTCCGGTATCCACTCGCCCACGTAGTTCTCGCGCCGGACCCGGGCCGAGCGGAGCTGGTCGAGGCAGATGCGGCTGGTGACCCGTGACAGCCAGGCACCGGGGGCCTCGATGGCCCGCTGCGCCTGCGGGGACATGGCGTACCAGCGGACGTAGGCCTCCTGTACGACGTCCTCGGCGTCGGCCAGGGAGCCGAGGAGCCGGTACGCGAGATTGATCAGCGGGGGCCGCTCGCTCCTGATCACGCTCAGGGCCGCGTCGGGGTGGTCGTGCGCCGGGTCGGCGCGGAGGCCCGCTCGCTCGTGCCGGTTGTCGGTCCGTCCGTGCCGGTTGTCGGTCCGCTCGGGCGGGTTCGGGTTGTTCATGGTTCGGACACTCCCTCGGCTGCGGCTCCCGTCACTCGTAGGACGAGACGGCACTCGTACGACGAGACAGCTCGCCGGAATGTGATGTCGCCGTGAGGCCGACGGGGCGCCTCACATTCCGGCGCGCTGTCTCGTCGAGCTTCCAGGACGCGCGCCTCTCATCACGTTCACCGCAAGGAGATCACCATGGACAACCGCCTCGACTTCTTCAGCAACCCCGTCTCCGGCAGCGCCGTGAAGCACCTCGCCGCGGCGGGCAGGACGGCCGTCGAGTCCACCGTGCCCGCCGCGACGCTGGAGCTCGCGGCCCTCCGCATCAGCCAGATCAACGGCTGCGGCTACTGCGTCGACATGCACACCAAGAACGCCGCGCACGCGGGGGAGAGCCAGCAGCGCCTCAACCTCGTCGCCGTCTGGCGCGAGGCCACGGTCTTCACCGACGCCGAGCGGGCCGCCCTGGAACTGGCCGAGCAGGGCACCGCCTTCAACCGCCTGAACGTCATCACGCAGCGGGCCGCGGGCGACTACAAGGTCGGCCAGCTCGGCTGACCGGCGCTCCTTCCCGGCCCGGGGCGGCCGTGACCGCGCGTCGCGGCCGCCCCGGGCCCCCGTCAGCGTTCCCCACGCGTCCATTCCATTCCCCACGCGTCCATTCCAGGAGTGAGACCACATGTCCACCGTCTCCAGACTCAGCGAGCTGACCGGCGACTACGTCTTCGACACCGCCCGCACCCGGATCGCGTTCGTCGCCCGGCACACCATGTCCACCAGGGTCCGCGGGCAGTTCGATGCGTTCACGGGCGGCGCGTACCTGGACGGCGACCACCCGTCGGCGTCCCGCGCATGGCTCACGATCCAGGCCGCGAGCATCCGGACCGGCAACCGGCAGCGCGACGAGCTGCTGCGCGGCAAGTTCCTCGACACGGACGCGCACCCGACGCTCACCTTCACGTCGACGCGGGTGGCACAGGTCGACGACGCCCACTACAAGGTCACCGGCGACCTCACCGTGCGCGGCGTGAACCGGCCGGTCACCCTGGACGCCGTGCTGACCGGCAGCGAGAGCGACGCGCAGGGAGACCTGCGGGTCGCCTTCAGGGGCAGCGTCACGATCAACCGCAAGGACTGGGGCGTGAACTGGAACGCCTCGACCACGCTCATGGTCGCCCCGAAGGTACTGCTCGAGTTCGACGTCACCGCGATCCGGGAGCCCCTGTGCGCGTCCTGACCCTGAACGTGTGGAACAGCCGGGGCGACGCCGCCGCGCGGACGGCGGTGATCAACGCGGAGCTGCGGCGGTACGAGCCCGACCTCGTCGCCTTTCAGGAGGTCCTGCCCGACCAACTGTCCGAACTGCTCGACGGCACCGGCCTGCACGGCACCCACCAGGCGCAGACGGCGGCGACCCAGCCCCCGTACGAGGACCGGTACGGCGGGACGGCCATCGCGACCCGGTGGCCGCACCGCGTCGTCGAGGTCCTCGACCAGCGGGCCGTGGACGCCCCCGACGTCCCCTGGCTCACCCTGGCTGCGCACGTCCCGCTGCCCGACCTCGGCGACGTGCTGTTCATCGCGCCCACGACGTCGTTCAGGCTCGACGCGGAAGCCCAGCGGGAGCGTCAGGTCCTCGCCCTCAGCGACCTCGACGCCCGGCACCGGACGGCCCTGCCCACGATCATGGCCGGGGACTTCAACGCGGACCCCGACACGGCGGGCATCCGGTACCTGACCGGCAGACAGTCCCTTTCGGGGCGCAGCACGCACTTCCACGACGCGTGGGAGATCGCGGGCGAGGGGCCCGGACACACCTGGTCCGCCGACAACCCCAACGCGGCCGAGGACATCGAACGCCTCGTACGGCAGCCCGGCCACCGGCGCCGGATCGACTACGTCTTCGTCGGCTCCCCGCACGCCCACCCGGCGGCCTACGCGCGCGTGCGCGGCGCCCGGCTCGCTTTCGACAAGCCCGTCGACGGCGTATGGGCGAGCGATCATCACGGGGTCGTCGTCGACCTGGACATGGGGTTGCTCCCGGACCGGCTCCCGGACAAGCTCCCGGACCGGTAGGCGGCCGGTTGGCGGGGCGGACTTCCCGTGCTCGTGGGCCCGGACGCTACTTTGAGCTGTACGTGGCGGAAGGCCGCGTGGGGGACGGGAAGTGTGGAGGACTGTTCATGGCCGTACGCAGGGCCGTATCCAAGGCCGGGCGCGTCGGCGCGTCCGCGGCCGCCGTCGTGCTGCTCGGGTCCCTGGTGGCCGGGTGCGGTGGGGACGACGACGGCGGGGACTGGATGGGCATGCCCAAGGACTCGGCGTCGGCGGACGGCGCAGCTCCGGGCAAGCCGTCGGCCCCGGCGGGGCCGACGGGCGGTTCCGGTTCCCCGGGGGCGTCCAAGGCTCCGTCCGGCGCCCCTGCCCCCTCCCAGGACCCCGCGGACGTACCGGAGGCGAAGGTTCCGCCCGTCTCCGTGGAGCGGCTCGCCAAGGTGCCCGCCTCGGTGCGGGGCGGCGTGATCACGCTCGGCGAGCCGAAGGCGGAACACACCGTCAAGGTGTACGAGGACCCGCGCTGCCCCTTCTGCAAGAAGTTCGAGGAGGGCGGCGCGCAGGCCCTCGTGGGGCCGCTGGCCGCGGGGGACGTGAAGGTCGAGTACACGATCGCCTCGTTCCTCGACCGGAACTTCGGCGGCAGCGGCTCGGTGAACGCCGCGAACGCGCTGCGCGCCGCCGTGGGTTCGGGCAAGTTCGCGCAGTTCCACTCCGCCGTCTTCACCAACCAGCCGGAGGAGAGCGAGGACGCGTTCACGCCCGCCTTCCTGCTGAAGATCGCCGACACGGTCGGTCTGCGTGACGCGGCCTTCCGGCAGGCGGTGACCGACGGCACGTACAAGAGCTGGGTCCGCACCGCCATGGACGCCTTCACCTCCGACGGGATCTCGGGGACGCCCACCGTCGTGGTCGACGGCAAGAAGGCGGCGAGCGATGCGCTGTACAGCGAGACGGCGTTCGCGAAGGTGCTCAAGGAGGCTGGGATCTCCTAGGGGGCGTAGGGGGCGTAGGGGGGTCTAGGGGTGCGTAGGTCGGGGGGAGGGCAGGGTTCCGGTGGCCGGAATTAATCGCATGTGGTGATCGCGGCCCGTGGATAGGGTCGCCCGCGTGATCGACATCCAGATCCCGGACGAGCTGGTCCAGTCGCAGTACACGTACGCGGGCGAACCGGGCCGCGAGTTCATCGCCGCGCTGCCCGCGCGGGTGGCGGAGTTCGTCGACCGCTGGCAGCTCCGGGTCGTCGGGGACTCCATGTACGGCATGGCGGCCCTTGTGCTGCCCGTCGAGCGGGGCGACGGGGGCCCCGCCGTAGTGAAGTTCCAGCTCCTCGACGAGGAGACGGCGGGCGAGCCGGTCGCGCTGCGCGTGTGGGACGGCGACGGCGCGGTGCGGCTCCTCGACTACGACGACACCACCGGCACGATGCTCCTCGAACGCGCCCGCTCCGGCAGGGAGCTGACCGCGTTCGCCGAGGCAGGACGAGACAAGACCCGCGAGGCCGTCGTCCTCCTCGCCGAACTCCTCGCCCGCCTCACCTCCGTACCCGCCCCGCCCGGCATGCGCACCCTCGGCGACATCGCCGCACGGATGCTCGACGACACCCCGGCCGCCCTGCGGAACCTGCCCGACCCGGCCGAGCGGGCCCTGATCGCGCGGTGCGCCGACGCCGTGCGCGAGGTCGTCGGCGAGCCCGGCGACCGGATGCTCCACTGGGACCTGCACTTCGACAACGTCCTCGCGTCCGACCGCGAACCCTGGCTCGCCATCGACCCCAAGCCACTCGCCGGCGACCCCGGCTTCGACCTGTGGCCAGCCCTGGACAACCTCTTCGACGCCGACGAGGTGTGCTGGCGGTTCGACGCCATGACCGAAGTCCTCGGCCTCGACCGGGAGCGGGCCAGGGCCTGGACGCTCGGCCGGGTGCTCCAGAACGCCCTGTGGGACATCGAGGACGGGCGGGCGTTGGCGCCGGATCATGTGGAGGTGGCTCGGCGGTTGCTCGGGCGGTGAGGGGCGCGGCGGCGCGGCGTCGAGGTGGCGCGACGGGGGTGCACCGGGCGGTGGCGGAGGGGGGCTTCGCGCCGTGGGGCGACGTGGTTGACCCGTCGCGGGGGGCTGTGGCTTGCTGCGCTCATGATTCGTACCGTCACTCCCGATGACATCCCCCTCATCCACACCATGGTCCGTGAGCTCGCCGCGTACGAGAAGGTGCCGCACGAGGCCCGCGCCACCGAAGAGCAGCTCCACGAGGCGCTGTTCGGCGAGCGGCCCGCCGCGTACGCCCACATCGCTGTGGACGACACGACGGGCCTGTCCGTCGGTTTCTCCCTGTGGTTCCTGAACTTCTCCACCTGGCGCGGTGTGCACGGCATCTATCTGGAGGACCTGTACGTGCGCCCCGAGGCGCGCGGCGGCGGCCACGGGAAGGCGCTGCTGCGGGAGCTGGCCCGGATCTGCGTCGAGCGGGGGTACGAGCGCCTTGAGTGGGCCGTACTGGACTGGAACGCTCCGTCCATCGCCTTCTACGAGGCGTTGGGGGCGCGGGCGCAGGACGAGTGGACGGTGTACCGGCTGACGGACGGTGCGTTGGGGGAGCTTGGGGGGCGGTGAGGGGCGCCGTACGTCGGCTGCGGTTCGATTTCGATTTCGGTTTCGATTTTGGTTTCGGTTTCGGTTTCAGCTTTGGCTTTGGCTGTCAGAACTCGTCCACCGTGTGGGGGAGGCGCTCCGTCCACAGCGCCGCGTCCAGGGCGGCCGCCGCGCCCGGAACGTGCTCCGTGGCCAGGCCCGCCCGTACCACCGCGGTGAGCCGGGTGACGCCGCCCAGATAGGCGGCGGCGAGGTCGCGTACGTCGACGGTGAGGTCGGCGGGGTCGGTGGTGCGCTCGTACGTGGCGGTGGTGTGCTCGGACGGGGTGGTGGTCTCGTACGTGGGGGTGCGTCCGTACGTGGTGGTGCGTCCGTACGTGGTGGTGCCTCCGTACGTGGTGGCGGTCGTGTCGGCCGGGGGGACCGTGAGACGGAAGCGGCCGTCGTTCGCCGGGAGTCGCGGGTCCCGGACCTCCAGGACGAGGTCGACGGGCGCGGCCCAGGAGCGGGCGCGGAACGCGGCACCCACGTCGACGAGCCGCAGCCGCAGCGCCGGGAACTGTCCCGTCACCCGGACCTGGTCGCGGTCCGCGGCGAACAGGAGCAGCGGGTCGTCCAGGGGGCGGCCCCAGGCGCGGATCAGGCCCGTGAGGTCGATGTCCGCGAGGTAGCGCCACAGGGCGGCGGCGGCCTGCGGAGTGTCGGCCTCCAACTCGTCGAGGCGGACGAGGCCGGGGGCGTCGTCCCGGCACTTGGTGCGGTAGATGGCGTAGCCGGTGATGTCCCTGGGGCGGTCAGTGCCATGGGGGCCTTCGGTGCCATGGGGGCGGTCGGTGTCGTGGGGGCCCTCGGTGTCGTGGGAGCCATCGGCTCGCGGGCCCAGGACGACGACGCGTGGCGGCGACAGCTCGTCGTCCTCCTCGTCCTCGGTGACCAGCCACTCCTCGCTCCACCACGCCTGGCCTCGGGCGATACGGCCGCCGCGGTCGGCACGCGTACGGTCGTAGTACGGGCCGAGCAGCGCCGGGGCGTCCGCCGGGTCGACCAGGCGGAGCCTGCCGTCGTCCGGGGTGATGCGCAGCGCCAGCGGACGCTCGGTGTGGACCTCGACGGTGTTGCCGTGAGTGGCCGAGCCGAAGCCGAACCGGCCGTAGATCGCGTCCTCGGAAGCCCACAGCGCGGCCACCGGAACGCCGTCCGCCGCGCACTGCTCGTACAGCTTCCCGATCATCCCGGAGAGCACCCCGCGGCGCCGGTGCGTCGGCGCCACGGCGACGAACGACACGCCGGAGCAGCGGAGTTCGCCGCCGGGCACGGAGACGGTGAACGGGAAGGCGGCCACCAGGCCGACGAGGACGTCCCCGTCGTACGCGCCGATGCGGTCGCAGCCGAGCAGCAGATCGTGGTGGTGCTTGCGCTTCTCCTCCTCCGGCGTGTCGTGGAAGACGAGGTACGCCAGGTCGAGCGCGCGGTCGATGTCGGTTTCGGGGAGGTGGCGGACGGTGAGGGAGACGGCGGGGCGTGCGGAGTCCATATAACGGACGGTAGTTCGCGTATGTCGCACGGGCATCTGGTTTTCGCCACGCTTGCCTTCCGGCGGGGGCCGCCCCTCGCCCGGCCCTTTGCTGCCCCTTCTCCAGCCCTCCTCTGGCCCTCTGCTGCCCCTTTGCTGCCCCTTACGGGATCAGGACCACCTTCCCGGATGTTCCCCGGGTCTCCAGCGCGCGGTGCGCGGCGGCCGCCTCGGCCAGCGGGAACCGTTGCACGGTGGGCGTGAAGTATCCACCCGCGTACGCCCGCAGCGCCGCGAGCTCCAGGACCCGTATGGGGTTCTCGCCGCCCGCCTTCGCCAGCATGGCCGGGCCCAGCGGGTTGATCTGCGTGATGCCGCGCGCCGCGCGTTCGTCGTCGCCGAGCTCCACGGGTCCCTCGTTCGCCGACCAGCCGAACGTGACGTGGGTGCCGCCGGTCCCCAACAGCTCCACGGCGGCTCGGCCCGTCGCACCGCCCACCCCGTCGAGCACGTGCGTCACGGCCCTCCGTCCGCTCCCGTCGAGGCCGTCGAGGCCGTCGAGGTCGGCGAGGCCCTTGAGGCTGTCGAGACCATCGAGGCCGTCGAGGCCCTTGAGGAACGATCGCACCGTTTCCGGCCACTCCGGGTCGGTGTAGTCGACGGCAAGATCCGCACCGCCCGCCCGCACCCGCGCCACCTTCGCCTCCCCGCCCGCAAGCCCCACGACCGTCGCTCCTGCATGCTTCGCGTACTGCACGAGCAGCGTCCCGATCCCGCCCGCCGCCGCCGGAACCACCACCACCGAACGCCCGTCGAGCTCCACGAACTGCAGGATGCCCATCGCCGTACGCCCCGTCCCTATCAACGCCACTGCCTCCGCGAAACCCAGGCCCTCGGGCAGCTCGTGCAGCCGGGGTACGTCCGCCACGGTCAGCTCGGCGTACCCGCCGGGCGCGAAGCCGATGTGCGTGACGACGCGCTTGCCCAGCCAGTCGGCGGACACGCCCGCGCCGACGGACTCGACGGTTCCGGCGACCTCGCGACCGGGGATGGTGGGCAGCGCGGGCAGCTCCGGCGAGGGGCCCTTGTCGCCCTGGCGGATCGCCGTGTCGAGGAGATGGACTCCGGCCGCGGCGACGGCGATCCGCACCTGGCCCGCCCCGGGCTGCGGGTCCTCGACCGTCTCGTGGACGAGGTTCTCGGCGGGGCCGAAGGCGTGGAGGCGGATGGCGTGCATGGGGGCTCCTTGCGGGTGCGGGTGCGGGTGCGGGTGCGGGTGCGGTGCGGTCGGGCGCACCGGTGTGGGCGCCGATGCGGGGCCGTCCGGAGGGTTGACTGCCGCCGGAGGACCGACTCCCCTCACTCTCCAACCTCAAGCGGACTTGAGGTCAATCCAGGGAGCGGGCTTGCCGTCACCCGGCCGACCCGCCGCACCCTTGCCGTCGCTCATCCCGCTCAACCCGCTCATCCCGCTCAGTCCGCTCTCCGCGGTGAGGGCCAACGTCACCGCCTCGATGGCGCTGTTGAACGACACCTCCGACAGCAGTCCGGGCGCCGCCACCTGGTCCCCCGCGAGATACACGCCGTCGCCACGGTTCACGGCCGGTCGGTCGCGCCAGGTGGTGCCGGGCCGGTCGAGCGCACCCGTACGGCCGTTCGCCACAGCCGCACGCCGCCACGTCACGCGCTCACGCCAGTCACGGAAACCGAGATCCAGCAGATGCTCGGCCCGCGCCACCCCGTCCGCCTTCGACTCCTCGGGCCCGATGGGGATCTGCGCCTGGATGAGCTGCTCACCCGCGGGGGCGAGGGTGCGGTCCTGAGCGGTGAACCGCTCGACCCAGCCGGTGGCATCCAGGTCCGACAGTGCGAACAGATCACCCCGCCGGGTCCGCAACGCCACGTCCACCAGCGCCGTACGACCGCTCTCCCAGCGCAACGTGTCGTCCTGCAGGAGCCGTCGGGCCGCGTCGAGCGACGTCGCCACCACCACCGGGCCCCGGTCCGTGAACTCCGTGATGTCGTCCACCCTGGCGAGCGTCTCCACCCGCACCCCCAGGTTCCACGCCATGGCCGCCATCCGGTCGATGACCGACCCCCAGCCGCCCACCGGGTAGTGCGCCTCCGGCGGAAACTTCGCCGCCCGCCGCAGCCGCGTGTGCACAAACCGTGCCGACAGCGAACCAGGGTCATGGTGGAACAACGCCACCGCCGAGTAGTGCGCCGCAGCCCGCGCGCCCTCCTCACCCACTTGCGCGCCCGCCCAGGTGGCGAAGTCCACGTCGATCGGCGCCTGTTCCGGCGCCCGCCGCAACAGCCTGAGCATCGCCAACGGCGGCGTACGCCGAAGCACCCCACGGTGATGCAGCCGCAGCCGGGTGCCCTCGATCGGCGGGATCGGCGCGAGGTCCCCGATGAGCCCCCGCTGCTTCAGCCACGTCCAATGCGGCCCACCGTTGTACAGCGCGTGCGGCCCCTCGTTGGTCCTGTACTCCTCATCCGCCGTACGAGCCCGCCCGCCCAACGTGTGATGCGACTCGTACAAAGTGACGCTCGCCCCGGCCTCCGCCGCCGTGATCGCAGCGGTCAGCCCGGCGAAGCCGCCACCGACCACCGTGATGTGCGGTTGCGGACGGCCGGAGGAGTGGGGTGCGCGGGTGGCATGGGCGCGGGCCATGGCGGCCTCCGTCTCTGTCTGCCCTCACGGGCACGGGAACACGTTCACCGATACGACGAGTCACCCCCCACCAAATGTGACACCCACCCCTTAGCCCACCCGCGGATACCGCGCCTGCAACGTCCAGACCACCGGATTCGCCCCCAGCTCCTCATGCAGGTCGATGAGGTCTGCCAGCAGGTCGTGCAGAAAGTCCCGCGCCTCCCTCCGCAACTCCCCGTGCGAGAACGTGAGCGGCTCCTCCTCCGCCCTCATCCAGTCGGCCTCGATGTCCACCCACCCGAACCGTCGCGCGAACAGCATCCGATCCGTCGACTCCGTGAAGTCCAGCTCCGCATACTGCGGCCGCGACGCCCGGCTCCCCAGCGGATCCGTGTCCAACTGCTCCACGATGTCGCACAGCGCCCACGCGAAGTCGAGCACCGGCACCCACCCCCAGGCCGTCCCCACCTCCCGGTCCGCCTTGGTGTCCGCCAGATACACGTCCCCGCAGAACAGGTCGTGCCGCAGCGCACGAACGTCCGCCTCGCGATAGTTCATCTGCGGCGGATCCGGAAACCGGCGGGAAAGGGCATAGCCAATATCGAGCACCCGCCCGATAGTGCCACGCCACCACCCCACCACCCACACCGCACACCCCGCCCCACCCGAGCCTCACCCCCACCCGAGCCTCACCCTGCCCAGCCTCACCCCCACCTGCGCCTCGCCCCACCCGAGCCTTGCCCCGCCCAGCCTCCCCCTCCTGCCCCGCCGGTGGCCCGCCGACCCCGCGCAGCCCCGCCCCGGTTCCGCCCTGAGCTCACTGGAGCTACCCCGGGGCTCACTGGAGCCGACGCTTCCTGCGCCCCCGGGTGTCGGCCTGCCTTGCCGCCCCGCAGCAGGGCCCTCAGGGAAGCAACCGCTGTTCCTTAGCCACAGCCACCGCCCCCGCCCGCGTATCCACCCCCAATTTCTCGTACATCCTCCCCAGGTGCGTCTTCACCGTCGCCTCACTGATGAACAGCGTCCTGGCGATCTCCCGATTCCCCATCCCCTGCGCCAGCCGCCCGAGGATGTCCAGCTCCCGGGGTGTGAGCGTGGGCTGCGGCTCCCGCATCCGCGCCATCACCCGGGACGCGACTGGCGGTGACAGCGCCGTACGCCCCTGCGCCGCCGCATGAATCGCCGCAAACAATTCCTCGGGCCGCTCGGCCTTCAGCAAATACCCCGTCGCCCCCGCCTCGATGGCCCTCGTGATGTCGGCGTCCGTGTCGTACGTCGTGAGCACCAACACCCGCGGCGCCCCACCACCGCCCTGGCCAGCGACCTCCTCACTGCCGCCACCGCCACCGCCGCCGCCACCACCGCCACGGCCGCCGCCGTCGTCCTCGCGCTCTCGCCCCCGACCCGTGATCCGACGCGTCGCTTCCACCCCGTCGATACCCGGCCCGAGCTGCAAATCCATCAGCACCACGTCCGGCGCCAGCTTTCCCGCCAACGCCACCGCTTCCTCCCCCGAACCGGCCTCCCCGATCACCTCGACCCCAGGCGCACTGGCCAGCAGCGCCAGCAGTCCCGCCCGCACCACCACATGGTCGTCACACACCACCAGCCGCACCGACTCATCCGGCGACATATCACTGCTCATGCGTACTCCCTGACGGAGGCCACTCATCGGGCGACGGTTCGGACTGGGGTGGTGTGGCGGGCGAGGACGGAACGGGGGGCGTGGGCGAGGTCGGAGTCGAGGTCGAGGTCGGGGTCGAGGCCGGAGCTGCGGTCGGGCTCTGGGGTGTGGTCGGAGTCGGGGACGGCGGCGGGGCCCCGGTGGCGGGCGGCGGCGCGGCTGCCAGGGGGATGGAGACCGACAGAACCGTGCCCTCGCCCAGTGTCGACTCCACCGTCAACGTCCCGCCGAGTTGCCGGGCCCGAGCGTGTATCGCCGGCAATCCGTGCCCCCGCCTCGATCCGGAGTCGAGGTCGCGTGCAGCGATGGGTCTTCGTCTGGCGTCGGTGCTCGGCCCGCGACCAGCGTCACGGCTGGCAGGACTCGGACTCGGGCTGGTGTGCGGGGCGGTGGGTCCGTGGGCGTGGCTGTGAACGTGGCCACCGTTGTGGTCGAGGTCGAGGTCGAGGTCGTGGGCATGGTCGTAGCCGTTGTCCGCTTCGGTTGTGGCGGCCCCATGGCTGGTGGCCGCGTCGGTGGACTCGTGACCGTCGTCTGCGATGGGAGCCCAAGGACTGTCACCGGTGTCGGAGGGCCCACGCATCCCGCCATCGCGCTCGTCCACGTCGCCCACCTCCTCCTTCCTGATGGAGACCTCCTCTCTGCTGACGGCGACCTCTTGACCTGCGCGGAGATCGGTCGGGACCTGGTCGCCCCCTGTTGCGGCACCCCCTCGCCCTCCCTCTTTGACGACGAATCCCCTCCCGTTGTCGGCGATGTCGAGGACCACCTGGTCGTCCAGGTATGTCAGCGTCAGCGCTGCCGCGCTCGCGTCCGCGTGTTCGCGAACATTCGCCAGGGCGCCCTGCGCGATGCGGAGCAGGGCCGACTGTGCTCTGCCGGGCAGCGGGACGGGCCTGCCTTCGGCGTGGAAGCGGATCGTCAGCCCTGCCGCCGTCTCCCGTTCCGCCAGGGCCCGGAGGGCAGACGGCAAGGCTTCGCCGTCGTTGGTGGCGGCTTCTGCCAGGTCCGCGGGTGCCAGGTCGTGGACGAAGCGGCGGGCTTCCGCCAAGCCGTGTTCAGTGATCGTCACCGCTGTACGGACGTGGGCGCGGGCCGTCGCCGGATCGGCGTCCCACACTCGGTCGGCGGCCTGCAGCAGCATCTGCTGACTGGACAAGCCTTGGGCAAGGGTGTCGTGGATCTCCATCGACAGGCGCTGTCGCTCGGCGAGTGTGCCTTCGCGGCGTTCGGTGGCGGCCAGCTCCCGTCGGGTGCGCATCAGGTCGTCGTTCAGGGCGCGCTGGTGCTCGGTCTGCCGCTGCATGTGGATGAACACTGCGGTCGCCACAGCCGCGACGGCGGGAGGTGCGAAGGCGAGGTTCGGGTCGAAACTGCCGGCGAGTCTGAGCTGGGCGCCGACCACGAGGGCTGTGAGCGCCGTGACCAGGGCCAGTGCCGCTCGGGTCGGAAGTGTGCGCAGCCCCGTATAGAACAGGGGCACCGCGCACCACGCGAAGCTGGGCGCGAGGACGACCAGGACCACCCAGGCGCCGACCACCGCGCCGAGCCAGACGGGGCGGCGGGTGCTGGGGGCGGCGCCGGGTGCCGGGGCCAGGACGTAGAGGAAGGCGAGAGTGATGGAGAGGGCGATGATGCCAGGGGTGCGGGGCTCGCCCGGATGACGCAGGAGGAAACGGGCGAGGGAGGCGCCGAGGAGGAGAAAGAACGCCGTGTGCATGACGGCGCCGAGCCAGCGCGACACGGGGGCGGAGGCGCGGAGGTCGGCCGTGCTGCTGTGGCCGTCAGTCCTGCCCAGGGTGTCCTTGGGGCTGACGCTGCCCATGGGGCCGGGGCCGCCACTGTGCTGATCCATGCTGGTCTCCTTTCCGGCCGTTGCTCGCGCTCGAACCTGCGTACTCGAACCCGGGTGCCCGAACCTGTGTGCTCGGACCTGTGTGCTTGGACTTGCGTACTCGGATCTTCTCGTTTGGATCGCGCGATCAAATGCGAGTGATCGAACGATGTGCGTTCGAGCCCGTGCGAAAGCCCAAGCGGGAGGGTCTGGGCTTTGGCGAGCGAACCGTGCCGAGAGAACCTGCGAGAGATCTCTTCGCTCGGACACACGCGCTTGAACTGGGAAGACTCCTCCATTCTGGCCCGCGGATCCTCGCGACCGGGTCATCCGATCGGTTGACACGGCCGTCAGCCGAAGCGCGCGAGGCGGGCAGCCGGAACGCTGACGGGAAGGGCCTGGCGAGGGCCGGACGATGGATTGCGTGGCGAGATCGGCTCGCCGCTCGCTCGCAACAGAGCGCACTCGCACAGGAGTCAACGGACATGAAGTCGATGAAGCAGCTCTCCCCACGCACCCGTTTCCTGACCACGGCCGCCGCCCTCGCCACAGTCGGGGCAGCGACGTTCGGCACGGTCTCGGCCACGGCCGGTACGCCGGACGATGCCGCCAAGGCCGCGGTGACTGCGGATGCGGGCAGTCAAAACCTCACCGGGTCCACGCACCTCTCCGTGGCCGCGGCGACCAAGGCCGCGCAGGGTGCCCTGGACGCTGCGAAGAGGGAAAACCAGCGCGTGACGGTGGCCGTCGTCGACCGCAACGGCAACACGATCGTCACGCTGCGTGGAGACGGCGCCGGTCCGCAGTCGTATGAGTCCGCCGAGCGGAAGGCCTACACGGCCGTGTCGTGGAACGCCCCCACCTCCGAGCTCACCAAGCGGCTCGAGCAGGCTCCGAACCTCAAGGACATCCCGGGCACGCTGTTCCTCGCGGGGGCAACACCCATCACTGCCAAGGGCGCCCCGATCGCGGGCATAGGCGTGGCGGGCGCGCCGAGCGGGGACCTGGACGAGAAGTTCGCCAAGGCGGGTGCGGCGACGCTCAGCCGCTGACGACCGGCGCCCCTGGCCCGAGGAATCACAGGGCGGTGGCCATAGGATCATCGAGGTGAACTACCGAGCCACCGCCCCTCTGACCAGGGGGCCACGCGCCCGACGCATCGCCCCCGCCGCCCTGGCCACCCTGACTCTTGTCGCCCTCACTGGCTGCACTGGTGGCGGCGTGGACGGCACTCCCGGCGCAGCAGGCGTCCGCGACCCCTTCTTCCCCAAACTCGGCAACGGGGGTTACGACGTGGCGCACTACGGCCTGACCCTTGGCTACGACCCCGAGTCCCGCCACCTCACCGGCACCGCGGAGATCACGGCTCGGGCCACCAAGAACCTCAGCGCCTTCAATCTCGACCTCAAGGGCTTGGATGTCGAGGACGTCACCGTCGAGGGCAAGGAGGTCCGCTTCAACCGCTCCGGTGATGAGCTGACCGTTCGCCCACGCGACGTCCTCGATCGGGGCGAGACATTCCGCGCGACCGTCCGCTACTCCGGTACGCCGCAGACGGTCACTGACGCGGACGGCTCCAAGGAAGGCTGGCTGAAGGAAGACAAGAGCGCCCTCGCGGTCGGTGAACCGGCGGGCTCCATGGCGTGGTTCCCCAGCAACAACCACCCGAACGACAAGGCCGCCTACGACATAGAGATCACCGTGCCCAAGGGACTGCAAGCCATCTCCAACGGTGAACTGACGCAAGAGACGACGACGAACGGCCGCACCACGTTCGCCTGGCACAACGCCGAGCCCATGGCCAGCTATCTGGCGACTGTGGCGATCGGTGAGTACGACACAAAGAAGTCGATGACGTCGAAAACGAACTCCGGTGTCCCGGTGTTCACGGCAATCGACCCGACGCTTTCGAAGGGCAAGTATGAGAAGACAGAGAAGGTTCTAGCAAAGATCCCCGAGATCATGGACTGGGCGGAGCTCAACTTCGGCGAGTATCCGTTCTCCTCGACCGGCGCGATCGTCGACGACCGGGTGGGCCTGGGGTACGCACTGGAAACACAGACCAAGCCGGTGTTCCCCGTCGAGGCTGCCGACACCTCCACCCTTGTGCACGAACTGGCCCACCAGTGGTTCGGCAACTCGGTCACGCCGAAGTCGTGGCAGGACATGTGGCTCAACGAAGGTTTCGCGACCTACGCAGAGTGGTTGTGGGAGGAGGACAACGGCGGCGACAGCGCACAGGACACCTTCGACGCACTGTACGAAGGGGAGTACTACGAGTCGAAGGCGGACAACGAAGCCATCTGGGACTTCCCGCCGGCCAGACAGCCGGACGCAGCCAGCATCTCGAATGCTCCCGTGTACGACCGGGGTGGGATGGTAATCCACAAGATTCGCGAAACCGTCGGCGACGAGACCTTCTACGACATCATCCAGGGCTGGGCGAAGGCCTATCGCCACGGCAACGCGAATACCAAGGACTTCACGACATATGTGGAGAAGCATGCGGGAGACGACGAGTCGCGCGAAGAACTGAAGCAGGTGTGGACGGAATGGCTCTATGGAGAGGGGAAGCCGGACAATCCGTAACCGGCCAATCGGTAGCCGGACAACCGTGATTGTTTGCTCCGCCGTCATGTTCTTTGGTGAACCGCGTGGCGCAGCGTCTACGAGACCACTGAACCCGCCTGCCCGCAGCACCCGTACAACTCGCCGGGCGGGTCGGGATCAGGTCGAGCCGCCGACATCGCGAAGCCGGTGTGAGGCACCGTTCCTTGTCAATTGCATCGCGTAGCAGTTTGGGGTCAGCGCGGTCCGACGGTCAGTGCGGGCCGACCGGGGGGGGCTCAGAGCGGCTTGCGCAGTACCGCGCAGGGTCGGCCGAGTTGAGTGTCCTCGCGATGGTCGACCAGTTCGTAGCCGAGGGCGGTCCAGAAGGCCAGGCCCTTCGGGTTGTTGTCGAGGACGGCGAGACGGACGCCGTGATGGCCCGCCGCGCGGAAGCGCTGTTCGATGACGGCGGCCAACTCCTTTCCGATCCCGGTGCGGTGCACCTGAGCGTCCACCAGGAGAAGACCGATCCAGGGGTCGGGATCGGCCGGGTCGGGATGACGGGCGAGGGTGACGACGACACCGACGAGACGGCCCTCGGAACGCCCCAGAAGCACTTCGGCGCCCGGCTGAGCTAGTTCGTCGGCGAGGGCAGTGGCGACTTGCTCGGCCCTGATGTCGTTGGCGTCGGGGAAGTCACCGCTGAGGGCGAAGAACTCGTGGTTGGAGGCGTAGAGGGCCGTCAGCTCGGTGAGTAGGGGGCCGGGCAGATCGACAGGGGCAACGCCGTTGGTGGTGGCCGGGAGCGGTTCGAGAATCATGCGGCGCAGGCTAATCGCACGGTCGGCCGGATGAGGGTTGATTGTCCGGCTATGGCGTCATGGGCCGACCGCCGGGCCGGGGATGGAACTGCGCCCGTGCCCCACGCCCCTGCGTCGCGTGCAGGGGATAACCGGACCGGGACGGTGCGAGCCGGCGCTCCGATGGCCCTGTCAGGTGGAGGAGGACGGTGAGTCGGGGGACGGGGACGCCGAGGGGGCAGACGACTCGGAGATGGGGGCGCCGGGGGTGCCGGGGTCGGTGGAGCGGCGCCACTCGGTGACGAGGGACCAGAGCATGGCACCGAGGGCACAGATGTTGGCGGCGAGCCAGAAGGGGGAGGAGCCGGGGTCGGTCAGATCGTCGATCAGCATGATCGTGAGGGAGAGAGTGAGCACGCACGAGCCGTAGAACTGGCGGCGGGCGAAGCGACGGTTGCGGCTGGGGCCCTCGGCCAGACGCAGGGCATAGACCTCGACGTCGCCGAAGACGTCCGGGGCACCTCCGTCGTCAGGCGCCGAGGCGAGGTGCTGGCGGGCCTCGCGGATATGGCCGTCGGCCTGTGCTGCCGACATGGCGTGGCGGCCGCGCAGCAGGCCGTCGAGGCGGGCGAACCAGGCCTCGTCGTCGTGGTCGGTGGGGTTCTTCGCGAACCACCGGTCGATGGTGGCGTCGGGGAACCGTACGGCGGCTGCGATGACCGCCGAACAGGCCAGCGCCAGAGCCGGCGCGGGCACGGAGAAGAGTTGACCGCCGGGGACGACAGCGGTGACGCCGACGCCCGCACACACCGTGGCGATGGTGGCGACCATGAACCACAGGGCCCCTCGGATCATCCCGGAGGCACGGGCGACGACGGCCAGTGAGCTCAGTACGACAGCCAGGACGATCGTCGTGGTCAGGGTGACAGAGGGCCAGCCGATGCCGACCCACAGCCCGCCCCGCAGCCATTCCCAGGCACAGAAGAGGAACCCGGCCACACCGAACGAGACGAAGGAGGCGGACAGGCGTTCGCCGGGGGTCATTCCGTGGGCGTCGACGCGGGCACGGTGTTCCTCGGTGATGCGTTCGTCGGCGACGACCTGAGCGTAGGCGCCGGGATCACCGAAGAGTTCGCGGGCGGGGCGTTCTTCCTCCCGGACGAGCTCGTGGACCTCGGCCAGGACTTGATCTGCCAGACCGGCGGGCGCGTCGTGATCGAGGACGAGACGTACTTCCAGTGAGGCGGCCCAGTCCTCGTCCTCCTCGCGCTTCCACGGCAGCGTCGACTCGGGCACCCGAACCGGTTTCGACTTCCCTCGCGCCCACATCGGCTTCCGCTTACGCTCCCGAACCGCCGTCGGCGTGTGCTCCGGAGCGGGCCCCGAGAACTGACCCGGACTCACGTTCGGGGCTTGTGCCCCTGCCGAGATCGGGCCCTGTGCTTGGTCCTGAACTTGGACCACGCTCCGCCCCTGACCCTGACCCTGACCCTGGCCCCGGTCCCGGCCATGGCCCTCGCTCCGCCCCTGACCCTGGCTCCGGTCCCGGCCATGGCGCTCGCTCCGCCCCTGACCTCGGCCCTCGTCCCGCCCCAGATCCTGGCTCTGGTCCTGGTCCCGCCCCAGGTCATGCCCCAGGTCCTGGTCCTGGTCCCGCCCTAGATCCTGGCTCGGGTCCTGGTCCTGGTCCCGCCCCAGATCCTGGCTCGGGTCCTGGTCCCGGCCCTCGTCTCGCCCGTGGTCCTGGCGAGGGTTCTGGTCGTGGTGCTTGCTCATGGCGGCTCCCCCCTTGGTCACGCTTGGTCCCTCCTTTCCCCGGTGGGTGCCGGGGAAAGGGCCGCGTCCTGTTCGTCGGCTCTGGTCAGTGAGGCGACGGTGGTGGTGAACGCCGTCCATGCGGCGCGGTCGCGGTGCAGGCGGGCGCGCCCTGCGTCGGTGATGCGGTAGTACTTGCGGCCCGGTCCGCCCTCGCCGGCGCCCCATTCGATCTCGACGGCGCCTTCTTCTTCGAGGCGGGTGAGAGCCGGATACAGCGTCGCGGGCTTCACGCCGTCGATACCCGCGTCGGTGAGGCGGCTGAGCAGGGCATAGCCGTAACTCTTCTCTTCGGTGGCGAGGATGCCGAGGAGGCAGAGAGGGAGGGCGGCGCGCGTCCAGGCGGCGTGGACAGCTCCGGTCCCCACGGTTGCTCCCCCTTGTCGTTCGTTTGGCACCCGAGTTCTGGGCGACGGTGTCAGCCGAGCTTGTGTAGCCGAAATTCCCGAGTAGTTGTGTTCTTAGAATAGTAGGGAGTGCGCAATAGGGCGAGCCAGGGTGGGCGCAGGGGCGCAGGTGCGCCGGGGGCCCGAGGCGCAGGGGAGCGGGGCGGCGCGGGGAGCTGGGACGGGGAAGGGCCCCGACCAGTTGCACGGTCGGGGCCCTTCAGTTGCCCGGCTCTGGTGTGCCGGGGCTTTCAGCTACTCGGTGGAGCCTCAGACGTTGACGCCGAAGTCCTGCGCGATGCCGACGAGGCCGGACGCGTAGCCCTGGCCGACGGCGCGGAACTTCCACTCGGCGCCGCTGCGGTACAGCTCGCCGAAGACCATGGCGGTCTCGGTGGCGGCGTCCTCGGACAGGTCGTAGCGGGCGATCTCGGTGCCGCCGGCCTGGTTCACGATGCGGATGAACGCGTTGCGGACCTGGCCGAAGTTCTGCGAGCGGTTCTCGGCGTCGTAGATGGAGACCGGGAAGACGATCTTCTCGACGTCGGCGGGGAGGCCCGCGAGGTTGACGTTGATCTGCTCGTCGTCGCCCTCGCCCTGGCCGGTGACGTTGTCACCGGTGTGGACGATGGTCTGGTCCGGCGTCTCCTTGTTGTTGAAGAAGACGAAGTGGGCGTCCGAGTAGACCTTGCCCTGGGGGTTCACCGCGATGGCGGAGGCGTCCAGGTCGAAGTCGGTGCCCGTGGTGGTGCGGACGTCCCAGCCGAGGCCGACCGTGACGGCGGTCAGACCCGGTGCCTCCTTGGTGAGCGAGACGTTGCCGCCCTTGGACAGGCTTACAGCCATTGTTGGGAGTCCCTTCCTAGCGTGAGTACAACCGAGTAGTACGTGTGTACTTGCGGGCTTCGTGCTGGGACGAAGGTACCGACACCCCTATGAACGCCGAGGGGGGTATCGAAGGTTCCATATGCCGGAGACTGTCTTTACTTTCTTTACTCGGGGCCCCGTATGTGGTGCATCACTGTTGAAAAGCGGGTGACGGAGGTGTGCACACGCGGGACCATGGTGCACATGTCAGGTCACCGCCCTTACGTCATCCGTGGCTCCGTCTCGCTGCCCGAGGCCGAGTTGATGTGGCGTTTCTCGCGCTCCTCCGGGCCTGGTGGGCAGCACGTCAACACCAGTGACTCACAGGTCGAGCTGCGCTTCGATCTCGCGGGTACGGAGGCGTTGCCCGAGGTGTGGAAGGAGCGGGCGCTGGAGCGGCTGGCGTCCCGGCTCGTGGACGGTGTCGTCAGCGTACGGGCGAGCGAGCACCGCTCGCAGTGGCGGAACAGGGAGATGGCCGCCACGCGTCTCGCCTCCCTGCTGGCGGAGGCCACCGCGCCGCCGCCCAAGCCGCGCAGGGCCACCCGTATCCCGCGCGGGATCAACGAGCGGCGGCTGCGGGAGAAGAAGCGGCGTGGGGAGACCAAGCAGGGGCGGTCGGGGAAGGGCTGGGGTTAGCGGCAGGGGCCCCGCAGGGCGGTGCGTTGTGGGCGGAGGCGGTCAGCCCAGTTGGCGGTAGCGGCCCTTGAAGTACAGCAGTGGCCCGCCGTCGGCGCTCGGGAGATGGGCCGTCAGTACGCGGCCGATGACCAGGGTGTGGTCGCCTGCGGACACTGTCTGTTCCGTGCGGCATTCGAGGGTGGCGAGTGCGCCGCCCACCAGGGGGGAACCGGCGGTCTCGCCGCGTACGTAGGGGATGTCTTCGAAGAGGAGACGGTCGCTGATGCGGCCCTTCATCGCGAAGCGGCCCGCGATGTGGCGCTGGCTCTCGGACAGGACCGACACGGCCCACAGAGGTTGTTCCGCCAGCAGGTCGTCCATGCGGGAGCCCTCGCGCAGGCTGACCATGACCAGGGGCGGGTCCAGGGATACGGACAGGAAGGCGGTCGCCGTCATGCCGACGTCCTCGCCGCCGGGGGCCGTGGGGTCGTCCGGGTCCAGCGGGGGCTCATGGGCCGTCACCAGGACCACGCCCGCCGCCAGGCGGGACATGGCGGCGCGGAACTCGTCGTTGCTCACCCCCACAGGATGAGGGGTGGGGAGGGTCTGGGTCTTCATGGTCAGGTTGGCAGCCACGCTTCGACGCTAACTGCGGAGGCGAGTGTTCCGCATCGGCCTCCAGGCCGAGGGCGGACCTAGGACCGAGGTCGCGCCCGGCGGCGGGACCGGGGCTCACGATGGACCCGAGTGGGCCGCAGCCCGCAGCCGCAGCCCGCACCATAAACTGCCGCCCGCACCGCAAACTGCCGCCCGCACCGCAAACGGCCGCCCTCACCGTAAACTGCCGCCTGCCGCCTGCCGCCTGCCGCCTGCCGCCTGCCGCCTGCCGCCTGCCGCCTGCCGCCTGCCGCCTGCCGCCTGCCGCCTGCCGCCTGCCGCTTTGGCTCAACTCAGGGGCTCAAATCGGATCTCCCACCTGTGACTTGAGTCACAGGGCCCATATTTTGTTGACCCTGTGTACCGAGTGGGCAGCTCGCTGTGATTCAGTGACCGTGGCAATCGGACAGGTACAGAGACGGCGCGGACGCCGAGGGTGCGACGGCACGACGGGGTGCGGAAGAGGCGCGGCGGCGGCGAGGAGTATCGACCGGCACCACTGCGGTACGGGCGATGGGGCCTGACCGGCACCGGCAGCAGTATCCGGCAGTACGGGTGGCGGTACCTGCCCGTAGGGGAAGTAGTGCGTACCAGTTCAGGCAGTACGGGCAAGCGCGGAGACACAGAGGCTCAGAAGAAGCACGATCAGTCGGAAGAGTCGGAAGAGTCAGAGATACGGACACTGAGGACACTGAGGACGCTGCGGATCCTGGAGTTGCTGTCGAGGTCTCGGGGAGAGCGAGCATGGAGACCGAGTCGGAGCCGTACGTCCGTCTTGCGACCCTGCGGCAACTGCATCAGGTGGTTGCGGACCTCAACACGGCCCGCAGCCTCGCGGACACGCTGCAGACCGTCGCCGACGGCGTGGTGAACGGGCTTGGCTATGAGCTGGCGTGCGTCAACCTCGTGCGCCCTGACGGCGATCTCGTCGTCGCCGCCTTCGCGGGCAATCCGGCAGCCGAGGCCCTCATCACCGGCCGTGTGGGCTCCCGCGAGTCCTGGGAGCGCCGCCTGACCATGGGCGAGGCCTGGGGCGCGCTGCGCTTCATCCCGTACACGGAGGGCTGGATCCTCGACGAGGACGACGTGCCGCAGTGGTACACCGAGGGGCCCGAGCCGCGGTTCGAGGACGAGTGGCACCCTTCGGACCGGCTGTTCGCGCCGATGTACGCGACCGGGTCGTCCGGGGGCGAACTGATCGGTGTGATCTCCGTGGACCGGCCGCGCAACGGGCGGCGTCCCGGGGCGTGGGGGCGTGAGGCGCTGCAGATGTACGCGTTCCAGGCGGCCATCGCCATCAGCAACGCGCGGTTGCGGGCCAACATGCAGCGGGCCCTGGTCCGCCTCGAGCGCGAGCAGCAGGCGCTGCGTGCCAGCGAGGAGAGCTTCCGGCAGGCCTTCGAGTACGCGCCCAGTGGCATGGCCATCGCCGAGATGGGTGGCGATCAGCACGGGCGGATCCTGCGGACGAACGACGCGTTGTGCCGGTTGCTGGGCCGTCCCGCGTCGGCGATGCGCCGTTACTCCTTCTCCGAACTCGTGCACCCCGAGGACATCGGTACGTTGCTGCGTACGTCGGCGGAGGGCGGGCGGGCCGAGTTGCGGTTCGGGCGGCGGGACGGGACGTATGTCTGGGTGTCGCTGCGGAACTCGGTGGTGGCCGACGCCGCGGACGGGCCGCGGTTTCTGCTCACGCACGTCGAGGACATCGAGGAGCGCAAGCGGCGTGAGCTGCAGCTCGCGCACCGTGCCTCGCACGACTCGCTCACCGGCCTTCCGAACTCCGCGGAGTTGCGTGCCCGGCTCAGCGCCCGTCTCTGTCGCAGGCCGCATGCGGGTCAGCCGTCCACGGTGGACTCGCTGGATGCGGCGTACGACAACAGTGGGCTGTATGCGCCGGGGTACGCCGGGGGCCACGGGCAGGGCGTGGGCGCGGACCCGCAGGGCGACGGTTACGACCACCATGTTCACACCATCGCCCCGCCGGAGGAGGCCGTTCCGGACGACGGGACCAAGGGCCTCGCCGTCCTCTTCTGTGACCTCGACGGCTTCAAGTCGATCAATGACCGCTTCGGGCACCACACCGGTGACGCCGTTCTCATCGAGGTCGCTCGGCGGCTGACCAACGGTGTTCGGGACGGGGACACGGTGGCGCGGCTCGGTGGTGACGAGTTCGTGGTACTCGCCGACGGCCTTGGCAGGGCCGATGCGCAGGACCTCGCGGTGCGGCTGCGGAACGCGATCATCCCGCCGATCCGGGTGGACGGGCGGGCCGTGCGCGTCGGGGCCAGCTTCGGTATCGGATGGGCACATTGCGGGATGTCTGCGGATGAAGTGTTGCATTCGGCGGATCAGCGGATGTACATCGAGAAACGTTCGCGGGCCAAGCAGCATCGGCGGGCCGGGTGAGGGCGGAGGACCGCGGGCGGCCGAGCGGGATCCGGGGACGGGCGAGTGGGTTCCGGGGACGGGCGCGAGCGAACTCCCGTACGCGGTAACGGAACCGGCGGCGGGCGCCGCGCGTGAGTCGGGATGGGGGCGGGCGGCCGCCGGACCCCGCGCCCGCGCACCCGTTGGATGTCCTGGATGAAGTCAACGTCACCGTGGGCGGTCACCCGGAGCGGGTAGGCTCGCCCGCATCCGCGATGCGAGGGAGTGACCTGCGAATGACGCCCGGCAATAACGGCGAGCACACGCCGCGCGCGCCAGAGGGCGATGACGACCCGTTCGGCTATCTGTACGCGGATGGCCAGGCAGCCGGCGCGACACCGCCCTCCGGGGGCGGCGGGTACGGCTACCCCGGGCCGAGGTCGTACAACCACGTACGCGCGGTCGGCGAGCGGCAGTACGGCCAGCAGGCCCAGGGCCACGCCCAGGCCCCCGCGTACGGTTATCCGCCCGCCCAGACGCAGCAGCAGGCGTACGGGCAGCCCAACGCCCACTACGCCGCCCCGGAGGCGCAGCCGGGGGGCACCGCGCCGACGCGGCAGGCCGGTGGGCCCGGGGCGCCCGGGATGCCGGGCCACGCGGGCAACGGCGGCGGTCGCGGGCGGGGGCCCAACACCAAGGGTCTGCTGATCGGTGCCATCGCCGTGGTCGCCGTGGTGGCCCTCGGGATAGGTGCCGCGATGGTGTTCGGCGGCGGTGACGGGGACGACGGCGGGAACGAGGCGGGGCCGTCCCAGAACCAGTCCGTGTCCGAGGAGCCGAGCCCGACCGCGTCCAAGGACGACGGCAAGAAGCCCGAAGCCGACCTGCCCAAGGCCGACGCCAAGGCCCTGAAGCTGGAGGGCGGCACCACCACCGCGTCCGACATCAAGGGCGCCCAGTCCGCGGGCGGGGTGTACGTGTCCGGGTTGGAGAAGCCCGGGGCGCAGGTGACCTGGACGGTCGACGGGATTCCCAAGAGCGGTGCCTACACCGTCTTCGTGGGGTACTCCGTGCCGGGCAAGGCGGCCGAGACGACGCTCGGCATCAACGGCACGCCGTCCGGTCGCAAGCTCAACATGGACAACTTCACCGGTGCCGGGGAGGGGGCGTGGGACAAGGGCTGGACGAAGACCTTCGCCTTCGTCCAGTTGAACAAGGGCACCAATACGATCTCCGTCTCCTGCCAGCAGGGCGACAAGTGCGACGCGGTCCTCGACCGGGTGTGGCTGAAGGCGGGGCACGTCAAGGAGTAACAGGCCTGGTGAGCGCGTCAGTTCGTCAGGCGCAGGAAGCTCTCCACGACCCCGGCCATCGCCTCGCGGGCCGGGGTCAGGTATGTGCGGGGGTCGACGCCGGTGGGGTGGGCGGTGAGGTGGTCGCGTACCGCGCCGGTGAAGGCGGTGTTGAGGGCCGTGCCCACGTTGATCTTGGTCATGCCGGCGGTGATGGCGTGGCGGATCTCGGTGTCGGGGACGCCGCTTGAGCCGTGCAGGACCAGGGGGACCGGGACGGCCGTGCGCAGGGCCCCGATGAGGTCGTGGTCGAGGGCGGCGGTGCGTTCGGTCATGGCGTGGGAGGAGCCGACGGCGACGGCCAGGGCGTCGACGCCGGTGTCGGTGACGTAGGCGGCGGCCTCCGTCGGGTCGGTGCGGGCGCCGGGGGCGTGGGCGTCCAGCGGGGCCTCGCCCGCCTTGCCGCCGACCTCGCCGAGTTCCGCCTCCAGCCAGATGCCGCGCTCGTGCGCCCAACGCACCGCGTCGGCGGTCTCCTTGACGTTCTCGGCGTACGCGAGTTTCGAGGCGTCGAACATCACCGAGCTGAAGCCCTCGGCGTGTGCGGCGCGCAGCAGGGCGGTGTCGGTGACGTGGTCCAGGTGGAGGGAGAGCGGGGCCGAGGAGGCGCGGGCCACCGCGGCGGCCGCCGTAGCGATCGCGGTGAGGCGGCCGCCGTGGAACTTCACGGCGTTCTCGGATATCTGGAGGACGGCGGCGGTGCCCGCCCGTTCGGCGCCGAGGGCGATGGCCTCCGCGTGTTCGAGGGTGATGACGTTGAAGGCCGCGATGCCGCGGCTCCGGGTGACGGCGTGGGCGACGAGTTCGCCGGTGGTGGCGAGTGGCATGCTGACCCCATTCCCGGGCCTGCGGCGGCCCGTTGAGCTGCGTCGAGCTTGTCGGGTTGAGTCGAGCCGTCTCGGGCTGAGCCGAGGATGCCGGGCCGAGTCGAGCCGTCTCGGGCTGAGCCGAGGATGCCGGGCCGAGTCGAGCCGTCTCGGGCTGAGTCGAGCCGTCTCGGGCTGTGTCGGGCTGAGCCGAGCCATGCCGGGCCGAGCCGAGCCATGCCGGGCCGAGCCGAGCCGCGCCGCGCCGGGCCGAGCCGGGCCGAGCCGGGCCGGGCCGTGCCGGGCCGAGCCGTGCCGGGCCGTCTCGGGTTGCGGCGGGCGGCGTCCAGGCGTGCCCGAGCCGCCACCACCCGCTCCGCTCACTGCGCAGGTGGCTCGTCGCCCGTCACGGTGACCTTCGGCAGGACGTCCTCGTACACCGCCGCGTCGAACTCGCCAGCCACGGGGGCCGCGACCGTAGCCGCCGACAGGGCGACCGCGTTCGCCAGGCGGTCCGGCCAGGGCAGTTGGCGGACCAGGCCGGAGAGCAGGCCCGCGACGGCGGAGTCGCCGGCGCCGGTGGGGTTGCCGCGGATCAGGCCGGGCGGCCGGGCGCGCCAGGTGCCCTCCGGGGTGAGGGCGAGGAGGCCCTCGGCGCCGAGGGAGGCGACGACGGCGTGGGCACCGCGGCGGCGGGCGTCGCGGGTGGCCTGGGAGGGTTCGTGGGCGCCGGTGAGTTCGGCGAGTTCGTCGGCGTTGGGCTTGACGATGTCGGGGCGGGCGGCGACGCCGCGGCGCAGGGGTTCGCCGCTGGTGTCGAGGAGTACGGGTACGGCGGCGGCGCGGGCGGCGCGTACCAGGACGGCGTAGGCGCCCACCGGCACGCCGGGCGGCAGGCTGCCGCACAGGGCCACGGCCCGCACGTCGTCGCCCCGCAGCAACTCCTCGTACGCGGCGAGGAATCCGGACCACTCGGCGGGAGTGACGGTCGGGCCCGGTTCGTTGAGCTGGGTGGTGTCGCCGGTGCGGGCGTCCACGACGGCGAGGGTGCGGCGGGTCGCGCCCGCGACCGGGTACAGGCCGTCGGTGACGCCGGGGACGCTGGTCAGGTGGTCGCGCAGGGCGTGGCCGGTGTCGCCGCCCACGAAGCCGGTGACCGTCACGTCGTGGCCGAGGGCGGCGAGTACGCGGGCGACGTTCAGGCCCTTGCCGCCCGCGCGTTCGGTCACTTCGGTGACGCGGTGCGAGGCGTGCGGGGTGAGGACGGGAACCTTGTACGTGAGGTCGAGAGCGGCGTTCGGCGTGACCGTGACGATCACTGCTTCACCCCCGGGACGACGGAACACGGAGCTGTGCGCTGCGTGCGGCTCTCGGGTTCTGATCATGCCAAAAAGACGGCGGTTGGCCCAGACCTCGGACCAACCGCCTCACCCGAACGGTGCGTACGCGGGCCGGAGCCGCGTGGGGCGCCGGGTCAGGGCGCGGTGGGGTCGAGGACCCACTCGCCCTTGCGCATCACGCCCTTGAGCGCGAACTCGGCGTCCAGGACCACGATGTCCGCGTCCTTGCCGGGCTCCAGGGAGCCGATGCGGTCGTACATGCCGAGGAGCTTGGCCGGGTTCGCGGAGATGGCGGCCACGACGTCGCCGACGGGCAGCCCGTCGACGGTCACCGAGCGCTGGAACGCCCGGTCCATGGTCAGCGTGGAGCCCGCGATCGAACCGCCCTCGGTGAGCCGGGCGACGCCGTCCTTCACCTCGACCTCCAGCGGGCCGAGGAGGTAGGTGCCGTCCCCGAAGCCGGCCGCGTCCATCGCGTCCGTGATCAGGGCGACGCGGCCCGCGCCCGCGTGGTGGAAGGCCAGCTCGAAGGAGGCCGGGTGCAGATGCGTGCCGTCGTTGATCAGCTCGATGGTGATCCGCTCGTCCTCCAGGAGGGCGGCGATGGGGCCGGGGGCGCGGTGGCCGAGGCCGGGCATGGCGTTGTAGAGGTGGGTGGCGACGGTGGCGCCGGCGTCGATGGCTTCCTTCGTCTGCTCGTACGTGGCGTCCGTGTGGCCGATCGCCGCGATCACGCCCAGTTCGGCGAGGAGGCGTACGGAGTCGGTGCCGCCGGGGAGCTCGGTGGCGAGGGTGACCATGCGGGCCTGGCCGCGGGCGGCGTCGACGAGCTTGCGGACCTCCGCCGGGTCCGGGTGGCGCAGGAGTGCCTCGCTGTGCGCGCCCTTGCGGCAGGGGGAGATGAAGGGGCCCTCGAAGTGGATGCCGGCGATGTCGCCCTGCTCGGCGAGTTCGGAGAGCAGGCCCGCGCGCTGGGCGAGGGCGTCCATCTCGCCGGTGACGGTCGAGGCCACGACGGTGGTGGTGCCGTGCAGGCGGTGGGTCTGGACGCCGCGCAGGATGTCATCGGCCGTGCCGCTGGTGAAGGACGCGCCGCCGCCGCCGTGGTTGTGCGTGTCGACGAAGCCGGGGACCAGCCAGTGGCCGGTCAGGTCGACCGCCTCGGCGTCCGCGGGAGCGCTCCCTGCGATGCGGCCGCCGTCCGTGACGATGACGCGGCCGTTGGGGACGGTTCCGGTGGGCAGTACCACCTGGGCACCGGCGAGAACCTTGCTGGGGGCCATCAGGTGGTTACCTCCGGGGAGTCGTGGGGGTCTTCGGTGGGCCGGGGAGCCGCCAGGAGGTCCCAGGCGAGCAGGCCCGCGCCCAGGCAGCCCGCCGCGTCGCCGAGTGCCGCGGGGACGATCTCGGGCAGTGTCTGGAACTGCACCACGCGGTCGGCGATGGCCGCGCGCAGCGGTGTGAACAAGGTTTCCCCGGCCTCCGCCAGGCCGCCACCGATGATCAGGGTGTGCGGGTCCAGGAGGGTGAGGGCCGTCAGGAGGCCGTCGGCGAGGGCGTCCACCGCGTGCTGCCAGACGTCCACGGCGCGCGGGTCGCCGGAGCGTACGGCCTTCGCGCAGTCCGCGGCGTCCGCCGCCGGGTCGCCGCTGGCCTCCGCCCAGGCCTTGCTCACCGCGGACGCGGAGGCGAGGCGCTCCAGGCAGCCGCGCTGGCCGCAGCCGCAGGGCGGGCCGCCGGGGCGCACCACGATGTGGCCGATCTCGCCCGCCGAGCCGTGGGCGCCCGGTTCGATGGTGCCGTCGATGCCGATGGCGCCCGCGATGCCCGTGCCGAGCGGCACGAACAGGAAGCGGTCGGCGCCCTTGCCCGCGCCCAGACGGCCCTCTGCGAGGCCGCCGGTGCGGACGTCGTGGCCGAGGGCCACGGGGATGCCTTCCAGGCGGGTGCTGAGGAGGTCGCGCAGCGGTACGTCGGTCCAGCCCAGGTTGGACGCGTACACCGCGATGCCGTGGTCCGCGTCGACGATGCCGGGTACGGCCACGCCGGCCGCGGCGGCGGGTTCGCCCAGGTGGGCGAGGCCGTGGGCGTGGAGGTCCGCTGCGAAGTCGAGGATCGACCTCACCACCGCTTCGGGGCCTCGGGTGCGGCCGGTGGGGCGGCGGGCCTCGTGGAGCAGGGTGCCGTCTGCCCCGACCAGGGCGGCCTTCATTCCTGTGCCGCCCACGTCCAGGGCGATGACATGTCTCACGGGGACAGTGTCGCGTGTGACCCCGTGAGAGGTCTAGTCCACATGTTCTGGCCCCTGGGCCTTGGGGTGTGCTTCTTCCTCGGCCTCGGGGGGTGGGTGGGGTCCTCGCGGGGCGCCCCAGGCCCGCCCCTTTCCCGTAACCGGGGGCTGCGCCCCCTGGACCCCCCTTGTCGGCGCTTCGCGCCTCGTCCTCAAACGCCGGACGGGCTGGAAGACGTCGCCGGACGGGCTGGAAGACGTCGCCGGACGGGCTAGAGGTCGGGCAGGATCACGCTGCGTGTCAGGTTGCGGGGGTGGTCCGGGTTGTGGCCTCGGGACTCGGACACGGTCACCGCCAGGCGTTGGGCGTGGACGAGGGCGGCCAGGGGGTCCAGGCCGGGGTGGGTGATCGGGGTGCCGCCGGCTCGGGTGACGTCGGCGGTGAGTCCTTCCGGTGGGGTGCCGAAGGTCCAGGTGACGCGGCCGGGGCCGGTGATGGCGATGGGGCCGTGGCGGTACTCCATGGCCGGGTACGCCTCCGTCCAGGCCCCGGCTGCCTCCCGCATCTTCAGGGCGGCTTCGAGCGCGAGTCCGTAGGTCCAGCCGCGGCCGAGGAACGTCCACTGTTCGGCGGTCAGCAGGGCGGGGGGCAGGGGAGTGGTGAGCGCTTCCTCGGCGTCCGCGGCCGCCTCGGGCACCGGCTTCACGCCGGGGATGTCGCCGAGCCCCGCCCGCAGGAACGCGAGCGCCGTCGTGGCGAAGCGGGTCTGGACGACGGACTCCTCGTCGGCCCAGTCCAGGACCGCCACCGCGTTGGCCGCCTCCATGACGGGCGTCTTCGGGTCGCCGGTCAGGGCGAGGGTCGGGACGGTGCGGCGCAGCTCGCCGAGGAGGTGGAGGACCTCCGTCGTGGTGCCGGAGCGGGTGATGGCCACGACGCGGTCGTAGGCGCGGCCCGTGGGGAACTCGGAGGAGGCGAAGGCGTCCGTCTCGCCCTGCCCGGCCGCCTCGCGCAGCGCCGCGTACGCGATCGCCATGAACCAGGACGTACCGCACCCGGTCACGGCGACCCGTTCGCCCGGCCGGGGCAGGCCGTCGAAGGTGCCGGCGGCGTCGGCCGCACGGCGCCAGCAGTCGGGCTGGGTGGCTGTCTCTTCTGCGGTACGCGACATGCGCCAAGGCTCCTTGCCGGTGCGGGAGTTGTGGTCCGGGGTGCGGTGGGGCGGGTGCAGGGGAGTGCTTAGCAGGAGTACGTGGGCGCTGCAATAAGCCAAGGCCGTTGCAGAAGTGATATGCGGGTGGTGTAGACCTTGTATCGGGACGCGGGGGAAACTCGCAGTTCGGCCAGGAACGACGAGGGTGGGAAACAGCAGTGCAGCGGCGCGTGACAGGTCTGACCGCGGCGGTGGCCGCGCTGAGCATGACGGCACTGCTCGCCGGCTGCGGCGGCGACTCCGGCGACTCCGGTGATGTCACCCTCAAGCTCGTGGCCGCCGACTACGGCGACTCCTCGGCGAACACCTCCAAGAAGTACTGGGACGCGCTGTCGAAGAAGTTCGAGGCCGAGCACCCGGGCATCAAGGTCGATGTGACCGTGCACTCCTGGACGGACGTCGACCGCGAGGTCAAGGAGATGGTGAAGGACGGGAACGCCCCCGACCTCGCCCAGATCGGCGCGTACGCCGACTACGCCGCGCAGGACAAGCTGTACAGCGCCGACGACCTGCTCTCCATCCCCACCCAGGCCGACTTCCTCGCCCCGCTCTCCAAGGCGGGCGAGGTGAACCGGGTGCAGTACGGCATGCCGTTCGCCGCGTCCACGCGTCTGCTGTTCTTCAACGAGAAGCTGTTCAAGAGCGCCGGCATCAAGCCGCCGGAGAGCTGGAGCGAGCTGCAGGCCGCCGCGCAGAAGCTGAAGGCGCGCGGTGTGAAGATCCCCTACGCGCTGCCGCTCGGCCCGGAGGAGGCGCAGGCCGAGACGATGCAGTGGCTGCTCAGCGGGGGCGGCGGCTACACCGACAACGTCGGCTCGTACGACATCGACGCCAAGCCCAATGTGACGACCTTCAAGTGGCTGAAGGACGAGCTGGTCGGCAAGGGCCTCACCGGTCCGACACCACCCGGAAAGCTGAACCGTGCCGAGGCCTTCGCGGCCTTCACGCGCGGTGACGTCGGCATGCTCAACGGGCACCCCACCCTGATGCAGATGGCCGCGAAGAAGGGCCTGAAGTACGGGATGGTGCCGATGCCCGGCATCGACGGCAAGGCCCAGTCCACGATGGGTGTCGCCGACTGGATGATGGCCTTCAAGCAGAACGGTCACCGCAAGGAGATCGGCGAGTTCCTCGACTTCGTCTACAGCACCAAGAACGTCCTCGACTTCTCGCGCGAGTACGACCTGCTGCCCGTCACGACGTCCGCGTCGCAGGCGATGGCGGAGAACAAGGAGGACTCGGCGAAGCTCGGCCAGTTCCTCGAGGAGCTGCCCGCCTCGCAGCTCTACCCGGTCGGCAAGACGTCGTGGGCGCAGGTGTCCGTGCAGGTCAAGAAGTACATCGGCAAGACCGTCGACGAGAACGGCAACCCGGAGGCCATCCTCGGCCAGATCGAGGCGAAGGCCGCCGCGGAGGAGAACGCGCAGTGACCCGGTGGCGGGGCCGGGGTTAGCGTGGTCGTCATGACGGACTACCCAGAGCCCGGTGCTCCCGGTGCTCCCGGTGCTCCCGGTGGGCCTGGCGCGCCCGGTGCGGCGGACGACGCGCGGCCCGGTTCCGGTGAGCTCTCCGGGCGGGCCAAGGCGGTGCTCGCCCTGGAGCGGCGCAACTGGGCCGGGCCCGGCGCCAAGGAGCGGGCCGTCCGGGAGGAGCTGGGGCTCGCCCCGGTCCGCTACTACCAGATCCTGAACGCGCTGCTCGACGACGAGCGTGCCCTGGCCCACGATCCGGTCACCGTTAACCGGCTGCGGCGGGTCCGGCAGGCGCGGCGCGCCGAACGTTGAGGCTAAGGTCTGGCCTATGGGTGACCCGACGTACTGCCTGCCGCAGCCGCTGACGCCCGCCGGGCGTGACGGCCTCGCCGCGATCCTGGCCCGGCCCGAACGCGCCGTGATCGCCCTCGACTTCGACGGCACGCTCGCGCCGATCGTGCCCGACCCCGAGCAGGCGCGGGCGCACCCCGACGCGGTGCCCGCGCTCGCCGCGCTCGCGCCGAAGGTGTGCTCCGTGGCCGTCGTCACCGGTCGGCCCGCCGGGGTCGCCGTCCGCCACGGCGGGCTCGCGGGTGTTCCCGGCCTCGAACACCTCGTCGTCCTCGGGCACTACGGGGCCGAGCGGTGGGACGCCGTCACCGCGACCGTGCAGGCCGCCGAGCCGCATCCCGGGGTGGCGGGCGCGCGGGCCGAGCTGCCGGGGTTCCTGGACGCGATCGGGGCGTGGCACGGGACCTGGATCGAGGAGAAGGGGCGGGCCGTCGCCGTGCATACGCGGCGGGCGCGGGATCCGCAGGCGGCGTTCGAGGAGTTGCGGGGGCCGCTCGGTGAGCTGGCCGCTCGGCACGGGCTGATCGTCGAGCCGGGGCGGCTCGTGCTTGAGCTGCGGCCGCCCGGGATCGACAAGGGGGTCGCCCTGGTCGACTACGTACGGGAGGTGGGTGCCGAGTCCGTCCTGTACGCGGGGGACGATCTCGGGGATCTGCCCGCGTTCGCCGCCGTCGACAAGTTGCGGTCGGGCGGGGATGTTCGGGGGCTGCTGGTGTGCAGTGGCAGTGCGGAGGTCACTGAGCTGGCCGATCGTGCCGACGTCGTCGTCGACGGGCCCGCCGCCGTGGTCGCCCTCCTGGCGGGACTGGCCGCGCGGCTGACCTGACCTGGCCGTCGGCCGCGCTTCGCCGTACCCCTCCGCCAACATTACGGGCGCCGTAAGCCGGGGCTGTGCCCACCCTCCCCCAAGCTCTCGGCTCCGCTCGAGCAGGGAGGTACCCCCCTCGCCCCTGGCGGACCAGTTGCCCACAGCGGAGGGGCAAGGGTGGGTGGGCGGCGGGCATCACGAGCGCCTCGTGGAGCGCCGCCGCCGTGCCCGAGACGTCGTACGGGTTCACGGTGAGCGAGTCCTCACCCAGCTCCGCGTACGCACCCGCCTCGCGGGAGAGAACAAGCGCGCACCCCTCGTCGGAGACGACGGGCACCTCCTTGGCGACGAGGTTCATGCCGTCCCGGATGGGGTTGACGAGGGCGACGTCGGCGAGCCGGTACGCGGCGAGGGAGCGCGCGAAGTCGTCCTTGACGTGGAGGACGACGGGCGTCCAGTCGGCGGTCCCGTACGCGGAGTTGATGGACTCGGCGACACGCGAGACCTCCGCCGTGTAGTCGCGGTACACCGCGAGGTCCTGCCGCGAGGGATAGGCGAACGCGACGTGCACGACCCGCTCGCGCCACTCCGGCCGCTCCTCCAGGAGGAGCCGGTACGCGTGCAGGCCGCGCACGATGTTCTTGGACAGTTCGGTGCGGTCCACCCGGACGACGGCCTTACGGGGCGCCCCCGTCGGGTCCGTGCCGATCTGCTCCCGCAGCACCACGAGCCGTTCCTCGACGTCGTCCCGGCGCGACCGCTCCCGCAGGAAGTCCGCGTCGGCCCCGAGCCCGTGCACGCCGACGCGCGTGCCCGTCGTACCGCCGAGGAGCGCCACGCAGCAGTCGGTGAAGGCGTCGGCCCACCGCCCGGTGAGGAACCCGAGCCGGTCCGCGCCGAGCATCCCGCGCAGGATCTGCTCGGCGATGTCGTCGGGCAGCAGCCGGAAGTAGTCGACGGGCGCCCAGGGCGTGTGCGAGAAGTGCCCGATGCGCAGGTCGTCGCGGAGTTCGCGGAGCATGCCGGGCACCAGCGTGAGGTGATAGTCCTGTACGAGGACGGCCGCGCCCGGCGCCGCCTCCAGCGCGAGCGCCTCGGCGAAGGCCCGGTTGTACGTCTCGTACGCGGCCCACTGCGCCCGGAACTCAGGGCCGAACGCGGGTTCGAGCGGCGTCTGGTACAGCATGTGGTGCACGAACCACAGCACCGAGTTCGCGATGCCGTTGTACGCGTCGGCGTGCACGGCGGCGTCGATGTCGAGCATCCGCACACCCGGCTCGCCGACCCCGCGCCGCACGGCCTCGCGGTCGCCGTCGCCGAGCGCCGAGCACACCCACAGGGCGTCGGCCTCGTCGCCGATGGCGCTGAGCCCGGAGACGAGCCCGCCGCCGCCGCGTTTGGCGTCGAGCGTCCCGTCCTCGCCGAGGGAGTACGTCACAGGGCCGCGGTTCGACGCGACGAGGACCTGGGCGGCTGCGTGCTCGGAGACCATGTGGCGAACCTAGCCGCTGACGGAAACGCTCAAACGTACGGGCGGCCGACGTCACATCCCCGCCGGGTCCAACCGGGCCGACCGTGCCGGGTCCGACAGGACCGCCCCCGCCGGGTCCGACCGCCCGATCACGCCGGGTCCGACCGCGACCGACCGCGCCGGGTCCGACCGCCCGATCACGCCGGGTCCGACCGCGACCGACCGCGCGGTGAACCGCCCGCTCAGGCCACCCGGCGCCGCGCGTACTCCGCGACCTGCGCCATCGGTGGCCGCTCCGCGGTGTCCACGGGGTGCGTCCGCGGCTCGAAGCCGTGCTCCCCGCGGACGAACTGGGTCAGCTCGGGGCGTACGAGATGGGCGCGGGCGAGCCGCACCTGCGCGGTGCGGTAGATCGCCGCCGCCATCCGCCCGAGGGCCTGCCCGTCCTGATGGCGGTGGACGCGTACGCCGACGTCGACCTGCGCGAGGGCGTCCAGGCCCACGGTGTGCAGCGCGTCCACGAGCAGCCCGAGCTCGACCCCGTACCCGACGGGGAAGGGCAGGCGTTCGAGGAGCGACCTGCGGGCCGCGTACTCGCCGCCGAGCGGCTGCACGAACCCGGCGAGCTGCGGCCAGTGCATGTTCAGGAGCGGGCGCGCCATCAGCTCGGTGACCCGGCCGCCCTGTCCCGGAGCCGAGCCGAGGGGGCGGTCGTACATCGCCTTCACGAAGTCCACGTCGGGCTCGGTGAGGAGCGGCCCCACGATGCCGGAGACGAAGTCCGCCGAGAACTCCTTCAGGTCCGCGTCGACGAACGCGACGATGTCACCGCGGGTGGCCAGGAGGGACCGCCACAGGACCTCGCCCTTGCCCGGCAGCGCGGGAAGGCGCGGCAGGATCTCGTCGCGGTGCACGACCCGGGCGCCCGCGGCCGCGGCGACCTCGGCCGTGCGGTCGCCCGAACCGGAATCGATCACCACCAGTTCATCGACCAGCGGTATCCGCTCCATCAGGGCGCGGCGGATCTCGGCCACGATGCCGCCGACGGTCTCCTCCTCGTCGAGAGCGGGCAGTACCACGCTCACCGAGGTGCCCGCTGCCCGTTTGGCGGTCAGGAGGGCGGTGAGCGGGCGGTCGGCGACGGACCAGGAACGCCTGCTCAGCCAGCGCTCGACCTCTTCCAGCACGCGCGGTCCTCCCGATTGTGATCCATCTCGCGCTTCGGACGACTATCTCAAGCGTCCAGGGCTTCGGTTACAGTCTTGAACAACGCGCATGACCATCGCATGTCGGTGGCCGCCGCGTCACAAATGCCCGGGCGTTCCGCGCCCGGCGCCATACCGCTCATCCAGAGGGGCAGAGGGATACGGCCCGTTGAAGCCCCGGCAACCACCCAGTCGGTCTCGTACGCGATCCATCGGATCCGGCGTCGCGAGGCTCCCGGCTCGGGAAGGTGCCAATTCCGTCTCGCGGCGAGATGCGCCGCGAGGAAGATGAGGAGAAAGGGCCTCGCCTCCATGGCTGTGCAGACCGTCGAAACCTCCCCCGCCACCGGCGCCACCGCTGCTACCGGGACCCCCGCCGTCGACTTCGGCCCCGCGTCCGGCCTCTCCTGCCGCGAGTGCGGAACCCGCTTCGAGCTCGGCCCGATCTTCGCCTGCGCCGAGTGTTTCGGACCGCTCGAAGTCGCCTACGACCTGCCGCTCGGCGACCCGGAGGCCCTGCGCAAGAAGATCGAGTCCGGTCCGGCCAACATCTGGCGGTACGCGCCGCTGCTCCCGGTCCCCGCCGACGTGGCCGACAAGCCGAACCTCAACCCGGGCTGGACCAAGCTCGTCAAGGCCGACAACCTCGCCCGTGAGATCGGCGTCGAGCCGGGCAAGCTGTTCGTCAAGGACGACTCGGGCAACCCCACGCACTCCTTCAAGGACCGCGTCGTCGCGCAGGCCCTTGAAGCCGCCCGCGCCTTCGGCTTCACCACCCTCTCCTGCTCCTCCACGGGCAACCTCGCGGGGGCCGTCGGCGCCGCCGCCGCCCGCGCGGGCTTCCGTTCCTGCGTGTTCATCCCGCACGACCTGGAGCAGGGCAAGGTCGTCATGGCCGCCGTGTACGGCGGTGAGCTCGTCGGCATCGAGGGCAACTACGACGACGTGAACCGCTTCTGCTCCGAGCTCATCGGCGACCCGCTCGGCGAGGGCTGGGGCTTTGTGAACGTCAACCTGCGGCCTTACTACGGCGAGGGCTCCAAGACCCTCGCGTACGAGATCTGCGAGCAGTTGGGCTGGGTGCTTCCCGATCAGCTCGTGATCCCCATCGCCTCCGGCTCCCAGCTCACGAAGATCGACAAGGGTCTGAAGGAGCTGATCGCGCTCGGCCTGGTCGAGGACAAGCCGTACAAGATCTTCGGCGCCCAGGCGGAGGGCTGCTCGCCGGTCTCGGCCGCGTTCAAGGCCGGGCAGGACGTGGTCCGCCCGCAGAAGCCGAACACCATCGCCAAGTCGCTCGCCATCGGCAACCCGGCCGACGGGCCCTACGTCCTGGACATCGCGCGGCGCACCGGCGGTGCGGTGGAGGACGTCGACGACCAGCAGGTCGTCGACGCGATCAAGCTCCTCGCACGTACGGAAGGGATCTTCGCCGAGACGGCGGGCGGGGTGACCGTGGGGGTCACTCGAAAGCTGGTCGAGGCCGGGCTGATCGATCCCGCCCTCACCACCGTCGTGCTCAACACCGGGGACGGTCTGAAGACACTTGACGCTGTCGCTGAGACTTCGCAGGCCAGCGCGACCATCAAGCCGAGCCTTGAGGCGTTTCGCTCCGCCGGGCTTGCCGGTTAGGCGCCGTAGGGCCTGATCGCCGTCGCCGACGAACGGTCGTGGTCCGTCCTCGCGCAGTTCCCCGCGCCCCTTTCAGGGGCTCCACTCCCGTCCCTCAGAGGTGAACCCCATGAGCGTGAACGTCCGGATTCCTACCATCCTCCGCACCTACACCGGCGGCAAGGCCGAGGTCGCCGCCGAGGGGGGCACCCTCGGTGAGGTCATCGCCGATCTGGAGAAGAAGCACACCGGAATCGCCGCCCGGGTCCTGGACGATCAGGGCAAGCTGCGGCGGTTCGTGAACGTGTACGTCAATGACGACGACGTGCGGTTCGAGCAGGGCCTGGCGACGGCCACGCCGGACGGCGCGGGCGTCTCGATCATTCCGGCCGTCGCCGGCGGCTGCTGACCGTACCCGGAGTCACCGGTATTGCCCCCTCCGCGAGAGAAAGCGGAGGGGGCAATTCTGTATGGTTGAGCGCGGTACAGTATGGGAATGGAGCTTCGCCTCCCGCCTCGGGTCATGCCCGGCGCATATGCGAAGTCGGCCTCGGGCCGACAAGAAGCAGCCAAAGTATGCGGCCCATTCAAGCCTTATGCGGCTTTTGCCCGGCCCGACTTGCCCCGAACCTCGGTGAATTCTCCCCATATCGGAAAACAGTCCTGCCCAGAATTCTCGTCCGATTGACCTGTTGCAGACGGCAGTTGGACAGATACATTCAGCCGCGGTCGACGCGTTCCGGCGCACACCCCCACACCCATGGGGAGTGAGGTCTGACCCGGGTCCGCGAAGTGCGGTCCTGCGCAAGGGCCAGTAATAGGGGAGTTAGGCATGGCTCAGGGCACCGTCAAGTGGTTCAACGCGGAGAAGGGATATGGCTTCATCGCGGTCGACGGTGGTGCGGATGTATTCGTCCACTACAGCGCGATCCAGATGGACGGCTACCGCACCCTGGAAGAAGGTCAGCGAGTCGAGTTCGAGATCTCGCAGGGCCAGAAGGGTCCGCAGGCGGACATGGTCAAGCTCGCCGTCTGAAGCGGCTTGACGCGATCGGCCACCGACACGACGCAGACGAAGGGCCCGCACCCCGGGAACGGGGCGCGGGCCCTTCGTGCGCCCGGCGCGGGCCGGCGGGTGCGCTCCCCCTCCCCCCTCCGGGGTCCGGGGGCAGCCTTGCACTCTCGGGGGTCGAGTGCTAATCATTGGCGTTAGCACTCTACGAGTGAGAGTGACAGAACTTGGATCGGGTCGGTGAGGTCCGCAGGCCGGGTGGGGCAAGGAACCACACGGCACGCAGACCGTCCGTCGCGGGCGCCAGCACGGTCCGTTTGCTTTTCCACCCCGTCCGGGAGGACCACTTCACATGGCCAAGATCATCGCGTTCGACGAGGAGGCACGGCGCGGCCTCGAGCGCGGCATGAACCAGCTCGCCGACGCCGTCAAGGTGACCCTGGGCCCCAAGGGTCGCAACGTCGTCCTCGAGAAGAAGTGGGGCGCCCCCACGATCACCAACGATGGTGTGTCCATCGCCAAGGAGATCGAGCTCGAGGACCCGTACGAGAAGATCGGCGCCGAGCTGGTCAAGGAAGTCGCGAAGAAGACGGACGACGTCGCCGGTGACGGCACGACGACCGCGACCGTCCTGGCCCAGGCGCTCGTCAAGGAAGGCCTGCGCAACGTCGCGGCCGGCGCCAACCCGATGGCCCTCAAGCGCGGCATCGAGAAGGCCGTCGAGGCCGTCTCCGGCGCCCTCCTTGAGCAGGCGAAGGATGTCGAGACCAAGGAGCAGATCGCTTCGACGGCCTCCATCTCCGCCGCCGACACCCAGATCGGCGAGCTCATCGCCGAGGCCATGGACAAGGTCGGCAAGGAAGGCGTCATCACCGTCGAGGAGTCGCAGACCTTCGGTCTGGAGCTTGAGCTCACCGAGGGCATGCGCTTCGACAAGGGCTACATCTCGGCGTACTTCGCCACCGACATGGAGCGTATGGAGGCGTCGCTCGACGACCCGTACATCCTGATCGTCAACTCCAAGATCTCCAACGTGAAGGACCTCCTTCCGCTCCTGGAGAAGGTCATGCAGTCGGGCAAGCCGCTGCTGATCATCGCCGAGGACGTCGAGGGCGAGGCCCTGTCCACGCTGGTCGTCAACAAGATCCGCGGCACCTTCAAGTCCGTCGCCGTCAAGGCCCCGGGCTTCGGCGACCGCCGCAAGGCCATGCTCGGCGACATCGCCATCCTCACCGGTGGCACGGTCATCTCCGAGGAGGTCGGCCTCAAGCTGGAGAACGCCGGTCTCGACCTGCTCGGCCGCGCCCGCAAGGTCGTCATCACCAAGGACGAGACGACCATCGTCGACGGCTCCGGTGAGAGCGACCAGGTCCAGGGTCGCGTCAACCAGATCCGCGCCGAGATCGAGAACAGCGACTCCGACTACGACCGCGAGAAGCTCCAGGAGCGCCTGGCGAAGCTCGCGGGCGGCGTGGCCGTCATCAAGGCCGGTGCCGCCACCGAGGTCGAGCTCAAGGAGCGCAAGCACCGCATCGAGGACGCCGTGCGCAACGCCAAGGCGGCCGTCGAGGAGGGCATCGTCGCCGGTGGTGGCGTGGCCCTGCTCCAGGCCTCCTCGGTCTTCGAGAAGCTGGAGCTGGAAGGCGACGAGGCCACCGGTGCCGCCGCTGTGAAGCTGGCCCTTGAGGCCCCGCTGAAGCAGATCTCCGTGAACGCCGGCCTTGAGGGCGGCGTCATCGTGGAGAAGGTCCGCAACCTCACCCCGGGTCACGGCCTGAACGCCGCGAACGGCGAGTACGTCGACATGATCGCCGAGGGCATCATCGACCCGGCGAAGGTCACGCGCTCCGCGCTGCAGAACGCCGCGTCCATCGCCGCGCTGTTCCTCACCACCGAGGCCGTCATCGCTGACAAGCCGGAGAAGGCCGCTGCCGCGGGCGCTCCGGGCGGCATGCCGGGCGGTGACATGGACTTCTGATCGGCCCCTGTGGTTGATCGGCTGTCCTGAAGCCGTACGGCTTTCCTGAGTTGTACGAAGGGGCGGTGCCCTCCGAGAGGGGGGTGCCGCCCCTTTGGCGCGCCCGGGTCCTTCCCGGGGGGGGGCTTTTCGCGGTGCGTGTGCCCCAGGCGGAATGTGGCGGTCCAGTGGGCTGTTGACGAATGCGGAGGATGCCTCCGTTCCATTCGTGACCGATCTGACCGACCTTCTGAGGAGCTCATTCATGGCCCCCGTCTCCGCCCCCGCGGACCGTGCCCCCGCCGACCGCGCCGCCGCGGTCCTGTCCCGGCCCTTCACCCTCGGCGGGCTCACCGTTCCGAACCGGATCGTGATGGCGCCGATGACCCGGAACTTCTCCCCCGACGGGGTTCCGGGCGCGGACGTGGCCGGGTACTACGCCCGGCGGGCCGCCGCACAGGTCGGACTGATCATCACCGAGGGCACCTACGTCGGCCACGAGTCGGCGGGTGAGAGCGACCGCGTCCCGCGCTTCCACGGCGCGGAGCAGCTCGCGGGCTGGGCGAAGGTCGTGGACGCCGTGCACGAGGCGGGCGGCAAGATCATGCCGCAGCTCTGGCACATCGGCATGGTGCGCAGCGCGGGGCAGCCCCCGTTCGCGGACGCCCCCGCGGTCGGTCCCTCCGGGCTGCGCCTCGACGGCACCGAGGGCACCGGCAGGGCGATGACGCGCGCCGACCTCGACGCCGTGATCGGGGCGTTCGCCGAGGCCGCCGCCGCCGCCGAGCGCATCGGCTTCGACGGCGTCGAACTGCACGGCGCGCACGGCTACTTGATCGACCAGTTCCTGTGGTCGGGCACCAACCGGCGCACGGACGCGTACGGCGGCGACCTGGTGGCCCGCACGCGGTTCGCGGCGGAGATCGTGGCCGCCGTCCGCGCGGCCGTCGCCCCGGACTTCCCTGTCGTCTTCCGCTACTCCCAGTGGAAGGCCGACGCCTACGACGCCCGTCTCGCCGACACCCCGGCGGAACTCGACGCCCTCCTCTCCCCGCTCGCCGCGGCCGGTGTGGACGCCTTCCACGCCTCGACGCGCCGCTACTGGCTGCCCGAGTTCGGCGACTCCGATCTGAACCTGGCGGGCTGGACGAAGAAGCTCACCGGCAAGCCGGTCATCACCGTCGGCTCCGTGGGCCTCGACGGCGACTTCGTGCGCGCCTTCCAGGGCGAGGGCGCCCCCGTCCAGGGTCTCGACAACCTCCTCGACCGCCTGGAGCGCGACGAGTTCGACCTCGTCGCCGTCGGCCGCGCCCTCCTCGCGGACCCGCGGTGGGCGGCGAAGGTCCTCGGCGGTGCCTTCGACGAGCTGTCGTCGTACGACCCGAAGGCGCTGGCGACGCTGAGCTGACCCGCGGTCGGCGGAGCCGGCGGAGTGGGGTGGGCGGGACCGTCGCGGTCCCGCCCACCCCACTCGTGTTTCCGGGGGCCGCGCGAATCCCGGAAAAACTTCGGGGCGGGTGTCAACCGGATCGTAGGCCGCGGGGCTAGAGAAGGTGTACCGACCAGATGGGGAGCACGTCATTGACCGCTGAGGAATTCGAGGAGTTCTACGCCCATGCGGTCAGACGGCTCACCGGACAGCTCTATGTGATGCTCGGCGATCTGCACGAGGCGCAGGACGTCGTGCAGGAGGCGTTCGTCAAGGCCTGGAGCAGGCGTGGGCGGCTGCGGCGCGAGGCCGCGCCCGAGGCCTACGTACGGACCGTTGCCTGGCGGCTCGCGCTGCGCCGCAGGCAGGGTCTGTTCCGGGCCGAACAGGCCTGGCAGCGGCACGGCGGGCCCGGCGCCGCGGACGCGCCTGATCCCGGCGCGGTCGTTCTGGTCGAGGCGCTCAGGGAACTGTCCCCGCAGCAGCGCAGGACCGTGGCCCTGCGTTACGTGTGTGATCTGTCCGTCGAGCAGATCGCCCACGAGACGGGCCTGTCCACCGGCACGGTCAAGACCCATCTCTCCCGTGGCAGGGCCGCGCTCGCGCCCCGACTGCGGGACCTCTCCACGCAGGAGGCGCACGGTGGCTGAGCAGCCACGCGACGGGCACCCCGACGGCGGGCACCCCGACGGCGGGGGCCGTCCCGATCCCGGAAGTCGTCCCTATCCCGGGGGTCGCCCCGACGCCGGGGGTTGTCCCGGCCCCGGGGGCCGTCCCGATGACGACAGCGCTCTGGCGGCTGCGCTGCGGGGGCTCGCGGGGCAGGGGCACGGGCTTGCCGCCCCCGCGGCGGCCGCGGAGATCACCCGGCGGGGTGAGCGGGTGCGGCGGCGGCGCTTCGCTGTGCTCGCGGCGGCCGCCGTTGTTGTTTTCGGTGGGGTGAGTGGGGTGCTGGTCGGGGTTGCCGATCAGGGGGAGGGGGGTGTGCGGCCCGCCGGGCGTACGGACGGGCCTGCGTCCGTCCCCGCGCCGTCCTCCGGGGACTCGCCGGGGCCCACCACGGTGCCGTCCGGCTCGGCGCCGCCGCCTTCCGCCTCGGTGCCGCCGCCGTCCTCGTCCGGGCCGCCGCCCACCACTGACCCTACCGGGTCCGGGTCCGGGTCCGGGTCCGGGTCGGGGTCCGCGCGGACGTATCCGCCCACTGGGGGGCCGGAGTCGTCCGGGGCGCCCCCCGGTTAGCGTGCCGCCCTTTCGGGGGCTGCGCCCCCGGACCCCCCTATCGGCCTGAACGGCCTCGTCCTCAATCGCCGGACGGGCTTGGATTGCCCACCGGACGGGTTGAAACCGCCCGCCCGCCGGACAGGTGGAAAGCCGCTTGCCGGACGGGTTGAAACCGCCCGCCCGCCGGACAGGTGGAAAGCCGCTTGCCGGACGGGTTGAGACCGCCCGCCCGCCGGACAGGTGGAAAGCCTCTTGCCGGACGGGTTGAAACCGTCCGCCCGCCGGACAGGTGGAAAGCCGCTTGCCGGACGGGTTGAAACCGCCCGCCCGCCGGACAGGTGGAAAGCCGCTTGCCGGACGGGTTGAAAGCGCCCGCCCGCCGGACAGGTGGAAAGCCGCTTGCCGGACGGGTTGAAAGCGCCCGCCCGCCGGACAGGTGGAAAGCCGCTCGACGGATGGGCCGAAACTGCCCGCCCACCGGACGGGCTGCACAGCACCGTGTGTCGAAACGGAGATCGCCCATGGCCACGGCCGCCCCCTCCCGTCCGGTACGGACGGCCCCCGCGCCCCTCGCGGGAGCGTCACCGTGGCAGCGGGTGCGGGTCGGGGCCGACGACCGGCAGGTGCTGCTCGTCTATCTGCTCACCCGGGCCGGGCTGTGGCTCACCGCCTACTGTGGGGCGCAGTTGTTCCCGCGTGATCCGGAGGCCCGGCGCGGTGCGGCCGTGCTCGGGGTCTGGGAGCAGTGGGACTGGGTGCATTTCCGGCACATAGCGGAGCACGGTTACAGCCGTGCCGACGACGCCGTGCCGGGGTTCGCCAACGAGGAGGCCTTCTTCCCCGGCTTTCCGCTGCTGCTGCGGGCGGTGCACACGGTGGTGCCGCACTGGGGCGTGGCAGGTCTGCTGATCTCCCTGGTGACCGGGGCCGTCGCGGTGCTCGCGCTGGCCCGGATCGCGGGGGCCACCGGCGGTGCGGGGGCGGCGGGCGGGCGGCGCGCGGTGCTGCTCGTCCTGCTCTCGCCGTGCGCGGTCTTCCTCGCCGCCGGGTACACGGAGTCCCTCTTCCTCGCGCTCGCCCTGCCCGCCTGGCTGGCCGCGCTGCGGGGCCGCTGGGCGCTCGCCGCCGTGCTCACCACGGCCGCCACCGCCGTCCGGGTCAGCGGACTCTTCCTCGCGGCCGCCCTGGCCGTGCAGTTCGTGGTGAGCGTCGGCGCCCGCCCGGCGAACCGGCGCTGGCGCCCGCTGCCGTGGCTCGCCCTGCCCGCGCTCCCCGTCCTCCTGTACACCTGGTACCTGTACGCCCTCACCGGTGACTGGATGGCCTGGAAGCACGCCCAGGAACGCGGCTGGAACCGGGAGTTCCACGCGCCGTGGGAGGCGTGGGCGAACACCTGGCGGGCCGCTTTCGACGGCGACTACCGCTCCGGGTACGCCCTGATGTTCGCGGCCGAACTCGTCGCCATGCTCGTCGGTCTCGCCCTCCTCGCCGTCCTCCTGCGCCGCCGCCGCTGGCCGGAGGCGACCTACATCGCCCTGAGCCTCTGGGCGCTCGGCACCTCGTACTGGTACATGTCGCTGCCCCGCGCCACCCTCCTGTGGTGGCCGCTGTGGGCGCTCCTCGGCGCCTGGTCGCTGCGCCGCGCCTGGGTCACGAACGTCCTTGTGGGCGTGCTCGTACCGCTGTCCACGGTGTTCGCCCTCGCGTTCACCACGGGACGCTGGGCCGGGTGACCGGCGGCCGCTGCCGCGCTACTCCGTACGGGAGTTCTCCAGGGCCGCGCGCAGGTGGCCGTCGGACTCGGTGAGGAGGCGGGCGGCCGTGGGGCCGTCGACCGAACCGAGGATGGTGAGGATCGCGTTCTTCACCTCGCCGTCGGTGGCGGTGAGCGCGGCCTCGATCTCCGCGTCGTCGGCGCCGGTGGCGAGGGCGACGATGCGGCGTGAGCGGGCCCGCAGCTTCTCGTTGGAGGCGCGCACGTCGACCATGAGGTTCCCGTACGTCTTGCCGAGCCGGATCATCGTGATCGTCGACAGCATGTTCAGGACGAGCTTCTGGGCCGTGCCCGCCTTCAGCCGGGTGGAGCCGGTGAGGAGTTCGGGGCCGACGACGACTTCGATGCCGTGCTCGGCGGCGTCGGCGAGGGCGCTGTCGGCGTTGCAGGACAGGCCGATCGTCAGGGCGCCCCGGGCACGGGCGTGCTCCACCGCGCCGACGGCGTAGGGCGTACGGCCGGACGCGGAGATGCCGACCACCGTGTCGTCGGCGGTCAGGGTGAGCGAGTCCAGGTCCTGCGCGGCCAGGTCCTCGCGGTCCTCGGCGCCCTCGACCGCCGTCACGAGCGCGCTCGGGCCGCCCGCGACCAGGCCCACAACGTCGCCGGGGTCGGTGTTGAACGTCGGCGGGCACTCGGAGGCGTCGAGCACGCCGAGCCGCCCCGCGGTACCGGCACCCGCGTAGATCAGCCTGCCGCCGCGGGCCATGCGCTCGGCGGTGGCGTCGATCGCCGCGGCGATGCGCGGCAGCTCCGCGGCGACGGCCGCCGGGACGCCCGCGTCCTCGCCGTTCATGATCCGCGCGATCTCCGACGTCGGCAGCCGGTCGATCTCGGACAACTCGGGCCGGAACGCCTCGGTGGTGAGGGACTCCAACTGGGCCCGGAGTTCGCCGTAGCCGTCTGTGGTGGAGGTCATGGGGTGTGGACTCTTTCGCGATGTGAGGTCGGAGACTTCTTGCACTGAGTACGGGTGACGGTCCCACCCCGCCCGGCGGTAGTTTCCCCCCGTGCGGCGGTAGTTTCAGCCCGTGCGGCGGTAGTTCAGCCTGTCCGGCGTTTGAGGACGAGGCCGAAGGCCGATAAACGGCGCCCCCCGGCCAACGGGACATCACCGTCCGACAGAGGCGTCCCCGCCAGACCTGTGGCGGTGCGCGAGCGCCTCGTAAGAAGCGGCGAGGGCAGGCGCCGCGGTCTCGTACGTACGCTGCGCCACCCCCACGAACAGGCAGTCCACGACAAGGAGCTGACTGGTCCGCGAGGACATTGCGGCGGGCCGCAGCTCGCTCTCGCGGGCGGTGGACGTGGTCAGTATGTGGTCGGCGTACTGGGACACCAGGCCGTCGGGCCGCCCGGTGATCGCGATCGTCGTCGCCCCGTGCTCGAAGGCGACACGCAGCGGCTCGATGACGTCGCCCGTGGACCCGGAGTGGGTGATGGCGATCGCCACGTCCTTCGCGCGGAGCGTCACCGCGTTGGTGACGGCGAGGTGCGGATCGGAGTGGGCGTGCGCGACGTGCCCGATGCGCAGGAGCTTCTGGGCGAGGTCCTGGGCGACGAGCCCGGACGCGGCGACGCCGTACACCTCCACGCGGCGGGCGACGGCCAGCGCGCCGACGGCCGCGCCCAACTGCACGGTGTCGAGGCCCGCGGCCGTGTCGGCGAGGGTCTGCTGCTCGTCGTACGCGAGTTTCGCCACGACGTCCGCGATGGGGTCGTCGACGGCGATGTCGGCGGTGACGGCGGGTGCCCGGCCCGACTGCTGCTGGGCGGCGAGGCCCGCGAGGGCGAGGCGCAGGTCGCGGTAGCCGGGGTAGCCGAGGAGGCGGGCGGTGCGGACCACCGTGGCCTCGCTGGTGCCGGTGAGCTCCGCGAGGCCGGTGACCGTGAGCGCGGCGCACCCCGCCGGGTCGGCCGCGACGGCCTCGGCGACCCGCTGCATGGAGCGGGTCATCGACGGGGCGAGGGTGCGGACCTTGGCCGCGAGGGCGGCCGGGGCCGGGGGTGCACCACCCGCGAAAATTTCCTTCACGTCTTGGGTCACCTTTGAAAGATATTTTCGGGGCGGGGGAGGGTCAAGACTCCCGACCGCGTCGGCTCACGGGTGCGCGGCGGCCCGACCGGCCCTCGGACGTGCTCGGGCGAGGGCGCACAATGGCTGTATGGACTCATCCGCATCCTCCGTCCCCGTGGGCCCGCTGGAGCGGGCGCTGCACGCCGCCCGTGCGCTGGTCCTCGCCGACCTGGTCGCGGACGAGGTGGCCGATCCCGACGTGGTCTCCTTCGTCGAGGACTCCGTGGCGCAGCGGCGCTGGTGGGTCGAGCAGTGGCCCGAAGGCGCCGAGTACGTCGCCGGGCTCGTCGCGCAGGACGTGCAGGACGCTCTCCTGGAGCGCTACGGGCGGTGGCCGCTGTGCCCGGTGTGCGGTTCGGGCGATCCGCACGCGCTCGATGTGGAGCCCGAGTTGGGGGCGGATCCGCACTGGGTGTGCGGGAAGGCGGGCGTCGTGGTCGCCGCCGTGGGGTCGCTCGGCTCGGTCGCCCGGTGACGGTCTACATCGATCCGCCGACCTGGCCCGGGCACGGGCGGCTCTGGTCCCACCTCGTCAGTGACCTCTCGTACGAGGAGCTGCATGCCTTCGCGGCGCGGATCGGGGTGCCCGAGCGGGCCTTCGAGCGGGACCACTACGACCTTCCCTCGCATCGGTACGGGGACGCCGTGCGGGCGGGGGCCGTGGAGGTTCCCTCCCGGGAGTTGGTGCGGGTGCTGCTGGCGGCGGGGTTGCGGCGGCGGAAGGGTGCGGCGGGGCGGTAGGTCCTCGCGGGGGCGCCCCAGTCCCGCCCCTTCTCCGATCCTGGGGCTCCGCCCCGGGCCCCGCTCCTCAAACGCCGGAGGGGCTGAAGAAGTCAGCCCCTCGTCGGAGCTCGAAGGCGAAGTCGTCGCCGAGGTCCGCCGTGCGGATGAAGCCCGCGCGGGTCAGGACCGCGTGGGACGCGGTGTTGTCGGGGTCGGTCAGGGCGCGTACGCCTGCGACGGCGGTGTGGTCGGGGTGGTTCAGGGACCAGGTGGTGAGGGCGCGCAGGGCCTCGGTCGCGTAGCCGTTGCCGCGGGCCTCGGGGACCAGGCTGTAGCCGACCTCCACCCAGCCCTCGTCGTCGGGCACCCCGTGGAACCCCATGGCGCCGACCGCGCGCCGGTCCGCGGTGCGGACGACGGCGAACATGCCCCACTCGGGGCGGTGCGCCCCGGCGGCGTACCCCTTCGCCGTGCGCTCCGCCCCCATGCGCGCGCCCTCGTGGGGACCGTCACCGGCCCAGTGGACGCCGCCCGTGCCGCCCGCGGCCAGGTCGGCGGCGGCGTCCGGGGACACCTCGATCAGCTCGACGGGGCCCGCGGGGAGCTGGATCGGGTTGTGCCAGCGCCAGCGCTCCTTGCGGGCGTGGCCCGCGCGTTCGCCGCGCCCGGTCGCCCACAGCAGCACCCGCCAGTGGTCCTCACCGTCGCGGGCGGGCGGCACGTGCGGGAACTGGCGGGTGAGGAGGGCCTCGCACAGCCCGGCCGGCGGCTCGTACGCCACGTCGAAGGCGTTCAGGATGTCGTACGTGTGCAGGATCAGCTCGATGGCGCCCATCGCGGCGAAGCCCGCCGCGTCCGCGCTGCCGTACGGGTACGGGTGCCAGCCGCGCACGCCCGGCGGCGTCGTCCGTACGACCGCCGCGAGCAGGCCCGCGCTCGCCTCGACGCAGCGCACCGCGCCGTCCGCGTCGGTGCCCTCGTCCAGGTGGATCTCCATCGGGACATAGCCGCCGGTGCCCGCCGTGCGGCCCGTGAGCTGCGTCGCGTACGCGGTGAAGTCGCTCGCGATGTGCTCGGCCGTGGCCAGGCAGCTCCACTCCAGGCCGCCCGCGGGGGTCGACCAGTCGTACCCGTCCTTCGCCACCGCGCGCAGCGCGGCCACCGCGTGTGCCGTCGCCTCGTCGATCCGTTCCCCGCCGTTGAAGAGCATGCGGTGAGGTTACGTGAGCAGTGCCAGCTCCGTCGTGAGGTTTTCCCTGGCCGCGGCCTCCCAGTGGGCGGTTCCGTACGGGGTGCGGAACAGGCGGGGCAGGGCGAGGAGTTGGCGCAGCACGTCCGCCCGGCCCGCGCGGAACGCCTCGTCGGGGACGAAGGCGTACTCCTCGCGGACCGCGGCGGCGTACGCGGCGTACGCCGCCGGGGGCGCGGCGAGGATCGCGAGGTCAGCGTCGCACAGGGCCTCGCCGTTGCGGTCGCCCTCGGCCGGGTCGTGGGTGGTCGTGAGGCGGACCAGGCGGGCCACTTCCGCGGTGGCCTCCGGGGGGAGGCGCGCCTCGGTGAGGGCGCGTTCCGCGAGGCGGGCGCTGCGTTCCTCGTTCTCGGAGCGGTCCGGGGCGTAGACGGCGTCGTGGAACCAGGCTGCCAGCCGCACCGTGTGCGGGGTGTCCGCGTGGGGCTGGAGGGTGTTCAGGTGGGTGAGGACGGCTTTCAGGTGGGTGAGGGTGTGGTAGCGGCGGTGGGGTTCCGACCAGCGGGTCAGGAGGTTGTCCGCGTACGGGGTGGGGTCTGGGCCCGTGGTTTTGCCCCGGGCCCCGAGCAGGGCTTCCCGCCAGGATTGGCGGAGGGCTTCCTTGTCGGGCTCGGCCTCGGCCTCGGGCTCGGCCTCGGCCGCGGCTTTGGCTTCGGTGTCGGTGTGGGTGTCTGCGTCGGGCATGGGGTGACCCTAGGCCTTCGCGGGGCGCCCCAGGCCCGCCCCTTTCCCGTAACCAGGGGCGCTGCGCCCCCTGGACCCCCGCTTATCGGCGCTCCGCGCCTCGTCCTCAAACGCCGGACGGGCTGAAAACACTTCGCCGGGCGGGTCGAGAGGGGCCGCGGCCCACGAACATCCACCACACGAGGTCAATTGGTGCGTGGACGTTGCCATTCCGGGCGGTGGGCGCTTGGCTGGCCGCCATGACGTACGACGTGATCTCCGCCGACGGAACGTACGAGTCCGATCGGCCGGGACGGCTGCTGCGCACCGAGCGTGACGCGTTGATCCCGCTGCTCCGTGCCGCCGACGACGCGGCGTTCGCCGTGGCGACCTGCTGCCCGGGGTGGGCGGTTCGCGATGTGCTCGCGCACTGCTCGGCCGCCCTCGACCGGGTGATCGAGAGCCGGTTCGACGGCGGTGCCTTCACCGCGGAGGGCAACGACCGTGACATCGCCGAGCGTGCCGACTGGCCGAACTCCCGGATCGTGGACGAGCTGGAGCACGGGATGACGCATGCGGGCGGGCCCATCGCCGCCTCCAAGGGGCTCCTCGACGGTGTGGCGCTCGGTGAGTGGGTGCACGCGGGTGACGTACGGGACGCCTGGGGGCTGCCGGGCGCGTACGGGGGTGACGGGCTCGCGGACGCGTTACCGCTGCTCGCCGCGTTCAGCAAGCAGCGTGGGGCGCTGCCCCTGCACGCCGACCTCGACGGGTTCGACGAGCCGCTGATCCTCGGGGTCGGCGACGGCAGCCGGCCGCCCGCACGGTACATCGGGGACGCGTCGACGCTGGTCCGGCTGTACGCGGGACGCCCGCTCCCGGGCTCGGAGTTCGAGCTCGCGGGCGCCACGCAGGAGGAGTTGTCGATCTTTTCTTGAGTTCTCGCACCGCTCAGTGGGCGTGTGCCGTGTTCACCGTGAACGCCGCCGTGCGGACCTTTCCCTCGTGGCGGAAGTCCAGGAACAGGCGGTAGGTGCCCGCGCTCGGTGCCGTCGTCGTGAAGGAGACCGTGGGTCCTGGCTTCGTGCTGCCGTCGCCGGGCTCCCCGTTCGGGTGGACGTGCAGATACGCGAGGTCGCCCGCGCGCAGGGCGACCAGGTGGCCGTAGGCGCCCAGGTAGGGCTGGAGGTCGGTGACCGGCTTGCCGTCGCGCAGGACGCGCAGCGTCAGCTCGCGGGGCTTGCCGGGGGCCGGGGTGCCGGTCAGGCGCACCTCGTAGCCGTCGCCCGCCTTCGCCGTGGCCTTCGCGGGCGGCAGCTTGTCGGGGGCGTAGGGGCCGGTGACGGCCAGGTCCGCGCCGAGTGTCACCTTCTCCTTGGCGTGGGCGGGCCTGAAGTCCGCGAACACGCGGTGGTCCCCGGCCTTCGGCAGCGTCGCCGGGACCGACCAGGTGCCGTCGGCGGTGCGCACCGGGTGCAGATGGCGGTACGTCGTCAGGTCGCGCGAGGCGATGATCAGGTGCAGCTCCTTGCCGTGCTCCTTCGCGTACGTCTTCAGGGGTGCCCCCGAGGACTCCCTGGTGATGGTGAAGCGCAGGTCGGTGCGGGTGCCCGCCTCCGCGCGCGGGGTCCGTAGGCCGAGGGTGTAGCCGTGGGCCGTCATCTGGAGGCCCGCCGGGGTGGACGTGGTGCCGGTCCCGCTCCCCGCGTCCTCGTGGCCCCGTTCGCCGTGCTCGCTCCTCTCGCTGTGCGCCGCCGGTGTGCTCACGCTGTCGACGCTCGTGCCCACTCCGTACGCGGCGGTGAACGCCGCCGCGACGGCGGTGGCGTACGCGGTGATCCTCAGTCCGGTCTTCATGTGTCCTGACGATACCCCCCAGGGGTATGAAGTCAAGCGCGGGAAACACTTGCGTCTGCATACCCCCTGGGGGTAAATATGGACCTCGTAAGCGATACCGGGCCCGGGTATGCCGGGCATGAGGAGCAGCAGACATGACCTCCACGCAGACCTCCGCGCAGACGTCCCGCACCACGCAGGTGGAACTCGCCATCGGTGGCATGACCTGCGCCTCGTGCGCGGCCCGTATCGAGAAGAAGCTCAACCGCATGGACGGCGTGACGGCGACCGTCAACTACGCCACGGAGAAGGCCAAGGTCAGCTTCGACGGCGCGGAGGTCGCCGTCACCGATCTCGTCGCCACCGTCGAGGCCACCGGGTACACCGCGCGGGAGCCCGCCCCACCCCGCACGGAACGTGGGGGCGGCGGGCCGGGCGGCGAGGGGGAAGGAGACGGTGATTCCGAGCTGCGGACGCTGCGGGAGCGGCTGATCACCGCCGTCGTGCTCTCCGTGCCCGTCATCGCGATGGCGATGATCCCCGCGCTCCAGTTCGAGTACTGGCAGTGGCTGTCCCTGACCCTCGCCGCGCCCGTCGTGACATACGCGGCCTGGCCCTTCCACAAGGCGGCCGTCACCAACGCCCGGCACGGCGCGGCCACCATGGACACGCTGATATCGGTCGGTACGTCGGCCGCGTTCCTGTGGTCGCTGTGGGCACTGTTCCTCGGCTCGGCGGGGACGCCCGGCATGACGCACCCCTTCGAGCTGACCATCGAGCGCGGTGACGGGGCCGGGAACATCTATCTCGAAGCCGCCGCGGGCGTCACCGCGTTCATCCTCGCCGGGCGGTACTTCGAGGCCCGGTCCAAGCGGAAGGCGGGCGCCGCCCTCAAGGCGCTGCTCGAACTGGGCGCGAAGGACGTGACCGTGCTCCGGGACGGGCGGGAGGAAACCGTGCCGGTCGGGGAGCTGAAGGCCGGTGACCGGTTCCTCGTACGGCCCGGCGAGAAGATCGCCACCGACGGGCGGGTGCTCGAAGGGGCCTCCGCCGTCGACGCCTCGATGCTCACCGGCGAGTCCGTGCCAGTGGAGGTCGCCGTCGGCGACGCGGTCACCGGTGCCACCCTGAACGTCGGCGGCCGACTCGTCGTGGAGGCGACACGCGTCGGCGCCGACACCCAACTGGCGCGGATGGCGCGGCTCGTCGAGGACGCGCAGAACGGCAAGGCCGCGGCCCAGCGGCTCGCCGACCGCGTCTCCGGCGTCTTCGTACCGGTCGTCATCGCGCTCGCGATCGCCACGCTCGGCTTCTGGCTCGGCAACGGCGCGGGGCTCACAGCGGCCTTCACCGCCGCCGTCGCCGTACTGATCATCGCCTGCCCCTGCGCCCTCGGCCTCGCCACGCCCACCGCGCTCATGGTCGGCACCGGACGCGGCGCGCAGCTCGGCATCCTCATCAAGGGCCCGGAAGTCCTTGAGACCACGCGGCGCGTCGACACCATCGTCCTGGACAAGACCGGCACGGTGACCACGGGCCGGATGACGTTGCTCGCCACGCGAGTGGGGGACAACGCCTCCGAGGACGAGGTGCTGCGGCTCGCGGGTGCCCTGGAGCACGCCTCCGAGCATCCGATCGCCCAGGCCGTCGCCGCGGGCGCCGCCGAGCGGGTCGGGGAACTACCGGCGCTGGAGGACTTCGCCAACGTGGCGGGGCTCGGGGTGCAGGGGATCGTCGAGGGGCATGCGGTGCTCGTGGGGCGTGAGCAGTTGCTCCATGAGTGGGCGATCCAACTGCCGGAGGAGCTGAAGCGGGCCAAGGACGCCGCGGAGGCGGCCGGGCGCACCGCCATCGCCGTCGCCTGGGACGGTGAGGCGCGGGCCGTGCTCGAAGTCGCCGACGCCGTGAAGGAGACCAGCCCCGAGGCCATCCGGCGGCTGCGCGCGCTCGGGCTCACGCCCATGCTGCTCACCGGCGACAACCGTGCCGTCGCCGAGTCCGTCGCCGCCGAGGTCGGCATCGCGGCGGAGCATGTGATCGCCGAGGTGCTTCCGCAGGACAAGGTCGACGTGGTCAAGCGGCTCCAGGGGGAGGGGCGTTCGGTCGCCATGGTCGGTGACGGCGTCAACGACGCGGCGGCCCTCGCGCAGGCCGACCTGGGGCTCGCGATGGGTACGGGGACGGACGCGGCCATCGAGGCGGGGGATCTGACCTTGGTACGGGGTGATCTGCGAGCCGCCGCCGACGCGATCAGGCTGGCCCGGAAGACCCTCGGTACGATCCGGTCCAACCTGTTCTGGGCCTTCGCCTACAACGTCGCCGCGCTGCCGCTCGCCGCGGCCGGGCTGCTCAACCCGATGCTCGCCGGGGCGGCCATGGCCTTCTCGTCCGTCTTCGTGGTCGGCAACAGCCTGCGGCTGCGTGGCTTTCAGCCACTGAGCTGAGATTTCCGGTGCCGCGTGGCCTGATCTTCGCGGCGCTTGGCCTGATCACCCCGGCGCGGTCCGATTCCCGCCGGGGTGATCTGCGCGTACCCTGGTAATTGGACTAGACCTGTGTTTCCGTGGTCGACCTGTGTTTCCGTGGTCGTCGTTCCGCGCGACGCCTACGCCCGCCCGGACCCGCCGATTCCCGAAGGAAGACATCCATGAGCAAGCGCGCGCTCCTGGAGGTGATCGCCCTCGACGCCGAGGACGCGGTCGCCGCCCAGGCCGGAGGGGCGGACCGCCTCGAACTGGTCACCGACATGGCCGCGGACGGGCTCACGCCGTCCGTCGAGGCCTTCGCCGAGATCCGTGCCTCCGTGGACATCGCGCTGCGCGTCATGCTGAGGCTCGCCGACGGGTTCGACGCGGGGGACGTCGACGCGCTGGTGCGGTGCGCGCGGGAGTTGCGGGGCGCGGGGGCCGACGAGTTCGTCCTCGGCTTCCTCGACGCCGAGACCGGCGGGGCCGATGTCGCCGCCGTCGAGCGGGTCGTGGGGGCGCTCGACGGGTGCCGGTGGACGTTCCACCGGGCCATCGACCGGGTCGCCGACCGGGACGCCCTGCGCAAACAGCTCGCCGATCTGCCCGGGCTCGACACGTATCTCACCGCCGGGGCCGCGGGTGGGGTCGATGAGGGGCTCGGCACGTTGCTCTCCGAGGCGGCGCGTTCCGGGGAGCCCGGGTATGAGGCCCGGTTGCTCGTCGGTGGGGGGCTTCGGCTTGAGCATGTCGCCGTGCTGCGGGCGGGTGGGGTTGATGGGTTTCACATCGGCGGAGCTGCTCGGCCCCACGGGTGGGGCGCTCCGCTCTCTGCCTCCGCCGTTTCGGCTTGGCGCCGCGCCCTGGATTCCTGACCCCGTCGCTCCGCGCCGGGAGCCTTTCCCACCCGCCCGCCCGTTTCCAGCCCGCCTCCGGGCTTGGGTCGCCTGTGTCGCGGTGGTTGTTCGGCGTGTGCGGGTCGGTGGGGTGGCCCCGTCGCTTCGCGCCGGGAATCCCCCCCACCCGCCCGCCCGTTTCCAGTCCGGGGCCGGGCTTGGGTCTCCTGTGTAGCGGTGGTTGTTCGGCGTGTGCGGGTCGGTGGGGGGCGACCCCGTTGCTTCGCGCCGGGAATCCCTCCGCCCGGCCGTTTCCAGCCCGCCTCCCGGCTCGGGTCTCCCGTGTCGCGGCCGTTGTTCGGCGGGCTCGGGTCGGTGGGTGGGGGCGTCGTCGGACGGTCATCGTGGTGTGGGTGAGCCGGGCTGGGGGCTGGAGATGGGTGGGCGGGTGGGGGATTCCCGCCGCGGAGCGGCGTTCGGGGCGGTGCGGCGGCCCCCGGCTCTGGGGCGACAGGGGCGGGAGCGGTGGGCACAGCCGGTGTGAGGGGTCCCGTTATGTGCCGGACAGGGCAGGGGGCAGGGGGGTCGAGTGGATCACCGTCAAGCCCGATACCGCTCGGGTCAGGGCCACGTACAGGCGTCGCAGGCCCGTGCGTTCGTCGGGCTCGGCGGCCACCACGGCGGACGGCTCGTCCAGGACCACGTAGTCGTACTCCAGGCCCTTGGCCAGGGACGCCGGGACCAGGGTGAGGCGGACGTCGGGGGTGGTCTCCTCGCCGGGGGAGAGGAAGCCGAGGCCGGCCCGCTCCAGGGCCCGCGCGAGGTCGGGCACGCGCGCGTCCGCCGCGATCAGGCCGATGGACCCCTCGTGGCGGAGTGACTCGGCGCAGGCGGCAGGCACCGCGTCCGTGGGGTCGGACACCCGGCGCACCGACAGCGAGCCGGGAGCCTCCCGCACCGACCCCACCTCCGCGAGGCCCGGCGCGATCACGGGCAGAAGACGGGACGCGTACGCGATCACCTCCCGCGGCACGCGGAACCCCGCGGTCAGCTCCTCGACCACGGCGTCCGGCTTGCCGAGGTGCGCGAGCGCCTCGTCCCAGCTCCGCGTAGCCCACGGCGTGGTCCCCTGCGCCAGATCCCCGAGGACGGTCGCGGAACCGGTGGTGCACCGGCGCCCCACCGCCCGGTACTGCATCGGCGAGAGGTCCTGCGCCTCGTCCAGGACGACGTGCCCGAGTGAGTGCGTACGGGAGACGAGGTCCGCGGCCTCGTCGATCAGGACCGCGTCCGCCGCCGACCACTTGGCGCTCTTCACCCCGCGCCCGGGCTTCGCCCACAGCACCGCCTTCTGCTCCACCTCGTCGAGGATCCCCTCGGCGTGCGCGGCGAGGAACTCCTCGTCGGACAGCAGCCGAAGCACCAGCTTCGCCGGGTCGACGGGCGGCCAGATCGCCTTCACGGCCGCCTTCACCGCCGCGTTGCGGGCCACCGCGTCCTGCACCCGGTCGTCCGGGGCCTCCCCCGCGCGTTCCATCTGGACGAGTACGGAGTGCGCGATGCGCTGCGGGAGGGCCTCGCGGGCGGCCCCGTACCGCATGTCGCGGGCCAGCAACTCCTCGACGATCGCCTCCACTTCGTACACCGGAACCCGCCAGCGGCGCGAGCCGCGCACCACCACGATGCCCTCCCGCGGCATCGTGACGTGCGAGCGCAGCGCCCCGCGCAGCACCTGAGCCATCCGCGCGTCGCCCTTGACCAGGGCCGCCGCCGGGTCGTCCGTGCCGCGCACCTCGACGTGTGCGACCAGGTCGGCGACGGTGGCCTGCCGGACCTCCAACTCGCCGAGCGCGGGCAGGACCTGCTCGATGTAGTGCAGGAAGGAGCGGTTCGGGCCGATGACCAGGGTGCCGGTGCGGGCGAGCCGCTCCCGGTGCGCGTACAGGAGGTACGCCACCCGGTGCAGGCCCACCGCCGTCTTGCCGGTGCCGGGGCCTCCCTGGACGCAGACCGAGCCGGTGAGCCCGCCGCGCACGATCTCGTCCTGTTCCGGCTGGATCGTCGCCACGATGTCCCGCATCGGGCCCACGCGCGGGCGCTCGATCTCCTGCTGGAGCAGCTTGCTGACCTGCTCGGCCTCGCCGGGGTCCGTCAGGTGCTCGTCCTCGTACGCGGTCAGCTCACCGGCGGTGTAACCGAAGCGGCGGCGCAGGCCGACGTCCTGCGGGTCCTTCTTCGAGGCCCGGTAGAACGGCTGGGAGACGGGGGCGCGCCAGTCGATCACCATGGGGTCGCCGTCGGCGTCGTGCACGTGCCTGCGCCCGATGTAGAACCGCTCGCCCTCGCCGCCCTCGCCGCCCTCGGCCCGCTCGGCGCCCGGCGCGTGCAGGAAGTCGAGCCTGCCGAAGAACAGGGGCGTGTGCGCGAGGTCCGCGAGCGCCTTGATCCGGTCGTCGATCTGGCTCTGCAGGACCGCGGCGTTGACCCAGTTCGCCGTCACGTCACGGATGTCCAGGGACGCCACGTCCTCACGCATGGCGCGCAGGGCGGAACGGGATGCGGTGAGGTGCGCCCGCTCACGGGCGAGGGGACTCTCGGGCTCTCGTGCGAGCCCGGGCACGGGTACGGCGTTCACTGCGGGGGCCTCCGGCGGATACGGGTGGTGCGGTGCTCTGTGCGTGCTCGGGGCCGCCGGTTTCCGGCCGGGCGGCGGCGCTCCGCTGGGGCGGGAGGCGGGAAGGGGAAAGCTTAGGTGAGCGTCCGGTGGCGGGGCCAACGATTTTCCTCCGGTCCCGCCGGTCCCGCCGGTTCCCCCGAAACCCTGAGGCACCCCCGAGAAAACCCTGAGGGACGTCCTCCTCGCGGCTCCGTCCCGAGGCGGACGGCACCGCCCGCGAGTCGTACCGGGGGCCATGCGCGGTTACCCCGCGAGGCCGATGCGTGCGGGCCCCCACGGGCGGACCATGGATACATGAGCAGCGCAACCTTCACCCCAGCGTCCCTGTCCTCCGGGCCCGCAGGCCCCCGTCCCGCCGCCGGCGCCACGGCGCTCTCCGGCGACCACCGTCCGCACCGCTTCGGCACCGCCCTGCGGGCCGCGAAGGTGTTCATGGGTACGGCCTTCGGCGTGGCCGTGCTCGGCGAGTTCGCGGAAGAGGCGGGCGTCCGCCGCCGCTGAGGCGACTGCCCGCCGCTGAGGCGACTGCCCGCCGCTGAGGCGAGGCGACTGCCTGTCGCGGAGCGACTGCCCGCCGGGCCGGATACACCGGCCGTTCGCGGACCTTCGCTAGGGTCACCGCCGTGATGCGACGGTACGTGGCCACACGGTCACCCCACGCGGTGACCGGAATCCTCCTCCTTGCCCTCTCCTGTACGGGCTTCGCCGCCCTCTGCGGAGTGCACGGGCTGCCCATGGCCGATGCCCAGGTGTACCGGGCCGAGGGTGCCGCCGTCGTCGACGGACGGGATCTGTACGGGTTCACCGTCACCCGGTGGGAACTGCCCGCCACCTACCCGCCGTTCGCCGCCCTCCTCTTCGTCCCCACGACCTGGCTGCCGCTCGCCGCCCTCAAGGCGGCCTTCGTCGTCGGCAACGTCGCTCTTCTGCTGCTGCTCCTGCACCTCTCCTGCCGCCTCGCCGGGGTTCCGTCGCGGCCCGCGGCCCTGTGCGCGGGCGCCGCGTTCGCGCTGTGGCTCGAACCTGTCTTCCAGACCGTGCTGTTCGGGCAGATCAACCTGGCGCTCGCCTGCCTGGTCCTGTGGGATCTGACGCGGGGGCCGGGTGCGCGGGTGCGGGAAGCCGTGACCGCCTTGGCCGCGTGTGCCGGGACCGTGCTCCTGGGGGCGCTCGCGCTGCCCGCCGCCAGTGTCGACTTCTGGACGCGGCGGATCTTCGAGACCGGGCGGGTCGGGAAGGCGTGGATCGTCGACAACCAGTCCTTGCAGGGGGTGGTCGCCCGGCTCCTCCACGAGCCCGCGCCCGAGCCCCGGGTGCTGTGGGTCGGGCCCGCCGTGCTCGCCGCCCTCGCGGGGCTGTGGGGTGCCCGGCGGTGTGGGGGGTCGGCCTGGGGGGTGCTCGTCGCCGCCTTCGCCGCGCTGCTCGTCTCGCCCATCAGTTGGTCCCATCACTGGGTGTGGTGTGTGCCGGTGGTCGTGGTGTTGGTGGGGGAGGGGCGCAGGGGCGCGGCGGGGGTGGTCGCCCTGCTGTTCACGGCACGCACCCTGTGGCTCGTGCCGCACGCCGGTTCCGCCGACCTCCACCTCACGTGGTGGCAACAGCCGTTGGCTTCGCCGTACGCGGTGGGGGGTGTGGTCCTGTGCGGGTGGACGGCGCTGCTGCGAAGCCCCCGATCCCGCCCCTTTCCCGACGTTCCGGAGCGGACCCCTGCGCTGATCACCCTCACCAGGCTGACCAGCACAGGGGCTTTCGTGTGTCCGGGGTCAACTTGCCGGGCGTACGCTGCTGTGACGACTGCCGTTGCTGTCAAAGGGAGCGTGCACCATGGCTACTGGGCTGGCCGAGAACGTCAGGAACCACCGGCGTACGGCAGGCATGAACCAGGAGCGGCTAGCCGAAGCGGCCGATCTCTCTGTGGGGACCGTACGCAAGGTGGAGCAGGGCGGGGACGTGCGTATGGAGACGTTGCATGCGCTGGCTCGCGCGTTGGGTGTCCCCACGTCGGCACTGTTCGCCACGGAGACCACGACGCCGGTGATCGGGGATGAGGCGAACCGCCGTTACCTGGTGGAGCTGCGCAAGGCTCTGATGCCTCCCGTCGGCCTCGCTGCGCCGATGACGGACCGGGGGCAGACCGAGGAACTGTCGGCGCTGCGGAGGGTCACAGCGGATGCTCACGCGCTCTACTGGGCGGACCGCTACGACTCCGTGGCCAAGCGCCTGCCGGGGCTGCTGCGGTCCGCTGAGGCCGCCGTGGAGGCGCTGGAGGGCGAGGAGCAGCAGCAGGCGATGATCGCTCGTTGTCATGCGCTGCTGCTGGCGGGCAAGTACCTGACGCAGGTTCGGCAGTACGACATGGCGTACTACGCGTTGGTGGAAGCGATCAGGCTTGCTCGGGAGACCGGCCAGACGCTCACCGCTGCAACGGGAGTCGTCGGGATGTGCTGGCTGCTGCTGCGACAGGACCGGTTTGACGAGAGTGAGCAGCTCGCGGCGCAGACGGCAGCGGAGATCGAACCCCGTATGTCAGAGGCGGCCCCGGCGCACTTGGCCGTGTGGGGTGAGTTGTGGCTGAGGGTTGCGTCTGCCACCGTCCGGAACAACCGCCCGGATGTGGCGCGGGAGGCCCGCAGGATGGCGGGGACGGCTGCCAGCGCGATGAGTGGTGAGAACGCGGAGTTCCCGCTCCACTGGGGCGGCTTCGGTCCTGTCACGGCGGAGCTGAAGGTTGTTGAGGATTTGTCGCTGTTCGGGGACGCACGAGGCGTTCTCGGCCGTGCGGACGATGGCTTGTTGGCCAGCAAGGCGCTTCGGAACTTCGGTAAGCCGACCGCTCCGAACTGGGACCGTCACAGGCTGGACGTGGCCAGGGCGCACTCGACGCTGAAGCAGCACCAGGACGCCATGGATGTGCTGATGTCCGTTCGCCGCACGTCCGGTGAGTGGATCAAGCACCAGCCTATGGCCCGGTACGTGATGACGGACCTGCTCAAGACTCGAAAGCGCACCCTGACTCAGGACATGCGCGACATGGCCGCCCACCTGGGTGTCACCGGCTGACTACCACGCGCCATGGCAGTTCCCGCACTGGTCCTTGCGAACTGCCTTGCTACGCACGTGGATTGGCATGCTCCCAGCTCCTAGCGTTCCCGGTGATCCCAGAGTCGGAAGGCCGGGGGCCGAGATGGTTCGCAGGACAGACGCAGACCGACAGCGCAGGCGGGACCTTGCCGACGCATCAGCGGGGGCGGCTCGCCTCATGCCGTGGGTGACGGATGACGGCAAGCGCGTCTACCTCTCCACGGACGGTGGAGGGTGGCTGTCAGCACTGGCTGACGACGTGGAAGCCGCCGTCCGCTGGTGGGACGAGCAGGGGCGGCCGGGCATCGACCGATTCGGCCTCACCGTGGACAGCGACGGCCACACGACGGCGTGGCTCGACGCACCAGAACATTCGGTGGTCGCCGCGAGCTGACGCACCGCATGAGGCTGCGGTCCAGGGGGCGCAGCGCCCCTGCCCGCGGCGGAGCCGCTGATCGACACAGCGGGAAGGGGCGGGACTGGGGAGCCCCCGGCAGGGCCCCCGGCCTCAGGCGTCCTCCGCCAGTACCGCGTCCGCGTCCAGAATCCGGTACGCGTACCCCTGCTCGGCGAGGAACCGCTGGCGGTGGGCCGCGAAGTCCTGGTCGATGGTGTCGCGGGCGACGACGGAGTAGAAGCGGGCCTCGTGCCCGTCGGCCTTGGGCCGCAGGACGCGGCCGAGGCGCTGGGCCTCCTCCTGGCGGGAGCCGAAGGTGCCGGAGACCTGGATGGCGACGGTGGCCTCGGGCAGGTCGATGGAGAAGTTGGCGACCTTGGAGACGACGAGGACGGAGATCTCGCCCTCGCGGAAGGCGCCGAAGAGCTTCTCGCGCTGCGCGTTGGTGGTCTCGCCCTTGATGACGGGCGCGTCGAGATGCTCGCCCAGCTCGTCGAGCTGGTCGATGTACTGGCCGATGACGAGCGTCTGCTGCCCCGCGTGCTTGCGCACGAGCGCCTCGGTGACCTTCCGCTTGGTCGCGGTGGTCGCGCAGAAGCGGTACTTCTCCTCGGCCTCGGCGGTGGCGTACGCGAGCCGCTCGCTGTCGGTGAGGTTGACGCGGACCTCGACGCAGTCGGCGGGCGCGATGTACCCCTGCGCCTCGATCTCCTTCCAGGGCGCGTCGAACCGCTTGGGCCCGATGAGGGAGAAGACGTCCGACTCGCGGCCGTCCTCGCGTACGAGGGTCGCGGTGAGCCCGAGCCGGCGCCGGGCCTGGAGGTCGGCGGTGAACTTGAAGACGGGCGCGGGCAGGAGGTGCACCTCGTCGTAGAGGATGAGGCCCCAGTCGCGGGAGTCGAAGAGCTCCAGGTGCGGGTAGACGCCCTTCCGCCTGGTCGTGAGGACCTGGTACGTGGCGATGGTGACGGGGCGGATCTCCTTCTTCGTACCGCTGTACTCGCCGATCTCGTCCTCGGTGAGGGAGGTGCGCTTGACCAGCTCGTGCTTCCACTGGCGGGCGGAGACCGTGTTGGTGACGAGGATGAGCGTGGTCGCCTTGGCCTCGGCCATGGCGCCCGCGCCGACGAGGGTCTTGCCCGCGCCGCAGGGCAGTACGACGACGCCGCTGCCGCCGTGCCAGAAGTTCTCCACGGCCTGCCGCTGGTAGGGGCGAAGCGCCCAGCCGGTCTCGTCCAGGTCGATGGCGTGGGCCTCGCCGTCGACGTACCCGGCGAGGTCCTCCGCGGGCCAGCCCAGCTTCAGGAGGGTCTGCTTGATCTGGCCGCGCTCGGAGGGGTGCACGGCGACCGTGTCCGGGTCGACGCGCGCGCCGACCAGCGGCTGGACCTTCTTCGAGCGGAGGATCTCCTCAAGAACGGGGCGGTCGGTGCTGGTCAGGACCAGGCCGTGGGTGGGGTGCTTGGAGAGGGTGAGGCGGCCGTAGCGGGCCATGGTCTCGGCGACGTCCACGAGCAGGGCGTGCGGGACGGGGTAGCGGGAGTACTCGACGAGGGCGTCGACGACCTGCTCGGCGTCGTGCCCGGCGGCGCGGGCGTTCCACAGGCCGAGGGGCGTGAGGCGGTAGGTGTGGATGTGTTCGGGTGCGCGCTCCAGCTCCGCGAACGGGGCGATGGCGCGGCGGCAGGCGTCGGCCTGCTCGTGGTCCACCTCGAGCAGCAGAGTCTTGTCCGACTGGACGATGAGCGGTCCGTTCACCGGGGGGTGCCCTTTCGCTAGGCCAAACATCCAGTGTGCCGCATCGCCGCCGGGGGCGGGCCCCTGCCGCCGTGGGACCGGCCCCTGCCGCCCGTACGCACGGGCCTATGCCGTCGGGGCGGACGTCTGGGGGACCGCGCGGACGACGCGGTCGGCGGTGGCGAAGTGGACGAGGCCGTGGGCCGTGACGGGGGCGGGGGCCGGGGTGCCGGTGGGGAAGGGGGCGTAGGAGCGGCGCTGTACGGGGGTGCCGCGGTCGCGGGTGTTCAGGGCGATGAGGTCGCCGGCCAGGGTGAGGACGTACAGGACGGCGTCGGCGAGGGCGGGGGTGCTGGGGGTGGGGGCCGTGAGGCGGTGGGTCCAGGCGGGTTCGCCGGTGCTGCGGTCGACGGCGTGGACGCCGCTGCTGCGGCCGGTGAGGTGGACGAGGCCGGTGACGTCGTCGAACACCGGGGTGGACCACGTTTCGCCGGGCGGGCCGAGGGGGCGGGACCAGACGGGCCGCATGGTGTGCACGTCGACGGCGGCGAGTCCGGCGCCGGGGCCCGTCGTGCCGAGGTAGGCGATGCCGCCGCGTAGGAGGGGCGCGGCGGGGGCGGGGAGCGCGTCGCCCGGCAGGAGGACGATGTGGTGGTCGCGTCGGTTCGCCAGGCTGACGCGGTGCAGGAGACCGCGGGTCCCCCTGCGTTCGCCGATGACGAGCGTGGTGTCGTCGACAGCCGCGGGCGCCGTGAACGCGTCCCGCCCGCCCCGCACCCGGGCCGCGAGGCCGTCGGGGCCCACGGAGATCTGCTCGCCCAGGTAAGGGTCCACGAGAGCGAGTTCGTCGCCGGTGCCGTGCGCGTCGGGGGTGATCACGCAGACGGCCTGCTGTGTCACCACCGGGGCACCGGCGGCGCTCAGGCCGAGGTTCCACCGTTCCTGCCCGGACGTCGGGTTCAGGGCGTACAGCGTGTCACCCGTGACGTAGAGCGCCGGGGCGCCGACGGCAGGGCCGCCGAGCCGGGGCCACGTGCTCCCGGTGTCGAGCCACTCGCTCCAGAAGCACTCGCCGGTGCGCGCGTCCAAGGCGTACACGTAGCCAACGGAGTCCACCGCGTACAGGGTCCCGTCCGCGGCCAGGAGCTGGTGGACCGCGCCGTGCGTGCGGAACGTCCACACCTCGGCCCCCGCCCGCCGGTCCCCCGCGACCAGGCCCGCGCACCCCGCCCCGAACAGGACCGCGGCCCCCGCCCGCAGCACCTCCCGCCGACCGGGACCCGGCTCCGGCCCGCGCGGCCGGGGGCCCGGCGGCCGGGGCCCGGCGGGCGCGGGGAGCAGTTCGGCGAGGCCGTCCGGCAGGACGACGTCCTCCCCGGCCGAGGGGAAGTGGTCGAGTGCCGTGGCCAGCTCGGCCAGGGTGGGGCGCCGGGCCGGGTCCTTGGCGAGGCAGCGCGTCGTGAGGGCCTGCCAGTGGCAGGGCAGGTCCGACAGGTCGGGTTCGTCGAAGCGGATCGCGTACATCACCCGCCACATGTCCTCCGCGTCGAAAGGCGCCCGCTTGCGCAGCGCGAACACCAGCGTGGAGGCCAGCGAGAAGACGTCCGCGGCGCCGGTGAGGCCGGCCGCGTCCCACTGCTCGGGCGCGGCGAACGCGGGCGTGCCGAGGAAGGCCTGGCTGGTGGTGAAGGTGCTCGCGTGCAGATGTCGGGCGACGCCGAAGTCCAGTACACGGGGGCCGTGCGCGCTGAGCAGCACGTTCGACGGTTTGAAGTCGCGGTGCACGAGCCCGGCGCGGTGGATCGCGGCGAGGGCGTCCGTCAACTGCCGGGCGATGGCGCGGACGTACGGCTCCGGCAGCGGTCCATAGGTGTCGACGGCCTCGGAGAGCGCGATTCCCGGTACGTACTCCGTGGCCAGCCACGGCTGGTCCGCCTCCGGGGCGGCGTCGAGGACCTGCGCGACGAGGGGGCTCTCGACCCGGCGGGCCGCCGCGACCTCCCGGGCGAACCGCCGCCGGGCGTCCCGCTCGTGCACCAGCGAGGGCCGCACCCGCTTGACGGCGACGAGCTGCCCGCGGCGGTCCCGCGCGAGGAAGACCTCGCCCATGCCGCCGCGCCCGAGCACGCCCACCAGGCGGTAGGGCCCGAGGCGCCGCGGATCGGAGTCGAGCAACGGTTTCGTGACGGTCACGCTATGTAGGCTATGGGTAACGATATGTGTTCGTGCGGGAGTTGGCCGAAGGTGGTCCTGACGGGCCGGGGCACGGGGCGTCGGACGGGGTGGCGCGGTGCGCCTGGCGCGCCGGGGCGTGCGCCGAGCTGAAGTTCCCCGGCGGGAGACCCTCGCTGCCGGGAGACAGCCGCTGCCGGAGAACCCCGCTGCCGGAGAAACTTCGCTACGTCGCGTGCTCGGGGGTATCCGGGGGGTATGACTGCCGAGCCGACGCACGAGCACGGTGACGAGAAGGGCTTTGAGCCCCGTTACGAGAAGGACTTTGAGCCCCGTTACGAGAAGGGCTCCGAGCCCGGTTACGAGGAGAGCCCTGGGCCCGGTTACGGGAAGGGCCCCGAGCCTCGCTACGAGGAGAGCCCTGGGCCCGGTTACGGGAAGGGCCCCGAGCCTCGCTACGAGAAGAGCGCTGGGCCCGGTTACGGGAAGAGCCCTGAGCCCGGTTACGAGATGAGCCCTCAGCGCCGTGACGAGGGCGGCCCCCAGCCCGGTGACGAGCGGGCGGCGACGGTGCCGCGGTTGCAGCGCGGGACCCGCACCGCGGTGCTCGCCCGCGGCCTTGTCCTGCTGCTCAGCTTCGTCTGCATGGTCGGCTTCGCCGTCCTGCTGGCCAGGGCCACCCTGGTGCCCTCACCCGGGTCCACCGACCTCACCCACACCAACCTGCGCCCCGGCGACTCCATCAGCGCGTATCTGGACCAGCCGGACTTCAAGGACACGATCAAGCAGATCGGCGGCAACATCCTGCTCGGCGTGCCTTTCGGCGTGCTGCTGCCGATGCTGATGCCGAAGGCGCGCGGTTTTGCGCGGGTCGCCGTGGTGACGGCCCTGGTGATGCTGATGGTGGAGAGCGCGCAGGGCGTTCTCGTCACCGGGCGGGCCTTCGACGTCGACGACGTGCTCCTGAACACGGCCGGTGCGCTGATCGGTTATCTCCTCGCCGGGCGGCGCCTCGGCCGTGCGCTGCACCCGCGGCGCCATCACTGGTGGCACCGCTGGACGCGCAGGCCGGACCGCCCGGCCGGGTCCGGCGGCGAGGCCCTGCCGGGCCCCGTGGTCAGCTCGGATCGTCCGCCAGTTCCGCCACACCCGTGACCCGGTGCAGCGGGTAGGTGCGGACCTCGTCGGCCGTGTGGTCGTAGGCGGTGACGAAGCCGCCCTCGACGCGTACGGGCGCGATGACGCGCTGGCTCGCGGCGCCCTCGGCGTTGACGTAGCCGATCCACAGGGTCTCGCCGGTGAGGACGGCGGCCTGCATGGTGGCGAGGGTCTCGGCGGCGGCGGTGCGGGGCAGTTCGCCGGGGGTGGCGGTGGGCGCGGCCTTGCGGGGGGCCGTGGAGGCGAGGTCGCCGGCGCGGATGGCGCGTACGGCGGCGCCGATGAGGGTGGCGTCCGGCAGCGGCGGGCCGTCGGGCACCGGCTCGGGCGCCGTGCGCGGCGGCGTGCGGTGGCTGTGCGCGCGGGTGATCAGGACGTCGCCCTCGGCGCTCTCCGCGGAGGGCGCGAAGCCCATGGAGCGCAGCCCTTCCATGAGGGTCGCGGGGTCGGCGGGGGTGGCGAGCACGGTGGGCGCGAGCCGCCGGAGGCGCAGCCCCTCGCCGCGCTTGTCGGCGAGGATCTCGTTCAGGACGCCCTCGTCGTCGCAGCGTACGTAGGCGGAGGCGGCGCCGATGCGCAGGTGGCCGTGTTTCCGCGCGACGTCGTCGATCAGGTACGCGAGGGGCTGCGGTACGGGTGTGCGGGAGTGCGCGGTGAGGAAGGCGTGCAGGTCGGACGCGCTCTGCCCGGCGTCGAGCGCGCGGCGCACGGAGCCGGGCGTGAACCGGTACACGGTGGCGCCGCCCTTGGACTCGATGTCGGCGAGCACCGCGAGGGCGTCGGCGAGGGGCCGTCGCAGCGGTCCTGGTGCGACGGCGGTGAGGTCTGCTTGCAGCAGCACGTGGTCGAGGGGTTCGGGGAGCAGGGGGGTGAGCAGGCGGGTCGCCTGCTTGCCCGCGGCGGCGAGTTCGGCGGCGGTGGGGGGCCGGTAGGGGGCGGCCCCACCCCCCGGTCCGGGGTGAACGGGTGTGGGCTGCTCAAGGCCACCTGCCAGCAGCGCCCGGCCGTGGGCGGACAGGGCGCCGCGTCCCGTGACCCCGAGGAGTTCGGCTTCCTCCAGGGTCCAGTGGGCGAGGCGGGCCCGCAGGTCGGAGCCGCTCGTGCCGGGGGGCCGTTCCCAGCGGAGCCGGGCGAGTACGGACTCCGTGTCGGGGGCGGCGCCCTCGGGCAGTTCGGCGAGCAGTTCGAGCACGCGTACCCGCACCTCGGGCGCGGCGGAGCGGTCCAGGTTGGGCCCGAGCGCGGACAGGGTGCGTTCCTTGCTGTCCCGTCCGCCGACGAGGCCCGGCGTGCGGGTCGCGACCAGCCAGGCGGTGGCGAGCCGCGTCCACCGCTCGGCGACGGGCAGTTCCTGCCAGGTGTCGTACGCGGGAGTGGCGGCGTACCGCTCGTCGGTCTCGCCGTCCGCCGCGAGCAGTCCCGCCGCGTAGGCGAGCTCCACCCAGAACGCCGCCTGCGGCTCCGGTACGTCAAGGGCGACCGCGGTCCGCTTCAGGTCGCGCACGCTCAGGCCGCCCGCCCGCAGCACCGCGGGACCGCCCTCGTCCCAGTCCTTGAGGAGTTCCTCGACGGTGGCGAGCGCCATGTGCGCCTGGCCCGCGGCGGTGCTGTCCACAACCTGTGGACGGTGTTCGCGCGCGGCCAGCACGGGCGGCGGGGTCGCCTCAAGGACCCGGTGGGCGCGGCCCCCGCGCAGGTGGAGGGCCACCTCGCGCGGCAGCACCACCGTCCCCGGCGCGGTCGGAAGGAGCAGTCCCCGGTCGATGAGCCAGCGCAGGTGCGCCGCCGGTTCGGCGGTGACCTGGCCGTACGGCGGCCCCCACACGAGGCGTGAGAGCACCTCCACGGACGCCGGGGGCGCCTCGTCCAGGAGCGCCGCCATCCGCTTGCGGTCGGTGAACAGTGCCGTCAGCACCTCCACCGCCGACACCGCGTCGTGCGTCGCCGCCAGGCCTGCCGCCGAGACCAGGCTCTGTACGCGGCCCGGCGACATCCCCGCCATCGCCTCGCCCACGGTCGGCCCGAGCCCTGTCGGCGATGGCCGCTGCGGCGTCGGCGCGAGCAGCTCCCGTGCCGTGCGCACCAGGCGGAACCGGTCCTCGCCGCCCCACACCAGGGCCTGCCCGCGCAGTGTCGCGAGGGCCCGGTCCAGGGCGTCCCGGACCTCGCCCGGTTCGCCGTCACCGGCGACGAGGCCGAGCAGCTCCCCGTACGTGGCCGGTTCCGACGCCACCGCGAGGGCCTCGGCGACCTGCTGCGTGAACCGGTCGAGCCGCTCCAGGGCGCGGACGACGGACGCCCGCGTGCCCGCGCGGGTCGCGAGCTGCGACAGGTCGTTCGGGACCGGCGTGAGGAGGTCCGGCCGGGCCCGCAACAACGCGACCATGGCCGCGTCGTCGCACGCCCTGAGGGCTTCCGCCAGGGAACGGGGGGCGTCCGGGGTGCTCATCCTGGCCACGGTAGCGGGTCGCCCGCCGGGCCGGGTGTGCGCGGCGGGGTCAACCTCCCGCTTTGACGCCCCCGAGGAAGGCGTCCCAGGCGGGGGCGGAGAGGATCAGGGCCGGGCCTGTGGGGTTCTTGCTGTCACGTATGGGGACGAGTCCCGCCGGGCTGTCGACGGCGACTTCCAGGCATGCGCCACCGTCCTGGTTGCTGTGGCTGCTCCTGCGCCAGGTGGCGGTGGCCAGGAAGTCGTGGGAGACCTCGACGCACGCGCCGCCGTCCGGATTGCTGTGGCTGCTCTTGCGCCACAAGGCGTCGCGCAGGAAGTCGTGGGAGACCTCGACGCACTGGCCGCCGTCCGGATTGCTGTACGAACTCTTGCGCCAGGTTGCGGTGCTCAGGTCGATGGTGTGCATGCACTTCCTCCCGTGCCGGGGGTCAGCCGCCCGCCTTGACGCCGTCGACGAAGGCCGACCAGGCGGGGGCGGAGAGCACCAGTGCCGGGCCGGTGGGGTTCTTGCTGTCGCGTATGGGGACGAGTCCCGCCGGGCTGTTGTCGGCGACTTCCAGGCATGCGCCGCCGTTCGAGTTGCTGTGGCTGCTCCTGCGCCAAGCGGCGGCCGTCAGGAAATCGTGGGAGACCTCGACGCACTGGCCGCCGTCCGGATTGCTGTACGAACTCTTGCGCCAGGTTGCGGTACTCAGGTCGATGGTGCGCATGCACTTCCTCCCGTGCCGGGGGTCAGCCGCCCGCCTTGACGCCTCCGAGGAAGGCGCCCCAGGCGGGGGCGGAGAGGATCAGGGCCGGGCCTGTGGGGTTCTTGCTGTCGCGTATGGGGACGAGTCCCGCCGGGCTGTTGTCGGCGACTTCCAGGCACTGGCCGCCGTTCGAGTTGCTGTGGCTGCTCCTGCGCCAGGTGGCGGTGGCCAAGAAGTCGTGGGAGACCTCTACGCACTCACCGCCGTCCTGGTTGCTGTAGCTGCTCTTGCGCCAAGTTGCAATGCTCAGGTCGATGGAACGCACGGTGCTTCCTCCAACATCTCCGCGATGAACTCCCGGGAGGCGGCCGGGGGTAGGGCCAGATCGCGCACGGAATCGTAGCTGAGTTGCAGTCGTTCGACGGAGGCCGTCTCCTCTACCAAGTCCCCTGAGTACCCGGTCTCCACCCAGGCCACCGTGCGTGCGTCCAGAGTCCGCAGGAACATAGTGTGCGTGTTAGTCAGGGCGTGGAGCCCGACGGAGTGCTCGACGACGTGAATCTTGATGTTCTGCCGCTCGCTCACCGCCAACAGGTGCTCCAACTGCTGCCGCCACTCCGTGCGATCTCCCAGCGGTGTGCGCAGCACAGCCTCGGACAGGATGGACCGGAAGCTGGGAGGGTCGTCCCCGGCCAGCAACTCGCTTCGCCCCAGTCGTGCGGCGACCTGCTTGGTCAGCTCGTGGCCCTTGAGGCCACCCGCGGCGAGCAGCGTGCGCGCGTACGCTTCCGTCTGCAACAAGCCGGGAAGCACGCTCACCGCGTAGTGCCACAGGCTCACCGCCTCGGCTTCAAGGGCCATGTACCGCCGGTACCGCTCCTTGAACTGCGTGGGATCGCCGAGCGCCAGCTCCCACAGCGTAAGCAGGAAGCCCGCGGTCCCGTAATGCTGATCCAAGGCCTCCGCGACCTCAGGCCCGCCCAGGGTCTCCCCCTTCTCCATCTTCCCGAAGAGGGACGGATCCCAGCCCAGAACCTCCCCCAGCCGCCGCAGGCTCTCCCCCCGCCCCGTGCGCAACGCGCGCAACTCCTCCGCGAAGCGGAGCCTCGGTTCCTGACTACGGCCAGTTACTGCCCGCCTGGGCGGCATGACGTTCTCCTCCACGGCAGATGCGGAACTACCCCCGTACGCCCCGGAACTACAGCCGGTCGGCGGTATTCACCCCCGAATCCCGGGCCATGCTCGAAGTACCCGGAATACGCACGGTAGCCCAACCGTCGCTCTCCGCACAGGACTTCCTGCGGAGAGGGTCCGGACCCGGGAGGTGGAGCGGATGTACCAAGCCAAGCCCGCGCTCGGCAGCACCGTCAGGGACGGCACGACCGGTGCCCTCGGTCGCGTGATGGGCCACGAGGGCCCCTACGTACAACTAAGGCCCCTCGCGGGCGGCAGGGAGTGGGACGCCGACCCGGCACGGGTCGAACTCGTGGACGCCACCGAACTGCTCAGCGCACGCGTCGCCGTGGCGAACGAGTACAGCCGGAAGGCGATGAAGGGATGACGGCGCCAGGCGCGAACTTCGCGTCGCCGCAGGAGCTGTGCGGCGGCATGGTGGTCTACGACCGGGTCTATCAGATGCCCGCCGTGGTACGGCGCGTCGACGGCCTGTACGTGGAACTGTCCCGTCCGACGGGAATGGAGTGGCGGGTGGCGTTCTACCGGCTGCGCCGGGCCACGGAGTGGGAGCACCGGCAACTGGTGGCGGTCGGCAGACTGCACAGACAGCGCCAGCGGGGCCTGGTGGTCGGAGACTGAGGCGCACCGGGGGTGAGGGCACGGAAACGGCGCCACCGGAACACCCGGTGACGCTGGAGCCACCGCTCATGTCGCAGGGGATGGACTGCGTGCCCTGATCCTTGCGCGCCTTGCCGACGCGGCCGGCGGTGTCGACGTTCTGTGACACAAGAGGGCACGCGAGGGGCCGATGATCTCCCTGGAGGCGGGGGACCCGGGGCGCCGGATCACGGTAACGTCGAGGTCCGGGCCCACAACACCGCAGCCCCGGAGGGAACTTCGTGGGGATCGAGAGCGACCAGCTCGTCTTCGACTACCTGAGCCGCGTCGGCGACGTGGCCCAGCAGCGTCAACTGCCGTCCGGCACCCGGATGCGGCTGGTTTCGGGGCTGCGCGGCGAGATCGACCGCCGCCGCGTCGGCGCGGCCGACAGCCCGGCCGCGGTCCGCCGCATCCTGGACCGCCTCGGCTCGCCCGACGACCTCGTGGACGCGGCGGCCGACAACCCCGACGACGTGTCCGCGGCCATCCCCGCGTCGCCCGACGAGCCGACGTCGACTTCGGCCCGGCTGCGCCGCGTCGTCCCGGAGCCTGGCCGCCTGCGCCGCGCCGTGCCCCGCCCACGCCTGCGCCCCGCACCGGTCGACAAGGCCGAACAGGCACGACGCGAGGGCGACCAGGCACGCGGGGTCGGCCAGGCGCGCGGGGCCGACCCGGCACGCGCGGTCGACCCGGCCGAGGCCGCCGAAGCCCCGGGCGACGCCCCCCGTGGCCGTGCCGCCCGCCGCGCCGCGCGGGCGCCCGCGCCGCGCCCGCAGCCGGGCCCCGCCCCGCCGCACCTGGCGAGCACCGAGGAACTGGGCGACCACTTCGAACTCCCGCCCGACTGGTGGCGGGTGGGCGGTGAAGGCTCCGGCCCCGCGCCGGAGCGTGACACCGTGCACGGCTTCACGGGCGGCGTGGAGATCCCGGAGATGCTCCAGCGCCCCTCCGTACGGATGGACAAGCCCGGCGCGGCCGGGACCGTGGGCGGCACCAAGGCCACCGAGGCCGACGCGGACGACGACGAGGACGACACGTACGACGAAGAAGCCGACGGGGCGGGCGGCGCCGTAGAGGCGGCGGGCCCGCGGCGCAGGTTCAGGCCGCTGCCCTCCGCCGCCAAGCGTCCCGCGGGGCGGCCCGCCCTGCCGGAACCCGCGCCCAGGAGCGCCGCCGGGAAGGCGGGGGACGGCGCCGCGAAGGCCGCGGTCGCCGTCCGGGCCGTGTCCCTCAACAGCCCCATGGTGCTGCTCGCCGCGGCCACGCTCATCGCGGGCGCGGTCATCGGCAACTGGTTCGCGCTGACCGCGGGCTGGGTCGTCGCCTGGTTCTCGCGCAAGCTCAGCGGCGCCGAGAAGAAGGTCGGCGTGTTCGTGCTGCCGGGGCTCTCCATCGCCGCCGGTGTGGGCTGGCTGTGGGGGCGCTCGCAGGGCAAGTGGGGCGACACCATCGTCAAGGGCCACATGAACGAAGCCGTGGCCGAGACCTGGCCGTGGGTGGTGCGCGGCGCCGCCGTCGCCTCCGCGCTGTTCCTGGTGTGGCGGTCGCAGCGGCGGGGCCCGGCGGAGGAGTAACGGCTCCCGGGGGTCCGGCAGCCGGGGAGCCGAGGAGCCCGGGAGGCGGGGAGCCGGGGGGAGGGGCGGGCTCCGGAAGCCGGGCTCCGGCGGGCCTATTTCCGTGTGAGGTCCGCCCGCAGCTCGTCCAGGATCTTCGCGGCTGCCGTGTAGCCGGTGCCCTGGATCCACAGCTCGTCGTCGACGACGTGCACGTTGCCGGACTTCACGGCCCTCATGTTCTTCCACAGGCCGCTGCCCACGGTCTGCGTCTGCTTGGCCTTCTTCGGATCGCCGTACGTGGACCGGAAGATGACGTCGGCGTCGGCGAGGTCGATCTTCTCGGGCGACACGTCGTAGGAGAAGCCGTCCTTGGCCTTCGCGGAGATCGGCGCCCGGCCGAGGCCGACGTCCTTGAGGATCGTGGCGATGTAGGTCCGCTCGCCGTAGATGCGGATGTCCGCGCCCTCGATGAAGCGCAGGACGTTCACCTCGGTCTCCCCGGCCTCGGCCGGACCGCCGAGCGCCGCCGTGACCTTCTTCGCGTGGGCGGTGTAGTCGGCGACGGCCTTCTTCGCCTCCGCCTTCCTGCCGAGCGCGTCGGCATGCGTCCGGAAGTTGTCCTTCCAGGGGTAGCCGGTGGTCTCCGTCATCACCGTCGGGGCGATCTTCTTCAGTTGGTCGTACTTCGCCGCGTGCCGGATCTTGGAGGTGAGGATCAGGTCAGGATTCAGCGCGGCGATGGCCTCCATGTTCGGGTTCGTCATCTCGCCGACATCCTTGACGCCTGCGACCGCGTCCTTCGGCAGATAGCTCAGGAAGCCGTCGGACGCCTCGATGTGCGTGGCGCCGACCGGCTTCACCCCGAGAGTGATCGCTGAGTCCAGCTCGGCGGTGTCGAGCACGACGACCCGCTCGGGCTTCTCCTTGACCTCGACGTCACCCATGGCGGTCTTGACGGTACGAGTCCTGCCCGCGTCCGAGCCCGCACCGGAGCCGTCCGAGTCGTCGGAGGAACCACAGGCCGACAGCGCGAGCACGCAGGACAGGAGCAGGGCGCCGGACAGGACGAGGGGGCGGCGGCGGGGGAATCCGGTCATGAGGCAGGCCTTTCGTCGGGAGCGGGCTTCCGGTCTGCGGGATCTGCGGGATCTGCGGGGCTGGCAGGGGGGCCGGGGGCGGGCGTGCCGTCCGGGAGGCCGGGCGGCTGCCACGGAGTGCCGGGCACCACCAGCGGGGACCCGGTCACCGGGTCGGGGATCACCACGCACGGGAGGCCGAAGACCTCGCGTACGAGTTCCTCGGTGACGACCTCGGCGGGCGTGCCGGTGGCGACGATCCGCCCGTCCTTCATGGCGACGAGGTGATCGGCGTACCGGGCGGCCTGGTTCAGGTCGTGCAGGACGACCACGACGGTCCGCCCCCGGTCGTGGTTGAGCTGCCGCACCAGGTCGAGGACCTCGACCTGGTGGGCGATGTCGAGATACGTCGTCGGCTCGTCGAGGAGCAGCAGCTCCGTCTCCTGTGCGAGCGCCATCGCGATCCACACGCGCTGCCGCTGCCCGCCCGACAGCTCGTCCACGGGCCGCTCGGCGAGCGTGGCCACGTCGGTGCGCTCCATCGCCTCGGTCACCGCCGTCTCGTCGGCGTCGGACCACTGCTGCCACCAGCGCTGGTGCGGCTGCCTGCCGCGTGCCACCAGGTCGGCGACGGTGATGGCCTCGGGGGCGAGGGGGGACTGCGGGAGCAGCCCGACGCGCTGGGCGACGTGCCGCGTGGGCAGTCGCGCGAGGGCTTCGCCGTCGAGCAGGACCGCCCCGCCCCTGGGCTTGAGGAGGCGGCCGAGCGCCCGCAGGGTCGTGGACTTGCCGCAGGCGTTCGGGCCGACGACGACGGTGACCCGGCCGTCGGGGATCGCGAGGTCGAGGCCGTGCACGACCGTGCGGTCCTCGTACGCGAGGGTCAGCTCGTGGGCCGCGAGGCGGGCGTGGGCGGCGGCTCGGGCGGGGGCGGTCACGCGGTGCCTCCATTGCGGACGGTTCGGCTGCGGGCGATCAGCCAGATCAGGTACGGGGCTCCGACGGCCGCCGTCAGGACGCCCACCGGTAGTTCGGTCGGCGCGAACAGCCTGCGGGCGAGGAGGTCGGCGATGACGACGACGAGGGCGCCGAGCAGGGCCGAGGACAGCAGCGGGATCTGCGCGGTGCGGGTGAGGCGGCGGGCGATCTGCGGGGCGAGCAGCGCCACGAAGTCGACGGGGCCCGCGGCGCCGGTCGCCAGCGAGGCGAGGACGACGCCGAGCAGGACGAGGCCGAGGCGGACGCCGCCCAGACGGGTGCCGAGCGCGGTCGCCGTGTCGTCGTCCAGGGTGACCGCGCGCTGGGCCCGTGCCGCCCAGGCCACGAAGGGGAGCAGGACGAGGAGGGCGAGAGCGAGGGGTTCCACTTCCGCCCAGCTTCGGCCGTTCAGGGAGCCCGTCATCCAGATCTGCGCCTGCTGGGCGACCAGGTAGTCGCCCTTCGTCATGAACAGCGTGGTCACCGAGCGCAGCGCGATCGCGAAGCCGATGCCGATGAGGACGAAGCGGGTGGCGTGCAGGCCGCCTCGCCAGGCGAACACGTACACCAGGGCGGCGGCGAGGATGCCGCCTGCCACGGACAGGTACGGGAGCACCATGTACGAGGTGAGGCCGTACGTCATCGCGCCCACCGTCAGGGCGCTCGCGCCCTGGCTGATGCCGATGATGTCCGGGCTGGCCAGGGGGTTGCGGGCGACCGTCTGGATGAGGGCGCCCGCGACGCCGAAGGCTGTGCCGACCAGGAGGCCGACCGTCATCCTCGGGGTGCGGAGGGTGCCTACCACCAGGTCGTGGGGGGTGGGGTGGCCGAAGAGGGCCTTCAGGGCTTCCTCGGGGGGTACGTAGGTCTCGCCCACGCAGAGGTATGCCAGGCAGGCGGCGGCCAGGAGGGCGGCCAGGGCGGCCGTGACTGCGCCGGAGCGGCGGTGCAGCAGGAAGGTGGCCTTCCGGAACCGGAGTACCGCGTAGCCGGGTGGGCGCATACGTGACGGCTGGCCGGAACCGTGGGTTTTGCCCACCCGTTCCGCCCTGCGGAACGCCTGCCCAAAACGGGGGCGGGAAAGGGCGTGCCCGGAGGGGGGATCGGGCCTCATGCCACCACCGCCCCGCTGCGCACCAGGATCACCAGGAACGGGACCCCGATCAAGGCGGTCATGACCCCCGCCGGGACCTCGCTCGGGGGGAAGAGGATGCGGCCGGTCGTGTCGGAGACGAGGAGCATGGTGGGGCCGAGGAGGGCGGCCAGGGGGAGGGTCCAGCGGTGGGCGGTGCCGATGAGGGCGCGGGCGATGTGGGGGACCGCGAGGCCGATGAAGGCGATGGGTCCGGCGGCGGCGACACCCACGGCGGTGAGGACGGTGGCGCCGAGTCCGCCCACGATCCGTACCGCGGGGACCTGCTGGCCGAGCCCCTTCGCCATGTCGTCGCCGAGGGCGAGCGCGTCGAGGCCGCGGGCGACGGAGAGGACGAGGAGGAGACCCACCAGGAGGAACGGCCAGGTCCTTGCGGCGATGTCGGCGTCGCGGCCGGACAGCGAGCCGACCTGCCAGAAGCGGAACTCGTCGAGCGCGGAGCCCTTGGTGGTGAGGACGGCGGTGGTGACGGAGACGAGCAGGGCGTTGACGGCGGCGCCGCCGAGGGCGAGCTTGACGGGGGTGGCACCGCCGCGCCCGCTGTTGGCGACGGCGTACACCGCGACGGAGGCGACACCCGCACCGGCGAAGGCGTACCCGACGTAGCCGGTCAGCGTGTGCACGCCCGCGTAGGCGATGGCGAGGACGACGCCGACGGAGGCGCCCTGGCTGATGCCGAGGATGCCGGGGTCGGCGATGGGGTTGCGGGTGATGCCCTGGAGGGCCGTACCGGCGACGGCGAGCGCGGCGCCCACCATCACCCCGACGAGGGTACGGGGCAGCCGCATCTCCCGGACCACTTCGGCGTCGGCACCGTGCCCGCCGCCGATGAGGGCGTCGAAGACCTCGTACGGCGCGATCGCGCGGGCGCCGACAGCGAGGCTGAACAGGACCGCGAGCAGCAGGGCCACCACCGCCGCCGCCATCGCGACAGCGCGTCCGACGGACACACGCATCGGGCTGATTCTAGGGCGGCAGGGGCGCCCGCGCCCCGGTATCCGGGTGCTCGGCAGAATGGGGGCATGACCTCACGGACCGACCGGGCACCCGGCGCACTCACCGTCGGCTTCGACCTCGACATGACCCTGATCGACTCCCGCCCCGGCATCCGCGCCTGCTACCTGGAGCTTTCCGCGCGCACCGGTACATACATAGACGCGGACCTGGCGATCACCCGGCTCGGGCCGCCCCTGGAGGAGGAGCTGAAGCACTGGTTTCCAGCCGATCACGTGGCGCCCATGGCCACGCTCTACCGCGAGCTCTACCCCGCGTACGCGATCGAGGCGTCGCCCGCGATGCCCGGCGCCCGCGAGGCTGTCGCGGCGGTACGGGCGGCGGGCGGGCGCCCGCTGGTCGTCACGGCGAAGTACGAGCCGAACGCCAAGCTCCACATGAAGCACCTGGACTTCGACGTGGACCTCGTCGGCAACCTGTGGGCCGAGCAGAAGGCGCAGGCCCTGCGCGAGTACGGGGCCACGGTGTACGTCGGCGACCACACCGGGGACGTACGCGGCGCGCGTACGGCGGGCGCGCTGTCCGTAGCGGTGCCGACCGGGCCGTGCGACGCAGCCGAACTGCGCGCAGCGGGCGCCGACGTCGTACTCGACGATCTGAACGCCTTCCCCGCCTGGCTGGCCGCCCACACCGCCGAGGCCGCCTACGGCGCCGAGGGACCCGCCGCTGACCTGGCCTGACGGCGCTGGTGGGCGATGGAGCGCAGCACACCTCCGCCCGCGATGAGGAAACCGATGCCCATCAGCATGCACACGGCATAAGCGACGGGCGGGAATGGGTCTGCGCCGAGGAACAGCGGGGCCACCGTGACCAGAGTGGCCACGGCGCCGACGAAGAAAACGATCGCGCCAATCCGGACGAGTCCGTCGCCCGGCCCGGTGGAATTCGCTTGGGTTTTGTCACGCACCGGACCAGGGTAGTTCCCAGCGCGAAGGAAGAAACCGGGGACGTCTTGTCACCGGCGCAGGGACCCATAGTCTTGGAGCCGGCGGGTCGGGCGACCCGCTGTAGTGCTATCCAGAGCCGATTACGCATGCCCGGCGGGCCGGAGTCCGCCGGGTGGCGTCGCGGCACCCACGGGTACACCCACGTGTACGACGACGAGTACGAGGACGAGGACTTCACGTGCCTACCGGCAAGGTCAAGTGGTTCAACAGCGAGAAGGGCTTTGGCTTTCTCTCCCGCGACGACGGCGGCGACGTCTTCGTGCATTCCTCCGTACTGCCCGCCGGCGTCGACACACTCAAGCCCGGCCAGCGCGTCGAATTCGGCGTGGTGGCGGGCCAGCGTGGGGACCAGGCCCTTTCCGTGACCCTTCTCGACCCGACCCCGTCGGTCGCCGCGGCCCAGCGCCGTAAGCCGGACGAACTGGCGTCCATCGTCCAGGATTTGACGACCCTGCTCGAAAACATTACGCCCATGCTGGAAAAGGGGCGTTACCCCGACAAGGCCTCCGGCGCGAAGATCGCCGGTTTGCTGCGCGCGGTGGCGGACCAGCTCGACGTCTGAACGCCCACGTTCGGGTGGCCGCAGCGTGCCGCGCCGCAGATCGCGCTGCGCGCTCGTCCTCAAACGCCGGACGGGCTGAATCTCCGCCGCAGATCCCAGCCCCTCCGGCGAGAAGATTTCAGCCCCTCCGGCGTTTGAGGAGCGGGGTCTGGGGCGGAGCCCCAGTTCGGGAAGGGGCGGGATCGGGGAGCCCCCGGCAGGGGCCCGGCCTCAGGGGAACGTCAGGGCGCCCGGGCGCAGGGCAGGGACCAAACCTTCCGCGGCCGCGCGGGTGAGGAGGCCGCGGACCGCTGCGTAGCCGTCTTCGCCGAGGTCCGCCGTGAACTCGTTCACATACAACCCGATGTGCTGATCGGCGACAGCGGGATCCATCTCCTGGGCATGGTCGAGGACATAGGGACGAGAGGCCTCGGGATCGTCCCAGGCCATCCGCACGGAAGCCCGCGCGGCCCCCGCGAGCCCCCGCAGCACCCCCTCCCCGAGCCCCCGCCGCGCAACGATCGCCCCGAGCGGAATGGGCAGCCCGGTCGTCGCCTCCCAGTGCTCACCCATATCGGCCAGCTTGTGCAGCCCGTAATTCTGATAGGTGAACCGCGCCTCGTGGATGACGAGTCCGCCGTCGACCTTCCCGTCCCGCACGGCGGGCATGATCTGGTCGAACGGCAGCACGACGACCTCGCCGACGCCGCCGGGCAGCACATCGGCGGCCCACAGCCGGAACAGCAGATAGGCGGTCGACTTCTCGCTGGGCACGGCGACCGTCCCACCGGTGAGGTCGACCCCGGCCTCCCGGGTGAGGACCAGCGGCCCGCACCCACGCCCGAGCGCCCCGCCGCAGGGCAGCAGGGCGTACTCGTCGAGGACGTAGGGGAGGACGGCGTACGACACCTTCAGCACGTCGAAGTCGGCGTCGGCGGCGGGGGCCAGGCCGCGCGCGGCGGCCTCCGCGATGCCGTTGGTGATGTCGATGTCGGCGAAGGTCACGTCGAGCTCGGGGGCGCCGGGCACCCGGCCGTGCGCCCACGCGTCGAAGACGAAGGTGTCGTTCGGGCAGGGCGAGTAGGCGATCTTCAGGGGCCGGTCCGGGTATTCAGTCATGCCTGTTCCAACTCTCCAGTACGGGCGTGAACTTCCCGAACGCCCCGGTGAGCGCGGCCAGCGCGTCGCCGATGCGCCAGGCGGCGCGGTCGCGCGGGCCCACCGGGTTGGAGACCGCACGGAGTTCGAGGACGGGCAGCCCGTACAGGGCGGCGGCCTCGGCGACGCCGAAGCCCTCCATCGCCTCCGCGAGGGCCCGCGCGTGCCGGGCACGCAGCGCGGCGGCGCGCTCGGCGGTGCCGGTCACGGTGGAGACGGTGAGGACGGTGCCGACCGCGGCGCCCGTGGCGGCGGCGACCGCGGCGACGAGGGAGGGCGGGGGTTCATGGGTGACCCGGCCGAAGCCGAGGTCAGTGACGGGCAGGAAGCCGTCGGGCGTCTCGGCGCCCAGGTCGGCCGCGGTGACGGCGTCGGCGACGACGAGGGAGCCGACGGGCGCGTCCCACTGGAAGCCGCCGCCGATCCCGGCGGAGACCACCAGGTCGTACGGGGTGCCCGCCGCGTCGGCCAGGGCGAGGGCGCGGGCCGTGGCGGCGGCCGCGGCGGCCGGTCCGACACCGGCGACGAGCAGCTCGACGACGGGGCCCGCGGGGCCTTCGGGGTGGCCCGGGCGGGCGCCGGGACCGGCACCGGGATCGTCAGCGGCGCCGGGGCGGGCGCCGGGGCCGTGCAGGCCGGACGCCACCGCGTCCCGTTCGGCGGGGACCGCGGTGGCGATCAGGACACGCGGGCCCGGGGGCCGGGTCCGGGGTGGGGTCCCGGTCAGGCGTCCGAGTCCTTCTTGAACTTGAACGACCACAGCCCGGTCGCCTTGGCGCCACCCTCGGCCTTGCCGCCCTCAAGGAGGCTCACCGTGGTCGACTTGCCGCCGCCCCCGTACTGCTGGTTGAAGAACACGCTGCCCGGGATGACGACGTACGTCTTCTTGCTGGCCTCCGTCAGCGGCTGGCCGTTCATCAGGAGTGTCCAGCCCTTGTCGGCGACCTCCGGGTCCACGCCGAAGCGGACCTTCTCGTCCGGGTCGATCGTGATGGACTTGACGTCCGTCTTGTCCTTCAGGCACTTCTGCACCTCGGACGGCTTCAGCTCCTTGCCGTCGTTGTAGCAGGCGGCCTCGGAGTGCACGGACTTGCTGCCGACCGTCACGGTGGCAAGGGGCGTCGGCTTGTCACAGGCCGACAGGACGAGAAGTCCGGCGGAGACGGCGCCGAGGGCGGCGACGGTGCGGCGGCGACGCGCCGAGCGGAGTACCAGGGAGGTCATGCCCGAAGGTTATCGGGCCAAGGCCCGACGCCCTCCAGGCGGGGGTGCGGCGTGCCGCGCCCCTTCAGGGCCGCGGGGGCGGCCCCGTAAGGGGCGCGGGGAACTGCGCGACCAGCGCGCTACAAGCCGCAGACGCGTCTGCGTGCTCGCCCGGCAGACGCGTCTGCGGCTTTTCGCGCGCTGAGCGCGCCCACGCGGCGGAGCCGCACATCGATACAGCCCCGCGCCCCTGACGGGGCGCCGCCCGCCCCGGGGTCCGGGCGGGGTCAGACGACTCGGGGGCGGCCGAGGCCACCGGCGCGGCGGGAGGCTGCGAGGAGGCCCTTCGCGGTGGGAAGCCACCCCGCCGCGACAATCGCCGCCGCGACGGTCAGACCGAGCGTGCCGTTGAGGGGCAGCGCGATGCCGATACCACCGCCCACCACCCACGCCATCTGCAACAGCGTCTCGGACCTGGCGAACGCCGACGTACGGACGGCCTCCGGCACGTCCCGCTGGATCACAGCGTCCAGGGACAGCTTCGAAAGCGCCTGCGCGAAACCCGCGACGGCCGCGAGCGACGCGATGCCGACGGGCCCGTAGAACACCACCGCGCACACCGCCACCCCGAGCACCACCGCCACCACGGTCACGATGATCAGCTCAGGGGCCCGCGTCTTCAGCCACGCCCCGACGGCCGTACCGAGCGCGTTGCCCGCGCCCGCCGCCACCCCCACTATCCCCAGGGACACCGCCGCGCTCTGCCCGCCCATTGGATGCTCGCGCAGCAGGAACGCGAGGAAGAAGATGAGGAACCCGGAGAGCCCGCGCTGCGCCGCGTTCACGACGAGCCCGTGCGTCACGGACGGGCCGACGGTACGCAGCCCGAGCCGCCCCCGACGCGAGGTGTCGTCGTCCCGGTCCTGGTTCTGGTCCCGGTCCTGGTTCTGGTCCCGGCCCTGGTTGCGGTCCCGGCCCTGCTGCCGCTCCCGGTGCCGCTCCCGGGCGCGCTTCAGGCGCAGGTGCTCCTCGTCGGCGGCGAGCAGCGCCTTGCTCTCGCCCTTGGCCGAGTCCACCTTGTGGGGCAGCGTGAAGGACAGCACCGTCCCCGCGATGAACAGCACGAAAGCCCCGTACAAAGGCCAACGCGCCCCGAGCGCCTGGAGCCCCGCCCCGACGGGCGCGGCCACCCCCGTGGCGAGCAGCCCGCTGAGGGTCACCCGGGAGTTGGCCTTCACCAGCGAGAAGCCCATGGGCAGCAGCCTGGGCACGACGGCGCTGCGCACGACCCCGTACGCCTTCGAGGCGACGAGCACGCCGAGCGCGGCCGGATACAGCTCCAGACCGCCCGTCACGACGGCGCCCGACAGCATCAGGGCGAGCAGGGCGCGCGCCAGCATCGCACCCGCCATCGCGGCGCGGCGGCCGTGCGGCAGGCGGTCCAGGAGTGGGCCGATGACGGGGGCGAGGAGCGTGAACGGGGCCATCGTGATCGCCAGGTACAGCGCGACGCGGCCGCGGGCCTCGTCCGTCGGCACGGAGAAGAACACCGTCGACGCGAGCGCGATGGTGATCATGACGTCACCCGCGCCGTTCACCGCGTGCAACTCGATCAGCTTGCCGAGCCCCGACTCGCCCGCGCCGTTCGCATGCGTGGCCTTACGGATGCCCCTGGCCGTACGTGTGAAGGGCCACCGCAGGGCACGCCCGAGCGCCCGGGCACCCCGGGTGCCCGCACCCGGCCGCCCGGTGGGGCGGGTCGACGACCACTTGACGCCAGTCACGCAGTCATAGTGCCCCGAACGGGCCGGGACTAGCGGCAATCAGCCCGTCCGGCGTTTGAGGACGAGGTCCGAAGGCCCGAAAGCGGGGGGAGCGGGGGCGCAGCCCCCGTAGTCATCCGGTACGCCGGTGTGGGCCCAGGGGCCAGAAGAAGGTAGCGTGCGTAACGCGCTACGGCGGTTGTCCTCGGCCGCGCGCCTCACGGTCATCCCGCAGAATGGATGGCGAAGGTGCGCCCGGCGACGTCGGGCGCGGACGTCGACGCGGCCCCCTGGTCCGCTCCGTTCGTGCCCCCGCGTAAGGGTGGCGCACTCGTGAGACGGCGTAGGAGAGAAGCGATACCTGTGAGCGCAGCGACAACGCGAAGCCGTACCCCGCGCACCCCGCGTACCCCCGACCGTCTCTGCGCCGAGGCGGTGGGCCTCGCCCGCACGGCCGCCGAGGAGGCCGCCGCGCCGGGCGTGGTCGGCGAGCACGTCGAGGTCGTCGTCGAGGGCGACCGCGTGGTCACGCATCTCTTCGAGTGCAAGGAGCCGGGCTACCGCGGGTGGCGGTGGGCCGTGACGGTGGCCCGCGCGTCCCGCGCGAAGTTCGTCACCCTCGACGAGACGGTGCTCCTGCCCGGGCCCGACGCGCTGCTCGCCCCCGAGTGGGTGCCGTGGAGCGAGCGGCTCCGGCCCGGTGACATGGGGCCCGGCGACCTGTTGCCCACGGACGCCGAGGATCTGCGTCTGGAGCCCGGTTACTCCGGGGAGGACGAGCCGCCGCCGAACTCGGTCGCCGCGGGGCCCGCCGGTGTCCCCGGCGTCCCTGGTGGCCGTGGTGTTCTCGGCACCCCCGACGACTCCGACCTTTCGGGCCCTTCCGGTCCTTCCCGTTCCTCCGTCCCCTCCGTCCCCTCCGTCCTCTCCGGCGAGCTGGCCGAGCGGGCCGAGGCGGAGGACGCCGACGTCACGCCGGTCCCGCCCGCCGAGCTGACCATCACGCCCGCCCGCGGGTCCCTCGCGTCCATCGCCGACGAGCTGGGCATGCGGCGCGCCCGGGTGCTCTCGCGGTACGGGCTGCACACCGCCGCCGATCGGTGGGACGAGGCGTACGGCGCCAAGACCGCGATGGCGCAGGCCGCGCCCGCCGCCTGTGTGAGCTGCGGGTTCCTGGTGCCCATCGGGGGGTCGCTCGGGCAGGCGTTCGGGGTCTGCGGCAATGAGTTCGGTCCTGCCGACGGGCATGTGGTGTCCCTCGCCTACGGCTGTGGGGGGCACTCGGAGGCCGCCGTCATGCCGAAGCCGCCTCGGCCGGCGCCGCCCGTCCTGGACGAGACCAGGGTCGATGTGCTGCCGTTGCGGCCCGATCCCGACTCGGGGTCGGTCTCGGTGTCGCTTGCGGGGGTCGGCGAGGACCTCGGCCACTCCTAGCCTCTACGGTTCCTGGGACTCCCCCCTGGCCCCGCACGGCCGGGCCCGCGCGCCCTCGCCGGGCGCTGGGCCCTGCGTACGCACTCCCCGCCGCGACCGGCCACCGAGCTACCGCGCGTCGGGGCCTTCGTGTGCGGCTCGGTGGTGGGTTTTCGCCGCGCTACCGCGCGTCGGGTTTCCCACCCGCCCACCCGTGACCGCCCGCCTTGGATGTCGGGGACCTCCCGTGCGGCCCGGTGGGTGCTTTCCGCTGCGCTACCGCGCAGCGACCTGCCCCACCC
>NZ_JOAP01000042.1 GCF_000720475.1 Streptomyces aureocirculatus
GTAGCCGCCTGCGGTGGGTGATCCCCGCGGGAGACGCCCACCGTGTGGCAGGCAGATGCGGGTGGGCGGGTGGGGAAGGTCCGGCCGCGGAGCGGGAGGGGCAGGGCGCGACCGGGGAACGGGTGGGCGCAGCCCCGGTGGGCGGGACCCTCCTGCGGCGGGAGGCGGCGGCGGGAGGCGGCGGCGGGAGGCGGTGGCGGGAGGCGAGGTACGGAACGGCGCCCCAACTGCGGGGCGCCTACAGGCGGCTCAGGGAAGCCGCCGCGAAGAGAACATCGCGGATGGCTTCGCGGTCGCCCACCTGGCCGGCGGCCGCCTCCTCGGGGGCGACATGCCCCGCGGCCAGGCGGCAGAACTCCACCCCGTCGAGCGCGATATGCGCGACCTCGCACTCGGCGGACCCACTGGCCCCGGGCGAGTCGAGCGGAATGAACCACTCCCCGCCACCGACCCCCTCCACCTCAAGGCGCAGGCTGCGCCCCGGCGCCCCCGCCACGACGAGCTCCCGCGACGGCGCCGCCCGCCCGGCCCGCCGCCGCTCGGCCAGCGTCGCGGGCAGCATTCGCGCGGCCAGGTCGATCATGTGGTGCAAGTGCCGGGGCGAGGGCGGCTCGTAGGGGTAGTCCACCGCCTCCGCGATGTCCTCCGCATGGATCCAGCACTCGAAGGCCCGCTCCACCATGGAGTCCCGCAGCGGCATCGCGAACGTCCGGCCGCCCTCGTCGTCCACCGCATCCGCACCGCCGGCGGTCGCCGTACCCGCCACGCCGTACTCCACGGCGAGACGACCCGAGCCGCCGCCCGCGAACGACACCGTCCTGATCAGTTCGTGCGTCTGGTCCCGCCAGGGTTCGCGCACCGCCCGCGTCGGCGGGAAGCGCGACGCGCTCCAGAACGTCTCCGTGCGCCGCGTGGGATGCGGCACCGGCGGCGCTTCGGGACCCAGCGGATCGGTGAGGCCGAGCGCGGCCCCCACCAGGCCGTCCACGGCGAGCAGATGGGCGATCACCCCGGCGACCGTCGTCTTCCGGCTCACCGGCACATCGCCCTCGAACCACCGGAGGCGGACCGGGGCGTGCCACTCGGCGTCCCCGATGTCCTGGAGCAGCGCGTCGAGCCGCGCCGTCTCGGCGTCGTACGGAGCGGCCCACTCCGGCAGCGGGATGCGCGGCGGGCGGCGGCCGAGGCAGCTCTCCAGGACGCGGGTGCGCAGCCGCGGGTCCAGGTCGAGGCTCTCCTCGGGGTGCAGCAGGCCGACCGCGTCCCGCAGCCGCAGCGCCTCCTCCGCGCACGGCCCGCACGTGCCCAGATGCTCCTCGACGGCGATCGCCTCCGGCGCCGAACAGGCGGACAGCGCCCAGGCGCCGAGCAAGGACTTCAGGACGTCGTGGTCGAGGCCGTGCCCGACCGGGGCCTCCGGCTCGACCAGGGCCTCCGGCACGACCGGGGCCTCCGGCTCGACCTTGGGCTCAGTCTCCACCGGGGGCTCCGGCTCGACCGGGGAGTGCGGGGAACCCGTGGCCGCGGGCACCTCCGGCAGCGGCAGTCCGCTGTCCTCCACCGACGACCGCGGTGCCGGTATCCGCGGTGTCCTGTGGCCGGGGTGCCGGTCGTCGTCGGAGCCTCGGCCATGGCCCTCGCCGTCGTACGGATCCGGCTGGTCGGGCCTGTTCACAGTGCTCTCCCGTAGCCATGGGCCCCCGTGTCGGTCGGTCCTTCGGTGTAGGCGGGGGTGTCGTGGGCGGTGGCGAGCAGTTGGAGGCCGAGGCGGAGCCTGCGGCGGGCCTCGTCCTCCGTGACGCCGAGGTCGGCGGCGGTCTGGCGATAGTCACGGCGCTGGAAGTAGGCCAGCTCCAGGGCGGCGCGCAGTGGGGCGGGCATGGCCGTGACGATGTAGTCGGCGCGGGCGGCCGCGGAGGCGCGGTGGACCTTGCGTTCCAGGTCCTCCGGGGTGCCGTCGCCGCCGCGGGCCAGGGCCGCGGACTCGGTGTGCCGCAGCCTGCGGACGGCCTGCTGGTGGGCGAGCGTGGCGATCCACGAACGCAGCGGGCCCTGCTTGGGGTCGTACGCCTCGGGGTTCTCCCAGATGTGTGTGAACACCTCGCGCGTGATGCGGTCGGCCGCCGCCACGTCGCCGAGCACCCGGTGCGCGAGGCCGTGCACCAGCGAGGCGAAGTGGTCGTACAGCTCGCCGAGCGCGGCTGCTTCGCCGTGCGCCAGGCGCTGCTGCATGCGGCGGTCCCAGCGGCGTGGCGCGTCCTTCGGCATGCGGCCCCCTCGTGCGCTCGCCGTCGTCACCGGCCTCGTTGCTTCGGCTGCCCCGGTTGCTCCGGTTACTTCGAATGTAGTCGGCGTCACTGACAGCGCACCGCCCTTTCCCCTCGCTTTCATGTTCTTTGCGGCAAAGCGGGGCCGTGTGCGGCCACGGATGATATTGAACGCCGCCCCCCGGGTCCGGGTGCCCGGAACCGTTGTCCCCAAAGCCCGCTTTCGGGACGCATGGGGCCCTGGTGTTTCATGGAACCGCTGTGGGGCAGCCGGGAGAGAAGAAACGAAGGAGCTGCTTCCGGATCGGTGGACGAGGGGCTGGCGCGTGTCGTTGAAGGTGGCAGTGGGTGAGCAGGGCGACTGGGTCGTGCTGCGGGTGTCGGGGGAGATGGACCTCCTGGCCTCGCCCGTGCTGCGCCAGCGCGTTCACGACGCCGTGGCCGACGGCCGCCGCAGCCTGGTGCTCGACCTGTCCGACGTGTTCTTCTGCGACTCCAGCGGTGTCGGCGTACTGATCACCACGCGCCGTCTGATGCGGTCCTGCCGCGGCCGGCTGCGCCTGATCCTGCCCGCGCAGGGCGCGGTCGACGGCTCGCACGTCAACCGCGTGCTCGCCGCGCTCGGTGTGCGGCGGCTCTTCGAGGTCTATCCGGACGCGGCGTCGGCGGTCGACGACGGCGCCGCACCGCTGACCGCCTAGGGCGGGCGGGACCATGACCGGAAGGTGGCCGCGCAAGGCATGAGCCCTGATCCGAAGGCCGACCGCGAGGCCGGGCCGCACCCGGGCGGGAGCGAAGCGGAACCCTGTCTCCCGGACAAGATCGGTTTACTGATACAACCGTCCCGGACGGCCCCGTCGTCGCTGCGCCCGCCCGGTCGCACAGATGTCCGTGACACACCTTTGTCGCGGATTTCCCGCGGTCTTGGCACAGGCGTTGCTTTTCCGCCTCCTGGCGGCCGATGGCGTCGTACGCTCCTGGACAGACACCTGTAGGACGGCTCACGCGGCGTCGGCCGCGGCGGCCGGACCCCCCAACCGCATGAGAAGTGAGGCGGCCCGAAGACCATGGACAGTGCCGAGTACGAACGCAGGATCGCGGCCCGTTTCGCCACCTTCGACCAGGACGGCAACGGCTACATCTCCCGTGAGGACTTCAGCACGGCGGCCAAGGTGCTGCTCGCCGAGTTCGGGGTGACCGCGCGGTCCGAGAAGGGCCAGGCCCTGTATGTCGGGGCCGAGGCGTTCTGGCAGGGCATGGCGGGCATCGCCGACCGGGACGGCGACCAGCGCATCACCAAGGACGAGTTCGTGGGCGGGGCCGTGAAGCGGCTGCGCGACAATCCCGCACGGTTCGCGGAGATCGCCCGGCCGTTCCTGCACGCGCTGATCGCCCTGGCGGACGGCGACGGCGACGCCTCGGTGACGCCCGAGGAGGTCCAGCGGGCCCTGCGCGTCCTCGGCGTGGACTCCTCCCTCGCCGCGCAGTCCGCCACCGCCCTGGGCCCGGTGACGGAGGACCAGGTGGTCAGGGCTTTCGCGGAGTACTTCACCGTCCCCGAGTAGCGGGCCGCCGCTCACTGACCGCTCACTGGGAGAACCGCTCCCGCAACTTGTACTTGAGAACCTTCCGCAAGCCCTCGTTGCGGGGCAGCGCCGACACAATCTCGACCTGCTCCGGCACCTTGTACGCCGCGAGGCCCCGTGCCCGCAGATACGCCGAAGCCTCCGGGAGCGTCAACCCGGGGGCGCCGGGTACCCCTTCGACGACGGCGCAGACGCGCTCCCCGCGCTCCGGGTCGGGCAGCCCGATCACCGCCACGTCGGCCACCGCCGGGTGGGTGTGCAGCAGGTCCTCGATCTCCTTGGCGGAGATGTTCTCGCCCTTGCGGATGATGATGTCCTTGGCGCGGCCGGTGAGCACCAGATGGCCGGATTCCCGTACGTGTCCGAGGTCGCCGGTGATGAGGAAGCCGTCCTCGTCGAAGGCGGCAAGCGTGGCGGCCGCGTCCAGGTAGCCCCGGCAGACGGCCTCGCCGCGCAGCCGCACCTCGCCGTCCGTGCCCGGGGGCAGTTCCCCGCCGTCGGCGCCGGTGATCCGGATCTCCATGCCCACGGGCGGGCGGCCCTCGGTGGTGGCGAGGTGTTCCGGGGTGTCGTCGGGGTCGCCCATCGTGATCATCGGTACTTCGGTCATGCCGTAGCCGTGGGTGAGGCGGCAGCCGAGCTCGCGGACCACCGCGTGGTAGATCTCGGGCGGCTTGGGGGCGCCGCCGCCCGCGAGCAGCCGCAGCGCCGGGAGCAGCTTGCGTCCTGGTTGCTTGCGCTGCTCGGCGAGGAACATCGAGTAGAACGCCGTCGAGCCGCCCGCGACCGTCACCCCGTGCCGCCGGTACCCGGCCAGCGCGTCGGGCAGCGCGAAGTGCTCGAACATGACGGCGGGGAAGCCGTACAGGAGCAGCATCACCGTGTAGTCGGGGCCCGCGATGTGCGCGAAGGGGAAGGCCATCGACCCCACGTCGTCCGGGGTGAGGCGCAGCGCGTGCGCCAGGCAGGAGCCGCCCGCGAGCAGCGAACGGTCGGTGTGCAGGACGCCCTTGGGGTCGGACGTCGTGCCGGACGTCCAGTAGATCCAGCGCACCGCACGGCCGTCGGCGGGCGGCGCGGGCAGCAGTCCGGGGTCGCCGTCGGGCAGGTCGTCGTACGCGGTGAACACGCCGCGCGCGCCGAGCCGCCGGGCCATCTCCGTGTGGTCGAAGCCCCGCCACACGCCCGGTACTGCGAAGAACTCGGCCTTGGACTCCCTGAGCGCGAAGCCGACTTCGCGGTCACGGTAGAAGGGGATCACGGGGGACTGGACGGCGCCGATCCGGGCGAGGGCGAAGGACAGGACGGCCGTCTCGATACGGGTGGGCAGTTGCCAGGCGACGACCGTGCCGGGGCGCACCCCCATGCCGTACAGGCCCGCCGCCACGCGCTCGCAGCGCTCCCGCAGGCCGCCGAACGTCAGCGTCCGGTCGCCGGCGGGGTCGGCGGCGGCCTGGATCAGGGCGGAGGCGTCCGGGGTGAGGGCGGCGCGGCGCTCGATGAGTTCCCAGAGCGTGGCGCAGGCGCTCAGGGCGTGAGCGGTGTCGTGGTGCACGGCGGCCCCCTCGTGGCTCGCGCGGGGTGAAGTGCGGTATGCGCGACGATGACTGACGGCCCGTCAGCTCGTGCCGAGAGCGTAGGGCTCCGCTCCTTGTCGGTCCAGGGGTGCGGGGCTAGCCTGCAATCCGACGCCCATAACTGACGCCGCATCAGAAATGCTCGTACGAGGGGACCTCGATGGACCTGACGTACACCGAGGAGGAGGAATCCTTCCGTGCCGGGCTGCGGGACTGGCTCGCCGACGTGCTGCCCGCGCTGCCCGCCGGGCCCGCGCCCGACGACTGGCCGGGGCGGCGGGCGTACGACACCGGGTGGCAGCGGATGCTGTACGACGCGGGGTACGGCGAGGTGCACTGGGACGCGGCCCCCACCCTGCGGTTGATCTTCCTGGAGGAGACGGAGAAGGCAGGGGCTCCCTACGTGGGTGCCAACTTCGTCGGGCTGCTGCACGCGGGCCCCACCATCGCCGCCGAGGGCACCCCCGAGCAGCGCGCACGCTGGCTGCCGCCCGTGCTGCGCGGTGACGAGGTGTGGTGCCAGGGCTTCAGCGAACCGGACGCCGGGTCCGACCTCGCGTCCTTGCGCACGCGCGCGTGGCGGGACGGCGACTGCTACGTGGTGAGCGGTTCCAAGATCTGGACCTCGCACGCCGAGGTCGCCGACTGGTGCGAACTCCTGGTGCGCACGACACCCGTGAGCGCGGAGGTGCCCAAGCACCGCGGCATCACCTGGCTCGCTCTGCCGATGGACGCCGCGGGCATCACCGTACGGCCACTGCGCACGCTCGCGGGCTCCACGGAGTTCGCCGAGGTCATCCTGGACGAGGTGCGGGTGCCGGTCGCGAACCGGGTGGGCGCCGAGGACGACGGGTGGCGTGTCTCCATGGTGACGCTGTCCTTCGAGCGCGGCACCGCCTTCGTAGGGGAGGTGGTGGCCTGTAGGCGACTGCTCGGCGAGCTCGCCGGGGAGGCGCGCGCGAACGGACGCTGGGACGACGCGGCGCTGCGCCGCCGCCTCGGGCGGCTGAGCGCGGAGTTCACCGCCCTGTGGCGGCTGACTCAGTGGAACGTCTCCGAGGCAAGGCGCACCGGCGGCGTGCCCGGCACCGGCGGCTCCGTCTTCAAGCTGCGCTACTCGCACGCCCGCCAGGAGCTGTACGACGCGGCGGCCGACGTGCTCGGGCCCGGCGCCCTCGACCTGGAACGGCCCTGGACCCTGGAGCGGCTGTCCGCGCTGTCGTACACCATCGCCGCCGGCACCTCGCAGATCCAGCGCAACATTGTCGCCGAGCGCGTCCTCGGCCTGCCGAAAGGGCGGTGAGCAGCGCGTGGACTTCCAACCGAGCGACGATCAAAGGGCGTTGCGGCGCGGCATCAGGGAGGTCATGGAGGGCCGCTTCGGGCGGGACGCGCTGCGCGCCGCGGTCGAGGCCCCCGCCCTCGACCGGGAGCTGTGGCGGGCCCTCGGCGACGCGGGGTTCTTCGCGCTGTGCGTGCCCGAGGACGCGGGCGGCGTCGGCCTGGGCCTTCCCGAGGCCGTGCTCGCCTTCGAGGAGGCGGGCCGGGTGCTCCTCCCAGGGCCCGCCGTCGCCACCTTCCTCGCGGCCGGTGACGTCGAGGGCGCCGCGGCGGGCGAGACGGTCGTCACCGCCGTCGAGGGGGAACTCGTGCCCTGGCTGGAGGAGGCCGACGTGGTGCGCGGGGACACGGACGGCGCGGTGCCCGTACGGTCCGTCGACCCGCTGACCCCCCTGCACCGCGTACCGGACGCCCCGAACACCTCGCACGACCCGCACGACCCGCACGACCCGTACACCCCGCACGACCCGCACGCCCCGCGCACTTCGGCCCACGTCGCCTCGCTCCTGCGCGCCGCCGAACAACTGGGCTCCGCCACGCGTACGTGCGAGTCAGCCGTGGAACACGCCCGCACCCGGGAACAGTTCGGCGGCCCCGTAGGACGCTTCCAGGCCGTGCAGCACCTGTGCGCCGACATGCTGGTCCGGGCGGAACTGGCCCGGGTCGCCGTGTACGCCGCCGCGGTCACCGGTGACCGTCTCGCGGCCGCCGGGGCCCGGCTGCTCGCCGACGACGCCGCCGTGCGCAACGCCCGTGACTGTCTGCAGGTGCACGGAGGCATGGGGTTCACCTGGGAGTCGGACGTTCATCTGCACCTCAAGCGGGCCTGGGTGCGGGCCGGGCTCGGCGCGGGTGCCCGACAGGCGGAGGAGGATCTCGCCGCGGCCCTCTGAGTGGTGCCCCGGCTACTGAGCGTCGATACCGGGTTGTGTCCTACGCGTGACTCGTCACGACGCGGAGTCGGTGCCCGGCTCCGGTACCTTGTGTGAGATGCGAGTGGTTCTGAGGCCGAGCCATGCCGGTGTTGCCCCTGAGGCGGCTCCGTGCCTGGTGACGCGTGCTTCTCGCCGCGCAGGACCAGGCCGAGCCCCCGCCTGTTCGACCCCCCGCGGCGCGCGTCGCACAGTATGCCGCACGCGTACTCCTTCGCGCTGGAATATGCCCGAAGCGCTTGTTGAGGTGACTCAACGTCAACCATGCTGTCTCCCAAGGGGATCACGGTCGGTGACCCCCCGGAGCCACGAGGCGATGTGTCCGCCGGTTCGGATGGTGTGAGCGGTGCAGGTGCTTCAAGTTCAGTTGGAAGTCGGGCCGGATCCCGCGGAAGTGGGCCGGGCGCGCAGATGGGCCCGTTCCCGGCTCGCCGGGTCGGGTATAGCTGCCGACGAGCAGGTGGCCGAGACGCTGATCCTGCTGATCTCGGAGCTCGTCACCAACGCCGTTGTGCACACGGGCTGTCCGGCGGTCCTGAGCATGCTGCTCCCCGGTCTGCCCACCGACGAGCCCGGCACCGTCCGCGTGGAGGTCGCCGACCGCAGCACCTGCCCGCCCCGGCCCCGGCGCGCGGAGGGTGACGACACCAACGGCCGCGGCCTGGAACTCGTCGACGGCCTCGCCGACCGCTGGGGCTGGCGGCACGAGGGCGCGGGCAAGAGCATCTGGTGCGAGGTCGACCGCTGCGAGACGGGCACACCCGCCGACACGTTCGCAGGCACCACCCACCAGGATTTCGCAGGCGCCACCCACCAGGACTTCGACGGCGCCACCCACCAGGGTTTCGGCGGCACGACCCACCAGGGTTTCGGCGGCGCGACCCACCAGGACGTCGCGTACGAAGCCGTGTGATCCCCGGCCGCCCCCACGCCCTCCTGTGCCGCGGCGCCCCACGACGCGCGCCCCGCGCCCCCGAGTCACCTGGCGTGCCGCCGTATGCGCCGTCCCGTGCCTCCGTGCGCGGCCGTGCGCGGGCGTGGGTAAATCCGGCAAACACCGTAAATCCCCAACTCGGTGTTGACGCGACGTGACCCATTGATCACGCTGGTCGCAGCGGCCCGCTGCGAGGGGACGCCGAGGGGCGCTGGCGCCTGTGGCCCGGCCCTTGGCGAGGTGCGGGTCGTGATTCGGCGTGGTGCTCCCCCAGGGCGGCAAGGGGGGCGGGGCCCGTACGCCGGAGCCGGATGGCGGTGCGCCACACAGCGCTCGGGGCGGGCGCGGACGCGCCGCCACCCGACCTCCTCGGCGTCGGCGCGGGTCCGGTGCCTGGGTCAGAGGACGGCGACCGGCGCCACCGGCGAGCCCGTCGCGCCCGCGAAGGGCTCGGGCGTCGCCGACAGCAGGAAGGCGTACCGGCCCGTCTCTCCACAGGCTGTGGACAATTCCTCCAGATTCCAGTTCTGGCCCTGCGGCATGCCCATCTCGACCAGATCCAGGGCGTGCACCGGCAGCCACAGGTTCTCGATCTCCGGCGGGAAGATCTCGAAGGTGAGCGTGTCATTGGCGACGGCCGCCACGTCCCGCGCGTGGAACCACTCCGGCGTCCGCACCGACAGGCCCGGCGACGGATACGCGTAGGCGTTCCTGTCGCCCGCGAGATACACCTGGATCTGGCCCGTCCGTACGAGAACGATGTCGCCCGCGCCGACCGCGACACCCCCGAACTCCTCGGCCCCGTCGAGATCTTCGGGGGTCACCGCGTGGTCGGCGGGCAGTTGTGACAGGGCCTTGGCGGCGGCGACGTCGAGGAGGACGCCGCGCGAGACGATGTGGGCGGCCGTGGCGATGGAGCTGAACCTGGCGCCCTCGTGCGCGGTGATCGTGTCGGCGGGGCGGCCGTTGTAGAGCAGGCCCGAGTGCGAGGCGTGCGGCAGGGCGTCCCAGTGGGTGGCCGCCTGTAGACCCATCGTCACCGTGTCGTCGCTGGTGGCGACCGTGTCCGGGCCGAAGAGCCGCTGGTTGATCTGCACCATCGTGTGCAGCGGGTTGACGCGGCCAGGGATCGTGCCGGACTGGACGCCGTCCTGGCGCAGCGGCAGCGCGAGCGGTACGCGCCGCCCCGTGCGGACCGCGGCGGCGGCCGTGCGCACCACCGCGTCGGTGATCAGGTTCAGGGTGCCGATCTCGTCGTCGGCGCCCCAGCGCCCCCAGTTGTTCACGCGCTCGGCCAGGTCGAGGTACGCCGGTGGCATGGCTCGCGTCGGCGGTACGGCGGGCGGGTCCGGTGTGGTCGGCGCTGACATGGATGCTCCCCGGGGCTTGTCTTCCGGTGTCCGGCGGGCCCTAAAATCTAACGGTCCGTCAGAAACCGCGGGAAGGGGCCGACGTGGGGAACTTCTTGGCAGGCAAGGTGGTCGCCGTGACCGGCGCCGGGCGGGGCATCGGCCGGGCGGTCGCCCTCGCCGCCGCGGCCGAGGGCGCGCGGGTCGTCGTCAACGACTACGGCGTGTCCATCGACGGCGGCGAGCCCACGAGCGAGGTCGCCGCCGCCGTCGTCAAGGAGATCGAGGCGGCCGGGGGCGCGGCGGTCGCCGTCGCCGACGACGTCTCCACGATGGCGGGCGGGCAGCGGGTCGTCGATGTGGCCCTCGCCGAGTACGGGCGTGTGGACGGTGTCGTGTGCGTGGCGGGGATCCTGCGCGAACGGATGCTGTTCAACATGTCCGAGCAGGAGTGGGACCCCGTCGTCGCCACCCACCTGAAGGGCACCTTCACCGTCTTCCGGGCCGCGTCCGCCGTCATGCGCGGGCAGGGTTCCGGCACCCTCGTCGGCTTCACCAGCGGCAACCACCAGGGCTCCGTGGCCCAGGCCAACTACAGCGCCGCCAAGGGCGGCGTCATCTCCCTGGTCCGCAGCGCGGCGCTCGGCCTGCACAAGTACGGGGTCACCGCCAACGCCGTCGCCCCCGTCGCCCGTACGCGGATGTCGGCGAACGTCCCCATGGAACTCACGGAGATCGGCGAACCCGAGGACGTGGCCGCCCTCGTCGTCTACCTCCTGAGCGAACGGGCCCGGCAGGAGAAGATCACCGGCCAGGTGTACACCGTGGCAGGACCCAAGATCGCCGTCTGGGCACAGCCGCGGGAGCTGCGCGCCGGGTACGCGGAGGGCGGCTGGACCCCGCAGAAGATCGCCGACTTCCTGCCCGGCACCGTCGGCACCGATCCGATGCCGATGCTGGGGAGGCTGGAGGAGATGGCTCGGGCCGCCGCGGCCAAGCGCCCCGGGGCGACGCCGCTCTCCGGGGGGGTGCCCGGGGGCGGGGGCTCCGGGGGTGGTGCCGCGCCGGGTGTCCCCGGGGGCCGTGACGCGGGCGGGTCCGCGCCCGCCCCCCGCCCCCACGCCTAGGCCGCGCCGTGGACTTCGCATTCGGTGACGCGGACGAGGCCTTCCGGCGGGAGGCGCGGGCCTGGCTCCAGGAGCATCTGGTCGGGGAGTTCGCGCGGGCCGCGGGGCAGGGCGGCCCGGGGAGCGAGCACGAGCGCGGGAGCGTGCGGCGGGCCTGGGAGCGGGAGCTCGGGCGGGGCGGGTGGATCGGGATCGGCTGGGGGGCCGGGGGTGCCAGTGACTCCGGGGCGGCCGGGGCCCACCCCTGCGAAACCGGGAACTCCCGGGTGGGGCGGGGTGTGTACGGGGTGCGGCGGGCCACGTTGACGCAGCAAGTGGTGTGGGCCGAGGAGTACGCGCGCGTGCGGGCGCCCGGCCGCAGCGGGCACGTGGGCGAGAACCTGCTCGCGCCCACCCTCCTCGCGTACGGCACCCAGGAGCAGCAGGACGCGTTCCTGCCGCCCATCGCGCGCGGCGAGGCCCTGTGGTGCCAGGGCTACAGCGAACCGGGCGCGGGGTCCGACCTGGCGGGCGTGCGCACCGCCGCCGTCCGGGACGGCGACGGGACCTACCACGTGACCGGCCAGAAGATCTGGACGTCCCTCGCACACGAGGCGGACTGGTGCTTCGTCCTGGCCCGCACGGAGCCGGGCTCCCACCGGCACCACGGGCTCTCCCTCCTCCTGGTGCCCATGGACCAGCCCGGCCGCGTCGAGGTCCGTCCGATCCGGCAGCTCACCGGCACCAGCGAGTTCAACGAGGTCTTCTTCGACGGCGCCCGAGCGCGCGGCGACCACGTGGTGGGCGGCGCGGGCAACGGCTGGCGGGTCGCCATGGGGCTGCTCGGCTTCGAGCGCGGGGTGTCGACGCTGGCCCAGCAGATCGGCTTCGCGCAGGAGCTGGACGCAGTCGTGCGCGAGGCGCTGCGCACCGGGAGCGCCGCCGACCCGGTACTGCGCGACCGCCTGGTGCGGCAGTGGGCGGAGCTGCGCGTCATGCGCTGGAACGCGCTCCGCACGCTCGGTGGCGGCGGCGGACCAGGGGCCGACGCCGGTGCGCCCAGCGTGGCCAAGCTGCTGTGGGGCGGCTGGCACCAGCGCCTCGGCGAGCTCGCGATGGCCGTACGCGGCACGGCGGCCGCCATCGGCCCCACGGACTGGCACGCGGAAGCCCCGTACGAACTGGACGCACTGCAACGCCTGTTCCTCTTCTCCCGCGCCGACACCGTGTACGGCGGCTCCGACGAGATCCAGCGGAACATCATCGCCGAGCGGGTGCTCGGACTGCCGAGAGAGGCCAAGGGGCCGGTGAGGGGTGCGCCATGAGAGGCGTGGTGTTCGACGGGGAACGGGTCGAAGTGGCGGACGACCTGGAGGTACGAGGGCCGGGGCCCGGCGAGGTCTTGGTGGCCGTCGCGGCGGCCGGGCTCTGCCACAGCGACCTGTCGGTCCTCGACGGGACCATCCCCTTCCCGCGGCCCGTGGTGCTCGGCCACGAGGGCGCGGGCGTCGTCGACGCCGTCGGCGCGGGTGTCACGCACGTCGCGCCCGGCGACCACGTGGCTCTGTCCACCATCGCGAACTGCGGGGCCTGCGCCGAGTGCGACCGGGGCCGCCCCACCATGTGCCGCAAGGCGATCGGCATGCCGCGACAGCCCTTCACGCGGGCCGGTCAGCCGCTCCACCAGTTCGCCGCGAACTCCGCGTTCGCCGAACGCACCGTCGTCAAGGCCGTCCAGGCCGTGAGGATCCCTGACCGGATCCCGCTGACGTCGGCGGCGCTCATCGGCTGCGGCGTGGTCACCGGCGTCGGTGCCGTCCTCAACCGCGCGCGGGTCGCGTACGGCGACTCCGTCGTGGTCATCGGCACGGGTGGCATCGGCCTGAACGTACTCCAGGGCGCCCGCATCGCGGGGGCCACGACGATCGTGGCCGTCGACAACGACCCCGCCAAGGAGGCGCCGGCCAGGCAGTTCGGCGCCACCCACTTCCTGGTGTCGGCGGCCGGTGTCCCGGAGATCCTGCCCACCGGCGCGGACCACGCCTTCGAGTGCGTGGGCCGCGTGGAGCTGATCCGGCAGGCCGTCGACGTGCTCGACCGGCACGGCCAGGCGATCCTCCTTGGCGTGCCGCCAGCGCAGGCCGAGGCGTCCTTCCTCGTCTCCTCCCTGTTCCTCGACAAGTCGATCCTCGGCTGCCGCTACGGCTCGGCCCGCCCGCAACGGGACTTCGCGCTGTACGCCGACCTGTATCTGGCGGGACGCCTGCTCCTCGACGAGTTGGTGACGCGGACGTACCCGGTGGAGGAGTTCGCGGCGGCGCGGGCGGACACGGAGGCGGGGAAGGTGGCGCGGGCGGTACTGGTGTTCTGAGGTTCTCGGCCCGTCCGGTGATGGATGGTTTCCAGCCCGTCCGGCGAGGGATGGTTTCCAACCCGCCAGGCGCTTGAGGGTTTTCAGCCCGTCCGGCGTTTGAGGACGAGCGCGCAGCGCGATGGGGTGGGCGGCGGGCGTGGAGATTTCCAGCCCGTCCGGCGTTTGAGGACGAGCGCGTAGCGCGACAGACGGCAAGGCTGGCGACCCGCTGGCGACCCGCAGGCGACCCGCGGGGGGCCTCAGCGCCCGGCGCGCGCCGAGCCGCCGCGGGTCGGATCACTACCGGCTGCCGTCGGCCATGGCCCGGAACGTCCGCCGGTAGGCGGTCGGCGTCACCCCGAGGGCCGCCTGCAAGTGCTGCCGCATCGACTGGGCGGTACCGAAGCCCGCGTCCCGCGCGACCTGGTCGACCGACAGGTCGCTGGACTCCAGGAGGTGCCTGGCCCGCTCCACGCGCTGCCGCGTGAGCCACTGCCCGGGGCTGATCCCGGCCTCCTCACGGAACCGGCGGGTGAAGGTCCGTACGGACATCGTCTCCTGCTCGGCCATGTCCCGTAGCTGGATGGGCTCGTGCAGCCGCCCGAGCGCCCACGCCCGCGCCGTGGTCGTCGTCGCGACCTGCGGCTCGGGCACGGGGCGGCGGATGTACTGGGCCTGCCCGCCGTCGCGGTGCGGCGGCACCACGGTGCGCCGGGCCACGTCGTTGGCGACCGCCGTGCCGTGGTCGCGGCACACCAGGTGCAGGCACAGGTCGAGCCCGGCCGCGACCCCAGCCGACGTCAGCACGTCGCCGTCGTCGATGAACAGCACGTCCGCGTCCACGTCGACCGCGGGGAAGAGCCGCTGGAAATGTTCGGCCGACGCCCAGTGCGTGGTCGCGGGGCGGCCGTCCAGATATCCGGCCGCCGCGAGGACGTAGCCGCCGGTGCAGATGGACACAAGGCGTGTGCCGGGCCGCAAGTTGGCGAGGGCGGCGGCGAGTTCGCCGGTGAGACGGCCCTCCTCGTACACGGGCCCCAGTTCGTAGGAGGCGGGCACGACGAGGGTGTCCGCGGCGGCGAGCGCCTCAGGCCCGTGCTCGGCGAGGATCGCGAAGTCGGCGTCCGTGCGGACCGGGCCCGGCGGGCGGACCGAGCAGGTCACCACGGAGTACAGCGCCTCGCCCGCGGCGTTCCTGGCCCGCCCGAAGATCCGCTGCGGGATGCCGAGTTCGAAGGGGATGACGCCGTCGAGGGCGAGGACGACGACCCGGTGCGGCGCGGCCCGCTTCCTGACCTGTTCCATGGCCCGATCCTAGCGAACGCTGTCCCTCGGGCCACTCGTCGAGGATGATCGGGCCCCCGGATGCTGTCTGACGTGAGCGAGACAACAAACCCGTCGGCACCACGGACACCGCAGACACCACAGCCGGAGGCGCGGGACGCGGCAGCCGGACCGCGGGACTCGACGCCCCGGCCGCGGGAAGCGGCGCCCCGGCCGCAGGACCCGACGCTCCAGCCGCAGGAAGCGGCGCCCCGGCCACCGGCCTCCGAGGGGCGGCGCCCGCCCCGCATCCACCGCGCCTGGTTCGTCGCCGCGGTCGCCTTCGTGACGATCATCGGCGGCGCCGCCTTCAACTCGCTGCCCGGCCTCCTCATCGACCCGCTGCACGACGAGTTCGGCTGGTCCCGGGGCGAGATCGGCTTCGCCGTCTCCATCGACATGGCGCTGTACGGCCTGACCGCGCCGTTCGCCGCGGCCCTCATGGACCGCTTCGGCATCCGCAAGGTCGTCGTGGTCGCGCTCGGCCTGGTGGCGTCCGGTGCCCTGCTCAGCGTATGGATGACGGCGAGCTGGCAGCTCATGCTCTACTGGGGCCTGCTGGTCGGCCTCGGCACGGGCTCGATGGCGCTCGCCTTCTCGGCGACGGTCACCAACCGCTGGTTCGTGGAGCGCCGCGGTCTGGTCACCGGCATCCTGACGGCGGCCGGCGCCTCCGGGCAACTGGTGTTCCTGCCGTTGTGCGCGTGGATCGTGGCCGAGCACGGCTGGCGGCCCGCGTCGGTGACGGTGGCGCTCGCGGCGCTCGTGGTCGTCCCGTTCGTGTGGCTGCTCCTGCGCGACCACCCGGCGGACGTGGGACTCGCCCCGTACGGAGGGGAGTTCGTACCGAAGCCGGAACCGACGCGGGGCGCCGCGCGCCGAACCGTACGCGTGCTGCTCGACGCGGCGCGCACCGGCCCCTTCTGGCTGCTCGCGGGCTCGTTCGCGATCTGCGGCGCCTCCACGAACGGCCTGATCCGCACCCACTTCGTGCCCTCCGCGCACGACCACGGCATGCAGATCACGGCCGCCGCCTCGCTGCTCGCCGTCATCGGCGTCTTCGACGTCGTGGGCACGGTCGCCTCCGGCTGGCTGACGGACCGCTTCGAGGCGCGCCGCCTCCTCGCGGTCTACTACGCCCTGCGGGGCGTCTCGCTCCTCTTCCTGCCGATGCTCCTCGCGCCGACCGTGCACGTCCCGATGATCTTCTTCATCGTCTTCTACGGCCTCGACTGGGTGGCGACGGTGCCGCCCACGCTGGCCCTGTGCCGCGAGCACTACGGCGCGGACAGCGCCATCGTGTTCGGCTGGGTCCTCGCTTCGCACCAGGTCGGCGCGGCGGTGGTCGCCTTCCTCGGCGGTGTCGCGCGGGACGTCTTCGGGTCGTACGACGTGGTCTGGTACGCGTCCGGGGCGCTGTGCGCGGCGGCGGCGCTGATGGCCCTGGTGATCCGGCGGAACGCGCCGGAGCCGAAGCCGCAGCCGGCGTCGGCGGCGTGAGCGTTACGCGCGGGGCGTGAAGTCGCCGAACGCGCCGCGGTGGAAGAGCAGCGGCGGCGCCGCCCCCGGCTCGGCGCCGAGTGCTTCCACGCGGCCCACCACGATGAGGTGGTCGCCGCCGGTGTGCACGGCGTGCACGGTGCAGTCGACCCAGGCCGGGACCCCCGCGAGCCGCGGCGACCCGGTGACAGGCGCGGCGTCGTACGCGACCCCCGCGAACTTGTCCGCCCCGCTGACCGCGAAGGCACGGCACAGCGGGCCCTGGTCCGCGCCGAGGACGTTCACGCAGAAGACCCCGGCGCGGGCGATGCGTGGCCAGGTGGTGGAGGTCCTGGCGACCATGAAGGAGACCAGGGGCGGATCGAGGGAGAGCGAGGCGAAGGACTGACAGGCGAAGCCCGCGGGGCCGGAGCCCCCGGGTTCCGGGTCCAAGGACGGAGCCGGGGCCGGGGCCGGGGCCTGGTCCGCCGTGGTGGCTGCCGCGGGCCCCGGCGCGGGCGCCGTCACCACCGTCACGCCGGTCGCGAAGTGGCCGAGGACGCGGCGGAACTCGGCCGTATCGACCGGCGCGCGCTCGTCCTCACGGACGGCCCGCAGGTGCGGGCGCGGCAGCGCGTCGACCGCCCGCTCGGCGGCGGTCGGCGCCCCCACCGACCGGAGGTACCTGACGACGGTGGCCGCCATGCCTGCGTGTCCCATCATGCGTCCATTGAACCTGACGGGGCGTCAGATCGGAAGGGCGGGAGGGGCGACTCGGAGGCGGGCCGGGGGCGCGGGGGCCCGGGGGGCCCGGGGGGCCCGGGGGGCCCGGGGGCGGCTCCGGGTATGGGCGCACGGCTCATCCGCCCCGGAAGGCGGGCTGCCTTCGCTCGATGAATGCCTGCACTCCCTCCTGCGCGTCCGCCGTCGTCATGTTGATCTCCTGGGCGGCGGCCTCCGCGGCGAGGGCCGTGGTGCGGTCCGATTCCAGGGAGGCGTTGACGAGTTGCTTGGTGAGGGCGAGGGCTCGGGTGGGGGCCGCGGCCAGGCGGTTCGCCCAGGCGCGGGTCGTCTTCTCCAGGTCGGCGTCCGGGACGACGCGGTTGACCAGGCCCAGGCGGGCCGCCTCCGTGGCGTCGAGCGCGTCGCCGAAGAACATCAGTTCCTTGGCGCGCTGGGGGCCGATCAGGCGGGGCAGCAGATAGGCGCCGCCGCCGTCCGGGACCAGGCCCCTGCGTACGAACACCTCGATGAAGCGGGCCGACTCCGCCGCCAGGATCAGGTCGCAGGCCAGGGCCAGGTGGGCGCCGAGGCCTGCCGCGGTGCCGTTCACCGCCGCGAGTACCGGTTTCTCGCAGTCCAGGACCGCGGTGATCAGGCGTTGGGCGCCCTGTTTGAGGGTGCGGGAGATATCGCCTGCGTGGCGTTCGGCGGGTGGGGTGCCTCCGGTGCCGCGGAGGTCCGCGCCGGTGCAGAAGCCCTTGCCGGTGGCTGTGAGGACGACGGCTCGTACCGCCGGGTCGGTGGTCGCTCCTTCCAGGAGGGTGATCAGGTGGTCGCGTTGGGTGGGGGTGAGGGCGTTCAGGACGTCCGGGCGGTTGAGGGTGATCCAGGAGATGCCGCCGTGGTCGCGGGTGTGGAGGAGGGTGGGGGTGGGGTCCGGCACGGGGGTCCCTTTCGGTGGGTGGGTGGTCGGGGTCCTCGCAGGGCGCCCCAGGCCCGCCCCTTCCCGTAACCAGGGGCGCTGCGCCCCCTGGACCCCAGCCTTATCGGCCGCTCCGTGCCTCGTCCTCAAACGCCGGACGGGCTGAAAGACCTTCGCCGGGCCGAGGCGGCGGTAAAGGGCGGGTGGGTGGGGAAATAGCCCCTCCGGCGTTTGAGGAGCGGGGGGCCGGGGGGCGGAGCCCCCCTGGGGGCGCGGCCTCAGTGGCAGACGGCCAGGGCGTCCAGGGCCACCGCCCCCTGCCCTCGGGGCAGCACCACCAGGGGGTTGATGTCGAGCTCCGCGAGGGAGTCCCCCAGCTCAAGGGCCATGCGCTGGACGCGCAGGGTGACCTCCACGAGGGCGTCGACGTCGGCGGCGGCGGCCCCCCGTACGCCGTCGAGGAGGGCCCGCCCCCGCAAGGAGGCGACCATCCCGCGGGCCTCCTCCTCGCCGAACGGAGGCACCCGTACCGCGACGTCCCGCAGGACTTCGACGAGTACACCGCCGAGGCCGACCGTGACCGTCGGGCCGAAGAGCGGGTCGGGGGTGACGCCGACGACCATCTCGACGCCCCGCTCGACCAACTGGCAGACCAGGACCCCGTCGAGGTCGACGCCTTCGTAGCGGGCGATGTCGGTGAGGTCCCGGTAGGCGTCGCGGACCTGGCTCGCGGAGGTGAGGCCGACCTTGACAAGGCCGAGCTCGGTCTTGTGGGCGATGTGGGCGCCGGACGCCTTCATGACGACCGGGTAGCCGACCAGGCCCGCAGCGCGTACGGCGGCCGCAGCGCTGGTGACCAACTGCTCGCGCGGCACCCGGATCCCGTACGCCCGCAGCAACTGCTTCGCCGCGTGTTCGCTGAGCTGCTGCCCGGGCCGCAGCAGCGCCTGCGCCTTGCGGAAGGACGGTGAGACGGTGCGCGGCGCCTCGTCGAAGGGGGAGCGGTAGGAGGCGGTGAAACGGTGGTGGTCGACGTACGCGCGGACGGCGCCGATGCAGTTGGCGAACGTACGGAAGGTGGCGACGCGGGACGAGCCGAGCAGCGTCTCGCGGTACGCGGCCTCGGTGCCCACCGGCGACCCCCACACCACGCACACCAGCTTGTCCGTCTCCTCGGCCGCCGCCACCAGGTCCTCGGCGAGCCTGTCGCTCATCGGCGGGAAGGGCCCCGTGATGGGGCAGATGAGGACGCCGACGTCCGGGTCGGCCAGGATCGCGTCGATGATCTTCCGGCCGCGCCAGTCGCCGACCGGGTGGCCGCCGTTGTCGACGGGGTTGGCGACGTTCAGGTAGTGCGGGATCCAGTCGTGCAGTTCGGCCTGTTTGGCGGCGGACAGCGTCGGAAGGCGCAGGCCCGCCTCGGTGGCCAGGTCGGCGAAGTGGGCGCCGGTGCCGCCGGAGATGGAGTACACGACGACACCGTCGGACCGCGGCGGGCGCGCCCGCGCAAGCAGGGCCGCGGTGTCCTGGAGTTCGTCGAGCCCGTCGACGCGTATCACCCCGTACTGCCGCATCGCCGCGTCCACGACGGCGTCGGCCCCCGTCAGCTTCCCGGTGTGCGACGCGGCCGTGCGCGCCCCGGCCTCGGTGCGGCCCACCTTGACGGCGACCACCGGCACCCCGCGCCGGGCCGCCCGGTCGGCGGCGAGCAGGAAGGCGCGGCCGTCCTTCAGCCCCTCCACATACGCGGCGATGGCGCCGACCTCGGGCTGCTCGGCGAAGTACGAGATGAAGTCGGCGGTCTCCAGGTCGGCCTCGTTGCCGGTCGGGGCCCAGTGGGAGAGGCGTACGCCGAGCTCCTGGAGCGTGAAGACCGGGCGGCCCTGGTGGCCGGACTGGGTGATCAGCGCGATGGCGGGGCCTTCGAGGTCGTCACGGAACTCCTCGAAGGCGTTGAGGTTGGTGTTCGGGCCGAGGAGGCGCAGGCCCGCGCGGGCCGCCGCGGCGGCGAGCCGCTCCTGTTCGGCCGCGCCCGCGTCACCGGCCTCCGCGAACCCGGCGGCGAAGGCGACCGCGAACTTCACCTTGGCCTCGGCCAGTTCCTCGACGACCGGCAGCGGGTCGCCGACCAGGAGGACGGCGAGGTCGACCGGTTCGGCGAGTTCCCTGACCGACCTGACGCAGGGCGTGCCGAAGACGGCGGTACGGGTCGGGTGCACGGGGTGCAGCCTGGCTCCGACCCGCTCGGCCCAGGCGAGCAGCCGGCGCGTGATGCCCGTGTTGGGCCGCCCCTCGGCGTCCGACGCGCCGATGACGGCGACGGACTCGGGGCGGAAGAACCGGTCGAGGTCGGGTACGTCGGCGTACAGCGGCCTGCCGCCGACGTCCAGGTCGCCGGCGGCCGCGGCGCGGCCGTGGACGGTGGCGGCGGGGAGGTTGCCGCAGGCCACCGCGCGGGCGCGGCGGGGGTCGGAGGTGAAGGTGCCGTATGTCGATCCAAGCATCGGTCCGCCCGCTCCTGTGTGACAGCATGACAGCAACAAAACTGACGCATAGTCAGATCACTCGGTCAGATTACTGAACTGACGCTGCGTCAGGAATGGGGCTGCGCGCATTCGACGACGGTGCGGGGAGGTCGTCGCGCCTGGTGCGGAGGAGTCGTCGTTCCGGGTACGAGGAGTTTTCGTGCCTGCCGGGTACGGAGGAACTGTTCGTGCCGGGTACGGAGGAACTGTCGTTCCGGATACGGCGAAGTTGTCGTGCCGGTTACGAGGGGGTCGTTGCGCGGGGTACGGAGGAGTCGCCCGGGGAGGGTGCGGCAGATGCGTACGCCCGGTAACACCACGGAACCGCAGAAACCGGCCGCTGCCAAGGGCGCGGTGGCGAACTGGCCGGTTACCTACGGGTCGGTAGGGCGCGGGAGCGGGCGGGCGGCACCCTCACCCACGGGCCCCCGCACGGGCCTGCGCCTTCGCCACCGCCGCCGCGATCCGCCCGGCGTCCCTGGCCAGTTCGCGCAGCATCCCGCTGATGGGGTTGGTGAAGCCGGTGAAGTACAGGTCCGGTGCGCCGGGGGCGGTGCGCGGGCCGTGCGTCAGGGGGTGGCCGCGGGCGTCGAGCACGCCGAGGTGGCCGAGCAGCGGTTCCAGGGCGCGGTGGTAGCCGGTGGCGGCGATGACGGCGTCCGGGCCGACGCGGCTGCCGTCCGCGAGGACGACCTTGTCCTGCTCGAAGGACTCCACGGCCGCCACCGGCTCCACGCGGCCCGCGCGCACGGCGTCGATCAGGCCGACGTCCTGCACCGGGATGGCGCCCTGGCGGACCCGGGAGTACAGCCCTGCCCGCGGGCGCGGCAGCCCCTGCGCGGCCAGGTCGGGCACGCTCACCCTGGCGATCACGCGCGCCAGGCGGTCGACGACGGGCACGGGGAGGCGGCGGCACAGGATGCCGGAGCGCTGGGCGGGCCACCCGGCCGTGGTCCTGCGCAGGATGTGCGGCGCCGTGCGCACCGCGAGCCGCACCCGGGCGGCGCCGCCCTCGACGAGGTCGACGGCGATCTCCGCGCCGGTGTTGCCGACGCCGACGACGAGCACGTCCTTGCCCGCGTACGGGGCGGGGTCGCGGTAGGCGCTCGCGTGCAGCAGGTCGCCGGTGTAGGCCTCGTGTCCCGGCCAGTCCGGCAGGCGCGGGGTGTGGTTGTACCCGGTGGCGATCACGACTGCGCTGCCGGTGAGCTCGCGGCCGCCGGTGGCGCGAAGGAGCCAGCCCGCGCCGTCGGGCGCCCGTTCCAGGCGGGAGACCTCCACGCCGGTGACGACCTCAAGCTCGTGGTAGTCGGCGTACTTCTCCAGATAGCGGACCACGTCGTCGCGCGCCACCCAGCGTCCGAAGGAGCGCGGCATCGCGAGTCCTGGCAGGCCGGAGAGGCGGCGGGTGGTGTGCAGCCGGAGGCGGTCGTAGTGCGCGCGCCAGGAGGCGCCGACCCGGTCGGACTTCTCCAGGACGACGGCGCGTACGCCGCGGGCGCGCAGGGCGGCCGCGGTGGCGAGCCCGCCGGGGCCGCCGCCGACGACGTAGACCGGGCGGTCGTCGGCCGGGCGCTTGGTCGCCGGGTGCTCGGCGCGGTGCGCGCGGGGGGTGGTGGAGTCGGCCATGTTCTGGAGAGTAACCACGCCGTCACTTGATGGATGACGGACAAGTCCGAAACCGGTTGCGATCCGATCACGCGAAAGTTCGCGTGCGCACCCCGTCTTGTGCTCACGCCACCCGGTACGTTGAACTGACGAACCGTCAGCAATGGGGTCGCGTGGCGGCTGCGACGTACCCGGAAGCGGGCTGTTCGGTGTGGCCGCCGAGGCGGCGCGACCAGGGAGGCGGCTACGTGAACACGATCTGGCCCGGCGACGACGAGGAGCTTCCTGCGCCGTGCGCCCGGCCCGGGGCGGGGTGGTCGGGGGGCGTGCGGGGCGGGGGTGAGAAGGGCTGGTTCGCGGGGGGTGCGGGGGTGTCGGGTGCGGGGGTTCCTGGGGCGGGGCCTTCGGATGCGGGGGTTCCCGGGACCGGGGCTTCGGTCCCGGGGGTCCCCGGGACCGGGGCTTCGGGTGCAGGGGGTTCCGGGGCCGGGGTTTCGGACGGCGGGGTTCCCGGGGCCGGGGCCTCGGGTGCGGGGGTTCCGGAGGCGGGGGCTTCGGGCGGGAGGGTTCCGGGGGCTGTGGCTTCGGGTGCGGGGGCTTCAGGGGTGGGGGCTTTGGAGGGGGGCGTCCCGGGCCGTGGCGTCCGGCGTCACGATCTTCCCGAGGCCGATGCCTTCACCCGTGTCTACTGGGACGCCGCCGCCGAGGGGCGGCTCCTGATCCGCCGCTGTCACGCCCCCGCCTGCGGTCGCGCGCACCACTACCCACGCGAGTTCTGCCCGTACTGCTGGAGCGAGGACGTCACCTGGGAGCGGGCGAGCGGCCGGGCCGTCCTCTACACCTGGTCCGTGGTCCACCGGAACGACCTGCCGCCCTTCGGGACCCGCGTCCCCTACACGGCGGCCGTCGTCGACCTGGCCGAGGGCCCGCGCATGATGACGGAACTCGTCGACACCGTGCCGCCCGACGGCCCAGACCCTGGCCCCGGCCCCGCCCAGGACCTGCGCCCGGGCCTGCCCCTGGAGGTCACCTTCCGCGCCCAGGCGGACGGCCTCGCGGTGCCGGTGTTCCGGCGGTGCGGCGCGGCGGACGGCTGCCCCGGCACCGGCCTGCGTCCCGGCGGCTGAACGCACACGCACGTGTCCGCTCCGCTCAGTCCGCCGCCGCTACCCGCTTCGCGTAGCGGTGGCACGGTACGTGGATGGGGCCGTTGTCGCTCGCCGCCAGGTACTCGAAGAGGCCCTCGTCGGTCCAGCCGTTGCGTTCGTAGAATCTGCGGGCGCGGGTGTTGCCGTTGACCACCGCGAGCCAGGCCCTGGTGTGCCCCTTCTCCGCCACCCGCTGTTCGGCGGCCGCGAGCAGGGCCTTCGCCACCCGGGTGCCCCGGTGGTCCGCCGCGACGTACACCTGCTCCACCTCGTCGTCGACCACCATCACGAAGCCCGCGACCGCGCCGCCCACCACGGCCACGACGGTGTCCGTGATCCGCTGCGGCGCCCGCAGCCCGAACGAGTGCGCGGTGCGCACCGCGAGCAGCGCCGCGGGTACGTGGCCCAGGTGGCCGTCGGCCCAGCCCTCGTGCCAGATCCGGGCGACGTCCGCCGCGTCGGCGTGCGTCGCCGGGCGCAGCGCGGGTTCCTCGTGGGTCGTCACGGCCACATCAACTCCCTCACCCAGCCCTCGTTCGGCGTCGCACGGTAACGCAGCCGCACATGGCGCCTCCGCGCGTCCCCCTGGAAGAATTCCACCTCCTGCGGCACCAGTACGTACAGCGTCCAGCCCGGCGCGTCGGCGTCGGGTTCTGTACGGGCCCGTTCCCATGCCGCGTCCGAGGCACGCGTCAATTCCGCGTACGACGTCAGAACTTCGCTCTGCCGACCGACGAGCGCCGCCGCGAGGGCCCCCGTCGACCGGGCGTGCAGGTCCGCGAGGGCCTCGCTGTGCGGTGCCGTGCGTACGGGGCCGCGCAGCCTGATCTGGCGTGCCCGCCTGGGCCAGTAGAAGTGCAGGGCCGCCTGCGGGCGAGCCGCCAACTGGCGGCCCTTCGCGCTCGTCGCATGCGTCGCGAAGTGCCAGCCCTCGGCGTCGGCGTCGTGCAGCATCACCGTCCTGACGTCCGGGGCGCCGTCCCCACCGGCCGTGGCCAGCGCCATGGTGTGCGGTTCCGGCTGGCCTGCCGCCACCGCGTCGGCGAACCAGCGGTGGAACAGGTCCACCGGGGCGGGTGGGGCTGCCGCCGGGTCGAAGTCCGGCAGGTCGACGTCCCACACCTTCTGGGCGCGCAGGAGCCGTTGGAACTCCGTGGGAGGTGTGGGGGGCGTGGGGGGTGAGGGCGCTGTGGAGTCGGATGCCGTCATGAGGTGATTGTCGTCCCATGGCCCGTTCCTGAGTCCCTCTCGCGGGCAGCGACACCGGTCACGTACCGGTCATCGCGCCGTCCGCCGCTGTTCATGAGCCGCGGGGCAACGCGGCTCCCGGCCCCCCTGTCTAACTGGATGACCGCAAGCACCACGGCACCAACAGGCACACGACACGAACCACGCACACCCTGAAGGGGTCACTTCCGCATGCGCATACACCGGACCGTCGCAGCCACCGCCACCCTCGCCCTGACCCTCGGCACGGCCGCCTTAACGGCGTCGACCGCCCAGGCGGCACCGACCGCCCCGGCCGCCGCCCGGGCCTCGGCCTCCGTCGTCCACGAGGGCGACGAGCTCTCCTACAAGGCGGCGCCCGGCCAGCAGAACAAGGTGACGGTCGACGAGACGATCGAGCACCGCGGCGAGAACGACTCGTACTACATCGTCACCTTCCACGACCGGTACGACATCACCATCTCCGCCGACGCGGCGGAGTGGGACGAGTGTGTGTACCCCGAGGCGGGTGACCGTACCGCCGTGCGGTGCGCGTTCGAGATCCCGGTGAACTCGGACGACTCCGACACCTACCGCATCGACCTCGGCGACAAGAACGACACCGCGACCCTCGCACCGGACAGCCAGGCCTGGGCGGGCGTCTACGGCGGCAAGGGCAACGACGTCATCAAGGCGTCGGTGTCCGCGCTCCTGCACGGCGGCGACGGCGACGACCGCCTCGACGGCGGTGGCGGCGTGAAGGGCTTCGGCCCGTTCGGCGACGCCGGGAACGACACCATCACGCGCTGCAGCCAGGACTGCTTCGGCGGCCCCGGCAACGACTCCCTGTCCGGCACCGGCGAGGAGAACACCCTGCACGGCGAGGACGGCAACGACGTCCTGCGCGGCAAGGGCGGCGCGGACGTCCTGAACGGCGGCAAGGGCAACGACAAGCTGTACGGCGACGCGGGCAACGACACGCTGTGGGGCAACAGCGGCGACGACGTCCTGTGGGGCGGCACCGGCACCGACAAGCTCTCCGGCGGCCCGGGCCGCGACGAACTCCACCAGAACTGAACAGTCCCCCTGCCCGGGGTCCCGGCCACCCTGCCCGGCCCGCGGGTCACCCCTCGACCTGAACTTCCGGGCCGGGGGGTGCCCCGACGGCATACCGCGCGGCCCGCACGGCCCGGCGCATCCGGGCGCCTTCGGCACAGTCGCCCTCCGTGCGGCACGGCACGCAGTTGTACAGGTGGGCGGTGTGGATCCGGTAGAGCTCGTCAGCCGGATGCACCGGCCCGGACCCGGCCACAACCTTGATCTCGTTCACGGCTGCGAGCGTCTCAGGGGGTTCGGCCGCCGACAGCAGGGCGGCCAGGTGCGCGGGGTCGCACAGTCTCCCTCGGCGCTGTGGCCGCACCGACCAGTACGTGACCGGTGAGACTTGCTCGCCGACACGCGGTACCGCCAGGTAGACGCCCCTGCCGAGCCGTTCCTCCGCTCCTTTCCACGACGCGTGGACGGCAATGAGCACGTAGTACCGGCCGCTGCCCGTCCGCACGTCCCGGACGATGGGGCCGCCCAGCCACGCGGACAGTGACTCCGTCACCGTGGCGTCCTCGTCGGTGCCGACAGCGGCGTGGATGCGCCTCGCCGGGACGCGGATCGCGTCGAAGCGTGCGCCGAGCGGCAACAGCGCGACACCGTGACTCGCCCACTCCGAGTGGGCGCGGGGTGGAACAGGATGTGCTTGCGCCAGCCACTCCGCGATGTGGCTGTCGGCAGTCGGCGGACGGGAGCTCGTCATCGTATGCCTCCGCTGAAGTGATGTGCGGGGACGCCGAGCAGTGTTCTTGGCTGAGCAGCGGACCCCTGCTACGGAACGTAACGGCGCGGTCTCGGAGGCTTCCAGGAGGTTCCACGGGATTCCACGTGGATTCACCCGAGCCCTTGCAGAACCTCTGCCATGAGGGCACGGGCCTTCACCCCGTACAGAGCGCTGTTGACGAACTGCTCGAACGTCTCCGCGTACATCGCGACCTCGGGGGGGTGCGTGATGGTCAGGTACCCGGAGACCAACTCGACGTTGACTTGTGCCGAGTCGTAGATCCAGAACCCTTCCGCGGCCCACCGGCCGCGACCCGGACTCGTCGGCGCGACGCCGACACTGACGTTCGGCAATGAACTCACCGTGATCAGGTGGCCGAGCTGGCCCACCATCACCTCCGCGTCCCCGGGACCGGATCGCAGCACTGACTCCTCGACGACGAAGGCAAAGGTGCGTCCGGGCTCGTACAGCAGCTTCTGCCGTTCCATCCGTGCTTCGGTGGCCTCGTCCACGTCGTCGGGCAGCCCGCGGCGGCGCTGGATTTCGCGCAGGGTGGCGGTGGTGTAGGCCCTGGTCTGGATCAGGCCGGGCACGAGCCAGGACGAGTACGCACGAAAGCGACGGGTGCGCTCGTACAGAGGCAGCCGGTCTTCTTGAGCGCGGCGCAGTCCGGCACGCTCCATCCGCCGCCACTCGACGAACATGCCCTCGACGGCACGCAGGGATTCGATCAGGTCCGCGGCCTGGTCGGCGGCGCCGCAGGCCCAGCACCAAGCACGGATGTCCGCGGCGGAGGGCGGGGTCGTGGCGTTCTGGAGCCGGGAGACCTTCGAGGGATAGCACCCCATGGCGGTGGCGAGATCGCGCCCTGTCAGTCCCGCGTCCCTGCGGATCTCAGCGAGCCGGTTCGCGAGATCCTTCCGCGCCTTCTGGACGCTTGACGATGCGGAGCCTGCCATGACGGGCGCGGGTCAGACGGGCCGGTACTCCGCGTGCGGAACGGCGCGTTCCCACGCGGCCTCGTAGGCACTTGCGTACTGCTCGGCGAGGGCCGGGTCGTGGAGTGTCTCCATGCCGGTGCCGGTCCACTGGCCGTCACCTCCGAAGTGGTGCAGGATCACGGTCCGTTCGTCCATGACCCATCCGTCCTGGATGGGTAGCAACAAGCCGCTTCCGTTCGAACGGGGCAGCCAGCGGACGATCTCCCCGGCGGCGACGTTGGTGAACGTGAGGTCGTACTCGTAACGGATGTAGTCGCTGATCGGCTCGGAGACCACTCGTAGGCGCCGCATGACGACACCACGCTTCGTGGCTTCCCGCACCACGTCGAGCCACGGGCGCCACCACGAGGCCGGGTCGTCGGGCTCTTCGCGGTGACCCTGCCGCCAGCGGATGAACTCGGGATCGTCGAGCATGTAGCTGTCGCGCATCTCCAGGTGCATCGCCGAGTACCGCGCCCTCGCGAGTTGCTCACGTACCGCTGTTGCCACCGTTGACCTCCGGGCGCGGGATGAACTGGAGCATGCTGGCCGGTAGCCGGATCACCGTTTCATGGCCGGGCACGTCAGTGGAGTGCCCCGGGATCGAACCAACCCTCTGTGCCTGGAGGACCGTTGTCTCGTCGGCCTTCCAGGACTGGATGATGAGATCTCCGGTGTCCTCGTCGAGCCAGATCGTAGGTGAGCCGTCGTCGGGAGTGTTGGGGTAGATCCCGAGGAATCGTAGGGCCATCGGCTTCTCCTCCGGGGAGTGCATTCCACGCCGTTGCACGCAGCCTTCTGCACAGAGTGCCGCACTGTCAACGAGTGATAACGGACTGTGACCCCTCGGGAGTGGGGGTGGGGGTCCGCGCGTTACCGCCCCAACACCAAAGTCCCCGAAGAGCAGAACCACCCCCCGGTCCCCGAAACCACCGCCACCTCCGGCAACCGCCCCCCGGGCCTGCGCACCTGGCGCCCAGGCCCCCCGGCCCGTCCCCGCAACTGCCGCACCGCCTCCACGAGGAGGAAAAGGCCCCGCATCCCGGGGTGCTGCGCCGCGAGCCCGCCGCCGTCCGTGTTCGTGGGCAGCTCGCCGTCCAGGCGCAGGCGGCCCCCGGCGACGAACGCGCCCCCCTCGCCCTTCGCGCAGAAGCCCAGGTCCTCCAGGGTCACCAGCGTCATGTACGTGAACGCGTCATAGATCTCGGCGATGTCGACGTCCGCCGGACCCACCCCGGCGCGCTCGAAGGCGAGGCGGCCACTGACCGCCGCGGGGGAGACCGTGAAGTCCTGCCACTCGGACATCGTCGTGTGGGAGACGTGCTCGCCGGACCCGAGCACCCACACCGGCGCGGACGCGCAGTCCGCCACATACTCCTCGGCGGCGAGCAGCACCGCGCAGCCTCCGTCGGAGCGCAGGCAGCAGTGCAGCTTGGTGAAGGGGTCCGCGATCATCGGGCCCGTCAGGACGTCGTCCACCGTGACCGGGGCGCGGTACATGGCCTCGGGGTTGCCCGCCGCGTTCGCCCGCGCCTGCACGGCGACCTGCGCGAGCTGCTCCAGCGTCGTGCCGTACTCGTGCATGTGACGCCGCGCCGCCATCGCGTACTTGGCGATCAGCGTGTGCCCGTACGGCACCTCGAACTGCAGCGGTCCGCCCGCCCCGAACGACAGGTTCGCCGTGCGCCGGCCCGCCCTGAGGTCCGCGCGGGCCGTGGAGCCGTAGACGAGCAGCACCGCGTTCGCGTGCCCTGCCGCGATCGCGTCGGCCGCGTGCGCCGCCATCACCTCCCAGGTCGCGCCGCCCACGGACGTCGAGTCCACCCAGCGCGGTCTGAGGCCCAGATACTCCGCGACCTCCGCGGGCGCGAGCACCCCGAGCCCCGTCGACGCGATGCCGTCGATCACCTCACGGCCGAGCCCGGAGTCCGCGAGCGCGCGCCGGGCCGCCTGCGCGTGCAGCGCGTACGCCGTCGCCTCCTCCACCCGCCCGCAGTCCGACAGCGCCACCCCTACGACGGCGACTTTTCGACGGCCGTGGTGGCGGCGGACCGAGGTGTGGGCGGGAGCCGTCGTTCCGTGGGCTTCGGGCGCGGGTCCGCGGGGCTGCCACAGGTCCGCGCGCGGCTCCGTCGTCATGGATCTGACGGTATATCAGGTCCGGCGGGTGCGGGTAGGCGTCGCGGGGCTGGGAAAGCGGCGGGACGCGTCCTAGCATGTCCGACCGTCAGTAGGAGTGACGGTCCGTCAGATCCGGGACCCGAAGGCCCCGGGGGAGGAGCCCGACGATGGACGCCGCCTGCACCGCCGAACAGGACGAGATCCGCCGCACCCTGCGCGAGGTCCTCACCGAACGCTGCGGCCCCGACGACGTCAAAGCCGCCGTGCGCACCCCCGCCGGGCACGACGGCGCACTGTGGAGCGCCCTCGCGGGACGGCTCGGGCTGCCCGGCCTCGCGCTGCCGGAGCGTCACGGCGGGGTCGGCTGCGGCCTGGTCGAACTCGCCCTGGCGGTAGAGGAGCTGGGGCGGGCCCTCGCCCCCACCCCGCTCCTGGCGACCGCCGGACTCGCCGCCCCCGTCCTGCTCGCCCACGGCACCCCGCGCCAGCACGCGGACCACCTCCCCCGCATCGCCGCCGGCGAACTCACCGCCGCCCTCGCCGTCCCCGGCACCGCCCTCGCCACCGCCCTCGGCCTCACCGGCGACAACGGGGGCGGCTGGGCAGGCGGCGGCCTCACCGGCGGCGTACAGGCGCGGGCCGCGGACGGCGGCTGGCGGCTGTACGGGCAGGTGGACCAGGTGCTCGACGGGCACACCGCGGAGCTGCTCCTCGTGGCCGCGCACACCGGCGGCTACGCCCGCTCCCGCACCCTCCTGTTCCTCGTCCGCGGCGACGCCCCCGGCCTCGTACGCGTCCGCCGGACCGCCCTCGACGAGACCCGGCCGCGCGCACGCCTCGAACTCCGGGAGGTGGCGGGTGAGTTGTTGGGGGAGGAGGGGGGCGGCAGTGGCGGGGCCGGTCACGGCGTCGGCGCCGTGCTCGCCCGGGCCGGTGACCGCGCTGCCGCGCTGCTCGCCGCCGAAGCCGTCGGCGCCGCCGACCACGCCCTCGCCCGCACCGTCACCTACGTCAAGGAGCGCGAGCAGTTCGGGCGCGCCATCGGCTCCTTCCAGGCCGTCAAGCACCGGCTCGCGGATGTGTACGTACGGGTGCAGGCGGCGCGGTCGGCCGCCTACTACGCCGCGTGGGCGGCGGAAGCGGCCGGGGCGGACAGCGGAGCTCCGGGAGGCGTGGGCGGCGGTGGTGCGGGTGAGCGCGTGGGCGGGATCGCGCTCGCCCAGGGGCTCGACGCCCTGCGCGGCGCCGCCGCCGAGGCCGTCCAACTGCACGGCGGCATCGGCTTCACCTGGGAGCACGACACCCATCTGTACGTCAAACGGGCGGCCGGTGACGAGCTGCTCTTCGGTCCCGTGCACCAACTGCGGGCGTACGCGGCCGAACGCGCCGGGTTGTTCGCGGGCACGGGCGCCCGCGGGGGCGCGGAGCCGCGGGAGCGGGGCGAGCCCGCCGTCCGGGTGGCCGGGGCGGGCGTCTGACGGCCACCGGAGCAGCGGCCCGCGAAGAACACGGCGGCGGATCACTCGGAGTGATCCGCCGCCGTGGTGACAGGAGCCATGAGGACAGGAGCCGTGGTGACAGGGGTTATGGGGACAGGGGCCGTGGTGACAGGACTTGGGTGCCGCGCGTGCCTACTTCGTCGGCTTCTTGCCCGTGACACCCATATGCACCAACATCGCCAGGTTCGGCTTCAGTTCGGCCTGTTTGACGCCCCAGGTCTGGAAACCGCGCTGGTGCGAGGCGACCGCGGCGAGCATGGCGACGAGCGAACCGGCGAGGGCGGCCGGGCTCACGTCCTTGTCGACCTTGCCCTTGGCCTTGAGGTCCTTGACGGTGTCCGTAAGGGAGTTGTTCACGGAGTTGAGGATCTTCATCCGGATCTTGTAGAACCGTTTGTCGCCCTCCGCGGCGCCGAGGTCGACGACCCGCAGGATCGCGTCGTTCTTCCGCCAGAAGTCGAGGAACCCCTCCACCAGGTCCTGTGCGGTCTGCCAGCCGGCCTTGCCGACCCAGGAGCGGCCCTCCAGGAGGTGCGTCAACTGGGCGCCCTCGGCGGCCATTTGCTCGGCGACCTCCAGGACGGCACCCTCGACGTCCGGGAAGTACTGGTAGAACGTCGCCGGTGAAGTGCCCGCCTTCCGGGCGACGTCGATGACTTTGACGTCCCGGTAGGGCGATGAGCTGAGCATCTCGCTCAGGCACTCAAGGAGTTTCTGACGTGTCGCCTGACCGCGTCGGCCGGCCACGCGGCCGTCGACGGTACGTACCTGTCCTGTCATGCCGTCAGCTTACCGAGGGGTGATCGGAGCGCGATTCGGCCGAGTGCAAATGGGGTTGAAGGGGCGCCAGAGGGGTGCCGGAGGGGTGTCACGGGGGTGCGGAGGGTGACGCTCGGGAGGGGCGCGCGCCGTCCGGAAACCGCTGCCGCGGGTGGGTCGTGCCGCCCGGGCCCGCGCGGGTGGGTGCCGTCGGCGCCTGTCGCGATAGGCCACTTGTTCGAATCGATGTGCTGCGAGTGCCGGGACGTGCGGCTAGCTTGGCTGTGACGGAGGCCACAGGAGGGCCCTCCGCGGCGAACCGAGGGAACGGGCTCATGGATTTCGCGGAAGGCGTCCCGTGCTGGGTGGACGCGATGCTCCCGGACGTCGAGGGCGGCAAGCGCTTCTACGGCGAGCTCTTCGGCTGGACCTTCGAGGACACCGCGGACGGGCGGGGCGGGCAGTCCGGGCAGTTCGGGCAGTTCGGGCAGTCCGTGCCGTCCGGGCTGTCCAGGCAGTACACCCTGGCGCTCCTCGACGGTGAGCCCGTCGCCGCCCTCGCCCCCAAGTCGGACGGCCGCATGCCCACCTCCTGGACCGTCTATCTCGCGACCCCGGACGCCACCGCGCTCGCCGCCCGTATCAAAGGGGCGGGCGGCCAGATGATCACGGATCCGACGCCGGTCGGCCCGTACGGGACGGTGGGCCTCGCCGCCGACCCCGAGGGCGCGGTCTTCGGGCTCTGGCAGTCGGGCACGCACGCGGGCTTCAGCAGACAGCGCGAGCCCGGCAGCTTCTGCTGGACCGAGGTGTACGCCCGCTCGGCGGAGGTGGACCTCTTCTACGAGAGCGTCTTCGGCTACGGGAGCCTGGACCTGGCGGACGAGCCGGGAGGCGAGGGCGAGGACTTCCGCGTCTGGTCGCCCGCGGGGACCGAGGCGGGGTCCGACACCGCCATCGGCGGCAGGGCCGTCATGTCGGACGCCTTCCCGGCCGAGATGCCCCCGCACTTCCTCAACTACTTCGTCGTCACCGACTGCGACGCGGCGCTCGCCACGGCGCGACGGCTCGGCGGGCGCGTGCGCGACGAGCCGATGGACACGCCGTACGGGCGCATCGGCGTCCTCGTGGACAACCAGGGAGCCGCCTTCGCGGTCCTTCAGGAGCCGGACCGACGTTCCGGCTGATGTCCCCATACGTCACCTTTGCCCGGAAACAGCCCGATGTTGCCCCGGGTTCGCAACCGGGGGCCGGGCCAGGAAGAATCAGGGTGCGTGCCGCCGTAGCGGCTCGGTGGTGAGACGCTGCACGGGGCTGCTCCAAGCGGCGGCCGCGTACGGGGAGGTGGCAGGCAAGTGGTGGACCAACTGACGCAGCACGATCCGCGGCGGATCGGCCCGTTCGAGGTCCTCGGACGGCTCGGTGCCGGTGGCATGGGGCTCGTCTATCTCGCGCGTTCCGCGTCCGGGCGGCGCGTGGCGATCAAGACGGTGCGGACCGAGCTCGCCGAGGACCAGCTCTTCCGGGTCCGCTTCACGCGCGAGGTCGAGGCGGCGCGGGCCGTGTCCGGCTTCTACACGGCGGCCGTGGTCGACGCCGACCCGCGCGCCGCGGTGCCCTGGCTCGCCACGGCGTACGTGCCCGCGCCCTCCCTCGAGGAAATAGTGAACGAGCACGGGCCGCTGCCCACGCAGGCCGTGCGGTGGCTGGCCGCGGGCGTCGCTGAGGCCCTGGAGTCCATCCACGGCGCGGGACTCGTCCACCGCGACCTGAAGCCGTCCAATGTGCTCGTGGTCGAGGACGGCCCCCGCGTGATCGACTTCGGCATCGCGTCCGGCGTCTCCAACACCCGGCTGACCATGACCAACGTCGCCGTCGGCACGCCCGCCTACATGTCGCCCGAACAGGCCAAGGACTCGCGCAGCGTCACCGGCGCGAGCGATGTCTTCTCGCTCGGCTCCACCCTCGTCTTCGCCGCCACGGGGCACGCGCCCTTCCACGGCGCCAACCCCGTCGAGACCGTCTTCATGCTGCTGCGCGAGGGCCCCGACCTGGAGGGCCTGCCCGACGAGCTGCGGCCCCTGATCGAGTCCTGCATGCAGATGGAGGCCGTGCGCAGACCGACGCCCAACGACCTCCAGTCCCAGCTCGCCCCGCACCTCTTCGCCTCCGAGGGCAACGGCGACGACAGCGGCACCGCGTCCGCCTGGCTGCCCGAGCGGGCCGTCGCCCTCATCGAGGCCCGCCGGGGCGGGCGGCCGCCGGCGCGGGTCGCGTCCGGGTCCGGTGGTGGTTCCGGGGGCCGCGGCGGCCGCGCCGCGGGCCCGGTGTCCGCCGTGCCGCCGCCGCCCCGCCAGGCCCCGGTCCACGCCCCGCCCGCTCCCGCGCCCGCCATGCCCTCGCACGCCGCGGCCCCGCCCGGGGTGCCCGCCCAGGCGCCGTCCTTCGCGGCGTCCCAGCCGTTCCACGCACCCCTAGGCGCGCCCGACGCCGGGCCCGTGCAGCTCGCCGGGGCCCAGGTGCCGATCGGTCCCGGGCCGCGGGTCGCCGAGGCGCGGGCCGCCCTGCCGCCGGTGGACTCCGGGCTCGTCGGGTCGTGGTCCCGGTCGGCGCCCGCGCCCGCCCCGGCCCCCGCCCCCGACCGGCAGGGACACGCCGCGCCCACCGGCCGGGCGGCGGGCGGCACCGACCCGGCCGCCGCCGGGGCCCCGGCCTCCTGGCGGCCCTGGCGGTTCCGCATGTCCAACGACGTGTGGGGCACGCCCGCCGTCGCCGGGAACCTCGTGTACGTCACGTCCTTCGAGGTGCACGCCCTGGACGTCAGCACGGGCCGGCGCAGCTTCAAGACCCGTGACGTCGCCTGGTCCATGGCGGTCGCGGACGGCCGTGTCCACGCCTCCGACGGCCCCACCCTGTACGCCCTCGACGGCGCCGACGGCACCGACCTGTGGCGTGTCCAGACCGACGCCTGGGTGTACGCGCTACAGGCCGACCGGGGCACCGTCGTCACCGCGACGCGCGGCGGCGGCGTCCAGGGCTGGGAGGCCGCCAACGGCGAGAAGCTCTGGGAGATCACGAACGCCCAGACCGACTTCGAGACGGCCGAGGCCGCGCCCGTCATCGTCGACGGCACCGTGTACGTGTGGAAGGACGCCCGGCTGCGCGCCGTCGACGCCCGCACCGGCATCGAGCGCTGGTCCTATCCCGTCGGCGACGCCGCGTCCTGCGGTGGTGTGCCCGTCCGGGTCACCCAGGCGGCGGACGGGTACGTGTATGTGGCCGCCGGTACCCGGGTCCTCGCCGTGGACGTCGCCGCCGGGCACGTCCGCTGGCACTTCGAGGCGCCCGCGGCGTTCCTCTCGCCGCCCACCTTCGCGCCCGGGCCCGCCGTGACCGGTGGCGGGGTCTACCTAGCGGACTATCTCGGCACCGTGTACGCCCTCGACGCCACCGACGGCCGCGACCGCTGGCGCATCGCCACCGAGTCCCGGTCCTCCGTCGACCCCGTCCTCGTCGCGGACGGGCACGTCCACGTCGGCAGCGGCAAGGGGCTCTACACCCTGGACGCGGTCACCGGCACCCCGAAGTGGCGCTTCCAGGCCGGGGGCGAGGTCGTCGGTTCGCCCGTCGTCGCCGACCGCCGCATCCACTTCGGCGCCACCGACCACCTCCTCTACACCCTCAAGGCCGACGACGGCCGCCTCCGCTGGAAGCTCGCCACCGGTGGCGAGATCACCGGGGCGCCGGTCGTCCGGGACGGGGTGGTGTACGCGTGCAGCAAGGACCGCTGTGTGTACGCCCTCGACGCGGAACGGGGCACGGCCACGGCCCGCTAGGGCCTGTCTGACAATTCCCGTCTGCCACGCGACGCCATGCACGTTCCCCCAAGCTCTCGGCTTCGCTCGAGCAGGGAGGTACCCCCTCCGCCGCACCGGACGCAGACCCAAGTACGTCCAGTACGAGGGCCAGCGCCCGGCACGCCGAGAGCACGCACCTGACGCCGCGTGGCCGCCCTCTGGGCGACGACGGGAATTGTCAGACAGGCCCTAGCCCCGGGCTCCGGGCGGGGCCGTGCCGTCCGGGCGGGGCCGTGCCGCCCTGGCGGGGCCGTGCCGTCCTGGCGCGCGTGCGGGACGGCCGTCGTGCCCGGCACGGAAGGGGCTCGGGACGGCGGCCGTCAACTTGACGCTACGCCGGATGCGTGCCTCCCGCGAGGCGAGGCCCCCCGGGGCCCTACCGGGTCCGGAACCCCCCGCCCCGCACCCGCGCGGCGAACAGCTCCGCCTGCCGGGACCCCGCCGCGTTGCCGAGCGCGACGAGAGCCCCCGCCTGCGCCATGGCCTGCGAACGCGCCGCCTCCTTGGCGGACCACACCGCCCGCACAGTGCCCTGCACCCCCTCCGTGGGGAAGGAGGCGATCGTCGCGGCGGCCCGCACGGCGGCGTCCCGCGCCCCGCCGCCCGCCACCACCTCCGACACGAGCCCGACCTCGTACGCCCGCCGCGCGGACACCCGCTCCGCCGTCCCCATGAGCGCCATCCGGGCCACCTCCCCGAACGGCATCCGCTGTGCCATGGCGATGGCCTCGTACGCGCTGACCATCCCGTACGTCGTATGCGGGTCGAAGAACGTGGCGTGCTCAGCGGCGAGCACGAACTCGCACTCGCCGATCAGGTAGAAGGCCCCGCCGCACGCCATGCCGTTGACGGCGGCGAGCACCGGCTTCCACAGGTCGTTGGCCTTGGGGCCGACGCTCAGGAGCGGATCGTCGATCGAGTACGGGGACGACGGCTGCGGGACGTCGGCGTCGCGGTCGATGCCGGTGCAGAAAGCTTGTTCCCCGGCGCCGGTGACGACGATCGCCCGTACGGTGTCGTCGTACCGGAACCCCCGCCAGCAGGCGGCGAGTTCGGCCGCCGTCGCCAGGTCGAGCGCGTTGTGCCGCTCCGGGCGGTCCAGCGTGACCACGGCGACCCCGGCCGCCGCGTCCCGCTCGACGCGCAGCCCGGCCGCCGCGGGCGTCCCCGCCGGTGTCGCCGTCACGGCCGCTCCAGGATCCACTGCGGCACCACGACCCCGCCCTGCTCCGCGAACACCGCCTGCACCCGCGCCCCGATCCGCACCCGCTCCCGCGGCACCGAGTCGAAGGCCGCGCCCGCCCGCGTGACGAGGTTGCCCACCAGGCGGACGCGGGGGGCGTCGGTGAGTTCGACGAGGATCACGGGGTACGGGGCGCGGGCCGCGTAGGCGGGGAGGAGTGGGGGGTGGGGGACGACGTAGGACCAGATGCGGCCGCGGCCGCTGGTCCTTCGCCATTCGGCGCTGAAGCTTGCGCAGTGCGGGCAGCAGGGGCGTGGGGGGAACCTGGGTTCGCCGCAGGCTGCGCAGGCTTGTACGCGGAGTTCGCCCCGTGCGGCGTGTTCCCAGTACGGGGCGCCGTCGTCGTCCACGGCCGGGGCCAGGAGGGGGTCCGGTTTCGCGGGTGCGTCTGCCATGTCGCTCGCCCTTCGCGGGTGCGGGTTCGTTGTGGTTGCTCGCGCAGTTCCCCGCGCCCCTTACGGGGCTCGCCTGCGGGGAGACGGTTCCGTGCGCCCCGGCAGGGGCGCGGGCTCACGGGGCCCGGAGCAGCAGTGCCGAGGTCGGGACGCCCTCGCCCGCCGTCACCAGGCACGTCGCCGCGTCCGGCACCTGTGCCGTCGACGTGCCCCGCAGTTGCTTCACGCCCTCGTTGATCAGGTTGAAGCCGTGGACGTAGGCCTCGCTGAGGCCACCGCCGGAGGTGTTGAGGGGGAGGCGGCCGCCGATCTCCAGGGCGCCGCCCTCGGTGAAGGCGCCGCCCTCGCCGCGGCCGCAGAAGCCGTAGCCCTCCAGGGACAGCGGGACGAGGGAGGTGAACGCGTCGTAGATCTGGGCGACGTCGACGTCCTCGGGGGTGACGTCGGACTGTTTCCAGAGCTGGCGCGCGGCGGTCCAGGCGGGCCCGGACAGCGGGTCCTCGTTCCAGTAGTTGACCATCCCGTGGTGCTGCGCGGGCAGGCCCTGGGCGACCGAGTGCACGTACACCGGCTTGTGACGGCAGTCGCGGGCCCGCTCGGCGGAGACGACGACGCAGGCGAGGGCGCCGTCCGTCTCCAGACAGTTGTCGAACAGGCACAGCGGCTCGCTGATCCAGCGAGAGGTCATATACATGTCCCGGGTCAGCGGGCGTTCGTACATCATCGCGGCGGGGTTCTGGTTGGCGCGGTTGCGGCAGGCGAGGGCGACGTTGAAGAGGTGGTCGCGGGTGGCGCCGTACTCGTGCAGATAGCGGCGGGTCAGCATCGCGATCTCGTCGGCCGGGCGCAGCAGCCCGAAGGGCCGGGTCCACTGCGCGGGCGTGGGGAGTTGGGCGGAGGTGTTGCGCCAGGGGCGGGGGCCGCTGCCCCGCTTGCGTGAGCGCCAGGCGACGCCGACGCTCGCCTGGCCGGTGGCGACGGCGGCGGCGAGGTGCCCGACGGTGGCGCAGGAACCCCCGCCTCCGTACCCGACCTTGCTGAAGAAGGTGACGTCCCCCGCACCGATGGCCTTGGCCACCTCGACCTCGTCGGTCTCCTCCATCGTGTACGAGGCGAACGCGTCCACCTCGGAGGGCGCGATGCCCGCGTCGTGGAGCGCGGACAGGATCGCCCGGCACGCCAACGCCTTCTCGCTCTCCAGGAGTTGCTTGGCGAAAGGTGTCTGCCCGATGCCGGCTATCGCTGTGGCGTCCTTGAGTGAAGCCATGGCCGCACCTCCGCGCGCGTCGTTTGCGGTCCTCGCCGTACCCGTTCCTCGCTGCTGACAGTGCGGCAGGCTACCGCTAATCTGACGGTTAGTCAGCTAGTGGGCGGTGGCGGGAGGTCAGCGATGCGCGGCGACCGGGAGTGGGGCAGCGTGCCGGGCCTGGTGCGGGCGGCGGCCGAGCGGTACGGGGGCAGGGAGGCGGTCGTCGAGGGCCGCACCCGGCTCTCGTACCGGGACCTCGGCGCCCGCGTCGACCGGGCCACCGCCGCCTGTGTGGCGAGCGGCGTCGAGCCGGGCGACCGGGTCGCCGTCTGGGCCCCCAACACCCTCGACTGGATCGTCTCCGCCCTCGGCGCGGTCGGCGCGGGCGCGGTCCTCGTACCGCTCAACACCCGTTTCAAGGGCGCCGAGGCCGCCTACGTCCTCGCGCGTTCGCGGGCCAGGCTGCTCTTCGTCACCGGTACGTTCCTCGGTACGTCGTACGTCGCCTCGCTGCGCAGGGCCGCGGGGGACGGCCGGGGACACGGGCCGCTGCCGGGTCTGCCGGACCTTCAGGAGGTGGTGGTCCTCGCCGACGACGCCCCGGAGGACTTCCGCACCTGGAAGGACTTCCTCGCGGGCGGCGACGCCGTACCGGAGGAGCGGGTGCGGGCGCGGGCGGCAGCCGTACGCGGCGACGACCCCTCCGACATCATCTACACCTCCGGCACCACCGGCCGCCCCAAGGGCGCCGTCATCACCCACGCCCAGACCCTGCGCTGCTACGCGGTCTGGAGCGACCTCGCGGGCCTGCGCGAGGGCGACCGCTATCTGATCGTGAACCCGTTCTTCCACACCTTCGGCTACAAGGCCGGGATCGTCGCATGCCTCATGCGCGGCGCCACGATGATCCCGCAGCCCGTCTTCAACGTGGACACCGTCCTCGCCAACATCGCCGCCGAGCATGTCTCCGTCCTTCCCGGGCCGCCCACCCTGCACCAGTCGCTCCTCGACCACCCGGCCCGCGACAGCCACGACCTGTCGGCGCTGCGGCTCGTGGTGACCGGCGCCGCCGTCGTGCCGCTGCGCCTCGTCGAACGCCTCCGCGCCGAACTGCGCATCGCCACGGTCCTCACCGCGTACGGGCTCTCCGAGGCGAGCGGCATCGTCACGATGTGCCGCCGCGGCGACCCCGCGGAGGTCATCGCCGCCACCTCCGGGCGCGCGATCCCCGACACGGAGGTGAAGGTGGTGTCGGCGGCGGGGGCGGACCTGCCCCCGGGCTCGCCCGGAGAGATCCTCGTCCGCGGCCATCACGTCATGCGCGGCTACCACGAGGACCCCGCCGGGACCGCGCAGGTCATCACGGCGGACGGCTGGCTGCGCACCGGCGACGTCGGCGTCCTGGACGGTGCGGGCAATCTGCGCGTCACCGACCGCATCAAGGACATGTACATCGTCGGCGGCTTCAACGCCTACCCCGCCGAGATAGAGCAGCTCATCGGCCTGCACCCGGAAGTGGCCGACGTCGCCGTCATCGGCGTCCCCGACGCCCGGCTCGGCGAGGTCGGCAAGGCGTACGTAGTGCGCCGTGCCCCCACCGGTCCCGCCGGTACGGCCCTCACCGCGGACGACCTGATCGCCTGGGCGCGCCGCGAGATGGCCAACTACAAGGTGCCGCGGCAGGTGGAGTTCGTGGCGGAGCTGCCCCGGAACGCGAGCGGCAAGGTGGTCAAGGGGGAGCTGCGGGGCCGGGGCTGACGGCGGCCGCTCAGGCCGAGGCGGCGCGTTCGCCCGCGCTGCGCTCCACGCAGAACTCGTTGCCCTCGGGGTCGGCGAGGGTCACCCAGCCGCGGCCGTCCGGCACCCGGTGGTCGCCGACGAGGGTCGCGCCGAGGGCGAGGACCCGCTCGACCTCCTCGTCCCGCGTACGGTCCTGCGGCTGGAGGTCGAAGTGCACCCGGTTCTTCACCGTCTTCTTGTCCGGCACGGTCACGAACAGCAGCGTCGGCCCGTCGGGCGTGCTCACCAGGGCCTCGGGGTCCCCGGGAGCGTCGTCGTCCGCCAGCGTGCCCTCCAGGACCCGCACCCAGAAGGACGCCAGCTCATAGGCGTCGGAACAGTCGAATGTGATGTGGCGCACCAGAGTAGTCATGGCCGCACTATCGGGTAGCGGCACCGCCCCGGTCCACCGGATTTCAGTCCGCCGGGTTCTGGTCCGCCGGGTTCCGGTCCGCCGGATTTCAGTGGCCTGTCTGCGGTTCGATACAGCCCGTCTCCGGGAACGGCCCGTTCGTCGTCGCCCCGTAGTTGGTCTTCTGCACGAACGCCGTGACACAGGCGTCGTCCCGCACGCGCAGCCCGACCATCGCACCCTCGGGGGTGACGTTGCCGTCGCCCTCCCAGCGGGCGTACATGCTCTGTACGACGAGCTTCTTCCCACCGTCGGCTCCCAGCTCCGCGCGGAGCGCCGCGCGCACGGAGTCCGGGTCCCACGTCCCCTTGCCCCACAGCCGCTTGAGCACCCGCTCGACGCGCTCGGCCTGCACGTCGGCGGCCTTCTCGCTCGCCGCCGACATCTCGCCGGGCAGGCGGTAGGCGTTGTTCTCGCGGTAGTGCGGGGCGCCGTCGCCCGCGCCCGGCTCTACGTAGGGGCCGCTTTCGGGCGGGGTGTCCGGGCCGTCCGGCGCCGGGGTGCCCTGCTCGGTCGGCCGGGCGCCGCCCGGTGCCGACGCGGTGTGCGTTCCGGCGGCGGTGTCGGCCTCCCGGCGCTCCTCGCCGCAGGCGGTCAGGAGGACGGTGCCGAGGAGGGCGGCGGTTGCGGCGGACGCGCGGCGGCGGGGCGCGTGGTTCCGGGTCCGTGCGGTGGGCATGGGGTGACTCTTCCACAGGGGACGGCGGCCATGGCACCGGGGCCGAGCGGAGGCTCGGCCCCGGGCGTTCGGGCGGTCAGTCCTGAGGCGGGTTCGGCACCTGGCCGTCCCCGGGCGGGGCCGGGAGGTGGCTGTCGCCCAGCGGGCCTGCGGGCGCCTGGCCGATTCCGGCCGGGGCGCTGCTGGCCAGCGCCGGTGTTGCCGCTGCCGCTGAGGCCGCCGCTAGCACGGCCAGAGTGACGAGCATCTTCCTGGTACGAGTCATGGCAACTCCTAGGAGGGGGCAGACTTTCAACAAACGACTCTAGCCGCATATTCCGGTTATTGTTCGAACAATTCCCGCTATATGTGGCCGAGTTGGCGAGCCGGGTGAGCTCTCTTGACACGCCTCGGCCGCGGCGGCTCCCCCTCCGCGCCGCCGCGGCCGATCCCCGTCGGGATGTTGGTCTCAGGCGTCCTTGGCCGGTGGGGCCGGGACGTGTCCGTCGCCCTTGGTGGTGATGCCGTCCTCCGGCGGCGCCGGGACGTGCCCGTCGCCCTGAGGCGTGGCGGGACCGCCTTGTGGCGGGGCCGGGACGTGGCCGTCACCCATGGGCTTGAGGATCTTCTTCTTGGGCTTACTCATGTTCGGCAACTCCAGTTACTCTGCGGGGCTCCGGGACTAGACCGCCCGCTCGGCAACTCCCCCGAGGGTCGCCGAACGGGCGCTCCAGGGCCGCTCACCATAGCTGTGGGGCCCACGCGACCCGCCTGCCCCCCGACGCGACGGGTCGATACATAGAGAGTGACAGTCGCCCATAAACGTTCGATGAACGCCCCGGGTGCCTGGGTCAGGCGGCGACGGGGTGCAGGAGAGACCGTGCCTCGGCGATCTCCGCGGCGCCGGTCTGCTCGTGGATGACGAGAGCCTCGCGCCAGCAAGCCCGGGCACGGTCCAGTTGCCCGAGGCTGTCGAGGGAGCGCCCCAGCAGGATAAGCACATTGGCGCGCATCCAGTCGCCGCCGACGCAGCCAGTGGCCAGCGCCTGCTCCGCGTGCTGCGCGGCCATGGCCGGGTGCCGGGCGGAGAAATGCACCTCGGCGAGGCGGAAGTGGGTCGTACCCTCCCACAGCCGCTGGCGATTCTCCACGAACACCTTCAGCGAGGCGTTGAGCTGGCCTATGGCGTCCGCGTGGTGGCCTGCCCGGCTCAGTCCCATCCCGAGGGCATACCTGGCGTTTGCCAGGCGGAAGGTGAGCCCGAGTTCGTCATAGATGGCTATCCCCTTGCGAGCCAGGTCAATGGCCTGACTCACCCGGCCGAGGGCGAGGAGCGCCCGTGACAGATTGCACAGCGCGCTGGCCTCGCCGCCGCGGTTGCTGTCGGCTCGGAACGCGTCGACGGCGGTGCGGAAGAGCGCCTCCGCGGCGCTGTACTGGTTCATGCAGTGAGCGGTGATGCCTCGCTCGTTCGGACCGTTCCCGGTCGCCCACGGGTCCCGCGACTCGGCCGCCAGCTCTGCGGCCCTGGACAGTTCCGCGTCGGCCTCCTCGAAGCGTCCCACCTTGCTGAGCACCTGGGCCAGGCTGACGCGCGCGCGACCCTCGGCACGGGCGTCGTCTGCGTCGGCGGCCGCGTCCCGAGCCGCGCGGGTCGCAGCCTCGTAGCGCAGCGAACTGGCGCCGGACTCCGCCAGGTCCTTGGACGCGAGCAGCAGGTCCACCGCCCGCCGCAGGGTGGAGGGGCCGAGCGACTGCTGCACGCACGCCAGGATGCAGGCGGCTTCGGAGTGCAGCCAGTCGAGGGCCTTGGCGTCATCACTGAAGTCCAGCCCTGGCCACACGGTGCTTTCGAGGTGATCCACCGTCCTGTCCCCAGGACGCTCGATCGCGTACACCCGAACGGCCGACGCCAGATAGAAGTCAAGAAGCCGCGAAAGCGAAGCCTCCCGCTCGCTCGGCGGCAGTTCGTCGCGTTCGGCGCACGCACGCGCGTAGAGGCGCAGGAGGTCGTGGTAGCGGTAGCGGCCGGGGGCCGCGGACTCCAGGAGGGAGGTGTCGACCAGGGACTCCAGGAGGTCCTCGGCGTCCTCCACGGACTGGCCGAGCATCGCGGCGGCGGCCGCCAGGGAGATGTCGGGGCCGTCCGCGAGGCCGAGGAGGCGGAAGGCGCGGGCCTGGGCCGGCTCCAACTGGCCGTAGCCGAGCTCGAAGGTGGCCGCGACCGCGAGGTCACCCGCCTGGAGCTCGTCGAGGCGGCGCCGCTCGTCGGCGAGCTTGGCGGCGAGCGTGGACACGGTCCAGGTGCGGCGCGCCGACAGACGGGACGCGGCGATGCGGATGGCGAGCGGCAGGAACCCGCAGGCGGCCACGACGTCGAGCGCGGCCTCGCGCTCGGACGCCACCCGCTCCTGGCCGACGATCTTCGTGAAGAGCTGGAGCGCCTCGTCGGGCGACATCACGTCGAGGTCGACGAGGTGCGCGCCAGCCAGGTCCACCATCCGCATCCGGGAGGTGACCAGGGCGGCGCAGCCCTCCATGCCGGGAAGGAGCGGCCGCACCTGCGCGGCGTCCCGGGCGTTGTCGAGCAGGACGAGGACCCGGCGGCCGTCCAGGACGGAGCGGAACAGGGCGGCCCGCTCCTCCAGGGAATCCGGAATCGCGGAGTCCGCCGTGCCGAGGGCCCGCAGGAACGCGCCGAGCACCGTCTCCGGCTCGGCGGCGCGCGGCCCGGCACCCTGGAGGTCGACGTAGAGCTGTCCGTCGGGGAAGTGCGTGCGGGCCGCGTGGGCGACGTGCACCGCGAGGGTGGTCTTGCCCACGCCGCCGATGCCCGCGAGGGCGGAGACGGCCATGACGCGGCCCTCGGCGGTGGAGAGGATGTCGCTGAGCTCCTTGACGAAGGCGGCGCGGCCGGTGAAGTCCTGCACGGTGGCGGGCAGTTGCGCGGGCCTCACGACGCCCCCCGCGTGCTCGGCCGCGGGCGCGGACGGCTCGGCGAGGGCGGGATCGGCCTGGAGGATGCGCTGCTGGAGCTCCTGGAGGCCGGGGCGTGGGTCGACGCCCAGTTCGTCGGCGAGCAGTCGGCGGGTGTCGGCGTACACGGCGAGGGCCTCCGCCTGGCGTCCGGAGCGGTAGAGGGCCAGCATCAGGAGTTCGCGAAGGCGCTCGCGCAGTGGGTGGGCGGCGGTGAGGGCGGTCAGCTCGGAGACGGACTCGGCGTGGCAGCCCTGCTCCAGGTCCATGTCGAGGCGGGATTCGAGGAGTTGCAGGCGCCACTCCTCCAGGCGGGTGCGCTGGGCGTCCGCGTAGGGTCCGGGGACGTTGGCGAGGGGTTCGCCGTCCCAGAGCGACAGGGCCCTGTTGACCAGGGAGCGCGCCTGGTGCAGATCGCCGAGCCCGCGGGCGCGCTCGGCCGCCGACCACAGGGACTCCGCCTCCGCCAGGTCGAGGGCGCCGTCGGCGGCCCGTACGGCGTAGCCGCCGGACTCGCTGACCAGGGCGCCGGGCGGTAGCACCTTGCGCAGCCGGGACGCGTAGGTCCGGATGGCGGCGAGCGCCTGGGACGGCGGCTCCTCGCCCCAGATGGCGTCGATCAGCTCGGACGCGGTGGCGGTGCGGCCGTCGCGCAGCAGGAGGGCGGCGAGCAGGGCGCGCTGCTGCGGGGAACCGGTGGGCAGTTGGTCCGCGCCGAGCCATGCGCGTACGGGGCCGAGGACGCTGAAGCGGGCAGGCCGCGCCGCCTCCTGCTGTTCCTGGCCCGTGTCCCGGCCCGGGTCCCGGCCCGTCGCGGTCGACTCCGGCACCGTTGTCTCAGGTGTCCCAGGGTCGCTTTCCGCCGTCGAACGCCGCTGCTCCGGCACTCGCGGTAGTCCGTCCATCGCTCCCCCTGCTGCCCCGCCGCACGCAGTTGCTGAAGACTGTTCGCATACGCCCGACTGTGCCCGGCTGTGCCTGGTTTGTGCTCGTCCTCGGGCCTGCCCTGCCCGTGGGACTTGCTGCCGGAGCACAGTTTGCCTTGTCCGGAGCGGATGCGTCAGCCGTGGGAGACGGCTCTCACAGGGTTCGCGCGGCAGTGACCGAATCCGGACAACTGACGGATCGTCAGATAGGCGCTACCGTGAACCGCATGGAGACCATGGAGAGCACTCAGGACGTCGCCACCGCCGCGCCGCCGTTCCCGAGGATCATCTCGGTGGACGACCACACGGTGGAGCCCCCGCGCGTCTGGCAGGACCGCCTCCCGGCGAAGTACCTGGACCGGGGGCCGCGCGTCGTCCGGGCTCCGCTCAAGGAAATGACCTTTATGGGTGGAAAGTTCGCGCCTGTGATGGGGGAGAAAGGGGACGACGGGCCCATAGGGGACTGGTGGGTGTACGAGGATCTGCACCGCCCGCTCACCCGGCTCGACACGGCTGTCGGCTACGACCGCGACGAGATCAAGCTGGAGGTGATCACGTACGAGCAGATGCGCCGCGGCTCCTTCAGCGTCCCCGACCGGCTCGCCGACATGGACGTCAATCACGTCCAGTCCGCCCTGTGCTTCCCCACCTTCCCGCGCTTCTGCGGCCAGACCTTCACCGAGGCGGGCGATCGCGACCTGGGCCTTCTCTCGGTACGGGCGTACAACGACTGGATGGTCCAGGAGTGGTGCGGCGCCGATGCGCAAGGTCGGCTGATACCGCTCACCCTCATCCCGCTGTGGGACGCGGAACTGGCCGCCGCGGAGGTGCGGCGCAATGCCGCCCGCGGCGTCCGGGCCGTCGCGTTCTCGGAGATACCCCCCTATCTCGGACTGCCCTCCATTCACACCGACTACTGGGACCCGTTCCTCGCCGCTTGCGACGAGACCCGCACGGTCGTCGCCATGCACATCGGCTCCTCCAGCCGGATGCCGTCCACGTCCGCGGACGCCCCGCCCGCCGTGGGCTCCACCGTCACCTTCGCCAACTGCTGCTTCTCCATGGTCGACTGGCTGATGAGCGGCAAGTTCGAGCGCTTCCCCGACCTCAAGGTCATGTACGCGGAGGGCCAGATCGGCTGGATCCCCTACATCCTGGAGCGGGCCGACGTCGTCTGGGCGGACAACCGCGGCTGGGGCGGCGTCGCCGACAAGGTCCACCGCCCGCCGTCCGAACTCTTCGCCGACCATGTCTTCGGCTGTTTCTTCGACGACGCCTTCGGCCTGCGCAACCTCGACGCCATCGGCGTACCCAACGTCCTGTACGAGACCGACTACCCGCACTCCGACTCCACCTGGCCGAAGTCCCGCCAGGTCGGCGAGGAACAGATGGCTCACCTGGCCCCGGACGTGGTGAACCGCATCGTCCGCGGCAACGCGATCGACCTCCTGGGCCTGACGGAGGACGGCCTGTGGCCGGGGCCCGAGTGAGCCCCCGCCCCGAGTGAGCCCCCGCCCCGAGTGAGCCCCTGGTCCCGCGTGACGCCGGGCGATTGTCAGTGCCTGCCTGTTCAATCGGAGGCATGGTGAGTGCGGAGGTGTTCCGGGGTGAGGACTGGTACGGGCGGGATCTGTCGGGGGAGGCGTTCGAGGAGTGCACGTTCTTCGACGTCGATCTGACGGAGGCCGAGGGGGAGGGCGCCGAGTTCGCGGGCTGTACGTTCGCCGGGGTCAAGTTCAACGCCGCGCGCTTCTCCTCGTCGGCGTTCACCAACTGCACCTTCAAGCGGTGCACGTTCTTCGACACCCGCTTCGAGCAGTGCAAGGCGGTGGGCAGCGTCTTCCAGGGGTGCACGTTCACGGTCTTCGAGGTGCGCGGCGGCGACTGGTCGTTCGCCGCGCTGACCGGCGCCGATCTGCGCAAGGCCGTGTGGGACGGGGTGCGGATGCGGGAGGCGGACCTCGCGGGCGCCCGCCTGGACGAGGCGGAGGTCACGGGATGTGATCTCTCGGGCGCGCAGTGGCGCGGTGCCGAGCTGACCGGCGCCGATCTGCGCGGCAGCGATCTGTCGGGCCTCGATCCGCTGACCGTGCGGGGCGCCGGGGCGAAGATCGACCCGGCGCAGGCGGGGGTGATCGCCGCCGCCCTCGGCTATGAGGTGGGGTAGGTGAGCGCCCCGTCAGGGGCGCGGGGAACTGCGCGCTCAGCGCGCGACAAGGCGCAGACGCGTCTGCCGAGTAACTGTGCAGACGCGTCCGCGGCTTTTTTGTGGCTGGTCGCGCAGTTCCCCGCGCCCCTGACGGGGCTCGCCTGACGGGGCCCGGGCTGCCCCTTGCTCAATGGGGCGTCGGCTACGACGATGTGGACCGTCGAGCCGAGCTGACGGGCCGTCAGTAGCAGCCAAGGGGTGGAGGAGCCATGGTGAACCCGGCGGATCCGGCAGGGGCGGCAGGCCCGGCGGGCTGCGTGCCGCCCGGGCGGATGGCGTACGGGATGCAGCTTCCGGTGCAGTCGCAGAGCGCCCTCTTCGCCGAGGCGTGGGAGGCGGACGCGGGCCCGCGGGACCTGGTCGAGATCGCCCGCACCGCCGACCGCGCGGGCTTCGCGTACCTCGCGAGCTGCGACCACGTCGCCATCCCGCGCCGGCTCGCCGACGCCATGGGCACCACCTGGTACGACCCCGTCGCCACCCTCTCCTATCTGGCGGGCGTCACCGAACGCGTCCGCCTCCTGAGCCACGTCGCCATCGTCGGCCTGCGCCACCCGCTGCTGAGCGCCAAGAGCTACGCGACCCTCGACCACCTCAGCGGCGGCCGTCTCATCCTCGGTGTCGGCGCCGGGCACGTGGCGGAGGAGTTCGAGGCGCTCGGCGTCGACTTCGCCCGGCGCGGCCCGCTCCTCGACGAGACCGTGGACGCCCTGCGCGCCGCGCTCGGACCCGAGGAGTACCCCGAGCACCACGGCACCCAGTTCACCTTCGACGGACTCGGTCAGCGCCCCCGCCCCGCACAGGAGCGAGTGCCCGTCTGGGTCGGCGGCTCGTCGCCCGCCGCCGTCCGCAGGGCCGCCGTGCGCGGTGACGGCTGGCTGCCGCAGGGCGACCCGCGGGACCGGCTCCCGGAGCGGATCGCCTCGCTGCGGCAACTGCGCGCAGAGGCGGGCGTCGAGTCCCCCCTCACCATCGGCGCGATCACCGAGCCGCTGTACGTGGGGGAGCCCTCCTGGCCGGTGGGGCGGCGCACCCTCAGCGGGAAGCCCGAAGCCCTCGCGGAGTCGCTGCGCGCGTACGCGGCGATGGGCGTGCACCAGATCCAGGTGCGGTTCCGCAGCCGCGGCCGGGAGGAACTCCGCGACCAGATGGCGGCGTTCGGCGCGGAGGTCGCGCCGCTCTTCGGGTAGCACGCTCGTTCCACTGAACTGAACTGAACTGGACTGAACCGGACTGAACCGGACTGAATTGAACAGGGAGGCCGGCATGGGCAGGCTGGACGGGCGCGTCGTCATCATCACCGGTGGCGCGCGCGGGCAGGGCGAGCAGGAGGCGCGGCTCTTCGTCACGGAGGGCGCGCGGGTCGTCGTCGGCGACGTGCTCGACGAGCAGGGGGAGGAGCTGGCGAAGGAGCTCGGGCACGACAGCGCCAGGTACGTCCACCTCGACGTGAGCCGGGAGGCGGACTGGGCGGCCGCCGTCACCGCCACGAAGACCGCCTTCGGAGAGGTGAACGGCCTGGTCAACAACGCGGGAATCCTGCGCTTCCACGAGCTTGTGCACACCCCCCTCGACGAGTTCCAGCAGATCGTGCAGGTCAACCAGGTCGGGGTGTTTCTCGGCATCAAGGCGGCCGCGCCCGAGATCGCCGCGGCCGGGGGCGGCTCGATAGTGAACACCGCCTCGTACGCGGGGATGACGGGCATGGCGTACATCGGGGCGTACAGCGCCACCAAGCACGCCGTCATCGGCCTCACCCGCGTCGCCGCCCTGGAGCTCGCCAAGCAGCGCGTCCGCGTCAACGCGATCTGCCCGGGCGCCATCGACACCGCCATGAGCAATCCCGCGCAGCTCGACCCCGGGGCCGCCGAGGCCGACGTGGCGAAGGGCACCCGGGGCCTGGACTCCCTCTACCGCAAGCTCGTGCCGCTCGGCCGGGTCGGCAGGCCGGAGGAGGTGGCCAGGCTCGCGCTGTTCCTGACCGCGGAGGAGGACTCCTCGTACATCACCGGGCAGCCGTTCGTGATCGACGGCGGCTGGCTCGCCGGGGTCAGCGTGCTCTGACGGTCCGGTGTGCTCCCGCGGTCCGGCGTGCTCTGACGGTATTGACGCTCCACGGCGCCGGTGGAACAGTCGGACCAGCAATCTGACGGTGCGTCAGAAACTGCGTCAGAAACTGACGAGGACGGTGAACCTCCGTGGAATTCGGGCTCTTCGTACAGGGATACGTGGGCAAGCGGGCCGAGACGGACCCCTCGGCCGAGCACAAGGTGCTGATGGAGGAGACCGAGTACGTCATCCAGGCGGACAAGTCCGGCTTCAAGTACGCCTGGGCGTCCGAGCACCACTTCCTGGAGGAGTACTCGCACCTCTCCGCCAACGACGTCTTCCTCGGCTACCTCGCGCACGCGACGGAGCGGATCCATCTGGGTTCGGGGATCTTCAACCCCCTCGCCCAGGTCAACCACCCGGTGAAGGTCGCCGAGAAGGTGGCCATGCTCGACCATCTGTCGCAGGGCCGGTTCGAGTTCGGCAGCGGGCGCGGGGCCGGGTCCCACGAGATCCTCGGCTTCCTGCCCGGCATCACCGACATGAACCACACCAAGGAGATCTGGGAGGAGACCATCGCGGAGTTCCCCAAGATGTGGCTCCAGGAGGAGTACGAGGGGTTCCAGGGCAAGCACTGGCAGTTGCCGCCGCGCAAGATCTTCCCCAAGCCGTACGGCGCCTCGCACCCCGCGATGTGGTACGCGGCCGGGTCCCCGTCCTCGTACGCCATGGCCGCGAAGAAAGGCCTAGGGGTGCTCGGTTTCAGCGTGCAGAAGGTCTCCGACATGGAGTGGGTCCTCGAGCAGTACAAGACCGCGATCCGCGACGCCGAGCCCATCGGTGACTTCGTCAACGACAACGTCATGGTGACGTCCACGGCGATCTGCGCGGAGACGCACGAGAAGGCCGTCGAGATCGCCGTGAACGGCGGGCTCAACTACCTCCAGTCCCTGGTCTTCCGCTACCACGACACCTTTCCGCGGCCCGACGGCATCCCCGAGTGGCCCGAGGTCCTGCCGGACTACACCGAGGAGATCATCGAGCTGCTCATCGCGGAGGAGCTGATGATCTGCGGGGATCCGGACGAGGTGACGCGGCAGTGCGAGCGCTGGGAGCGCGCCGGGGCCGATCAGCTCTCCTTCGGGCTGCCGATCGGGATCTCGTACGCGGACACCTTGAACACGATCAGGCTGATCGGGGAGCACGTCATCCCGAAGATCGACACCGATCCCGTGCACCGGACGAGTCGATTCCGGGGTGCCGCGTCCGCGTAGTGCCACCACGAGTTGAAGGGGAGAACCCTCGGCATGCTTGACCACCTCATCGCAGGCGTGACCGTCGTCGACGGGACAGGGGCGCCCGCCCGGGTCGCCGACGTCGGGATAAGGGACGGCCGGGTGGCCGTCGTCGCGTCCTCCGTCACGGAGGAGGCCCGTACCCGTGAAGAGGCCCGCGGCCTGATCCTCGCGCCCGGGTTCGTGGATCCGCACACGCACTACGACGCGCAGTTGTTCTGGGACCCCTACGCCACCCCGTCCCTGAACCACGGGGTGACCACGGTCGCGGGCGGGAACTGCGGTTTCACGCTCGCCCCGCTGAACCCGGAGCGGCCCGAGGACGCCGACTACACGCGGCGGATGATGTCCAAGGTCGAGGGCATGTCCCTGGTGGCGTTGGAGGAGGGCGCGCCCTGGTCGTGGCACTCGTTCGGGGAGTACCTGGACGCCCTGGAGGGGCGGATCGCCGTCAACGCGGGGTTCATGGTGGGGCACTGCGCGCTCAGGCGGTACGTGATGGGGCCCGACGCGGTCGGCGGGCAACCGTCGCCGGAGCAGTTGGAGGGGATGCTCGCGCTGTTCCACGAGGCGATGGCGGCGGGCGCCTGGGGGCTCTCCACCACGCAGTCGTCCACGCACTCCGACGGCGACGGCGCGCCCGTGGCGTCCCGGCACGCGGGCCCCGCGGAACTGCTCGCGCTGTCCAGGGCGGTCGCCGAGCACGAGGGCACCCAACTGGAGGCGATCGTCGCCGGATGTCTGGACCGGTTCAGCGACGCCGAGATCGATCTGTTCGTGGAGATGAGCGCGGTCGCGGGGCGCCCGCTGAACTGGAACGTGCTCACCATCGACGCCGCCGTGCCCGAGCGGGTGCCGCGGCAGTTGGTGCCGAGCGAACGCGCCCGCGAGGCGGGCGGCCGGGTCGTCGCGCTCACGATGCCGATCCTCACGCCCATGAACATGTCGCTCGGTACGTTCTGCGCGCTCAACCTCATCCCAGGCTGGGGCGACGTCCTCGGCCTGCCGGTGCCCGAGCGGATCGCGCGGCTCCGGGACCCCGGCGTGCGGGCGGAGATGCTGCGGCGGGCCACGAGCGAGGAGGCCGGGGTGTTCCGGCGTCTCGCCCACTTCGACCGGTACGTCATCGGGGACACGTACTCCGCGGCGAACGAGGGCCTGACCGGCCGGGTGGCCGGGGACATCGCGGCCGAGCGCGGCCAGGAGCCCTTCGCGTGCCTGGCCGAGATCTGCGCCGAGGACGAACTCCGTACGGTCCTTTGGCCCATGCCGTCCGACAACGACCCGGACTCCTGGGCACTGCGCGCCGAGACCTGGAACCACGAGGACGTCCTGCTCGGCGGCTCGGACGCGGGCGCGCACCTGGACCGCATGTGCGGCGCACCGTACACGACGCGGTTCCTCGGGGACTGTCTGCGCGGCCGGAAGCTGGTGGGCCTTGAGCAGGCGGTGAAGATGCTCACCGACGACCCGGCGCGGCTCTTCGGCCTGCGTGAGCGGGGCCGGATCGCCGAGGGGTACCACGCGGACCTCGTCCTCTTCGACCCCGAGCGCATCGACGCCGGCAAGGCCACCCTCGTACACGACCTGCCCGGCGAAAGCCCCCGCCTGGACTCCAAGGCGATCGGCGTGCACGCCGTGTGGGTCAACGGCGTCGAGGTGATCCGCCACGACGTGGTCACCGGGGCGGTGCCGGGGACGGTACTGCGGTCGGGCCGGGACACCAGGACGGTGAGCACGAGGTGAGCGCGGGCGCGGCGCGGGAGCCGGGCGGTCCGCAGCGGCTGTTCGTCGACGGGGAGTGGGCCGACCCCGACGGCGGGCACTACGAGGTGATCGACCCGGCGACGGAAGGCGTGGTGGGCCTCGCCCCCGAGGCGAGCCGGGACCAGGTGTGGCAGGCGGCAGCGGCGGCGCGCGCGGCCTTCGGGCCGTGGTCGCGCACCTCGCCGCGGGAGCGGGCGGCCGTCCTCGACCGGGCGGCCGACGTGATCCAGCGTGACCTCGCCGCGCACGTCGACCTGGCACGGGCCGAGACCGGCGCGACCACCGCGACGGCCCGCGGGATGCAGGTGGCGGTCGCGGTGGCACGGCTGCGCCGGTACGCCCGCGGGGCCCTTGAGCCCGTGGAGACGGCCCTCGTGCCGCAGGTCAGCGAGGCGGGCCCGATGGGCGGGGCCGCCGTGCTCGGCGCCGTCGCCGTCCGCCGCCCCGTCGGCGTCGTCACCTGCGTCACCGCCTACAACAACCCGTGGGCCAACCCCGCGGGCAAGATCGCCCCCGCCCTTGCCATGGGCAACACCGTCGTCGTGAAGCCCGCTCCGCAGGACCCGCTGTCGGTGTACCGGATGGCGGCGGCCCTCGCGGAGGCGGGCGCGCCGCCCGGTGTCGTCAACGTCGTGTCGGGCCGCCGCGCCGACGTGGGCGCTGCGGCCGTCGACTCGCCCGACGTCGACATGGTGAGCTTCACCGGTTCGACGGCGGTCGGGCGGCGCATCGGCGAGGTCTGCGGGCGCGGCATGAAACGCCAGCTCATGGAGTTGGGCGGCAAGGGCGCGGCGATCGTCTTCGAGGACGCGGACCTGGACGCGGCGGTGGCGGGCATCGGCACCACGTTCTCCTTCTACAGCGGCCAGATCTGCACCGCGCCGACGCGCGTGCTCGTCCAACGAACGGTGTACGAGCGCCTCCTTGAGAAGCTGGCGCGCTATGCCTCACACCTGAAGGTGGGCGACCCGAGGGCACGGGACACCGTCGTCGGCCCGGTGATCTCCGCGGCGCACCGCGAGCGCGTGGAGTCGTACGTGGAGCTCGGCCGCAAGGAAGGGGCGCGGCTGGTCACGGGCGGCGAGCGGCCCCCGGTGGCCACCGGCAAGGGGTTCTACGTCGCCCCCACCCTCCTGGCCGACTGCGCCCCCGGGATGCGGGTGGTCCGCGAGGAGATCTTCGGCCCGGTCGTGTTGGTCGTCCCCTTCGACGGCACCGGCGAAGCCGCCGAGGACACGGCCGTCGCGCTGGCCGACGACAGCGAGTACGGCCTGCTCAGTTACGTCTGGTCGGGCGATGTGGCGCGCGCCTTCCGGGTCGCGGGCAGGCTCCGCGCGGGCGGCGTCGGCGTGAACACCATCGGCCGCAACATGGAGGCCCCCTTCGGGGGGTTCAAGCAGAGCGGGGTGGGGCGCGACTGCGGGTCGTACGCGCTGAGCGCTTACAGCGAGGTGCAGGCGTTGGTGTGGCCGGGCTGAGCCCCCCCCGGCCCCGTAAGGGGCGCGGGGAACTGCGCGAGCAATCGACGAAAAGCCGCAGACGCGTCTGCCGAGGACCGTGCAGACGCGTCTGCGGTCTTTTCGTGGCTGGCCGCGCAGTTCCCCGCGCCCCTTAGGGGGTCAACGCCCCAGGAAGATGGGGTTCGTGAGGGCCTTCATCGGCCCGGGCACGCCCGGTGTCGTCGAGGGCGCGCGCACCTCGGCGCGTACGTACGCCGCGTACGAGGCCGTCGTACGCCACTCCGCGGTCGCCGTGCCCGACTCCGGCACCACCGGACTCGTGAACAGGACCCCCTGGTCGGTGATGAAGCGGATGGAGGCGCCGGGCACACCCCTGGCGTCCAGGCGGACCGTCACCGGGTCGGCGGGGGCGACGCGCAGACGTTCACCGATGCCGGCGTGCCGACCCTTGCCGCCGGTCGCGGTGAAAGTCAGCTCGATCGACTTCGTCTCGGTGAGGTAGGAGCGGCCCGACCGGATGCCGTCAAGGATGGCCTCGCGGGTCAGATCGTCGGCGAGGACGACGGTCTGCGGGCGGCCGACGGGGTCGGGGTCGCGGTGGGCGTCGCTGTTGCCCATCGCGGGCGTCCAGCGACGGCCCCCGCGGGCGGCGGCGACCAGCGCGTTGTCCCACTCGGAGATCGCCACCTCGTCCTCGGGCGAGAACGCGCCGTTCCACACCTCCACCGCGTCCGCCGCGCCGAACCCGAACTTCCAGTTGCAGCCCACGCAGGTGGCGTGCGGGTGGGCGGGCACGACCAGGCCGCCGGCGCGGTGGATGTGCCGGGCGTAGTGCCCGAAGCGGTTGTCGCGGGCACGGTAGCGCCAGTCGACGAACGTACCGGGCTCGGTGCCGATCGCGAGGACGTGGCCGTTGCGGGTGGTGACCTCCTCGCCGAGCAGCACGAGGAGGTCGTCACCGGCCACGTCCGACCAGTGGGCGTGCGCGGAGTGCGTGTTGTGCTCGGAGGAGTTGATGAAGTCCAGGCCCGCGGCACGGGCGAGGGCGGCGAGCTCCGCGGGGGTGCGGCGGCCGTCCGAGTACCAACTGTGCAGATGGCAGTCGCCCCGGTACCAGGCACGCCCCCGCCCCCTGGCCCGCTCCGGCGGATACACCGGCTCCCGCGTGGCACCCGGCGCGCCATAGGTCAGGGTGATCGTCACCTCGTACGGCAGACCCTGCGGGGCCACGGTGTAGGGGCCGAGCGCGATGTTCCAGGTCCCGGCGCGCACCGGGCCCGGGATGTACCCGGGTGTCGCCTCGTCGGCCCGGATGAAGAACTCCGTGCGCGCACCGCCCGACCAGCCGCGGAAACCCCTGCCGCCGAGGGCCGTGCCGCGCTCGTCGAAGATGCCGATGTCCAGCGCGTTGCCCACGGTCCCGGCCGGCACGGGCGGCTTCTCGTAGGTGTACGCGACGTGCAGCTCCCGCACCCCGCGCGGGATCTCGACGGGCAGGTACACGAAGTCCGGCGCCCCGGTGGGCAGTGTCCCCCTGACCGTCCTCGTCTCCTTGCCGGTGCGCCGCTCCTCGGCCCCGGCACCACTGGCGAAGCTCACACTGCCCAACGTAAGGGCGGTCGCCGCCCCCGTCACGAGCAGCGCGCGTCTGTTCAGGTGGCGTTCGTCCTCGCACATGCTGCGGCTCCCCAGGAGGTCGGCGGGCCGTGACCCGGGGCTCCCGGGGCACGGGTGGTGCGGGCAACTCTGGTATTGAGCCGTGAACTCCCCTGCAAGGGAAGGGTGTCGACGGGTATCCCCCAAGTGGCCGGACGCCCCGCGCCTGGGCAAGGCCCCGTAAGGGGCGCGGGGAACTGCGCGACCGGCCACGAAACAGCCGCGGACGCGTCTGCGTGGTCGCTCGGCAGACGCGACCGCGGCTTGTCGTGCGCTGAGCGCGCAGTTCCCCGCGCCCCTTACGGGGCTGCCTTCCGGCCACCGGGTCGGTCGGGCCCAAGGCGGGCGCTCGTATGCTCGGTGCCATGACCACTAGCGAGCCTCAGGACCCCGACCAGGCACAGGACCGGCCCACCGCCAACGCCATGCGGCGGGCGTTGAAACGGGCCAGGGACGGGGTCGCGCTCGATGTGGCGGAGGCCGCGGTGCTGCTCCAGGCGCGCGGCGACGACCTGGAGGACCTCGCGGCTTCGGCCGGGCGGGTGCGGGACGCGGGGCTCGCGGCCGAGGGACGCGGTGGCGTCATCACGTACTCGAAGAGCGTCTTCATCCCGCTCACCCGCCTGTGCAGGGACAAGTGCCACTACTGCACCTTCGTGACCGTCCCCGGCAAGCTGCGCCGCGCCGGGCACGGCATGTTCATGTCCCCGGACGAGGTCCTGGACATCGCCCGCCGCGGCGCCGAGCTCAACTGCAAGGAAGCCCTCATCACCCTCGGCGACAAGCCGGAGGACCGCTGGCCGGAGGCCCGCGAGTGGCTGGACGCGCACGGGTACGACGACACGATCGCCTACGTGCGGGCCATAGCCATCCGGATCCTGGAGGAGACCGGGCTGCTGCCGCACCTCAACCCGGGCGTCCTGTCCTGGACCGACTTCCAGCGGCTCAAGCCGGTCGCGCCGAGCATGGGCATGATGCTGGAGACCACCGCCGAACGGCTGTGGAGCGAGCCCGGCGGCCCCCACCACGGCTCGCCCGACAAGGAGCCCGCCGTCCGGCTGCGCGTCCTTGAGGACGCCGGGCGCTCCTCCGTGCCCTTCACCAGCGGGCTGCTCATCGGCATCGGCGAGACCTACGAGGAGCGGGCCGACTCGCTGTTCGCGCTGCGCCGCGTCTCGCGCTCCTACCACGGCATCCAGGAGCTGATCATCCAGAACTTCCGGGCCAAGCCGGACACGGCCATGCGCGGGATGCCGGACGCCGAGATCGACGACCTGGTGGCGACGGTCGCGGTCGCCCGGCTCATCATGGGCCCCGCGGGCTGCATCCAGGCACCGCCGAACCTCGTCGACGGCGAGTACGGGCGCCTGATCCGTGCCGGCATCGACGACTGGGGCGGCGTCTCGCCCGTCACCATCGACCATGTGAACCCCGAGAAGCCCTGGCCGCAGATCGAGGAACTGGCCGAGCGGTCCGCCGCGGAGGGCTTCACGCTCAGGGAACGCCTGTGCGTGTACCCGGAGTTCGTGCGGCGCGGCGAGCCCTGGCTGGACCCGCGCGTCCTGCCGCACGTGCGGGCACTCGCCGACCCCGGGACCGGTCTCGCCGACCCCGACGCCCCCGTACGCGGACTGCCCTGGCAGGAGCCCGACGAGGGGTACGTCGCCGCCTCCGGCCGCACCGACCTGCACCGCACCATCGACACCACGGGCCGCACCACCGACCGGCGCGACGACTTCGACGAGGTGTACGGGGACTGGGAGGCGCTGCGCGAGCAGGCCGCGCCCGGCATGGTGCCCTCCCGCATCGACGGCGACGTACGCGCGGCGCTCGCCACGGCCGCCGACGATCCGACCCGCCTCACGGACGAGGAAGCCCTGGCGCTCCTGCACGCCGACGGGCCCGCCCTCGACGCGCTCTGCTCCGTCGCCGACGACGTCCGCAAGTCCGTGGCCGGCGACGACGTCACGTACATCGTCACCCGCAACATCAACTTCACCAACGTCTGCTACACCGGCTGCCGCTTCTGTGCCTTCGCCCAGCGCCGCACCGACGCCGACGCCTACACCCTGTCCCTCTCCCAGGTCGCCGACCGTGCCGAGCAGGCCTGGGACGTCGGCGCGGTCGAGGTGTGCATGCAGGGCGGCATCCACCCCGACCTGCCCGGCACGGCCTACTTCGACATCGCGAAGGCCGTGAAGGAGCGCGTGCCGGGCATGCACGTGCACGCCTTCTCACCGATGGAGGTCGTCAACGGCGCGACCCGCACCGGCCTCTCGATCCGCGAGTGGCTCCAGCGCGCCAAGGAGTCGGGCCTGGACTCCATCCCGGGCACGGCCGCCGAGATCCTCGACGACGAGGTCCGCTGGATCCTCACCAAGGGCAAGCTCCCCGCCGCCACCTGGATCGAGGTGGTGAAGACGGCCCACGAGCTGGGACTCAGGTCCTCCTCCACCATGATGTACGGGCATGTGGACCAGCCCCGCCACTGGCTCGGCCACTTCCGCACCCTGGCGGCCATACAGCGGGAGACCGGCGGCTTCACGGAGTTCGTGACGCTGCCGTTCATCCACACCAACGCCCCCGTGTACCTGGCCGGCATCGCCCGCCCGGGCCCGACCACCCGCGACAACCGGGCCGTGACCGCCATGGCCCGCCTCCTCCTGCACCCCCACATCCCCAACATCCAGACAAGCTGGGTCAAGCTCGGCACGGAGGGCGCCGCGGAGATGCTGCGCTCCGGCGCGAACGACCTCGGCGGCACCCTGATGGAGGAGACCATCTCCCGCATGGCGGGCTCCAGCTACGGCTCGTACCGCTCGGTCAAGGACCTGACCGCCATCGCGGACGCGGCGGGCCGCCCGTCACGGCCGCGCACGACGCTGTACGGCGAGGTGCCCGAGGAACGGCAGCGGGCGGCCACCGAGTCGGACGGGCATCTGCCGGAACTCCTTCCGGTCCTGGACGCGTAGGCCGGGCCTCAGGTGGAGTACGAGGTGAGGGTGGGCGACGACGAGGCGGTCGTGCGGCGCGCCCGGCACCGGCGGGCGGACGGGAGGAGCGCTGGGCATGGGGTGGACGGCACGGAGGCCGGGGCGGCCGTCGATGCAGGAGCTGATCCGGCGCCGCGGGCGCTCCGGCTTCGTGGGCAGGCAGCACGAACTCCGGGTCTTCCGGGAGAACTTCGACGTGCCGCCGGAGGACGACCGGCACCGCTTCCTGTTCTGCGTGCACGGCCCCGCGGGCGTGGGCAAGACGTCCCTGGTACGGGAGCTGAGCCAACTGGCCCGTGACCGCGGCGCCCTGGTCGCCCGCGTCGATGAGACGGCGGACTCCCTGCCGCGGGTGCTCACGGAGATCGCCGCCCAGTTCGAACGGCAGGAGCGGCGGCTGAAGACCCTGGAGCGGGCGCTCGCCGCGTACCGGCAGCGTGCGCGGGAGGCGGCGGCCGCACCGCCCGCCGACCCCGGCGCGCCGGGAGCGTCGTCGGCCGGGGCCCGGTTCGCCGCCAGGGCGGGGGTCGTCGGTCTCGGCATGGTGCCGGTGGTCGGCCCGTTCGCGGCGGCGGCGGTGGACCCGGAGCAACTGGAGCGCGGCGCCGACGGCCTGCGGGAGCGGTTCGGGAACCGGCGCCGCGGCGGCGCCGGGGACGACGAGCCCGGGGGCGACGGTGCCGGTCCCGGGCCCCTCCTGGAGCCGGAGCGCACCCTGACGCCCGCCCTCACCACGGACCTGGCGTCGGCGGCGGACACCGCCCCCTGGCTCGTCCTGCTCTTCGACACCTACGAACGGACGGCACCGTTCCTGGACCGCTGGCTGCGGGACCTGATGACCACCGACCGGTACGGCGAACTCCCCGCGAACACTGTCGTGGTCCTCTCGGGCCAGCGCCCCCTGGACCCCCAGCTCTGGCCGGACCTCCGGGACTTCGCCCGCGATCTGCCGCTGTCCCCGTTCACCGAGGACGAGGCACGCGGGCTGCTCGCCGCCAAGGGAGTCACCGAGGAACCCGTGGTCGCGGAGGTCCTCAGGCTGTCCGGACGGCTGCCCGTCCTGGTCTCGACCCTGGCCGAACCCGGAGCGCGCGTCCCGGCCGACGTGCACGACCCGAGCGCGGGCGCCGTCGAACGGTTCCTGCGCTGGGAACCGGACCCGGTACGGCGGGCGGCGGCCCTCGACTGCGCGCTGCCGCGCCGCCTGGACGAGGAGGTGGTGGGCGCCGCGACCGGGGCCGGTGCCGGGACCGGCCCGGGGACCGCCGCCGCGGAGGCCTACGCCTGGCTGCGCACCCTGCCCTTCGTCACCGACCGGGGCGAGGGCGGCGCCCGCTACCACGACGTCGTCCGCGCCCCCATGCTCCGCCTGCGCCGCAACTCCGCCCCGCGGAAGTGGGCCGCGGGCCACACCCGCCTGGCCGCGGCGTTCGCCGCCAGGCGACGGGCGTACGAGCGGGAGGACGGCAGCGGGCGGGGCGGCCACGGGCACACGAGCCGCGGGTGGGCGGCGGGCCGCCCGTGGAGCGGGGCCGCCTGGCGGGCCCTGCGCGCCGAGGAGCTGTACCACGAACTGTGCGCACACCCCGGCGCCGCGCTCGCCGGGGCGCTGCGGGAGGGCGCCGACGCCTGTCACGCGCAGACCCGGTACGAGGCGGTGGCCCGCGAGTGGGCGCGGGTCCTCGTGGACGCGGGCGAGGACACCGGGGACGAACGGCTGCGGCGCTGGGGCGAGCAGTGCCTGACGGCCCTCGCCGACGAACGCCTCGGCCCCGCCCGCGTCGTGGATTTGCTCCTGGCCCGCGGCGGCCTCGACGACGAGGGCCGCGTGGCCGCGTACAACGCGCGCGGCTGGTGCTCCTTCGGCGCGGGCATGTTGGAGCAGGCCATCGAGGACCACGCGCGCGCCGTCGAGCTCGACCCCGACGACCCGTGGGGACACCACGGCCTCGCCGTCACCCTGCGGGCCCGCGGCGGCCCCGGCGACCACGCGGCGGCCCTGCGGCACATCGACAGGTGCGGCGAACTGCTGCCCGGCGCGGCCCTGGTGGCACGCGAGCGCGGCGAGACGTACCGCAGGGCGGGACGCCACGAGGAAGCACTCGCCGAACTCGACCGGGCCCACGACCTCGCCCCGGACGAGCCGCTGACGCTGGGCAGCCGCGCCCAGGTGAAACACGTCCTCGGCCGCCCGCAGGACGCCCTCGCCGACTTCGGCCAGGCCCTTACCCTGTGGCCCGACTACACCTGGGCCCTGATGCGCCGTGCCCACGTCCACTCGGTGCTCGGCGACACCCGCGCCGCCCTCGCCGACCTCGACCGGGCGGAGCGCCTCACCTCGGAAGGCACCGGCATCGCCGGGGAACGCGGCAACGTCCTGCGCTTCGCGGGCCGCCACGAGGAAGCACTCGCCGCATACGACCGCGCCCTCGCCCTCGACCCCGGCTACACCTGGGCCCTCGGCAGCCGCGCCCTCTCCCACGAGGCCCTCGGCCACACCGACCTGGCCCGGGCCGACCTGGAACGCGCCCTGGAACTGGACCCGGGGTACGGGTGGGCGCGGGAGCAGCTCGACCGGCTGCGGGAAGCCCCGCGCCCGGCAGGCGCGGGGGACCAGCAGCAGCAAATGCCGCCGTAAGGGCACCTTACGTACAAATAACTTGCGCCCTGAACCCACCGTTCCCGTTCGATTACAGTGCTGCGGTGTCGGACGCCGGGGCACGAGAAAGGGGGTCCGGTGAGCACTGCAGCAGCCACCGGGGTGTGGGGCCGCACCGAGCAGCAGGACTTCCGCAGCCGGGTACGCGGCGCGCTGCTCGGGGCCGCCGTCGGCGACGCGCTCGGGGCGCCCGTCGACGGTCTCTCCCTCGACGCGATCCGCGAGGCCCACGGCGGCGAAGGCCTCACCGAACTCGCCGCCGCGCACGGGCGGCGCGGCGCCGTCACCGCCGCGACCCAGCTCATGCTGTTCAGCGTCGACGGGCTGATACGCGCCCAGGTGCGCCGCGACACCGGCGCCTGGCACCCGCCCACCGACCTGCACCGCGCCTACCGCCGCTGGGCGGCGACCCAGCGCGACTGGGGCCCCGACGAACGCCGCGCGGAAGACGGCTGGCTGGCCCGCGAGGAGTGGCTGTACGCGCGCCGCTCGCCCTCCCGCGCCTGCCTCACCGGGCTCGCCGACGACCGCATGGGCACCCTCGACGTACCGAAGAACCCCGCCGAGCAGGGCCCGGAGGCCGCCACCAGGTCGGCGCCCATCGGGCTGCTCGTCGGCTGGGAGCCCCAGCTCGTCCTGCAACTCGCCGTCGAATGCGCCGTGCAGACGCACGGGCACCCCACCGCCTACCTCACCGCGGGCGCGCACACCGTCCTCGTGCACGGCCTCGCCCGCGGCGAGTCCCTCGACGGCGCCATCCAGCGCACCCTCGCCCTGCTCGCCGCCCGGCCGGGCCACCAGCCCGTCACCGACGCGCTGCGGCACGCCCTCGGCGCCGTCCGGCAGGGCATGCCCACCGCGTCGCGCGTCACCGAACTCGTCGGCGACGGCGGCGCGGTCGGCGCGCTCGCCGCCGCCGTGTACTGCGCCCTCGTGGGCGAGGACATCCGGCACGGGCTGCGGCTCGCCGTCAACCACGGCGGCTCGTCGACCGCGTCAGGGGCCCTGTGCGGCGCCCTCCTCGGCGCCCTGCACGGCGAGACCGCGCTCCCCCCTGGCTGGCTCACCGAACTGGAGGGCCGCGCCACCGTCCTGGAACTCGCCGACGACTTCGCCATGGAGATGACGCAGGGCCCGGCGCTGCACAGTCCCGCGGGAGCGGCACCTGGGTGGCTGGCGCGGTATCCACGGGCTTGAGGGGCGCCCGGTCCCGGGCTCGGGAGAGGCTGCCTCACACCTGCGAGTCCGCCAGGAGTTTCAGCGCCCGCGCCTTCTCCTCGGCACTCGCCTCCTGGGCGTTCCCCGCGTCGTACGGCGGCCGCGGGTCGTACTCGACGGCCAGTTGGACCGCCCTCGCCGTCTCCTCGTCGGTGAGCAGCGCCGCCAGGTACAGGGCCATGTCAAGGCCCGCCGAGACGCCCGCGCCGGTGAGGAACTTGCCGGAGCGCACATACCGTTCCGGTACGTAGGTGACGTCGAAGTTCTGCTCCAGGTACGGGGCCGACGCCCAGTACGTCGTCGCGCGGCGGCCGTCGAGCAGCCCGGCCGCGGCGAGGATCAGCGACCCCGTGCACACGGACGTGGTGAAGCGGGTGTGGCGGTCCGTCTCGCGGATCCACCGCAGCAGGCGCCGGTTCTCCATCGCGCCGACCGTCCCGCGGTTGCCCGCGCCGGGGACGAGGAGCACGTCGAGGCGGCCCGCGTCGTCGAGGGCGCGCTCCGCCACGACGGCCACGTCACCGGTGTCCGTCCGCACGGGGCCGCGCCGCTCGGCGAGCATCGTGACGCTCGCGCCGGGCAGCCGGGACAGGATCTCGGCGGGGCCCGTGGGGTCGAGCAGGCTGTAACCGTCGTAGAGGAGGACGCCGATACGGGGACCGCCGCTGCCGCCGGGCTTCTCGGAGACGTACGGGTACGGGGACGCGGTGGCGGCCGGGGCTCCGGCGAGACCCGCGGTGGCGAGGGCCGCGGTGGCGGCGGTGGCTGTGGTGCCGCGGAGGAGGGCGCGGCGGCCCGGGTGGGTTTCCGTCATGGCACGGGAGTCTGACGGTCCCGCGGCGCCCGTGGCCGGGGCATGTCCGGCATCCTGCGAATCCTGTCCCCGCCCGCGCCATAGTGGTCGAGGAACGCCTGCCGCAGCGTCTGCGCGGACCCGAAGCCGCAGCGGCGTGCGATCGCCGCGAGGGACAGGGCACTTGAGCGCACCAGGTGGGCGGCGGCCTCGGTACGGGCGGCGCGCACCGCGCGGGCCGGGGTGGTGCCGAGGTGGGCGGTGAACAGGCGGTTCAGGTGCCGGGTGCTGACGCCCGCGCGGGTGGCGAGGGCGGCGGGGGAGAGGTCGTCGGCGAGGTGCGCGCCGATGTGTCCCGCGAGGTCGCGGACCAGGCGGTCACCCGGTGGGGGCGCCGCCAGGAACATGCTGATCTGGGCCTGGTCGGCGGGGCGGTGGAGGTACGAGACCAGCTCGCGGGCCACCGCGCGGGCCAGAGTCGGGCCGTGGTCGTCCTCGATCAGGGACAGGGTGAGGTCCAGGGCGCTGGTGACGCCCGCGGAGGTGTAGACGTTGCCGTCGCGCACGTACAGCGGGGTGGTGTCGACAGCCACCGTCGGGTGGCGGGCGGCGAGGCGGTCGCCGTACCCCCAGTGCGTGGTGGCGCGGCGGTGGTCCAGGAGGCCCGCGGCGGCCAGGACGTAGGCGCCGGTGCAGACGGAGGCGACGCGGCGGCTGTGGTCCGCGAGGCGGCGGACCTGGGTGACGAGGCGGGGGTCGGCCGCGGCCTCCTCGTAGCCGGTGCCGCCGGCCACCAGCAGGGTGTCCAGGGGGCCCCTGACCGTCTCCAGGCGATGCCCTGCGGCCAGGGTGATGCCCGCCGAGGTGCGGGCCGGGCGGTGGGCCACGGTGGCCAGTTCTATGCGGTACGGGGGGTTCGCGCCGTAGCGGTTGGCTATGTCCAGGGCGCCGCTCGGGCAGGCGATGTCGAGGATCTGGGCGTTGTCGTACGCCACGATCAGTACGCGTCTCGCGGTCTGCATCCCCCCATGCTCCGCCGCCCCCCGACCAGCCCCTCACCCACCCACCCACCCAC
>NZ_JOAP01000043.1 GCF_000720475.1 Streptomyces aureocirculatus
GGGTGGGGGTGGTGGGCGGGGAGGGGTCGGCGCCGCCGATCTGCGCGTAAAGCTGCCCGATCCCGTTGGAGTCCTTGCGTGTGTAGAGCTGGGTGACGGTCTGCCACCCGGTGCCGCCGGGCGCGCCGGTGCCCCAGGTGTAGGCGGACACCGCGATCAGGTCCTGCGCGGCCTGGACGGCCAGCTCGGTGATGCTGGCGTCGTCGGCGTCGGCGGGGTCGTCGCCGAGCCGCCACAGCACGACCGGCCGCGCGCCTAGGCGGACGGCCACCTGGTCGCCTGCGGTGCGGCGGCGGTAGGAGTCGGTGCACGGCACGTCGGGCACCAGCGTGCCGAGCATGTCGAGGTTGACGCGCCCCTCGGCGGTGACGTCGATGACCGTTGCGGTGACCTGCCGCGGCATCGACGGGCTGGCGGCGCGGGCGAGTTCGGCACCCCACAGTTCGGCTTCGTCCACTACAGCCTCCTCGCGGTGGTGCGGGTGGTCAGCGACATCGAAGGCGCGCCGAGGGTGTAGGAGAGGGCGTCGACGAGGTGGCGCTCCCACCGGCCGGGGGTGACTTCGACCTCGATGACGTCGCCCGGCTCGAGGGCGGGGTTGCAGGCGGCGGTCAGCGACAGGGCGTACTGCACGCCCAGGGAGTCGGCGAGTTTGGCGCGGGCGACGTCGTAGGCCTGCGCCAGGCTGGTGATCACCGCGCTGGAGTGGCGCTGCACCCGCAGCCGCACGTGCCACAGCCCCAGGCGCTGCGGCGCCAGCGGATCTTTGATCGGGTCCGGTCCGGCGTAGGTCAGCGAGCCGGGGTCGTCGTCGAACGCGTAGGCGGGCCCGATGGTGGCCTCACCGCTTCCGCCGTCGCCAACGACCGCCCACACGTTGGCCAGGCCCTCGTCCGACTGTTCGGCTTTCGGCTCGATGAGGACGCCGCCAATGCCGCGGCCGAGCCGCCACACCACCGGGTCGGCGAGGGTTGGCACGGGCGCGACGGTGATGATGCCGCGGGCATCGGCGTAGATCTCGGCGGCCAGGGCCTCGACGATGCCGGTGGCGGTGCCGGAGGAGTCGGTGCCGGAGGAGAGCACCGACCAGCGGCTGGACTCGGCCAGGACCTGCGGCACCAGGCGGCCGCCGTCCACCCCGGCCCGCCAGGACACCGGCACCCCGGGCAGGGCCTCGGCGACGAGCTCCTCGATGAGGGGGCGGGCGGTGCCGGGCCCGATGGTGCGGGCGGTCGGCAGACCGGCATCCCGGATCTCATCCTCCAGGCCCGCCAGTTCGACCTCGATGCCGCCGGTCTCGGTGGCGCGCGGCCTGCCCACCGTGTACCGGCCGGCAGGGAACCACACGACGTTGCTGCGCGGTACCTGGATGCCCTGGAACAAGCGGACGTTGGTAGAGATGGGGTTGATGCCTGCGGCCCCCGCCGGGGCGCCGGTGAGGGTGGCGCTGGCGGTGTAGCGGGTCTCCGCGGTGCGGCTGGCGGTGATCTGCGCCGACCCCGCCTCGAGGCCGCAGGCCGTCCAGGTGCGGCCGCCGTCGTTGGACCACTCCGCCCGGTACGGCCGCCCTATCGCCTGCGGCAGCGCGGCCAGGACCGCGTCGGTGACGGGCAGCATCACAGCACCCCGCGCAGCGCGAGCGCCTGATAGGTGCTGTAGCTCGCCGTCACTGCGTCGTAGGTGGCGAACTGGGCGGCGAGCGCGTCGTAGGACCAGCCCGGCATCCGCATGCGCTGCCCCGCGGTGTCGGGCCGCTCCACCTGGACCAGCGAGGCGGTGAACGTCCGCGATTCGTCCGGCTCCCCGTCCAGGGATTCGGCGGGGCCGGACATCAGGACGTACATGTCGGGCCGGTGGTAGGCGGGCCGGGTCTGGACGAGCAGCACCCCCGGGGTGGTCAGCAGCTCCCGCACGGCCTCGATCGCGGTGCCCTCCGCGTCCAGGGTGATCTCGGAGGCGGCTGCCGCGTACACGTCCTGGGCGGCGGCCGGGTAGCGGCTGCCCGCGATGGCGGCCTGCTCGATGCGGGCCTCCCAGGACAGTTGCGGCCAGGCGGTGACCGTCACCCGCGCCGACGCCCCCGGAACGTCCAACGACTTGATCCACACGTCGGCGGGCGGGCCCGGGGCGGGCAAGGTGATACCGAGGGAGGAGGCAGGACCCCAGGTGCCGTCGGCGTACTGCGGGTGCGCGGTGTAGGTGACGCCGACACCCAGCGGCGCCTCGTGGTCGTATCCCTGGCTCACCCCGCCGACCGCCCAGGCCAGGTCCGCGCCGCGCACCCGTACTGCGGCCGCGCCCGGGTCCTGGCGGGTAATCAGGACCCGGCGGACGGCGGCGACGTCGTCCAACGGGGTGCTGGCGGTGTAGTCGACGGCCAGGGCCACCCCCGCCCACGCGGTGTCCACGGCCGCTCGCAGCCAGCCGTCAGGGCTGGTGACGGTCTCCGGCGGCTCGACCAGCGGCGCGTCCGGGTCCACGATCATCGGCACGAGGTGGTCCTCCCTTCTCTCTACTTGCTGCCGGCGTGCTGGGCGCGGCGCGCGCGGGCGAATCCGGCGCCGACCCGGCCGTCCGCTCGGTCGTCGACGTAGGCGGCCAGTTCGCGGCCGTCCTCGAGGACCAGCCACAGCCGTCCGCCCGCACCCAGCACTCCGGCCTGCCCGCGCGTGGTGGCGAGGGAGGCTGGGGAGACAGTCGGCATGGCCGGAGTCGCGGCGTCGGCGAGACGGGCCGCCGAGGCGGCGACGGCGGCCGCGGTGTTGTCCAGGCCGACACCGACCCCGGCGCCGGTCATCTCGCCGAGATACTGCGTGACCTTCGACGGGCTCTTGATCTTCAGGCGGCGGCGGATGGATTTCACCAGAGCAGAGCCGAGGCGGTCCATCGCCTTCTGCAGTTCCTTCTCCTGCGCCTTCAGCCCGGTCAGGAATCCCTTCCCGGCCTGCGACCCGGCGTCGAACATGGCGTCGGCCATGGTGTTGCCGTAGCTCGTCGAGAGCTTGCCGCCGGAGGCGGCGATCTTGTTGAGCTGTGAAAGCTGGTTCTTCGACGCACCACCGATCAAGTCGGCCAGCGGCCCGTCGGGGCCGGCGGCCACCAACTGGCTGATGATGCTCCGCGACACCCCCTTCTTCGACAGCGTCGAGATCTGCTTCTGGAACGCCCTCGCGTCCGCCTGCCGCTTCTTCAGGCTCCCGAGCAGGTCGGAGAAGGTGGCTACTTCGCCCACGGAGCCCAGGCCGAAGTAGTCCGCGGCGCTCTTCTTCTGATCGGCCGCCGCGGACCTGGCTTCCTCCAGCCGCTTCTCCACGCTGTCGCGCTGCTTGGCCAGCGACTGCAGCTTCGCCGAGGCCTTCGTCGAGGAAGTGGCCAGGGCCCGGCCGGCGCCGCCCGCCGCACGCAGGTCCTTGGTCAGCGCGTCGAACGCCCGCTTGATGTCCGCCGCCGACGCGGTGAGGGCCTTGGTGACGCCGGACAGATCACCCGGCAGCTCCTTGCGCGCCTTCTCCTGCCCGGCCGTCCGGTAGACGCCCGTGCGCCGGGTGCCCTTGGCGAACCCACGCAGCCCCGCCAGACCCCCAGCCATGGACATGGACGTGCGGTGATCCCACACGGTCGCACCGCCCGCCCCGAACCGAATGAGCTCCGGGCCCTGTTCGCCCACCCACGCGATCTCACCGGGCCGCGGCGAGCCGCCGTTCGCGTAGCCACCCGGCCGGTTGTAGGCCCGGGACAGCGACCCGTACACCGACAGCGCGTACCTCATGGAGGCGTAGATGTTGGCCAGCGGGTCCCAGATACCGCGCTTGCGCAAGCGGCCCGCGTAGGCGTTGAAGGTGGGCGGGATGACCTGCATAAGGCCGCGGCTGGCCATGCCGCGCTTGGCGTTGATGTCCCACTCGTTGATCGCGCGAGCGTTGCCGCCCGACTCCTGGTTCATCCGGCGCAGGGTGACCCCGAGCAGCGAGGCGGGCTGGCCCACCATGGCCAAGGCCTTGAGGACCAGCTTGCTCCACCGCTTGACGCCGCTGCCGCCGACCGGGATGAACTGCTTCTGGATCTGCCCGTCGGCCTTCTCGCTGTAGCCGAGCGCGGTGTCGAGGATCTTCGTGGGCACGCCCTTGACGGCCTTGCCCCACCCGTTGTCCAGTCCGGGGATGCGGTTGATGAGCGGGTCGATGACCTTCTTGATCCCGGACCGTAGCGACCCGGCGACGGTGTCCCGGAGCCACCCCGCCCCCGACTTGATCTTGTCCCAGGCGTCGGACCCGACGCCCTTGACGGCGGATGCGGCGTCGCTGACCCAGCCGAACGCACCGCCCCCCTTGAAACCGGGCAGGCGCCCGTGCCCGCCCGCGGCCGCCCACTTGCGCAGAGCCGCGACACCGCTGTGCCCGCCCGCGCCGCGTACCTCCCGAGCGGTCCACACGTGCTCGTTCTTCGACAGCCACGCGGGGACGTCGTCGGAGGTCTCGGTGCCCGCGCCGAAAACCGGGCCGCCGGTGGCGAAGGAATGCTTGTTCAGCGTCGGCGCTCCGAAAGCGCTGGCGACTTTGTTCCAGACGCCGACGATGCCACGGTTGTAGACGGTGTTGACGATGAACTCGACGGGGCCCCGGGCGATGCCCTTGACCTTGTCCCACGCCGTCTTGATCGCGCGGCGGGCCGCGTCGAAGGCCTCGCCGGTCTTGCCGATCGCGCTCCGCAGGACGCCCAGGACCGGCCGCACGCCAGTGTTGATGACGGTGGAGATCACCGACTTGATGCCGGTCATGGCCGGAGCCACATACGACGTCCACAGGCTCTTGGCCGCGCCGCCCGCGCTGCGCAGCCCGCCCACGAATGCGGCCAGGACCACCTTCACGCCTGCCCACATCACGCGCAGGCCCGCCACGACCAGGCGCACTACGGGGGCCACCGCGGCGTTGTAGAGCCACAGGGCCGCAGCCCCGGCGCGGCGCAGGCCGCCGACGACCAGGCCGACCACGGCCATGATGCCCGCGCCCATCCCTCTCAGGACGGCGCCGATCAGCTTCGCGGATGGGCCGACCGCCACGTTGTACAGCCACATGAACGTGGCGCCGAACAGTCGGATCGCCAGGTAGATCGGGCCGAACACGACGATGGTGAGGACGGTCAGCAGGATCCGCGCGGCCGTGGAGATGAACGAGAACACCGGAGAGATCGCGGAGTTCCACAGCCACAGCGCGGCCGCGCCGACGGCCCGCAGTCCGGCCATGAACCCGTCCAGGACGGGTTTGAGGACGGTGGTCCACACCGTCATGGCGGCCATCTGGATGCCCGCCCACATCGCCTGAACTACGGTGCGGAAGGTCTCGGAGCGCTTCCAGGCCACCACCAGGGCGGCGCCCAGGGCCACCACAGCGATTGCCGCGAGCACGAACGGGTTGAGTGCCATGACCGCGTTGAAAACTGCCTGCGCGGCTGCCCAGGCCCGCGTCACGGCGGCGACGCCGCGGACGGCCAGCGCGTAGACGCCCATGACGCCGATGACGGTGCCAGTGGCGATGGCCTGCGCGTTCAGGGCGATGGTGATTCCGGTGATCAGGATGCCCACCGGCAGCAGCCAGATGCCCCACTGTGAGAACCAGCGGCCCGTCGCGGCCGCCGCGTCCCCGGTCCACTGGATGGCGGTGATCAGGCCGCGCAGCGCGGGCAGCACGACGGCCGTGACGACACTGCCGAACGCACCCATCACCTGCCGCTGCAGGATCTTCAGCTCGGTGGAGGTGTTGCCGCGGATGGTGTCCCCGACCTTCTTGGCCGCACCCCCGAACTTGCCCAGGTCCTTCGCGGCCGAGGAGGGGTCCATCGCGTACAAGGCTTCACCCAGATCTTCGGCCTGGGTACCGAACAACTGGACGGCTATCTGGGACTGCTTGACCGGGTCCTTGACGCCCCGGAGCCGGTCCAGCGTCTGGTCGAGGACACCGTTGGCGCTCTTGCCGCCCTTGGCGAAGCGGTCCGCCATGTCGCTGGCGGACAGCCCCAGGGCCTTGAAGCCCGCCTTGGAACTGTCCGATCCGTCGACCGCCCGGATGGAGAACTCCTTGACGGCATCGGCGGCGATGTCCGCGTCCCTCGCGCCGGCCTTGATGGCCTGGTTCAGCAGGCCGACCGCTGTGCTGCCGTCCAGGCCCGCCTTGCGGAACTGGACGCCGTACTCGTTGATCGTGTCGAGGAAGTCCCCGGCTTTGTCGGCGGAGGACTGGAAGCCCTTGGTGAGCAGGTCCAGGGCCTGGTCGCCGTCCTTGGCCAGACCGGTACGGATCATCTGGGCGGCCGCGTTCGCGGTGCCCGTCAGGTCCTGGTCGAACGTTCCCGCAAGGTCTGCGACCTTGGTGGTGATGGACTCAATCGCCCTGCCGGTGGCCTTCTCGTCCACCAGGCCCGAGCCCATGACCGCGCGTACCGCGGCCGCGCCATCCTCGAAGGAGTCGACGACCGCCCCCGAGTACAGCTTCCCGGCGACGTCCCCGGCCCTCTTGGCGCCCTTGCCGGACAGGCCGAGCTGCGCGGCCAGACGGTCACCGGCCTTCTCCTTCTCCACCGCGCTGACCGTGGCCGCAACCAGGACCGCCCCGGCCGCCGCCCCGGCGACGGCCAGGCCTGCCTTCCACCGGTCACCGAAACGGGAGCCGGACTCCTGCCCGGCCGCATCGGCCGCGTCCCCCGCGGGGCCGACGAGCTGGCGGCGCAGCTCATCGCCGATGCCCCGCACCGAGGGGATGACCTGAAGTGTGGCGTAGCCGACCGACGCCATAGGGCACCCCCTGTGTTCAGTTGTTGATCACGTGATCTCGCCTCGGTTGATGGCGCGCCGCCGCTCGGCGGCCCGCAGTTGGGCGGCCTTGCGCTTGGCGACCCGCTCGGGACTGTTCTTGTCCCGTACCCGCCCGACCCCCGGCCGGGCCATCGGCCTAGGCGGCTTGGTCTGCTTGGAGGGCTTCACGCCCTCATTCGATCTCTGCCAGTTGGCCACCCGCAGCTCGTCGATGACGAGCCCGGTCAGGTGCTCCTGCAGCCCCCACACACCATCGGTCTCGCCCATGGCGAGACGGGTGCGGGCCTGCGGGGGGAGCTGGCGGATGTAGCCGCCGAGCTCGCGCCACGTCAGCAGCGGCCGCCCCCACGGATCGCGGGCGAACAGGTCGGACAGACGGATGCCGTAGTGCTCGCGCAGATCGGCCTGGACTGCCTCGCCGTGCTCGCTCAGGAGCTGGACGAGGCCTGTGATTCCCCCTCGGCCATACCGCAGAACTTCCGGTAGGCGTCGAAGAGGGCCTGCAGCTTGTACTGCGGCAGGCGGATCTTGCGGAATTCCGGGAACTGCTCGCCCAAGGCGGCCTCGAACACGCCGAGCATGGCGCCGACTTCGCCGCGCTCGGCTGCCGCCATCAGCTCGAAGACGTCCAGGTCCTGCAGATGGGCGAACTCCCAGCGCCGATCGTTCCAGTGGACCCGCCACGGAGTCAGGTCAACCTCGGCTTTGACGGCATCCAGGTTGAAGTCGAACGGCTGATCATCCTGCCTGGCCGTCTTGGCCGGTGCGGGCTTTGTCGCGGTTCGGGCGGTCATGGTGCTACTCACTCTCGTTCTTGGGCTGTTGGGGCTTGAGGACCTGGACAGATGCGGCCATCAGAGTCAGGCGGACTGTGGAGATCCCTCCGGGGTTGAGGCCGATCTCCATGGGCTGCTTGGCGATCAGCCAAGGGAACGGCACCCCGTCGACCAGGATCTGGCCACCGGGCTGTACGACGATCTCCCCGGCCAGGACCGGCTCCGGCTCTTGGTCGGCCGTCTTGGTGGTGCGCCGCTCCTCGAGGAGCGCGGCCGCCACCCGCGAGCGCTGTGCTCGCGGCAGATCCTGCTCGGCGGTGATGAGGCCGAGCTGTACGGCCTTGGCGTGGAGCTCGGCGTCGGTGAACTGCTGCAGAGGCACGCGTCCTCTCCCTCGTGCCGCGGTTCGGCGGGTGGGTGGTGCACCGGGGCGCGGGCCGAACCGCGACGAACTCCCGCGCCCCGGGCGCTCATGCGGTGACGGTGACGGCGCAGGTGTCGGACTGGCCCTGGTAGGTGGCGGTCACAGTGGACGCTCCGGCGGCGATGCCGGTCACGAACCCCGCGGACACGGTGGCCTTGGTCGGATCCGAGGAGACCCACGACGCCGTGGCGGTGACGTCCTGGGTGCTGGCGTCGGAGAACGTCGCCGTGGCCACCAGCGCACTGATCTCGCCGTCGGCGACCGACAGTGTGGCCGGGGTGACGGAGATCGACGACAGCACCGGAGTGTCCTGCCGGTCGAACAGCCAGCCCTGGGAGGTCGGGAAGATCGTCGCGGCGATCGTCGCCGACTCGAGGTCGGTTTCGTTCTCGCCGTGGTCACCGTCCAGCGAGCACTCCGCGTACTGGGAGGTGATCAGGCGGCGGACCTTTTCGCCCTCGCGGGTCTCGAAAGCGACCAGCACCTGCTCAGGGCGGGGGACCTTGATCTGGGTGGCGGTCGAGCCGGGCCACACCAGCTTGCGGGTCCACTCGTTGTCTTCCAGGCACGTGAAGGACTTCGTCAGCTTGAAGTGCTGGCGAGCCGTACGGACGATCATGCCGCCCCAGGCGAACTTGTCCTCGGTGTCCTCGTCCCTCGACTCGGGGAATCCTTCGTCGCCGTCCAGGAGGCCGATGAGCTTCCAGTCCGGGCTGAACGCGGTCTCGGCGTTCGCGGGCAGGGTGGCGTTCAGGTTCCAGGACACGTACACATCGGCGTCGGTCCACAGATTGGCTTTGGTCGGGTCGCCGGCCACGGCGCCCTCCTCTCATGTAGCAGATCAGCAGGGAGCCGCGGTTCAGCAGAAGGGCCCACGCCGGTCAGGGCAGGCGGGGCTTGATGTTGGCCAGCACGGTGAACGTCGACAGCTCAGTGCCGGACACGTCATCGACCGCGGCCAGCGGACCCGTGCCGGGCCGTACACCGCGGATGACGGGACCGGCGTGGACGATGAGCAGGGCCTGGCAGAGCATCGCCAGGTCGTGCGCGGCATCCGCTCCTGTGTGCCATACCGTCACCCGCAAGGTCACGCGCGCGTTCGCCATCGAGTGGTGCGGGCTGTCGGAGTCCTTGCGGACCATCACGTACGGCAGCCGGTCCAGTTCCGGCGACCTGTCGGCGGGCACCCGCGTGCCCACCGTCGCCCCGGCCGCGTACGGCTCGCCGCGGGCGGCGAGCGCGGTGCGCAGCACACCGGCCCCGGCGGCCTGCGCGTCGTCGAAAACGGTGAGGGTCTTCATCGCTGCCAGGCCTTCACCTCGAGCCCGGCCGCGGCCGCGGCGCGGGTGAGGATGCCGTCCCGGGCCTGCCACGCCATCGCGCGCACATCCTCCACGGCGACCGTGGCCGCGCCGCGGTCGGTGGTGTAGCCGCGCACCGTGACCCTCACGTCGGAGGGGACGCTGGCACGCACGTTGTCCGCGATGGTCTCGGTCAGGCCGTCGATGACCTCGCGCATCTGTGGGCCCTTGAGGATCTCGCGGATGCCTGCGTGGTCCAGGCGGAAGTCCTCGAGCACGACAGCCTCCTATCCGGTGGCACGGACCATGGTGAATTCGACGTGGTGCACCGCGCCGGTGAGCGGGTCGGGCCACTGGGCGACCTCGCCGTCGACATCGAGGGTCATGCCGCGCCACTCCAGGCGGTCGGCGGCGGTGATGTCCGGGCGGGTGCCTTCGGCGGACTGCACCCGCCAGCCGGTGACGACGGCCGTGCGCGTGGCGTCGGTGCTCTCCGACTGGCTGGCGGGCTGGATGTTCAGGTTTCCCACCGTCAGCCGGGACACCGCGCCGGGCGACCAGTCGGGGACGGTGTCGCCGCCGCGGCTGGTGTGCGCGCCTGCGCGGACGCGGACGAGGGAGTCGAAGAAGAACATCGTCCTCCCTTCGTCACAGGTCGGTGGAGGCGCGGACCTTGTAGCGAGCAACCGCCAGCATCCAGGCCTCGGTCGCACCGGAGGCAGCTTGCGCCCCGAACGTCACCGACTGCCCGCCGACGGTCTTGGACTGCACACCCACCGGGATCGTGAAGGCTGCCTGTGCCCGCTCCAGGACGACCTCCTGGATGTCGCCGGGGATCGCGTCGTGCGGCCAGCCATGGCTGTAGGTGGCCTGCACACAGCGCAGCCGGTCAGGCCACAGCAGGCAGCCCAGGCGCCGCAAGATCCCCGCCTCCGACCAGGAGTAATCCGAGCCGTCGGTAAGCTCCTGGCCGTCCAAGACCACCTCCTGCACGGCCGTGGTGGGCCACACGGGCAGCAGCAGTGAGGAGCGGCCGTTGCCGTCCAGCACCACGGTCTCCGCAGTGACGAGGTGGACGTGGTGGCCGACCTGCCCGCGAAAGCGCCGCGTGGCGGCGCGGAGCGCGGCGAGCAGCTTGGGGTCGTCCTCATTCCGGCCGAGCAGCACGGCGAGCTCGGCCGGGTCCGCGAGGAAATCGTCAGTTGCCACCGTCGGCGGCCTTGGTCGAGGCACTGGTGCGGGCCTTGTTCGCCGACCCGGCACGCCGCTTGGCCGGTGCCTCGCGCTCGCTCTCCCCGGCCGTGGCTGCGGCTGCCTCGTCGGCCGGAGCCCCCTCCGCCGTGCCCTCACGGCGGCCGTCGGGGGCATGGGCCTGTCCTTCGTCGGGGGCGGTGACGGGTTGGATCGTCGAGGCGGCCCCCACGACGTCGGCGGGGCCGACCCCGAGTCTCTCGGCGTCCTCGTCGGACAGCTTCATCACGGTGGTGAAGTCCCCGCGCCGGACCTTGTACTTCTTGAGCGGACCGCTCACCGCGGCCACCTCCTCGATGCGTTGGTCCACCGGCACGACGTCGGAGGACGGCCCGCACGCGGCGTTCTCAGCCCCGCACGGGCATCGCCCTCCGGCGTTGCGGTGGGTGAACAGAGCCATCAGGACGCGATCAGACCGGCTGCGCGCAGCTTCGCGAGCAGCCCGTTGATCGTGGCCCTGGCGGCGGTCAGGTCGGTGACGACCTTGTCGAACTCCGCCTTCGTCGGCGTCGCGCCCGCGGTGGCCGTCGTGGTGACGGCGGCCATGTCGGTTTGAGCGGCTGCCTGGGTGCCCTCGCGGGCCTTGCCGCCTCCGGGGTTGAGATATGCCATGGTGTGCTGCCTCCGATCAGGCGGTCAGGTCGACCTCGACGAACGCCGACGGCTGCAGCACGCCGAAAGCCGCCCTCATTTCGGCGAGGATCGCGACGAGGTTGCGGACGAAGAAGTCCAGGTGGGAGTCGGTGACCTGGATGGTCGCCTGCTCGCGGTCCCAGAGCACGGCCTTGCGGAAGTCCCCGACGTAGGCGGTGCCGGCCGGGACGGCCTCGGTCTCGATGACCGGGAGGTTCCACAGCGGCGAGGCGGTACCGGCGCCGGTCGGCCCGCCGAAGTAGAACCGGGCCTCGTTGTCCTGCAGGAGGTCCAGCGCCTCGAGGTCGAGCGGGTTGAGGAGGTAGGCGTTGGCCATGCTGCGCCCGACGGTGCGGACCTTGGTCTTGGCCTTGCGCAGGGTGGTGAGGAGGTCGGTGTCCCAGGCCTGCGCCTGGACGCCGCTCACGTTGCCGAGGCCCTCGAAGTTCTCCCCGGTGCCGTCGCCCTGGATCATCTGGTCCTCGAGCTCTTCCTCGAGGCCGTAGAGCAGGAAAGCGTCGATCAGGGTGCGGACCTGCGCCGCGTCGGACAGGGCCCGCTTGGTGGCGGGCATCCAGTGCGCGATCGTCTTGACAGCCGTGGTGATCTTCGCGAGGGCGACGCCGGACTCGGGCTTGTAGCCGCCGCCCGCGTTGTTCACCAGCGCACCCGCGCCGCCCGGTGCGGTCGGGGCCGCCGAGGACGTCGCCTCCGGGACCGGCGCGGCGTTGTTCGTCACGGAGGTGACGCGCACGTACTCCACCGTGTCGGAGGTGGTGTTGCCGGGGGTGACGACGTCCCGCAGCCGCAGCGGCCGCTGGAACACGTCCAGGCCCACCTGCAGGCCGCGCCAGTCGTTCTGGACGAACGCACCGCCGGAGGTGTCCGAGCCCCCAGTGACCAGGCTCTTGACGCCGAACATCTCCGACTGCACACGCTGGTTCTTCGCGAACCCGCCAGAGGGCGCCTGGGCGAGGAGGCCCTTGAACTCCGGCGACTCGGTGAACTGCGCGCCCAGGGACTTGCCCTTGTCGGGCAGGTGGAAACCGCTCGCCGTCTGGCGGTGGCCGTTCTCGTCGGTCTTGGCGTTCAGGGCGATGTCGTCGCCGAGCTCGGCGAGCGTGCGGCGCAGCTCGTCGTTGCCCTTCAGCTTCTCGATCTCGGCCTTGAGCTGGGTGGCCTTGCCCATGTACTCGCGGAGCTGGGCGGCCTCCTCCTCGGTGAAGTTGCGGTCGCCGTCCTCCTCGGCCTTGACGGTGATCTCGCGGGCCTTGAGGAGCCAGCTCCTGGCTTCCTCGGACAGTTCCTTGATGGTCTTGGCCATGGGGCCGTGTCTCCTATTCCGTGAGCGCTGCCTCGAGCTCCAGGAGCTCGAGGTCGGTCCGCAGACGGGCGGAAACGGCGCCGGTCTCGGCGGCACCCTCGGGTTCGGGTGCTTCGCGGAGGTCCGGGGTGGTCTCGTCCTCAGTGCTGCTGGGGGTGATCTCCTCGGCGGTGTCCTGGGCGGGCTCGGGCTCTGAGGGCTGGGCGGGCGGCGTGTCGCCGCTGGCCGCCGCAGAGCCGGGCTGGCCGTGCCCCTCCGGGGTCTCGTTCTTCTTGGGGGCGGCCCGGCCGCGGGCCTTGTCGGGCTCGGGGGCGGCGGCCGCCAGGACCTCACCGATCGACTCGTACGCTGCGGTGAGGGTGTCGAAGTTCTTCTGGGACAGCACGCGGCCGGCCTTCGTTCCGGCGGCGAGTGTCGCGGCCTTCGCCGCCAGGAGCTCGGTCTCGCGGTTCACGCCGAGCAGGCAGGGGCCGACCTCGTGCAGGTCCAGGCGTCGCAGCTCGTAGTAGCCGCCCCAGGGGTGCTCGTCGTCGCTGATCCAGCCGCCCTCGCCGACGTCGTAGGCGAAGGAGAACTGGGTGACGCGGCGGCCTTTGAGGAGTCGGTAGACCTGGGCTGCGGAGGGGTTGGCGTCCAGGTCATCGATCTGCCCGGTGACCTCCAGACCCTGCAGGGTCTCGACCGCCTTGACGACGTGCCCGATGTGGGCGAACGGGTCCGACCACTGATGCGCCCAGATGACGGGCACGCTGTCGCCCTTGGCCGCCCACTCCTGCAGGGTCTGGGTGAAGGCACCGGGGCGGACGACGTCGCCGTAGCTGTCCTCGTTGTTGAACACCGAGACGAGGGCGGTGAACTGTCCCTCGGCCAGGCCGTCGGCGACGCCCGCCGCCTTGATCTTGGCGGTCATTTCCATGGTGCGCACGGCGTCAGTCCTCCTTCGCGTAGTCGAGAGTGCAGTTGCAGTTGACGAGCTCTTTCGTCTCGCCCTGGCCATCGCCAGGCCAGCGCAGCCCGTTGGAGAACACGTCATCCAGCGCCACGGCCTCGCCGTCCTGCGCCTTGTGCGAGGCACGCGGGTTGGTGCCGCCGGTGCGCCAGATCTTCCGCGTCAGCCCGGACGCCCCCGCCGCGTCGTGCCCGCCGAAGGAGCGCAGTTCGGTGGAGGCGGTCACCGCCCGTGCAGCGGCCGCGGTGCCCCACGCAACCGCAGCCGACTGCAGGGCCTCCCGCCAGCCGTCGCCGCCCTCCTGCTGCACCTCGGCGACGGCCTCCCGCCCGGCCTCCTCGTGCTGCGCCGCGTGCGTCTCGGCGGCGGCGAGGATCCAGGCGAGCATCACCTCGGCCGACCAGTTCTCGGCCTCGGGGTTGTGAACGTCCAGGACCTCCCACGCTCCCACCTGCGCCAGCCGGTAGCCGTGGTGGGCCAGCAGCGCCTGCAACTGCGCGAGCCGGTCCTCGGACCCGGCCGCCCACAGGGCGATCAGGTCCGGCATTCCCTCCGCGTCGCCGTCGGCCTTCGCGCCGGCCGCGGCCAGGAGCGCGTCACTCTGCCGCTTGGTGAACAGCGTGAGCGACATCTCCAGGGCGTCCCGCTCGGACGTGAAGGAGCCGATGCTGGAAGGCCTGCCGGAGGCTTTGCTACGCGGCAGACCGCGCGCTTTTGGGGAAGTCTCCCCAGGCTCGGGGGCTGTGTCCCGAGGCGAGGCGAGGCCGCCCTCGGTGACGTTCATCGGCACGATCAGCTCGTCCCCGCCCTCGACGCGCGGCAGGTTGAACCGGGCCCGCTGCTCGTTGCGCGTCATCCACGGCCCGCCCGTAGCGGTCGACGCTGCGGCCGCCTGGCTCTCGAAGTCGCCGCGCATCTTCTCCGCGATGTTGAACTCGCAGTACACGTCCTTGTTGTCCGGCAGATCGGGCAGGATCTGCGCCGCGATCTCCTGCTGGATCATCACCATCCAGGGGCCGAGCGTGTCCTGGTAGAGGTGGGAGTGCTGCTCCTTGATGTTGCTGTAGGTGGCGTGATCAAGGATCCCGATCAGCGGAGGCGGGATGAAGTACACCGCGCTGACTTCCTCCCGGCTCAGCTTCCGGGCCTCGACGTACTGGGCCTGCTTCGGGTCGAAGCCGACGGCCTTGTAGTCCATGCCGTCCTCGAGGATCGGCGTACCGCCCTCTGAGCCCCCACCGGAGGAGAAAGCACGCCACATCTCGCGGAAGCGCTTCTTCTCTCTGTCGTTCCAATCGGGTGCATCCGAGGGCCGGACGAGGACGCCGGTCATACGGGCGCCGCCCTTCCACATCGCCGCCCGCTGCTTGGCCGCTTCTGACGACTCCAGGATCAGATCCCGCAGCGCCTCGATGGGGGACTCGCCGTACGTCAGGTCGGTGGGCGAGTAGCCGTGGATGTGGATCACTTCGTCCGGCTGGAAGTCCCGCCCGCCTGCCGTTTCGTAGTGCTTGGGCCGGATCCAGTTCCCGCCGTACGGGCGGATCAGGGTGGGCGGCACCGGCAGGATCCGCAGCCGGCCGTTGAGCTTCAGCTTGATCCCGTACCAGTTGTCGTACAGCGCGACGTCGGCGACCAGGCGCTCGATGAACCGGTACGTCGTCATGCCCAGCAGCGGGCTGTTGAGCAGTTGCGCGAGCGGGTGCTGGGTGAGCCGCTCACGGTCGGTGTCGGAGACCCGGCGGTAGACGTGCACGCCGAGCTGGGCGATGTTCCGTGCCAGGAAGCTGATGACGGTGCGGACCTGCGGCTGGGTGCGCCAGATCGTCTCGTACTCCCACGGAGCGGCGCGCAGCGACATCGCCGCGTACGCGTGGGTGACCCCGGCCCCGGTGGTCGCGAGCTCACCGGAGGAGACCACGAACGCCATCAGCCACCACCGCCCGGCAGGACCTGGGTGAACTCCACCTTGGCCCGCTCGACGACGACCTCGCCGTCCACCGGCTGAGGCTCCCGGCCAGCCTCGAGGAGCTCTGCGTCCCGAAGCACCAGGAGCGGGCCCCGCTGCGCCCAGAGAATCCCCCGGAACGCCTTGTCGGCGAGGTTGACGACGACTCGTCTCCGTACGGCTGTACGGCGCCACGCGAACACAGCAGCCTCCCGCTTCCGGCCGCTACACGACCATGATTTCGTCTTCGTCCGCGTACCGGGACTTCCGGCGCGGGGGCCTGGCGATGACCTCGGACATGGCCGTGAGCAGCGAGCTCACGCCGTCGATCTTGTCGCCGGAGTTAGCTTTGTCGGGCTTGACGTTGCCCGCCGGGTCCATGACCACGGCCAGGTTGTCCACGCACCACAGCGCGACCGGATTGCCGCCGTGCCGCAGGACCGGCTTCTCCGGGGTGCCCTGCAGGATGAGCCGCTGCGTCTCTTTGAGGACCGGGCTCATGGTCTGGAAGCCCTGCCTGACCTTGACCATGGGGGCGCGTTCGCTGACCAGGTCATTGGTCAGTTGGGAGGCGTTCCACGGGTCGTAGCCGATCGACTTCACACGGAAGACGTCACGGTCCTTCCGGATCTGTTCCTTGATCCAGTCGTAGTCCGCGACGTTACCTGGGGTGGCGGTCAGCCACCCTTCCTTGACCCACCGGGACGCGGCCTTGGCAGAGCGCTTGTCGAGGGCCGCGAGGTTGTCCTCCGGTGTCCAGAACCGCCACAGCGCATCGACCGTCCCGTCGGTGTCATCGGGGAAGAGCCAGCACAGCGCACACAGGTCGGACGTGGCGGCGAGGTCCAGACCGCCCCAGGTCGGCCGGTCGCGCAGCGCGCTCTCATCGACCATGCCCGCGTTGTTGTTCCACGCGGCGATCGGCAGGTACTTCACGTCCTGCCGCGTACGGATGCCCAGGTGCAGCCGCAGGAACGAGGCCAGGTCCGCCGGCGAGGACGCGGCCTTGCGCGAGGCCTTCGCCAGGTACGCCCGCGTCGGGGAGACGCCGTAACCGGGGTTGGCCGCGCGCCAGGTGGTCTCTTCGTGCGGGTCGGCGTCGTTGGGCGCCGCGAAGATCACGCCGTACACAGAGGAGTCGTGCAGGACCCGGCGGGCCAACTGCTCGATGCGCCGGCGCTTGTTGTCATACGGGGTCTCACGCTTGCCGGTGTCGGCGGTGGTGATGACCACGCCGAGCGGCTGGCGGCGCGATCCGGTGCCGGACTCAAGGGTCTCGAGCATGTCCGGCGTCTTGTGGATGTGCAGCTCATCGCACACGTAACAGTGCAGGTTCGCGCCGTGCTGGGCGTCGGCCACATTGGAGATGACCTGGAAGTACGAACCGCTGCGGTTGTGGAGGATCTTGTCCTTGAGCGGCTTGACGTGCCCCTTCAGCGCGGGCGCCGAGTCGGCGAGCCGCTTGATCGGGTCGAAGACGAACCGCGCCTGTTCCTTCGTGGTGGCCGCGGCCAGGACCTCGGCGCCGGGCTCACCGTCGGCGCACGTCATGTAGATCGCGATACCGCCGCACAACGTGGACTTGCCGTTCTTACGCGGCACGTCCACGTACAGCTCGGACACCACCCGCACGTAACCGTCAGCATCGTCGTCCCAGACGACCCAGCCGAACACCGGAGCCAGGACGTACGCGACCTGCCACGGGTCCGGTCGCAGCGGCTGCCCGGCCCACTGCCCCTTGGTATGCCGCAGCTTGGAGAACGCGTTGATGACCTTGTCGACGCGCGCCGCATCGAAGACCGCGCCCAAAGCCTCGCCGGGCGACGGAGTCTGGTACAGCGGCGGGGAATCCGGCAGCGGGATCCCCCGCGACACCAGGTACCAGGCGACCTCCGGGGACAGCTTCAGCCGCTCCAGCGTCTCCTGGTCCGGCAGGTCCACACTGTCGGTGCGCGGCGCGGCCGTCGGCTTGCCGGACTTGCGTGAGCTACGCGAAGGGGTTGTCGTCCTCGCCATCATCAGTCCCTCTCGCGAGGGCCTGCTCACTGCTGGGCGACAGGCCGAACTGCGCGGCGTACGCCCGGAGCTCGCGGCCGGCGGACCGGGCGATCGCCACCGCCGGGTGCGGAACGGTGCGCGTCGTCTCGCTCCCAGAAGCGCTGATGGTGGTGACCTCGTCGGTGATGCCCTCCCGGGTGACCGTGCGGGTGGCCTCGACGAACTGGGACCAGGTCTCGCAGTACGCGGCGAGGACGGCGCGGTCCTCCTCCTTGAGGAGGTCCAGGCGCTGCAGGCCGGGAGTGACGCGGCGCCACTCGGCGGCGGCCTCGCGGCTCAGCCACGTCGGTGGGTTCGGGGCGATGCGGCGAAAGGCTGGCCCCGGGTTCACCTTGCGGCCGCCGGAGTCGGTGCCGTTGCCGCGGCCGCCGATGAGCTTCAGCTTGGCGGGCTGGGCGGTACGGCCCATATCGCGTCACCTCCTGCAGGTCAGCGCGGTCCGAGGCGGAGCCGACCGCACCGACGGACGGGGTGTCGGCGGCGAGCTCGATCGGAGCGATGGTGGACGCGAAGGCGTCGGAGCAGGAGCGAGAGCGCAGCTTCACCTCCCTCGTTCACAAAGCGTGACCGGCCCGGTGGCCACCGCCCGAAATTTTTTCTGAGACGGCGTGTTCCCAGTTGACCGCGGCGGGCCCCCAGACGATCACCCTGGTGATTTCGACTCCCCTACCCCCCGGGAGGTCCTCGGGAAGGCGGTCGCGGTCTCCAAGTTGGCCAGATCCGGGTGCGTCATCAGGCCGCTGGCCTCGATCGTGGCGCGCGCCGCGTCCCGAAGGATCTCGTTGAGGAGCTCCTCGCCGAAGCTCGGGTCCGCGGCCAGCTCCTCACGGAAGTCGATCAGGCGTTGTGCTGTGGTGGGGATGGTCACGGAGCCCTCCTGAAGCCTTGGGAGCGGTCAGCGTGCCTTTCGGCGCCGTGCGTTGGCCCTGCGGGCCTCGGCCTTGCTCTTGGTGTCGTGGCAGGTGGTGCAGGCGAGGCCGAGGTTGTCGAGGGAACGGCGTGCTCCGCCTTCGCTGATGGGGATGACGTGGTCGAGCTCGTGTGGCCAGGTGGTGCGGTCGTTCTCGTCGTACTGCTCGGGGTCAGGGGTCTCGGCGCCGCAGAGGTAGCAGCATCCGTTGTCGCGTCGGGTGATCTTGGCCTTGAGGGAGCGCCACTCGCCTGAGCTGATGCCGTAGCGCTCGGCCTTGTTGTCCCGTCCCCGCCAGGGGATGGGCTGGTGGTCGTCGCAGCGTGATCCCTTGGTCGCCAACTCGTAGCACTCGGGGTCGGTGCACCGGGTGGATGGGGAGGTGGGCACGGGGGCCTCCCTCCTGTGCGGCATGCGAAAGCCCGGCCGCAGTAGGTTGCAGCCGGGCTTGTCGTACGGATCAGACCTTGCAGAAGTTCGTCGCCTTGAGCGCGTCGTTGATCTTAGCGCCCTGGTCTTCCGTCGTCGTCACGTCCTTGTACGTGAAGCGCTGAGACGCGGCCCAGTTCAAGCGCTGAGCCTTGCTGTTGATCGCTGTGCACTGGTTGCGTGCGGCGTCGACGGCCTTGTCCTCGTAGCGCACGACGTCCGGTGCGACCGTCCTGAGGGCCCGGAGGAGCTTTTCCCGCTCGGCGCCCGTGGGCTTCGGCGGGATACCGGCCGAGGCGAGCGGGTCTGTCTTCTCAGAAACGCTCGGCTTGGGCTTCGGGTCGCCGTCGGCCTTGTCGTCGGATGAGCAGGCGGTGAGGGCGAGGGCGGCCGCGAGGAGTAGCGCGGAGGTGGTGCGGTGGTCCATGGTCCCCCCCGGGGATGCTGAGTTGGAGGGGGACATCATGCCGCGTGTGAGGGTGGTGTGTGTGCCCGTTTTTGGGCATGGGTGTGCGAAAAGATCGTGGCGCAGGGATTCGCGCACGTCAAGCGGCTATGGCTTGCTGTGGCGTTGGCCGGGGCGTGTGGGCTTGGCGGCGGCCTGGGCGGCGGTGACGTCGGCGAGGCGGTAGTAGGGGCGTCGCGGGCTTCCGCCAGCCGGATGGAGGAGGCCTCGGCGCCGCCAGTCGCGGATGGTGGCGGGGGCGACACCACAGGCCTGGGCGGCCTGGCTGGTGGTCAGCAGGCCTGGTGGGAGGGACGGGTACTCCATGGGCCCATGATGCGTTGAGGAGCGGAGGGAGGGTGCTCAGGCTGTGAGGTGCAGCAGTGCCCACACCTGGCGGCCCTCCGTGCCAGCTTCGGTACCGCAACTCGCTGCACCTAGGCTCTGCAGAGCGGGGAGCACGTCGGCGGGCTTGTCGTGGGCGGCGGGGGCTTGGTGGCTGATGGCCAAGATCAGTGCGATGTCGTCCTGTTCGGACAGGTGCACGCTGATGCGGCGTCCGCCGTCGCCGACGACCGTCTGTGTCAGGAGGACCACCACGTCGGTCAGCGGCTTGGGTGCCATGAAGCCCCACGCCGTGAGCCGCTCGGCAACATGTGCGGCCGCCTTCTTCGGTACCCAAGGCGCTGATTCCAGTGTCCAGGCGGAGCCGTGGCGATTCCGCATCACCGGCGTACCCCTGCGGCCGTGGTTGCGCTGTGGGACCGGCAGACCGGCGAGGAGCTCGCTGGCCTCGCTGCGGGGAGGGTCCGGCGGGGGCGGGGACGGCGGCTTCTTCGGCGGTGGCGGCGTCTTGGGCGGGTAGTCCGGCCTGGGCTTGATCGCCTTTGGGTCGGTGTGCGGCATCTCCACGATCAGCCTCCCGAGCTTGGCTACTCATCGTAGAGCCTGCATGCACTCCGAGGTGAGGTTCTGGAGGGGAGCGCCCCGGCTCACTTTCCGTAGTTGCGGTGGCCCTCAAGTATCGCGGTGGCCGTCTGCCCGTACCACGGGGCGGCGGCGGGCGCGAGAGATCAGCCCGGGTAGTCGTCGCCGAGCACCGCGCGCCGCTCCCGCTCGGCCCGGCGGTTCAACGCGTTCGTCATCCGCACTGCCGCGACCGTGGCCGCGATCCCGAGTCCGATGAACACGATCTGTGCGACCGTTCCCCAGATCTCCACGTCCTTGGTGGTGACCATGATGCCGACGGCGACCCAGCCGCCGCACAGCCATGCGAACCAGATGCGGAACTTCTCCACGCGTACGGCCTTCTGTACGTCGCTGTAGCTGGCCATGGTCCCCCCTTGAGATCGGTTTGGCCCCGGAGCGTAGCGGGGTGGCGGGTGTGGTGGGGAGGGAATGGCGAAGGCCCCGCCGCGACGGGGCCGGTGCCGGGCGCTACCTCGAGTGTCAGGCCACTGCTGCTTCTGAAAGCCGTGCGCGGGCGATCTCGGCGTACTGCGCAGACTCTTCGATGCCGATGAACCCGCGTCCCTCAAGGAGCGCGGCGGCGCCCGTTGTACCCGATCCGGCGAATGGGTCGAGGACAGTCCCGCCGGGCGGAACGATACGGACGAGCTGCTGCATGACGTCGAGCGGCTTCTGCGTGAGGTGTCGACGGTTGTTGCCGCGTGGCTGGCTGCCGGTGAAGTGGCCAGGCAGGTAGACGGGGTCATTGCCGGGGTCCATAGCGCCGCGGCTACCCCAGGCGATGAACTCGCATGACTGCCGGAGGTATCCAGGCTGGGGGCGGGCCACAGCTTTCTGCCATACGGCGACGCCGCGCCAGGTGTAGCCGGCCGCTTGGAGGGCGTCGGTGGTGGCGGGTAGCTGGCGCCAGTCGGTGAAGACGAGGGCGGCGCCGCCGGGTCTGGTGAGCCGGTGGCACTCCGCGAGAATCAGGGCGAGCCAGGCGATGTAGGAACGCTGGTCGCGGTTATCGCCGGTGAAGTCACCGAGGTCGAAACCGTGGTGGCGGCCACCGCTGGTCATGTACTTCTGGCGGGCACTGCGACTGGTGCGGGAGGTCATGGTGCGACCGCCGGAGTTGTAGGGCGGATCGCAAATGACCGCATCAACGGGTGTGGTGAGGGTGGGGAGCAGCGTGAGGGCGTCCGCAGTGTGCAGTTGCCAGGTGGGCATGGTGCGGCCTTTCGCTGGGTCGCGTGCGCCTGTGGGCGAGCGAGTCGTAAGCGGCAGGTTGCCGGTCTCCCAGTGTCTGCTCAGGTATATGCCTAATGCAATTGTCATGTACTGGCGCAGTGAGACGGGCCCCGCCGCGACAGGTGCGCAGCGGGGCCGGTGTCAGGCGCTACCTGGCGTGAAGTGCAGTAGGGGGCGTCAGGTGATGCGCAGGACGATGGCGGTGGCATCGTCCCGGTAGCCCTCCTCGTCGGCCGTGGCGGCGGCGACGAGCGCGTCTGCGAGGGTCTGAGGGTCGTCGCCGTGTTCGCGCGCGAGGGTCTCCATGCGGTCGTAGGCGACCTGGTCGTGGACGCCGTCGCTCGTGAGGATGACGAGGGGGTCCGGGATGGTGGCCATGTACACCGTGCCGACTGCCGCGCGTGACAGGCTGGTGCGGACCCAGTCGTCGTGGCCCCGGGCGATGTCGAGCGCGACGCCGTTGGCGCGGAGTTGCTGGCCGACCGTGTGGTCGTCGCTGTAGAGCCGCAGCCGTTCCCCGTTCCAGCCGTAGGCGCGGCAGTCGCCGACCCAGCCGATGAGGACGTACTCGCCGCCGGGGTGGACTTGGGCGGCGACGGCGACGCCGTCGGCTTCCTCGCCGTCGGGGCCGGGGTCGGTGATCAGGAGTCCGGCGGTGAGGATGCCGGGGAGCGGGCCGCGGTGGGCGGAGATGCGGGCGGCGGTCTCGGCGAGGAGCGGGGCGGTGGCAGAGGTGTGTGGGCCGTGGCCGATGCCGTCGATGACGGCGGCGCCGATGGTGCCGTCGGCCAGTGTGTAGACCTTCGCTGCGTCGGCGTTGTCGTGGGCCGTGCCTTCGCGGGTGGCGGTGCCGGTGAGGATCACTGTGTGCCTTTCGGGGTGCCGGGGACGGGCTTGGGGTCGGTGGGGTACCAGCCGCCGCGGCTGGCCTGGTAGTCGGTGGCCTGCTCGGGGTCGGCTTGGTCGTCGGGTGCTCGGGTGGGCATGTCGTCGCGCAGTGGCACGATGATGTCGTCCTGTCTCGCGTGCGGGATGGGTGGGCCGGGGCGGCCGGATCTGCTGGCAGGCGAACGGCCGCCCCGGAGTCAGCGGTAGCTGGTCCAGTCCGGTGAGCCGTGGATGGCGAGGCGTGCGGCCTGGTCGGCGTCGAGCCGGGGATCGTGCTGCATGGCGGTCAGGGTGGCGTCGAGGGCATCGGCGGTTTGGGCGTGGGTGGGCATGGTCATCTCAGGTCTCCTTAGCCGGTGATCTTGTGATGGCGGACGGTCTCGGCCGGATCGGTTACGACGCGTCCGCCCTGTCCGATGTGCCGTACACGCGTCCCCTTTCGGCCTCCCTCTTCCGGGTTGTCGTCGTCGTTGTCGTCGGCAGCGTGACCTGCGGCGACGCCAGTCGAAGAAGGGGCGAGAGGGGGTGGGGTCGGGGCCTCGTCCCAGCGCAAGCCGGCGGAGGCCGACCTGCCCTCCATGCGGACGTCCTTCACCGGCCACCCGAGCGTGGCCGCGGCGGCGCGCACCGCGTCGGTGGTCGTGCCGAGGTGTGCGGCGAGGGGGACGAGCTGGGCGTTGGGGGTGCCGATGTCGCGGACCGCGGCGACGAGTCCGACCGGGGAGACGGGCAGGGGGCCGTGCGGCTGCGCGGGGGGCGCCTCGGTCTTCTCCTGGGCGTCGGTGTCCTCGGCCTGGCCCTCGGCCTTGGCCCCGGCTTCGGGGGTGACTGGCTGCTTCGGCTTCCAGCCGGGGTGTCCGACGCGGTAGGCGGCGATGACCCAGACGATGGCGGCGGTCCACAGCAGTCCCCACCAGGCGCCGGAGGCGATCTGCCGGTACGCGCCGCCGAGAATGACCGTGCCGATCTTCCGGGTGATGGCGGCGGCCGCGATCAGCAAGGCGACCTTGGCGCACCACTTCAGGCCGGAGGAGCGGCTGAGCCAGGCGCGGGCGGGCGTGTAGAGCGCGCGGGCCCGGGCGATGGCTCGGCGGGCGGCGTGCAGGACGAGGCGGCTGCTGCCGGTGTGGACGCGCACGGCGGCGGTTCGCAGCCACTGGCGGGTGGTGGGATCGCTCTTGCTCATACCAGGGTTCCCTCGGCCAGGCCGCCGATGGCCCAGGCGCCGACTCCGTTGACGCCGTCGACGACCTGCTGAGCGACGAGGGCGGCGGTGCCAGTGCTCACGCACAGGAGCACGCCGACCACCACGCCCTTCCACCACTTGCCCTTGATGATCTTTCCGAACGTCTTGCGCAGGATGATCAGGGCGATGAAGAGGGCGGCGACGACGATCGCCCCGTACCCGTCGATGCGGGGTGTGGCGGCGGTGCCGAGGGTCTGGCTGGGGGTGCCGGTCAGCCATTTCATGCTGACGTCGCCGACGCTGTTGCCGCCCCAGCGCAGGAACTCGGCGGCGGTGCCCAGGAGTCCGGCGGGGCAGGCGATCATGAGGATGCCACAGGCGATCCCGAAGCCGAGCGGAAGAAGCGCCTTGGGGTCCCGGCTGCTGCCGCCGGGGGCTGCGCCCGCGCCTCCGCCGCCGCCCTTGTGCCAGCGCCACAGTTCGGTGCCGAGCAGAGCCAGGCCCAGGGCGAATCCGGCGGTCGAGATCGTGGTGGTCGTGTACTGGCCTGCGGCCAAAGTGGTGTTCATACGGGGCGTACTCCGGTCAGGGCGTAGACGATCGTGGAGACGGGCAGCGTGAGGACCGTGGCGAGGACGGCGGCCCACAGCAGGAGGCGGGCGAGGGCCGCGCGGATCTTGGGGCCCCACAGCTCGGGGGCCGAGCCTGCGACTTCGACGCGGCGGGCGTTGTCCAGCACGGCGAGGACGGTGAGCGGGACCCCGGCCATGACCCAGGCGCCCGCGAGGGACTCGTCATCCCGGACGGAGGCGAGGACCCAGGACCACGGGCCGGTGAGGGGCAGCGACAGGAACGCGAGTGCGGCGTTGTAGCCGATCCGGATTCGCTGCCACCACCGCTCCTCGGGCTCGGGGCCGGGGATGGGGCGGCCGATGGTGACGTGCACGTGGACGTCGACCGGCAGCGGCGGAGGCGGAGGCGCCGGAGCTGGGGGCCGCCGATGGGCGGGCGGCATCGGCGGCCACGCAGGCGGGGGCGGCGGTGGCGGTGCAGGCGGCGGGAGAGGTGGCGGCGGGGCCGCCGAGCCAGGGCCGGGTATGACGCGGGTCGGGACGATCGGCGCCCGCTCGGCGGGGTCGGTCATGTCGTCCACCCGGCGCACCACAGGCAGACGGCCATAACGCATGTCCACACGCTGGCCACGCCGATGTGCCCGCGGTCGTAGGCACTCAGCGCGGCGACGGCAGCACCAACGGCCAGGACGATCGCGAGCGGCGCCAGCATGATCAGCGAGATGAGCAGGAGTCCGGCGAGGGCGATGGTGACGCCGATTCCGGCGAGGATCGCCCGGGGCCAGCCGTGGCGGCGGTAGAGGCGCGCGGCGGTGATGAGGCCCGGGACAAACCCGGCGGCGACGAGTACGGCGAGGACGATCACAGGGAGTCCTAGTGGAGGAGGCGGGCCGCGAGGGCACCGGCGGCCGTGACCGCGGTGAGGGCGGCGGCCGGGCGGAGGTGGCCGTGCGCCAGAGCGGCGACGGCCAGGAGCAGGGCGCCGGTCTTGGTGGCGAGGGCAGTGGTGGGGCTGGCGAGGCCTGCGGCGACGGTCAGGTGCCAGGCATCGGCGACATCGCGGAGCACGCTCGTGTCACTCATGGGCGCACCGCCAGGAGGCAGGCGATGGTGATCAGGACAGCGGCGGCGAGCAGTGCGGTGTCGCGTACGAGGTAGATGGGCCGGTAGGGGCGGGTGCCCCAGGCGGCGGCGGTCAGGATGGCGGCGACGGCCAGAGCGAGAGTCCCGGCGGCGAGTACGGCCCAGGCGGGGGCGGTCACCGGACGGCCCGGGCGTCGTCGAGGAGAGTACGCAGGGCCTGCGCGCGCACCTGGCCCACGCCCAGCTCCGCTTTCAGGGTCCGCAGCCCGGCGTGGCGTCCGTGGGTGCGGCGGTGCGCGGCGTCGACTGCGCGGGCCTGCTCAAGGAGATCGTCCAGCGGATCCGCACCCGGTGCACTCGGTGCACCTGACGGTGTGCCTGCACCCGCGCCCGGTGCACCCGCGCCCGGTGCACCCGCGCCCGGTGCACCGGGTGCGGGCTGCTCCGGGGTGCGGGTGCGAGGGGCGTGCGGGTGCGCTGCGGGCTCCTCGGCTGTGCGCCGCCGCACGGGGTCGGCGGGGTGCTCCAGGGGTGCGTCTCCGGCGGGTGCGGACAGGCGTACCTCGGCCCGGGTACGGGCGTACTCGACGGGTACGGCACAGGCGAATTCGTGGCGTACCCGGGGCTCGGTGCGGATGTCGAGGTGCAGGTCAGGCGCGGGTACGCCGGAAGCGAGTACAGGTGCGGGTGCGGGTGCGCCTGCCGGGTGAGGCGCGGGTGTGGCGGGCAGGGCGGGTACGGGGTGTACCTCTGCGGGGCGGGCGGGGTTGCCTGCCCGCAGGGCGACGCGCACCTGCGTCTCGGAGACGGGTACGCCGTACTCGGTGCACAGTGCGGCTACCTCGGCGGGGGTGCGGTCGGGGTGCGCGGCGTGCACCCGGGCGACCGCGTCGAGCGGGTCCATGTGGCGTAGTTCGGCGCCGGTGACGCCCAGCGGGGTACGCGGGTACGCCTCGGGTGCGCGCTCGGTGTGCCAGGGGGAGGTGACGGGTACGGTGCGCAGCTCGGCTGCGGAGCGGCGGCCGGCGAGGAGCTGCAGGAGCTCGTGGCGGCGGTGGCCGTCGAGGGCGGCGCCGGAGCGGGCGACGGACGCGGCGAGCGCGGACCGGCCCCAGGGGCCGAGGCGGCGGCGGGAGGCGAGGCGTACGGCGCGGGCGGTGGCGCGGTCGCGGCTGATCTGCTCCGCGGTACGGTTCCGCATCGCCAGTCCCAGGTAGGACAGCAGGCGTTCGCGGAGTTCGTGGCCGATCTGGGCGGGCAGTCCGGTGGACAGGGCGGTGGGGCGGGAGACGCGGATCTCCAGGCCCATGGCCAGATGCCACAGCAGGCCGGCCATCACGGGGCCGAAGGTGGCGCGGATCAGGCCGCCCCACATGCCGGACTCGGCGAAGGCCGGGATGATCTGGGCGCCGGTGATGCCCCAGACGAGGACGCCGGGCACGCCGGGCGTACCGGCCGAGTCCTCGGTGGCCGTGGCGCGCTTGTTGGCGCGGGCCATGACGGCGCAGACGATCAGGGCGACCTCTCCGGCCGCGAACATGATCACGCGCTCGCTGGTGTCGGCCATGTCGAGGCGGTGCTCGGCGAACCGCCAGGACGTGTCGGCGCTGTAGACGGTGCAGACCAGGGCGCCGACACCGGCGGCGAACACGGCGCCGGTGACACGGCGCACGAGCAGCCACACGACGGCGGTGAGCCCCGCGAGGCATGTGGCGGCCGCGGCCGCCACATGCCAAGGGTGGGCGTACGCCCAGGTGGAGTGTTGGATGGTCACGGTCGGATCGCCGCCTGGCCGTGGACACGGTCCTCGAGGTCCCGCTGCGCCCAGGCGTCGTGGAAGATCCTGAAGTCGTCCCGGGCTCGCTCCAGGAGCTCCTCCGAGGTCGCTTGCAGGTCCAGGACGACCGGGGTCGTGATGGGGGGCGTGCTGGTGGGGGTGGTCATCGTGGGAGCACCCCCTGGGCGTCGAGCGCGGCCAGGAGCTGGCGCACCCGCTCGTCGAGGACGGTCGCGTGCTGGACGAGCGCCATGTGGTCGTGGATGTCGACCTGCTCGGACACCTTGAGGCCGCGGCGGACCTGGTCCACGGCGATGTCGAGGGTGGGCACGTAGTCGTGGGTGTCCTGGGGCCGGAACAGGGCCCGGATCTGACGGGCGCTCACCCCAGCCTCCTCGCCGTACCGCGCAGGACGCGGGCCTGGACGCCGTAGGTGTTGCCGTCGATGCCGTACGGGATCGACGCCCACGCCCGCCGGGCAACCTGTGCCAACGCGCGGGCCGGGAGGCGGTAGAGGACGGCCGCCGCTGCGTCGTCGATGACGCAGCGCAGCCGGGCCCGGGTGATCACACGGGACGTGCCCGCGCGCTCGAGCTCGGTGGCTGCGGAGGCCAGGATCCGGGCGGCGCACGAGGATGCGGGGCCCGTGGGGCTGGGCTGGTCAGGTGGGCGGTGGATACGCTCCATAGCGGACCTGCTCTTTTCTCGCGGTTAGAGAGGGTCCACCCCTCGGCCCGGAGTTCCCGCTCCGCATGGGTCGAGGGGTTTTCCCGTTACCGAGTACGAGCGTAGCCACTTCCTTTAGCCCGGACGAGTCTCGCGGTGCTGGTAGGCGATCCGGTGACCGTACGGTTGCGGCGGGATGCCGGGCCTTGGGAACGTCTCGTAGGCGTTGTAGAGAGGACGTTCCGAGGCGACCGCGGAGCTTTCTGCCGCGCAGGCCTGATGCCGTGTCTCATGCCAGGTGATCACCTTGAACGCGACTTCCCGCCACCACAGCATCTCCTTGCGGTGATCCTTCCACCGGCTTCTGGGGTTGCACGTCAGTCCGATATAGAGCAGATGGCCCGCGGCGTCGTACAGCCGGTAGACCGCGGCAGGCTGTGCGTAGTCCATTCTCCGATCGTCTCCCGCGGCACTGACAGCGGAGAAGGTACGCAGCGCCCCCTGGCCGGGTCAGCCTGGCGCCCGCTAGCGTCTCCCTGCGGGTGACAGAGGCGGGGGGAAGCGCCAGCATGGCAGTGAAGCCTGAGTACGGTGGCCGCTTACAGCCTGCAGTGGGGGGAGGAGGTGCACGGTGAACGTCGAGCTGCTGCTGAAGCTCCGCGGGCCGCATGCCGGTATGGACGCGCAGGAGTCGCTGCGCACGCTGCACAACGTGCTGTCCCTGCTGCGAGAGCTGGAGAACAGCGAGGCGGTGCGTTCGAGCCGCGAGGGCACCCGCTGGACATTCAGCCGGTTGGGGCTGGGCAGCGTCGACTGCGCCCTGGAACCCCTGCGGATCGCTGAGCACTCGAGCTACGGAGTCGTCGAGCGGACCCTGCGCACCGCTGTCGCCGGTCTGGCGGAAGCGGAGTCCACGGCTCGGATCCCCACGGGGTGGAGCGCCCGGGCGGCTAACCTCGGCCGGCGCATCGCGCGCAGCCTTGGTGCCTCCCCGGACGTCGGCATGTCGATGGAGGTCCGCTGCGACGGCGCAGTGCTGCGCACGGCGGAGGTCACCCAGCGGGCTGCGATGAACCTGGACACCGCCACGCGCAGCCGCTTCGAGACGGTGGGCTCGCGCCGCGGACGGCTGAGCGGCCTGGAAGAGGGTAAGCGCCACACCCCCCGGGCCCGGCTGCGCACCGAGGTAGGGGACGAGGTCATCCCCGTCTACTTCAGCCCGGCCCTGGAGACCGACCTGCGTGGCGCCTGGCGCCGCGACCGTGTCGAGATCACCGGCCACATTCTGGAGAACGCGCTCGGACAGGCGATGAAGATGCAGGCGATCAGCGTGGAGCTCCTGCCGACGGAGGCTGTGCTATCGGACGACGACCTGTCTGCCGGGTTCTGGCCGGACATGACAGGGGGGCAGGACTCGGTGGACTACCTGGAGGCCATGCGTGGGGGGAACTGACCGTCCCAGGTCGGTGTACTTGGACGCCAACTGCTTCGTCGACTGGGCGCAGGGGACCGGGGAACCCCGTGCGACGGAAAGCATGCTGCGCGCGGGGAAGGCCGGGCAGGTCCGGCTGTTCACCTCCACGCTGACGCTGGCTGAGGCCCGTGGCACCACTGATAGCGCTCACCGTCTGCGCATCAGGACCCTGTTGCAGGAGCCGTACATCATCCTGGTTGAGGTAACCCGGCGTGTCGGGTTGGTCGCCAACGACATCGCCGCCGAGCACCCCAAGATCAAGGGGGCGGACGCGGTGCATCTGGCCTGCGCCAATGTGGCAGGTGTGGAAGTCCTGATGACCCGAAATACCAGGGACTTCCAGCCCGGCGAGGTGTGCAAGGGAGTCCTGCTGCGGGCGCCCTTCGAGTTCGGTGGCGAGGGCCTGTTCGCCCCGGCGGCCGCGGACGAAACCTGAACCAGGCGCAGGCCGAAGCCTGCAGCCCCCACGGCAGTTGCGGGCCTTTCCTTGAAGGCAGGGAATCCTCAGCCGCTGCCACCCCTACGGTGCTGATACGGCGTTGACCGTGGAGGCTCGTCGAGCGGGGCCGCGGGGGTGGTGCCCTGAGGCCCCGCGCACCGCGGCCGCGGGCAGCTACGCGGCGCGTCGGCCGGGCTGGTGGTGGCGCAGCGCCAGCCAGGTGTCGGGGGTGTAGCGGCACAGGCACCACTCGCACTGCACGACCCGCTCCCTGTGGGCGTACAGCGGCCGACCGCACACGGTGCCGTCGGTGCTCTGCGCTATGCAGCGGCCGAGGTAGCGGGCCTGGTCGGTGTCGTGGCCGAGCTGTATGACGGCGAGGGAGCGGCCCACGAGCGTGTTCACGTCGCGGGCGAGGTCGGGGGCGCGGTGCCAGCGTGCGATCCAGTCGAGGTGGAGCTCGAGGGCGGTGGCGGCGATGGTGACGCGCGGTCCGATGCCCACGGCCGGGGCGGGTGGAGGCAGGGTGCGGGCGTCGTGGACGAGCAGCCGCCAGGTCTCCAGGACGGTGACGATGCCGCCCTCGGCGCGCAGGTCCAGGACCTCCTCCTGCAGAGGCAGGGCGGCGGTAGCGGAGGGGGTGCGGCCCATCGCGTGCGGGGTGCTCGAGCCGGGCATCAGCCGGGCCTCCAGGCCTGCCCACAGCCAGGGCAGGGCGCGCAGGCGGCGGCTGGTGGCGCGGATGCACGGGTCGCAGAGGAACCCGCCGTGCTCGAGGTCGTGGGTGGTGCAGTGTGGGCAGGTGGTCATCGCGTGCTCCGATGCGTGCAGTGGGGCGTACGGTGATGCCACCGGCAGGGGCGCGTCCGGCCTGGCAGGGTGGGGGCGCGCCCCTGCGTCGTGTGCGGGCCCGCTCAGGTCTGGCCGTTCTCGCGGCGCGGGATACCGACGTGCTGCTCGAGGAGCTCGGGCAGGGGTGTGCGTCCCATGCGGCGGGAGGTTCGGTCCTGGCCGGTGAGCAGGTCGTACAGGCCGTCGAACTTGGCGTTGACGCGGGCCACGGCGTCGTCCATGGCTGCGCGCGTCGTCGTGTCGAGGGCGCCGAGGTGCTTCTTGACCTCGGCCGTGAACAACTCGTCGGTGAGCAGCGGCACGAGAGTGCGGGCGTCCCTGATCTCCCGGCGTAAATCCTTCAGCGTCTCGCGTGCCTCGCGGATCTCCGCGCGCAGTTGGTCACGGACCTGCGCCAGGTCCTCGGCAGCGGGCTGGGTGTGCGGCATGCTCACGCCTTTCCGTGTGGCTCGCTGGGGCATGTCACTGCTCCTTGGTCGCGTTGGTCATGTCGCTGGTGACGGCGATGTCGGGCATGTGGGGTCGTGGTTGGTGCCGCAGGAGGTCCACCACCGCTCGCAGCACGCGCCGGCCAGGGCGAGGGCGGCCGCGCACTCGGTCGTGTCCAGCGGCGGACGGGCCGTGCGTGCGTTGCGTTCGGCGTGCACGGCTTCGCGGCGCAGGGCGTCCTCCAGTTGGCCCTCGCGCAGCGTGGCGATGACGGTGAAGACGGCGGCGGCAGCGAATGTGGCGGCCGCGGCGTGGTCGCCGGTGCGGACGGTCTGGAACGTGCAGTAGCCCAGCCAGGACAGGAGCGCGCCGTAGGCAGCGTGGAGGGCGCGGCTCATGGCCGAGTCCGGTTGATCGCGCGGGCTATGTCCAGGGCGTGAGGCTGGACGTGCACAGTTCTGCCGGGGTCGGCATGGAGGCGGTGCAACTCCAGGGCGGTGGTCCTGATGTGGTCCAGCCAGGCGGCGAGGGGCTCCCGGGCGCGCAGGAGAGCGGCGACGGCGGGCATCGCGGTCGTGGCTGCCTGTAGGGACGCGTCGTTGCGCAGCGTGCGGGCGGCTGCGGCGAGTTCGTCGGGCTCTGTCATGGGGTGACCTCGATCTTGTGGAGCGGGGTGCGGGCGGTGAGCTGCCGGTGCAGCTCCTGCAAGCGCAGGTAGACCTGTGCGTCGCGGCGGGTCAGTGCGCGCCGGGTGGTGTCGGTGAGGCGGCGCCAGCAGGTCAGGCACAGGTACTGGCCGTGGCGGCGGTGGCTCTGGCAGCCGGGGGTGGGGCACGGGCCGCCCGCCGTGGTGCTCATCGCTGGAGGCCTTTCGCGTGGGTGATGTCGGTGGGGGCGAGCAGGCCGGTACACAGGGCCAGGGCGACGGCGTGGGCCCGGTCCCGGGCGCCGAGCTCCCGGTACCGGGCGGTCAGCCGTTTCCTGACGGCGTCTTCGGTGACGCCCAGGCGGCGGGCAGCGGCGCGGTTGGTGTGGCCGCCCGCGACCAGGCCGAGGAGCTGCCGCTGGGGGTTGTTGAGGTTCTCGCGGGGGCGGGTGCTGCAGTGGAGGGTGATGGGGACGTTCACACCGCCCTCCGTCCAGGTGCGGCCGTGGTGGCGTGGGCGCGGGCCAGGAGCCGGTGGGTGCGGCGGGCCAGGGACGGTAGGTAGGTGTGGTGGGCGAACGGCAGGCCTGTATTGGCGGTGACCAGGACGACGAAGGCAAGGGTGTCGATCACGCTGCCTGCTCCCTCGCGTACGGGCCGAGGAGGCCTGCCTGCCAGCCGAGCGCGACGGCGTGGGCGCGGGTGCGGGCCCCCAGCAGCCGGTACAGGCGGCGGCGGTAGGTGTTGGCGGTGGCGCGGGTGACGCCCATCTCGGCGGCTGCCTCGGTCAGGGACAGGCCGCGGGTGGTGGCGTCGAGGCTCTGGGCCAGGCGTGCGGTGAGGCAGGGCACGGGCTGGCGGGGTTCCGGGGGCAGGTGGGTGAGGTAGCCGCGGCGGTAGGCGTGGTTGACGAGCTGGGGGTGGGGGCGGCGGTGGATACCGGCGCGGGCCGAGGCCCGGCGGATGCGGGTGTCCACGGCGGCCGTGGAGATGCCGAGGTCGGCGGCGATGCGGGCTGCGCAGTGTCCGCGGGCCAGACCGGCGACGACGCGGATCTGGCCGGGGGTCAGGGGAGCGCTCACGGTTGCGGCTCCCCCTCGGACCCGTCGGCCTTGCGGCGGAGCTCGTCCTCGATGAGGCGGGCACTGCGGACTGCGCCGAGGAAGTCGTCCGATTCGCGTGGCGTCCGGCGCAGGAAGCGCGCGGCCTCCCGCCAGCCCTCGGCGGGGGTACTCAAGGACTCCATCCCGCAGGCGTCGCAGTTGCCGCACTGGTCCACGCAGACGAGTTCGGCTCCCTCGCGGTCGAGTTCTGCCAGCTCCTCGGCATCCCGTACGGCGGCCCGGTCGGTGGGTGAGGGAAGGACGGCCAGCACCGCGTCGGCCTGCTGCTGGAAACGGCGCCACGTTGGGCTCTGCTCCTTGAAGCCCGGCGCCCACTTCCAGCCCTCGCTGTCTGAGAGCGCTTGGGCGATGCGGTCGCGGAGGTCCCGGTCGGCGGGCGTAGACGGTGCGCTGCAGTGCTCGACACCCTCCACCGCGCGGTACAGCCGATCCCACTCGTCGGACAGTCCCTCGTGGATGTGCTCGGCGAGGGCCTCCCGGACTGACACCGGATCCGCAGCGAACTCGCTCAGGGGTACGCGGTCGAAGTACATGCCCACGAGGCGCGCGACCGCCTGGTGCGCTTCGCGGAGGAGGGCGTCGATGCTGTCGTTCATGGTCGTCTCCGGGGCTGGTGTGATGTGCCGGGGGGCGGCCGCCCCCTGTCGGAACCAGGGGCGGCCGTCCTGCTGCTCACGCGTCCGGGGCCAGGCCTCGCGCGTACGCCTGCAGATAGTTCGCGGCCCGCGCGACGCCGTCTGCCGTGCGCTGTCCGGCGTCGTCGTACACCGCGGCGCGCTCTCCTTGGAGCAGTGCTGCGAGCTCGCGGGCGTGCTTGGCGAGGAGGTCGGCGGCGTACTGCTGGGCGTCACGGTCGCGGTGGCCGGCCTCGCCGTAGATCTCGGCGAGGTGGTGGAGTGCCGGGCTCTCGTGGGCTTCTTCTGGCCGCGGCTCGGTGATAAGCCGCCACTGCTGTACGACGATGGGCTGCTCCTCGACCTCGACGGCCTCGACGGTCGGCCCAAGCCATCCGTGGTCGTCCGGGCCGCCGTCGCCGACCTCGAAGTCCCAGATGTCCAGAGGGGCTTCGTACTCGACGGCGTACGTCCGGTCGTCGTCGGCACGGAAGATCACGCGCCGCTGCTGCGTGTACTTCAGGACGGTGACGTGCTCGTCGGCGAGGAGGTCGGGGTCGTACTCGACGTCCTTGGGCGAGGCGGGTGGGACGCTGAGGGCGGCGAGCTGCTCGCGGGTGAAGTGGCGGGTGGGCATCAGGTGCTCCTTCGTGGTGTCGGGTCGGTGGTCGTGCTGCTCACTGCGGCGCGGCCTCCCACGCCGCCAACGCGCGCTTCACCGCGTCGGCCTCATGCCAGTACGGGGCGTGACCCACCGCCGGCTCCTCGCCTGCCAGCAGAGCGCGGACCACGGCGACGACCGCGGCCGGATCGGCGTAGCGGCCGAGCGTGGGCAGGAACTCCGGGTCGTGCTCCAGGACCCCGTCGGCTGCGCGCGGCGCCCACTGCCACTGCTCAGCCGGGTGCTCCCACACGAGGTGGATGCCGTGCCGGTGACGGTTGCGGCTCTCGGTCCAGACGAGGTGGGCGTCGAGCATCGTCGTGCAGCCCGCGTCGGGGCCGGTGTCGTAGCGGTCGACCTCGGCGTCCGAGGTCCAGTAGTCGTCGGGTTCCAGTCCGGCGGCGGTGAGGGCGTCGCAGATGGCGGTGATGTACGGGTCGTGGGGCAGGGCGCGGTCGGGCATGGTGATCCTTCGTGGTGTCGGGTCGGTAATCACAGGTCGTCGAGGGTGAGCTGGTCGTCGCTGGTGGATGCGGGCGGTGTGCGGGTGAGCTTGCGCAGGCAGTGCGGGCCGATACCCCGGGAGCGGGAAGCAGCCGTGCGTAAGGGCCTGCCGCACAGGACGCAGGCGGCGGGCTGCGGGGCGGGGGAGGTCACGGTGTACCGGCCGGTGCGTGGGCTGCGCGCCAGGCCTCGACGATGGGCTTGGGCACGCGCCCCTGGGTGGCGCACTCGAGGTTGTTCTCGCGCGCCCAGGTGCGGACCTCGGCGGCCCGGTAGGCGGGTGCTTTGCGCTCGGTGCGGGGCGGGGGTGCGAGTTCGTGCTGGCGGGCCCGCAGTTCGGCCAGGCGCTGCTCGAGCTGCTCGGTTTCGCTGGTGATTCGGGCGAGGTCGTGGTCGGTGGCGTAGCGGCGGCGCAGACCGGCCAGGTCCGCGCGGGTACGTGCGGCCTGGTCCTGCACGTCGGGGTCGTCATGGTCGTCGGCCCACTTCAGGAGGGCGCCGACGGGCAGGTCTTCGCCCGGGACGGTGGCGGTTGCCGGGGCGGGGGCGCTGTGCATGCGGGGCTCCGTGTCGTCGAGGTGGAGGCGGCCTTGCCGGGCGGCCTCGGGCCCGCCCTGACGGTCGATCTCGTTCAGCAGCGCGCCGAGCGCGGCGATAGTCACGGCGCGTCGCGGGGCCGGGCGCGGTGCAGGGCCACGCCGACGCAGAACCCCTCCAGCGCGGCGAGGAGTTGCGCGCGGTGTTCGGTCTGTGCATCGGGCGTCCAGCGGCGGGCGTGCTCGCCTGCGGGCATCCGGGAGTGGCCGAACGTGCCGTCGGGGCAGTCCTCCGGCGGCCGGAGCGTGGACTCGCCGTGGCCGGCGGCCGGGGCGGGGGCGGTCATCGGGGCCACCGGGTCCAGGCACCGCGGCGGACGACCGCACGCCGCCCGGGCCGGGCAGTGCGGCGTACGGGCGGGCGGGTGCAGGTCGCGGCGTGGGGCATGGCCTGCCACTCCGCGCCCTCGAGGCGGTCCCGCTCCGCGGTCAGAACCCGCACCCGCAGGGTCCCGGTGCCGTCCACGTACGCCGCGAGGTTGCCCTTGGCATCGGGTTCGGCGTCGAGGGCCTGGCGGCGGCCGTGCACGGTGATGGCCCACCGGATCGTGGCCAGGCACTCGCGGCACTGGTCGGTGGTGTGATCGCTCAGGGGCATGAGGTCCTCCGGCTCAACTACCGGTAGCGGCGGGGGTCAGGTGGGGGGCGACCAGGAGGTAGCCCCAGATACGGATGGCGTCGGCGGGCCCGTGGCGGGCCAGCGCCGTGGTGATGTCGTCGGCGGTGGCGGCCGCGCGCCGCGCCGCATCGGCGGGCGGGGGCAGCGGCGCGGGTGGCGGGGGCGGCGGGCCGTCGTGCACGAGCAGCAGCCCGGGCGACGTCGGCGGCTTCCCGACCGGGGCGGGGGCGGGCGGGGGTGCGGTTTGTGCGGCCGCGCGCCGAGCGGCAGCCACCTGCCGGTTGACGGCGCACAGTTCGCAGTCCTGCCCGGCGTCCCACACCGTCCCGGACTCGCAGGCGGCGATGCCGCAGCCGTGGCGGGGCAGGCCCGCGCCGAGGATCCACCGGCCGATGTCGCGGATGGTGTCCGTGCGGGCGTAACGGTGCTCGAGACGCTCACGCACCCGCTCCTCACCGGTGCCCGCGCCGAGCTGCGCACCGATCTCCCGGGCGATCTTCCGCAGCACGAACGGGCGCAGTTCGGGGAGGTGGTGGCGTAGGGGCTCCAGCACCCGCCAGACGCGGGGGGAGAGTTGGAGGGCGGGGCCGGTGTAAGGGGCGCGCCCGGCGGCGGCGCTCGCGCCGGGTGTGCGATCCGTGCGCAGCACGCGATGACCGGGCCCGAAGGCGGGCGGCACGTGCGAGGCGAGCTCAGCGCGCGGCCTACTACCGGTACCTCGCCTACGGCGGATACCCACCACATCCCTGCTCGCCGGTCGGTCAGTCTGCAGGTCTTCCTTAGACGCGAGCGATCCGTCACCAAGATCCGCACCGGAACCGTCATGGATGTCCGGTGACTGCGCCCCCCACAGCGCCAGTTGCTCGGCAGCCGGTGCCTCGGTGGCCGGGGCCGGGACGGGGTGCAGTGGGCGGCGGTGAGTCTCGTAGGCGTGGCGGCCGTGCTGGCCTTCGCGGCGGTGCACGGTCAGCCAGCCGGTGGCCTCGAGCTCGTCGACCAGGCGGCGGGCCTGCCGCTCGCCAAGGTGCTCACCGGCGCGCCGCCCGGTGTGATGGAACATCTGCTCGCCGAGCTCCGCGCACGTGACAGGGAAGCGGCGGGCGGTGGCGTAGGCGAGGAGCGCGTACAGGCGCAGCAGTCGCGGTGAAAGGGCCTCGGCAGCGCGGACAGGGATGCGTACCCACAGCTCGCCCGGGGCGAGGGGGCGGGTGGTGCGGTGGGCGGACTGCCCGCGGCCGCCGGGCAGGGTGCGCCGCGTCGTCGGCACCTCCACCACGCCGTCGACGGCGTCGGGGTTGCGGAGGTCGGCCAGGCCGCGCTCGACCTGCGACTTGGACATGCCGAGGTAGGCGGCCAGGGTGTCGACCCGGGCGGTGCAGCCTTCGGACCGCTGGGACAGCGCTGCGATCTTGACGTAGACGCTCAGGGCCGTGTCGGCGTACTGAGCGCCTGCGACCAGGCGCAGGGGGATCCGAACGGACAACCCGCCGCGCGCACGCGCTGCCGGGGCCGCGGGCTGCGGCTCCTGGTGCGCGTCGCACGGCGGGCGGGCGGTCATGAATTTCCTCTTTCGGGAGACGAGGCGAGGGGCGGAGTGGGTGCTGGCGGGTGCGGCATGTGTGGGGTGTGCGCCGGAACTGTCTGCGCGGGCGGGGTGGGTCAGGTGGTGATTCCGGCGGCGCGGGCGGCGGTCAGCCAGGGCGCGAACTGGGCGGTGATTCCGTCGTAGAGATCGCGGGCGGGCAGTGCCTGCGGGTGGGGACCGACGTGCAGGTAGGAGGCGTTGTCGACGTCGCGGCCGGGTAGGTCGTCGAGCTGCTCTAGGAACGGCACCGGGGCATTGCCGTAGCCGATGAAGCTCCAGAAGATCGGCAGTTGGGAGGCGCTGATGAGTTCGGCGCGGGCGGCGGCTTGGTCCTGCGGCTGGCCGTCGGTCTGGAAGATGACCAGAGCCGGGTCGGTGGTGCCGGAGTTCAGGTAGTGCTCGGTGACCAGGCGCATGGGGCCCCCGTAGCGGGTGCCGCCCATGGTCAGCTCTCCGCCGTGCAGCCGGTGCTGGGCAGCCACGACCCCGGTGTAGGAGGACAGGCGGATGTCGACGACCGGGTAGGAGCGGGAGTCGAAGAAGACAAGCGGCACCACACCGTCGTCGTCGACGTTCACCGACAGTCCGAGCGCCTGGTCGGCCAGGTGCTGCACGGAGCCGTCGCGGTAGTACTTGGCCATCGACATCGAGCGGTCGAGGACCAGGTAGACCGCGGCCCGCAGTCCGTCGAGGCCCTGGGTGTGCAGGGAGTGTGCGGCGGTCTTGGCCAGGTCGACCAGGCCGGGCGCCTTCTTTTCGATCTTGGTGAAGTCGGTCATCACGATCCTTACGGGAGGAGGTGGGAGTGCAGGTCACGGGGCTGGTCAGCCGCCGGTGCGGTGCCTGCTGCGCAGGGCGCGGACCTGGTCGAGGTAGACGGCGGGCACGACCAGGTCCATGCGGGGGCGGCCCTGGCGCGGGCCGGAGAGGATCGGTCGGCGGCGCAGCCAGCCGCGCTGCCACAGCACCTCGATCGCCACCCGGACACGGTTGGGGTCCAGGCCGGTCTCGCGGGCGAGCCGCTCGACGCTGGGCTGCCCATTCGGGGTGATCTGACCGGTGCGGTGGTGGGCGTACCAGGCCAGGGTGTGGGCCACCAGCCGGGCCTGCGGAGGCAGGCCGCTCAGGAACAGCCCGCGCCGGAACAGCGACTTGAAGACCTCGTCGTCGCGGAGCTTGCCGGGGGCGATCGCCGTCTGCAGCCCGGAGTGCTGCGGCGAGCGGGCCGGAGCCGGTGCGGGCGTACGCGCCGTGGCAGTGGTGGGTTTGGCGGCCGGGGGCGCGGGGTGGCGGGGCATGTCGGCCGGGGACGGTCTGCGGGGCGGGGCGGGTGAGCTCATGAGGCCAAGTCCTCTCCAGGCTCGAGGTGTTCGGGTGCGTGGGCGGGTGGTTCGGCGGTGGGGCCGGGCGGGAGCTGGCGGTGGACGGGCCAGCCCGGTCCCGGCGGGGCCTCGGGGAGACCCCGCATCGCGGACGGGGTGTGGGCCGCGCACCGCCAGCCCGAGACGTACAGGCGGGCGTAGGTGTAGGCGTGGGGCAGGGCCAAGACCTCGCACGACGGCCGTTTCATTGCGGGCCCGTCAGCCGGATACGGCAGTCCACGCAGGTCTCGGTGCCGTCGGGGTGCTGAGCGTGCGCGGTCACGCGCTGGTGGACCGGGCAGTAGGCGCGGTCGGCGCCCTCGATCTCGCCGTCGGTGAGGAGTTGCTCCAGCCACCCGTCGTCGGGGGCGTCACGGGCCGGGCCGGTCAGAGCGGTGTTGAGGAGTTGCAGGAGGCGCTGCAGGCGCCCGCGTACGGTCGGCGTGGGCATGGCCGTGCTCCCAGGCGTGGTTGAGGGTGTAGGAGCGGTTGTTGTCGGGACCGTGTTCGATCAGCAGCCCCCGGTGGGCCAGGGCGTGCAGGTCCTGGCGGATGGTGGTGCGGCTGCATCCGAACCCGGCCGCCGCTTGCGCGGGCAGCATCTGGCCGGTGCGCACCGGGCCCGGGCCGGGCAGGTCCCGCACGGCCTTCAGCAGCGCGGCCTGCTGGGCGCGGACTTTGCGGTTACGCGGTTCAGCCACGGTTGTCACCGCCCTTGCGGCCCTGTTCACCCTGTTCCTGATTGGGCACAGGGCCGCCATTCCCGGGTGGGGTGAGGGGACGCAGGAACACGTCCCCGTAGGCCTGCTCATGTCGTGCGGCGATGGCGCGAGCCGCATCCGCCGAGGACCGGGGCCTGGCCCACGTGACCGATCCCGGCCCCCGTTCTGGTGTGGTGTGCGGCTGCTTCAGGGGGGGTGTCGCTGTCCGTGGGCGGCTCGGGGGACGAGCTCACGAAGCGCGCCTCGACGCGCACGTAGCCGTCATCCGTTGGCGTGGTGCGGGTCTGGAAGGACCGGGCTGGCCCGTACATCCAAAAGCGGTGTCCCGCGCGGCGGATGCCGCTCGCGATGGTGTTGGCGCTGTGGAGGTAGGAGTAGATGCCCACCACACCCCACTCGTCCGGCTGCAGACGCAGCCGGTCGGCGACGGCCTGGTGGTCGGCTCGGGTGCGCTGCCCCCGGGCGGGGGCGGCGGGGGCTGGGCTGGGGGTGTGGGCAGTGGACGCCGCCCGGGACAGATGGCTGCTGTCCCGGGTGTCCTTCTTCCCGTCCCCGGCGGCCGCGGTGCGCGGCTGATCACAGCTCACCGTGGTTCACCGCCTCGTCGTGGCCGCCGGTGCGCAGGTCGGTGCGAGCGCGGGCGATCGACGTGCACCGGCCGGGGCAGTACCAGGCGGCTGCGCCGTCCTCGCCTGCACCCGGCACACGGACCATGTCCGGACGGGGACTTGGCCCGCTGCCAGGCGTGCCGCACTCCTGGAGGCTGCAGGTGTCCACGACCGGGTCCCACCTGCGAGGCCGGGGCGTGGTCTGGCGGGTGCCGGTGTACTGGCCGCCGTTCCACGCCGTTGAGGTCTTCGACACGCTCATTGGTGATCACCCGCCTGCAGCGTGCGGCCTGCGCGAGGTGCGGTGGTCGGGGCGGGGCGGCGGTGTCGGGCGTGCGGGACGCGCGCCACGGTGAGCGGCTGCGTCTCCTGGTCCGCACCGGGCTCCTGGGTACGGGCGGGGCGCACCGGCAGGCAGGGCGCCGGGTGCGCTGGCGGCCAGGTGACGGCTTCGCCGTCCTCGCGGGGCGGGCCGGGCTTGGAGGCGAGGTCGACGCACCACTTGAGGGCCGCCAGCGTCACCGCGCTGCCCGCGATCGCTCCGGCGAGGAGGGCCGCCACGGTCCCGGCGTCTTCGTTGACCAGCGCGATCACCGCTCGGCCCTCGGGGTGGTGGGCCCCAGGACGTACTGGAGCATCTCGACGCCGCGCGTCTGCTGCAGCGCGGGCACGCCCTCGCCGCGCAGGTGCACGGTGGCGCCGGACCACTGCCCGCAGGCTTGGACGGCGTCGTCCTGCACGTGCTTCTGGTCGGCGCCGCACTTGCCCAGCCACCAGCGCCAGGCGTCCAGGGTCCGCGGACGCACGGTCAGCTCGAGGGTGGTGGCGTCCGGGAGCACGGTGCCGACCACATCGGGCTGCCTGTGCAACCTCTGCGCGAGGATGGCGGCCGGGGAGTCCAGGTCGACGTCCAGGCCGACGCGGGCGATGCAGCCGCCTTCCAGGCTTACCTCCATCAGTGCGCCGTCGTCCGGCGCGTGGTCGGCGAGGGTATAGGGGACAGGCGCGGTCTCGGCCGCCGCGTCTCGCCGTTCCGCGAGGAAGGCGATGATGGCGGGGGTGAGCTGCACGGCCAGGTGCTCGAGGTGCTCGTTGGTCAGCGGCAGGTCCAGCATTTCCGTGGCCAGCTTGAGGCGGGTGTGCAGCAGGTGCTGCAGGTCCCGGCTCACGCGTCGGCCCCCGCGACTACCACGGCGTCGACCGCTGCGGTGGTGTCGACGGGCCCGGTGCCCAGGCGCAGGACCGCATCGTCGACGTCGGGGTGCAGGAGGGTGCAGGCCTGCACGGTGATCCCGTCGATCTGCCCGTGGACCTCGTAGTACACGCTGCTGCCTGACCAGGTGAGCTCACGCTGGGCGGGCTGTCCCAGCCTGGCGGCGAGCTCGTCGACGGGGCGGCGGTCACCGGCCGCGCAGAAGATCCGCACCGAGCAGGCCGCTTCGTCGTCGAGGCCGAGCTCCTGGCGGGCGGACACCTCACGCGGCAGCACCGTCAGGGTCTGGATCAGCTCGGCGGCCACCGCCTGCGCTGCCGCGAACGACTCACGCTCACGCGCATTCATCTCGTCGGGGGCGTTCACAGTGCGGCTCCCTCTTCGGCACCCGCAGGGCCCTGCGACAGGCCCGCCCCGGGAACAGGAGGGGCAGGGGGTGTCTCGGCTTGCTCCTCTGTCAGCGGCAGGTCGTGCACGGACATGTGCACGGCCACGCCCTGGAACACCCCGTCTGCCTGCAGCCACGCGCAGCCGCCGAAGGCACGGAGCGACACCGAGTCCGGTGTGATCTGCAGCGCCGCACGCCACTGCTCGAACGCGTCCGGGGACGGGGGGCGCAAGACGATTTCGCGCGGGGCTGCGCGGAGTATCACGTCGGACATGGGGAGGTGGCCGAACATCTCGGTTAGGCCGACCAGTGCCTGCGCTGCGGGCTGATGCCCTTCGAACGTCGGGCCCACCGGAAGCGGCAGGGCGCCGAGTTGCTCGACGGCGGCCGCCCGGGCGTCGCTGGAGTGGGTGCTCATACTGACCTCTCGCTGGCGTCGGCGGCGCGCTCGAGCTGCGCGACGACCGACTCGGTCGTACGGCGCGGCATGTCGCCCCAGGCGGTGATGTGCTCCTCGAGGGAGGCGATGTCGATCCAGAACGGGCCCTGACCGCGGACCTCCAGGCGCAGCGCGAGCCGGTACACCGCGTGGTCGCCGAGCCGGGACACCGCCTGCTCCTGGCAGGTCAGGGTTCCGGCGGCGCAGACCGCAGCCGCGGCGGCGCGCAGCGCGTCCATGATCGTGATTGCGCCCGGGGCGGGCGGGCAGGAGAACGCGGTGCGTATCTCGGTCTGGCGGTGGCCGGCCTGCGCCAGGAGACGGGCGGCCTTCCGGTAGACCGCAGCGAGCGGGGGCAGCGGGAGTCTGGTGAGCCGCTGCAGGGGCGGCGGGACGGTAGCGTGTTGGGTCATCGGTGACCTCTCGTGTCGGTGAGGCGCCGTGTCAGGGGTCGCCGGGCCTGCCAGTCGGGCGGCCCCTGGGCGCAGCGGTTCAGTGGGTCGTGGTTACGGAGCGCGTCGTGCTGTTCGGACGGCGGCGCGAGCGTCGGGGCTTGCTGCGCCCGTCGACCTTGTTCCGCTGCATCTCCGCGATCACCGCGAGGTCGGAGTCGCTGAACATCAGTTGGTTGGCCATGCGGTGATGAGGGAAAGGCGTGCCGTCCTTGCGGTTCACGCCCCGTCGCAGCCAGTCCACGCCCGTCTTGTCCTCGGGGTCGTCCGGGTCGTTCAGGCCGAGGCGTTCGGCGGCCTTCTTCAAGGTGTAGAAGTGCTCCAGAACGGGCTCGGCAGGCTTCCGCCTGTTACGGGGAGCCGTGTCGGCGGCCATGGGCTTCCTCTCGTGCCGCCTCCTCGGCGAGGAGACGGTCATCGTCGTCGGGCACGTCAAGGACGGTGCGCAGGCGCTTGTACGTGGGGGGTCGCACGCTGTCGCGGTGCCCGGTCTCGAGCTGGCTGAGATACGGCCTGCTGATGCCGACGCGGGCGGCGCAATCGACCTGGCTCATGCCGAGGTCCATGCGACGGGTGCGGATAGCCGTCCCGTCCACCAGGTAGGTGGCTGGGGGTCTGTGCATGCGACGACGCTAGCGACCACCTCTAGGGATTTCCAGAGATACTCATCAGTAATCTCTAGAAATCTCTAGTTCTGTCGATCAGGCAGGGTGTTTGAGCGTCAAGGACACGCCAAGAACCAGTCATCACCTAGGCGTTTCTGGCGGTAGCTAGAGGTAGCTGCCATCATTGGGCGCATGGCGCCCCCCAGCGATCACAGTTCCCGCCACCTGCGGAAACTCGCCGCCCTCGTGACGCAGCGACGCGTAGCGCTCGACATCCGCGACAAGCGCGTCGCCGCTGCGCGCTGCGGCCTGTCCGTGACCACGTACAGCAAGGTCGAGGCAGGGCAGACGGTCACCGGTACGTCATACGGAAAGATCGAGGTCGGGTTCGGCATGCGGGCCGGATCGTGCGCGGCCGTCCTGCAGGGGGCGGACTCGATCACCCTCGAAGACGGCACCGAGCTCATCGAGGGTGGTCAGATTCGTGACTTCGTGGACCCGGAGCGGTTCGCGGAGGCGTCGCCGGGTGCGCTGACAAAGTCTGCAGGCTTGTATGCGCCGGAGCTAACGCTAGGTCAGATCGAGAACATCCACAGGGGGTTCATGGAAGAGCTGCGAAGAAAGGGAGTCCTTCCTGCAGAAGGCTGATCTGCAAGGCTTCCCCGTACAACCTTTTCTGTGTAACCGAATCGTGACGCAGTGAAGCCGATGAAACCTCAACGACCCCTTCGCGCCCAGGCGTTCCGCATGCAACTCTGTCGGTCCACCTGGGGGGTTCTTCCGAAAGATTAGGGGGGACCTATGGGAACGGTCATGACCTACGATCGGCCGGGCTTCACGGCGCATGTTCTGGAGATCGAAGGAAAGATCGTTTGTTTCCTGGCCCCAGCGGTGGCCACGGACAAGGGAATCCAGGCCCGTGTCCGGCGACTGCTCCAGGGCCAAGGGATCGACTGCAGGGAGTGCGGCGGCTGTCCAGTCAGCCAACTGCCCTAAGCAGTCAGCACGCGGAGGCCGGCGGTAGGGGTGCCTGCCGGCACATCCGCGGGCCCCGTTCAGGCTCACTCAGGGGATAGCGCATGCCCTACGTGGAAACGCGCGGCCAATCGATCCGCGTGAAGTGGTGGAACGGCCAGTACAAGTGCGACGACGATGGCGTGCCCACCAAGACGAAAATCTACGACAGTGCCTCCGGCCCTGAGCCTGGCGTGCCATTCCGGGACGAGGAAGAGGCGTACACCTTCGGGCTGGATCGCGAGTACGACGTTCGGCACGGCAAGCACATATCGCGGGCCGACTCTCAGACGCTCATGGAGACGTACGTCTGGCTCTGGTACAAGGCGGCCTCTCTGCGGCCGAACTCAGAGACCACCTACCGGTCGATGCTCAACGCGGTGATAGTGCCGTACTGGGGCAGTCGGCCAGTCGGTGCCATCACGCCACTGGAGTACGACCTCTGGAAGACGCAGGTGGCAGGCAAGTACTCCGACAACTACACCAGCCAACTGCTCGGTCTGTTCCGCATGCTGATGAACGATGCGGTCCTGAAGTACAAGCTGCGCACGGACTCGCCGATCATCGAGCAGCGCAGGCGAGGCAAGTACATCAAGAAGAAGACGCGCCGCGAGAAGATGGACCTGCCCATCACCGCCATCCACAAGGCGGCCGTGAACGCGCACCACGTCTGGGGCTTCACGGGGTGGGTCTATATGTGGACCATCGCTTTCACGGCCATGCGGCCGCCGGGCGAGATGTACGGGCTGCAGCGCGGCTACTCCTCGCCGCACTGGCCGGCCTCCGATCCCGACCCGAAGCGCCGGGAAGAGGGGGTGAAGAGGTACACCGCGAACGGCCTGCACGCCATCCGCGTGCAGCACCAGTTGTACAAGGTGGAAGGCAAGCCGACTCTGGCCGGGCCCAAGTACGAGTCCTACCGCACCGTAGTGATCCCGCCCTTCCTGCATGAGATGCAGTGCGCCCTGCTGGCCTCGCATGATCAGCCGTTCACGTTTCTGTCCCTGATGGGGAAGCCTCTGCTGGGGGTCCGTTTCGAACGGGACTACTGGCACCCGATCCGGGACGGTGCGGAGGAGCGGAAGCCCCGCAAGGGCTACGAGCGCTTCACCCGGCCCAAGCTGCTGCCGGTGGAGGAACTGGCCGGCCAAGACCTGTACCGGCTGCGGCACTGGCACCGGGAGCTCCTGGACGAGCCGGGCGCGGACATTGCGCGGGTGGCGAAGGAGGCCCGCATGGGGCACGAGCTGCCGGGCGTGGAGGGGGTCTACAGCAACGTGACGCTGGCGATGGAGCTGCGTATCGTCGAGTACCTCCAGGAGGTCTGGGAGAAGTTCCTCGCGAGCGGCCCGTGGCTGCCGCCTTTTCCCATTCCTCTCCCAGATGATCACGCGAAAAGTGTTCCATCCCTGTTCAGCGGCTATCCGGTTTTGGACGAGAGTTGATGAAGTCCATGAACCGGCACATGGGGAAGGTCGACTTCAAGGAGTCCCCGGACTCCTCGGACTCCCGGGACTCCTCGGGCTCCCCGGAGTCGCCGGACTCCTCGGCCGCGGCGGGCGCCTCGGGCGCCGCTGAGGGCACCGAGCCTGCCGTGTCCGCGTCGGGGGCGGCCCGCGCCGGGGGCGACAAGGGGTCCAAGGAAGCCTGAGGCTTCTGGCGGGGGCGCCGTGGGCAGCTACGTCCGGGCGCGCCCCGCTGGGGGCTCCCCCCCTCACCCCGCTCGGGGGCTCCGCCCCCGGACCCCCGTATCGGCCTGGACGGCCTCGTCCTCAAACGCCGGACGGGCTGAAACGGACGGGCTGAAACGGGCGGGCTGAACCCGCCGGGCTGAAGTCGTCACCGGGCGTGTTCGGCCAGTGACAGGAGCAGGTGTGCGGACTCCAGACGCAGGTGATCGGAGTGCGCGCCCGCAGGCCCGCGGCCGCGGACGAAGACCTCGCCCGCGTCGACGCTGACGAAGCGGTGGTCAAGGGCATCGTGCGGGTACGCCTCGCCGGTGCCCCGCATCCGGATGCCCGACACGGGTGCGGGCGCCGTGCCGATCCCCGCGTACCCGATGCCCGCACGTCGCTCCGCCCGCAGGTGCCAGAAGCCGGTGGCGCGGTCGTGCTGGGAGTACGTCGCCACGACAGGCCCGCGCAGCGGCGCCCCCGCCAGCGCGGTGAACGTGGCCGCGAAGGCGTCCCTGGGCGCCGCCATCTGAAGCAGCAGCATCGAGTCGACGGTGAACGGCCGCCCCGGCGGCACCGGCGTGCTCCACCCCAGTGTCCCGCCCGGCGGCGCCGCCGCCCACTGCACCGCCTCGCACAGGAACCGGCACCCGAACGAGTGCCCGACGAGACGCAGATACTGACCGCCGCGGTTGGCGAGGACCGGAGGCGTGCGCGGGTCGCCCCGCTGCTCGTCCAGGTAACCGAGCAACTGCCCGATGACGCGGGCGGCGTGCCCGTGGGTGCCCATGGCGTGCGCACGGTCGCGGATGCGGCGGTACCCGCCCAGGGAGGGCAGCGAGCGTGAGGGCCAGCGAACCAGGACGGCCCACGGCACGAACCCCCGCCCGGCCCCCGCCATGCCTGCGCCCGGCACGTGCCGGGTCCCCGCCATGCCTGCACCCGGCACGTGCGCGTCCCTCGCCTCCGCGCCCGGCACGTACGCGTCCCGCGCGTCTGCGCCTCGCCCGTGCGCGTCCCGCGCGTCTGCGCCCGGCACGTGCGCGTCCCGCCCGTACGCGTCCCGCGCGTCTGCGCCTCGCCCGTACGGGTCCCGCGCGTCTGCGTCCCGCCCATACGCGCCCCGCACATCCGCGCCCCGAACATCCGCGACCCGCGCGGCCGCGCCCCGTCCGCAGGGCGCGAGCGCCGGATACAGTTCCGGGCGCTCGGAGCGCTGTCGCTCCACGAGGGCGAGGAGCGTGCGCAGTGCACCGAGCGCCGACTCCTGCGACGTCTGCCAGCCGTGTACGTATACGACGATGTCCGTCGCCCACGGCGGTGGCGTAAGACGCTCCGCGAGGTGCGCGGTGAGGCCGGGCGCGGGGACGGGGCGCGGCCCCTCGCGCGAGGGCCGCAGCGGCCAGCCGCTCTCATCGAGGTCGACGACGGCGACGCCCCCGGCGGCGCCCCCAGCGGCGGCGGCACCCCCCGTAGCGGCACCCCCAGCGGCGAACCGGTCGGCGGTCCCGCTCACGCGGTGTGCTCCAGGCGGCTGTCCATGCCGCTGTGCAGGGCGTAGGCGAAGCCCAGCGGGTTGCGGCAGGTGTCGGCGAAGTGCCGGGCCAGGGAGTGGGCGATGCCGCCCGCCGTCTCCCGCCCCGCGAGATAGCGGGTGACGAAGGCGAGCGCGTACTCGGCGGCGAAGCGCTGCGGCATCTCGATCTGCGGCCCCAGGATCCCGCTGGCCCCCGCGTCGAACAGGGCCCGGCCCAGATACGCCAGGTCGGCGTTGCCGGGGAGCCCCGCGTAACAGGCGTTGAGCAGCACGAAAGGCCGGAAGGGCACGCAGGCGTCCAGGGGCGGGCGGTGGGCGCGCAGGGTGTAGGCGTCGATGGCCTGCTGGTCGGTCAGCTTCAGTACGAGGTACGGGGGTTCGTCGCCCGACGCGGTGAAGTGGCCGTGGCACCAGAAGTACATGAGCTGCTCGTCGAGGAGGCTGTCACGCAGGGCGTGCTCCAGTTCGGCGCGGGTGGTGCGTTCCACGAAGTCGGTGCCATCGGCGAGGACGGCGGCGACCTCGGCGGCCAGGGTCAGGCCCTGCGCGTCCACGCCGGTGTCGTGGTTGAGGCTGACGGCGGGGGCGCTGCGGGGCGGCGGGTCGCGGTCGTCGGCGACGCGGGCGTAGGCGTTGCCGCCGGTGTGCTCCAACTGGTGCCGGTAGCCGAGGAAACGGGCGAACACCCGGTCCGGGGCGGGACCACCCCCGTCGCCCTCGACACCCCCGGGGCCCTCGACACCCCCGGGGCCTTCGGCACCCCCGGGGCCCTCGACACCCCCGGGGCCTTCGGCACCCCCGGCACCCCCGGCACCCCCGGCACCCCGGGCACCCCCGGCACCCCCCTCGTCCGCCGCGGCCGGCAGGCACAGCATCGGCCAGGGCAGGAACAGGTCCGAGTGGAAGCGGATGCGCAGGGCCCGGTCACTGCTCAGGGCGTCCGTCAGGAAGCCGCGGAAGAGCTTGAGTTCCTCGTCCTCGCCGCCGAGGAGCACGTCGTACAGAAGCTGTGTCCCGTAGAGGGCGAGGCGGGAGAGCGCGGCGCGCAGTTCGGCCTCCGGCTCGGCGGTGAGGTCGACCAGGGAGGCGTACGGGAGCGGGGTGCGGCCGGGGGCCGGGCGCCCCGCCGGGTCCAGGGGCGTCAGGGCCACGAACTCGTCCCGCCACACCTGCCGCAGCCGCGCGGCGACCCTGCGGACCTCGCGCGGGCGCACCTTGAGCGTGACGGTGTGCTCGGAACCGCTGAGCGAGGGGACGGCGGGCCCGTACATCCGGGCCCGTACGTTCTCGTCGTCACGCCGGGCGTCGAGGCCGACGACCAGGTCGGGATGGCGGATCACATGCCGCGGGAGCCGGGTGAAGCCGAGACTGGGGTCGTGCGTGATGCGGGTGGGAAGCTCGTGGGCCATGTCCCCTAGGCCCTCCGCAGCGCTTCCGGCGACAGCGTGGCAGTTGGGGAGCCGCCTCCGCCGTCGGTCACGTCGATGTACGTCTCGACCTGCTGGAGGACGGTGGCCGTCGCCGAGTGCTCGATGGTGAACAGCAGCCGGTGCCGCCCCGCCCGGCGCGGCGTGAACAGGAACTCGGCGCCGTCCGGGTCGCGGGGGGACGGTTTGAGGGTGACGGCGTGGGTGGGTTCGACGTCGGCGGCGGTGAGGGGAGTGGCCCGGGCGGTGAGCCAGGGGAGGTCGGCGGCGCGGGTCGACCAGGGGTGGTCGGGGCCGGGGTCCACGCGCAGGGCGATACGGGCGGCCGCGCTGGTGGTGGCCTCGTCGTCGAGCAGGACGAGGCGGACGCGGGACAGCGACGGCGGGGCGCCGCTGTCGGGGTGCGCTCCGGGTTCCGGGACGGTGTAGCGGGCGGCGAGGGGAATGGGGCCGTCGGGCCACTCCACGTAGGCGCGCAGGACGTGAGGAGGATAGAACCTCTCCAGGTCGCCCTTCAGGCCGAGGGACCTGCGGCGGGCGAAGGCGAGGCCGGTCGGCCCGCCCCTGTCGTACGACGTCCGGGCCCACCGCTCACCGGCCGCGTCGTCCATGGCCGCGAACAGCCGCGAGGCGTCGAGGTACCGGCGGTCGCGGCGGTCCCCGGCCGGGTCTCGCCGCCGCCCGAGCTCCGCGAGTTCCAGGGCGCTCCACGCCTGGCCGTGCGGGCAGCCGGTGGCGACGAAGTCCGTGTGCGCCCGGCGCAGGAAGAACGCGGCGTCGGGCGACGCGGTCCGGGCGAGCCCCGGGAGCAGACCGAGGCAGTGCTGCGCCCAGGCGGCGCCGAGCCGGTCGGGGATGCCCCAGAACTCCATGAACGCCTGGGCGACGTGTTCCCTGGCCGACTCGAAGTCGAGCGCCTCCGCCTCCGCGAACCCGGTGTACAGCAGAGCCCAGGTCGCGCCCCGCACGTCATGGTTCCGCCGGTGCAGGTCGCGCGCCCGGGTGAGTGCCTCGATCGCCTCCTCGTGGGCGCCGTCGAACAGCGCGACCCGGGCCAGCTCGGTGCTGCTCCACGCCACACCGTGCAGGTCGCCGAGGCCGGCGAACGTGTGCCGGGCGGCTTCGAGGCGCTTGCGGGCCTCCTCCGTGTCACCGCGCAGCAGCCTGAGCCGCCCGTAGTGGTGTACGGCCCAGGCCTCGCCGCGCCGGTCGCCCCGGACCTGGTGGGCCTCGACGGCGCGGCGCAGCAGCCGGTCGACGCCGGTGAGCGTGCCCATGTCGCACTGGAGCGCGGCCTGTGTGTGCAGGACCCAGCCGTCGGGTGTGCGGGCGGGGATGCCGTCGAGCGTGATGGCGGCGGCTGCGAGGCGGCCCAGGTGGCGCCGGGTGACGGCCTCTTCGAGGGCGGCCCGGGGGGACGGGGACGGCTTCAGGACCCGGGACGCCGTCGTGGGGTTCCCCGTCTCGCGGGTGGACACGGCGGCCAGGAGCCGTACCGGTTCGTAGTCGCCCGTCAGGTGCCACAGCGACTGCTTCATCCGCAGCAGCCGGAACATCCCGTGCCTGCCGGCCAGATGGGGTTCGAGTTCCCGCAGGAGCGCCGTGGCCTGCGGTTCGTGCGCACACAGCAGCCGGACGGCGAGGTCCGCGTACGCGTCGGGGCCGTCCCGCAGGTCCGCGCGCCCTTCGAGGACGGCCGCCGCGAGCTCCCTGTCCAGCGCGGCACCCGCGTCCGTACGTTCCGCCGGGCGCGCCTCCGCCACCGCCGCGGGGTGCAGCCGGTACCGGCCTGCCCGGGTCTGCTGGAGCAGCCCGCCGGTGTACAGCTCTCCCACCGCCGTACGGCAGCCGGTCCCGCGCAGTGCCGATGCCACCGGGACGGTGAACTCCTCGCCCGCCCACCGCGTGAGGACATCGAGCAGTGCGGCGGCCGGGGCACGGAGGCGGTCCCTGGCCGGAACCGGGCGTACGGCGTCCTCACCGAACGGGTGCACCCTGCGGCTGATCAGGCGCAGGCCCGTGCCGGTGTGGCGGGAGGCGGTCGTCGCGAGGACCCGGGTGTCCGTGCCGTGCAGGGTCCGCGCGATCAACCGCAGCAGGGTGGCGCCGGGCTCACCGGCGGGCACGCCGTGGAGCACGACGACATGGCAGCGCCCCGCCCGGAGCTGCTCGCGGCACAGGGCGGTCAGCATGGGCACCAGGACGTCGGGCGCCGCGGACACCGTGCCGATCAACGGCTCCGGCGCCTCGCCGAGCGCCTCGAGGAGCCGCAGCAGCGTGAGCTCGGGCGCGACGTCGGAACGCAGGACCGGGACGCGGAGGACGTCGAACGCGCGTATCTCGGCGTGCCGGAGGAGGCGCGACGCCGCCGCGTACGTCCCGGCCCCGGGCGCCCCGTACAGCTCCAGGACCGGGCGCCGGACGCGGCCCCCGGTCAGCCATCGCACGTCGCGGTACCGGGGGCGTGCCGGACGTGGACCGAGACCCGGCACGGACTCTTCCGGCATCCGGCCGATCACCGCATCACCCCCCCGCCCGCGCGTCAACCCCCAACTATCGCGCTTGAGTTGACGACAGGCCAGCGTTCTCACGGAGTGGCGCTCACCGGCACCCCCATGACCTCCCGAGCATGCCTGCTCGGCGTCATCCCGAGCCGCCACCCCTGCCACCCGGCATCCAGCTCGGCCCCCCGGTCGAGCAACAGCAGATACGCCTCCACGTACTCGTCGAGCTTGCCGTCGCGCAGGGGGTGGGCGGCGCGGGAGAGCTGGGCGAGTTCCTCCTGGGCGACCGCTGTGCCGATCTCCCAGCCGCCGGGGGACGCGTAGGGCAGGAGGGTGGCGCGCAGGAAGTGGGCCCAGTCCTCGCCGCGGCGGTCGCCGTAGGAGGCGAACAGGGCGATGGCCTCGTCGCAGAGGGAGAGGGCCGCCTGCGTGCGGGCGTTCCCCGCGTCGACGACCGCAAGTTCCAGGCACGTCCACGCCTCGCCGTGCGCCACCCCGATGCGCTGGAAGTCGGCGCGCGCGTCCACCAGGAGCTGGCGGGCGAAACCGGAGTTGCGCAGGGAGCCGGTCTGGGCGGCGCGCTGGTCGCGGGTGACGCGGGCCGAGTGGTGGCGGGCGCAGGCCAGGCCGTACACGTCGCGCATGCGCGAGAACATCGTGCGGGCCCGTTCCAGATCGCGGACGGCCTGCGCGAGGTCGCCGGTCTCCTCCAGGGCCTGGCCCAGGTAGTACAGGGACCAGGCCTCCCCGCGGGCGTCCTCGTTGTCGCGGTGCCGGGAGACGGCCTGGCGCAGGCCGTCCACGGCGGGCGCGGGATCGCCCGCGACCAGGCGGGCCCGGGCGAGCTGGGTGAGGGCCCAGGCCTCACCGCGGGCGTCACGCGTGGTGACGTACAGATCCAGGGCGCGGCGCAGCTCGTCCTCCGCGCGCTCCACCTCGCCCATGCGCAGACACACCTGGCCGAGCTGGAAGTGCGCCCAGGCCTCGCCGTGCACGGACTCGCTCTCGCGGTGCAGGGCGAGGGCGGTGTGCAGCATCTCCTGGGCCTCGCCGAGGCGGGAGCGGTCGCGTTCGACGGCGGCGAGGGCGTGCAGGGTCCAGGCGCGGTCGCCCGCGAGGTCCTCCGAGACCTGGAGGTCGAGCGCCTCGCGCAGGCGCGCCGCGGCCTCGGACAGATTGCCCTGGTGGTGCAGGGTGATACCGAGGGAGCCGAGGGCACGGGCGGCCCCCGCGTCCTGGTGGGCCTCGAAGTAGAGGTCGACGACGGAGGAGAGCGTGGAGCGGGCCTGGTCGAGGTCGCCGAGCTGGCGGGCGGCGATGCCGGTGCGCCACTGCACGCTGCGCTCCATCCGGTTGTGCCCGGCCGCGCCCGCGGCGCCCGCGCCCGCCTTCTCCAGGGACTGCGCGAATTCGCTGATCTCGCCCAGGCGGTAGAGGTCGCCGCGCAGCAGGCAGTAGTCGCACAGCGCGCCGAGCAGGTTGAGGACGGCCTGCGGGTCCACGCCCTCCGCGTGCCGCAGCGCCGCCGTGATGAAGCTCGACTCGTCGTCGAGCCAGCGCAGCGCGGAGTCCAGGGACGTGAAGCCGTGCTGCCCGAAGTGGTCGGCGCGCGTCGACGTCTTGCCGTCGACGAGGCGGATCACCGAGTCGGCGAGCTCGCCGTAGCTGACGATGAGCCGCTCCTGCGCGGCCGTGCGCTCCGCGGGCTCCTCCTCGTCGGCGAGGCGGGCCCGCGCGAAGGCGCGCACGAGGTCGTGCAGGCGGTACCGGTCGCCCCTGATGTGGTCGATGAGCCCGGCCCGCGCGAGGGCGGTGAGCTGCCGCCCCGCCTCGGCCTCGCCCTCCCGTCGCCCGCCACCGCCCTTGTTCGAAGGCCCTGCGGGCCCCGTTCGACTGCCGAGCAGCGCCGCGGCCGCCGCCGCGCCGAGCGAGGCCCGCCCCGCGAGCGCGAGCCGCCGCAGCAGGCGTCGCGCCGTCTCCGACTGATCGGTGTAGCGCAGCCACAGCGCGCGCTCCACGGGCGCCACGGCGTCCTGGGGCCCGTACGCGGACAGATCGGCGACCAGTTGCAGCGGGGTACGGGGACCGAGCGACGAACCGGCGGCGCGCAGCGCCAGCGGCAGCCCGCCGCACAGGTCCCGCACGGTCTCCAGGGACGCGGCGTCGTAGGGCCCCGCGAGGTCCTCCGCCGCCTCGCGGAGCAACTGCTCGGCGCCCGCCGCGTCCAGGGCCGCCACCGGCAGGCCGTGCACCCACGCGGGCAGGTCGTCCGGCAGGTCGAGGGGCTCGCGGGCGGTGACCAGGACGAGGCTGTTGGAGCGTTCGGGGACGAGGGCGCGGACCTGCTCCGGGTCGGCGGCGTCGTCGAGCACGATGACGACCTCCAGACCCGTCAGATGCTGGTGGTAGAGCTCACTGAGCCGTTTGACCTGTTGTTCCTGCGTGGACCGCTCCCGGAAGAGCAGTTGTTCGCGCGGGGCGCCCAGACGGTTGAGCAGGTGCAGCAGGGCGTCGCGTGTCGACAGGGGCACGGCGCCGGGGGTGTCGCCGCGCAGGTCCACCAGGCAGGCGCCGCGGAACTGGTCCTTCAGGTCGTGCGCCGCCCGCACCGCGAGCGAGGACCGTCCCGCGCCCGGCGGGCCGTGCAGCACGACGACCGTCGGCTTGGTCCGGGTGCTCGCGCGGCCCGCGTGCACCCACTGCGCGATGCGCCCGAGCTCGGTGCGCCGCCCCGAGAAAGGCGCCTGGGACTGCGGGAGTTGGGTGTAGGACTGTTCGAGTACGGTGCGCCGCCGCGCCGCCGCGCTCTTGTCGGTGCGCCGCAGTTGGGGCGCCGCCTTCTTCTGCCCGCCGCCCGACACGCCGCCGCCCGACGCGGCCGTGAGTACGCGCTGCTGGTCGAGGAACGGCCGGATGCCCCGCACCTCCAGCGCCGTCAGCCACTGGAGGCGCAGTTGCGCGGGCCCGCCCGGCTGGCTCACCGCGCCCGCGTGCCGCTGCGCGGCCGGGACGTGGGACGCCGTCACCTTCACCACCGTCGCCGCGGCCCCCGCCACCGCGACGGCGGCGCCCGCGCCCAGGGCCGTGCCGCCGCCCGTGCCGAGCGCGAGGTCGGCCGCCGTGGCCGCGACGGCGGCGACCGCCGCGACGAGCAGCGGGGTGCCCGCGCCCTCCTTCGCGTACCGCTGGCCGAACGTGAGCTGCCCGGCCGCCGCCTCGTCCAGGGCCCGCGTGTACGCCTCGTACTCCTCGGCCGCCGTCTGCGCCATGGCGTCGAGCGCGCCCCGCGCCCGGGACAGGAGCACACCGCCGTCCGTGCGGCCGCCGGTGCGCCGGACCTCCTCCTCGACCGCCCGTGCCAACAGCCCCTCGGCTTCGGCCCGATGGCTGTCCCGCATGTGGTCCCCCTCCGAGAGCGGCACGTGCCGTCCACACGTGCCGGTACCTCTACATGTACGTGTCAGTGTCCTGCGTACGAGGCGTCGGCGCGAGCGACTCCGCGGATCAGGGCCTTCGGTGCGCGAGGATGGGACCATGCCGAACCGACTGGCCCATGAGACGTCCCCCTATCTGCTCCAGCACGCCGACAACCCGGTCGACTGGTGGCCGTGGTCGGCCGAGGCGTTCGCCGCCGCCCGTGAGCGCGGGGTGCCCGTGCTGCTCTCCGTCGGCTACTCGAGCTGCCACTGGTGTCATGTCATGGCGCACGAGTCCTTCGAGGACGAGTCCACGGCCGCACTCATGAACGAGCACTTCGTGAACGTCAAGGTCGACCGCGAGGAGCGTCCCGACGTCGACGCCGTCTACATGGAGGCCGTCCAGGCGGCGACCGGCCACGGCGGCTGGCCGATGACGGTGTTCCTCACCGCCGACGCCGAACCCTTCTACTTCGGCACCTACTTCCCGCCCGAGCCGCGCCACGGCATGCCGTCCTTCCCGCAGGTGCTCGACGGGGTGCGGCGGGCCTGGACGGACCGCCGTGACGAGGTCGGCGAGGTCGCCGGGAAGATCGTCAAGGACCTGTCGGAGCGTCAGCTCGCGTTCGGTGACGGGCAACTGCCCGGCGAGGACGAACTCGCCCAGGCGCTGCTCGGTCTGACCAGGGACTACGACGCGAACCACGGCGGCTTCGGCGGCGCGCCGAAGTTCCCGCCGTCCATGGTCGTGGAGTTCCTGCTCCGCCACCACGTCCGCACCGGCGCCGAGGGCGCCCTGCAGATGGCCGCGGACACCTGTGAGCGGATGGCGCGCGGCGGCATCTACGACCAGCTCGGCGGCGGCTTCGCCCGCTACTCCGTCGACCGGGAGTGGGTCGTACCGCACTTCGAGAAGATGCTGTACGACAACGCGCTGCTCTGTCGCGTCTACGCCCATCTGTGGCGCGGCACGGGTTCCGATCTGGCCTGCCGGGTCGCCCTGGAGACGGCCGACTTCATGGTCCGCGAACTGCGCACCAACGAGGGCGGTTTCGCCTCCGCGCTCGACGCCGACAGCGAGGACGCGGCGGGTGAACTCGTCGAGGGCGCCTACTACGTCTGGACGCCCGCGCAACTGCGCGAGGTCCTCGGCGAGGCGGACGGCGACCTCGCGGCCGCGTACTTCGGCGTGACCGAGGAGGGCACCTTCGAGGAGGGCGCCTCCGTCCTCCAGTTGCCGCAGGGCGAGGAGGGAGCGGTCGCCGACGCCCGGCGGATCGCCGGCATTCGCGAGCGGCTGCTCGCCGCCCGCGCCGAGCGGCCCGCGCCCGGCCGCGACGACAAGGTGGTCGCCGCCTGGAACGGTCTCGCGATCGCCGCGCTCGCCGAGACGGGCGCGCTCTTCGACCGCCCCGACCTGGTCGCCGCGGCCGTCGGTGCCGCGGATCTGCTGGTACGTCTCCACCTCGACGACCGGGCCCGGCTCGCCCGCACCTCCAAGGACGGGCAGGCGGGCGCCAACGCCGGGGTCCTGGAGGACTACGCCGACGTGGCCGAGGGGTTCCTCGCGCTCGCCTCCGTGACCGGCGAGGGCGTGTGGCTCGACTTCGCCGGGTTCCTCCTCGACCACGTCCTCGCCCAGTTCGTGGACGCGGAGTCCGGGGCGCTGTACGACACGGCGGCGGACGGGGAGCGCCTCATCCGGCGGCCGCAGGACCCGACGGACAACGCGGCGCCCTCCGGGTGGACGGCGGCGGCGGGCGCGCTGCTCGCGTACGCCGCGCACACCGGGGCGCGCCCGCACCGCGATGCCGCGGAGCGCGCCCTCGGGGTCGTCAAGGCGCTCGGTCCGCGTGTGCCGCGCTTCATCGGGCACGGCCTCGCGGTGGCGGAGGCCGCGCTCGACGGACCCCGTGAGGTGGCCGTCGTCGGCGCGGTCGGCGGTGCGATGCACCGCGTGGCCCTGCTCGGTACGGCCCCCGGCGCCGTCGTGGCCGCGGGGCCCTCCGGCGGGGAGCTTCCCCTCCTCGCGGACCGTGCCGCGGTGGACGGCCGGGAGACGGCCTACGTGTGCCGCGACTTCGTCTGCGACCGCCCCACCACGGACCCCCAGGCCCTGGCGAGGACCCTGGGCACGCTGTCCTGACCCCTTCCTTCACCCACCCGCCCACCCGTTTCCAGCGGCCCGTCAGGTGACCGCCACCCGCGGTGGTGCGCCACCGTCGGCGACAGCGGCTGCGCCTCGCTGGGCAACGCCCCTGCCCGACGGCGGCGCGTGGACAACAAGAGCCCGTCTGGCGATCGGGAAGCGCGGGCGAATCAAAGCCCGTTCGGCGTTCGGCGTTCGGCGAGCGCGGGTCAATAAGAGCCCGTTCGGCGATCTGGGAGCGCGGGCGAATCAAAGCCCGTTCGGCGTTCGGCGTTCGGCGAGCGCGGGTCAATAAGAGCCCGTTCGGCGTTCGGGGGGCGCGGGCCAATAAGAGCCCGTCCGGCGATTGAGGACGAGGCCGCAGGCCGATGGGCGGTCAGCCGGGTGTGCCCGAAGCGGCTCGGGGGGCGGGCGGCGCCGGCGAGGCGGGCGGGAACTCGGCGAGCGCGCCCCGCACGATCTGCTCAAGCCGATCGTGGTGGGCGCCCCGCCAGTACACGCGGGTACAGGCCCCGCACTCCGCGAACACGTCGTACGACCCCCGCGTCCCCCCGTGCAACCGCTCCGCGACGTCCTCCTTGCGGGCGGCACGCAACGCGCCGTTGCACGCGGTGCAGCGCGTCCACGGCGACAGGGCGGGCGCGAACCGGCCGAGCACGTCGCGCAACTGGTCGTCGGGCCGGTCGCTGTAGACGTACGCGCCCGCCCACAGCTCACGCCGCCGCAGAAGCCCCCGGTCCCGGCTGAGCAGCACCCGGCGCTCGGCGGCGGAGCGGGCGGCGAGCGCGGGATCGCCGATGTCCGTGCTCTCGTACGCGGCGTCCACGCCGAGCAGCCGCAACCGCCGTGCGAGCGTGCCCAGATGGACGTCGAGGAGGAAGCGCAACGGCTCCGACGGGGCTTCCTCCGGCCGCACCCGCTGCGGCCGGGGCACGGCCCGCACCTCGACCCGCTGCCCGGCGGCGGGCACATGCGCGGCCGCCACCTCGGCCCCGTCCACGACGAGCGCCCCGACCTCCGTGAGCGGCACGCCGAGGGACTCCACGACGTGCCCGAGCGTCGACGCGCCGTCGGTGACCGCCGTGGTGGGCCCGCCGCGCCGCTCGTGCGGGACGAAGAGCGCGAGGCCGGGGTCGAAGTCGACAAGGATTTCCGGACCGTTCATCCGGTCAGGATGGCACGCGCCCGCCACTTCTGACCGGCGCTTCACCCCGCGGGGCGCGGTCGGGGCGGTCGGCTCAGGCCCTGAACCGCAGTACGTGCCGTCAGCCGTGTTGGTAGGCGACCAGGGAGATGCCTACGTAGTGCACCGCGAACGCGGCGAGTGTGAAGGAGTGGAAGACCTCGTGGAAGCCGAACCAGCGGGGGGAGGGGTCGGGGCGCTTGAAGCCGTAGACCACGCCGCCCGCGCTGTACAGCAGGCCGCCCACGATGACCAGGACGAGGACCGCGATGCCGCCCGTACGCAGGAAGTCGGGCAGGAAGAAGACGGCCGCCCAGCCCATCGCCAGATAGCAGGGGGTGTAGAGCCAGCGCGGGGCGCCCACCCAGAAGACGCGGAAGACGATGCCCGCGGCGGCCGCCGCCCAGATGCCCCACATCAGCCACTCGCCCTTGGCGCCGGGCAGGAGCAGCAGGGTCAGCGGTGTGTACGTCCCCGCGATGATCAGGAAGATGTTGGCGTGGTCGAGTCTGCGCAGCACGCCGTCCGCCCGGGGGCTCCAGTCGCCGCGGTGGTAGAGCGCGCTGACGCCGAACAGCAGACAGGCCGTAAGGACATAGATCCCGCAGGCGATGCGGCCGCGGGTGGAGTCGGCGAGGGCCGTCAGGAACACGCCCGAGATCAGCACCGCGGGGAACATCCCGGCGTGCAGCCAGCCGCGCAGCTTGGGCTTCACGGGGAGCTCGGGCGTGGTGGCTGCCGTGCTCGGTTCACTTACGGGGGAATTCACGATCGCGTCGGGGACAGGTGCGGTCATGGCTTCCATCGTACCTACGGGACCGTAAGTCAGGTATCAAGCCTGACCTGCCGAAAGCTTACAAGTGGCGAGCCTCACGGTCACCGGCGAGGGTGTGCCAGATGGCGGGCACAGGGAGTGGCGATGCTCACGCCGCTCAGGTGTGAGGCACTCTGGACAGATGGGCAAACGCGTCGGATGATCAAATGAGTGCGGTCGGCACCGGATGAGCGCCCATGAGTTCGAAGCAGTGAAGCGTCCGGGTCGCAGCCCCCACGGGGCCCCAACCACAAATCCCTCGTACTAGGAGCAATCGTGGCGCGCGACATCGCGGCTCCCTCTTCAGCGGACACCCCGGACTCCCTGGGCGCCGCCCCCACCGACCACCAGGAGCTGCTCTCCTGGGTGAACGAGATCGCCGAACTGACGCAGCCGGACCGGGTGGTCTGGTGCGACGGCTCCGAGGCCGAGTACGAGCGCCTGTGCGAGGAGCTCGTCGTCAGGGGCACCTTCAAGAAGCTGGACCCGATCAAGCGGCCCAACTCCTACTACGCGGCCTCCGACCCCACCGACGTCGCCCGGGTGGAGGACCGCACCTTCATCTGCTCCGAGAAGGAGGCGGACGCCGGGCCCACCAACCACTGGAAGGCCCCCGCGGAGATGCGGGAGATCTTCACCGGCGAGGGCGGCCGGGGCGGGATCTTCCGTGGCTCCATGCGCGGCCGGACGATGTACGTCGTGCCGTTCTGCATGGGCCCGCTCGGCTCGCCGCTGTCCGCGATCGGCGTCGAGATCACCGACTCCGCGTACGTCGCCGTGTCCATGCGCACCATGACCCGCATGGGCCGCCCGGTCCTGGACGAACTCGGCTCCGACGGCTTCTTCGTGAAGGCCGTGCACACCCTGGGCGCCCCGCTGGAGCCCGGCCAGTCGGACGTCCCCTGGCCGTGCAACTCCACGAAGTACATCTCGCACTTCCCCGAGTCCCGCGAGATCTGGTCGTACGGCTCCGGCTACGGCGGCAACGCCCTGCTCGGCAAGAAGTGCTACGCCCTGCGCATCGCGTCCGTGATGGCCCGCGACGAGGGCTGGCTCGCCGAGCACATGCTGATCCTCAAGCTCACCCCGCCCACCGGTGAGTCGAAGTACGTGGCCGCCGCGTTCCCGTCCGCCTGCGGCAAGACCAACCTCGCCATGCTGGAGCCCACGATCTCCGGCTGGACCGTGGAGACCATCGGCGACGACATCGCCTGGATGCGGTTCGGCGAGGACGGCCGCCTCTACGCGATCAACCCGGAGGCGGGTTTCTTCGGCGTCGCGCCCGGCACCGGTGAGCACACCAACGCCAACGCGATGAAGACGCTGTGGGGCAACGCGGTCTTCACCAACGTCGCCCTCACCGACGACCACGACGTCTGGTGGGAGGGGATGACGGAGGAGGAGCCCAAGCACCTCACGGACTGGAAGGGCAACGACTGGTCCCCGGACGCGGGCACCCCCGCCGCGCACCCGAACGCCCGCTTCACCGTGCCCGCCTCGCAGTGCCCGATCATCGCGCCCGAGTGGGAGGACCCCAAGGGCGTGCCGATCTCCGCGATCCTCTTCGGCGGCCGACGGGCCTCCGCCGTGCCGCTGGTCACCGAGTCCTTCGACTGGAACCACGGCGTCTTCCTCGGTGCGAACGTCGCCTCCGAGAAGACCGCCGCGGCCGAGGGCAAGGTCGGTGAGCTGCGCCGCGACCCGTTCGCCATGCTGCCCTTCTGCGGCTACAACATGGGCGACTACATGGCCCACTGGGTGGACGTCGCCAAGGGCAAGGACCAGGCGAAGCTGCCGAAGATCTACTACGTGAACTGGTTCCGGAAGGACGCGGACGGGAAGTTCGTGTGGCCCGGGTTCGGTGAGAACAGCCGGGTTCTGAAGTGGATCGTGGACCGGCTCGACGGGCGTGCCGAGGGTGTCGAGACCGCCATCGGTGTGCTGCCGACGCCCGCGTCGATCGACACCGCCGGGCTTGAGCTGCCGGCCGCCGATCTTGAATTTCTCCTCACTGTCGACAAGGAGGTGTGGCGGGAGGAGGCTGCGCTCGTGCCCGAGCACCTCAATACCTTCGGGGAGCACACCCCGAAGGAGCTGTGGGACGAGTACCGCGCCCTGGTCGCCCGCCTGGGCTGAGCCCTTTCCCCCACCCACCCGCCCTCCACCGCGCCAGCGCACCCGCCCTCAAACACCGAACGGGTTCCTCCCCCCCCCCCCCCCCCTCCCCCGCCCT
>NZ_JOAP01000044.1 GCF_000720475.1 Streptomyces aureocirculatus
ACCACCACCAGTGGCTCCTCGACACCTACGGCCTTTGCTATGGCTACGTCATCGCCTACAGCAGCCACGACACCGAGACCCGCACCTACCGCATCCGTCACGACGAGGCACACATCGCCGAGCTGCGCCAAGCCGCCCGCGCCCTCCTGGACGAGGTTGCCGCCATCCGCCAGAGCCAGGACGACGGCCGCCATTGACGCGGAGCCCATCGCCCAAAGGGAAAGTCGCAGTGTGCCGCAGGTCGTGAAGAGTCCAGTTGGCGCCCAGGAGCTCGTGGGCGCGCTTGAACATCATGCGCGCTGCGTCGTACCCCAACGGCCGCCAGGGGCGGCGCACAGTCCACCACAGCGGCTGCGCGCGGCGGCGGGGGACGCCCTTGTTCTAGGATTCTTCCTGGTAGAGCCGCAGCCAAACGAACGCGTCAGGGGTGGCAGGCAGTTCCTGGTAGGCGCGCGTGCCCTTGCGGATCACGCCGATGGTCTGCTGGCCGACGACCGTATCGCCCTGCTTGGCCGTGAGCAGTTCCTCGGCGCGGGCGCCGGTGGCGACCCAGAAGGCCAGGAGGGCACGGTCACGGTGCGAGCGGACACCCGCGAAGACCTCGGTGTACTGTCCGTAGGGGATGCGGCGCGGGATCCGCTTGGGGACCTTTGGCCGGTAGAGGTCGGTGCGCTGCTTGTTGTGTTCCTTCTCTGGGTTGTGGTGGGCGTTGGCTCGCGCCGAGCGCCGGCTGCGGACCAGGGGGAAGGGATTGACCAGCAGCGATCCGGTGTTGCGCTCCAGGTGGAAGTCGTAGAAGGTCCGCAGCACCGTCTCGCAATGCGCCCGGGTAGTGGGCGCGTACTTCTTGGTGACGGTGGGCTTGCCCGTCACCGGGTTCGGAGATCCCGGCGCCGGACTGTCACGCCGGGCCGGAGGTATCTCAGCAGGGTCCTTGCCGCGGTGACGCCAGTGGACACGTACCGGCTTGTCCGCCAGCTTCATCCACAGCATGAAGTCCCGGGCATCCTCTCGAACCGCACGGTCCCACTCGATGCCGAAGGCCCACAGGCAGCGCCACCAGCGCAGCAGATCCATCCCGTACGAGCGTGGCGTCAACGGCGAACTGTCCGCTGCCATCAGGTCTCTGAGGTACGTGGCGACAGGCTCGATCGGCCGTCCGAACGAGTCCAGCACCTGATACGGCTCCCAGGGGTCTGTTAGCGCTATATGGGGCGGGCACACCATTCGGCGGTGGCGGCTCACAGGGCGCCCGATCATGTCTGCGGCCGGGCAACCGCATGTCACGACCTGATCAACACGCCTGCGCGGTGCCACCGCGCAGGAGACGCTGGGCACAGAACACACCAACTTGAGGGGAGCACGCCTGTGTCCGACGAGCCGAGTTACCGCGACGTCCAGTCCGCTGTGCGGGTCGAGAAATTCCGCATCTGGTTCGCGTGGTTCTCCGGCGGGTTCATCATGCTCGGCATTACGCTCGCCTGCCAGGACATCGCCGTCGTCAGCGTCATCACCCAGACGCTGCTGGTCGTGCTAGGCATCGCCTTCTCGTTCATCACGGTGAAGATGACCAACCAACTGAACCGCCGGGCCGCCGAAGCCCGCCGCCAGGTCCTCGGGGACGACATGTGACGCCGGGTGCGCTACCTCAGCAATCCGAAGGTTTTCCTCGATCGGCTGGTTCGGCGTGTCATGAGTGAACTACGTTTCTACGCGCCGTGGCTCCGGGCGACGACATCCTGATACGCGATGCCGTCAGTACGGTCGACCCTCGACCAGGTCAGAGACTGACGTTCACACGGCTTCGAAGATCGGGAGGATTGAGCGCGCCTGCTGGAGTCTTCGCTGAGGCAAGCGGTTCTGGGACGCGTGAGCCGGTCAGTGCTCGATGCGGTAGGCCGACACCGTGTGGTCGGATTCCGTGAGGGCGATGCCCACATACCCGTCGCTGAAGTAGGGCGCGATGCCGGGCTGGTCCTCTTTGTCGGCGCCTGTGGTGGAGTCCAGGACGACAGGGCCGTTCTCCGTGGTTCCGTAGACCAGGCCCGCGCGCACCAACGTGACCTCTGGGGCAACCCGGTTACCGGCGGGAAGCTTCCATCGCGTACTGCCGGTCTGGGTGTTGTAGGCGACGATCGAGTCCGCGCCGGTGCAGATCGTCGTGGCGCGGCCGTCGTAGTCGCAGCCGTCGACCTTGAACTCCCCGTCGTAGGTCTCAAGGCGTTTGTTGGTTGCAGCTTCGAGCAGGACAGCACCGGCCTTGGTGTCGTCGTTGCTGGTCAGGTACCCGCCTACGAGGACGGTGCCGGGACTCGCCGCCGCCAGAGTGTCAGCGGCCAGGTCGTCGATGGCCCACTCCTGGTGCCCGTCGGCCGGATCGAGTCCGACCGGTTGCCTGTCGCCGTCCGCATCATCTCGCAAGGCCACCAGCTTGCCTGCGGCCAGGACCGCTCCCGCGGCGTACGTACCCGGCGCCGTCCACACCTTCTGGTGGCTGTTGACATCCACGCCGAAGAGCCGTCCCTGCGCGAACAAGACCACAGTGTCCCCGTACAGCCCGACCACTTCGGTGTCTTTCTCGTCCACATCCAGGGCGTATTCCAATTCCCTTAGGGGGATCCGTGTCGACCAGGCCTTGGCGGCCCTGTCCGTGTCAGCGACGAGGAGTTCGACTTCGTGGTGCCCCTTCGTGGTGCCAGAGCCTGGTACCTGGGCGATCAGGCTACTCAGGGCGAAGGTCTTGTCCTCGTGCTTTGCGATGACCGGCCGCCGCGCGGGGTTCGAGCCGACCATCGCCCCCAAGTCGTTCATGGTGGTGAGGGGTTTGTGCTTGGGCGCGATCAGCACCGGGTCTGCCTTCCGGACGCCGCTGGCGATCTCCATGCTGTCGGGGCGGGCGATGTAGGCCGTGCCTCTGTGCAGGGCGATGGGCAGGGGGTGCTGCAGTCCCCCAATGGAAATGTTGCCCGCTCCTGCGGAATCGGGCAGGGCGACGGGCTTTTCTGTCGAGAAGCGCACCGGCGCCTTCACTTCGCGGACCCCGGGGCGCGGCGCGGGGGCCGAAGCGCCCGGACCTGCGTCGCCCTCTGCTGTTCCCTTGTCTGCTCCGTCCGATCCGTCGCACCCTGCCACGAGCATGAGGGTGGCAGCAGCTAGGCACCCCGCTCGCATGGACGTGCGCTTCATATGGTTCCCCCTGTGGTGATCGTTGCGGGACGAGGATAACCAGTCATGGGAACGCGGGACTGTCCAACTGATCGGTCGATGGCCGGTTCTGTGCGACAAGATTTGCAGACGGGTTCTGAGCGTTCGACGGAGAGCTGCTACCTCTGCGGTCCGCTGCGGCTTTCACGACGTATCAGAGTCCTCGCCAAATTGGGGTGGATTGGCGGTGTGCCCTCAGGGCGCGGCTCGGTTGAGCTTCGGTCGCGTGCTCCAAGTCGGCGGCGACCTGACCCCGGGCCCTCTCAAGCAGGCCGGACGCTGGATCATCGACACCGCCTCCCTCGCCATCCGCATCGCCATCGGCGCCATACGCACCCGAGAGGCCAAGGTCATGACCGAACCGGCCGCCCAGTACCCGTGGGACGACGACCACGCTGAAGCCGCCAATTTCCGCAAGTTCATCCAGGCGGGCATCAGCCCCGCCCAGATCGAGGCCGCCCTCGGCTCCGACGCCCGCGGCATGGGCCGTTACCGGCGATTCAACGGCCGCAGCCGCCGCTGGATCGACAGCAGGCTCATTGACATCGAGGTCGCAGCCGAACGGGAAGCCGAGCAAGCCCGAGCAGCCCGGAACCTCGCCACCGAACGCCAGATCCGCTACATCCTCGATCTTCTGGCCCGGCGCCGCCGCGACGGCGAAGGGGGCGGTTTCTTCACCGGGCTCACCGACTACGCCGGAATCGCCAAACTGTCCCGCTCCGAAGCATCCGCCTACATCGACTCCCTGAAAGGCCAGTTCTGATGACGGCCATCGTCAAGCTGCACATCCGCGACTCGTCCCCGGCCGTCGAGGTCGATCTCGACACCCTCACCCCGCGGGCGCGCGCCCTCGCTGAGGCCATCAGCCTGTCCTTCGGGCAGCAGCCCCTCGGGGTGCTGTGCGACACGGACCGGACGAAGGGCGAGCACCCCCAATTCGCCTACCGGTACGGCACCGGGCCCGAGGCCCAGGCCATCGCCGCCCAGCCCGACCAGCGCTTCCTGACCCACCTCAAGCCGATCCGCAAGGACGGCGTGACGTCGCCCGAGGAGTGGCTGGAGGCCAATGCCCGCGACATCCCTCGACTTCTGGCCGATTGCCGGTGCCCACAGCCGTATGCAGTCCATGGAGGAGCGCGTCCCCTCCGCGGGCGCGGCCCGCGCGGACCGCTGCCTGAGGCGCGACCAGGCCTTGCCATACCTCGCCGACAAGAGCGAGCGCACCGTCATCCTCAGCCCCGACGCGTGGATCCTGCTGCAGAAGGCGGGCAACGTACCCGCACCGCGGCACTACGCGGTGGGCGGGCGGATGCCGCTGTGGCACGTCGACGACCTGGACGCCTACATCGCGCGGGACTACGAGCGGTGGACGATCAGCCAGGTCGCCGAGCACCTCGGCTACAGCGGGGCCTCGGCGACCGGCAGCGCCCGCAAACAGCTCTCCCGCTGGGGCATCTCAGCCGTCGACCGGCAGCCGGGCCGTGATGGCGAGAGCCGGTACGCCGCCGACCAGGTCGAGGCCGCCCACCGGGCCCGCCCCGGCAAGGGACGCCGCGGCGCCCTACGCGTCGACGGCGGACGCTTCACAGCTTCTGACAGCAAGGACCACTCCGACAAGTGAGGAATCAGCATGACGACGCAACTGCGGACGTACCGCGTCTGGGCCGCCTTCGAGGCGCCCCAGGACGCCGCCGCCACCGAGATCACCAACGTGCTCCAGGACGCGTTCGTCGGCCACGAGCACTTCACCATGCGCATCGTGCAGATCGCGGAGCCGGAGGAGGACGACCCGCCGACGACCGTCTGCACCTGGGCTCGGATTGACGCCCCTGCCAGCATGACCTGGGACGACATCAGGAGTCCGCTGCGGGAGCTGTACCGCAGCCTCCGCCACCCGCTTGTCGAGCAGAGCATGGTCATCCGTGAGCGCCCCGACGATGTCGACGACATCATCACCGCGCGCGAACTCCGGCGCGGCAGCCCCGACGACGAGAACAAGGACGAGCCCGGCCGCGACGAGCCCGCGCTGCACACGCTGACCTTCTACTGGGTCAGCACCCCGGCCGAGGGCCAGACGCGGGAATCCGCGCCCAAAGGGGGCACGTACCTCGCTACATTCCAGGCTCGCGGCGCGCTTGAGGTCCCGGCCGTGGGCGACACAGTCACCCTGTTCTCCCAGCGCGTGCAGGTCATCGCACGGTCCTTCGACTACGAGTACAGCGACGCCTACGTGGCCAGCGACGGCCCCGTCTGCACGGAGGGGAAGATCACCGTGTACGTGGAGACGCCCCTGCCCAAGCCCTTCTCGTCCCGCCCGGCAAAACTGACCATGCGATGACACAGCAGTACGCCACCGAGTAGTCTTCGGCCTACTGCTCCCCGCGCCCGCGGGAATGGCCCACAGGGCCTGCTGCAAGGGCCGCCACGCATCGGTACTGCTCCCCGCGTATGCGGGGATGGCTCCCGCTAAGAGCACTGCTCTTCTACTTCCCGCGCCCGAGGGGATGGCGTCACCAGGCACACCGCACCGCCGCGTGTGCCGCCTGGGCGCCTATCCATCCCCCTCGCGAGGAAGGCAGTCCCGTGTCCGTGCCTGAAGAGACCCCGCCCAGCCCTCTCGACGCCACCCTGTCCGCGCTTGCCGCAGCATGTCCCGGCCTGCGCCAGACCGAGCCGTACGCGATCGGTGCTCCGCTCGCCGACGTGCGGCTGACTCCACGACGCACCGCCCGATACACGTGGGCCGGATACGAGGTGCGGGTAAGCGTCGGCGATGAGGATCACCTCGACCGCGACCCCCCGGACAGCACCGTCCTGTACCGGGAAGTCCGCGCGCACGCCGTCCTTGTGGTTCCGCAGACGGCTGCCGTGGACGGGATCGGGCATGTCGAGTGGGAGATGACCAATCCCCGGCCGGAGGTGGCGTTCCCCGGCGCGTTCACCGTTGCGGTCGCGGACCGGGAGGACCCTCGGTTCGCCAGCGCCGTCCTCGCGACCGTCGCGAAGGCCCTCACGCACGTCCGCCTGGCGACTGAGCACGCAGGCACTCAAGCGGCGCAGGCCGCCGACGAGGTCCGGTGGGAGAGCGAACGCCCGCCGGAGGTCAGCCAGCGTAAGTGGCTGCGGGACAAGAGGGCGCAGCGGGACGCGGCGAGAGCGTCAGCGACGGGGTAGTCCACGTGACCAGCCTCCCGCTGCGCCCACCTCCCTCGATGGAAGCGGTGCGGGCCGGAAAGATCAAATTTTGGGGAGCCGGTCGAAAGTCGGCCCTCAGACCGGCACCGCCAGCGGCCGAACGCGGAGTCGCCGGTATGGCGGACAACCGCGGAACCACATTGTCACCCCAATGTGCGGATCACCTACCAAAACACCGCGGCCCGTCTGATCCGCGACGCCGAACCGCTGCACGAGGCCCTGCTCCTGTGCGAGGACGCCGACGCCGCCACCGCGGCCGGGCGTGAGTCGACGAGGAACTGCACACCTTGGCCTACCGGGTACTGACGACGGTGGACCTCCTGGGCGCGACCTACCTCCACGTCACCCCCATCCGGGCCTCCCCGCTACCGGCATGTGTCCGACGTGGTCGCGGACGCCATGGCCGCCTGGCCCGAGGAGCAGTGTGCCCAGGTGGGCGCCGTACTCGCCGGCCCGGGCGTGTAGTTGCCACTCGTCCCCGGGCGCCGCCGCGCTGCGCCCGGGGACGAGCGGATGAGCCGCCCGGTCAACCCGCCCCCGCGAGGATCTGCTCGCCGTCGGCGCGTTCGTCCAGGCCCGGATGGAGGAGGCCGCCGACCGGCTCTGGCAGGCCCGCCTGCTGTGGGCCGAGATGCTCTCCGAGATGGACCCGAAGGGCAGCCGCGTGCGCGCGCTCGCCGCGCCGCTGTACGAGCTGGCCGGGCAGTGGAACCAGCACCCCGACTACCAATCCAGTTGACCGGACCGATCGCCCAGACCGCCCCGAAGTGGACCACCCGATGATCCGCTGCGCGGCCGACGCTGACCACACCGACGACTACTTCGCCCTGCTGGACGCCGGCACCGATGACGCGGGCCGTCTGTACGCGGCGTGCGACGGCGGCACGGCGATGCTGCGCGGGATCGCCGAGCAGTGGCAGGAGGAGGCCTGCTGCCGCGGAGGAAGGCGTCGGGATGCCGCGGGCGGACATGGAGTCCTTGTTGTGCGCCGCGCCACCGAGCAGGACCCACCCGGGCTCGTAGATCTTGCGGAAGAAGTTCTCCTGATGGCCCGTGCCGTACAACTGGGAGCGACTGTCTGCGGCCGTCCGCAGTCATCGGCGGCTGCCCGCGACTGGCCGGATGGCTGAATCCCGGCCGGTTCGACGGGGGTTACTTCTCGGCGGTGCCGGGCTTCCCGTTGAGGGACTCCTGATAGACGTCAGCGTTGGTACGCGAGTCATCGACCAGGTCGTCGCAGAAGGCGGCGATGTCGCTGCCGATGAGTTCCAGAGCTCCCTTGCCGTCCGCCACGCCCCCCTCGAAGAAGTCGACGATCCCCGGCAGCAGAGGCCCGTCGGGCAGGTCGACCGGCCCGACCTTGAAGAAGTACTTCTGCATCTCCTTGTAGACGATCTGGTAGTCGGGCGGCAACGCCTGGACTCGCGCCATGTGCGCCCGCCACTGCTTCTTGCCTTCGATGATGTCGTGGATGCCCATGTCAGCCCCCTAGTCGGCCCAGCTTCTTCGCGACGTTCCTGTTCAACTGCTCGCGCCACCGGTCGCGGTAGGTACGAGCTCCTTCTCCGCCGGTCAGCGCAGTACAGAAGCCGGGGATGTCGTCGCCCAGCACCTCGTGAACGCTCTGCCCCTCCGCCGCTGCCTCTTCGAGCAGCCCCAGGGCGCCGTCCAGGATCGGCATCAGGTTGCGGCCGGTGAAGTCCCCGTAGGGGGAGGTGTGGAGCTTGATCTGTTCCCACGCCGCACGGTAGTCGGCCGGCAGTGCCGCGGCCCGGCCTTCGAACGCCTTGTACTCCCTGGTGAGGTCGCTGCCCGTGATGGTCTCCCAGAAGGTCATCGCCCGCCCTCCTTGAGCTTGTCGATTCGTGAGGAGAGGTACTCCCACTTCGCCCAGAACGCCGCGAGTTCTTCGCGCCCTGCGTCGTTCAGCGCGAAGAACTTGCGTGGTGGTCCCAGTCCGGACGGCCGCTTCGTCACCTGGACGAGGCCGTTCCTCTCCAGCCGCAGCAGGATGGTGTAGATCGTCCCTTCGACGACGTCGGTGAAGCCGAGTTCGTTCAGTCGACGGGTGATGGCGTACCCGTAGGTCTCCTCGCTGTCGATGATTTCCAGCACGCAACCCTCGAGCGTGCCCTTCAGCATCTCCGTCAGATCGTCCATCGCGGTCCTGTTCGGTTCTCTTGGTACTGCGTAGTACCAAGTACCACTACACAGTAACACGAAGTAGAGGGGCTGGGGCCATCGCTTCGGAGACGCTCGACGCGGTGACCAAGGCCAGCAGTGACAGGCCCGGAGTGTCGACGACGACGCTGCGTTTGCGGGCGGCGGAGCGACGCTCGCGACGCGGCACAACCGATCTGTTGAGCTCGCTGAGGTCTGTGATTCGTCTACCGGAGGGTCTTGCCGGTGACGCAGGTGGTGGCGTACTGGCAGTGGTGGTCCGCGGCGGGTGGCATTCAGGTGGCCGGGCCCCTTGGTCGGCTGTGAACCGGTTGCCGACCGGGGTGACCGCGATCGGTTCGCAGCAGCGTGAGACCTGCTCAGCCTTGCCCGAACCTCAAGGGGACACCGACTGACCTGACCCGCACTCCGAAGGAGGCCGCTGGAGCCGATGCCGTCGATGCCAGTGGCCCCAGCCCTCGTCGCATGGACTGTGGCGGGGGTTCTGCCCGAAGCCGGGCGGCCAACTCTCAGACCTGCGCCTGCTTCTGCTGCGTAGGAGCAGGCTCACTCCGAGCACTTGGAGGACAAGCTGCGTGGCCATGGCGTCGCCGCGGGCCAGCAGGGCCACCATGGCCTGTCGGCGGCCATGACGGCCAGGCTCGCGGTATGCGTCGTGAGGGGCTCGGCTGCCAACCCTGGGAGAAGCCGTGGCTGGCGTCGCCGTACCCGGTGAGGGTCACGTCACGGGTGCCGAGTGCGGCCCGAGCTTGCGCCGGGTGCCGGCCCAGCCGCCGCTGGCGATGCGATCCGCTGATCCGCAGGTGAGGCGAGGGTTGCGGTCACCGCCAACTCCTGTACCGAGACGGATTCGATCGGGCCGCTCCATCCGAGACGGCCCGGGCATCCTTCTCTGTACATGCCAATGCCGCTGTGGCGAGGTCACGTGGCGGTGGTGGTTGAGGTTCCCAGAGCCTGTGCAAGGTAATGCTCGTCTACGGGCTTGGGGTCGGGTAGTTCGCCGATCCTTGTCATTAGCTGGGACCGGTCATAGGTACGCCGCTGTGCGGCATAGCCTAGGAAGCTTGCCCGTTGCATGACGAGCTGCTCCAGAGATGTGGGGGCGGGCAGTTCGGGCACCAGGTCCAGGGCAACGCCTGGGTGGCGAAGTTCGAGGGCCCGAAAAAGTGTGGTTGTTGCGGTGTTCTTGGGATGGGTGATGTGCAGAGTCTGGACCAGCGGCGTGTCGTGGGGGATCTCGGCGGCTCGGACCATGGCGTGAGCGGCGTAGTCGACTTGGAGCATGTTCCAGGCGCCCTGGGGGTCGACGGGGATGCGGACGTGCAGCCTGGTTCCGTCTTCCCAGCCGTTCGCGAGGATGTCGGCCAGGCTGCGCCCTCGCATGGTCCATGAGCGTGCCGTGTCGTCGGTGAGTCGGACCAGGGTGTCCAGGGGCTGGCCGGGGAGGCCGTGGGGAGCTGGGCGGTGGGAGACCAGGAGGCTGGGGCGCATGATGGTCGCGGGGCGGGCACCGGTCCTGGCCCAGGTGTGCACGATGGTCTCGGCGGTGTATTTGGTCTCTTCGTAGGAGGTGAGAAACCCGTCGTCGCGCAGGTCGTCTTCAAGGATGTGGCCGGTAGTGCGTCGGCCGGCGACAGCGATAGTGCTGACGTGGACGACGTGGGCGCCGGGGGCGGCGTCGGCGAGCTCAAGGACGTGGCGGGTGCCCATCACATTGGTCCGGTGCAGGGGCACCGGATCGCCTTCCAGGCTGAGCGCGGCCGCACTGTGCCAGATCTGGGTCAGTCCGTCGGCCAGTTGCACCCGTTGGGCTGCGGTGAGGGCCATGCCCGGCTGGCTGAGATCTGTGCTGAAGAAGCGCAACCGGTCCAGGGCGCCCGGTGGCAGGGGTGGGGCGTCAAGCCAGGTGATGGCGGCTTCCGTCCGCGTGCGCAGGTCCTTTTCGCCGCCGCGCCCGAGGATGATCAGCGGCTGGTCGCCGGGGCGGGCGAGGAGTTCGCGGGCGAGGCGGCTGCCGAGGAATCCGGTGGCGCCGGTGATCAGGATGGACAAGGCATCTCCACGGCAGGGATCGGACACAGGGATGTGACGCTACGTGATTCTGTCCGCTCCTCGGAACTGCTGCCGCATATGGATGCCCTCTCACCCGAAAGGGTCGTCGACCCGACATCCGTGCACGTCACCGGTTTCAGTGAAAGCTAAGTAGGTGGGCCCACAAGCGTGGGGATAGTCAGCGCACACCACGAGTGCGGCTACGTTACGTAGCGCTCGGCTGGTCTCCCAGCCCGTCTCGAAGGGTCGCGTACATGCACCGGGAACCGTCTGCTCTTGATGAGCGTGCCATCGCCGTCGTGGGAGCGTCGTGCCGTCTGCCCGGCGGCATCACCGGGCTGGAACAGATGTGGGACGCCTTGCGGGACCAGCGTGATCTGATCACCGAAATGCCCGCCGACCGATTCGACACCAGCCGGTTCGTGGACACGCAAATGCCGCGGCCGGGCAAGTCCTACACGGCGGCCGGCGGATTCCTGGACGATGTCGCGGGCTTCGACAGCGCCTACTTCGGAATTCCTCCCAAGGAAGCCGCCCAGATGGACCCCCACCACCGGCTGTTGCTGGAGTTGGCGACCGAGGCGCTGGACGACGCTGCCATCGACCCCGAAATGCTGGCCGGCACCGATACCGCCGTGTATGTCGGTATCTCTGATACCAGCTACGCCTCCTCCCACATCTACGACCCGCGTGGGATGAACCCCTACACGATGTCGGGTGGAGCCCTGTCGATCGCCGCGAACCGGCTCTCGCACACCTTCGATCTGCGCGGCCCCAGCATGGTCGTGGACACCGCCTGCTCCTCATCACTGGTGGCACTGGACCGGGGCTGTCGCACCCTGTGGGAGGGGACCAGTCGCACCGTGCTGTGCGGCGGGGCGAACGTTTTGCTCTCCCCCTATCACTACGTCGGTTTCTCCCAGGCCGCGATGCTTTCCCGCCGCGGCAGGTGCGCCGCCTTCGACGCCGACGCCGACGGCTTCGTGCGCGCCGAGGGCGGCGGCCTCGTGGTGCTCAAACGGCTGCCGGACGCGGTGGCCGACGGTGACCGCGTTCTCGGCCTGATCCTGGGGACCGGCAGCAACTGCGACGGGCGCACCATGGGCCTGGCGCTGCCCAGCGCCGAGGCCCAAGAGGCCCTGCTGCGCAGCACCTACGCGCGGGCGGGCGTGCACCCCAACGAGCTGGTGTACTTCGAGGCCCACGGGACGGGCACCGCGGTAGGGGATCCGCTGGAGGCCCGGGCCATCGGCCAGGCGCTGGGGATGCGGCGCATCGCCGGGCCGCTGCCGATCGGTTCGGTGAAGACCAACACGGGCCATCTGGAGCCCGCTTCGGGCATGGCAGGACTGTGCAAGGCCCTGCTCGTGCTGCGGCACCGGCTCATTCCGGCTTCTTTGCACGCCGCGCAGCCCAGCCCGGACATCGACTTCACCGGCCTTGGCATCGACCTGGTCGCCGAGAACCGCCCGCTGGCCGATACGCCGCGCCCGGTGGTGGGCGTCAACTCCTTCGGCTTCGGCGGAGCCAACGCCCATGCCATCGTGGCCGCCGCGCCGCCGCCCACTGCACCCGCCCCCTGCACGCCGCCGCCGGAGGGCCTGCCGGTGCTGGTCAGCGCGCGCACCGAGCCGGCGCTGGCGGAGGCCGCCTCACGTATGGCACGGCGCCTGACGGACGCCGATCCCCACGAGTTCTACGACATCGCCTACACCTCCTGCCGGCGCCGGGCCAAGCACGAACACCGCGCGGCCGTCCTGGCCGCCACAGCAGAGGACGCGGCCGAACGGCTCACCCTGCTCACCTCAACCGGTAAGAGCAGCTTGGTCAAAGCAGTGCGCGCGGGACGGGTCGCGTTCGTCTACGCGGGCAACGGAACGCAGTGGGCCGGCATGGGCGCTGACCTGATGGCCCACGATGCCGTCTTCCAAGAGGCGGTCAAGGAGGTGGACGGCCATCTGGCGCCGCTGCTGGGCTGGTCGATCACCGACTACCTCGCCAAGCCGGCCCAGCAGTGGCAGCTGGCGCCTACCGAGGTGACCCAGCCGCTGCTGTTCGCCGTCCAGGCGGGCCTCACCCGGATGTTGCGCGCCTGGGGGGTGGATCCGGCCGTGGCATTCGGTCACAGTGTCGGGGAGGTCGCCGCTGCGTACGCCGCCGGGGCCCTCACCCTGGCGCAGGCGTGCCAGGTGATCGCGGTACGTAGCCAGGCGCAGGCGGAAACCGCGGGCAGCGGGCGCATGGCCGCGGCCGGATTGCCCCGTGAGCAGGCCGTGCAGAAGGTGGAGGAGTCTGCGGGGCAGTTGGAGATCGCCGGTATCAACAGCGACCAGGACGTCACGTTCGCCGGAAGCGCCGAGGCGCTGGCGGTGCTGGGGGAGCATCTGACCGCACAGGGTGTCTTCTTCCGCGACCTGGACATGGACTACGCCTTCCACAGCAGCGCCATGGACCCGCAGCACGAACCGGTCCGCGCAGCGCTCACGACCCTGACTCCGCAGCCGGCCCGGGTCCCCTTCATCTCCACGGTCACCGGGTCCTGGCACAACGGAGCGGAGCTGGATGCCACCTACTGGTGGCGCAACCTGCGCGAGCCCGTGGCTTTTGCCGCGGCCGTGAAGGAGGCGCTCGACGACGGCGTGGACATCTTCCTGGAGATCAGTCCCCACCCGGCGCTGCGCACCTACCTGCGGCGCCTGACCGCGGCACGCCCCCAAACGACCACGGCCGTCCTGCCCACCCTGCGCCGGGGGGCCGACGGCCCCCTGGCCATGGCCGGCACGCGGGCAGCGCTGCTGGCGGCCGGGGCACGCACCGACTGGACGCGCTACTTCCCCCGGCCTGGCCAGGTCACTGGCCTGTTTCCCTATCCCTGGCAGAGAGCGCGGCACTGGAACGTACCCGCGGATCGCACCTACCGACGTCCCGCCGAACACCCGCTCCTGGGCAGCCGCATCCCCGCGCCCTCCCCTCTGTGGAGCGGGCCCGTCGAACCCGTGCGCATTCCCTGGCTGGCCGACCACCGTGTCGCAGGCAGCGTCCTCATGCCCGCGACCGGCTATGTGGAGATGGCCCAGGCCGCCGCACGCGCCGTCCTGGATGCGCCGGTCGAGGTGGAGCATCTGGACATCAGCAGCGCCCTGGTCGTGCCCTGGGCCGATGCTTCCGCCGTGCACCTGCAGGTCGCCCTGAACCCCGATGACGGCGTTCTGATGGTCTCCAGCACCGACGACCACAGTCGTGAGCCGCGTCTGCACGCCCGCGCCCGAGTACGCGCCCTGATCGCCTCCCGGCCCGCCCCGCTCGAGCTGGACGCTCTCGCCGCGCGGTGCACCCAGCAGATCACCGCCGAGGAGCACTACACCGCATGCGCCCGGGCCGGTCTGGATTACGGTCCGTCCTTCCGCGTGTTGAGCGAACTGCACACCGACGGCACACACGTGCTGGCGCGCTACGCACACCAAAGTCCCGGCGCTCCCTATGCTGCCCACCCGGCGCTGCTGGACGCCGCGCTGCAGGCGGGTTTCCCCCTACTGGCTGACCTGGTGGCGCAGGGCCAGGCCTATCTGCCCGCCTCGATCGGCGCGGTACGCGTGTGGGCCACGCCCTCCGCGGCGGGATGTATCACTGTGCGCGAGCGGTCCCGCACCGAGAACGAAGTCTGCTGGGACGTGACCATCGCCGACCCGGACGGCACCGTGACCGCCCGGCTCGAGGGCTGCCGTCTGCGCCGGTTCTCCGGTTCGGCCCGCACCTCAGTGGCCGTGCACCACACGGTGCTGCGGGTCGCCCGCCACGAGAACGAGTCCGGTCCCGCCCACTCGCCAGTGCCCCTGCCCGCGCAGGTGACAGACGTCTGCGCCCCCAGGATCGCCGAGGCGTGCAAACAGTTCCGAGAGCTGCGTTTCGCGGAATTCACGGCCGACGGCAGCGCTATGTGGGTCCGTGAGCTCGCCGCGGCAGTGGCCTCACTGCTCCCCGATCCCCTGGCGTCCTTCACCTGGGACGAACTCGTGGGACACGGAATGCAAGAGCGGCACCTGCGCTTGACCCGCCTGATGCAGCCGGCGATGGAACGACACGGAGTCCTGCACAGGAAAGCCAACGGGCGTTTGTGCCTGAGCGACGATCCTGCGGGCACAGACGCCACGCACGCCGCTTGGGTACGAAAATACCCGCAGTTCCTCGCCACACAGGCACTGTTCGCCCAACACAGCGCCCACCTGGCCGACATCCTGCGCGGTGTCCGTGACCCGATGGAGCTGCTGGCCGACGAGACATCGGCGAAGATGCTCGAGCAGTTCTACGACACCGCCCCCTTCTGCCGTCTTGCCAACCGTCTGGCCCAGACGATGCTGCAGGAGATCGTCCGCAACTGGCCGGCCGGACGGCCGCTGCGCATTCTCGAAGTGGGAGCCGGCACCGGCGGGCTGACCGCTGCGCTGCTGCCCCTGCTGCCTGCAGATCTCACGCGCTACTGCTTCACCGACGCCTCCCCCTTCTTCTTCTCCCGGGCCCGCAAGCGCTTCGCGGCCTATGACTTCCTCGACTACCGCACCCTCGACCTGGATGTCCCACCCAGCGAACAGGGCTTCACCCCTTACTCGTTCGACCTAGTCGTGGCGGGAAATGCGCTGCACACCGCCAACGACCTCGCACGTGCCGTCCGGCACGTCGCCGGGCTGCTGGCCCCCGGCGGGGGACTGCTCGCCACCGAAGTACACGACCCGGAGGTGCTGGCACCCATTTTCGGCACCCTGGACAGCTTCTACAGCAACACCGATACCGCCCTGCGACCCCGCTCCATCCTCCTGCCGCGCGCGCAGTGGCCCGGCCTGCTGAAGGAAGCCGGCTTCCAGCACGTGGTCAACGGCACGGACAACAGCCACCACGACGGCTCCGTCTTGCTGGCGACACTGCCCGTCACCCCCTCACACGACGCGCTTGCCCAGCCCGGGCTGGCAGCACAGACGTCGTTCCTCGTGACCGCGGAGACCCCCGACGAACTGCCGTTCGCCCAGACTCTGGCCGAAACACTCCCCCCGCACAACGGACGTGCTGCGGTGGCCGCCCTCGCGCCCGAGACCTGTGAGCAGTGGCAAGACCTCCTGTCCCTCGCCGCAGCGGGCGAGGAGGCCGGCACACCGGGCGTGCTCCTTGTGCTCGGCCGTGCCACCGAGGACGACCCGGATGCCGCTATCTCCCGCACCGCACGACGCGCCGGGGTGCTGCGTGCCGGGCTTGCCGCATGCGCCAGCGGGTTGGCAGACCACAACCGCGCTGACGTGTGGGTGGTCACCCGCCCCAGCGGAGCTGTCGAAAGCGGCATGGAGGCCGAACAGCCGGCCGACGCCGCCATCTGGGGCATGACACGCTGCCTGTCCAACGAACTGCCCCAAGTGTGCCTGCGGCGCGTGTCCCTGCACCGCACCGCCGACCTGCAGCACGATGCCCGCCGGATCGCACGAGAACTGAGCGCGCCCGGAGACGAGGACGAGATCATCTTGGCCGAACACGGCCGCTTCGTCCCGCGCGAACAGCACCGCCCCACCACCCGGGCGGCGGCCAAGGGCCTGTCCTACACCCTCAAAACACACAATCCCGGTCTGTCCTACACACTGGCCTGGCACGAAACCGTCCGGCCCACGCCGGGCCCGGGAGAAGTTCTCCTCGAGGTCAAGGCGGCAGCTCTCAACTACCGCGACCTCATGCAGAGCACCGGCCTGCTGCCGGCCGAAGCCGTAGAGGGCACCCTCAGCGAAATCGGCATGGGACTGGAATGTGCAGGCATCGTCGCTGCCTGCGGCGAAGGCGTAACCCACGTGCAGCCGGGCGACCGGGTCGCCGGCATGGCCGCCGCGTCCCTGTCCTCCTACACGCTCAGCCGCGCTGAGGGCCTGCTGCCGCTGCCGGCGGACATGACCTTTGCCCAGGCAGCGACCCGGCCGGTGGCCTACGCCACCGTTCTCTACAGCCTGCGCACCCTGGCGCGCCTGCAGCCCGGCGAGACCGTACTGGTCCACGGTGCGGCCGGAGGTGTCGGGCTTGCCGCCCTGAACTACGCGGCCCATTGCGGCGCACACGTCATCGCCACCGCGGGCAGCGACCTCAAGCGCAACTGCCTCAGGGCCGTGGGCATCAAGCACGTCCTGGACTCCCGCTCCCTCGACTTCGCCGACCAGGTGCGCACGATCACCGACAACGACGGAGTCGACGTTGTCCTCAACTCACTGTCCGGAGAAGCCATCCCGCGCAGCCTCGAACTGCTGCGGGCTGGCGGCCGCTTCCTCGAACTCGGCAAACGCGACTTCTACGAGAACCGGCAACTTCTGCTGCGGCCGTTCACCGACAACCTCGCCTTCTTCGGCGTCGACCTCAACAAAGTCATCTCCAACCCGCGTCTGCTGGCCGACCTCCAGGCACAATTCGAAGATCCTGCATTGGACGAGGTATGCCGTCCGCTGCCGCACACCGCCTTTCCCGCTGCACGCGTCCAGGAAGCCTTCACCTTCCTGCAGCACTCCCGCCACATCGGCAAAGTCCTCGTCACCTTCGACCCCCTCGACGAGCCCCCGCACGTCCGGCCCCTCCCTCGATCCCCCCGGCTCGACCCCCGCGGCACCTACCTCATCACCGGCGGCACCAGCGGATTCGGCGCGGCGACCGCACAGTGGCTCGCCGCGCTCGGAGCCCGGCACATCGCCCTGACCAGCCGACGCGGCCCTGCTGCACCGGAGGCCGCGGCCACTCTCAGCGCACTGCACGAGCAGGGTGTAGAGGCCACCGCGTACGCGGCCGACGCCGCCGACCTGGCCGCCATGACCCGGGTCGTCACACAACTGGATGCCGGCGGGCATCCGCTCCGCGGTGTCGTCCATGCCGCCATGCACCTCGATGACGAACTGCTTTCGAACCTGGATGACGAACGCCTGGCCGCCGTAATGCGCCCCAAGATCGGCGGGGCACTCGTCCTGGACCGGCTCACCCGCAACCGGGACTGCGACCTCTTCCTGATGTACTCCTCGGGCACCGCGAGCGTCGGCAATCTGCGCCAGGCCCCCTACGCGGCCGGAAACCTCTACCTGGAGGCGCTGGTTCGCAACCGCCGCCGGCGAGGCCAGGCCGGGCTCGCCATCGCTTGGGGCATGCTGGGAGAGACCGGTTACGCGGCCCGCAACGAACTGACCGCATCCATGGCCAGTCTCGGCATCGAGCCGATCAGCACGACGGAAGCGTTCACCGCCGCCCGGGTACTCCTGCAGCAGGATGCCGATGTCGCCGGTGTCGTGCGCTACGACGCCGCCCGGGTGCGTCATCTGCTGCCGCTCGCAGGAAGCCCCCGCTTGGCCGGTCTGTTCCCCGCCGTCAGCGGGACCCAGACCGACGGTGCACAGCTACGCGAGCTCGGACAACTGTCGGCGGACGAGGCACTGCTGCGCCTCGCCGATCTCATCGCCGCACAGATCGCCGACGTACTGCACATGGACAAAGCACTGCTCGACGTCCACCGTCCCCTCGACGAGTACGGCCTGGACTCCCTCATGACAGCCGAACTGCTCGTCAAACTCCAGCAGGAATTCAACCTCGAGATCCCGCCCATGGAACTAATGCGCTACATCAAGGGCAACATCACTGATCTGGCGCAAGTCATCCAGCTACGCCTGGGCCTGGGGCACAGCACTCAATCCGCCCAGACAGTCTCGATCTCGACGGACACCCGACCCCAACAGGCGGCAACCCTGCCGCGCCAACCAGAAGCAACTGCCGAAGGCATGGCCCGGAATCCTTCCTGACTCCCTGTTCGCCGCCGCCCCGCGCGGCGGCGAGCGCCACAACACCCCGTGCAGGACGTCGACGATATCAACTCCTCGGACAACCGCAGCATCTGGCGTCGGCTTGCCCGTCTTGCACGCCTCCCGACCGGCCGGGGATGGCAGGGCAGCTACTGCACCGCGTTTTTGTAAGGGAGCGTCAGTGACAGGAGATCTCGCATGAGGTCAGGAGAGCAAGCAGACGAGGTAATTCGCAAGGGCGCCAGAACTTGCCGGGCCGACTCCCCGCTCACCCGACGACAGGCGCGGTCGACGGGCGAGCGTCACTACGGCCGGCCCACGACGACTGCAGCATTGTGGCCACCGAAACCGAACGACTCACTGACCGCTACTGTCACCGGCGTGCTCTGGGGGGTGCGGGTGACGTTGATGCGTACGCCTTCGTCGACTCTTCGCAGATTACCGGTAGTTCGTTAAATCCGGCGGTGGTGGGGATTGACGACGGGTCGGTCTGGTCGTAGGCCGGTAGCAGGAGCCAACTTCCTTGCCGGGGGCTGAAGATGACTGCTCGCCGTCCGTGTCCGCCCGCTCCGGGACCGTTGGAGGACTACGCGGCCCGGTTCGACGACCTCTTCTTCAGCCTGGCACAGCGGCGAGGGTTTCGTGAGTATCTGACCGGGCTGCTGGCGCCGCGGGAGCGGAACAAGACGATCACCTGCCTGGCAGGGGCGGAGCCGGTGGCCGGTGCGGGGAAGCCGGGGGTGTAGCGGCTGCAGTTCTTCCTGTCCGAGTCGCCCTGGGAGGCCGAGCAGGTCAACGACCGGCGGCTTGAGCTGCTGCGCGAGGAGCCGGCGACCGCTCCGCACGACGGTGGAGTCATCGTGATCGACGACTCCGGGGACCGCAAGGACGGCCGGGCCACCGCCAACGTGGGCCGGCAGTGGCTGGGGCGGCTGGGCAAAACGGACAACGGCATTGTCACGGTGACTACGGTGTGGACTAACGGCCGTGTGTACTACCCGCTGCACGCGACTCCCTACACCCCTGCTCATCACTTCGCCCGCGGCCGGTCCGACCCGGCCTTCCGCACGAAACCGCAGCTGGCCGCTGCCCTCGCGGCCCGCGGGAAGGCAGCGGGCTTCGGCTGCCGGGCGAATGGTCGCCGACTGCGCCTACTCCGTCAGCGACGACTGGTACCTCGCGCTGCGCGCGGCCGGCCTGGCCTACGTGGTCGCGCTCAGGCCGCACCGCGGCACCTGGGCCCGGGCCGACCAGCCGCACACTCCCATTGCGGCCGCCCGCGCCCTGACCTGGCGCGATGCCAAGCGTCCCGGCGACTGGACGCCCGTGGAGCGTCACTTCCGCGACGGGCACACCGAGAACTGGTGGGCCGCCGACGCCCGCCTGGGCGGCTACGGCCCCGACTCACCCTGCCGACTGGTCGTGGCCACCACCGACCCAGCCCGGCTGCCGGAGAAGGCCACCTGGTACCTGGCCACCAACCTGCCCCACCCTGATGCACCCCACGCCGCCACCGGCCTGCACCCGCCGGCCGGCCTCGCCGAGATCGTGCGCCTCTACGGACTGCGGCCGTGGATCGAGCAGAGCTACAAGCAGATCAAGGACGAACTCGGCTGGGCCGACTTCCAAGTCCGCTCCGACCGCGCCATCCGCCGCCATCAGACCCTGGTCAACTGCGCTTTCTCCTTCTGCTGGGACCAGTGGTTCACCCCACCCGGACCCCTGGATGCCTCCGCGCCGGACCCCTGCCCCGACGAGGGGCCGCAGAGGGGGGCCAACCAGACCCCACCAGCACCAACAGCCCTGCTGGCCAAGGGCCTTACGGGCCATCCGTTCCTGGCTCACCCCCGCCGTCACCCTCAACCGGTGGTGGCAAGCCTGGACGGACAAGGACCCACCCTCCGAGCTCCAGGCCCTGATCGACGCGGTCACCACCGGACATGGCATTGACCTCTACCACCGGATTTAACGAACTACCGGTAGAAGGCTCATGAAGATCTTGGTGAGGGCCTTCTGGGTTCGGAGCGGATTGCGAGATCTCCACCAGTACTCAGGAGTTTCTCGTGTCCCACCGTGATGCCCGGCTGGCTCCAACCCGCAGGCTGTGTCTGGCCAGGTGTGTCGTGGACGGCGGCTGGCCGTTGCGGCGGGCCGCGGAACGCTTCCAGCTCAGTCACACCACCGTCGTCCGCTGGACGAGCCGCTCGGGCCTGTCGCATACCGTGGCCGTGCTCTCGAGGCGGCACACATCGTCAATTTCGCCTTCCCCACGCTGGACCGTTGCGCAGCCCGGGCGGCAGCCCGGTGGGGTTGCCACAGTAGGGTGACCGGCGTTTGCCAGTTGCTGTGTGTGCAGGTGGACTTGACAGGCGCGGCCGCAGCCCTCCTTGCAGAACCTGACTTGTGATCGGGGGGGGGATCGCCGGTATCGCCTACTGCTGGCTTAACTTGCCCTGGGGACGTACGAAGTGCTGCCGCTCTCAGCCGATGGTGAAGGCGTCGCGGCCAAAGACGCTGCCCTTGCGTGGTGGTGAGTGCGTTTTCGTCGAACCAGTTCCTCCAGAGCGGTCCCGTGCTTGTAGTCGAGCTGGTTCTGCTCCACGACCGATGTGGAGCCGCCGTCGACGGCGTGCTCGTCGGCAGCAGGTTTCGCTCGGCCAGCCGGTGGGTGGCGGGGCAGGGACTTGCTGTCGTAGAGCACGGCCGAGGTGATGGTCACGTCCGTGATGATGATCACCGCGCCGTCGTGGAGTTGGGCTCGGGAGCGGGTGCGCTGTCGCGCGCAGCGGGGAGCCCGGTGCGGGTGCTGGGGCCGATGTGTCGGTGCCATCGGTCTGCGCCGATACGTCGGTGGAGAGCGGCGAGGGGGCGTGGCGCCCACCAGTTGGCGCGCCCGGTCAATTGCATGAACGCCGGCACCAGCACGCCACGTACGACGGTGGCGTCGACCAGGACCGCGAGCGCGAGCCCCAGGCCGACCAGTTTGAGGAGGGTGATGGCCGAGGAGACCAGGGGCAGCAGGGCGACCGCGAAGATCACTGCCGCCACGGTGATCATTCTTCCCGTACGGGCGAGGCCGGTGATGACCGCGTTCCGGTGATGGCCGGTGCGCCGGTACTCCTCTTGGATACGGGAGATGAGGAACAGCTCGTAGTCGACGGAGAGGGCGAAGGCCGCACCGAAGATCAGCACTGGCATGGAGGTCTCCAGCTCGCCGGTGACTGTGAAGTCTCCGAGGACGCTGCGCAGATGTCCGTCCTGGAACACGTACACCATCGCTCCGAAACTGGCGCTCAGGCTCAACGCGCCCATGCTCACCGCTTTCACGGGGATGAGGATGGAGCCAGTGAAAAGGAACAGGAGCAAAAGCACCGCCCCCACAACGATCGCCGCGGCTGTCGGCAGTACCCCCAGGACAGCGTTCTTGGTGTCGAGCACACGGGCCGGGCGCCCCGAGACGAGGTGACGCCCGGGGGAGGACAGCGCGCGCAGCTCCCGCACCAGGGGTTCATCGGCCGAGGGCGGCCCCTCAGCGATCACCGAGAGCCAGGTGGAACCGGTGCTGACGTACAGCAGCGAGTCCACCGACGGTCCAGAGGTACGACGTCCTTCACGGTAGGTGCCCAGGGCAGTCCCCACTTCCCCTGTCGTGGGCAGCGCGGAGACTCTGCGGGCGTAGGCGTCGAGCTCCTCCCGCTGGTCGACGGCGTCGGTGTCGGGCAAGAGGATGGCCAGCGTCCGGGTCCACGGCAGAGGGAACTCCCTCCCGATGCGCGTCGCTGTGGCGTGGGATTCCGCCTTCTCGGGCAGGACCCTCTCGTCGGTGACCCCGAAGCGGGCGTGGGTGAACGGCATAGCCAGGGCCAGCAGGAACAAAATCGCGCATCCACCTGCCAGCACCGGCCTGCCGGTGGCAAGGCGTGCGACGCGCAGCCACAGCGGACTTCGGTCGGTACGTCCGCGGCGGCGCAGGGAGGCAAGCGGATCCAGGCGGTCGATCCGGTGGCCGATGACCAGGAGCAGGGCGGGCAGCACCAGTCGCGTGGCCGCGGCTGCCAATACGACCACACTGATGCCGGCCAGCGCCAGCGAGCGCAGAAAACTCAGCGGGAAGAGCAGGAGGGCGGCGAAGCAGATCACCATCGTGCCCGCGGAGAACAGCACGGTCCGGCCGACCGTGCGCATCGTTGTTTCGACCGCTTCGGGCGGCGCCGCGCCCGCAGCCAGCTCCTCTCGGTAGCGGCTGACGACGAACAGGCCGTAGTCGACGGCCAGTCCAAATCCGAGGGCGGTGGTGATGTTGAAGGCGAATGCTGACAACGGCATGAAGGTTGACAGCGGTTGAAGGAGGGCGAAGGTGCCGGCTACCGCCAGGGCGCCGACCGCCGCGGGCAGCAGCGCCGCCGTGAGTGATCCGAAGGCGAACAGCAGCACCAGGGCGGTCAGCGGGGCACCGACGAGTTCTGCGCGGATCAGTTCCGCATGACTCAGTTCGGTCGCCTGTGCCATCACCCAGGCCGGTCCGGTCGCCGTGACCGTGAACATGCCGCGCGCGCCGGTCAGGTGAGGCACCAATTCAGCCGCCCTGCGTGCAGCCACGTCCTCGCTCCCCTGCAGGTCCACCGTGACCAGGGCGGCCCGGCCGTCCTCACTCATCAGCCTGCGGTCTCCCACGGACCAGTAGGAGAAGACCTCCCCGCCGCCCGTGCGCTCACCCACCCGGCGGGTGAACTCGCGGCCCGCGCGCGCTACTTCTTTGGTGTCGACAGGTTGGTGCGAGCGCACGTACAACACCAGGTCGGGGATTCCCGCAGCAAAACGCTCTTGGAGCAACGCTTCCGCGTGGGTGGCCTCGGTCCCCTCGGCGATGTACCCGCCGTTGGACAGCCGGCCCGGCGCCGCGAACGCGGTCAGGGCCAGTACGGTCCCGACGCCCGCCGTGGCGAGCAGCACCCACCACGGACGCCGCGTGCGCCGGCCAGTCTTGCCACGTCGTCCGTGAGTGGTCTTGCGCATCCGGCCCCATAGACCGCTTCCGGGAAACCGTCGCATGTCGGTCCTTTCCTCGACACGGCGATCTGAGCAAATCAGCACTCAAGAGTCAAACGCCCCATTAGCTCTGGAGAGTGATAAATGGTGATGAAATGCTGCGTTCAGGCGATTCAGCCCACAACGGTCGTGAATGATGAGCGGGACACGGTGTTTGAGCCAAACCGTCTGACCTCGCCCCGCCACGGGGGTGCCGCCCCAAACTGAAGGAGAACCACATGCCTGCTGTGCACCGCCTGCGAGCTGCAGCCGTGACGGCGACCGCCATCCTGACCCTCTTCGCCACGGGAGCCACGAGCCGGGCCGAAACGCAGAGGGCCGCTCCAGCGCCGACCGCCGCAGCGGCTCACCAAGCCACTCTCAAGTGCTCCCTGCGGACCGGTCCCGGCCAGCGCATCGCTTTCTCACCCGCCGTCACCAGCACCCCCCGCAAGATCTCGGCCCGGGGCAGCGCGAATCTGGACAACTGCACTTCCCCGAACGGCCGTCAGTCCCGTATCGCTTCGGGTCGCCTCACAGTGAAGGGAACCGCGCACGCCAACTGTTCGCGTGCCAAGTCGCTCCGGGGTAAGGCCACCGTGACCTGGTACTCCGGACGCAACCGCACCGGCCGCATCGTGGGGCGCTCCGTCCTTCGCCCTGCCCCGCGCGGCACGAGCGGATACACTCCCGCCGACTCTTTCCTCAACGGAACCATCACCTCCGGCCGCATGGCCCACCGCACCTTCGCCGGAGCAGCAGTGCCCACCAACAACGTACGCATCTGCCACAGCAGTGGCGTCAGGCACATCAAGGGCCGAGGGGCGCTCAGCATCCGCTGACCCATGCGCAACAGGTCTTCAGGAGCGACCAAGACAGGGGGCGAGTCGGTGGCCAGCCCCTTGTTAACTGTTCGACAGCTTTCCCGGCCGGGTAGGTGGTCCTGCTGGCATGTCGGGAGTCGTCGATCTCACTGCCGGTCGCCAGGAGCAGGCCCAGGCACTCAGCACGTTCAGGTGTCGCTCCTGTGGTGAGTCTGCGGTCACAGATCAGGGGTACAGGCGATGCTGGCGGAGGTCAGTCAGTGGCCAACGTCGCGCTCATAGCGGCGGCAGCATCGCGGGCGGCCGCAAGCCAGACCATGGTGCGTTCGATAGTCCAGCGGTGTCGGCTGCCATGGTAAGGACGCGACGCCCTTGCGGGCGATGCGGGGCTGGATATCGTACCGGGACAGTCATTGCCGCAGGAGTGGTGGTTGTAGTCCTTGTCAGCGTGGATCTTGCCGGGCTTGCGCCGAAGGGGGCCTTGTCGGGACCGGATCGGCCGCGGAGTCCAGTTCGTCGAGGACCAGGTGGAACAGCTCCACACCTCCTCTGGCACCCGCGCTCAGCGCTCCTCACCACGGCCGAAGCATGCCCAGCCATGGACGATGACTTCTTCGTCGCCTCATCCAAGACCACTCTGCGCAGCGAGCCCATCAGACGCCGGCAGAGATGCGGTCACCCTGCCCTGCGTCGGCTGGTGTAAATCGCAGCTATGCGAAAGCGAGCGTGGAGATGCAGGCGGGGCCAGGCATCCACATTCGGCAACGCAATGCGTCGGAGCCTTACTGGGTGAAACGGCGTCAACTGCCGGTCCGCGCTGTACTGCTCGCCCAAGACCCGAGTCGCAACGGCCGAACCCGACCTCGCTCAGCATCCGGACAGAGGGAGACACGGCTAAGCGTCTTTCTCTGCGGTGCGGGCAACCACCTCGGTTACCGACCACGCTGCCTGTGTTTGAGCCAGCCTTATGGCTTCATCTCCTGGGGTCAGACTGCTGGACGCCAAGGCTGGAAGCCAGGTTCCCAGAGCCTTCATGACGACGACGTAGCCCTCCGCGTGGCACCGCCGACGCTTGCCCCATCCCTCGTGCGCCTTACTGCACCGCAGGTGTCACCCGTATGCCCTAACGCCCACTTGCAGGCTCTGGTGGAGTGCCAGTAAACATCGCCTGGAAGCTGTTGCGAATCCTTGTACGTCCGGTTCATCGGCGCGTGCGAGCTGTCCTGTCATCCTTGCAAGCCCTTTCGTGTGCTTGCGTTTTCCTCATTATGCGGCGGCTACAAGTAGGCGCCATTCGAGTGGAGTCGTTGTGGACGTACGCAAGTGGGATGGCACCGAAGGCGACGGTATCGCCGTGGTGGGAGCCGCTTGTCGGCTGCCCGGAGCAATCGTGGACCTTGAGTCGTATTGGGAGAGGTTGGCTCAAGGTGCTGACCTGATCACTCAGGTGCCTGAAGAGCGGTTCTACACGGAACGGTTCGTGGATCCCTCCATGCCGCGCCCGGGCAAGAGCTACACCGCAGCCGGCGGCTTCCTGGATGAGGTCGCCGGTTTCGATGCCGACTACTTCGGCATCTCACCGAAGGAAGCCTCACAGTGTGATCCACAGCACCGCTTGCTGCTCGAGCTGGCCGTGGAGGCATGTGACGATGCCAGCGTGGCGCCGACGGCGCTTGCAGGAACGGACACGGCTGTATTCGTCGGCATCTCCGACAATTCCTACGGGGCGCTGCAAATGCTGTCCCCGGAGAAGGTCAACGCCTACACGATGGCCGGAGCAGCGCTGTCGATTGCCGCGAACCGTCTGTCGCATGTGTTCGACCTGCGTGGTCCCAGTCTGATCGTGGACACCGCCTGTTCTTCTTCATTGGTCGCACTGGTCCAGGCTGTGCAGACTCTGCGCGTCGGAGAGAGCTCCGCCGCCCTCGTCGGTGGTGTCAACCTGCTGCTCAGCCCATATCACTTTGTGGGATTCTCGCAAGCGTCGATGCTTTCCCCGACAGGCAGGTGCCGTTCTTTCTCCACCAAAGCGGACGGCTATGTCCGCTCCGAGGGCGCCGGCATGGTCCTCCTGAAGCGGCTTAAGGATGCGATTGCTGACGGTGATCGCATTCATGGTGTGATCGTGGGCAGTGCCTCCAACAGTGATGGCCGCACCATGGGCCTGTCCTTGCCGCGGGTGGAAACTCAGGAGACGCTGCTGCGGCAGGTGTACGAGCGGGCTGGTGTGGAAGCCGACGAGGTGCTCTATCTCGAGGCGCACGGTACCGGGACAATGGTTGGTGACCCGGTCGAGTGCGAGGCGATCGGTCGGGCCCTGGGAGTACACCGCTCCGGCGGGTACCTGCCGATCGGTTCGGTCAAATCCAACCTGGGCCACCTTGAGCCGGCGTCCGGTATGGCGGGCCTTCTCAAGGGCCTGCTCGTACTGCAGAAGAATCAGATCCCGGCCACGTTGCATGCCGAACCGCTCAATGAGCACGTCGACTTCAACGCCTTGAAGCTGGCGCCCGTCCTGGAACACCGACAGGTGCCTCGCGAAGCCCGCGGTGTCGTAGGCGTCAACTCCTTCGGTTTCGGGGGAACCAACGCACACGTCATCCTGGCTCCTCCGCCCGCACAGGCTGCTCCTGCACCAGCCAAGCCGGGCACGCTTCCTATCGTAGTTTCCGCCCGCACCGGTGAAGCACTGGCTGAGGCGGTGCACCAGATGGCCGACTGTCTGCGTGGCACAGACGAGGAAGACTTCTACGACGTGGCGTACACCGCAAGTGTGCGTCGAGGCAAGTACCGGCACCGCGCGGTGGTCCAGGCGGCCACTGCTGCCGAAGCGGCACGACAACTGGTTTGCCTGGTCCCACGTCCGAAGCCGGAAGAACAGTCGAGCACCCCGGCGGTGGAAGGTCCTGCGGAGGACCAGCAGGGCACTGGGGCTGAGGGCAGTTCTGAGCCGATGCCATCACCCCTGGGCCAGGACAGCACAAGTGCTTCCGTCTCCTCTCACGGTGAACGCGACGCTCAGGTCAACGCAGCCATCAAGGCCGCGGTGAGCGCGCTGACATCCCTGCCGAGCAGTGCCGAGGAGCAGCCGACTTCCGTCAGTGACGACGAGGAGTCCGGTATCTCCGATGCGAACAGCCCCATGTCAGCGCGTGCGCTGGGCCAAGCACACGGGACCGGTCGCGTAGTGTTCGCCTTCTGCGGCAACGGTGCCCAGTGGCCGGGCATGGGTGCTGATCTACTGGCCGAGGACGCGGCGTTCCGTCGCGGAGTCGACAAGGCCGACGGAGCCCTTTGCCCCTTGCTGGGCTGGTCAGTGGCCGAAGTCATGGCGGAACCCGAGCGAATGGCCGACCTGTCGGCCACTGAGATCGCCCAGCCCTTGTTCTTCACCATCCAGGTGGGTCTGGTGGAGATGCTGCGTGAGCAGGGCATCGTGCCGGCCGCCTGCGTGGGGCACAGTGCCGGTGAGATCGCTGCGGCCTACGTGGCTGGTACGATCACGATCGAGGACGCTGCACGGGTCGTCGTCTCCCGGGGCAGTGCTCAGGCCGTCACTGTCGGGGCGGGGCGGATGGCCGCGACCACGTTGTCGTTGGAACAAGCCGAGGAGGCCATCGCCCCATATCCCGGGCTGGAAATCGGTTGTGTGAACTCCGGGCGCGACGTCACCATCACCGGGCCGGCTGACGAACTCGAGGCGCTGCGCAAAGAGCTGTCGACTCGGCGAGTGCCGTGCGTCGATCTGGGTTTGGACTACGCCTTTCACAGCAGTGCCATGGAACCGTTGCAGGAGCCGCTGAAGCGCGCCCTCGAGGGGCTGCAGCCTGCCGGCGAGGCGCGTATCCCGCTGGCATCCGCGCTCACGGGCGAGATGGTCGAAGGCCCGGAACTGGATGCCGACTACTGGTGGCGCAACATGCGTTACACCGTGCGCTTTGGGCCGGCTGTGGGACGGCTCATGGACGAAGGTTTCGACCTCTTCGTCGACGTAGGACCCAGCCCCGTGCTGCGTCCCTACGTGCGGCGCACAGCAGCCCAGCGCAACACACCGGCCACTGTGGTGCCCACTCTCTCGCAGGACGCCGCGGGCGCAGCAGCAGTGCGGTCAGCGGTGACACGGTTGCTTGCTGCCGATGCGGACGTGGACTGGAGTGCCCACTTCCCCACGGCGGGGAAGGTGGTTGACCTGCCCGCCTACCCCTGGCAGCGCCAGCGGCACTGGGGCGGGGGCCCAGAAGCCTGGACTGGAGGCTTGGGCAAGGGACGCTACGACCACCCCTTGCTCGGCGACCGGATGCCGTTTGCCTGTCCGACCTGGCGTGGCCCCGTGGAGCCCACCCTGGCCCCCTGGCTGCCTGACCACAAGATCGCCGGATCAGTCCTGCTGCCTGCCGCGGCGTACATCGAGATGGGGCTGGCTGCCGGACGCCGTGTGCTGGAAACCCGTACAGAGATCCAGAACCTGGCTCTGTACCGAGGTATCCCCGTGCCATGGGACAACCCCAGCAGTTTGTACCTACAACTGACGTTCAGCCCCGACGACGGCCTGTTCACCATCGCCAGCGGCACCGGACGCGACGGCCAGCCGCAAGTCAATGCCCGTGGCCACGCACGCGCACTGTTGCGCCCTCGCCCCGGGCGACTCGATGTCGCGATGCTGCGTGAACGCTGCACCCGGGAGATGAGCCGGGAGGAGTTCTATGGGGCGCAGACCCATATCGGTATGCAGATGGGTCCCGCCTTCCAGGCTGTGCACTCGCTGTGGGTAGGTGATCACGAAGTCCTCACGGCCTACCGGCACACTCAGCCCGGGGACGGTTACGAGGTCCACCCCTCACTGTTGGATGTTCCTCTTCAGTCCGGCTTCCCACTGCTGCTGGAGCTTTTCTCCGACGGGCACCGCGGATATTTGCCCTACGCCTTCGACGCCGTTCGCATCTGGGAGACTCCCCCCACCGAGGGCCTGTCCTACACACGCGAACGCAACCGGGGCAACAATGAGGTGTGCTGGGACATCGTCATGATGGACCAGGAGGGCAACGTCGCGGCCGAGATCGAGGGGTGCCGTCTGCGGGGCTTTGAGACGGCGACTTCTTCCCCGCTGAGCCGCCACATGCTGACAATGAGGGCCGCTCCGCGCGACACCACCTCCATTACTCCTGTTCCACTGCCCTGTACCGCCGTCCTTGTTGCTGAGGCGCGGCCGACGGTGAGCGACCTGTCAGCCGGCTTCAGCGACCATGACTTCGAGTACGTACGGTTCGTGTTGCTGAAGTTCATCGCGCATTCCTTCACCTCCGCCCTCGCTCAGATTCTTCCGGAAGGGGCGTCTACCTTCTCGTGGGCGGACCTACTGGCTGCGGGCGTACTGAGCAAGCACCGGGATCTGGTCTTGCATCATCTAGCATCTGCTGAGCGACAGAGCCTGGTGGAGCGCACAGGTGAAGAGAGCTGGCGTCTGCTGCGCACCACCTACCGCACTGCCGAATTCCAACAGCGCGCCGTCGCGAAACACTCAGCGTTCGCTCCCACTCAGGCTCTGTACACCCGCTGGGCGCGTCACTTGCCGCAGATGCTGCGCGGGCAGGCCGAACCCCTGGACATCCTCTTCGGTGACGGCGCGAGCGAACGCTTCGAGCAGTACTTCGACGTCAATCCTACCTCCCGCTACAACAACCGATGCCTTCGTGCCGTGCTATCGGCCGTCATCAGTCACTGGCCCTGTGACCGGCCATTGCGCATCCTGGAAGTCGGCGCTGGTACCGGGGGGACCACCGCTACGCTGCTGCCCGTTCTGCCGCCCGAGCGCACGCGCTACTGTTTCACCGATGTGACCTCGCTGTTCCTGTCCAAGGCCGAGAAGCGCTTTGCGGCCTATGACTTCGTCGAGTACCGCACCTTGGACCTTGATCGCGACATGCACGATCAGGGCTTCGCCGAGGGAGCATTCGATCTGGTGGTCGCGGCCAACGCCCTGCACACTTCGCGCGGTCTGCGAGCCGCCCTGCGGCGCGTCCGCCAACTGCTGGCGCCCAGCGGGCACCTTCTCGCCATGGAGTGCCATGATGCAGAAGTCATGGCCCCTTTGTTCGGCCTGCTGCCGAGCTTCTGGAATTTCACAGATCACGACCTGCGAGCCGACAACCTGCTGCTGCCCGCTGGGCAATGGCCGCAGGTACTGGCAGACAGTGGTTTCACGGCAGTGGAGCAGGCAGCCGACCCCGGTCAGATTACTGCCGGCTCACGCATGTCGATCCTTTTGGCCGCTGCCCCCAACTCAGCACCCGAGCCGGACCAGGCGAGCGCCATCGGCTCGGAACAGGAAGAGCAAGAGCTGCCCTCGGAATCCACCGGTAGTAAGCCCTCTGCTGCCTGGATCATCGCAGGCGAGGGCAACGGAGACAGTGACTGGCCGTCCTCCGTAGCCGACTCACTCAAGAGTTCCGCAGAGCAGGTGACGGTGTGCACCACTGCATCGGACGATGCGGCGACCTGGTCCCATCTGCTGGGCACCGGTGACAACGCGTCACACATCGTGCTCTTGATGGAAGCAGAGCTCGCAACGCCCGACAACGAGAACGACTTGCCGCCCGGTTCCGCGGAGATGGCCATCAGCGTCGCTCGTGCACGCATTCTGAGCGCTCTAGCAACTGCCGTTGCACAACAGTCTCTCGACCGTCAGGTCAGCCTCTGGCTGGTCACCCGGCCAAGCGGCGCTCTGCCCTCGCCTGAAAAGCCGCTGGTCACTGTGGATGCCGCCGTATGGGGCATGACGCGCACGCTCGCCAACGAACATACCCAGCTCACCGTCCGGCGCATCTCGCTGGAGCGGACCCACGACACGCCCGCCGATGCCTCCCGGCTGGCTGAGGAGCTGACACACCCGGACCTTGAGGATGAAGTCGCCCTTACTGCCTCCGGGCGCTTCGTACCCCGCCTCATGGACTCAACCAGCAGCCCGCAAGGCACCCTCGCGGCTGCCGAGACCTCCAGCTATGCCTTGCGGGTACACCGACCCGGTCTCTCCTACCGCTTGGCCTGGGAGCAGACTCCCGCACCCGAACCGGAGGCCGGAAAGGTCGTCGTCGAGATCCACGCAAGCGGTTTGAACTACCGCGAGCTGATGCAAGCCGCGGGCCTGCTGCCGGCCGAAGCCCGCCCCGGCGCGTCCCGCCACCCAGTCGGCTTCGAATTCTCAGGCGTGATCACTGCGGTCGGCCCCGACGTCACCCGCTTCGCCCCCGGCGATCGAGTGTTCGGCGTTGCCGAGCAGTGCCACGCCTCCCACACGCTGGCCGACACAGCAGGCATCTTCCACCTCCCGGACTCCTATTCATTCGCCGAGGGCGCCACCTTGGCCGTCGCGTTCCTCACCGTCCACTACGGCCTTGGGCACCTGGCCCGACTCAAGGCCGGCGAAACCGTCCTGGTCCACGGAGCGGCAGGCGGTGTCGGCTTCGCAGCCCTGCAGTACGCCAACCTGTGCGGTGCACGGGTCATCGCCACTGCTGGCAGCCCGTTCAAACGCGACATGCTGCGTTCGCTGGGTGTAGAACACGTACTGGACTCACGGAGCCTGACCTTCGCCGAAGACACCCGCGCTATCACCCTCGGCCAAGGCGTCGATGTAGTCCTCAACTCCCTGGCCGGTGAAGCCATCCCCCGCGGGCTTGAAGCACTGCGCTACGGCGGCCGCTTCGTCGAACTGGGCAAGCGAGACATCTACGAGAACAAGCCACTGCTACTCGCCCCCTTCAAGAAGAACATCGCCTTCTACGGCGTAGATCTCACCGCCCTGATCTTCGACGAGGAGGCCGGCACGTCATTGATGAGGGAGGTGGCCGAACGTGTCAGCAACGGCTCCTACCGTCCGCTCCCACATGCTTGTTTCCCCGCCGCACGGATCGACGAAGCATTCAAGCTGATGCAGCACTCCCGACACATCGGGAAAATCATCGTCACTCACGACTCAGAAGACGACCCATCCGCCGTTCAGCGCTGCGTACCGGATCGCACACTCGACCCTGAAGCCACCTATCTGGTCACCGGCGGTCTCGGTGGTTTCGGTGCCAAGACAGCCCAATGGCTGGCAGACCACGGCGCCAGGCATCTTGCTCTTGTCGGCCGCCGCGGCCAGGAGTCACCCGAGGCATCTGAGCTGCTGGAGCAACTCGCAGCACACCACGTCAGGGCCACCGTACACGCCGCCGACGTGACCGATGTGAACACGATGCGTCACATCCTGCGACGTTGCCGAGAGGCCGGACACCCCGTGCGCGGCGTCGTGCACGCCGCCATGCAACTGGACGACCACGTCCTTGCCGATCTCGACGAAGACCGGCTGTGCACCGCGCTCGCACCCAAACTCGCCGGTGCTGCGGTCCTGGACACGGTCACGCGCGAGGAAGACCTCGACTTCTTTCTGCTGTACTCCTCCGTTTCAGCAACTGTGGGCGGCGTAGCGCAAGCCAACTACGCCGCAGGCAACCTCTTCCAAGAAGCCCTCGTACGCAGTCGGCGTGAGAAGGGGTTGCCGGGTAGCGCAATCGCCTGGGGGGCGATCAGCGACACCGGCTATGTGGCACGCAATGACCTCACCCGCATGCTGCGCCAGGCGGGTGTTGATGTGATCAGCCCGGAGGAAGCGCTGAACGCGGTCAGCGACACCCTGCTCAGCGAGGCGGACTTCACCTGCGTGGGCCGATTCGACTGGCAATCGATGGCCGAGTTTCTGTCGAAGCTCGATTGCCCACGCATGCGTAGCTTGCTGCCTGAGCTCAGCAGTGAGACCCGAGGAAAGACCCGGGAGGAACTCCTGCGGGCCTTGGCCTCCATGAGCAGCGAGGAATCGCTGGCCTTTGTCGCCGACTCACTAGCCGCAATGCTCGCTGAAACACTGCAAATGCCCGTCGAGCAGCTTGACCACACCCGCCGGCTAGACGAATACGGCATGGACTCGCTCCTGGCCACCGAACTGTTGGTCAGCCTTCGCCAGCAGTACGGCATCGAGATCCCACCGATGGAACTCTTGCGCAGCAACGGCACCGTCGACGATCTTGCACGTATCGTGCACCTGCGCCTCGGGCTCCTCACCGCACGCGAAGGTGTGGGTCTGCCAGGGCCTCGACACGAACAGAATGTGACCACGCCAGTACAAGAATCTGTTGACGCCAACGCGAGCACCTCGACCGCTCCCTGAGGGCTCACAGAGAATCAACGGGCTACGTCCCATAGGTGAGTGCGTCAAGTGGCAGGGCCGTAAACCGATGGCTGGGGGTGCCTCAAGTGCTGCAGAGGCACCCTCCCCGCCTCATGCCCTGTCGCCCCGGAGTCTTATGAAACTCACTGTCCTGTTCCGCACGAACAGTGCCCTGTGGGCTGCCCCGCTGGCGCTCGGGCTGGTGTCGTTCTACTTCTACGTCAGCTTCTTGAAGGCATACGAGTTCTCCCGGGGAGACATTGCATACGCCCCGGAGATCGTCTCCGCCGTGCTGGATCCCATGGACGCCCTCGCGTACGCGACGGCTTCCAGCCTTGCGGCATGGGAGAGCGGCCGGATGAAACGTGACGGGGTGTGGGCCGGCGCCCCTGCCAGGGGCCGCTCCGTCATCTGCGCACACGCACTGCTCCCTGCCCTGACGCCCGCCTGGGCCATGCTCGTGTTGCCCGTTGTCCTGGGGTTGGCAAGCGAGGGGGGCGGCGTTCACGCCGGAATGTGTGCCGCTGCTGTCGATGTCGTTGTTCGTCACCATGGCGCACTGCGTCATCGGCTTCATCGCCGGACAGGTCGTGCCCCGGCTCATCGCAGCACCGTTACTGACGGCGGGCGTGTTCTATGCCGTGTCCTCGTAGGCCTCCTCCGGGGACCGCCTGTGGCCCCGCCACGTTTCCGGGGCCTTCTCCACGATCCTGTCGTTTGGGGAACGGACGACGTGGGCCGGACTTGCCCCCCATGTCCTTTTCACCAGCAGCATCGCACTGGGCATGGCGCTGCTCGGCCTTGCGGCCCAGCACCACCGTTTCCGCATCGTGGTGGCCACGATGTCTTGCGCGGTCGCCCTCGCCGGGACGCTGACCTCCTATGCCATCGTCAAAGACTGGGACCACACCGCACCGCTGTCGATCGGCCACGCGGACATGGACTGCGTGGGATCGGCTCCCCGGGTCTGCGTCCCTGAGGCCGGAGGCGCGGACGCCGCCCAGGCCCGGGCGGACGCGGTCGCTGTGTTGCGCGCACTGGCCGCGGCAGGCGCAAGGGTGACGCCGCCGCGCACCATTTCCGACAGCGTCATCAACGGTGCATACTTCCGCCCTTCCAGCAGCGAGATCTGGTGGCTGCCTCTCACCACCAGCCAGCGCGACGCGACCTCACGCTTGCAGGTGCTGACACAGGCAGTCCGGTTCCCCTGCACGGTCACCACTGACGAAGTCGCCGGGCGCAGCGCCATGCTCTGGGCAGCGAAGAACACCGGCCAGGAGAAGCGATTCCTCAAGGGGCAGCGAGAGGAACTGGCCCAGTTCGAGGAGGGCGACGACGTAATCGCCGTGATCAAGAAGCGCGTTGCGCAAGTACGACACGCACCTAAGGCCGTGCAGGCGTCCTGGTATCAGGGCGAGCTTGAGCGCGCATGCGCCGACGTGCGTGAAGAAAGCGACACGTGATGTGGTGGGTCAAGGCACGCCGTGCGCAAACGCTGCTGCCCGCAGCACTGGCTTGTCTGACTGCGCTCGTCCTGCTGGTACAGGACACCGCGTCGCAGTTCCCGTCGCTGCGCACCGGCGACGACAACCCGGTCATGCTCATGCTGCTTGTCCCCCTCCCGCTGTGCGCCGCATTGCTGGCGTCGCTGGAGTCACGGCTGCCCGCCGCCGAGGACGCCCCCGCACGCCGCGTCCGCCTTCGGGACGCGGGACTCACCCTGGCCGCCGTCACCGCCGCCACAGTGATTGGTGTCGGCGTCGGCCCGCTTCTGGACTCCGACGCCGGCCCGGCTCTGGGCCGCAACACCGCCTTCTTCGTCGGGCTGATGCTCTGCACACGGGCCGTGGCCGGGCAGCCCGCCGTCATGACACCCGTCCTGTGGTTCGCTGCCGTCGTCTTCTTCGGCTCCGACCGCACCGGCCATCCCGCCCCCTGGACGGTGCTCCCGCACACCGCCGGCAACCGGGCCGCCGCCCTCACGGCTCTCCTGACGCTCACGGCCGGCCTTATCGTCCAGATGAGCACCCGCCCGCGCGCCACCACCTGACCCGCCGAGACGGAAGGCACCCACCATGACCCTCGAACTCCGCTCGTGCACCTACGCCTACCAGCCCTGGACCCGGCCATGGACCACACTGCACGCCCGGTTTCGGCGGTGGACCAAGGACGGCACCTTCGGGCGGATGCGCCTGGCTACCTCGATGTCGGCGATGGCGACCCGTTGCAGGCCGTCGGCGACGGACAGGAAGCGCAGCAGTTCCTCCACGGCGCCGGGGACGAGAGGGAGCTCGGCACGCAGGGCGGTGGCTCCTGACGCTGGACGCGTCGCCGCGCTCAGACGGCTCTGCGGCACGGAGTTCCATGCTTCCCGTCGCAGCCCTCGTAGTCCTTGAGGGTACGACCAGCTACCCATCCTTGAGACTCGGCCCTGCACACGTCCAGGACGACGGAGTGCGCGAGTTGGTCGACGGCGTAGCGGGTGAGCGGCGGCTCCGCGTGCGGGCGCAGCCGGCCCAGCGCCTCAGCGGCGCCCGCCACGGTCCGGGCCATTGGCAACGGGACGTGGCCGATGCGTGCCCGTACGCCGTGAGCACGCAGGACCGTCCGGATCGCCTCGTCCCGGTCGTACGGCGCCGGGTCGGCGATGTTGTATACGCCCGGCGGCCAGCGGGCGGCCAGCAGGCAGGCGTCGGTGAGGTTCTCAACGGCGGTCAGGCTGAGGCGGACGCTGGGCCCCGGGAGCACGAGCAGTCCGCGGCGGACGCGGGACAGAAGCCGGGGCACCAGGTGCGGGTCCCCGCTGCCGTAGACCGCCCGCGGCCGCAGCACCACGGCATCCGCGGCGAGCGCCAGTGCCTCACCGGCGGCCTTGGTGCGGCCGTATGCGTTCAGGTGCCCGTGCACCGGATGGTCCTCGGTGACGCGGGAGCGCCCGCGGCCGGGCGCGTAGACGCTGGCGCTGCTCACCCACACCACCGGCCGGCCGGCAGCCGACTCGAGCAACCGGGCCGTGCCCTCGACGTTGACGGCGTGCATGGCGGCCTCGGCGGGGGAGCCGGGCACCGGGTCGCCGACGGCCGCCGCGCAGTGCACGACGATGTCGGCGCCGGACAGGTCCGGCACCTCGCGTGCGGCGTCCCAGGGTATGTGCCGGCCGACCGGGCCGGGGCGTCGTCCGAGGCACAGGACGCGGGCGCCACGCGCGGCGGCCGTGGTGGCGACGTGGGAGCCGCAGAAGCCGCTCGCTCCGGTGACGGCGATCGTGATCATCGGCTCTCCTGGGATTGACGGGCGGCGACCGCCCGGACGGTGAGGGAACGCCAGCCCGGCAGGGCCGCGCTCCGGTCGGCGCGGGCGCGCAGGACGGTGGGGCGGTGGGGGGCGAGCGCGGCGAGGGTGTCGTCGAGCTGGGCGCGGGCCAGGCGCGCGCCGGGACAGGCGTGGGTGCCGGCGCCGAAGACGAGCTGGGTCACGGCGGACGGAACCGGGTGACGGGCGTCGGGCAGTTGGTCGTGGGCCCGGGCGGCGTGCCGTGCGATCAGGATCAGGCGGTACCCGGCCCGTACCGGGCAGCCGTCCAGCTCCGCGTCGGCGGCCGCCACACGGGGCAGCAGCGGGGAGGGAGCGATCACCCGCAGCAGTTCGCCCACCAGGGCCGGGCGCAGCCGGTCATCGGCCGCCTGCTCCCAGAGCTCTCCGTCGGCGCACCAGGCGACAGCGCGCGGGAGGGCGGCGACGGTGGTGTTGACGGCGGCGACCGCGAGCATGGCCCGCAGGGCCGGCTCACTCGCCTCGCCGGATGTCGGGGCGAGCAGCGCCTCCAGTCGCGTGGTCGCTGCGGCGGCCGCGCGTGCCGTGCCCGGCGGCCGGGGACCGGGCAGGTGGTCGCGTATAGCGGCGGCGGCCGCCGCAGCGGCCGCGGAGGCGATGGCCATCGGGTCGCCGGTTGTGCCCAGCAGCGCGCGGACGGTGGCCCCGGCCAGTTCACGGGCCAGCGGTACGAGGTCGACGTCGCGGCCCGCACCGAGTGGGGCGAGACGGCGGTCCAGGACGTCCCGCCACACCGGGCGCAACTGCTCCACCCCGGCTGCGCCGAGATCGTCGGCGAGGGCGCGCCGGGTGGCGCGGTGTCCGGTGCCCTCCTGGTCGAACAGTGTGCTGCCCGCGGACAGTTCCCGTGCGGCGCCGCCGGTGGTGCCGGCGGCGGTGCGGTCCAGGGGGATACGGGTGAGGGCCTGCCGGTAGGGCTCGGTGCCGTGCACCAGCACCGCGCCGCCGATGCGGGTGACCGCGCGGCGGCGGGTGGCGGCGAGGAGGGCGAACAGCACGGGGTGGGAGCGGGTGTACACGCGTCGGTCGCGGCGCCGGGCGGCGCGGAGGGCGGATGTGGTGGGAACCGTGGTCACCTGACGTGCACCTGCTTCGGGTCGGCGGGCCGGTAGCGGCGGTCCCAGCACCACAGGAGGGTCCGGCGGGTACCCCAGGCCCGCAGGCGGCGCAGGCTGGTGTGCACCACCATGCGCTCGGCCCGTACGATCCGGTGGCTGTGCTCGCGCGCCCGGTTGAGGAGGACGACGTCCTCGGGCGGGCCCTCCAGCGCAGTGCGGGGCGTGCCCCCGCAGCGCAGGTAGAGGTCGGCCGTGATGGCGAGGTTGTGACCGTGGCACAGCACGTAGGGCGCGCGGTAGCGCGGGTGCCGGTGTTCGGTGCGGTAGCGCCCGTACAGCGCGGTCGCCCTGACGACCACCGGGAGCAGGTACCGCTCGGCGGGTGAGGGCCGCTCGTCGCGGCGCGGAAGGCTGCGGCCGCAGGCCATCTCCGTCCCGCGCGCGAACTCCTGGCGCGCCGCGGCGATCCAGTCGGCGGCGGGCAGGCAGTCGGCGTCCGTGCGTACGAGCAGTGCGGCGCCGTGTGCGACGGCGTACCGGAAGCCGGTGTCGACGGCGGTGCCGGTGCCCTGCTCCTCTTCGTGGACGAGGTGTACGGGGAAGGGCGCGGTGGCGGCGAAGCGGCGTACGACGGCGGCGGTCGCGTCGGTGGAGGCGTTGTCGACGACGGCGAGGGCGAAACCGGTGTCGGTCTGGGAGGCGAGTGCGGCGAGGGTCGCCCCGATCCCGGCCTCCTCGTTGTAGGCGGGCAACACGGCCCACAGCAGCGGCGCGCTGCCGGACGCGGTCATCCCCGGCTCCGTCCATTGAGGCGCCGTCCACCGAGGCGCCGTCCACCGAGGCGCCGGGCGGCGAGGCGCGCGGTCGCGGCGCGGTCGGGCTTCAGCGAGCGGCCGGACAGCGGGATGTCGGCGATCAGCACCGCGTCCGGGCGGGCGGCGCCCATGCGCTCCAGCGGTCCGTTCAGGGCCGCACGCAGCGCGTTGTGGTCCGCCCCCGGGCTCGGCTGGACGACGGCGACTACGCGTTCGTCACCGTCGCCGACCGGTACGCCTACGAGCAGGGCCAGTTCGACGCCGGGCAGGTGCAACGCCGGCTCGTACAGTCCCGGATAGATGTTCTCCGCGTGCCGCAGGATCATGTCCTTACGGCGGCCCTCCAGCACGATGCGGCCGCCGTCGAGACGTGCCCGGTCGCCGGTGGCGACCCATGGGTCCGGGTCCTCGCCCAGGTAGCGGTCCCGCACGGCGGAGCCCGACAACAGCAGCTCCCCAGCCGAGTCTGTCTTCGCCACGACGCCGGAAAGGGGCGAGCCGACCAGGTCCCCCTCACCGGTGAAGGCGGCCTTGTCGGCCTGCTCGACCGCCGCGGCGGGGAACAGCTCGGTCAGCGCGTAGACGCCCCATGCCTCGTCGGCCCCCGCGCGCTTGACGCGGCTGAGCAGTTCGGCGCTCGCGGGAGCTGATCCGGTCCACACCCGCCCGCTGAAGCGGGCGCCGTCCGCCAGCAGCCGCCTCAGTTGCGGTGGCGTCAGATAGGTGGCCTGCGGGGCGAGACGGCGCAGTTGGCGGCGGAGCACAGGCGCGGAGCGGGCGGGCAGCGCGACGGGCGCTCCGCTCACCAGGGACGGTACGAGGACGAAGAATGTGCCGCCAAGGACAGGCCGCCCGGCATCGGGCCGTACCAGCTCGGCGACCGTGGTCATGCCGGCGGCGAGCGAGGCGCGGGTGTGCACCACCGCGCGGGGCCGTGAGGTGGTGCCCGAGGTGAACACGATGACCGCGTCACCGTCCCCGTCCACCGGCGGCGGCAGCGGTACGGCCCGGACATCGGCGTCCAGGGCGGGGGCGCACCCGGGCAGCCGTGGTCCGAGCGTGGCCACCGGTCCCAGTTCCGCGAGGTCGGGCAGGGCCAGGCGGGCCCGGCGGGCGAGCGGCCGGGCCCATCCGGCGACCGCCTGGGCGGCGGCGTCGGCCAGGACGACGTCGGGGCGAGCCAGGGCGAGCCGGGCGCGCAGCACGTCAGGCCCGGCGCCCGGGTCGAGCACTGCGGCCCGGGCGCCGAGCCGGTGCACGGCGAGCATCACCGCCAGGGCGCGGGGCCCTGGCCGTACGGCGACGCCGACGGTGCCGCCGCGTCCCACACCCCGCCGATGGAGAGCAGTGGTGTAGCGGTCGGCGAGGTCGGCCAGCTCGCCGTAGGTGGCCTTGGTGCGTACGGCCCCGGTGCGGGTGGCGCCAAGGACGGCGGGCCGCTCGGGGTGGCGGCGCAGGGTGTGGGCGAGGGTGTCGAGCATCAGCGCGGGTCCTCCCCGTGAGGGCCCGGGCCCTTGTCGAGGTACCAGCGGGCGGTGCCGACGAGGCCGTAGGCGCGCAGCCGACGAGTGGAGTTCTCCACGACCATGTCGCGGGCGTGGACGATGGCGGTGGTGTGGCGGCGCACGCGGTTCAGGAAGAGACGGTCGGTGGGGGAAGGACGGCGCGGCATCCCCCCGACGGCTTCGTACAGCGCCGCGGTGACGGCCATGTTGTTGCCGGCGTGCATCCGGTAGGGGGCGAGATAGCCGTGCCGGCGGTGGTGGGCGGGGCGTATCCGGCCGAAGAACGCGGCGATGCGGACCAGCATGCGGAAGGCGGCCCGCCCGAGCGGTCCGTGCTCGTCACGGCGCGCGTCGATGCGCCCACACACCAGGCCCGCGCCCTGCTGCAGGGCGGCGCGTGCCCTGGCCGTCCAGCCGGGGCGCGGCAGGCAGTCGGCGTCGGTGCGGGCCAGCAGCGTCGCGCCGTGCTCGATCGCATACCGGAAGCCGGTGTCCACCGCGCAGCCCACGCCCTTCTCCGGTTCGCTGAGGACGTGGACAGGAAAGGGTGCCCAGCGGGCGAAGTCGTAGGCCACCGCGGCGGTGCCGTCGGTGGAGGCGTTGTCCACGACGACGAGGGTGAAGTCACGGTCGCGCTGGGCCGCGAGCGCGTCCAGCGTGGCGCCGATGCGCGCGGCCTCCTGGTGCGCGGGCACCACGATCCACAGGGAGCTCATGCCTTCTCCCAGACCATGGTCATGATGCTCACGCCGCCGCCCAGGCCCACGAAGAGGACCCGGTCACCGGCCCGCAGGTCCTCATGGACACGGTCGAGCTGGACACCCAGGGTGGCGCTGGCCATGTTCCCCAGTGCGGGGACTGTGACGACGAGCCGGTCCCGTGGGACGCCGGTGAGCTCCACGAACCGCTCCAGGTATGGCACCGTGACCTGATGCACGAGGATGTGCCGGAAGTCGCTCCACGCCAGACCGGTGCGCTGCCGCATCCGGTCGAGCACCGACGTGCCGACCTTCTCGAACACCTCGCGCAGCTCGCTGCCATCGCCGTGGAAGTACGTGTGCTCGTCGCCTCTGGGATGGCGCGAACCACCGCCGAAGATGCCGCCGACCGACCAGTGCTCGGAGTGGGTCTCGGTGTCCACGTCGAGGATGCCGCCCCGCTCCACCGCCTCCAGGACGACCGCGGCCCCAGCGTCTCCAAAGGTGTAACCCGCGAATCCGTCCCGCAACTGGTCGGGGCCCGAGGGGTCCTGCCGCACCGCGCGGCTCGGGGTCTCCCCGGTGACGACCAGGGCCCGGCGGGCACGGCCGGCGAGGATCATCGCCCGTGCCATGTCGATGCCGTTGACGAAGCTGTTGCACGCGTTGGTCACGTCCAAGGCGTGTGCCCGGGAACCGAGTCCAGCCTGGACGATGTGCGCGGTAGCCGGTTCGGCAACGTCCCGCGTAGCGGAGGCGAATACCAGCAGGTCTACGTCGTAGGGGGCGAGCGCGGCCCGGTCCAGCGCCGTACGCGCCGCCCGCACCGCGAGCGTCGAGGCGTACTCGTCCTCCGCGGCCGCCCGGCGCGAAGCGATGCCGGTGACCCGTTCGAGCATCCGCGCCGGCAGGGACAGCCCGGAGGCCGCGGCGATCCGTTCCTGCAACTGCCGGGACGTCACTTCGAGCTCCGGCAGGCAGGAGGCCACTGCGGTGATACCCACCCGCCGGCACACCGGTCCGGGAGTAACGTGGTCTATATGCATGGGCTGGACGGTACGAGCGAATCAGGACAGCCCGCCTGAGTGCTGGTACTCAACCGAGGTAGGTGATCGACTCAGACACTGCCTCCCCGCAGTGGCCGAGCCCGCATGCGCGTCACGGTTGGCTGCTGGACGCCCGTCGGGTGCTCCTGGGCAAGCTCGAAGGTGTATGAACGAGCCCGTCCCATGCCGCTTGAAGACCTGCGCGATCATGTCGACGGCAACCTGATCCTGCTTTCGCGCTCAGGCCCGGCCCTCGTCGTCGTGGAAAACAGTGGCTACCAAGGCGCCCGCGAGGAGGTACTGCGCCCTTTGTCCCGTCTGGGCCGTACGGCAGCGCCTACTCTTGCACCAGGCCGTCTGCCATCCCTCCAGCAGGCAGGTCACCGCGGCCTTCGCTGACGTCGCGAAGTACTACGGGGCCGGCGTCGACATCTGCCCGCCACGGTGCGGGAACCGCAAAGGCGTCGTGGAGAAGGCCAACCACTCGGCAGCTCAACGATGGTGGCGGGCCGTCCCGGACCACCTGACGGTTGAGCAGGCCCGGTCCGGGGTCGACAAGCTCGCGCTGCGCATGGACGAACGCCGCCACAGAGTCGACGGGAGCACAGTCACCGTCGCCGAACTGGCCACCGGTGAACCGCTGTTGGACCTGCCGGTCAGGCCTTTCCCGGCCGAACTCGAAGTGGGACGCGCGATCAGCCCACAGAGCCTGGTGTCCTTCCGCGGCAACTTCTACTCGGTGCCGCCAGGCATGCCCGGCGCCCAGGCCCGCCTGGTGCACCGGCTCGGCGAGGACCACCTCCACAGCGTCACCGCCGCCCGGGCCGTGATCGCCCAGCACCGGCGGGCCGCCGACGGCGCGGGCCAGACCGTCCGCGACGCCGGACACGTGATCACGCTGGAGCGGACGGTGCGCCCGCCGACCTGACGGTCGGCGGGCGCACGCCGTCAGCCCATCGAACGCAACCGATCCAGTTCGCTCCCGATCCCGTCCCGCAACACGTCATGCTGCGGCCCGAGCCTGAACCCCTCGTCACTCCACCGGTCACCCGGATACAGCCACACAGGCTTGCCCACCAACTCGGCCGGCTCCCACTCGAACCGCGGCCAGACGTGGGCATGCAAGAACGGGTCGGTGTTCCCCAGAATCTCCAGGTTGACCCGGCGGAAGCCGGGGTCCAGGTGTCGGCAGACGCGCTCAACGGCTTCTCCGAGCCGGTCCATGTCAGACAGAAACGACAGCCTCCTCGCCCTCGGCAGATCAGACAGCCGCTGAACACCTGGCTCGTCCACGAGGAGAACCGAGTACCCCGGCAAGAACTGAACGTCACCGATCACCGCGAACCCCGACGCGAGCCGCCGCAGCACGGTCGGGTTCTCACCTCGCAGAGCAGCCCCGATCCGGTCCATCCGCCAGTCACCATTCATGGCCCCAACTTAGCCACCGGTGAACAAGGCCCGATCTTCGCTCCCCAACCTCCCCACATACGTCAAGAACCAACCAAGTCAGGCGAGGAGCGGCCATGGCCGTTTTTACGGGTCTGGCCGCGATTCCGTGAACGATCTTGGTGCTGTGGCAGACTGCCGCCGCATCGGTCTCACCTCGCAACCTCGCTGCCGAAGTGGCACGACATCTGCCCAGCCATCGGCCCGATGTTTCACCCGTCACGGTGTGCGCTGCGGGCGGCGTGCTGCCTCGCGGTCCCCGCGTGGCAGCACGGCCGAGCGCCGGATTACCGATTAGGCCATTTCCTTCGGCAGGATGGGCGCCATGACTGAGATCCGCACACCCCGCCTCCTCCTGCGTCGCTGGCATGACGACGACCTCGCGCCGATGGCGGACATCAACGCGGACCCGCAGGTCATGCGCTGGATCGACGACGGCTCGGTGCGTGACCTGGACCACACCGCAGAGGCAATCGAGCGGTGGGAGGAGGAGTGGGACGAGGAGGGCTTCGGACTCTTCGCCGTCGAGCTGCTGGCCTCGGGTGAACTGGCAGGCTTCACGGGTCTGTCCGTGCCCGACTTCCTGCCGGAGGTAGGGCCTGCCGTGGCAATTAGCTGGCGGCTCGGCTCACAGTTCTGGGGCCAGGGATATGCCTCCGAAGCTGCCCACGCCACGCTGGAGTTCGCGCTCCAGGACCGCGGCCTCGACCGCGTCATCAGTATCAACCGGGTGGGTGACGATGCCTCCGGGAACATCCTCCGCAAGCTCGGCATGGTGCCCGAGCGGGAGACGGCGCACCCGGAGTACGGCTATCCCCTGCAGGTTCACACCATCGATCTCACCGAGTTCCAGGCATGAACCAGTCGCACCATCGATCACCACAAGACAGCCGACCGTTGTTCATACGTCCCTGACTGACCGCCACGCGACTGACCGCCACGCGGCGGACAACCCGGCAAAGCTTGCCACGTCCGTCGCCGACCTGCGCCTTCACGGAACTGCGGCCAGAGCCGTTTTCACGAATCGCTGACGATTGACGGACCTGTCACGTCCGTTCTCGGCCGGGCGTCTTGTCGGACACTGCGGCAACCCCGCCTGTTCTGAGTGTGGAGAACACCGCTTCGGAGTTTCCGTGCGTCGCCGTAGCCCACGTTGTCACACCGAATTGCCGAAGCACCACAAGCCCCATCTCCCTTGATCGGGAGGTGTCCGAAAACAGGACGTCACCTTATGCGGCGGCTTACACCTCGCGGCTCCCGTCGTTACTTGGCGCGCATGGGAACGCGAGGGGCGCCCCCGCGCTCCGCGGCAGTCGGCACCGCAAGGCAGATATGGCGAATTATCGGCGAGGCCCCTCTTGGGCGCCGGCAGTTCCGCACTGCGGACGCAACAAGCTCACGCACGAACGGATCCGCCTCGAAGGCCTGTTCGCCTTCTAAGGCTTTGGCCAAGGTTCGTGTCCCCGCCCCCGAGTCGATACCTCCGAAATCGCGCGCCCCGCGGGTGAGGACGTGAGCCGCAGGAGGATCGGGCGCGCGTCCGCGCTGACTGTCACGACTGCGGCTTCTTCGTGACCCTCACACCGAGGAGGCCGCCATCACGGGAACGTGTGCGTGGACCGGTTCAACCAGACCCTGACCGCCTGACCACCTGACCGCCTGACCGCCTGACCGCCTGACCGCCTGGCCGCCTGACCGCCTGGCCGCCGGGCCGCCTGACCGCCTGCCCGGCGTGGCGCTCCACTCGGTACGGATCCTGCTGGATGGGGTGGCTGGATGCGTCCGCTCGATACGGCAGTTCGGCAATGCGTGAACTACTCGATACGGCAAGGCGATGAGAATGGTCGACTGGCAGGTAATTGCTGATGGGCGGCTCGAATCACCCGGTCCGGTCCGGCTCCGAGATTATTCGCGGCGGATGTGCGGAACGGCGCGAGTGCCTACGGAAAGGGCGTGAGGCGACCGCCTTTTCGGCCTGCGGAGGCTCGACGGGAATCACGAGGGCTTGAATGTAAGTCAGTGTGAGCGCTCTCGTGGCCATGGCGGGGTGGATGCGCTTCGAAAGGGTCGGGAAAGGGGTGCGAAAGAGCTCCGCTGTCCTGTTGCCAAGACGCCTGAAGACTGCAAAGCGCCCTGGGTCGAAAGGGGGCGTGGACATGCCGGGCGCGGCATAACGGCAGGTCAAAAGCTTTTATGTGTGTCATAGGCACGCATGGAAACAGTGTCGTTGGGTGCGGGGAGTCTGCGGTGCCTGGTTGTGGTGGCACCGGTGCGTTACGTTCGGTGAGCCGGACATCGCCAAGGCGCATCGCGATCAGGGGGAGCAGTCAGCGAGTGGGCATCGGTGGGGGGTGCAGCAATGGCATAAGGAGCAAGGGTCGGAGACGGTCCGCCGCGTGCCGTACGGCACGCGCAGACCTTCTGGCCGCGACAGAACACGCCGTCGACTGAACACGCCGTCGACTGAACACATGCCAAGTCCCGCGCGCCTGTGGGGCGGCCCTGCCGTGCAGGCGGCAGCGGGCGGCACGGTGCTGACTGACTGACGGATTGGTCGACGGGCCGGCTGGCTGACGCACTGACTGACCTGCCCGTGCTCGCTCTTGCGCGTTCCTGACCGGTCCCGTCGTCTTGCCGGTCTTCCCGGCTGCCGGTCTTGCCGGTCTTCCCTTCCCCTCGCCCGACCCCGGCCACTCCGGAGTCGGCCCACCCGCGCTGCCGCCGACACGCGCCGGGCCGCGCCGGTGTGCCGCCACGGCGGCACACTTCCGGGCCCACACGTGCGCGGAGCGCGAACGCGCCCGTACGCACCCATACGCCTTCACCTTCATACGCACGCGTACGTCTCCTTCGTACACCCATGAACTTCCTGGAGTCCTCACATGACCGACCTGCGCGAGTCGTCGACGGCCGCTCAGCCGATCCCTCACGAGACCCTTCCGGCCCTCTTCGAGCGACAGGCGGCCGCGACGCCGGACGCGGTGGCCGTCCTGTCCTGTGCGGGGGAGGAGCTGACGTACCGGCAGTTGGACGAGCGAACCTCCCGGCTCGCCCGGCTGCTCGTCGCGCACGGCCTGGTCCGGGAGTCGATCGTCGCGGTGGCGCTGCGGAGGTCGCCGGAGTACGTCATCGCCGTCCTGGCGATCCTGAAGGCAGGCGGCGTCTACCTGCCGGTCGATCCCGAGTACCCCGTGAGCCGCCTGGAGTTCATGCTGCGCGACGCCGCGCCCGCCGTCGTGGTGACCGACACCGCGTCCGGTGGCCGTCTGCCCCGGACCGGCGTACCGCGGATCGTCCTGGACGAGCAGGACACGGTCGACGCGCTGGCGGCGGTCCCGGACGAGGACCTGGCCACCGCGCCCGGCGGCACCGGCGATCCGGACCAACTCGCCCACGTGATCTACACCTCCGGCTCCACGGGCACCCCCAAGGGCGTGGGCGTCACCCACCGCGGCGTGGCCTCGCTGACCGTGGACCACCGCTACCGCGGCGACGCGTACGCCCGCGTGCTGCAACACGCCCCGCTCGCCTTCGACGCCTCCACCTTCGAACTGTGGGTGCCGCTGCTCTCCGGCGGCGCCGTGGTCGTGGCACGGCCGGGCCTGCTGGACGCGCCGGCCCTCGCCGCCGTGGTCACCGAGCACCGGGTCACCGCGGCATTCGTGTCCGCGGGTCTGTTCAAGGCGGTGGCCGAGGAGCAGCCGGAGTGCTTCCGCGGCGTCCGCACCCTGTGGACCGGCGGCGACGTGGTGTCCCCGGCAGCGGTGCGCCGGGTCCTTGACGCCTGCCCCGGGGTGACGGTCCACAACGCGTACGGGCCCACCGAGACCAGCGTGATGGCCACCTGCCGCCCCGTGACCGACCCGCGCGAGGTGCCCGCACCGCTTCCGATCGGGCGCATGATGGACCACAGAAGCGGCCATGTCCTCGACGAGCGCCTGCGCCCGGTGGCACCCGGCGAGTCCGGCGAGCTGTATCTGACCGGCGCCGGGCTTGCCCGTGGCTACCTCGGTCGCCGCGGGGTGACCGCGGAGCGCTTCGTGGCCGACCCGTTCGGCGTGCCCGGTGAGCGCATGTACCGCACCGGCGACATCGTGGCGTGGACGCCGGATGGCGAGCTGGACTTCCGGGGGCGGGCCGACGGCCAAGTCAAGATCCGCGGTTTCCGCATCGAGCCCGGTGAGATCGAGGCCGTCCTGGAGAAGCACCCCTCGGTGGCGCACGCGCTGGTGGTCCCGCACGAGGGGCAGACGGGCCGACGCCGGCAACTGGTCGCGTACGTCGTACCGGCATCCACCGCCGCACGCCCGGCCCCGGCCGGGCAGGAGGACGGACGGACCGGACAGGGCACAACGGCCGGGCAGGAGGACGGAGCGACCGGCCAGGGCACGGAGGCCGGACGGGACCAGGGCAACGGGTCCGCAGGGACCGGCCACTTCACTTTCGGCACCGGCTTCGCGGCGGTGGAGCTGCGGGCCTTCGCCGCGCGGGCGCTGCCGGAGTACCTGCTGCCCGCGGCGTTCACCGTCATCGACGAGCTGCCGCTGACGCCCAACGGAAAACTGGACCGGGCCGGCCTGCCGGAGCCGGACTTCCGCGGCGCGGCCTACCGCGCCCCCCGAACGGAGCGCGAGGAACAACTGGCCGGGCTGTTCGCCGAGGTCCTCGGCGTGGAGCGGGTCGGCGTCGACGACGACTTCTTCACCGTCGGCGGGGACAGCATCCAGTCCATCCAACTGGCCACCCGGGCCCGCGCCCGCGGCCTGGTCCTCGGCGCGCAGCAGATCTTCGAGCACCGCACGGTGGCCCGTCTCGCCGAGACCCTCACCGACTCCCCGGCACGGCCGGCACCGGTCCTGGGAGAACTCCCGGGCGGCGGCGTGGGTTTCCTGCCGCACTTGCCGGTGACGCGCTGGGTGCGGGACTGGGGCCCCGGCTTCGAACGATTCCTGCAGGCCATGGTGCTCGACCTGCCCGCGGGCATCGACCAGGAGCAGCTCACGGCGACGCTCGGCGCGGTCGTCGACCGGCACGATCTGCTCCGGGCCCGCCTGGTGGAGGACGGCGGTGGCGGTCTGCACGTGCCCCCTCCGGGCACGACGGACGTGGGCGGGCTCATCCGGCGCGTGGAGTGCGCGGGGGACTGGGAGTCGGAGAGCTGGCGCGCCGCACTCATGGGCGAAGTGGACGCCGCCGCGGGCCGACTGGACCCGGCCGCCGGTGTCGTGGCGCAGTTCGTGTGGTTCGACACCGGGCCCGAGCGGGGCGGACGGCTCCTGGTGGCACTGCACCACATGGTCGTGGACGGTGTGTCCTGGCGCATCCTGATGCCGGACCTGGCCACCGCCTGGCGGCAGGTGCGTGCGGGACGGACCCCGCGGCTGTCGCCCGTGGGCACCTCGGTGCGGCGCTGGGCGCACGCCCTCGTGGAGGAGGCGGCACGCCCGGAACGGGTGGCGGAGCTGGAGCTGTGGCGCTCCCTCGTCGACGGCCCCGCCCCCGTGCTCGGCGCCCGGCGGCTGGACCCGCGGGCGGACACCGTCTCCACCCTCACCAAGACCCGCGTGACACTGCCGGTGGAGGTCACCGAGACACTGCTCACCACGCTGCCCGCCGCCTTCCGCGGCGGCGTGAACGACGGCCTGCTGGCCGCGCTCGCCGTGGCCGTCGCCCGCTGGCGGCGCGCCCGGGGAGTCAAGGAGGACTCCACGCTCATCCGCCTCGAAGGGCACGGACGTGAGGAGGCAGCGGCACCTGGCGCCGACCTGTCCCGCACGGTCGGCTGGTTCACCAGTGTCTTCCCGGTCCGGCTCGATGTGTCCGGGGCGGACCTGGAGGAAGTGCTCATGGGCGGCGCTGCCGCGGGCAGGGTCGTCAAGGCCGTCAAGGAACAACTGCTCGCCGTCCCGGACAAGGGCATCGGCTACGGCCTCCTGCGCCACCTCAACCCCGAGACGTCGGCCGCCCTCGCCGGGTACGGGACCGGGCAGGTCTCCTTCAACTACCTGGGGCGCTTCTCCGCCGCCTCCGACATGCCCGAGGAACTGCGCGGGCTCGGCTTCACCCAGGCCCCCGGCCTCGCCGACCTGGCCGAACTCGACGCGGGCCAGGACCCGGACATGACCGCCCCCGCCGAGCTCGACATCAACGCGCACGTCACCGACACGCCCGAAGGACCACGCCTGGGCGGTTTGTTCACCGCCCCGCGAGGGGTGCTGGACCCGGACGAGGTGCGGGAACTGGCCGAACTGTGGTGCCAGGCCCTGAAGGGCCTGGCCCGCCACGCCACCGGTCCGGACGCGGGCGGACTCACCCCCTCCGACGTGGCACTGCCCTCGGTGACGCAGGGCCACATCGAGGACTGGGAGCGGCGCCACCCCGGCCTGTCCGACGTGTGGCCCGCCTCCCCGCTCCAGTCCGGCCTGCTGTTCCACTCGAAGGTGGAGGCCGAGGCGGGCGGGACGTTCGACTCCTACCACGAGCAGTACGTGCTGCACCTGTCCGGCACGGTGGACCCCGCCCAACTGCGCGTGGCGGCGCAGGCGCTCCTGGACCGCCACCCCGTCCTGCGCACCGCGTTCGTACCGGGCCCCGACGGCGGCCTGGTCCAACTGGTCGTCGACGGCGTGCGGCTGCCCTGGACGCACCTTGACCTGAGCGGCCTGGACGACGGCGAACGCGAGCGCGCCCACGAGAGGTTCCTGACCGACGACCTCGCCGCGCACTTCGACCCGGCCGCCCCGCCGATGCTGCGCCTCGCCCAGCTCACGACGGCGGCCGGGCGCCACGAACTGGTCCTGACCGTGCACCACGTGCTGCTGGACGGCTGGTCGCTGCCCCTGCTCATCCAGGACCTGTTGTTCCTGTACGCCGCCGACGGCGACGCCTCCGGCCTGCCGCGGGCCCACAGCTACCGGGGGTACCTGACCTGGCTGGGGAAGCAGGACACACGGGACTCCGTGCGCGCCTGGGCCCGGGAGCTGGACGGCGTCACCGAACCGACGCTCCTCGCCCCGCAGGCTCTCGACGTCCCCGCCTCCGGCATCGGCCAGGCGGACGTGCCCCTGACGCCCGCCCGGGCCCGGGACCTCGCGCGGCGCGCGGGCGATGTGGGGGTCACCCTGAACACCCTGATCCAGGGCGCCTGGGGCGTCCTGCTCGGCGGCATGACCGGCCGGCAGGACGTGGTGTTCTCCGCGACCGTGTCGGGGCGTCCGCCCGCCCTGCCCGGCGTGGACGAGACGGTGGGCATGTTCCTCAACACCGTGCCCGTACGGGTCCGGTGCGCCCCGGGCCGGCCCTTCGCGCACCTCCTGACCGACCTCCAGCAGGCGCAGGCCGCCCTGATGGACCACCACCACGTCGGCCTCACCGAGATCCAGCGCGCCACGGGCCTGGCACCGCTGTTCGACACCATGATCGCCTTCGAGTCCTTCCCGCTCGACCGGGCGGGCATCGGGGAGGCGAGCGCGGCGGCCGGGTTCTCCGTCGTCGGCATGCGCACGTTCACCGCCAGCCACTATCCGGTGACCCTCTTCGTCTACCCCGACGGCCCGCACCCGCGCCTGACCCTCCAGTACCAGCGGCACGCCTTCGCGCCGGAGGAGGCCATGGCGCTCGCCGCCCGCTTCGGCCGCGTCCTGACCGAGCTGACCGCGGACGTGGACAAACCGGTGGGAGGCGTCGACCTGCTCCTGCCGGACGAACACGCCGCGCCGGCCTGCGAGGCGCACGACACCGTCACCCCGGAGCCCGGGACGACGCTCGTGGAGACATGGAGGCGGCAGGTGGCCCGCACACCGCAGGCCACGGCAGTCGTCTGCGGCGACCAGGCCCTGACCTACCGGGAACTGGACGCCAGGGTGCGGGCACTCGCCGCGGAGCTGACCGCGCGCGGGGCCCGCCCGGAAAGCGTGGTGGGCCTCGCCCTGCCCCGCTCGGCGGACCTCGTCACCGGGATGCTGGCCATCCTCACGGCCGGCGCCGGATACCTGCCCATCGACCCGGCCTACCCGGGCGGACGCCTCGACCTCATCCTCGGCCAGGCGCGTCCGGTGCTGATCGTCACCGACACCGCGACGTCCGGGGCCCTGCCGCGGCCGGACATCCCCCGCCTGTGCATCGACGACCCCGGTCCGGCGACCGCGGCGGACAGGACCCCGCCGGAGGAGACCGCGCGCGCCGCGACACCACTCCCGGACCACCTCGCGTACGTGATGTACACCTCCGGGTCCACCGGCACCCCCAAGGGCGTCATGATCACGCACGCCGGAGTGGTCAACGGCATCACCCAGCTCGCCCGCCGCGTGGGCATCGACGCGCACACCCACGTGCTGGCGGGCACGTCGGTCAACTTCGACGTGTCGGTCTTCGAGATCCTCACCACCCTCTCCCAGGGCGGCCGCGTGGAGGTGGTGCGCGACGCCCTGGTCCTCGCCGAGCGGGAGACCCTGGCCGCCGACGTCATCAGCACGGTCCCCTCCGTCTTCGCCGAACTCGGCGACCGGATGGGCACCATCACCGGACTCAAGACCGCGGTGTTCGCGGGCGAGGCGTTGCCCGCCGCCCTCGTGGACCGGATCCGTCGGACGCTGCCCTGGGTACGCGTGATCAACGCCTACGGCCAGAGCGAGTCCTTCTACGCCACCACCTTCACCGCCGACGAGGGCTGGCGGACCACGGACGGCGCCAGCGCCCCGATCGGCACCCCGATAGGGAACATGCGCGTCTACGTCCTCGGCCCCGGCCTCAACCCGCTGCCCCCGGGAACGGTCGGTGAGCTGTACGTGGCCGGAATCGTCGGACGCGGCTACCACCGGCGTCCCGCACTGACCGCCGACCGCTTCGTCGCCGACCCGTACGGCCCGCCGGGCAGCCGCATGTACCGCACCGGCGACCTCGCCCGCTGGAACGCCGAGGGACAGCTCGAGTACGCCGGCCGCGCCGACGACCAGGTCAAGATCCGTGGTGTGCGGGTCGAACCCGCCGAGGTCGAAGCGGTCCTCGCCGGCCACCCGGAGGTGGCCCAGGCCGTGGTCGTCGCCCGCGACAGCACCGTGGGCCCCGGCAAGCGACTGATCGGCTACGTGGTGCCCGGGGCCGCGGACGGCGGCGACCGGTCCGGAGCCGCACGGACCGCCGCCCTCGTCGACGAGATACGCGACCACCTCCACGAGCGGCTGCCCGCCCACATGGTGCCCGCCGCCGTCGTGCCCCTCACCGCCCTCCCCCTGACCCCCAACGGCAAGCTGGACAGGAAGGCCCTGCCGGCCCCCGACGTCACCGGGAGCGCCGCCTACCGGGCGCCGCGCACCCCGCAGGAAGCACGCCTGTGCGACCTGTTCGCCGACGTCCTCGGCATGGCGCGCGTCGGTGTCGACGACAACTTCTTCGAGCTGGGCGGCCACTCACTGCTCGCCGTCAACCTGGTCGGCCGGATCCGCGACGCGATCGGCGTCGACGTGCCCATCAGCGCGGTGCTCGGCGCCCGCGACGTGGCGGACCTCGCCCGCACCCTGAAGAACGCCTCAGCCACCAAGCGGCCCGCACTGCGCCGGATGAACAGGAGCGCCAAGTAAATGATCCCTCTGTCCTACGCGCAGCGCCGTCTGTGGTTCATCGACCGCTTCGAGGGGCCGTCGGCGACGTACAACCTGCCCTTCGTCATCCAGCTCACCGGCGCACTGGACACCCAGGCACTGGCCTCGGCCGTGCGGGACGTGGTCGCACGGCACGAGAGCCTGCGCACCCTGATCGTGGAGAGCCCCGACGGCGTACCCGAACAGCGCATCGTCCCGGAGGAGGAGATGTGCCTGGAGGTCCCGCTCGTCGAAGTGGCCCCCGACGACGCCGACGCGGCCGTGTCCGCCGCCGCCGACCACGTGTTCACCCTCGCCGAGGACATCCCCGTACGGGCCACCCTGTTCCGCACCGGGCCCCGTGAGCACCGGCTGCTGTTCCTGGCCCACCACATCGCCACCGACGGCGAGTCCATGGGCCCGCTCGTCCGCGACCTCACCGCCGCCTACACCGCCCGCGTCACCGGCGGCCGGCCCGACTGGCCCGAACTGCCCGTCCAGTACGCGGACTACACGATGTGGCAGCGGGAGCTCCTGGGCGAGGAGGACGACCCCGACAGCATCCTGGCCACCCAACTGTCCTACTGGCGCGACGAGCTGGCCGGCGCCCCGCAGCCGTTGCGCCTGCCCACCGACCGCCCCCGGCCGCCGGTGGCAGGACACCGCGGGGACACCGTCGAGTTCACCGTCGACGCGGAGCTGTTCGCCGAGGCCGAACAGCTCGCCCTGCGCACGAGGGCGACCCTGCCGATGGTCTTCCAGACGGCCCTCGCGGCGCTCCTCCAGCAGTTGGGCGCGGGCGAGGATATCTCGATCGGCTCCACCGTCGCCGGACGCATGGACAACCAGCTCAACGACCTCGTGGGCTTCTTCGTCAACACCTGGGTGCTGCGCACCGATCTGTCCGGCACCCCCACCTTCACGGACCTCATCGCCCAGGTCAGCCAGAAGGCCATGGCCGCCTACGACCAGCAGGACGCGCCCTTCGAGCGCCTGGTGGAGGCACTCAACCCCGAGCGGTCCACGGCGTACCACTCGCTGTTCCAGACGATGTTCACCTGGGAGAACCACCGTTCGGTCGCCGTGCGGCTGCCGGGCGGTGTCACGGGCACCTGCACGGGCCTGCCCACGGCGACGGCCAAGTTCGACCTGGAGTTCAGCTTCTTCGCGGACCCCGCGGAGCCGGGCCTGACCATCACGCTGGAGTACGCCACGGACCTGTTCGACCGGTCCACCGCCGAGAACATCGCCGCGCGCTACGAGCGGCTCGTGCGCCAACTGGTGCGGGACCCGTCGCTGCCGGTGGCGCTGGCCGACGTCCTCACGCCCGCGGAGCGCGAGCTGATGCTGCACGGCCGCAACGACACGCGGCAGCCGACCCCCGACCTCACCGTGGCCCGGCTCGTCGAGCGCCAGGCCGCGTCGACGCCCGACGCGGTCGCGGTCGTCCACGACAACACCGAGCTGACGTACGCGGAGCTGGACGCGCGGGCCGACCGTCTCGCCCGGCGACTCGCCGGGCGCGGTGCGGGCCCGGGAACCGTCGTCGGCCTGGCTCTGCCGCGGACCGAGGACCTCGTGGCCGGCATGCTCGGCATCCTCAAGGCCGGGGCGGCGTACCTGCCGATCGACCCCAAGTACCCCAGCACACGCCTCGACCACATCCTCCGCGACGCGCGCCCGGCGCTGGTCCTGACGGACGCGGAGACGGTGCCGGTGCTGCCCGCGACGGACGTGCCCACGCTGTTCGTGGGCGACGCAGCCGAGAGTGACGCGGACACCGCGGACACCGAGCCGACCCCGGCACGACCCGCCGACGCCGCGTACGTGATGTACACCTCCGGTTCCACCGGCACCCCCAAGGGCGTGACCATCACCCACCGCGACGTGGTCAACGGCGTGCTCCGGCTCGCCGACGTCGTCGGCATCGGCGCGGGGACGCGGACCCTGGCCGGCACCTCGGTCAACTTCGACGTGTCGGTCTTCGAGACGATCACCACACTCGCCGTCGGCGGCACCCTCGAAGTGGTCCGCGACGTCCTGGTCATCGGTGAGCGCGGCGGCTGGACCGGCGGCGTCGTCAGCACGGTCCCCTCGGTCTTCGCCGAACTCCTCGACCAGGTGGGCGAGAAGATCGACGCGGACGCGGTGGTGTTCGGCGGAGAGGCCCTGCCCGCCTCCCTCGTGCGACGGGTCCGCGAACTCATGCCCGGCACCCGGATCGTCAACGGCTACGGCCAGACCGAGTCGTTCTACGCCACCGCCTTCGCGGCCACCGAGTGGACCGGCACGGCCGGCGCCCCCATCGGCAGGCCCTTGGGCAACATGCGCGCCTACGTCCTCGGCCCGGGCCTGCGGCCGGTGGCGCCCGGCGTGGTGGGAGAGCTGTACGTCGCCGGAAACGTGGCGCGCGGCTACCACGGGCGTCCCGCGCTGACCGCGGAACGCTTCGTCGCCGAACCCTTCGGACCCGCGGGCTCCCGGATGTACCGCACCGGCGACCTCGCCCGCTGGACCCCCGACGGCCAACTGGAGTACGTGGGCCGTGACGACGCGCAGGTCAAGGTGCGCGGCTTCCGCATCGAGCCCGGCGAGGTGGAGGCGGCGCTGACCGCCCACCCGGGCGTGGCGCAGGCCGCCGTGGTGGTGCGCACGGACCGCGGCAGCACCCGCCTGGTCGGCTACGTGGTGCCGCAGGGCGGTGCCGAGGGCCTGGGCGACGTGGACAACCTGGGCGATCTGGACCTGGACCTGACGGCCCTGCTCTCGGTGCGGGACCTGCGCCGCTTCGTCTCCGGCAGACTGCCGGAGTTCATGGTGCCCTCGGTGTTCGTGATGCTGGACCGGCTGCCGCTGGCGCCGAACGGCAAGCTGGACCACAAGGCGCTGCCCGAACCGGAGTTCACCGGCGGCACCTACCGCGCCCCGGGCACCCCGCAGGAAGAGGTGCTCGCCGCCGTGTACGCCGAGGTCCTGGGCCTGGACCGGGTCGGCGTCGACGACGACTTCTTCGCCATCGGCGGCGACAGCATCCGCTCCATCCAGGTCGTCTCGCGGGCCCGCGCCCAGGGCGTCGAGGTCACGCCGCGACAGATCTTTGAGTGCCGCACGGTGGCGGAGCTGGCCGAGGCCGCCGCGAGCGGCCCGACGGGACCGGTCCTGGAGGAGTGGGAGGGCGGCGGCGCCGGCTTCGTACCGCTGCTGCCGATCGGGCACTATCTGCGCGACCTCGGCCCCGCGAGCCGCCGGTTCACCATGTCGATGGTCGTGGACCTGCCCGTCGGCATCGACGAGGGCGGCCTCGTGGCCGTGCTCGGCGCGGTCTTCGACCGCCACGACGCCCTGCGCTCGCGTCTCGTCGTCGGGGAGCGGACCGGTCTCGAAGTGGCGGAGCCGGGCGCGGTGGACGTCGCCACGCTGCTCCGCCGCGTCGCCACCGACGGCGTCCGGGGGGAGGCGTGGCGGGCCCGGGCCGCCGCCGAACTCGACGCCGCCGCGGGCGAGCTGGACCCCGAGCGCGGGGTGATGGCCCGGTTCGTGTGGTTCGACGCGGGCGCGGAAACGGCCGGACGCCTGATCATCCTCCTGCACCACTGGGTGGTCGACGGCGTGTCCTGGCGCATCCTGCTGCCCGACCTCGCCGAGGCGTGGCAGCACGTGCGCGAGGGCCGCACGCCGCGGCTCGCACCGGTCGCCACCTCGCTGCGGCGCTGGGCGCACGCCCTGGAACAGGAGGCGACCGACGCGCGGCGCACGGCCGAACTCGCCCTGTGGGAGGACATCGTCGCCGGGCCGGACCCCGCACTCGGCGCGCGCCCCTTCGACCCGGCCGTCGACGTGCAGGCGACGGTCGAGCACGTCTCCCTCGACCTGCCCGCGTCCGTCACCCGACCGCTCCTGACGACCCTCCCGGCCGCCTACCGGGGCGGTGTCAACGACGGTCTGCTCACCGCGCTCGCCCTGGCCATGGCGCGGTGGCGCGCGGCGCGCGGTGAGGCGGAACCCTCGCTGCTGCTGCGCCTGGAGGGCCACGGCCGCGAGGAGGACGTGGTGCCGGGCGCGGACCTGTCCCGTACGGTCGGCTGGTTCACCAGCATGTACCCCGTCCGCCTCGACGTGTCCGGGGTGGATCTCGACGAGGCGCTCGCCGGCGGCCCCGCCGCCTCGGACGCGGTCAAGGCCGTCAAGGAACAGCTCCTCGCCGTCCCGGACAAGGGCCTCGGCTACGGCATGCTGCGCCACCTCAACCCCGGGACGGCCGAAATCCTGGCGCGGTACGGGAACGGGCAGGTCGCCTTCAACTACCTGGGCCACTACGCGGGCGCCACGGCCGTGCCGGAGCACCTGCGCGGCGCGGGCTTCACCCAGGCGGACGGCACCACGGAGCTGCTCGCCGACCTGGACGCGGACATGCCCGCCCTCGCGTCGGTGAGCGTGACCGCCTACGTCACCGACACCCCCGACGGGCCCCGGCTGGCCGGCCGCCTGGACTACCCCACCGGACTGCTGTCCCGCGCGGACGTGGAGGAGCTGGCCGCCCTGTGGCGCACGGCGCTCCAGGGCCTCGCCCGGCACGCCGTCTCCGCGGACGCGGGCGGTCTGACGCCGTCCGACGTGCCCCTGGTGCCCGTCGGCCAGGCCGAGCTCGACACCTGGCAGGAGCGCTGCCCCGGCCTGGTGGACGTATGGCCGCCGACCGCCATGCAGGAAGGTCTGCTCTTCCACGCCGAGATGGCCGGAGCGTCCTTCGACGTCTACCAGATGCAGCTCACCCTCCACCTGTCCGGACACCTCGACGTGGCCCAACTGCGCGCGGCCGGCCAGGCCCTCCTGGACCGGCACGCCGGCCTGCGCACCGCCTTCGTCAGGGGTGACAACGGCCGGTACGTCCGGCTCGTCCAGGAGAACGTCGCCCTGCCCTGGGCCGGCCACGACCTCGGTGGCCTCGGCGAGACCGACCGCGAGCGGGAACGCGCCGCGCTCCTGGCCCAGGACCACGTCACCCACTTCGACCCGGCCCGGGCGCCGCTGCTGCGCATGTCCCTGGTCGAGCTGGGTGACCACCGCTTCGACCTGGTGGTCACCGCCCACCACGTCCTCTTCGACGGCTGGTCCCTGCCCCTGCTCATCCAGGACCTGCTGCACCTGTACGCCACGGCCGGCGACGCGACGGCCCTCGGCCGGGCGCGCGACTACCGTGACTTCCTCACCTGGCTCTCCCGCGTCGACCAGGACGCGGCGTCCGCCGCCTGGTCCCGGGAACTGGCCGGGATCGACCAGCCGACACTCCTGGTGCCGGACCCGACCGGCGCCGAGGCCGAGACCGCGGACGTCGCGCTGGCCGACGTGCCGCTCTCCGCGGCGGCCCACTCGCTCGCACGGCGTGCCGCGGAGCTGGGCGTGACGCTGAACACCCTGGTGCAGGGCGCCTGGTCCGTCGTCCTCGCCGGGCTGACCGGGCGTCAGGACGTCGTGTTCGGCACCACCGTCTCCGGGCGCCCGCCCCAGGTGGACGGCGCCGACGAGATGGTGGGCCTGTTCATCAACACCCTTCCCGTACGGGTGACCTGCGCCCCGGCCGCCACCCTGCGCGAACTCGTCACCGGGCTCCAGGAGCGCCAGAACGCCCTGCTCGACCACCATCACCACGGTCTGGCCGACATCCAGCAGGCCGTCGGCCTGTCGGCCCTGTTCGACACCCTCGTCGTCTACGAGTCCTTCCCGGTCGACGGGGCGGGCCTCAGCGGCGCCGCCGCCACCGCCGGGATCGAGCTGACCGGGATCAGCCCGCAGAACGGCGCCCACTACCCGCTGGTGGTGACGGCGCTCGCGGAGCCGCATCTGAAGGTGGGCCTGGAGTACCGGCCGCACGTGTTCGAGCGCGCCCAGGTGACCAGGATCGCGGCCCGGTTCGCGCGCGTCCTCGACCTCCTGGCGAGCGCCCCGGACACGCCGGTGGCCGCCGTGGACCTGCTCGCGGACGACGAGCGTGAACAGATCCTGGGTACGTGGAACGACACGGCCGTCGCGGCGGACCGGCGTACCGTTTTCGAGGTGTTCGCGGAGCAGGCGGCCAGGACACCGCACGCCGTGGCGGTGGTGGACGGCGAACGGCAGTTGACCTACGCCGAGCTGCACGAGCGCGCGGCCCGGCTGGCGCACCTGCTCACCGCGCGGGGCGTGGGCCGCGAGTCGATGGTGGCTCTCGCGCTGCCGCGCTCGCCGAAGCAGGTCACCGCCGTCCTCGCCATCCTCGCGGCGGGTGGCGTCCACCTGCCGCTCGACGCGTCCTACCCGCCCGAGCGGCTGGCCTTCATGCTCCGGGACAGCGCGCCGGTCCTGCTCGTGACCGATTCCGACACCGCCGCCCGGCTGCCGCAGAGCCCCTGCCCCCGCCTGGTCCTGGACGCCCCGGACACGGCCGCGGACCTCGCCACCGCCGCCCCGGCGCCCCGCACGCCCGCCACCCACCGCGACGCGCTCGCCTACGTGATGTACACCTCGGGGTCCACCGGCACTCCCAAGGGTGTCGGCGTCACCCACCGCGGCGTGGTGGGCCTGGCCCTGGACCGCCGCTTCGCGGGCGACGCCCACGAGCGCGTCCTGCTCCACTCCAACCAGGCCTTCGACGCCTCCACGTACGAGTTGTGGATCCCGCTGCTCAGGGGCGGGACCGTCGTCGTCGCCCCGCCCGGCCGCCTGGACGCCACCGGTCTCGCCCGGATCGTCGCCGAGCGGGAGGTGACCGCGCTTCTCGTCGCCGCCGGACTGTTCAAGGTGATCGCCGAGGAGACACCCGAGGCGTTCACCGGCGTGCGCGAGGTGTGGTCCGGCGGCGACGTGATGGCCCCGACGGCGGTCGAGCGCGTCCTCTCCGCCTGCCCCGGCACCGCGGTGGTCAACGCCTACGGGCCCACCGAAGCCACCATGGCCGCCACCACCCACCGGCTGACCGGGCCCGGCGAGGCCGGCGCCGTCGTGCCCGTCGGACAACCGATGGACAACACGCGCGCCTACGTCCTGGACGGGGCGCTGCGGCCGGTGCCGCCGGGTGTGCCCGGCGAGCTGTACCTGGCGGGGGAGGTGCCCGTACGGGGCGCCCGGTGAGCGCATGTACCGCACCGGGGACGTCGTCGCCTGGAGTGCGGAGGGCCGTCTCGTCTTCCTCGGGCGGGCCGACACCCAGGTCAAGATCCGCGGCTTCCGCATCGAACCCGCCGAGGTCGAGGCCGCGCTCGCCGAACACCGCCTCTTCGGCTACGTCGTCCCCGTCCCGTCGGCCGTCACGGACGACGGCCTGGCCCTCAGCGTACGGAGCCGTCTGCGGGACCGGCTGCCCGCGCACCTGGTGCCCGCCTCCGTCACCGTCATCCCGGAGGTCCCGCTCACCGCCAACGGCAAACTGGACCACAAGGCGCTGCCCGCACCGGACTTCGCCGCCTGGACCACGAACCGCGCCCCGCGCACACCGCGCGAGCGACTGCTGTGCGCGCTGTTCGCCGAGGTCCTCGGCCTGGAACGGGTGGGCGTCGACGACAACTTCTTCGACCTGGGCGGCCACTCCCTGCTGGCCACCAGGCTCATCAGCCGCATCCGCACCGCCCTCGACACCGAAGTCGAGCTGCGCGCCCTCTTCGACCACCCGACCGTCGCCGACTTCGCCCCCCGCCTCGACGGCACGACGCCCACCCGCACGCCCGTGGTGCGCGTCACAGAGCGGCCCGAGCGGCTCCCGCTCTCCTTCGCCCAGCAGCGCCTGTGGTTCCTGGACCGCCTGGACGGCCCCTCGGCCACCTACAACATGCCGCTCGTCCTGCACCTGACGGGCGACCTCGACGCCGCCGCCCTCCAAAAGGCCCTGCACGACCTGGTCGTCCGCCACGAACCGCTGCGCACCGTCTTCCCGGAGGGCCCCGGAGGCACCCCTTACCAGCACGTCCTGGACCCCGCGCGGGCACAAGTCACCCTCACCGAGCAGCGGGCCGACGGCGCCGACGCACTGGCCCGGGCCGTCGCGGAGACCGTCCGCCACACCTTCGACCTGTCCACCGACATCCCCGTCCGCGCCTGGCTGCTGCGCGCGGGCCCCGCCGACGCGGTCCTCGTCCTGCTGCTCCACCACATCGCCGCGGACGGGTTCTCCCTGGCCCCGCTCACCCGGGACCTGGCGACCGCCTACACGGCCCGCGCCGAAGGCTCCGCCCCCGCCTGGGAGCCCCTGCCGGTGAGCTACGCCGACTACACCCTGTGGCACCACCGGCTCCTCGGGGACGCCGACGACGCCGGCAGCTTCTTCAGCCGTCAGTACGACTACTGGCGCGACCAGCTCGCGCACCTCCCGCAGAGCGTCACCCTGCCCGCCGACCGCCCCCGCCCGGCCGTGCTCGACCACAGCGGCGACCTGCTCACGTTCACCGTGGACGCCGAACTGCACCGCGGGATCCTGGAGCTGGCACGGTCCGCGGGCGCCACGCCCTTCATGGTGCTGCACGCCGCCATGGCCGCCCTGCTGACCCGGCTCGGCGCGGGCGACGACATCCCCCTCGGCAGCGGCATCGCGGGCCGCCCCGACGACAGTCTCCAAGACCTCGTCGGCATGTTCGTCAACCTCCAGGTGATCCGCACGGACACCTCCGGCGACCCGACCTTCGCGGAACTGCTCGGCCGGGTACGCGAGACCAGCCTGTCGGCCCTCGCCCACCAGGACATCCCTTTCGACGCCCTGGTGGAGAAGCTCAACCCGGAGCGCTCCAGCTCCCACCACCCGCTGTTCCAGATCAGCCTGGTCCTCCAGAACGACGGGCGCGCCGACTTCGACCTGCCCGGCCTGCGGGTCCGCGTCGAAGGCGCGCCCACCGGCACCGCGCGCTGCGACCTCGTACTGAGCTTCGACGAGTCGTACGAGAACGGCACCACACCCGCGGGCATCGAGGTCTCCGCCGAGTACTCGACCGAGCTGTTCGACGCCGCGACCGTCGAGACCGCCTTCGGGCGCCTGCGGCGGCTCCTCACCGCGGCGGTCGCCGACCCCGGGCAGCGCATCAGCAGGACCGATCTCCTCACCGCCGCCGAACACGAGCGGCTGCTCGCCGGACACGCACACGACGAACCGACCGTCGACGTGACCACGTTTCCCGCGCTGTTCCAGGCGCGGGTACGGGCGGCGCCGCAGTCCCCGGCCGTGGAGTCGGCCGACCACGCATGGACGTACGCGGAGCTGAACGCGCGGGCCAACCGCGTCGCCCACTGGCTGGGCGCCCGAGGCATCGGCCCGGAGCAGCCGGTGGCCGTGGCCCTGCCGCGCGGCACTGACCAGGTCGCCGTCGCCCTGGGCGTGCTGAAGGCCGGCGCGGCCTACATGCCCATCGACCTCGACTACCCTGCCGACCGCGTCACGTACATGGTCACCGACGCCGCCCCCGCGGTGCTCCTGACCACCCGGGCGGCGGCCGGCGACCTGCCCGCGGACCTGCCCGCCGACGTCGTCGCCATCGACGTGCCGGAGGTCGCCGAGGCCTGGCGCGAGGGCCCCGACATCGACCCCGCCGTGCCGCTGCGCCCGGCCCACCCGGCCTACGTCATCTACACGTCGGGTTCCACCGGCCGCCCCAAGGGGGTCGCCGTCACGCACACCGGGCTGGCCGCCCTGAGCGCGACCCATGTGGCGCGCTTCGCCGTCACCGAGGACTCCCGGGTCCTGCAGAGCGCGTCCCCGAGCTTCGACGCGGCCTTCTGGGAACTGGTGATGGCCCTGACCACCGGCGCCACCCTGGTCGTGCCGTCGCAGGCGCGCCCGGTGGCCGGCGAGCTGGCCCGGGCGCTGGCCGAGCACCGTGTCACGCACGCCACCATCCCGCCGAGCGTGCTCGGCACGCTGCCCGACGACGCGCCGCGTACCCTGTCCGGGCTGCGCGTCCTCGCCGTCGCGGGCGAGGCCTGCCCGCCGGCGCTGGCCGCGCGCTGGGCGCCGGGGCGCACCCTCGTCAACGCCTACGGCCCCACCGAGACCACGGTCTGCGCGTCCGCGAGTGCCCCGCTCACCGGGGACCGGGTCCCCATCGGCACGGCCGTCACCGACACCCGGCTGCTGGTCCTGGACACCCGCCTGGCCCCGGTGCCGCCGGGAGCCCCCGGCGAACTGTACGTCGCGGGCCCCGGACTGGCGCGCGGCTACCTGGGCCGCACCGACCTGACCGCGGCCCGCTTCACCGCCGACCCCTACGGCCCGCCCGGCACCCGCATGTACCGCACCGGAGACGTGGTGCGCGAGGGCGCCGACGGCCAGTTGGAGTACCTGGGCCGCAGCGACGACCAGGTCAAGGTGCGCGGCCTGCGCATCGAACCGGGCGAGATCGAGGCCGTGCTCGGCGAGCACCACGGGGTGGCCCGGGTCGCCGTGGTCGTCCGCGAGAACAGGGGAGCGGCCCAACTGGTCGGCTACGTCGTCCCCACCGGCACCGGCACCGGCACGGACGCCGACATCGACCTGGCGGCCGGAGTCTCGGCCAAGGACCTGCGCGCGTTCGCCGCCCGCCGCCTGCCCGACTTCATGGTGCCGTCGGCCTTCGTCCTCCTCGAGGCCCTGCCGCTCACCCCGAACGGCAAGCTGGACAAGACCGCGCTGCCCGAGCCGGAGACCTCCGGTGACGCCTACCGCGCCCCGCAGACCGAGGCCGAGCAGGCCCTTGCCGCCGCGTACGCGGAGGTCCTCGGTGTGGAACAGGTCGGTGTCGACGACGACTTCTTCGCCGTCGGCGGCGACTCCATCCGCTCCATCCAGGTCGTCTCACAGGCCCGTACGCGGGGCGTCGAGGTCACCCCGCGGCAGATCTTCGAGTGCCGCACGGTGGCCCGCCTCGCCGAAACCGTCAAGAGCGGCACGCGGACGGAGCCGGTCCTGGCGGAGCTGGAGGGCGGCGGTGTGGGCTTCGCGCCCCTGCTGCCCGTCGCCCGCCACATCACCGCGCTGGGCGGCGGCCACGACCGGTTCGCCATGACCATGATGGTCGACCTGCCCGTCGGCATCGACGAGCAGGGGCTGGTGGCGACCCTGGCGGCGGTCGTGGACCACCACGACGTCCTGCGCTCGCGCCTGGTGTCCGGCGAGCAGCCGGGCCTGGAGGTGGCCGCGCCGGCCACGGTCGACGTGGCGGCCCTCATCCGCCGCGTGCCCTGCGCGGGCACCTGGCAGGAGGACACCTGGCGGCGGCGCGCCACCGCCGCGCTCGACGCGGCCACCGGCGAACTGGACCCCACAGCCGGGGACATGGCCCGCTTCGTGTGGTGTGACGCCGGACCGGAGATCGCGGGACGTCTCGTCATCGTCCTGCACCACCTGGTCGTGGACGGTGTGTCCTGGCGCGTCCTGCTGCCCGACCTCGCCCGGGCCTGGGCACACGTCCGCCAGGGCCGGGCCCCCGAACTCGCCCCCGTCGGCACCTCCGTACGCCAGTGGGCACACGCCCTGACCGAGGAGGCGGCACGCCCGGAACGGGTCGCGGAGCTGGAACTGTGGCGCGCGGTGGTCGAAGGACCGGACCCGCTGCTCGGCTCCCGCCCCCTCGACCCGGCCGTGGACGTGCGCGCGACCATGGACACGGTCGAGCTGCGGCTGCCCGCGGACGTGACCGGGACACTGCTGACGGCGGTCCCCGCCGCCTTCCACGGCGGCGTCGACGACGGGCTGCTCACCGCGCTGGCGCTGGCCGTGGCGCGATGGCGCACGACACGCGGCGTGACGGAGGCCTCCCTGCTGTTGCGCCTGGAGGGCCACGGCCGTGAGGAGGGCGTGGTCCCGGGGGCGGACCTGTCCCGTACGGTCGGCTGGTTCACCAGCATGTACCCCGTCCGCCTCGACGTCACCGGCTGCGACCTGGACGAGGCCCTCGCCGGCGGCGCAGCGGCGGGCGACGCCGTCAAGGCCGTCAAGGAACAACTGCTCGCCCTTCCGGACAAGGGCATCGGCTACGGCCTGCTGCGCCACCTCAACCCCGAGACCGCGCCGGTCCTCGGTGCGCACGAGGCCGGGCAGGTCACCTTCAACTACCTGGGCCGGTTCACCGCGCAGGACGAGCCGGACCAGCCGGGCGCCGGTTTCACGTCCGTCACGGACGGTGAGGACCTCACCGCCGGCCTCGACGCCGACATGCCGGCCCTCGGCACGCTGGAAATCAACTCCTATGTCGTGGACGGCCCGCACGGCCCGCGGCTGACGGCCGAGTTCGGCTTCCCCGCCGGGCTGCTCACGCGCGAGGAGGTCGCGGAACTGGTCACGCTGTGGCGGACCGCCCTGGAGGGCCTGGCCCGGCACGTGGCCGAGCCCGGCGCGGGCGGCCGCACACCGTCGGACGTCCCTCTGGTCGACGTCACCCAGAGCGACCTCGAGAACTGGGAGGAGCGCCACCCGGGCCTCGTGGACGTGTGGCCGCTGACCCCGGCACAGTCCGGGATCCTCTTCCACAGCATGCTGGCGGACACCTCCTTCGACGCCTACCACATGCAGTTCGTGTTCCACCTGTCCGGTGCCGTGGAGCCGGGCCGCATGCGGAGCGCCGCCCAGGGCCTCCTCGACCGCTACGCCAACCTGCGCACCGCCTTCGTCACCTCCTCCGCGGGTGAGCAGGTGCAACTGGTGCTCGCCCACGTCGACCTGCCGTGGCGGCTCGTGGACCTGCGCTCCGTGCCCGACGCGGACCGGGACGAGCAGTTCGAGCGACTCGTCGCCGACGACGGGTCGCGCCACTTCGACCCGGCCCTCGCGCCGCTGCTGCGGATGACGCTGGTCCTGACGGGCGAGAGGCGCGCGGAGCTGATCCTCGCCGCCCACCATGCCCTGATGGACGGCTGGTCGCTGCCGCTGCTCCTGCAGGACCTGATGCGGGGCTACGCCGCGGGCGGCGACCTGTCCGCGCTGCCGCGGATCCGGCCGTACCGCGACTTCCTTTCCTGGCGTGCGCGGCAGGACCCCGAGGCCTCGGCCCGCGCCTGGGCGGAGGAGCTCGACGGCCTCACGGAGCCCACGCTCCTCGCCCCCGCCGCCACCGAACAGAGCGCGCCGGGGGAGGTCGAGGTCCCGCTCGACACCACGACCGCACAGGACCTCGCCCGCCGGGCGGGCGAGCTGGGGGTCACCGTCAACACCCTGCTCCAGGGCGCCTGGGGTGTCCTGCTCGGCCGGCTGACCGGACGTCAGGACGTGGTGTTCGGCGCCGTCGTCTCCGGGCGGCCCCCGCACGTGACGGGCGTCGACGAGATGGTGGGCCTGTTCATCAACACCCTGCCGGTACGGGTGCGCCTGAGCGCGTGGGGCACGCTCGCGGACGTCCTGGGCGCGCTCCAGGAACGCCAGGCCGCGCTCCTGGACCACCACCAGCACAGCCTCAGCGAGATCCAGGAGGCCACCGGCCTGGGCAATCTCTTCGACACGGTCGTCGCCTTCGAGTCGTACCCGATCGACCGCGACGGCATGGCGGAGGCCCACGCACAGGCGGGTGTCACCATCACGGGCCTGCGCCCGCAGAGCGGCACCCACTACCCGGTCACCGTGTTCGGCGTGGCCGAGCCGCGGCTGCGGGTGGCCCTGCAGTACCAGGGCGACCTGTTCACCGTCGAGGAGGCCGAACGCCTCGCCGCCCGCCTGGGGCGCGTCCTCACCCATCTGGCCGCCGACCCGCACGCCCCGCTGTCCGCCCTCGACCTCCTGGACGAGGGCGAACACGGCCTGCTGCGGCGGCACTTCCACGCCACCGCCGCCGAGGTGCCCCGCCAGACCCTCGTCGGCCTCTTCGAGGCACAGGCCGCCCGCACCCCGGAGGCCACCGCCGTCGTCCACGAGGGCGAGCGGCTGACGTACGGCGAACTGAACGAGCGCGCCAACCGGCTCGCCCGCCACCTCGTCGCGAGGGGCATCGGCCCCGACACCCTGGTCGCCGTCGTCCTGCCCCGCACACCCCGCCTGGTGGCCGCGACACTGGCGGTCCTCAAGACCGGCGCCGGCTACGTTCCCGTCGACCCGGGCCACCCCGGGGCCCGCCTGCGGCACGTCCTGGCCACCGCGGACCCGCACCTGATCCTCACGGACGGCGTGACCGCCGCGGCGCTGCCGCCGGACACCACCGGCACGTGCCTGCTGCTCGACAGCACGGACGTGTCGGTCCACGCGGCCGACGACCTCGACGACAGCGAGCGCACCCGCCCGCTGTTCCCCGACGACCTGGCGTACCAGATCTTCACCTCCGGCTCCACGGGCGTGCCCAAGGGCGTGGGCATCACCCACGCCACCGTCGTCAACGACCTGCACGGCCTCGTGCGCCGGGTCGGGATCGAGCCCGGCCGACGCGTCCTGGCCGGCACCTCGGTCGGGTTCGACGTGGCGGTCTTCGAGTGGTTCGGCGCCCTGACCACCGGTGCCGCCATCGAGATCGTGCGGGACGTGCTCGCCCTCGCCGACCGCGACGACTGGGACCTCGACGTGATCAGCACGGTGCCCTCCGCGTTCGCCGAACTCGTCGACCACCTCCGTGCCGTCACCAGCCTGAAGACCGTCGTCTTCGCCGGTGAGGCACTGCCCGCGGCCCTCGTCCACCGCATCCGCGAGACACTGCCGGGCGTACGGATCGTCAACGCCTACGGCCAGAGCGAGTCCTTCTACGCCACCACCTGCACCGCCGACCAGGGCAGGCAGGACACCGCGAGCACCCCCATCGGCACCCCCCTCGGCAATGTGCGCACCCACGTCCTGGACCCCGGGCTGCACCCCGTACCCCCTGGCGTGGTGGGGGAGCTGTACGTCGCGGGCCACATCGGACGCGGCTACCACCGGCGCCCGGACCTGACCGCCGAACGCTTCGTCGCCGACCCGTACGGACCGCCCGGCGCGCGCATGTACCGCACCGGGGACCTGGCGCGCTGGAGCGAGGACGGCCAACTGGAGTACGCGGGCCGCACCGACACCCAGGTCAAGATCCGCGGTGTCCGCGTCGAGCCCGCCGAGGTCGAGTCCGCCCTCGTCGCGCATCCACGGGTGTCCCAGGCCGCCGTGGTCGCCCGCGGCAGCGCGGGCAGCGGCCACCTGCTGGTCGCCTACGTCGTCCCCGCCGCCGGCGGCGACACGCCGACCGCCGCCGACCTGCGGGCCCACGCGGCCGAACACCTGCCCGCCTCCATGGTGCCCACGGCGTTCGTCACGCTCGACCGGCTCCCGCTCTCGCCGAACGGCAAGCTGGACCACCGGGCACTCCCGGAGCCGGACCTGGCGGCGGGCGTCGGCCACCGGGCGCCGCGCACGCCCCGGGAGGAGGCTCTGGCGGTCCTGTTCGCCGAGGTGCTCGGCGTCGAGAGGGTCGGTGTCGACGACAACTTCTTCGACCTGGGCGGGCACTCGCTCCTGGCCACCCGCCTGGTCGGACGCGTCCGCTCGGCCCTGGGCGCCGAACTGCCCATCCGGGCCGTCTTCGCCGCCCCCACGGTCGCCGGCCTGGCGGCCCGGCTCGACGGCGGCACGCGGGTCAGGCCGCCGCTGGAGCGGGCGGCACCGCGACCGGGGCGGGTGCCCCTGTCCTTCGCCCAGCAGCGCCTCTGGTTCCTCCACAAGTACGAGGGGCCCTCCGCCACGTACAACCTGCCACTCCCGCTGCGGCTGCGCGGCGAGCTGGACACCGGCGCGCTCACCGCGGCCGTGCGCGACGTGGTCGCCCGCCACGAGAGCCTGCGCACGGTCTTCGCCGAGGACGACACCGGCACACCCTGCCAGCAGGTGGTGCCCGCCGCTCAGGTGCGTCTGGACGTGCCGGTCGTGGACGTGGCGGACGAGGAGGTGGGGGACGCGGTCGCCGAGTTCGCCGGGTACCGCTTCGACCTGGGCAGCGAGATACCCGTCAGGGCCGGGATCCTGCGGGTCGCCGAGCAGGACCACGTCCTGGTGCTGATGCCGCACCACATCGCCTGCGACGGCGCGTCCATGGCCCCGCTGGTCCGGGACCTGAGCACGGCCTATGCCGCCCGCGTCACGGGCGCCGCACCCGACTGGCCCCCGCTGCCCGCCCAGTACGCCGACTACACCCTGTGGCAGCGGCACCTTCTGGGCGCCGAGGACGACCCGGACAGTCTGCTCGCGGCCCAGTGCGGCTACTGGCGCGCGGAACTCGACGGCGTACCGCAGCCGCTGCACCTGCCCACCGACCGGGCACGTCCGCAGGTGACGAGCCATCACGGCGACGCGGTGGAACTGCCTCCGCTGCCGCCCGCCGTCTGGACACGGGTCGAACGGCTGGCCCGGGAGCGCGGCGCGACCGCCTCGATCGTCCTGGAGGCCGCCCTCGCGGTCCTCCTGCACGGCCTGAGCGGCGAGGACGACCTCACCATCGGTTCCCCGATCGCCAACCGCACCGACGAGAACCTCACCGACATGGTCGGCTTCTTCGTCAACACCTGGGTGCTGCGCGCCCGCCTCGGCGGTGACCTCACCTTCGCCGGACTGGTCGACCAGGTCCGTACGAAGTCCCTCGCGGCGTACGACCATCAGGACGTGCCCTTCGAGCGCCTGGTGGAGATCCTCAGGCCGGAGCGGTCGACGGCGTACTCGCCGCTGTTCCAAGTGGCGTTCGCCTGGCAGAACTTCGCCCCCTCGGACCTCGGCCTGCCCGGCCTCCGGGCCGAGGTGGTGGAGACCCACAACCGCACCACCAAGTTCACACTCTCCTTCAACCTGGCCGAACTGCCCGGGCGGGGTGTGGCAGGCGCGCTGGAGTACGCCACCGACCTGTTCGACCGGTCCACGGCCCACGCGATCGCCGACCGCTACGTGCGCCTGATCGAGCACCTGGTCGCCGAGCCGCACACCCACCTGGGCCGCTTCGACCTGCTGGAGCCGGGTGAGCGCGAGCGGATCCTCGAGGAGTGGAACGACACGGCCGTACTGAGGGCCGCCCGGAGCGTCCCCGAACTGTTCGCGGAGCAGGCGGCCCGGACACCGGACGCCCTCGCGGTGGTGGACGGCACACGGCAGCTCACCTACCGCGAGCTGGCGGAGCGGGCCGACCATCTGGCGCGGGTCCTCACCGGACACGGCGTGGGCCGGGAGTCAGTCGTCGGCTACGCCCTGCCCCGCTCCCTGGAGCAGGTCACCGCCGTCCTGGCCGTCCTGAAGGCGGGCGGCACCTATCTGCCCCTCGACCCGGACCACCCGGCCGAACGGCTCGCCTTCATGCTCCAGGACAGCGCGCCCACGCTGGTGCTGACCGACTCCGCCAGCGCGGACCGGCTCCCATCGGGCGACGTTCCCCACCTCGTCCTGGACGCCGCCGAGACGCTCGGGGAGACCGCCGGTGGCACCCGGGCGCCCGCGGGCCACGCGGATCACCTCGCGTACATCATGTACACCTCGGGCTCCACCGGTACGCCCAAGGGTGTCGGGGTCACGCACCGGGCCGTGGCGGGCCTGGCCCTGGACCGCCGTTTCGCCGACGGGCACGAGCGCGTGCTGCTGCACTCCAACCAGGCCTTCGACGCCTCCACCTACGAGCAGTGGACCCCGCTGCTCAGGGGCGGCACCGTCGTCGTGGCACCCCCCGGACTGCTGGACGCCGAGGCGCTGTCCCGGCTGATCGCGGCGGAGCGGGTGAGCGCGGCCTTTGTGACGATCGGCCTGTTCAAGGTCATCGCCGAGACGCGGCCGGAGTGCTTCGCGGGCCTGCGCCAGGTGTGGACGGGCGGCGACGTGGTGCCGCCCGCCGTCGTCCGGCGGGTCCTGGATGCCTGCCCGGACCTCCAGGTCGTCGACGTCTACGGGCCCACCGAGACCACGACCTTCGCCACCAGCCACCCCGTCTCCCGCGACGGGGGGCTGCCGGAACGGCTCCCGATCGGACAACCGATGGACAACACGCGCGCCTACGTCCTGGACGGGGCGCTGCGGCCGGTGCCGCCGGGTGTGCCCGGCGAGCTGTACCTGGCGGGGGAGG
>NZ_JOAP01000045.1 GCF_000720475.1 Streptomyces aureocirculatus
CCCACCACCCCCACCCGGCCCCCCAAGACCGTGACGATCTCCCCGACCGACTCCGGGTCCTGGCGCTCCGGGCGCCCCGACGACTACGCCTCCGCCCCCACCCAGGGCACCTGGACCAGCCGGGGACCGCGGCGCGGGGCGTGGTTCTACGGCACCCAGATCGCCGCCGCCTGCTCCGGCAAGACCGTCGCCTCCATGAAGGTCAAGTTCACACGCAAGCGCGGCGCGGGCCGCAACAGCAAAGTCCCCATGCACCTGTACCTGCACGACCACACCTCGCCACCGTCCGGGCAGCTCGACCTCGACGACGGCCCCGAGGAACTGCTGCGGCTGTCCGTCGGCGCCAAGGGCACCGCCACCCTGCCCTCCTCCTGGCGCTCGCAGCTCGCCTCCGGCGCCGCACGTGGGCTGGCCATCTACACCACCGGCAGCCGCGACTACGGGGCGTTCACCGGCGGCCAGATCACCATCGCCTTCTCCGCCTCCTAGGAGCTGCGCTGTGACCATCGGATTCGCCGAACTCCCCGTCCCCGTCGGCGGGGACAGCCCCACCATCCCCGCCGACATCGCCGAGCTCGCCTCCGCGCTGGACCCGCACCTGGTGCAGCACGCCGCCGACCAGGCCGACCGCGACGCCCAGTACTCCGTCGCCCCCGCCCAGACGCTGGTCATCGCCGCCGACGGCACCACCTGGATCAAGACCTCGTCGGTCTCCAACACCTGGGCGACCGTGCACACCCCCCTGCAGGCCTGGCAGTCCACTTTCACCCCCGCCACCGGCCTGGAGGAAGGCATCACCGACGTCGGCCTGCGCCTGGTCGACGGCGTCCACGTCTACATCAAAGGCCGTCTGCAGCGCACCGACGGCCAGAACCTGCAGGACGCCAACGCCGTCAACCTCGGCGCCGTCCCCTCCAACCTCAAACCCACCGAACTGCGCACCTGGGCGGGCACCTGCTCGATGGCCGGCACCACCACCCTGGCCACCGGCCGCCTCGAGCTCCTGGACGACGCCACCGTCTCCGCCTACGGCGACCCCGGCGACCTCCTGTGGTGGTACCAGGGCGTCGACGGCACCCCCTGGGTGGACATCACCGGCGACTACTGGCTCGACTAAGGAGGCAGCGCATGGCCCTGTACACCTACGGCGGCACCCCCTCCGACGTCCTCACCACCACCACCGGCGACGTCGTCCCCAACTACCCCGTCCTCGTCCGCCGCGCGGGCACCGGCGAGCTCGTCACCGCCCTGTACGAGGAGGACGGCACCACCCCGATCAGCGAACTGCGCACCAACCCCGCAGGCAGCGGAGCGCCGGGCGCGATCCGTACCTTCAAGGCTGCGGACGCCACGGCGATCGAATTCGAGTACCTCGACGGCGAAGGCGACCCGGTGCGCTGGTACGCGGCCGCCCGCGAAGCCTCCACCGGCGCCCTGGACCAGATCGAGGGCAAACTCGACAAGACCGGCGGGACCTTGACAGGCAAGGCGCAGTGGGGCGTGGCCAACGCCAGCGACGTCGTCCTCGCCTCCTTCAAGGCCTCCCCCACGGCGGACACCCACGACCGGTGGCGGATGACCGCCGACGGCGCGATGGCCTGGGGCCCCGGCAACGCCGCCCGGGACACCTTCCTGGCCCGCTCCGGGGCCGGCGTGCTGGAGACCCCCGGAACCCTGGTCGCCGGACAGGTCTCCCTCGGCGGGGCGCGGATCTTCAACCCGCGGGTGGTGTACGGGGCGCTCGGCGACGGTGCGGCCAACGACGCCCCCGCCCTGCAGCTCGCCCTGAACGCGGCCCGGGACGCGGGCGGCGGGATCGTGCTGGTGCCGCCGGGCACCTACCGGCTGGCCGCCCTGCCGCTGCGGATCTACCGCAAGACGTGGCTGCTGGCGATGCCCGGCGCTGTCTTCCAGCGCGGCACGACCGGCACCATGCTCCTCAACGGCGACGCGGGCCAGAGCCTTGGCGGGTACACCGGGCATGGCGACATCATCATCGAGGGCGGCGTCTGGGACTGCCGCGGGACCACGTACCCGACGTCCGGGATGTGCATGTCCATCGGGCACGCCGAGAACGTCCTCATCCGCGACACCCTGATCAAGGACGTGTGCGGCTACCACGGCATCGAGGTCAATGCCGTGCGCCACGCGGTGATCCGCAACGTCCGCGGCTACGGCTACCTCGACCCCGGTGACCGGCCGTTCAGCGAGTTCATCCAGCCCGACCTCGCCAAGAGCTCCGGTGTGTTCGGCGGTTTCGGGCCTTACGACGACACCCCTTGCGTGGACCTGCTCATCGACGGCTGCTCGACCGGCCCGTCCGGCACCGCCGGGACGACGGCCTGGCCGCGCGGCGTCGGATCCCACTCCGCGAGCCCGTCCAAGCCTCACCGTGACATCCGCATCGTCGACTGCCTCTTCGAGGACTGCGCGCAGTACGCGATCGGCGGGTACACCTGGACCGGCGTCACGGTCGACAACTGCCAGATCCGGGGCTGCGGCGGGGGCATCCGCATGCGGACCCTGGACTCGTCCTCCACTTCGCACCGCACCCCGGCCGGAGGCGGATCACCGACGATCCCGGGCTCGCAGCCACTGCGAACGGTGACGATCACCGACTGCGAGATCACCGGTTCCACCGGCTACGACGACGCCATCCAGCTCATCGGCGAGGCCACCGGCACCATCATCAACGCCAAGATCAGCGGGACGACGGTCGACGGCGTCACCGCAGGCGGGCAGAACGGCCTGAGGCTGGAGTACGTCGACGACTACACCCTCGACGACAACACCGTCCGCGACACCGCGGGCACCGGCATCAGCCAGGAATTCACCACCGGCGGCACCGTGACCGGCAACCGCGTAAGAGGCACGAGCGGCTCTGGGATCGCGTGCACCAACTGCTCCGAGGTCGAGATCATCGCGAACAACCTCCGGGAGTTGGGCATCAACGGGGTGCACGTGCTCGGCGGATCGGACGTCACGATCGCCGAGAACTACATCAAGGGCGCCTCCCACGCCGCAGCCGGGTCGTGGGGGATCCGCGCCTCGACCTCTGCGGACGGCCTCCTCGTCATGGGCAACAAGGTCCGCAAGTACGGGTCGGGCTCGGAGGTCGCGGCCGGGATCGGCATCACCAGCACCTGCACGAACCTGCGCCGGTACGGCAACGACCTCGGCGACACCGGCCTGGATGACCAGTCCACCGGGCCTGAGACGACCCCCTACGACAACATGGGCGCCCTCGATGACCTGATGCGCCCGGCCGGGCGATACGAGACCACGTCGCGGCTGCGGTGCGGCACCTCGTCGTCGTCCGCGTCGTCCGGGGTGCTGTACCTGGTGCCGATCTGGCTGCCCAAGGGCGCCGTCATCAGCAACATCAGCTTCATCACGGGCGGCACCGCAGTGGGCACGCCGACCAACTGGTGGTTCACATTGCACGACCGCAATCGCGTGGCGCTGGCCCGGACCGCGGACCAGACCACCACCGCGTGGGCCGCGAACACCACGAAAACGTTGGCGGTCGCGCAGACCACGGCCGGGTCCGCGTCGTCGTACACGACGACGTACTCCGGCCTGCACTACCTCGGCATCATGATCAAGGCCACGACCATGCCGACCATCGTCGGCGAGGGATCCATGATCGTCGGCTCCGGCTCGGCGCCGGGCTTCGGCGACACGAACACCGGCCAGAGCACACCGCCCACCGTCACCGGCGGCGCCTTCACGGCCGCGGCGTTCGGCGGCAACACCGGCCTGCTCGCCTACGGCTACACCACCTGACCTTCACCGGGCCGCGTTGGCGGCCGCCCTCGCCCTTCGCCCCGCGCCGTGTCGGCCCGGGGCTTCGTACTGCTCGAGGAGGTACCCGATGCTCCCGACCCTCGGCCGCATCGTCATCTACCGCGCCAAGACCCGCGGCTGCCCCCTGACCGCCATCGTCACGGCGACCAGGGACACCCTGGACCCGATCGGCCTCGAGCTCGGCGACGTACCGCCGCTCGAGACCGACACAGACGTGCACCTGCACGTCCTTACCCCCGGTGACCAGGGCTCGTACACCGAACACCAGGTCCCGCAGGGCGACAGGCCGGGCACCTGGTCCTGGCCGGAGCGTGTGTGATGGCCCCCACGCTGTCCCCGTCCCGGTTCCTGGACGCGCTGAAGGACGAGGGCGTGACCATCGTCGAGGTCGGCGACTGGCGCGACAACAACCGCAACCACATGGGCCCCTGGGGGCCCGTGCACGGCGTGATGATCCACCACACCGTGACCTCCGGGTCCGCGGCCACCGTTCGGATGTGCAGGTACGGGCACGCCAGTCTGCCCGGGCCGCTGTGTCACGGCGTGATCACCAAGGACGGCCGCGTGCACCTCGTCGGCTACGGCCGCGCCAACCACGCCGGTCTGGGCGATGACGACGTGCTGCGCGCGGTCATCTCAGAGAAGGCCCCGCCGGCGGACAACGAGGCCAACACCGACGGCAACCGCCACTTCTACGGCTTCGAGTGCGAGAACCTCGGCGACGGCGAGGACCCCTGGCCCAAGGCCCAGGTGGAGGCGATCGTGCGGGTGATCACCGCGCTGTGCCGCGCGCACAAGTGGACCGTACGCTCGGCGCTCCGGCATCTGGACTGGCAGCCGGGCAAGATCGACCCTCGCGGGCCCGGGCTGGACTGGTCCGACATCCAGGAGCGGGCAGCGAAGCGACTCGGGACGAAACCCCCGGGCACGCCTCTGCCGCAGCCGCAGCGGCCGAAGGTGTCGGTGGCCAAACTGGCTACGGCGGCCCGCACCGATCCTGGGGCGAAGGGCACGCCTGTCTCCTACAGCGGGACACGGATCGTCGAGGCCGCGCTCGTGGACGCGGGACTGCTCGAAAAGCCGCTCCTGGACGGGCACTTCGGCAGCGCCACAGTCACTGCGTACGCGGCCTGGCAGCGCCGTTGCGGATACTCCGGCAAGGCCGCTGACGGTATCCCCGGCAAGTCCAGCCTGACCCGACTCGGCGACGCGCACGGCTTCGCCGTCACCACCTGACCTGGAGGAACCCATGGCATCTGCCTCTGCCCCCATCGAGAAGAAGGTCACGGCCAGTTCCGTGATCGCCTACCTGGCCAGTCTTGCCGGGCTTGCCGTTCTTGGCGCCGTCACCGACGACCCGTCGCTGATCTCCGGCATGCCGGATGCATTGGAGCCTTTCGTCCTCGCCCTGGTCCCGGCCGCGGCATCGTGGATCGCCGGGTGGGCGGCGCCGCATACCCCGCGCTCCGACGTCTGACCTGACAGGAGGCCGCTCACGTGGCTGACGAGCCGACCCTCGGCGAGGTCGCCAGACGCCTTGAGGCCATCCACGCCGACCTCAAGGAGGCCCTGCGCGAGCACGGTGCACGGCTCGACAAAAAGGTCAGCGTCGAGCGGTACGAGTTGGAGCGGCGCAACGCTGATGACGTACACCGGCAACTAATCGAACGCGTGGCAGCGATTGAGACGGAGCGGTTGCAAGAGATCCGGGACGACGAGCTGGCGCGGCGCCGGATCGAGGACCAGCGCCGGGCTGACCGGCGCCTCATTCTCACTGGGCTGATCGTTCCTGTGCTCATCGTGCTGTTGCAGGTGTACCTCTCGACGAGGGGAGCGGGCGCGTGAGGGCTCATACCTCCCCGGCCAAGGCGCGACGCCGCGCCGACCTGTGGTTCGCCCTGGTAGCGATCGCGGGCGTTGCCGCGCTGGCATGGGTCGTCATCACCATGCAGCAGCTCAGCCAGGACCTGCGTACTGCCAATGAGGCGAGGGACGCTCTCGCCTCGCAGGTCGAGCGCCTGGGTGGCGCGCCCGTGGCGGGCCCGCCCGGGAGCCGCGGCGAACCCGGGCGCGGTGTCGTCGGGCCGCGAGGGCCCCGCGGTCCGGCGGGCGAGGACGGCGAGCCGGGTCCGTCCGGTAGCCCGGGCCGCGACGGCAAGACGGGGAAGGACGGCGGACCGGGCCAAGACGGCGACGACGGAAGCTCCGGGCAGCCGGGCCCGGGCGGGGAAGACGGCGCGCCTGGAGCTGCGGGTGCGGAAGGCGTAGCGGGTCCGCCTGGGCCGCAGGGCCAGCCGGGGCCCGCGGGCCCGGTGGGCGAGCAAGGTCCGCGCGGGGAGCAGGGTCCCGCGGGTGAGCCCGGCCGGGACGGGCAGACCTGTCCGGACGGGTACAGCCTCCAGCCGCCGGCCGGTGACCCGGATGCGCTGGTGTGCCGTAAGGATGGCGCTCCGGATCGGGGGGAGAGTGAGCCTCCGCCGCAGGGTGCGGCTCTTGATCCTGCACGACGGCAGTACTGAAGTGGCCCCCTTTCGCCTTCGGGCGGAGGGGGGCCTCTTCGTCGTGTCCGGGAGTCAGGCGGCGATGGCGATCTGGGTGGTGCGGGTGGCTGCGATCCACTCGATGAGGAGGTGTTCGTAGCGTGCTCGCTGCTCGTTGGTGAGAACGACGCGGGGATCGGTCCAGAGTGCGCGGATGTCCTTGTTCACAGCCGCAGCAGGCCGCACGGGGCCAGGGCTCGGGGAGTTGGGGGACATGGGCCAAGCGTAGAGTGCAGCACTGACACCCCGCCACGCTACTGGCCAGGATCATGCGATGGCGGCAAGAGCCTTCTCAGCGTCCGCCAGGCCTTCCAGCACGGCGTCGGCGCCGGCGTGCCGCAGCTCGTCCACCGTGGTGCGTCCTGTAGCCACGGCAACCACCCGGACGCCGGTACCCAGGCCACCCTCAACGTCAGCGGGCGTGTCCCCGAGGAAGACCGCCTTGTCGGGCCGGGTGGCGGAACGTGCCAGGGCAGCGCGGAGCAGCTCCGGTCGCTCCTCACCGTCTTCGCCGTACGCCCCATCCTCGAGTCGCAGGTAGCTGTCGAGACCGAAAACGGCGAGCTTGACCTCTGCGGCCGCGCGGACGTTGCCGGTCACGACGGTCTGGCGCACGCCTTGGTCCGCGAGGTGGGCAAGGACGGCGGCGGCGCCTGGCAGCGCGTGCCCACGCTCGCGGAGTTCTGCGGCCCTCCGTACATGCACGGAACCGAGGGCCGCAGCGAAGGACTCGAACAGCTCATCGCTGTACGGAAGATCGTGTAGACGTGCGGTCTCCCTCAGAATGACGCGCTCTGTCGACCCGGTGACGGATGCCTGCTCTCGCATCTCAAGACCCGTCACCTCGTGAAAGGCCTGCGCCCACAGCTCACGCCCGAGGCCCCGCGTTGCCATCAGCGTATGGTCGACGTCCCACAGCACCAGTTCTGGCACGGCGTCCCCTCTCTCGGTGGATTCCCGTGTCCCCGCTTAGCGGGCACCCTACGCTCGGGCATAGCGAGCGAGGAGTGAGCACCATGGTTGCAGCGGACCTCCCGATCGGGGACCGAATCAGGCACTACCGCGGAGAGCGCCGACAGGACGCAGTCGCCGGACTGGTCGGCATCTCACCGGACTACCTGTCACAGATCGAGCGCGGTCTCAAGGTTCCGTCGCTGCCCATCCTGTACGCCCTTGCGCAGGAGCTGGGGGTGCCCACTGCCGCCCTTCTGTCGGAGAAGCCACCTGCCGAAGAGGACTCGGTGGATACGGCAGAGGCTGCGGTGGGGCGGGCGCTCCTCGGCTACGGGGCAACCACCAGTACGGTGCGTGCCACAGCAGCCGAGCTGAGGGGCCGGGTCGAGGCTGCGTGGCAGTCCTGGCAGACCGACGGTGACCGCTTCACTCAAGCGGCCACGACGTTGCCCGGCCTGGTTTCCGATACCGAGTACGCCGTGCGCGCCGTTCGTGTCGGGACGGATGCAGTCGAGCGCCGCGGCGTCCTACGGGCGGCGGCAGACCTCTACTGTCTGCTCCGGTCCTACCTGCGTCGCACGGGCCGCGTCGATCTAGCCACCATCGCAGCGGACCGGGCGATGCGCGCCGCCGAGGACGCTGACGACCCGCTCCGCATCGCTGCGGCGCAGTGGAATCTTGGCCACGTCCTGCTCGCTGCTGGCCAGCCTGGTGAGGCAGAGGAACTTGCCCTACAGGCGGCCGGGCAGGTCGCAACCGCGCGGATGCCAGAGGCTGAACGCACGGCGATGGGCGGCGCCCTCCAGCTCGTCGCCGTGGTCGGAGCCGCGCGCCGCCGCCGGTGGTCGGAGGCCCGCGAACGCTTGCGCGATCACGCCGCGCCCGCGGCCCGCACGGTGCTCGACAGCAGCAACGTGGGTTGGACGGTGTTCGGGCCGACCAACGTGGCACTGCACGCTCTGTCTATCGACATGGAGGCGGGCGAGACCGGCGAGGCACTGCACACCGCAGACGCCATCGACACGAGCGACCTGCCCAGCGCCGAGCGCGAGTTCACGTTCGGCCTGGAAGTCGCGGCCTGCCACAGCCAGCGGCGAGAGGACGCTGCCGTGCTGCTGTCTCTCCTTGGCCTGGAGGCCATCGCACCGGAGGACTTGGCTCGTTCTCCCCTCGCGCGCCATCTGGTGCTGACGGTGATCCGCCGGGCCCGCGCGATGCACGCACGTCAGGCCGAGCAACTGGCTGTGCGAATCGGGCTGGTCTAGTTGGCGAGCCTGTAGTTCACCCGAACTGACAGTTCGGGTGGGCTCAGCAGGAAGTGCCTACGGTCGCTGATGTGAGGCAGATCACCACGACCGTGAGGGCGAGCTGATGAGCGACAGGCATCTGATCACTGAATGGCTGGCGCGAGCCCACCCGGTCCCCCGCCAGGCCGATGCGGAGTGGGCGAATCACGGGGTCGCGCTGCTGCCGCTCGGCGTACGCTTCGACGCGCTCCGCGTCCCCGCCCCCCGCATCCACGCCGCGATCGGAAGCGACGACCGTGGGACTGTCGGCAAGGCTCTGGAGGGCTGGCTGCACGGCCCCGTCGTCCGCGACGTCCGTACCGGCAGCGGCCTGTACTACGTACTCATCGCGCCGGACGCGCCATGGGAAGGGCCAGCGGAGCGCCTCGGCCAGGGCATCTACCTGGGCGTCCCCCGCATCGACAACGAGGTCTCACCCGTCACGTACTGGGCGGTGCAGCCCGAGCGCCCCGGGCACCTGTGCGATCCCGCGCACCTGGCCGCGCTGCTCTCCACGGCCGAGCCGCTGGAGGCGATCGAGTCATGAGCGCCGCCGATAAGAATGCCTTCACGTCGGCGGCCGAGGGCCTCCTCGCCTGGCCGGCCACCGACGTGGACGCCATCGCCGTACGCATGCTGGTCGAGGAACACGAGATCCTCGACCGTCCGGAATTCCAGCACGTGACCGTGGTGCAGGGTGAGGCCGGCGTGCGAGCGGACTGGGTGAACCTGTCCCTGCGCCTCGACAAGCTGGTGCGCGACGAGGAAGAACGCCAGTTCCTGGAGATCGTCCTTGCCATCGCGCTCGGCCGCCAGATCTTCCTCGACTGCGTCCTCCGGCTCGACGAGCGCCGCCTGGCGATCGTGCTGCGTGCTCTCGTCACGTGGGCGGGTGTCGACTCGATCGCCGTGGGGACCCGATCATGACACCACCGAGGGTCAACCCCATCGTCACCACCAGGCCGTCGATCGCCCGCGTGCAGAACTGGCTGCTGAGAGACACCGAGAACTACGCGCCCGACCGCCGCCTGGGCCTCGCGCTCGCCGAGGCAGCCCCCTGGTACCCGGGCACCGTGCGCGACACCAGGGCGGGCATGCCCGCGGCGGTCATGCACCTTGTCTCTACGCTCGGCATCCGGCAGATCATCGATCTCGGCTGCGGCCTGCCCAGCCGGGCCCCGGCCCCGACCGTGTACTCCGTCGCCCGCTCCGTGCTTCCTACCGCCCGCGTGGTCTACGTGGACCACGACCCCCACGTTATGGCGCACGCCGCCACCGTCCTCGTCGAAAGCGACGCCACCAGCGCCATCAGCGCCGACCTGCGCACAGGGCTTGGTCTGTGCCCCGGCATGCTCTGCCGATACCTCGACTTGGAACAGCCCATCGGAGTCCTGTGCCGCGACCTCCTGCCCTGGCTCACGGACACCGAGGCCGCTGGCCTGCTCAGCTTGCTCCGTGAGCAGCTTTCCCCGGGGAGCGCCGTCAGTATCGTCCACGTGGCCTCGGACGCCGCCCCACGCGGAGCCCAACTCCTGGCCGAGCTGTACGGCCAGGCGGGCATCGAGTTCCGTCCGCGTACTTTCGCCCAGCTCGACCGGCTGCTCGACGCCTGGCGTATCGGCCTTCGTGAACGCGCGGCCACACCCTGCGTCTATGAGGTGGTCGCCCACATCCCCACGAATCGCACTCTCACCGCCGGGGGTGGATCGTGAGCGCCTCGACACCGGAACTCGACGAACAGGCGACGCGGGTCTACACGACGTACATGGGGCACCTGAACTGCTGCGCGCCCTGTCGGCGCACGGACTACTGCCCGACAGGAACCCGCCTGCGCCGAGCGTGGACGGCCGCTCAGGGCGCCGCCGTCAGAGCCCACCTGGATCGTGGGGGAGGCGCGCGGTGCGGGACGTGACCGAGGCCCTGCCCCCGTCGACGGGAGTCAAGCCGTGAGTCAGGGCACGATGATCTGCTGGCGGTGCGACAAGCCGATCCGACCGGGCCAGCCGTACACACAGCACGCGAAGGACAGCCCATCGCGGGCGGGGGTGACGGTGGTGTGGCACGTGGAGCGGTGTCGGCGTCGACGGTAGGTCAGCGCACGAGGTCGGCGAGCGGGACACCGATGGCATCCGCGATGCGGAACAGACTGTCCAGAGTTGGGGACTGCTGCCCCTGCTCGATACGCACCACGGAGGGCCGGTCGATGCCGGAGTCCAAGGCAACGCGCTCCTGGGTGAGGCCCGCGTGTAGACGGGCCGCGCGGATCCGCTCACCGACGACGCGCCGCCGGGCGAGCACCGAGTCGGATGGGCGGGCGGATGGCACCCGTCAACGCTCGATGGATCATGACCGATTGTCTGTAGGCTTCAACCTACATTCTGCAATCAGAGGAAGGCGGGCATGTTGCGCATCACGGACATCGACCCGAACCTGTCACCCTCGCCGCACAGCGTGTTACTGGTTCACACCCCGTGCGAATAGAACACTGGCACATGCCGCGAGAGCGCTCTCGCGGCATGGGACATTCCGCGATGGAATGACGAGTGAACGTTTCTGCCAGTCAGACTCGACGCGCGCCCGGACCCCGCTCGCGTCGCGGACCGGCCCCCTTCCCCGTGAGCACCCCCTCGTCGGGGTTGGGCGGCCGGTCAACCCGAGTAGCCGAAGGAGCCCACACTCCCTCAACCGAGAGGGGAAGGAGGCCATGTCAGGTACCTGCCACTCTCGTTGAGATTGACGGCCAGGGCGGGGGCTGGATTCCACCCCCCAGGTGGAACCCCGTCCTGGTCTAGGCAGCAAAGGCCGCCCGAAGAGGTCACGCAACCTCTTCGGGCGGCCTTTGCTTGCGCGTATCTGCGATGGGAAAGAGATGGGAGATGATCATGTGGAGTAACTCCGAGTCATCTCTAGAAATCTCTATTAATCCCTAGTTTTGAGTCCTGCCCCCTCGGGGCTGTCCTTGCCCTCGGTTGCGGCAACGCCGCTGGCAGGCGCCTTGACCTGCTCATCCGGGGACTCCTTGAAGTCGACCTTCCCCATGTGCCGGTTCATGGACTTCATCAGACGCCACACCGCGAGCGCCATCACCGCGAACACGATGAACCCCAGGACCCCGGGGGTCACCTTGTTCTCGTCGACCTCCTTGGCCAGGGGGACGAGGTGCGTCACTGCCAGGCTTGCGCTTCCGCTCATGTCAGGCATTGTCGCGGATGCCCGCGAAGAGGTCGTCCTCGGGGAGGGAGGTATCGACGAGTGACTTCGCCAGCTCGTACTCCTCGGTGGGCCAGACTTCCTTCTGGAGCTCCATCGGGACCCGGAACCAGCCGCCGTCGGGGTCGATCTGGGTGGCGTGGGCGATCAGGGCCTTGTCGCGGATCTCATAGAAGTCGGCGCACGGAACGTGCGTGGTCAGCGTGCGCTCGACCCGCTCGAACTCGTCCCAGCGCTTCAGCCACTCGCCGTAGGGGGACTCCAGGCCGCGGTCCAGCATGGCGTGGTGCAGCGCCTCGGTGCGGGGCCGGTTGAAGCCCTGGTTGTAGTACAGCTTCTGCGGCTGGAAGACCGGGCCGTACTCGCTCTCCGGGTACTTCTCCGCGTCCGCCGCGCCGTCGAAGGCCACCATCGAGATCTTGTGGGTCATGATGTGGTCGGGGTGCGGGTAACCACCGTTCTCGTCGTACGTCGTGATCACCTGCGGGCGGAACGCGCGGATCTGGCGCACCAGGGCCCCGGAGGCCTTGTCGACGTCCTCGAGCGCGAAGCAGCCCTCGGGCAGCGGGGGCAGCGGGTCGCCCTCGGGCAGGCCCGAGTCGACGAAGCCGAGCCACTCCTGCTTGACGCCGAGGATCTCGCGCGCCTCGTCCATCTCCTTCTTGCGGACCTCGTGGATGTGCTCCTGGATATAGGTGTCGCCCTGGAGCTTGGGGTTGAGGATGTCGCCGCGCTCCCCGCCCGTGCAGGTCACGACGAGTACGTCCACCCCTTCGGACACGTACTTGGCCATCGTGGCCGCGCCCTTGCTCGACTCATCGTCGGGGTGGGCGTGAACGGCCATCAGTCGAAGCTGCTCAGTCAAGACTCGATCCTCAGGTGTCCGGCGCCGCTGTGTGCTGTGGCGCCCTCGGTCGTCCGGCGTTGTGCGGGGCTTCTATAGTGACGGAACCGGGGGGCGGAAAATTCCGGCAGGAGGACGATCATGACCGCGGTGAGCGGCGGCGACGGCGGTCTCGCCACTGGTGACGGCGGCGGCCCGGCCACTGCGCTTCCCGAGGGCCGTTACGGCCGCTCGGCGGACGAGCGCGCCGACCGCAAGCTCAAGGTCATCGGTGCCGTCCTGGGTGTCGTCGCCCTCGGGATCGTCGGCTGGTTCGGCTACGACTCGATCGCCGGTTCCAAGGTCAGCGGCGAGATCATCAAGTCCGACATCGTGTCGGACAAGGCCGTCGAAGTGCACCTGGAGGTGCACAAGAAGGCGGACGCGAACGGTTACTGCACGCTCCGCTCCCAGGCCGAGGACGGCTCCGAGGTCGGCCGCGCGGACTTCCGCTTCGACCAGGACAAGGGACGCATCGACAAGGTCGTCACGCTGCGGACGATGGCGCGCGCCACCAGCGTCGAGCTGGTGAGCTGCCACAAGGACTGAGCGCGGGGCTGCCGCCGGGGCTGAGCGGATGCGATGCCGCCAGGGCTGAGCAGGGCGCGCGACACGCCCCAGTCACTCCCGGCACCCCTGCTTTCACCTGCGGCGACGTAATTCTGACGGCTTATGTCCTCCCCCTTCGGCAGCGGAATTGTTAGGCTCGTGGTTTCGCCCACCCGTGAGGGAACATCCTTCTGGGTAGGGCGATGCTTTGTATTCCCAGTACCTACGAGGAGCACCTGTGACCCAGACCAGCGACAACGTCACCTGGCTGACCCAGGAGGCGTACAACCAGCTCAAGGCCGAGCTGGAGTACCTGTCTGGTCCTGCGCGCACCGAGATCGCAGCCAAGATCGCGGCGGCGCGCGAGGAGGGCGACCTGCGCGAGAACGGCGGGTACCACGCGGCCAAGGAGGAGCAGGGCAAGCAGGAGCTCCGTGTCCGTCAGTTGACCCAGCTCCTGGAGCACGCGAAGGTCGGTGAGGCTCCCGCGGCGGACGGTGTGGTCGCCCCCGGCATGGTCGTCACCATCGCCTTCGACGGCGACCCCGACGACACGGTGACCTTCCTGCTCGCCTCCCGGGAGTACGCCAGCTCCGACATCGAGACGTACTCGCCGCAGTCGCCGCTCGGCACGGGCGTCAACGGCAAGACGATCGGCGAGAACGCGCAGTACGAGCTGCCGAACGGCAAGCTCGCCTCCGTGAAGATCCTTCAGGCCAAGCCGTACCAGGGCTGAGCCCGAAGACCCCCGGCGCCCGTGGCGCCGGGGGTCTTGTGCGTAGCGGCTCGGCCGCTAGCGCCCGGTGGTACGGCCGGTGCTGTGCCCGGTGGTACGGCCGGTGCTGTGCCCGGCGGTACGCCCGGTGATCAGCGGCACTTCACGAAGCGCGGGGCCGAGTCCTTGAGGTCCTTGCGGTTGTTGGTCCTCGTACCCGACATCAGGGTCCGGAAGATGCCCTCGCGGGGGCAGTTGATGCTGACGCTGATGCTGCCGAGCGAGCTCGGGGACACGTTCTGGCACTTGCTCGCCGCCACCACCGGCGGGATGGTCCCGAAGCTCTCCTGCAGCAGCGAGACGCAGACCTTCTTGTAGCCCTCGTAGAACCCGCTGGCGTACACCTTGCCGTTCTGCGCCTTGGGCTGGTTGGCGACCAGTTCCAGCTCCTGGGCCGCGGCCGACGACTGCGCCGTCGCGCCCATGAGCATCCCCGCCGCCATCACGGCCGCGGCCGCACCCATCCGCACCTTGGACATGGTCTTCCCCTCGTTCGGCTGTACTCGGTCCGCCGGCCCCGACCGGGGCGCGCCGCCCGGCCGTTCCCGGCACAAGTAGCTTCCAGCCCCACGCATCCCGGGGAGTACCCCCCGCCCAGGGGATCTTTTCCGCCAACCTCCGACACACTGTTCACGTTCATGCTGCCCGGCGTTCACCCTTCGCGTCGCACCATCTTGGGCGGGCGCAGCTTGATCACGAGTCACTGCCGTGGTCGACCACAGGTGCGCCGCATGACCACGGGGAAGCAGTGAGACACGGGGGACAGCTTTGATATCGGTCGGTGTCATCGCGCGGGGCGGGCCGGAACGGGCGGAGCTGCGTGCCGCCCTGGAGGCGGAGGGGCGCCATCTCGTCGCCGGCGAGGGCGAGCCGGGCGGTGAGCTGTCGCTCGTGCGCCGTGCCAGGCCGCGGGTGCTCGTGGTCGGCCAGCACGACGAGGACTCGGCGCTCACCGCCCTGCACCGGGTAGCCGCCGTGTCCACCCCGGTGGCCGTGGTGCTGCTCGCCCACCGGTTCACCTGCGGCGGGCTGCGCCGGATCCTGTCCTGCCGCCCGGCGGGCGTCCTGCACAGGGCCACGGCCGCCGCCCATCTGCCGTGGGCGGTCGGCGCGGCGGCCGCGGGCGGGCCGGTGCTCGGCCCGGAGCTGGTCGGCGTGGTCGTCGGCGCCTGTACGTGCCCCGGCTGTGCCCCGGCGGCGCGGGACGAGGCGCGCACCCTCATCGCCACCCTGTCCACCCGCGAGCTGGAGGTGCTCGAACTGGTCGGCGAGGGCCTTTCGAACCCGCAGATCGCCGCGGCCCTCACCATCAGCTCCGACACCGCCAAGGACCACCTGGGCAGCATCTGCGGCAAGCTCGGCATCCGGGGCCGGTTGCAGGCGGCACGGGTCGCCTGGCAGGCGGGGCTCACCGGGCGGCGGGGCTCCTCGGCCGGGCGGGGGCCCACCCCCCGCGGCGTCCGCCCACCGAATACCGCGACTTGCCGGTGACCGCCGGGTGCCGGTGCCTGCCGGGCCCCGGAGTCCCAAGGTTCAGGCGCCGTTGAGTCGATAGCCGACCCACGATCGCGCTGCGTCCTCCATGGCTCGCCGCCACTCTTCCGGGAAGTTGAGAGCCCACTTCCGGTACATACGCCAGGTGGCCCTGGCGAAGGCATCGATCGCCTTCGGGTCTGCGGTTTCCCAGGCACTACACCGCACGGCCCAGGATTCCGCGGAGGCCGGGGTGTGCCCAGCGGAGATGAGCTGGACGACGAGGGTGGCGGGGTCGATGAAGCCCGCTCCTCGGGTCGGCCAAGACCAATCAATGACCCATGTTCGATCAGACCCGATCATGATGTTGCTTGGGTTGATATCCGTGTGCAGCAGAGTCGTACCGCGGAAGAGTTCAGCTTCCGACTCATTGTCGACGAAGCTGTCCCAGCGTTCTTCGATCCATCCCTGCGCAACGGCCGGTACAGGAATCTCCGCGATGCGATTCAAGGCGTCGACAACCTCGGGGAGATCTGTAGTACCTGGATCGAAGACTGACATGCGGCCGTCGACGACCTCGAATCCGAGGACCACCCAGCCCTCGCCGTCGACACTCCACAGCAGTTGCGGTGCTACCGACTGAACAAAGGGGGAAATGTCCCTCTCCTTGGTGAGAGACTCCAGCCGTGCCCCGGGATCGTTGAACATGCCCTTGACGAAGAACTGCCCGTGTTCGGCGTGGATGATAGCAGCGTAGTCAGAGCTGAATCCGCTGGCCGGACGCCTCACTCGGGTGACGTCGCCGGTGTATGGGTGGATCAGTTCCCGAAAGTGGGGGTCTGGCAGATCATCCACGCCTGTCCTCCTAGGGCGGATCAGTTCCTTGGGGGGCATCCAGTGCCCGGACTCCCCGGCTTGCAAGCGGCGTTCGGTTCGCATCGAGGGTCACACGGATTGTTCGGAACACAATCAGGACGGCAAGCGCTGACCTCATTCCCGTGCGCCTTCCGGATGAGAGCGGTCGCCTCGTTCATCGCGGGGCCGCTCAGGATAGAGGACAGCGACCCCGCCCGGACGTTGCCAGTGGGGAGCCAGGTCGAGAGAACACACGGAGAGACTTCTCCGTTCGGCCCTACGGACGCCACTCCGTCCCCGCAACGCCCGCAGAGCCCTGCCGGGTCCGGGGCTTGGCCTGAGGACGCTCCACGTCCGAACAGCCTGACGTGGTCGACGCCGATGTTCGTCACGCCCAGGGTTTCGAGATCACGGCGAGTCGCCTCAGTGTCCTTGGCGTCGTCCATGGCGACGATTCCCACCCGTAAAGGTGTGCCTTGGGCAAGCGCCTTGATGATGTTCTGCCGGGTGCGCTGGTGACTTCGGCGGCCGGTGATGGCGTCGTGTTCGGCTGCCTGGTCCGAGTAGTACGAGGTCGCCAGCGACATCCTCTCCTGCCGCAACTGCTCCCACCACGGCTCTGAGACGTGAACGAGGTTGCTGTACACCTCGACACCCATGCCCTTGCTCAGGGCGAAGTCAGCGATGTCGATTCCGTTGGGGTGCATCATCGGTTCGCCTCCGATGAGTTGCACATGAGGCACGCCCAACCCTGCACCCTCTCTGATCAGCCGGAACCAGTCGTCACGCTCCATCGACCCGTGATCGCCATTGGGGCCCGATTCGTTGTAGCAGTGCACGCAAGCCAATTGGCACTTGCGCGTGAGGTCCAGCCACAGCATTCGTGGAGGTTTCAAGGCCTCCGAAAGGGGCTGTTCCGCGGTCGGCGCAGACATGTTCACTCCTTTGATTTGAGGGTGCCTCGTCTGTCCATCCGGCGTCGGCACTGAGCCGATGCTTCTTGCAGCCCGCCTGAGGGCGGGGACCTTGGGGCCCGGGTCGGGTCGGAGAGAGTAGTTACCACTCCGGCCGGGGCTGTGCTCGCTCCTGCCGTCCCGTACGGGTGCGAGCGGGATGCCCGGCCGTTGTTATCGCTCTGGGCCGGAAGAGCGGCCCCCCGCAGGCCGGGCAGGTCTCGTACATCCCGGCCCCGGGTGGCTTCGCGCCTTGTGAACGCCACCCGGTACCTGTTGCTGGTTCAGCAGCCTCCATGGCACGGAGAGGCTGCTGAGCCGTACCGCGTCCGTGCCGCAACAGACGGACCAGGGGTCATTGGGGATCTGTAGGAGCGAGTGCTTTGAGCTTCGCGACGAGATCACGAACCGCATCGACTCTCAGGTTGCCGAGGTTCAGAACTGTGTCCCGGCATAGCGCGTGCCGGCACGGCTCAACGATGCTCATGTCATCCAGCTCTGTGATTCCCAGGGATTCGAGGACGGCCACCAGCTCGCGCCCCGCTTCAGACAGTTCACTCCGCTCCTCAGTGTCGAAATAGTCGGGGGTAGGCAACTCAAGGCCGATCATTTCCTAGTCCTTGGAAGTCTCTGAGCGAGGCGGGCGGGCGATGGGCATGGTGGTGTCGGTCGTGATTAGCTGCACCAAGGCCCCGACCTCTGTGCTGCTCGGACCCTTCCACGGCTGGCGCCCACGGGCTCTCTGCCAGCGGTTGCCCGGCGAGGTGGGCGGCTGAGTGATCTCCCGGCCCTCGACGTGCGTTGGACCGAAGGGCTGCAAGGACGCGTCGGAGTGCCAGCAGTATCACCGGTCCGCCTCCTCCAGGACGGCGGAGAGGTCCGAAGCAAGCCGCTCGGGCGAAACCGTGGGAGACAAGTCCTGGGGGTCTGCGTCCCACTCCGTACCGCCGCCGAGCGGACGCAGTTGGACTGTCCCCCATGCGGTGTCCATGACCTCACCGGACCGCTTGGCTTTCGCGTCGTACACCGTCTCGTGCAGCTCCGGCATCACAACAGCCCCCCGAGCGCGTCAGCAACGGTGTCCAGGTCGGCATGTGCAGTGTCGACGAACCCGCCAGGCGGGCGCCACATCACCAACTCGTTTGGGTCGAGGGCACGTACGTCCCGAATGGGCATCGTCGTACCGTCTCTCCGCTGAATTCTCTGACCATCGCCGTTGACACGCGCTCCCGGCTGCATGTTCTCGACCGCCTTAGGGGGAGAGGTCTTCTGGCAACCAGTCAAGGGGTGTCGGCGCTTGTGGGACAGGTGGTTTCGGGGGCGGCTCATCGCATTCCCCCGGTGATTTTTACCTGTGGGATGTCACTGAGTGGTGGCGGGTCGCTACCGTCAGACTGTGTACGCAAACGCCGCACTAGAGGCGCGCATGAGGCAACTCGCCATCGGACAAGCCGAGTTGGCGAGGCTCGTCAACACCGAGCTGGAGAAACTGACAGGCTCATTGGGCCGAGTCACTGACTCAGATGTCCGGCGTTGGTTACGGGCCGATACCAGGTGGCCGCAGGACCGGATCAGGCTTTGCATCGAGAGGGTTCTGCAGGCGACGGCAGCAGACCTAGGTTTCGTTGTAAGAGGCAAGCAGAGATCGGGCCGACCGGAGGACGACGTGCACCGCCGTAAGTTTCTTACCGCCGCGGGCGTCACATCTCTGGCGATCGCTGCGCCTTCCAGCAAGCGGCTCGGCCTCAGTGACGTCTACCGGTTCCACGATGAGTACGTTCGGATCCTCGAAGATGACTGGCGTTTCGGAGGTCTCCAAGGCGTTGAGACGCACGCAACGGAACTAGCTCTCCGTATCCGTTCGTCCCTGTCTCTCGGCGCCACATCGAGCGGTGTCCGCAAGCGGCTGCATCGCCTCGCCTCGGATGTGAGCAGCTCGGCCGCGTTCGCTGCCATCGACGCAAAATCCCACAGGCGGGCTCGCACGCATCTTGAGAAAGCCGTGACGTTCGCTGGCCTATCCGGAGACAGCGAAACGCAATATCATGTCTGGAATCACTTAGCCATGACTGCATGTCAGCGTGAAGACTTCGCGGAAGGAGCTGCCGCAGCAGATGTGATGAAATCCCTGGCGATTGCACGACGAGATCCTCTGTATGCATCATTGAGTCACATGCGGAATGCTCGATCCTTGGCGAGGATGAACCATCCCAGTAGCTGTATCCGCGCCCTCAGTGCCGCCGAGAACTCCTTTAGTCGCGCCACAGAAGCGGACCGGCCGGAGTGGATCACCTTCTACGATCAGAGTGAAGTCTGCGGCCTCGGCGCTAGCATCTGGTTCGCTCTAGGCCAATACGATCGCGCGGAGGCTCTATTCCATAAAACCCTGAGTTCGATCCGCCCTGAGATGATTCGAAATCGCGCACTCTACACTACTCACCTGGCGCTCTCGCAGGCTCGTCAGGGAGAGTTGGAGTTGGCGTGCTTCACGGGGCTTAAGGCCTACGAAATCCTACCTCAGGGCTCTGGGTCCAAGCGCACCACTGACATGCTCGGGAAGGTCCGCCGCACTCTTAAGGACTCAGGGTCGAAGGCACCTGAGGTCACCGACTGGATCGAGAGGTCTCGCCAATGGATCTGAAGCATTACGGCCACAAAGACGCGAAGGACATCAGGGCTCTGCTCCTCGACATCCACGACGACGCGTATGCAGAGGAGCGCGACGACTTTCATTCTCGCGACCGATTCGCGCAATTCGTAGACGCATGGTCAGCAAAGGAGACTTGGGCGTGCGTGATCGGCTTCGAGAAGGGCGATCCTGTCGGGTACGCGTACGGTGCCGCCTTCAGTCCTGGAGGATGGTGGCGCGGCGTTCAAGACCCTGCGTGGTTGACGCCGGAGACCAGAGTTTTCGCCGTCTCCGAGTTGATGGTGGACCCACGATGGAGGAAGACCGGCGCCTCGGTAGCACTCCATGACGCGCTTCTCGGTACTCAGAACGCCGACTATGCAACGCTGTTCGTCGACACTGCACACCCCCGTGTGATCGCCCTGTACGAAGAGTGGGGCTACGGCAAGCTCAGCGAGTCAAAGCCGTTCGACGATGCCCCGCTATATGCCGTCATGGTCAAACAGCTCTCAAAGCCTAGGTGATACGCCTTATCAGCGGGGCCGGAAGGCCGACTCATCCCACCAGTAGTGGCGCCAGCGTCGAAGAGCACCCGGGGACAGCAAGAAGCCCTCCACGGCAGGCGGAGGGCTTCTTGGCAGGGTGACGCTGAGGCGGGGGCGTCGTCAGGCCGCTGCCGAGCGGTACTTGCGGACCGCCAGCGTGCGGAAGATCAGCAGGATCACCACGGACCAGATCACCGAGGCGAGCACCGGATGCCGCATGGGCCAGGCGTCGGGGGTCTGGAAGCCGGGCGGGAGGTTGCCGAACAGTTCGCGGCAGGCCTGGACCGTGGTGCTGAACGGGTTCCACTCGGCGATGTGCCGGAAGAACGTCGGCAGTTTGTTGGAGTCCACGAAGGCGTTCGAGATGAACGTGAGGGGGAACAGCCAGATCAGTCCGCCCGAGGTCGCGGCCTCCGGCGTGCGGACCGACAGGCCGATCAGGGCGCCGATCCACGAGAAGGCGTACCCGAGCAGGAGCAGCAGGCCGAAGCCCGCGAGGATCTTGCCGAAGTTCTCGTGCGTGCGCCAGCCGAGGAGCAGGGCGACGCCCGCGAGGACTATCAGGGTCAGCGCGGTCTGCGCCAGGTCGGCGATGGTGCGGCCGGTGAGGACGGCGCCGCGTGCCATGGGCAGCGAACGGAACCGGTCGATCAGGCCCTTGTGCATGTCGTCGGCGATGCCCGCGCCCGCACCGGCCGTGGCGAAGGTGACGGTCTGCGCGAAGATGCCCGCCATCAGGAAGTTGCGGTAGTCCTGCGACGAGATCGAGCCGCCGACCTGGATGGACCCACCGAAGACGTACGTGAAGAGGATCACGAACATCACGGGCTGGATGAGTCCGAAGAGGACCACCTCGGGGATCCGGATCATGCGGATCAGATTCCGCTTGGCGACGACCAGGGAGTCCCTGACGGACTGGCGGATGCCGCCGGCGGGCCTGGGCCCTGCCTTGAGCGCGGTGTCGGTGGCGGTACTCACTTGTCGGCCTCCTTCTTGCGCTGCGGCTCGGCGCCGGGACTGCGCTGCGACTCGGCGCCGGGACTGCGCCGCGACCCCGCGGCGGGACTGTGCTGCGACCGGGCGCCGTGCCCGGGCCTGAGCTCGGTGTCGGCTTCGGTGTCCGCGCCGTTGCCCTCGTCCGCCAACTCCGCCGCGTGGCCGGTGAGGGAGATGAAGACGTCGTCGAGGGTGGGGCGGCGCAGCCCGATGTCGTCGATCTCGATGCCGCGGGCGTCCAGCTCGCGGATGACCTCGGCGAGCAGCTTGGCGCCGCCGGTGACGGGGACGGTCAGCTTGCGGGTGTGCTCGGCGACGGCGACCTCGCCCTTGCCGAAGCCGCGAAGCACCTCGGAGGCGGTGGCGATGCGCTCGCGGTCGTGCACCACGACCTCGACGCGCTCGCCGCCGGTCCGCGCCTTGAGCTGGTCCGAGGTGCCCCGGGCGATGACGCGGCCGTGGTCGACGACGCAGATGTCGTGCGCCAAGTGGTCGGCTTCTTCCAGATACTGCGTGGTCAGGAGCAGGGTCGTGCCGCCCGCGACGAGTTCCTGGATGACCTCCCACAGGCCCTGGCGGTTGCGCGGGTCGAGGCCTGTCGTCGGCTCGTCCATGAACATCACGGGGGGCGACACGACTAGGGCGGCGGCGAGGTCGAGGCGGCGGCGCATACCGCCGGAGTAGGTCTTGGAGGGGCGGTCGGCGGCGTCGGCGAGGTGGAAACGGTCGAGCAGCTCACCGGCCCGCGCCTTGGCCTCCTTGGCCTTCATCTGATAGAGCTGGCCGACCATCTGGAGGTTCTCACGGCCCGTCAGATATTCGTCCACAGCGGCGAACTGTCCGGAGAGGCCGATGGAGCGCCGGACTTCGTTCGGATGCTTCAGGACGTCGATCCCGGCGACGGTCGCCCTGCCGCTGTCGGGCGTGAGCAGCGTCGTCAGACAGCGGACCGCGGTGGTCTTTCCGGCGCCGTTCGGCCCGAGCAGGCCGAGGACGGTGCCTTCCGGGACATCGAGATCGACGCCGTCCAGAGCCCTTACGTCACCGAAGGTCTTCACCAGACCTTCGGCGTAGATGGCGCCTGGCATGTGGGTCTCCCATGGTGTGGGTGGAACCTGGCGAATGCGTCAGGGGGCTACCTGGCAAAAAGTTTAGGTTTGTCGGGTCCTGCTTGCCCAACGCTTTTCCTGGCGTCGGCATGCCAGGACACTAACGCGATACATCGCGTCTGTTCAACGGGAACGGCGAAGTCCGTATGTCCCCTCGGTGCACGCACGTCCACACGCGGCGCACGCGGCACCCCCGCACGCCCCCGGAAGGCGGTCCCCTCACCCGACGACCGCCCTCACCCACGGCCGGGCGTCCCCTCACCCGACGACCGCCCTCACCCGACGACCGGCCGTCCCCTCAGCCGATGACCAGGTACCCCGCCGCCCGCAACGCCCCGCCGACCTCGGCGCAGTGTTCCGGGCCCTTCGTCTCCAGTTGGAGCTCCACCTCCGCCTCGGTGAGGCCGAGCCGGGGGTCGGTGCGTACATGGCGTACGTCCAGGACGTTGGCGTCCACCTCCGACAGCACGCCGAGCAGCGTGGCAAGCGCGCCAGGGCGGTCCGTCAGGCGCAGCCGCAGCGACAGATAGCGGCCCGCCGCCGCCATGCCGTGGCGCAGGGTGCGCTGCATCAGGAGCGGGTCCACATTGCCGCCGGAGAGCAGCGCGACGACGGGGCCGCCCGCGAAGGCGCCCGGGTCGCTCAGGAGCGCGGCGACCGGGCTCGCGCCCGCGGGTTCGACGACCATCTTCGCCCGCTCCAGACAGAGCAGCAAGGCACTGGACAGCTCGTCCTCGGAGACGGTGACGATCTCGTCCACGAGTTCCTCGACGATGCGGAACGGCACGTCCCCGGGCCGCCCCACCTTGATGCCGTCCGCCATGGTCACCGGATTGTCGACGGACACCGGCCGCCCCGCGGCGAGCGAGGGCGGGTACGCGGCGGAGCCCGCGGCCTGCACACCGACAAGCCGCACGTCCGGGCGCACCGCCTTCACGGCCACGGCGATGCCCGCGGCGAGCCCGCCACCGCCCACGCCGACGACGACGGTGCGCACCTCCGGGCACTGCTCCAGGATCTCCAGGCCGACGGTGCCCTGCCCGGCGACGACGTCCGGGTGGTCGAAGGGGTGGATGAAGACCGCGCCGGTCTCCCTGGCGTAGTCCTGCGCCGCGGCCAGCGTCTCGTCGACGACCTGGCCGCGCAGGCGGACCTCCGCGCCGTACTCCCGGGTCGCCGCGACCTTCGGCAGCGGGGCGCCGACCGGCATGAACACCGTCGAGCGCACGCCGAGCAGCGAGGACGCGAGGGCCACGCCCTGGGCGTGGTTGCCCGCGCTGGCCGCGACGACGCCGGCGGCGCGCTCCTCGGGCAGCAGCCCGGAGATCCGCACATAGGCGCCGCGCAGCTTGAAGGATCCGGTCCGCTGGAGGTTCTCGCACTTCAGGTGCACCGGGGCACCGACGAGCCGCGAGAGGTGCCGGCTGCCTTCCATGGCGGTGACCCGGGAGACGCCGACGAGCATCTTCTGTGCGCCGCGCACGTCGTCGAGCGTCACCGACGGAAAGGAGCGAGTGGTGCGGTAGCTCATGACTGCAGTCTCGCAGTTCACGCCCGCCTCCTCTCCGTGTGACCAAGCCGCGAGACGGGTTTGCGCAGCGCCGGTACGGGTAGCGCCGGGGCCGCGTACCCTGTCCCCCAATCCACCACTCTTCACATGAAGTGAGCCCCCGGCCATGCCCACAACTCCGGACATGACGACCGCCAGCGATCCCGGCCTCCTCGACACGCTCCAGCACCAGGTCGCGGTGTTCGCGCGGCGCGCGGAGCAAACCCGCCTCGGCGGCGTCGGACAGGTCCGCAACTCCATGGATCGCGCCGCGTACCTGCTGCTCAACCGCCTCGACAAGGAAGGGCCCATGGGCGTCAAAGCGCTAGCGGCAAGCATGGGCATCGACTCCTCGACCGTGACCCGCCAGGTCGCACCGCTGGTCGACACCGGCCTGGTCAAGCGCACATCGCACCCCGAGGACGGCCGCGCGGTCGTCCTCCAGTTGTCGCCGCGCGGGCAGGCCCGCCTCGACGAGGTCCGCTCCTCGCGGCGCGAACTGATGGCGGAGCTCACCCAGGACTGGGCTCCGGAGGAACGGGAGAGCTTCACGACCCTGCTCACCCGCTTCAACACGGCGCTCTCGGCGCGACAGTCATCGCAGGCACTACCGGACACCGTCGCTCCGGCCGACTCCTGAGCCACCGGCCGCGGTTCGCCGACTGCCGCGGCCGGGCCCCGAGCGGATCGTTCCGCTCGCGCAGGGCTCTTGACCTGGGCGCCGTGCCTGGCCTCAGATGAAACCGGGTCCCCCGATGCCGAACGGCGGGAGGCGCGGTGCGAGAGCGGCAGGCCGCCCAACAGGCCCGCCGTGCCCGGGAGTTCCAAGCGTTCGTCGCGGGCGCGGCAGGCCGCCTTCTGCATGCCGCCACGCTGCTCACCGGCGAGCGCCCCGATGCCAACCCGCGCGCGCGGGTCCTGCTCACCGGGGCGCTCGCCGCCACCTATGCCTCCTGGGACCGGCTCCGCGGCGAAGATCCCTACGACCGCACCCGTACCGCCCTGGTCGTCCGTTTCGCCCGCGGTGCCTGGCGGCGGCCCCGCGCGCACGGGGGCCTGCTCGACCGGCTCTCCCCACAGGAGCGGCTCGTGCTCGTCCTGCGGCTCTACGAGGGCGTGGCCGAGGAGCAGACGGCCGCGCTGCTCGGGCTGCCCGTCGAACGGGTACGGGCGCTTTCCGCGCGGGCCGTCGCCGCGGTGCTCCATCCGCCGCGCGGGCCCGCGCCCGCCGCGGCGCAGCCCCAGGTGCCGCCCACCGCGCTCGGGAAGGCGGCCTCTCCATGAGTCAGCAGGAGCGCCGTGAGGCGGCCGTGCGGCAACTGCTCGACGCGGGCGGGCCCGCGCCCGTACCGCCCGATCTGCACACCGACGCCGTGCGCCGCGGCGCGGGCATGCTGCGGCGGCGCACCGTGCTGCGGCGCGCCGGCTGGCTGCTGCTGCTCGCCGCCGTCCTCGCCTTCGCCGTCTGGGCGGCGGACGCGAGGCCGTGGACGGAGCCCCCGTCCCGGACCACGCCACCGCTCACACGCTGGTAGCGGCCGGGAACGGGGCATACGCCGCCGAACCCGCGGCCTCCTAGCCGAGCGCCTGCGTCAGGTCCGCAAGGAGGTCGTCGGCGGACTCGATGCCTACGGAGAGGCGCACCAGGTCGGCGGGGACCTCCAGGGCGGAGCCCGCGGTGGAGGCGTGCGTCATCCGGCCGGGGTGCTCGATGAGGGACTCGACGCCGCCGAGGGACTCACCGAGGGTGAAGAGGCGGGCGCGGTCGCAGACCTCGACGGCCGCTTCCTCGCCGCCTTCGACCTGGAAGGACACCATGCCGCCGAAGGCCTTCATCTGCTTGGCCGCGACCTCGTGGCCCGGGTGCGAGGCGAGCCCGGGGTAGAGGACCTTCGTCACGCGCGCGTGCTGCGTGAGCATGTCCACGATGCGCTCGGCGTTCTCGCTGTGCCGGTCCATGCGGACGGCGAGGGTCTTGATGCCCCGAAGAACCAGCCAGGAGTCGAAGGGCCCGGCCACGGCGCCCATGGCGTTCTGGTGGAAGGCCAGCTCCTCGCCGAGCGCGTCGTCGTTCACGACGAGCGCGCCGCCGACGACGTCGGAGTGCCCGCCCATGTACTTCGTCATGGAGTGCACGACCACGTCGGCGCCGAGGGCGAGCGGCTGCTGGAGGTAGGGGCTCGCGAAGGTGTTGTCCACGACGAGCTTCGCCCCGGCCTCGCGGGCGATCCGGGCCGTGGCCTCGATGTCGGTGATGCCGAGGAGCGGGTTGGACGGGGTCTCCACCCACACCGCCTTGGTGCGCGGCGTGATCGCGGCGCGCACCGCGGCCGGGTCGGAGGTGTCGGCGACGGACCACTCCACGCCCCACCGCGAGACGACCTTGGCGAACAGACGGAACGTGCCGCCGTACGCGTCGTTGGGGATGACCACGTGGTCACCGGGCCCGAGCAGCGTACGCAGCAGGCAGTCCTCGGCGGCGAGGCCGGAGGCGAAGGCGAGGCCGCGGCGGCCGCCTTCGAGGGCCGCGAGGTTCTCCTCCAGGGCGGTGCGCGTCGGGTTGGCGCTGCGGCTGTATTCGTAGCCGCCGCGCAGTCCGCCGACTCCGTCCTGCTTGTACGTGGACACCTGGTAGATGGGCGGGACGACGGCGCCGGTCAGCGGGTCGGCGGTGTTGCCCGCGTGGATGGCGACGGTCTCGAAGTTCTGGCTGCTGTGCGAGTCACTCATGCGGCCTGAGCGTAATGCGGCGCGGCGCCCGGGGCCGGGCGGGTGGGGGCCCGCGGGCTCGGCGCGGAGCGGTTCGGCCAGGGGCGCGGCCAGGTTGGCCAATTGTCACAGGCTTCTGGTTCGCTTGTACGTATGGAGATTCTCTGGGTCCTGATGGCCCTGGTCATGATCGGCGCGGTCCTCGGCCCCTATCTGCTGCGCAGGCGCGGCGGGATCCGTCAGGTCCACCCGAGCTCCCCGGACGCGGCGGACCCGGCGAACTACGGCTTCGCGCTCCAGGAGGAGCTGGACATCCGCATGCCGGGCCCGGACGCCGACCTCCTGGAGGTCCTCGACCTGGTGCAGCGTACGCAGGACTGGCGTGCCGCGTCCCAGCTCCTTGCCGGTACGGAGGTGCACGGGGAGCAGCGCTGGCAGCGCGTGCAGGCCTTCGCGGGTGCCGCGTCCTTGGAGCTGGCGCGGCGGCCCGGCCAACAGGAGGGGCAGCGCGAAGCGCTTCGGCCAGGGGCGGCGGTCGGGTGGCGGGCGGGCGACACCCCCGGAGGGCAGTGGCTGCGGGTGTGGCGGGCGGAGGCCCCGAAGGACGCGGGCGGCGCCGCGGTGCACGCGGAGTTCCTGGTGCAGCAGGCCTGGCGCTCCTCCACGCCCGGTACGGACGAGTTCCGGATCATCCTGGAGGAGGCCAAGGAGGCCTGCGCGCAGGCGGCCCTGCTCTCCCCCGGCGACCCGATCCCGTACATCGTGGAGCTGTCCATCGCCCGTGGCCTCGCCTATCCGCGCGCGGAGTTCGAGCAGCTCTGGCTGAAGATCCTGGACCGCGCCCCGGCGCACATGGGGGCGCACCTGGCGGCGCTGCACTACTGGTGCGAGAAGTGGCACGGCACCCGCGAGGAGGCGTACTCCTTCGCGGAGGCCGCCGCGACCCGTGCCCCGCAGGGCTCCCTGCTCTCCGCGCTCCCGCTGTTCGCGGTGTACGAGCACCTGCCGGAGGTCAATCTGGTCCGCGGGTTCTACGAGAGCGAGGTCGTGACGAAGGCGATCGAGGGCGCCCAGTTCGCGGTGCACTCGGCCCGCGCGGGCGACCCGATGCTGGCGCACGTCCGCCACCTCCTGGTGTTCTTCCTGGTCCGCTGCGAGCGCTGGGGCGAGGCGATGCACCAGTTGGTGCACGTCGACGGCCATGTGGGCGCCCTGCCCTGGACCGTGTCGAGCGACCCGGCGGCGGACTACGCGGTCTACCGCGCCCTGGCCGTCGCGGGGTACGAGGCCAACGGCGGCAGCCCGGCGACCCTGCCGCACTGAGCGGCGCCCCGCGCTCCGGGACCCCGTGCGACCGGCAGGAATGTCCCCGGCCACCCCGTCGTTGTACGTACACCCCGCACCGTCACGCACCGCACCGTCACGCCACGCACGCCACGCACGCCACGCACGCCACGCACGCCACGCACGCCACGCACGCCACGCACGCCACGCACGCCACGCACGCCACGCACGCCACGAGGAGAGAAGCACATGATCTTCGGCCGCACACCCGCGCTCCCCACGCCCGAGGAGGCCCTGAAGGGCCGCGCGACGCCCGAGTTCGAGGTGCCCTCGCTGCACACCGTCCTCGGCAACGCCCTGCTCGGCCCCTACCCCGAGGGCCTGGAGGTGGCCGACTTCGCGCTCGGCTGCTTCTGGGGTGCCGAGCGCAAGTTCTGGCAGACGGACGGCGTCTGGACGACCCTCGTCGGCTACCAGGGCGGATACACCGAGAACCCCGCCTACGAAGAGGTCTGCTCCGGCCTCACCGGTCACGCGGAAGCCGTACGCGTCGTCTTCGACCCCACCAAGGTCACCTATGCCGAGCTCCTGAAGCTCTTCTGGGAGTCGCACGACCCGACCCAGGGCTTCCGCCAGGGCAACGACGTGGGCACCCAGTACCGCTCCGCGATCTATACCCACTCCCCCGCCCAGGAAGCCGCGGCCACCGCGTCCCGTGACGCCTACCAGCAGGTCCTGACCGCCTCGGGGCACGGCACGATCACCACGGCGCTGCTGCCCGCCGAAGGCCGCACGTTCTGGCCCGCCGAGGCCCACCACCAGCAGTACCTGGACAAGAACCCGGACGGCTACTGCGGCATCGGCGGCACCGGCGTGAGCTGCCCGATCGGCGTCGCCAAGGCCGGCGACGGCGCCTGATCCCGCCCCCGCCCCATGCCCCATGCCCACGCCCCCGACGGCACCGCCCTCCACTACGAGCTGCACGGCTCCGGTGAACCCCTGGTGCTGCTCAGCGGGCAGTCCAACAGCCGCCGGTGGTGGGACCCCGTCGTCGCGGACTTCGCCGCCGCGTACACGACCGTCACCGTCGACTGGCGCGGGACCGGCGAGAGCGACCGGCCCGACACCGACACCTACAGCACCCGTGGGTTCGCCGCCGACGTGACGGCCGTGCTCGACGACGCCGGGATCGGGCGTGCGCATGTGTACGGCACCTCGATGGGCGGCCGGGTCGCCCAGTGGCTCGCCGCCGACCGCCCGGAGCGGGTCGAGCGGCTCGTGCTCGGCTGTACGTCGCCGGGGGCGCCGCACGGCGTCGAGCGCGGGCCCGAGGTGCGGCGGGCGCTCGCGCAGGCCGACCCGGCCGCGGCCCGGCGGGGGCTCCTGGAGCTGATGTACACGCCCGCGTGGATCGCCGCGCAGGAAGCCGCGGGGCGCACGGAGTTCACCACCCTCGGGGACCCTGCCATGCCCGCGCACGCCCGCCGCCGCCATCTGCGCGCCAGCGCCCGGCACGACGCGTGGGACGCGCTCCCGCGGATCGAGGCACCGACGCTCGTCGTGCACGGCGGCGACGACACGTTCAACCCGACCGCGAACGCCGCCCTCATCGCGGGCCGCGTACCGAACGCCCGGACACAGCTCGTCCCGGGCGCCCGGCACGCCTACTTCGAGGAGTTCGCGGAGGTCGCGACGCCCCTGGTACTCACGTTCCTGGACGGCTCCTAGGAGGCCTCGCGTTCCTGGGCGGCCTAGGAGGCCTCGCGTCCTGGGCGGCTCCTAGGGGGCCTCACGTTCCTGGGCGGCTCCTAGGGGGCCTCACGTCCCTGGGCCCCCTAGGAGGCCCGGCCTCACAGATGGCGCGGCGGACTGTTCCGGATCGCCGAACGGCGGGCCCACAGCGCGCAGATCAGCAGGACCAGACCAGCGAAGCTGTACGCCCAGGCGTCCGTGGTGCCGGTGGCGGCACCGATTCCCGGGACCGCCGGACCGAACCAACTTGGCGCCCCGGGTCACTCACCCCGTTCGCCGGACCGCTCTCCCGGCTTCCGTGACGCCTTGCCGCCCCCGCGGGGATGCCACAGCCGTAGCCAGAGGTCCCGTGCGTTCCGGCCCTCCTCGACTCGGCTGCGGGCGACCACTTCGCGGGCCTCGCCCTGGGTCTCGACCATCGGGCCCGAGCCGCGCAGCGGTTGTCCCGCCGTCTCGTGCAGGAAGAACGTCGACACCAGACCGATCACTCCGGCCACCATCAAGTAGTAGCCGGGGATCAGGGTGTTACCGGTCTGTTCGACCAGGAACGAGGCGAACAGCGGGGTGGTGCCGCCGAACAGGGACACCGAGATGTTGAAGGCGATCGACAGGGCGCCGTACCGCAGCCGGGTGGGGAACAGGGCAGGCAGCGTGGCCGCCGCCGTACCGGCGAAGCACACCAGGAGCAGTCCGAGGATCGCGCAGCCGAACGCGGGGAAGAGGATGCCGCCCTCGCGGATCAGCAGGAACGCGGGCACGGACAGCGCGATCAGGGCGATGCTGCCGCCCATGAACATCGGGCGCCTGCCCCACCGGTCGGAGCTGCGGCCCACGGTGGTGATGGCGAGCGCGACGAGCAGCATGGTGCCGAGCACGAGCAACTGCGCGGTGGTGTCGCTCTCCCCCAGGGTCACCGTCATGAACGTCGGCAGATACGACGTGACCATGTAGTTGGTGACGTTGTAGAGCAGCACCAGACCCATGCAGATGAGGACCGCCTGCCAGTGCCGGGTGAAGATCTCCTTGAGGCGGCCCTTGCCGGACTGGCGGGCCTCCTCGACGGGATCGCCGCCGTCCTGCCCCTCGCCCTGTCCCTCGCCGTCCCCCCGCGCGGCCGCCGCCGAGGCGATCTCCTGCTTGAACGCGGGCGTCTCCTCCAGCTTCAGGCGCATGTAGAGGCCGATGACGCCGAGCGGTCCCGCGATGAAGAACGGGATGCGCCAGCCCCAGCTCTCCAGGCCGTCCGAGCCGAGCGTCAGCGTGAGGACGGTGACGAGGCCCGAGCCCAGGGAGTAGCCGACGAAGGTGCCGAAGTCGAGCCAGCTACCCAGGAATCCGCGCCGCTGGTCGGGGGCGTACTCGGCGATGTAGGTGGTGGCGCCCGCGTACTCGCCGCCGGTGGAGAAGCCCTGGACGAGTCGGCACAGCAGGAGCAGCAGCGGGGCGGCGAAGCCGATCGAGGCGTACGACGGCAGGAAGCCGACCGCGAAGGTGCTCGCCGCCATCATGATCATGGTCGCGGCGAGGACGCGCTGCCGGCCGATGCGGTCGCCGAGCGGCCCGAAGACGAGCCCGCCGAGGGGACGTACGACGAAGGCCGCGGCGAAGGTGGCGAAGGTGGCGACGACCTGGGCACCGGGCGAGCTCGACGGGAAGAAGACCTTGCCGAGCGTGCCCGCCAGATAGGCGTAGACGCCGAAGTCGAACCACTCCATGGTGTTGCCGAGCGCGGCGGCCGACACCGCGCGCCGCACCATCGGCTGGTCCGAGACCGTGACGTCCCCGGGGCTCAGCGACTTCTTGCGGCGGCGAAGGAGCGTGCGCGCCATGCGGTCGGTCGCCGCCGAGCGGGCCTTGGGCGCCGTGTCCGTCTCGGGCCCGCCGGGTCGTCGTGGCGTTCCGCGTGGAGTGCCTCTCGCCATGAACCCTGTCCCCTCCTGCCGACCAAGAGAAAGCTGTGCCGCCGCAAAATTAAGCCGCCCCCTAGGGAGCGGCAAGGCGACGATTCCCTTCTGCGCCCGTTCCCGGACGCAACGGATTCACACATGGTCCTTGGCGGAGAGAGGGGGGACAGCTATGGGGCTCGGCGCGGACGTACGCCCGTACGGATGAGCGGACGCACGCCCGCACGGTTGAGGGGGCGCACGCCCGCACGGTTGAGGGGGCGGCCCGAAGGCTCGCCCCCCCGAGGCACCGCGCCCGGCCCCCGCCCGGTCGCCCCCGACCCTTACGGTGCCGGGTCAGTCCCCCGACCCGTACGGCTTGGTGAGGATCTCCAGCTTGTGGCCGTTCGGGTCGTCCCAGTACAGACCGCGGCCGCCGTCGTTCGTATTGATCTGGTTGTCCAGCTTGTGGTACGGGTCTGCCCAGTATGTGAGACCGCGCTCCTTGATGCGTTCGAAGATCGCGTCGAACTCGTCCTCGGAGACCAGGAACGCGTAGTGCTGGGCCACGAACGGCTCGCCGTCGCCCTCGTAGTAGTCGAGTGTGACGCCGTTGGGGATGGTCACCGGGATGAACGGGCCGTACTGCGGGCTGACTTCGAGACCCAGGATGTCGGCGAGGAACTGCGCCGAGGCCTTCTTGTCCTCGGCCACGACAATGGTGTGGTTCAACTCGATGGTCATCGTGCGGACCTCCTCGTAGATGACATCCACCACGGTAGGCGCGCGGACCGGACCCGGGAATCGGCCGACGGGCCGGGGCGGACTGCGCTCTGCGCCCTAGGCCCGGGGTCGCAGTCGCATTCCGGTCAGTCGCGCCATCCGTCAGATCGTCGCCGCGTCGATCACGAAGCGGTAGCGCACATCGCTGGCGAGGACCCGTTCGTACGCCTCGTTGATCTGCCCGGCGGAGATCAGCTCGATCTCGGCGCCCAGGCCGTGCTCGGCGCAGAAGTCCAGCATCTCCTGGGTCTCCCTGATGCCGCCGATGGCGGAGCCCGCGAGGGTCTTGCGCTGGAGCATGAGGGAGAAGACGTTCAGCGAGACGGGCTCCTCGGGGGCGCCGACGTTCACCAGGGCGCCGTCCGTCTTGAGCAGTCCCAGGTACTGGTCGAACGGCAGCGGCGCGGAGACCGTGGACACGATCAGGTCGAAGGACCCGGCGAGCCGCTCGAAGGTGCTCTCGTCGCTGGTCGCGTAGTAGTGGTCGGCGCCGAGGCGCAGGCCGTCGTCCTTCTTGCGCAGGGACTGCGAGAGGACGGTCACCTCGGCGCCCATGGCGTGCGCGATCTTCACGGCCATGTGGCCGAGGCCGCCGAGCCCGACGACGGCCACCTTCTTGCCGGGGCCCGCGTTCCAGTGGGCGAGCGGGGAGTACGTGGTGATGCCCGCGCACAGCAGCGGCGCGGCCACGTCGAGGGCGAGGCCGTCGGGGATGCGCAGCGTGAAGGCCTCGTCGACGACGATCCGCGCGGAGTAGCCGCCGAGGGTGGGCTCGCCGTTCTTGTCGAGGGCGTTGTACGTCTGGATGTTGCCCTTGTCGCAGTACTGCTCCAGGCCCGCCAGACAGTTCGCGCACTCGCGGCAGGAGTCGACCATGCAGCCGACGCCGACGCGGTCACCGGCCTTGAACTTGGTGACGTCGGCACCGACCTCCGCCACCACACCGGCGATCTCGTGCCCCGGGACCATCGGGAAGATGCCCTCGCCCCAGCCGTCACGGGCCTGGTGGATGTCGGAGTGACAGATACCGGCGTACTTGACGTCGATGAGGACGTCGGACGGGCCGACGGGGCGGCGCTCGATGGTGGTGCGCTCCAGCGGAGCCTTGGCGGAGGGAGCGGCGTAAGCGGGTACGTCCATAGTCTGTGCGGTCATGTTTTCGAGGCTGCCACCTGCGCAGACAGTCACCCAGCCCTCTATTGCGCCTACGTCCGGCAGGCGTGGCACGGGCCTGCGTACCACTGCTCTGCCTACTACTGGCAGGAACAGGCTGGCGCCCGGGGGAGGCCGGATACTGGACGTATGGACGAGAACGCGCCCGCCGACCGCAGCCGCACCACCGACGCGTCCGCGGCGCCGCAGCCGCAGGCGCACACGTACACGCAGGCACCGCAGGCGCAACAGCAGGCACCGCAGCCGCCGCCGCAGCCACAGCCGCCGCAACCGTCGCCGCAGGCACCGCAGGCACCGCAGGCGCAGCAGCAGGCACCGCAACCGTCGCCGCAGGCACCGCAGCCACAGGAACCGCAGCCGCAGGCCCCGCAGCCGGAGACTCTCGACCCCCGCGCCGAGCTGAGCGAGTTCCTGCGCACCCGCAGGGCCCGCCTCCAGCCCCACGACGTCGGGCTGCCGAGCTACGGCCGCCACCGGCGCGTTCCCGGGCTGCGGCGCGAGGAACTGGCGCAGCTCGCCGGGGTGTCGGTGGCGTACTACACCCGCCTGGAACAGGGCAACGGCCGCAATGTGTCGGGCGAGGTCCTCGACTCCATCGCGCGGGCCCTGCGGCTGAGCGACGCCGAGCACGCGCACCTCACGCACCTGGCGAAGCCGACCGCGCACAAGAAGAAGAAGGCCACCCGCACCCAGCACCTGCGGACCGAGCTGCGGCACCTGATGGACGCGATGGACGGCGTGCCCGCCTACGTCCTCGGCCGCCGCTCGGAGATCCTCGGCTGGAACCGGATGGCGGCGGCGCTCTTCGGCGACTGGGCCGAGCTCCCGCGTGAGGAGCGGAACTGGGCGCGGCTCACCTTCCTGAACGCGGAGATGCGCGAGCTGTTCCACGAGACGTGGGAGCAGAAGGCGTCGGACATCGTCAGCTTCCTGCGCATGGAGGCGGGCTGCTACCCCAACGACCCGATGCTTTCCGCCCTGGTCGGCGAACTGTCCGTGAAGAGCCCGGAGTTCCGGAGCCTGTGGGCCACCCACGACGTGCGGGAGAAGAGCCACGGCGTGAAGCGCCTGCGGCACCCCGTGGTGGGCGAGCTGACCCTGTCGTTCGAGTCGACGCGGCTGCCCGACGACCACGACCAGACCCTGGTGATGTACCACGCCGAACCGGCGTCCCCGTCGGCCGAGGGCCTCGCGCTCCTGTCGAGCTGGGGCGTGGAACGCCCCGCACACCGGTAGCGTCCGGCGCACCGGGGGCGCCCGGAGTACCGGTGACGCCCGGCGCACCGGCGGCGTCCGGCGCACCGGCGGCGCCCCGCACACCGGCGGCGTTCAGCGCACCGGTGGGCGGCCGCGACACGACCGCGCGGCGCCGAGCCCACCCGGCGCCGCGCGACGTCGCTAGCTCACTTCCCGTAATACGCGTTGTAGATCGAGACCGCGGACTTGTTGCCCTTCTTGTCCGTGATCTTGGCGTGGAACGAGATCCCCTTGCCCTGCTCCGGGTTCTTGACCTCGATCTTGCCGTTCTTGACCTTCACCTGCTCCCACTTCTGCCCGTAGTCGTAGCTGACGTAGGTGTACAAGGTCTTGAGCTGGTCACCGGCCGCGGCACCCTGCACCGTCACCGGCACCGACTGCTTGGCGCCCGCGGGGGCACGGCTGTCGAGTCCGACGGCCGCGTTGAAGCGCACGCCGGACACCGGAAGGGCGGTGACGGCGGTCGTCCGCTTCGAGCGGAAGGTCCAGTTGGCATCCACTCGGGTGGAGGCGGCGGACACCGCGACCCCGCGCCGCACCGACGTCGACAGCTTGTACTCGGCGTCGCCCGCCGGAGCCTTGAAGCTCTTCTCGCCGGTCAGCGGATCGTCGTTCTCCCCGATCTGGGTCCCGTCGCGCGTCAGGGTCGTCTTGACCGAGCTGTACCTGGAGCCGCCCGCGTGGGTCTTGCCGTCGGCGAACAGCGGCAGGAAGCCGGTGATGGTGTCGCCGTCGCGCGAGACGCCGTAGCTGCCGCCGACGCGCGGCCCGAAGACGGCGGTGTTGAACGTCTTCGTGTACGTCTTGCCGCCGGTGAACGCCTGCGGCTTGCCCAGGGTGTAGGAGGCGTCGACGACCGGCGAGCCGTCCGGGCCCGCCTCGCCGAGTTGCGTGAACTCCATCCCCCAGGTGGCCTTGTCGACCGTGGACAGATAGAGGGTGCGGGTGCCCGGCGCCTTCTGCGGAATGCCGATCGCGGTGCCGATGAAGCTGCCGGGCAGCCCACCGAACGCGTTGATCACGGCCGTCTTGCCGCTGGAGGACGCCCCGAGCCCGGCCTTCACCGTGGCGAAGTCGGCTTCCCGGTAGTCCTTGGTGTAGCCGGTCGCGAGCTGCTTGACGACACCGCCGGACACGGCGCTGTACTGCGCCTTCTCACCCCTGGACCAGTGTCCGTCCCACCGCTGGAGCAGCGATCCGTCGGTGATCTGCGGGCCGAGGTGGGCGCTGCGGAACCCGGTGTAGGAGTCCAGCCACCAGCCGAAGCCGAAGCTGTCCCCGCCGGCGGTGATCTCGTACGAGGGAGCGGCGAACTCGGACTTGACGGCCGACGAGGGCACACTGATGTCGACGGGCTTGGCGGTCCGCGCGTCCACCGTCAGCGTCGCGTCCTTGGTGACGGCCAGCTTGGGCTGCGCGATCCAGTCGGCGCCCTTGGTGACGTCCTGCGGGTCGACGAAGACACCGGCGTCAAGGGCGTAACCGCCCTTGGGCACCCGCACCTTGGCGGTCCCCGACGGGTCGTTCACCGGCAGCCAGAGGTCCTTGCCGAGCCCGGCCAGGCCGCTGAGGGTGGTGTTGTGGAACTTCGAGGGCTGTCCGTCGCGGCCGATGTGCTTGACCGTCAGGTCGTACGACTCCACCTCGCGGTCGACAGCGGCCGCCGTGCGGACGCTCTGGCCGCCGCCGTTCGCCACGATGTACGCGGAGTAGGCGCCGTCGACCGTGCCGCCGAGCCGGGTGTCGGCGCTCAGGTCGACCGAGGCCGTGCCGCCCGCGGGGACGGTCACCTTCTTGGCGGCCAGGGTGAAGAAGCCGTCGGGGGCGGGCTTGCCCTTGGGGTCGGTGGCCTCGGCGGTGAGGTCGAGGGTGACCTCCTCCTTGCCGAGGTTGCGGTAGGTGACCTTCTTGGTGACCGGCTTGTCGTCGGTGTGCGGCCACAACTGGGTGCCGAAGCTGACGGAGGCGGGCTCGGCGACGACCGACTGCTTGATGGCCCGGTCCACGGCGACGCGGCCGGAGCCCTGCTGGAAGGCGGTGTACTTGCCGGGCTTCGTGGACGCGGTGAGCGCGCCCTTCAGCTCGGGCTGCCTCCAGTCCGGGTGCTGCTGCTTGAGCAGGGCGGCGGCGCCCGCGACGTGCGGGGCGGCCATCGACGTACCGGAGATCGTCAGATAGCCCTCGGGGCTCTGGCCGACCTCCTTCTCTATCTCGCTGCCGGGCGCGGCGGCCGCGGTGATGTCGACGCCGGGCGCGGTCACGTCGGGCTTGATCGCGCCGTCGCCGACGCGCGGGCCCCTGCTGGAGAACGGCGCCAGCTTGTCGGCGTCGTCCACGGCGCCGACGGTCAGGGCGGCGTCCGCGCTGCCGGGCGAGCCGATGGATCCCGGCGAGCCGGAGTTGCCCGCGGAGACGGCGAAGAGGATGCCCTTGTCGGCGGAGACCTTGTCGATCTGGGCTTCCAGCGGGTCGACGCCGGGGGTGTCGAGGCCGCCGAGGCTCAGGTTGACCACGTCGGCGCCCTGGGCGGCGGCCCAGTCGATGCCCGCGATGATCCCGGAGTCGTCACCGGAGCCGGTGTCGTCGAGCACCTTGCCGTTGAGGATCTTGGCGCCGGGGGCGACGCCCTTGTACGCGCCGTTCTTGGCGCCCGTGCCCGCCGCGGTGGAGGCGACGTGGGTGCCGTGGCCGACGCGGTCCTTGGTGTCGGGCGAGGGCGTGAAGTCCTCGGCGGCGACGACCTGGTCCTTGAGGTCGGGGTGGGTGGCGTCGACGCCGGTGTCCAGGACGGCGATCTTGACGCCCTTGCCGTCGTACCCGGCCTCCCAGGCCTTGGGAGCGCCGATCTGCTTGACGCTCTTGTCGAGGCTCGCTCGGCGCACGCCGTCCAGCCAGACGCGGCTGATCCCGGCGGCGGTGGTGCGCACCCCGTCCCGCTCGGCCGTCAGGGCCTGCCACAGCTTGCCCGCGTCCTGCTTGGGCGTGAGCACCGCGTCGGCGTTGAGGGTCTTCAGGGAGCGGCGGAGTTCGGTGCCGCCCGCCTCGCGCACGTCGGCCTTGGCGCCCGCGGCGGCGCCCTTGTAGCGGACGATGACCTTCAGGCCCTGCTTCTGGGCGGCGCGGTTGTGCTTCTTGCTCAGCTCGGTGACGTCGAAGAGGCGCTGGTCGAGCGTGCCGTCGGCGATCAGGCGCTGGGCGTCGGCGGGTATGACGAGCGTGTGCCCGTCGTGCCGTGAGGTGTGCACGGGTATGCGCTCACGGCCCTTGGCCGGCCCGAAGGCGGTGACGCGGCCCGTGGTGTCGACGGTGACGCGGTCCCCGGTGAGGAGCGTGATGTGGTGCCGTACCGGCACGCGGACGTCGTCCGCCACCGTGCCTGCCGCGCGGACGTCGTCCGGGACGGCCTGCGCCGGGCTGGTCATGCCCGCCGCGAGCGCCACGGCCGCGGCGGTGGCGACACCGGCCACGGCCACACGTCGGGCGCCGACCGGTCTTTGGGCTTTGCGCACTTGTCTGAGCAAGTTTTCCCCCTCGGGTGAAAGCTCTGAGTCACGCAGTATGTCGAGGGGGACGATATCTGCTCAACTGTGAGGCAGAAGTAATTAGTTGGTGTTGTTGGCCGGTTCAACATGGTGCCGCAACAAAGCGGACCGAACGGACCGCCGTCCACATACGCGAAGGCGGCCCGCACCCTCGTCGGGGTGCGGGCCGCCTTCGCGTGCCGTTGTCGCAGGCCGGGGCCCGGACGGGCCGGTTCGGGCCGGTTCGGGTCAGACGGCGGAGCCCGCCGTCCACTGCGACCAGCTCATGTTCCAGCCGTTGAGGCCGTTGTCCGGGGCGACGATCTTGTCGCCGGTGTTACGGACGTCCACGACGTCACCGGTGATCGTGTTCCGGAAGAACCAGGAACCCGGCGTCGACTTGTCGCCCGCGCCCTTGGCGTCCCGCAGACCGATGCAGCCGTGGCTGGTGTTGGCGCTGCCGAAGATCGACGGGGCGCCCCAGTAGTTGCCGTGGATGAAGGTGCCGGAGCTGGACAGACGCATGGCGTGCGGCACGTCCTTGATGTCGTACTCGCCCTTGCCGTCGCTGTCCGTGAAGCCGACGGTGGCGCCGTTCATACGGGTCTCCTTGAACTTCTCGGAGATCACCATCTTGCCGTTGTACGTCTTGTTGTCCGGCGAGCCCGCGGAGATCGGGATGGTCTTGACGACCTTGCCGTCCCGCATGATCTTCATCTGCTTGGTCTTGGCGTCCACGACCGAGACCTGGTTGCGGCCGATCTTGAACTTGACGGTCTTCTGCTGCACGCCGTACACCCCGTCGGCGCCCTCGACGCCGTCGAGGGACAGCTTCAGGGTGACCGTGGAGTGTTCCTTCCAGTAGTCCTTGGGGCGGAAGTCCAGGCGCTGGTTGCCGAACCAGTGCCCCACGATCTTCTGGCCGCCGGTGGACGACACCTCGACGGCCGACTGCACGGCCTTCTTGTCGGTGATGGCCTTGTCGAAGCTGATCGACACCGGCATGCCCACGCCGACCGTGGAGCCGTCCTCGGGCGTGAAGCTGCCGATGAAGCTGTTGGCCTTCGAGACGGTCGTGAAGGACGAGTTCTCGTGCGCCTTGCGGCCCTCGGAGTCCTTCGCCGTCACGGAGATCTTGTAGGTGGTGGCGCGCTCCAACTGCGTGCTGGGCTTCCAGGTCTTCTGGTCCGCCGATATCCGGCCCTCGACCGCGGTGCCGCCCTCGCCCTTCATGGTCACGTCCGTGAGCGTGCCCTCGCTCACCGTGACCTTGGCGTCGCTGTTGATACTGGCGTTGTCGGAGCCGTTCTCCGGCGCAATACTGATCTTGGCCACGGACGTCTTCTTCGCCGCCGCCTCGTCAACCTGGCCCTGCGACTCCTTGCCGCCGCCACTTTTGTCGCCGCCGCTGTCGTCGCTACAGGCAGAGAGCACCAGCACCCCACCGACCAGGGCGGACACGGCCACCAGACCCCTGCGCCGCTTGCTGTCCGTCATTACTCGCTTCTCCATCGTCGCCGAATCCCCAAGACCCCGCGGGTCCCCCCGCAACCCCGCCTAACGCCTTCCCCGGTACATCCCGTTCCCTTTCCGCCGAAGATGTGGGGAACAACACGTCGTCCGCCGCGGCTGGGACCGCCCTGCGTGCGGGACACGACAGAGCCCCGGGCGGCGGCTGCCGCCCGGGGCTCCTGATGCGGAGACAAGCGTCCCGGGACGCGGTCCGCCGCTGTCCTACGGCTCTTCGTCGTCGTCCTCGGCGCCATCATGCTCGTCCGGGTCCCAATCCGGCGAATCGGGGTCGTAGTCGATCACTTCGCTGCTCCAGGAGGCCTGGGTGAGCTCCACCCCGGGCACCTCGCCGATCAGGTCGACGGGGTCCACGAGGTAGGCGAGCGCCTCGGCGTCGTCCTCCTTGACGGCCGCCTCCGCGTGCTCCCGCTCGGCGGCGGGCATGTGGGGGTCTTCCGCGATGCGCCCGAGCGCGGTCCCGCGCAGGTCCTCGGACCCGTCGACCTGGACCACCAATTCGACGCGCAGTCGCACAAAGCGTGATGTCTCGTACGTACTCATAAGCCGGAGCGTAAGGCCCCGTACCGGCATGGCTTTCCCGCGACCCGCGCCTTTCACTAGCATCGCCCCAGACGGCCAATTCGCCAGTACCACAAGGGGGATCCACTTCCCGTGATCGCACGTCGACCGCTGTTGACCGCAGGCCTGGCAGGGGCTCTGCTCATCGCCCTGTGGTTCGTCCCCTCCGCGAAAGCGACAGCGACGCCGGGCTCGCCCGGCGGCACCGCACGACACTCGGCCGGGTTCGCGGCCGAGACGCCGTACGAGAAGACCCACGAGACGGCCCACGAGGGCCACCTGGCCGACACCGGCAGCATCGACACGACTCCGTACGTGGCCGGGGGCACGGCGTTCCTCGGCCTCGGCGCGGGATTCGTGCTGTATTCGGTACGGCGGGAGCGCGCGGAAGCGTGCTGACCGCCTGAGCCGGGACGCCTGGCGTCCCGCCTCCCCCGAGAAAACCGTCGGCCCCGGCCCGGGAAGTCCCGGACCGGGGCCGCACGCAAACGACCGGACCGGAACTGCGGGCAGAGACCGAACCGGGGTCGCGGGCAGACAATCGAAGCGGATCAGGCCAGCGCCACCCCGGTCGCTCCCTCCACGGCGGTGACGAGCAGCCCCTCGCTCACGAAGGCGTCGGCGGCCGCGAGGTCGGGGGCGAGATAGCGGTCGGGGCCCGGACCCTGGACACCGGCCTCGCGGACGGCCGCTATGACGGCACGGCTCGCGGGCGCCGGGGTCAGCCCCTCACGGAGCTCGATCGCGCGCGTCGCGGCGTACAGCTCGACGGCGATGACGCGGCGGAGGTTCGCGACGGCCGTGCGCAGCTTGCGCGCGGCGGACCACCCCATGGAGACGTGGTCCTCCTGCATGGCGGAGGAGGGAATGGAGTCGGCGGACGCCGGCACGGCGAGCCGCTTCAGCTCGCTCACCAGGGCGGCCTGCGTGTACTGGGCGATCATCAGACCCGAGTCGACGCCCGCGTCGTCCGCGAGGAACGGCGGCAGGCCGTGCGAGCGGTTCTTGTCCAGGAGCCGGTCGGTGCGGCGCTCGGTGATCGAACCGAGGTCGGCGGCGGCGATGGCGAGGAAGTCGAGCACGTACGCCACCGGGGCGCCGTGGAAGTTGCCGTTGGACTCCACGCGCCCGTCCGGCAGGACGACGGGGTTGTCGACGGCGGCGGCCAGCTCCCGCTCGGCGACCGTACGGGCGTACGCGAGCGTGTCCCGGCCCGCGCCCGCGACCTGCGGGGCGCAGCGCACCGAGTAGGCGTCCTGCACGCGGGGCGCGTCGTCCTGGTGATGTCCGGTCAGACCGGAACCGGCGAGGACGGCGGCCATGTTGGCGGCGGACGCGGCCTGGCCCGGGTGCGGGCGGATGGCGTGCAGCTCGGGGGCGAGGACCTTGGCGGTGCCGAGCAGGGCCTCCAGGCTCAGAGCGGCGGTGACGTCGGCGGACTTGTACAGGACGTCCAGGTCGGCGAGGGCCATGACCAGCATGCCGAGCATGCCGTCGGTCCCGTTGAGCAGGGCGAGGCCCTCCTTCTCGCGGAGCTCGACGGGCGTGATGCCGTGCTCGGCGAGCAGCTCGCCCGCGGGCCGCACGGTGCCGTCCGCGGCCTCGGCGTCACCCTCGCCCATCAGCGTCAGGGCGCAGTGGCTGAGCGGGGCGAGGTCGCCGGAGCAGCCGAGGGAGCCGTACTCGTGGACGACCGGGGTGATACCGGCGTTCAGGACATCGGCCATGGTCTGCGCGACCTCGGGCCGCACTCCGGTGTGCCCCGAGCAGACGGTCTTCAGCCGCAGGAACATCAGCGCGCGCACGACCTCCCGCTCGACGCGCGGTCCCATGCCCGCCGCGTGCGAGCGGACGATGTTGCGCTGGAGCTGGGCGCGGAGTTCCGGGCCGATGTGCCGGGTGGCGAGCGCGCCGAAGCCGGTGGAGACGCCGTAGACGGGCTCCGGCTTGGCCGCGAGCGCGTCCACGATCTCGCGGGCCGCTGCGAGGGCGGCGACGGCGTCCTCGCCGATCTCGACGCGCGCGTCGCGGCGGGCGACGGCGATGACGTCCTCTGCGGTTGTGCCGGTGGTTCCAAGCACCACGGTCTGCATATCCATATTCAGGAGCGTACGCATTGAAACCCGCCCTGTCACGGGTCCGCTCCCGCCCTGCCCCTTACCGCCCCCGTGAGGGCCTGGCGGGCCGGTCCGCAGGAAGGCCCTACCGCCCCCGGAAGCGCCGCCGCTCCCCCTGCCCCGGCGGCTGTACGGAGTCGGCGAGCCGGACGACGGGATCGTCACCTCCCTCGCCTCCCTCCCGCCCGGCGACCACGGGTTTCCCCGCACGCGCGGCCTTCGCCCGGTACTGGGCGGCATCGGCGAGCCGGAACAACCGCCGGGCGCTGCGCACGGCCCCGATCGGGTCCCCGGTGGAGGCGACGCCGCAGGCGACCCCGTCCCCGAGCTCCAACTCGTCGGCGCGCACACACACTTCATCGGCGACCCGGACCACCTCGTCGGCGGTGGGCCCCACCGAGAGCAGACAGAACTCGTCCCCGCCGAGCCGCGCGGCAAGGGCCCCCGGCAGCATCGCGCCGCACAGCGAGAGCACCGACCCGAAGCGCTCGAGGAGCCGGTCGCCGACGGCGTGCCCGCGGGTGTCGTTGACGTGCTTGAGCCCGTTCAGGTCACATACGACGAGGCTCACCACGGCGCCCTCGGCCCGGTGCCGCTCCACGGCCTCGTCGAGGCGCAGGTCCACCGCGCGACGGTTGGCGAGCCCGGTAAGGGAGTCGGTGAAGGCGAGGCGGCGGGCCTCCTCAAGGCGCTCGGTCTGGGCGATCCCGGCGGCGACGACGGAGGCGAGCACGGAGGCGAAGTCGGCGTCGCCGTGCTCGAAGGCGGGCGCTCCCGCGGCCCGCGCGACATACAGCTCGCCCCAGGCCCGCCCGTGCAGCACGATCGGCGCGACGACACAGCTCCCGCGCCCGCGCCGCCGCAGGGCGGCGACACGCTGATGACAGTACCCGGCCCCCCGCCCGTAGCCCGGTGCCCCTCCGGGCCCCCCAGCCCCTGCGGGCCCTTCGGCGGTCTCCACCCAGGCATGCGGCTCCCCGCCCCCGGCCCACCGCTCGTGCAGGAACTCGGTGATCTCGGGGAACTGATGTACGGGGTAGGCCTCGCCGTCGGGGAACTCCTCCTCCCCAGGCGTACGTTCACCGGCGTTCACGAGCACGCGAAGGCGACCGCGCTCGCGCTCCCAGACCGACAGCGCGGCGAAGCTGCCGCCGAGGGCGATCATCGCGCCCTGGGCAGCGGCGCGCCAGGACTCACGCGGAGTGTGAGCGGCGGCCATGCCCTGTGCCAGGGCCACGACGGCACGCAACCGAACGTCCTCACCCATTGCTCCAGGTTACGGACATTTCCCGCAAGGGCTCTCCCGGCACCCCAGAAGACCCAAGCCCCACACCCGCCACCCACCACCGGACACCGGACACCGGACACCCGCCAACGGACACCCACCACCCAACACAACCGGACTACTCTCCGGGCCACTCCGGCTTCCGCTTCTCGTTGAAGGCGGCGACGCCCTCGGCACGGTCGCCCGAGAAGGCGACGGAGCGCCAGGCGGCGTCCTCGACCTCAAGGCCCGCGGCCAGATCGAGCCCGTGCCCGAGGCGCAGGGCGCGCTTGGCGGCGCGGAGACCGACCGGCGAGTTCCCGGCGATACGGGCGGCGATGGCGAGGGCTTCGTCACGGTCTTCCCCGACCCCGGCGACGATGTCGACGAGCCCGAGCTCCTTGGCCTCGGCGGCTTCCACGCGCCGGGCGGAGAAGATGAGTTCGGCGGCGCGGGCGGCACCCACGCGCCGCGGAAGGAGCTGCGTACCACCGCCGCCGGGAATCACGCCGACGGACACTTCGGGCAGCCCGACCACGGCGGTGGGATCAGCGACGATCACGTCACACGACAGAGCGAGCTCGAACCCGCCGCCCAGGGCGAACCCGTGCACGGCGGCGATGGTGGGCATGGGCAGTTCAAGAACTCCCGTGTAGGCACCACGGGCGATGGGCCGCTGCCGCACCAGTTCGGCGTCGCTGAGGGAATTCCGCTCCTTGAGATCGGCGCCCACGCAAAAGGCCCGCTCATGGGTGGAACTGACAACAACAACCCGCACACTCCGGTCCGCGGACAGCGCGACGCACGCATCCCGGATGGACCGAGCCATATCACTGGAGACGGCGTTCATGGCGCGCGGCCGGTCGAGGGCGAGCTCGGCCACGTACCCGTGCCGCCGGACCTCCACGAACTCCCCGAACCGCTGCGCGCCCATGATCCCTCCACCTCAGGTTAACGACCGTTACCCGGGGATCATGTCAGCCGCTGCGCCCGTTGGGTACCCGGCGACTCAGCTCCGGCGGGCGAGCAGCCAGGGCTCGACGATGCCGAGCCCGCGGACGGGCCGCTGCCACATGGGCTGTAGGGCGAACCGGTACGAGGGGGGTTCCTCGCCCGCCTTCTCGGCCTTCTCGGCGAGGGCGGCGGCCTCGGTCTCGGAGGCGGGGGCGTCACCGGTGCGCACCAGCTCCTCGGCGAGGGCGCCGTCGACGAGGACGGCGTCGCGCGGAGCTATCGAGGTGAGCCGGGACGCGAGGTTCACGGTGGTGCCGAAGACGTCGCCCATCCGTGTGGTGACGGTGCCGAAGGCGATGCCGACGCGCAGCTCGGGCATGGTCTCGTCGTTGGCCATGGTCTCGATGAGGCGCAGGGCGATCTCGGCGGCGGTGCCGGCGTCGTCGGCGGCGTAGAGGACTTCGTCGCCGAGGGTCTTGATGAGACGCCCGCCGCGAGCGGCGACAAGATCAGCAGCAGTCGTCTCAAAGGCTTCGACGAGCTCGCCGAGCTCCTCCTCCTCCATCCGCCGGGTGAGCCGGGTGAAGCCGACGAGATCAGCGAAGCCGACGGCGAGGCGCCGGTCGACCATTTCCTCGTCGTCGGCGGCCTGCACGACGCGCCCGGTGGCGGCGGCGAGCTGACGCCGCCACACATAAACAAGGAATTCCTCCAGTTCGGGGAGGAGCAGCTCGATCAGCGGATACGTGACTTCGGTACGGGTCATGCCCGGTTCCGGGGGCTCGGTGAGGCCCTCGAGGAAGGAGTCGATCTGCCATTCGGCGAGGCGGGCGGTGGTCTGTCCCGTCGAGCGGGCCACCTGTACGGCCATGGCCTCGCTCAGGAGTCCCGCCTCCACGAGGCCGGCGAGGCGCCGCAGGGCCAGTACGTCGGCCTCGGTGAGGGCCTTGGCCTGGCCGATGTCGGGGAAGCCCATGGCTCGCCAGAAGCGGGAGGCGAGTTCCATGGAGACGCCGGCGCTTCGGGCTGCCTGGAAGGGGGTGTAGCGGCGGTCGGCGCCGAGGATGAGCTGCTCAAGGCGCAGGGCCAGGGGGTCCTTGCCGCCCCCGTCCTCATCACCGAGGTCGAAACCCCCGCTCGCGCTGCCGCTGCCGCCTGCGCCGAGGTCGGGGTCCTCGGGCTTCTCGGATGCCGGGGTCGTGGATTCCGCCGGGCGGGGGGCACCGTCAGGGCCGGGGGGTGTGCCCTGGCCGGAGCCGGTGTCGTCGACGGTCACGCCTGCTGCCCTTCCGATCTGCCGCGGTCAGATATCGACCGGCGCCAACTTTACGGCAGGTGTGCCGCACCTCACTCCCGACTCCACCGCACACCCCCTCGCCCCCACCCTGACGCCCTACTCCACCCCCACACACCTGGGACGACACCCTTCCCCCACATCCCGGGCCCCGGCACCTGGGCTACCCCCTCCCCCTACATCCCGGGCACCCGGCGGCTGGGGCTGCACCCCTCTCCCCACAGAACGGACACCCGGCGGTTGGGCTGTGCCCACCCGTTCCGCCCCTGGCGGACCAGTTGCCCACAGGGGGGAGGGCGGCGAACGGTAGGGGCTGCTGCCCACAGGGGGACGGCGGCGGGCCGTGACCCGCAGGGGGGACGGCGGCGGGCCGTGGCCCGCAGGGGAAACGGCAGGGCGGCGGAAGCCAAGAGAGGCGGCGAGCCACAAGAGCCATCGGCCGCAGAGGCGGCGAGCCGCAAGAGCCATCGGCCGCAGAGGCGGCGAGCCGCGAGAGCTAAGGGCCGCAAGAGCCATCGGCCGCAGAGGCGGCGAGCCGCGAGAGCTAAGGGCCGCAAGAGGCAGCGAGCCACAGGAGGCAGCGGCCGCAAGTGGCACCGGGCCGCAGTCGCCATCGCACCGGAGGGGTCGTGGCGGTATGACCGAGCGCAGCGTGCCAAGCGACACACTTACGGTGCGGTGAAACCAGGCAGTGTCCACTACGCGAGCACGGCCATACCGCCACGACCCCGCCACCCCCACAAACGGAAAGGCGAAAACGACCGTCGGCGCAGGCGACGGCACGACCCCGCCCCCCACAAGCGGAAAGGCGAAGGCCCCCGGCCAGAAACTTCAGGCCCCGGTGGCAGGCCGCAGGTGGACCACGTCCCCCGCGCCCACAGACTCCCGCACCCCCTCCTCCGTAGCGAGGACCAACCGCCCGTCCCCGTCCACGGCCACAGCCTCCCCCACCACATCCCGCCCCCCGGGCAACTCCGCCCGCACCACCCGCCCCAACGTCGCACACCCCGCCACATACGCCTCCTGAAGCCGCGCAGCCCCCGGATCCCCCCCGGCGCCCCGCCACTCCCCGTACCACCGCTCCAGCTCCCGCAGCACCGCCCGCAACACCGGATCCCGATCCGCATGCACCGCCCCGGCAAGCGCCAACGACCCCGCCCCGGGCACCGGCAGCTCATCGGCGCGCAGCGTGACGTTGACGCCGATGCCGACGACGACACCCCCGCCCCCCACGGACCCGGCCCGCTCGGCCAGGATGCCGCCGGCCTTGCGCTCCTCGCCCCCGACGGTGACAAGCAGATCGTTGGGCCACTTCAGGGCGGTGTCGACACCCGCCGTGCGGGAGATCCCCGCGGCGACGGCGACACCGGTGAGCAGCGGCAGCCACCCCCACCGTTCGACCGGCACGTCGTCCGGCTTCAGCAGGACGGAGAAGAAGAGGCCCGAGCGAGCGGGCGCACTCCACCGCCGGTCAAGGCGCCCGCGAGCGGCAGTCTGCTCCTCAGCGACAAGGATCGCCCCTTCGGGGAGCTCATCCGCACGGGCGGCGAGGTCGCTGTTGGTGGAGCCGGTGGTGGGTACGACATCGAGGGAGGTCCACAGTCCGCCGTCGCGGACGAGGGCACGGCGCAGGGCGACGGCGTCGAGGGGCGGCCGATCGAGATCGGACCACCGACTGGGCGAGCCGGGCCCCGAACCACGATTCGGACCGGAACCCGAACCAAGATGCGGACCGGAGTCCGAACCACGGCCCGAGTCATTGCTTGAGTCATTGGACGGCGTCATGCAACCCACCCTAGGTGTGGTAAACGCCGCACTGCACAGGCGTATCCGCGCCGATACCCTACGAGTCAGTAGCCAGCAGCCGAGAGCCATCACCGTCCCCTCTGAGCAGGCAGGGAGCCGCGCCCCGATGTCCGAGCCGCAAGTGCCCAACGAGCAGTCCGCGCCGCCCCAGCAGAGTTCCACGGCAGAGGGCCAGGACGCGGGCAAGCACGACATCCACACGACAGCGGGCAAACTGGCGGACCTCCGCCACCGTATCGAAGAGGCAAAGCACGCGGGCTCCGCGCGGGCGGTGGAGAAGCAGCACGCGAAGGGCAAGCTGACCGCGCGGGAGCGCGTGGAACTGCTGCTCGACGAGGGCTCCTTCGTGGAGCTGGACGAGTTCGCGAGGCACCGCTCAACGAGCTTCGGCCTGGAGCAGAACCGCCCGTACGGGGACGGCGTGGTGACGGGCTACGGCACGGTCGACGGCCGCCCGGTGGCGGTGTTCTCACAGGATTTCACCGTGTTCGGCGGCGCCCTCGGCGAGGTCTACGGCCAGAAGATCGTGAAGGTCATGGACTTCGCCCTGAAGACGGGCTGTCCGGTGATCGGCATCAACGACTCGGGCGGCGCCCGCATTCAGGAGGGCGTGATGGCGCTCGGGATGTACGGCGAGATCTTCCGCCGCAACACCCACGCGTCCGGCGTGATCCCCCAGATCAGCCTGGTGGTGGGCCCGTGTGCGGGCGGCGCGGTCTACTCCCCGGCGATCACGGACTTCACGGTGATGGTGGACCAGACGTCGCACATGTTCATCACGGGCCCTGACGTCATCAAGACGGTCACGGGCGAGGACGTCGGGTTCGAGGAGCTGGGCGGCGCGCGCACGCACAACTCGACGTCGGGCGTGGCGCACCACATGGCGGGCGACGAGAAGGACGCGATCGAGTACGTCAAGTCGTTGCTCTCCTACCTCCCGTCGAACAACCTCAGCGAGCCCCCGGCGTTCCCCGAGGAGGCGGACCTGGAGCCGACGCCGGAGGACCTGAGCCTGGACACGCTCGTACCGGACAGCGCGAACCAGCCGTACGACATGCACACGGTCCTGGAACACGTCCTGGACGACGCGGAGTTCTTCGAGACGCAGTCGCTGTTCGCGCCGAACATCATCACGGGCTTCGGCCGGGTGGAGGGCCACCCGGTGGGCCTGGTGGCGAACCAGCCGATGCAGTTCGCGGGCTGTCTGGACATCGACGCGTCGGAGAAGGCGGCACGCTTCGTGCGGACGTGCGACGCGTTCAACGTACCGGTGATCACGTTCGTGGACGTGCCGGGCTTCCTGCCGGGCGTGGACCAGGAGCACACGGGCATCATCCGCCGCGGCGCGAAGCTGATCTACGCGTACGCGGAGGCGACCGTCCCGCTCATCACGGTGATCACGCGCAAGGCGTTCGGCGGGGCGTACGACGTGATGGGTTCCAAGCACCTGGGCGCGGACCTGAACCTGGCCTGGCCGACGGCGCAGATCGCGGTGATGGGGGCGCAGGGCGCGGTGAACATCCTGCACCGCCGCACGATCGCGGCGGCAGGGGACCCCGAGGAGCAGGAGAGCGCGAGGGCGCGCCTGATCCAGGAGTACGAGGACGCGCTACTGAACCCGTACACGGCGGCGGAGCGGGGCTACGTGGACGCGGTGATCCTGCCGTCGGAGACACGATCGCACCTGGTCCGGGGCCTGCGTCAACTGCGTACGAAGCGGGAGTCGTTGCCGCCGAAGAAGCACGGCAACATCCCGCTGTGACCGGCGCGCCACGACCGCCCCACGACCAGTGACAGACAACTCCCTGGGAGGAACGCACCCGTGATCAAGGTCGTACGAGGCAACCCGACCCCCGAGGAACTGGCAGCCGCCCTCGCGGTGGTCCAGGCCCGCGCCGCGGCGGCGGCGAACGCGCCGTCCGGCGCGGGCCCGGTCCCGGCCGCCTGGTCGGACCCGGCACGCGTGGCCCGCGAGCGGCTGCCCGCGCCGGGCCCGGCGGCGTGGGGGCGCACGTACTGGCCGGCGTAGAAAGCAGGTCAGCCACAGACCAGCGCAGACCAGCTCAGCTCAGCACAGCACAGACCAGCTCAGCCACAGACCAGCTCAGCACAGACCAGCTCAGCTCAGCTCAGCTCAGCTCAGATCAACCCCAGGACAAACATGGCCACCACCATCGCCAGGGCGAGCAGAACCCCCGCGCGGCGCATCTTCGCCTGCATGTCCCGCATGTCTTCGGGCGGATCGTTCTCCGGGTCGGACCACAGCATGTCTTCGATGGTGCGGCGGCGTCAGGTCCGGCGCCTGAGTACGCGTACTCAGGTTCCGCGCGCCGGTCGCTAGGCTGACCGCATGAGCGATCACCCCCGCCGACTCGTCCTGGCGTCCCAGTCCCCCGCCCGCCTCGGCCTGCTGCGGCAGGCGGGCCTCGCGCCCGAGGTGATCGTGAGCGGCGTCGACGAGGACGCGGTGACGGCGCCGACCCCCGCGGAGCTCGCGAAGGCCCTGGCGGTGGCGAAGGCCTCGGTGGTGTCGGCGCGCGCGGACACGCAGGGCGCCCTGGTCGTCGGCTGCGACTCCGTACTCGAACTGGACGGCCGCGCGCTCGGCAAGCCCGCGGACGCCGAGGAGGCCACGACGCGCTGGAAGGACATGCGCGGCCGGGCGGGCGTCCTACAGACCGGGCACTGCGTGTACGACACGGCTTCCGGCCGCCAGGTGTCGGCGACGGCGTCGACCGTGGTGCGCTTCGGGGAGCCGTCCGACGAGGAGATCGCCGCGTACGTGGCGAGCGGCGAGCCCCTGCACGTGGCGGGCGCGTTCACGCTGGACGGCCGCTCGGCGCCGTTCATCGACGGCATCGAGGGCGACCACGGCAACGTCATCGGCCTCTCGCTGCCGCTGCTGCGCCGCCTCCTGGCAGAACTGGACGTACGGATCACGGACTTGTGGGCGAGGGAACGCACGGGCTGAACGGGCGGTCGTACGCGACAAGCGTCAGCACGATGAGCCCGAGCACGACCATCAGGGAGAAGAAGGCGAGCCAGCCCACGAGGCCGATGGCGAAGGCCCCGAGCAGCCCGTGCACGACGGCGGCACTGATCAGCAGGATCTTCCCGAAGCTGCCGGGCCCGCGGTCACGGACGGCGGTGCGGGCGAGGACAAGACCGCACAGCGCGAGATAGAGCCCGAAGACGGCGCCCGCGATCCACGTGGACACGGTCATCGCGTGCGGGTCGAGCCCGGCCAGGGACATGTCCTGATCGTCGACGACGAGGCCGAGGAACCAGTTGAGCAGCGCGATACCGGCCGCTTCCGCCCAGAGCGCGACCGCGCCCACCCACGCCACTGGTCTGCGCGCCACGGCGTCCACCCACTCTCTACCGGCGGCTGTTACCCCTAGTACGTACGAGAACATCCGGACACTACTAACGGGTAAAGCGAGGGACAAGGGCCGCGGCCCGGGCAAAGAATCATTGGGCCATTCGTAGGGACTCCACAAAGAATGACCGTCCGCCGCAGCGCGGCCTCACAGAGACCTTGACCACACCGGAGGGCTAGGCTTCCGGGGAAGGGCCCTGCGTACCACGGTGCGACAAGGGATTTCAGGGATCGACCGACCTCGGATCACGCTCCGTGTGGGCAAGCTCACCATTGGGGACGGGTCGTGGGTCCGTGTCGGCAGTCCCTAAACTCAGCTTGTTTCAAGGAGGGAGCCATCGTGCGCAAGGTGCTCATCGCCAACCGTGGCGAAATCGCTGTCCGGGTCGCCCGGGCGTGCCGGGATGCCGGGATCGCGAGCGTTGCCGTTTACGCGGAACCCGACCGGGACGCACTGCATGTGCGGGCCGCGGACGAGGCGTTCGCCCTTGGTGGTGACACTCCGGCGACCAGTTATCTGGACATGGCGAAGGTGCTCACCGCCGCCAAGGACTCCGGGGCGGACGCGGTCCACCCCGGCTACGGCTTTCTCTCCGAGAACGCGGAGTTCGCCCAGGCGGTCCTGGACGCGGGCCTGATCTGGATCGGCCCGCCGCCGCAGGCGATCAGGGACCTCGGTGACAAGGTCGCGGCGCGGCACATCGCGCAGCGCGCGGGCGCCCCGCTGGTCGCGGGCACGCCGGACCCGGTCGCGGGCGCCGACGAGGTGGTGGCGTTCGCCGAGGAGAACGGCCTGCCGATCGCGATCAAGGCGGCGTTCGGCGGTGGCGGCCGCGGTCTGAAGGTGGCCCGCACCCTCGAAGAGGTGCCGGAGCTGTACGACTCGGCGGTGCGCGAGGCCGTCGCGGCGTTCGGCCGCGGCGAGTGCTTCGTGGAGCGCTACCTGGACAAGCCGCGGCACGTGGAGACCCAGTGCCTGGCCGACACCCACGGCAACGTGGTGGTCGTCTCCACCCGTGACTGCTCCCTGCAGCGCCGCCACCAGAAGCTCGTCGAGGAGGCCCCGGCGCCGTTCCTGTCCGAGGAGCAGAACGCCGAGCTGTACCGCGCGTCCAAGGCGATCCTGCGCGAGGCGGGCTACGTCGGCGCGGGCACCGTGGAGTTCCTGGTCGGTGTGGACGGCACGATCTCCTTCCTCGAGGTCAACACCCGCCTCCAGGTGGAGCACCCGGTCACCGAGGAGGTCTCCGGGATCGACCTGGTCAGGGAGATGTTCCGCATCGCCGACGGTGAGGAACTCGGCTACGACGACCCGAAGTTGCGCGGCCACTCCTTCGAGTTCCGCATCAACGGCGAGGACCCGGGCCGCAACTTCCTGCCCGCGCCCGGCACGGTGACGTCGTTCGCGCCGCCGTCGGGTCCGGGCGTGCGCCTGGACGCGGGCGTCGAGTCGGGGTCGGTCATCGGCCCGGCGTGGGACTCGCTGCTCGCGAAGCTCGTCGTCACCGGCGCGACGCGGCAGCAGGCCCTCCAGCGCGCCGCGCGCGCCCTGGCCGAGTTCGAGGTCGAGGGCATGGCCACCGCCATCCCCTTCCACCGCAAGGCCGTCGCGGACCCGGCGTTCGCGCCCGAACTGACGGGCTCCACGGACCCGTTCACGGTCCACACCCGCTGGATCGAGACCGAGTTCGTCAACGACATCCCCGCCTTCTCCGCGGTCACGGACGCCGAGGCCGAGGACGAGACGGGCCGCGAGACCGTGGTCGTCGAGGTCGGCGGCAAGCGTCTTGAGGTGTCGCTGCCGTCGTCGCTCGGCATGTCCCTGGCGCGTACGGGCCTCGCGGCCGGTGCCAAGCCGAAGCGGCGGGCCGCGAAGAAGTCCGGCCCCGCGGCCTCCGGTGACACCCTCGCCTCGCCCATGCAGGGCACGATCGTCAAGGTCGCGGTCGAGGAGGGCCAGGAGGTCAAGGAGGGTGACCTCATCGTGGTCCTTGAGGCCATGAAGATGGAGCAGCCCCTGAACGCCCACCGCTCCGGCACGGTCAAGGGCCTCCTCGCGGAAGTGGGCGCCTCTCTGACGTCGGGCGCAGTAATCTGCGAGATCAAGGACTGACTGGGGGGTGCGCCCCCGGCCCCCCGCTCATCGGCCCCCCGCTCATCGGCGCTCCGCGCCTCGTCCTCGATCGCCGGACGGGCTGGAGACAGCCCCTCCGGCGTTTGAGGAGCGGGGTCCGGGGCGGAGCCCCAGGATCGGCGAAGGGGCGCCCGCGCGCGGAGCGCGCTGATGGACACGGGGGGCGCACCGCGAGGAGACGAGACATGCGTGCCGACGCCCGCCGCAATCACCAGCGGCTCCTGAGCGAGGCCCGTGCCGCGTTCGCCGAACACGGCACGGACACGTCCCTGGAGGACGTGGCCCGCCGCGCGGGCGTGGGCATCGGCACGCTGTACCGCCACTTCCCCACCCGGCACGCCCTGCTGAGCGCCGTCTTCGAGGACGCGGTGCACGACCTGCTCACCCGCTCCCACGCCCTGCTCGACGCCCCGCAGCCCTGCACGGCCCTGGTGGAGTGGCTCCGCGCGATCATCACCCACGCGGGTGAGTACCGCGGCCTCGCCAGGGCCCTGATGTCGGCGTCCCGCGACAGCAGCTCCGCGCTGGCCCGGTGCAGTCGCCCGATGCACGAGGCGGGCACCGAACTCCTGGCCCGCGCCCAGGCGTCGGGCGCGATCCGCGAGGGCGTCGCCATCGACGACCTGCTCCAACTGACGAACGCGATCGCCCTGGCCGCCGAGGAGTCCCCCGACGACCCAGAACTGGCGGACCGCCTCCTACTGCTGACCCTCCGTGGCCTAAAACCAGAACCAACCACCTGAAGCCAAACCCAACAGCCAGCACAGCCCCCAGCCCGCAAATTCCAGCCCGTCCGGCGCTTGAGGGCGAGCGCGCAGCGCGACAGACGCCCAGGGAACCCAGGGGTCCAGCAGCCCCAGCCCGTCCGGCGCTTGAGGACAAACACGCAACGCGCCAGCACGGATCTCCAGCCCGTCCGACGCTTGAAGACAAGCACGCAAGCGCCAGCACGGATTTCAGCCCGTCCGACGCTTGAAGACAAGCACGCAAGCGCCAGCACGGATTTCAGCCCGTCCGGCGCTTGAAGACAAGCACGCAAGCGCCAGCACGGATTTCAGCCCGTCCGGCGCTTGAGGACGAGCGCGCAGCGCGACAGACGCCCAGGGAACCGGGGGACCAGCAGCCCCCCGCCCAAGGCCCAGGGGCCAGACCTATCGGCGACGCAAGTCAGCCACCCGAGCCGCCCGCTCCCCCGGGGACTGCTCCCCGAGAACAGCGGCGCTCCGCAACTGCGGCCCCGCGCCGGGCCCCGCACCATGGCCCCCGTGCCCCCGCCGTTGACCGGGCAGCGGCACGTCCCTGCGTTGCTGTCGGCCTGTCGGGACGGAGTCAACTCCGGGGGCCTGGCCGGGGCCCGCCGACGCCCCGGCGACCGCGATCTGCACGCCTTGGTCCGCCAGGGCGTGCAACTCGGTCGCCGCGCGGTCGTCGTGCGGCGGCGGCTCGTCCGTGACGAGGCGGGTGATGACGTCCGTGGGCACCGTCTGGAACATCGTGTCGGTGCCCAGCTTGGTGTGGTCGGCGAGGACCACCACCTCCGCGGCTGCCTGCACCAGCGCGCGATCCACGCTGGCCGACAGCATGTTGGAGGTGGAGAGGCCGCGCTCGGCGGTCAGGCCGCTGCCCGACAGGAACGCCCGCGACACCCTGAGGCCCTGCAGGGACTGTTCGGCCCCGCTGCCCACCAGCGCGTAGTTGGATCCGCGCAGCGTGCCGCCGGTCATGACGACTTCGACGCGGTTGGCGTGGGCGAGCGCCTGGGCCACCAGGAGGGAGTTGGTGACCACGGTGAGGCCGGGCACCCGCGCGAGCCGGCGGGCCAGCTCCTGCGTGGTCGTCCCCGCCCCGACGACGATGGCTTCGCCCTCTTCGACGAGACCCGCCGCGAGATCGGCGATTGCCGTCTTCTCGGCGGACGCGAGATGTGATTTCTGCGGAAAGCCGGACTCCCGCGTGAATCCGCCCGGCAATACCGCACCGCCATGCCGGCGGTCGAGGAGTCCTTCTGCCTCCAGCGCGCGCACGTCCCGCCGTACGGTCACTTCGGAGGTCTGGACGACGCGGGCGAGCTCACGGAGCGATACCGCTCCGTTGGCCCGCACCATTTCGAGGATCAATTGGCGACGTTCTGCAGCGAACACGAAACTGACAGTAACCCCAACGACCGTCTGCTTTCAGCAGTTTGCGCCGAATTACAGAAGTTGTTCGCTCGGCAGGGGTAGAAGTGGTATAGGGGGTAGTCTCCCCGCCTATGCCAGGCGAATGCGCGGCAACAGGCTGTGACCTGCGTGGTGTTCGGGCCGACCGCACGGACCGGCCGAGGTGCTGTCCCGCGGCCGTGCGGTGGGGTGAGGGGATCAGGCCTCGGCCGCGGTCTTCCGGGTGTGCAGTTGGCGCGCGACTTCGGCGATCGAGCCCGAAAGCGACGGGTACACGGTGAAGGCATTGGCGATCTGCTCGACCGTCAGATTGTTGTCGACCGCGATCGAGATCGGGTGGATCAGTTCCGAGGCGCGCGGCGCCACGACCACACCGCCGACCACGATACCCGTACCCGGACGGCAGAACAGCTTGACGAAGCCGTCGCGGATGCCCTGCATCTTCGCGCGTGGGTTGCGCAGGAGAGGGAGCTTGACGACCCGGGCGTCGATCTTGCCCGCGTCGACGTCGGCCTGGGTGTAGCCGACGGTCGCGATCTCGGGGTCGGTGAAGACGTTCGACGAGACGGTCTTCAGGTTCAGCGGCGTCACCGCGTCGCCCAGGAAGTGGTACATCGCGATGCGGCCCTGCATGGCGGCCACCGAGGCGAGCGCGAAGATGCCGGTGACGTCACCGGCGGCGTACACACCGGGGGCGGAGGTCCTTGACACCCGGTCGGTCCAGATGTGCCCGGACTCCTTGACCTTGACCCCGGCCTCTTCGAGGCCCATCCCGTCGCTGTTGGGGATGGCACCGACGGCCATCAGGCAGTGCGACCCGGAGATGACCCGGCCGTCGGCGAGCGTGACCTCGACGCGGTCGCCCACGCGCTTGGCGGAGGCGGCGCGGGTCCGCCCCATCACGTTCATGCCGCGCCGCCGGAAGACGTCCTCCAGAACCGCGGCGGCGTCGGGGTCCTCCCCCGGAAGCACCCGGTCGCGCGACGACACGAGCGTGACCCGCGACCCGAGCGCCTGGTAGGCACCGGCGAACTCGGCGCCCGTCACACCCGAGCCGACCACGATGAGCTCCTCGGGCAGCTCGTCGAGGTCGTACACCTGCGTCCAGTTGAAGATGCGCTCGCCGTCGGGCTGGGCGTCGGGCAGCTCGCGCGGGTGCCCGCCGGTAGCGATCAGTACGGCGTCGGCGGTGAGCCGCTCCTCGGACCCGTCGGCGGCGCGCACGACGACGGTCCGTGACCCGTCCATGGCCTGCTGGCCCTCCAGGCGGCCGCGGCCGCGCAGGACCCGGGCGCCGGCGCGCGTGACGGAGGCGGTGATGTCGTGCGACTGCGCGAGCGCGAGCCGCTTGACGCGCCGGTTCACCTTGCCGAGATCGACACCCACGACCCGGGCCGCCTGGTCGATGTGCGGGGTGTCGTCCTCGACGATGATGCCGAGCTCCTCGTACGAGGAGTCGAAGGTGGTCATCACCTCGGCCGTCGCGATCAGGGTCTTCGACGGTACGCAGTCGGTGAGCACCGACGCCCCGCCCAGACCGTCGCAGTCGACGACGGTCACCTCCGCGCCGAGCTGGGCGGCCACCAGGGCCGCCTCGTATCCGCCGGGTCCGCCACCAATGATCACGATCCGAGTCACGTACTCCATTGTCCCGCACGGCCGGGCGGCCCGTACCCCCGGGGCCCGTCTGGCGGAACCCATTGCGGTGACTGCTCTCCCGCTCCCCCTCCCGCCGTCGTCGCCACCACCACTGTGACCGGTGCGGCGGGAGGGGGGCGCCGGGCTGCCGTACCCTCGGACCCATGTCGCTCTACGCCGCGTACGCCGGCAATCTCGACGCGCGGCTGATGACGCGCCGCGCCCCGCACTCGCCGCTGCGCGCGACCGGCTGGCTCAACGACTGGCGACTGACGTTCGGGGGCGAGCACCTGGGCTGGGAAGGCGCGCTCGCGACCATCGTCGAGGCGCCGCGGTCGCAGGTGTTCGTCGCGCTGTACGACATCGCGCCGATGGACGAGGACTCCATGGACCGGTGGGAGGGGGTCGGGCTCGACATCTACCGGCGGATGCGGGTTCGGGTTCACACCCTTGAGGGTGAGGAGGCTGCCTGGGTGTATGTCCTCAACGGGTACGAGGGTGGGTTGCCGTCCGCCCGTTACCTCGGGGAGATCGCTGACGCGGCCGACTCCGCGGGTGCTCCCCACGACTACGTCATGAGCCTCCGCAAACACCCCTGCTGACCGCCCCGCCCGACCCGTCACTCAACGCAGGCTCTTTCCCCCACCCACCCGCCCTTCCAACGCGCTGCGCGCTCGTCCTCAAACGCCGGCCGGGCT
>NZ_JOAP01000046.1 GCF_000720475.1 Streptomyces aureocirculatus
AGGTTCGCTCGATGACCCACCTGCGACGTCCCAATCGTTCGCTGGATTCGATGCCCTTGCGTGCGATATGGACGCCGATGTGTTTGCCCCAGAGCCATCGTCGCAGGTGAGGGGTATCGTAAGCCTTGTCCGCATGGAGGCGCTGGGGTTTGAAATCACGGCCGCGATGCGGGTCGTGTCGCGTTTGGAGTCCCGCCATCACCGGCTTCAGTCCCTCGCTGTCATGGACGTTCGCCGCGGAGATCCCGACGACCAGGGGCAGTCCGTTCGCGTCCGACAGGATGTGCATCTTGGTACCCGGCTTGCGCCGGTCCATGTGGCTCGGACCTGTGTGTTCGCCCCCTTTTTAGCGCGGACGTGGGCGGTGTCGAGCACAACGCGGGTGACGTCGATGAGGCCTGCGCCATCGAGTTGGTGGAGCACGGCCTCGTGCAGCCGGCCCCAGACATCGGCTCTGGACCAGATCAGGAACCGCCGATGAGCAGTCGACTTCGAGATCCCAAAGCAGGGCGGCAGCTGCCGCCAGGCACATCCGCTGACCAGCACATAGGCGATCGCGGCGAACAGCGTCTTATCAGGGGTACTCGCTGTTCCGCCGCCATTGCGGTCGCACTCTCGACGGCGGAAGCAACGGCTTCGCGATCTCCCACAACCGGCCAGAGGCAGAGCTCCAAATGAAGCCGGCTGATCCGAACGCGGAGCGTAGAAACTGGACAGTAGCCTCCGAGGGCCTCTGATCACTTGCAGATCTCACGTCAACATGCTGGCAGAAGAATTGATGGACTTCCTCTGCTCCGGACCGGCAGCACGGCCCGAGGGGGGCCATGCCGAGGTCAGGGCGGGAAGCGGCGAGCAGGACGGGCGCCTGGCCCGCCGCAGGTGGGAACGCCGGGACGGAGGGCGGACGACGGCGGCCGCGAAGGCGCAGGGGCCAACGCATCCGAGACGAGAAGGACGGGGCTATGCAGTTGCGCGCAACCGCTCGTCCCAGCAGCAGGTATCCCCCACATAGCCATTGTCGTGCAGGTGCGCCGTGGCCAGAAGGATCTTTCCCCGGCAGAACTTGCACGTCTCCAGCTCGACCTCTTCGCCGTAATCTTCGAGTGCCATTGCAATCTGGGCGTCGGTGGGATGCCTGTCGAACGACTCTTCGGTCAGGACCTTGTCATCACGGCGGCGCACCAAATCGTAGGAACGGCCATCGGTGCCGTTCCAGACTAATTCCCGAACTAGGTACTGCTCTCCTTCTACCTGGAACGGGTCGTGGTCGATTTCACGGACGACGACGGATCCGGGCCTTGAGGCGTTTCCCATAGTAGTTACCAACTTCCGTTCTGGTTTCGATTCTGAAGTGCGTGTCTATCTCGCGCGGAGAGGCGCTTTGGAGCACATGGTCGACGGCCTCGACATCGTGGTCACCGAGGGCCCGAAAGTCCTGGCCCGTGCTGCGGCAGCGTGCGTGATGATCCTCATTACGGACTGCCACTCTTCTGCGCTGCCTTCTGCCTGGTGCGCCTGCTGTAGTCGTCCGATCAGGCGGTAGGAGCTCACGAGACCCTGGGCCAAGGCGCTCGGTGCTGGAAGCGGCATGTGGTGGAGGCTGCCCCACGGCGTGGTGAGCAGCGCGGTCGAGCTGACAACGGCGATTTTCATTGGTCAGGGGTTCCTCTTGAAGATGAAGACGCGCCCGTTCTCCTGGACGAAGGCCTCGTCTTCCCTGAGCACGTACTCAGTTGAAGCGGGTAAGGCACGCGTACGACTTCTCGGCCTCGACCCGAACGCTGTGAGCGAGCTGCCTGTCGGACTGTACGTCCGTCAGCCTCCTCATGCCGTCGGCTGCGGCCACGCCGACTTCTCTCGGACTTCCTCAGGCGTTGTGAACCGCTGCTCGTCGGCGTCAGCGTCCCAGCGGGAGCACCGGACGGCGTCCCCCCACATCCGGATGCGGACCCACACCTTCTCGATGTCCGAGCGGTGATCTTCTCAATGCCGACGATCCGCAGCATCTTCGCCAGGTGCTCCTGCACGTTGCTCACCGGTGCCCCTCCTGCTCGATGATCGCGGCCAGCGTCAGCTCGGCCCACTGCTTGTTGACGTTCTCCACTCCGAGCTTGGAGTTCGGGTAGCCCTCGCGCGGGTTCGGCACGTTCTCGCGGATCGTCATGCTGCCGATACGCGAGCCGTCGCAGAGGCTGAACCGGTGGCCGTCGAACTCGGCGTACTCGCACGCCTCGGTCGACTCGCAGTTGCAGACGCTCGTGATGCTGTCGGCGAAGATGTTGTTGCCCTTGAGGCTCTCTCCGAAGTACTTCACGGCCAGGGAGCGACGGACCTCACCGAAAACGTCCAGTGACATGTTGTGCTCGTCAGCGTACTTCTCTAGCAGGACCACGTCCGTCTTGCGCTCCGCGGTCTCGTCCTGCCCCAGGCCGCCACGCGGGTCCCGGTAGTACCAGACCACTTCAACCGTTCGAGCCAGGCTCACTTCTCCGCTTCCTTCCAGTAGACACGGAACTTCGGCTCCGGCGTGCTCAGTCCTTCTGGCCGGACGGCTCCGGCTTGTTGTATCGGTAGACGAAATAGGCGGCCATCTAGCGGCTCGCGAATCCGGGGATTCCGCCGCCGTTGCAAAGGGTGGGAAGGTACTCGGCGACTCAGTTCGAGCCGCTGATGTGCTCCCACACAAAGCCGTAGGAGACCAGCGGATCGGTCCGGTGCTGGGCCTCGTAGCCGCTGACAGACGTGATCGTGCGGCGCACGAACCTGAAGGGCAGACTGCGGCTCGGTCATGTGCTCGGGTACTGCCGCATCGAGAACTGGACGGTGGAGAGGTTGCCCCACTTGTCGATGATCGCGGCCAACAGGTCGTCGAATTCGATGCCCTCCGCCACGTCGAGGGTGCCCCTGTCGAATCCGTTGGCCTCGTACAACGCGACGGTCGTAGCGCCCCGGTGCCAGATCGCGAAGTCGGGGCTGCTGTACTTGTTCGCCCGCTGCGGGTCAGCGAAGTGACAGGAGATTTGCCGGTAGTTCCCGCGGTACTCCAGGTCGACGAACATGGGAATCCAGCAGTCGTGCTTGCGGAATTCGGCGAGGCGTGCCACGCGCTTGCAGTCGACGCACCTGAACAAATACGCGCCGCTGCGCAGGTTCTTGTACGAGCGGCCAGTGTTCGAGAGCCGGTGGCCGGACTCGTGCACGTAGCGGACACGGACCGGGATGTCGGCCTCCACGTCCACCTTGACGAGCTGGCGGTACAGGGCGAGCAGCATGATCAGTCCGTCGCGGCCGAAGAGATGCTCGGCGTAGGGCCAGTACTTGTCCCGGTCCCCCGGTGCCTTCTTCACCTGCGCGTCGGCGTCGTCGAAGACGGTGGTCCACAGCTTCCACGTCAGCAGCTCTTCGCCGACCAGCGGGTAGTACGGGTAGTCGTCCGGCCGCAGGATGCCCGCCGCCAGGTCGTCGGTGACGAAGATGTTCAGCTTGGCGCCGCGTGCTCCGCCGCCGGCGTACATCTGGATCTCGAACTTCTGCAACACGGTGTGGTCGTCGCTCTGCCGTTCCGACCCGGCGTACTGCCAGGTGAACACGCATCTGTGGGCGCGACAAAGTTCATCGAGGAGATCGATCACGGGTTGGCCCTTCGGTCGGGTGCGGGTTGCGGTGCCACGTACGGCCCCAGTTCTCGCCGTCGTTGTAGGTGCCGTCGTACGACAGGGAGAAGTGGTCGCCGGCCAGGGTCAGCCTCACGGGGCCGGCCGCCTCGATGACGGCCTGGTACGCCTGGTGTAGCTCCAAGCTGGGCTTGCACTGCTTCGGGTCGCGAACATCTCACGTACCGATAGCGCGCCTCGCATGAGCTTCAGCAGGTCATACTTCGCCTCCACGGCGGGCAGCATGTAGGAGCCGCTCCGGATGCCGCCCTCCCCCAGGAGGCCGGGGCGCACCCTTAGCGCTGGCATGTCCGCCACGTCGTCCAGCGGCACGCGCCTGGCCCAGTACCGGTCGATCACCTCACCGGCGCGCTGGTCGAAGATGCAGTTCCAGCAGTCCCCGGCCAGCTTCGCCAGTCGGATGTACTCGTTCAGCGCGTCGTGGGCCCGGTACACCTCGTGCTCCCTGGGCAGGTCGTAGCAGGTCGCATACCGCCACTCGCCGCTTTCACCGAACCCGTCGTGCATGCTCTTGCCGACGAACATGCGGCCCGCGATCCATTCGCCGTCTCGCTCGCCGAGGAACACGCCGTCGAACTCGCCGCGCCACTCCGAGCGCCGGGGCCTGGACGATCGTCCCCCCTGAACTGTCGCTCTCGGGGTGCGCTTTTCCTTCGTCATGTCGTGACCTCCCTGACCTTCTTCATTTCCTCGACCCACGCCAGGAGGCGGACGGCCGTCGTGGTGGTGGGCTGACAGAGAATGAATCCGGTGTTGGCACCGATGTCGCCGTAGTCCTGGTCGACCTGGTCGTAACTGACCACGAGCAGGTTTTCTCCGCCGAAGGTGACCAAGTCGCCGGCCCCGATCCCGAAATACGGGGTCCAGTGATCGGCGGCGCAGTACGCCAGCCACTTCTCTTCGATTTCGGCGGGCCGCTGGTAGACACCCTCGAAGCCGGGGCCGGCCAGCCGGTTCGGGCACTCCGTGATGACCTCGCCGACGCTGTCGATGACGTACATCTGGAGCAGACCCGCGCGCATTTCTGCAGCGTCCTTGACGTCCCACCAGTCGCTATCCCGGGGGTACGCGCCGGGCTCGTCGTCGAACTGAATCCGGACCCTGATCCTCGGCGGCATGCTCTGCTCTGCGGCACCGTTGCGGGCCAGGTACGGGCGCCAGCGCTTGACCCGGTTGGTGCGCATGTAACTGTTGCCGCATTCCTCGCACACCTGGTCGTGCACCCGGCGCACGTTGTCCGCGAGCGGGGAGTCGTCGTTGTACTCCAGGAGGTGGGTCGCCCTGCTCTGGCAGCCGCCCGTCATGCACGTCTTACGCAGCGGCGTGTGCACCCTGCTGCTCCTTCCATGCGGCGTACATCTCGGCTGCCTTGGCCGGGACGAGCCAGGGGAAGGTGTCAGCGAACTCCCGGTACACGTCGGCGTCAGACTTTTCCCACACCTCTCGGTGGTCGGTGACCGGTCCCGTGATCAGCGTCGGGTTCACGCGTAGCTTCAAGATCGTCTGCTTGGCGTTGCGCTGGTACATCAGTGCCTCGTCGGCGAGGCCGGCCCGCTTCTCCGGGGTGTTGCAGGCGTCGCAGAACCGCTTTTTCCGCCCGGACACCTTGTGGATCACCATCAACGTGGCGGGCGGCGGGTAGGGGCCGTGTCCGCCGATGCACTGGTAGACCCCGTAGTTGTGCTGCGGTCCACCCTCGTGGACCTGGGACCACTCGGTGACGATCTCGAAGTCCTCGATCTCCGCGACCAGCTCGGACAGCGGAACGACGTGACTGCGGGTGTGCTCCGGTTGGAGAAAAGCGGCGTACGGCTTGGCCACGTTACGGCGGTAGAAACTCCCGTTGGGCTTGCGGAAGTTCTCGATCAGACCGTAGTGGTGCTCGGTGAAACCGTCCTCGACCTCCACCGTGATGCGCACCCAGTCACCGACCATGAACCGGATGTGGTGCTTCTCGACGGCCGCCTTCCACACCTCGTCCGACCCGTTGCCGTTGACCCAGGCATCCCGAACGATGCCGTCGATGTTGTACCGCTCCGGGTCGCGACCCTCCCATTCGAGGTGTTCACGAGCCGACTCGCGCATTTCACGCATGCTCGCACCCATGGTTTCCCTTTCTGCTGCTGAGACAAATGTGTACAAGCGCCCGGTACGGGAATCGAACCCGCCGAATGCCGCATAGGTCAGGACGGCTATCGCTGCTCGTCGGCCGGGCGGGCTTTTAGATCTCCCAGTCTTCGAAAAGGTCGTCCACCACTCCGAGGATCTGAAGGTGCTTCGCAAGGTGGGACGCCTCCTCGGCCACGCGCTCCAACTCCTCGCGGATTCCGCGCGGGTTGTCTCCCTCCCGCTTGAGCTGCTTCCACGCCTCGATCGCCGATCGCAGGGTCTCGGCCTTGCCCTTGAGGATGTTGCGATTCTTCTCGGAGATCACCCGGTCACCTGCGATGGCGAGAGCCGTCATGTGCGGGTGACCGGTCTGCGTGCCGGGCTTGGCGTGCCAGGCGTCCGGATGCTGGCCGCCCTCGCGGGCCCCCTGGTCGATCGCACCGAAGTGCTCCAGGAATCCGCTCTGGACCGGCGTCAGCTTCACGCCTCGGCCTTGAGTGCTGCGGAGCGCTGCCAGCACGCCGGTCAGAACGCCGTGCGATCCGTTGGCGTCGTACGGCTCGGAGACTGCGGGCATGGGGGCTTGGCCTCACGGAACTTAATCTGCCCCTTGACCTGGACCTCGTGCCCGTGCGGCGCATCGGCCGACACGTGGGTGCCACATGTGGTGCAGATGAACGTGTGCTTCTCCCACGACTGGCCGCAGTAGAAGCAGGGGTCGTTGTCGTGCTGCGGCGTGGGCATCAGCACGATGCGCTGCGGGTTGCCCTCGGCGTGCACGGCGGTGTAGTCATGCGGGAACGTCGCGGCGGCCCGGCGGACGTTATCCTCCGTGATGAACTCCGGGTGCGACAGGCCCCACTCGCGTAACTTCTTGGCGATCTCTCGGGCCAAGGCCTGCGGCAGCTCGTAGTCGTCGCGGACCCAGCGGGTCAGACCGGCCTCGGTCGGCGACTTCTCCCCGAGCTTCAGCCACTTGTTGCAGTTGGTGCCGGAGCACCGCTCATCGGAAATGGCGTGGCACACGCCGGGCTCGGCATCCGGTAGCTCGGTCAGTTCGGTCTCGCACTGCTGGTCCGTTACCGGCTGGGGGAAGTCGCCGGAGTCGTAGGAGTGCTCGTCGTCGACGTCGATACCGAGTTTCTCGGCCGCCTTACGAATCGCTTCCTCATGCGGCTTGCCGCGCTGCACCGTGATGCCGCTTGCCCGCATCACCTTGATCGTGCAGCTCGGGCACAGGTTCTCTGCCGCGTAGCTGTAGCCAACGATCACGTTCAGACCTCCTGGAAGTGGTATCGACCGGCGAACAGGTTGAAGTGGGTCGGCAGGTCGATCCACGTGTCGCGGTACGCCCGGGTGGTGTCCTCACGGATCTCGGTGTCAAGCGGCACGGCGACGGAGCGCGACCACCAGGTGGGCAGGCAGCGGCTGTTTTCGACGAACCGGACTTCGGCGCTGGGGGTGGGCTTGTCCCGGCCGTGCATCTCACAGGCCGCGTCGCGCATCTCCTTGAACCGCAGGGACTGGACGCCGTAGAGCTGCTTGCCGTCCACGTACACGTAGAAACGGCCGGTCGTATGGGTCATGGTGCGGGATGCGCCAATCTCGTAGACGTCGTGGGAGTACCACCCCTCGCTGTCCTTGTAGAAACTCATCCAACCGAGCGGATTCGGCATGGAGTACTCGTGTCCGGTCTCGACCGACAGGAGTTGCCCGAGCCCGTCATTCTCCAGAATGCGGACCGGCCTGAACTTCCCGGCGAGACCGAGGCTCATCATGCACTCGGACCATCCGAGCTTCACTACCACGGTGTCACCAGGCTTCACGTAGTTCTTTTCGGGCCTCTTGTGATGGGTGGGCACGAGTCCTCCTCGGGACAGTAATTGCGTCTGACAGTCGACAGCCCGGGGCGCGGCGTTTCTGCTGCGTCCTGGATTGCCACTGCTCAGACGTCGGTTGACGTGCGGCCCACGTACGCGTGGACCACCATTCGACATCTCGCCTCGCCGTTACGCATGTGTGCTTTCATATGGCGCACGCAATACCCGGCGGCCGGATCAGACTCCATGTCATCGCGACGCGGCTTGAGTTCTACGAACCGGTCGGCCGTGTCGACCCATTCGGCCGTTTGTTCCGCGGCGGGGAACACGTAGAACTGGAGCATGAAGAACCAGAGCCGGTCGATCGGCTCAGGCGTAGGCGCCGGCTGCCAGCTCATGGCCGATGCTGACGCCGTACGACGACCAGCGCACGATCGTGTCCTGGTCCCCGACGATGTTGAACAGGATTTTCTTGCGCCGATTTCCGTCCGGGTACTCGTGCCAGTCCTCGGCGTACTCGCGGGCCATCTCGATGGTGGGAAAGGGAATCTCGAACGGTGCCGCGTGCGGTTTGATCGGGGCGCGAAGATCCTTCGGGCCCTTGTCGTCGCAGGTCATGTGCGGGGATATGCGTCGGATCGTGATGGCGTCCGTCGCGATGCTGCAGCGTCCCCGCCAGGTCGAGCCGTCCGGCGTGCGGACCAACACGCGCCTCATCCGGTACTGGCCGCCGCTGGGCGTGTACCGGTCCCGCGGCTCGACCGTGTAGCTGGTGACCTTGCCCAGCGCCTCGCTGGTCCAGGTGGCGAACCGCTTCCGGTCATCGCCGATGCAACCGATGTAGCCGCTCCGCACGTCGGTCGACTTCATTTGCTTGCGCTGACATGCGTCCGCGCACGGATAGCAGCGCCGCTCGTCGGTCTCGGGACCCCGGGGATAGCCGGTGCCGACCCCGTCGCTCGGCGGGGGCGAGTGGCCGCACTCCGATAGGTCTAGCCTTCGGGCCTCGGCCCTGGTTGTCAGCCGGGTGCCGTTCATCAGCGATGTCGACCCGTCGTCGTGCTTGATGTCGTACCAGCCGTTGAGCTACTCACCGCCGGGCTCGCACATTCCCTTGCGCGTGCACTGGACGGGGTCGACGAATCCCCACTTGCGGTCGTAGTCCAGGACCCGCTTGCGGGCGTGATCTCGGCGCGGTCGAAAATGTGGGTCTGGTCACTCCGGTCCCTCACTCGTTCTCCTCAATGATCTCCGGGTGAGGCTCGGCGCTATTGCAGTTGGAACCATGCTCGTGCTCCTTCTGGAGCCAGTTCGCGGCGCCCCAGAAGTAGAAGGCCCGGAACAGATTGGCGAGCCTGTTCGTCGCACCACACGAGAGTTCCGCGCCGGACTGGTAACTGTCCGGATCGACAGTGCCGGACCATGTAAAGACGAAGTCCTCGGCTGCCTGGAGCTGTTCCTGCTGCACCTTGCGTCCGTCGCGCCACACGGCCAACTTATCGAGCGCTGCGCTCACCATTACGCGTTACCTCCTAGCCTATTCGACGGACGGGCCGATAAGTTGAATTACGCCCGTCCTTTTCCTGAATTCCGTTCTTGCCCTTGCACGCGGCACACTCGCAGAAATGCACTTTGTGCAGTTCGCCCGGCTTGAACGCGCCCGTCATCTCCCACGGTGCGCTTTCGGTCTTCCAGGCGAATTCGATCAAGACCATGTCGTCACAGATCACACGCCTTACGTGCGCCTCAAAGGAGAACGGCGACCGGACCACCGTGAGGCCACTCTGGCTGGTCGGCACGTGGTAATGCGGCCGGGCCCGCACCAGCGTCCCGTTCTCCGCCAGCATTTCCGCTGAGTCCTCGGCATGAGTAATCGGCTCACCGATCGGACGAACCTCCCTGCTGAACGCCGAAGACCTGATATACGTCCCCGGCTCGCCATCCGTCTCGGTCTCCTTGTTCGCCACGTTCACTCCTCCCCACTGATGGGCGTGCGCGTTCCATCGACGTGCACGACAAATGCCTGACTGAAATTGCGCCCCTCGTACTCACGGACCTTCATTCGGAACTGAGGCTCGCCCTTTTGCTGACGCGCTCGCATCCTTGACCTCGATCACCTCGACGCCCGATACCTGAACGTAGATGTCCTCGACCGTTCGCAGCAGGGACCGGGCGTCCTGTCCTTCACGTCACCGGTATCCAGGTCGAGGAGCATGTCGTCGATCACGATGCGCGCGTACGTCAGCTGCTCCCGGACCGTGGGCTCACCCTCCGAGCGCTCGGCGGGTTGCTCGTCCCTGCGCGTCGCCAGCGACAGCACGGACTTGACGACGTCCCGAGCACTGCGCCGCTTACGCCGCTTGACCTCCGGCACCATCGGCCGGGATGCCGGATCGCTCCGCCCGTAGACGTACGGCTTGGTCAGATTCACCGGCGCCAGGTGCGACTCGCGACGAGTCGGTGACTGGCCGCGCGCCATGGTCCCTTGCCGACCCGCGACTGTGGTGATCCGATTCCGTCGGGAGTTGGTCATGCGGTGCGGATTCCTTCCATTTTGATGACGGACGGCAGCCCCAGGCGCTTAGGAGTTGAAGGCGGTCAGATGAATGGAGTGCCGGTCCTCAGAGGCCTTTTTTTCTCGTGGTCGTAGGGCTCGTTGGGCCGGAGGGCCGCAATGCGCACGACGGGTGTGGGCCCCGTCGGCCTCCGGGCGCTGCGCGGCCGGTGTCGGCGTACGGGTCTGGGTGTTGATCTCACGGGCGATCCACAGGATGCAGGCGACGATGGCCAGCACGATGAAGAGGAGCTCCAGGCTCTGTATTGCCATCAGGGGGTACATGGGGGAGGTCCTTTCGGAGAGTGGAGCGTGGGAGCCACACCCTCGCCGAGCTCGGCCAGGGTGTGGCCGCAGGAGAGGTAGGTGACCTCATACAGCGGGCCCCGACCCCAGCTCGGGTCCCAGTCCTCGGGCGGCAAGGCGGGTTCGACGGTGCAATTGACGATGTCGCGGGGCAGGCCCGGCTCGCCGGTCTCGTCGTAGGAGCAGAAGGGGCACCACTCCAGCTCGGGCAGCTGCGCGGCGTCGCCGAGCAGTTCAGGCGCGGTGAACGTACAGGTCATCTCAGCCGACGCAGCGTCGGCCAGGAGGAGGTCAGTGATCGGTGCGGCGATGACGGTCATGGGGTCCTCGGCTCGGTCGTAGTGGGATTTGGGCAGGGCTGAACAGCGCGCAGCGCGAAAAGAACGGTTGTGCACATACCGATGAATTTCAGCCGCAAGCCAGCTCTGTGGCCCGCGACCAACTGCCCATCCGAAAGCGGATGGTGGTGGCCGGTGGGACATCACCCTTCAGGTCCGCCGGATCTGTGCGCCAGGCCTCGTAGGCCGCTAACGTCGTGGAGCCCGTCTCCCGCAAGCACTGCCGGATCGCGGCAATGAGCTGCTCCTGGGTCCACTTCGTCGTCGCAGTCTGGAGCTGCTGGGGCTGTTCGATCACAGCGAGACCCGCGAGCTCCAGCGCACGGTTCCAGCCGCCGAAGCGGCGCTCGTAGAGCGGAGCTGACGGATCGGTGCCTCTGCGGCGCTGCTCGAAGGTGCGACGCCCCAGGGTGTTCTCTCCCTGCGCCAGGTGGATGAGCACGTGCAGGAGCTGCTGGTCGGTGTAGACGACCGGCCCGGACTTCCTGGGTGCAGGGACGTGCACGGCATGCATAGTCATGGCCGGTGCTCTCCTTCTGGAAGCGGTCGCGCATCAGAGTGTGTGCGCACCTGCACGAGCTGCTGATCGCGGGTGATGGACGCGAGCAACGCAGGTCCGCGGGAACTGGCCGCAGCAGGTCGAGTCGTCCATCTCGACGGCGAGGTACGGCCGTTCCTTGAGCCGGGCGGCGGCCTGCTTGTCGACGTAGACCGGGTTCGCGCCCTCGAAGACGATCGGCACCAGGTCTTCGGGGCATCGCTCACGTGCAGCGTGAGCGGCAGTGGATCGACATCGGTGGTGGCCTGAGCAGAAGTAAGAGCAGTCATGTCGAGCAGTCCTTCGTAGGAGGAGATGAGAAGCCCACGACCAGCAGCCCGACAGAGGCCACCCGCAGCCGACACGCACACGCGTGTCACAGAGCCCTCCGGATCAACTCCGTTGATCCCCGAGCGCCAAACAGACCCGCAGGCACCCTGCGCGCCCGAGCCCCGCTCGGCGCGCCCTCTGCACCCCCTTACCTCGAGACATCCTGACTCACCACTGACTACCATTCGATAAGCACTTGGATAAGATATCCTCGAAGGTCAGTCGATTCAATCGGACTGGTCGGTGACAAGAGAAGCGGGGTGAGAAGCGATGAGGACCTGGAGGATGAGGAAGGCTGCGCCCGTGCCCGCTGCACTCGCTGTGGCCGCGGGCGTCTTGCTCAACGGATGCTCAAGTGGTGACGGCAGCACAACCCAGGCGCCGCCTGCACCGAGTCCGACCGTGAGCACCGTCAAGGTCACCGATACGGCCCTCGGCAAGGCGATGGGCAAGCTCGCCTTCCAGGGCACTGAGAGTTCCAGCAAGGACGGCGGGGCCTGCCAAACCAGAGCAGCGCGGAAGGCGGGAATGCCGGAGGAAACACTGGCCCACATCGTCAAGGCCGACAGCGACGACATGGGTGCAGTCCTCGATGGATTGAACAAGGTGAGCGAGGATGACGCTGCACTCCTGGCCTCGTGGTCACTGCGCGAGGACTTCGACGCGTGCATCGACAAGGCTGTACTTCCGATCGGCAGCAGCCCCAAGACTCAGAGCTACGTGCCGCCGAAGGCAGCCGCGGAGCCCGCAGCTGGCAAGCCGGACCTGAAGCAGGCTTACCCGGTCCGCGCGGATCAGCCGGTCAACTCGTCCATCGAGCTCACCAAGGGCCTGGTCTCGATGTTCTCCTCCTACGCCCGGGACGAGGGTCAGAAGAAGACCTACGCGGCAGCCGGCACATGCCTGTCGACCCTGGTGCACAACGCGGGCTTCAGTCAGGAGGCGCTGCACTTCTTCGCCGGCGGCGCATCCCTCGGCACCGGGTCGATCGTCGAACACCTGCCGAACGACAAGGACAAGGCGATCTAGCAGTCGCCGAGGTTCACCCAGGGGCTCGTCGACTGCACGACGAATGCGACGCCGACTCCCACGCCCGGCCCCTGAGCGGAAGTCCATCAGACAGAGGAAAGGCCCGGCGCGCTCCTTCGCACCGAGCCCTTCCTCTTCTCGCCGTCACGCGAAGATGGGTGAGATTCGTAGCAGGCGGCACCGCCCGCGAGGAAAGGAATCGAGCAGGGCCACCCACTGCGGCGATGCGCCGCCCGGGGGCTGACTGGACACATCCGCGACTCTACTGACATTCAAGCAAAGACACACAAAGAGTGCATGTAACTTATCGAGTGGCATCGATAGGATGGGCTCATAGATCAGCCAACTAGCGCAAGGAGAAGCCTCGCATGGCCGTCCCGCAGGAGTTGGAGAAGACGACACGGCCCGTGCGTGGCACGAAGAAGAAGCCGCCGGGCGCGACGCAGAGCAGCAGTAGTGGTCGCCAGGGCATGTTCGTCCGGCTGAATCCGGACGACAAGCAGCGCGCGGAGTACTGGGCTGACAAGCGCGGGTTCTCCTCGGTGAACGAGTACGTGGCCGAGGCGGTGGTCGAGAAGATCCGGCGCGAGAACCTCGACTACGACCTGCCGACTCTGGAGATCGCGCGACTCAACGAGCTTGTCGACCAGGTCGCGGCGCTGGCGAAGAACTCGGCGAACCTCGAACGCGTCGTCACCACAGGCTTCGGCTCCCTCATCGGGCTCACCCGCGGTGACAACTACCTCCTGGATGACGAGGACGGGGAGCTCGCATGAACCGGGACTTCGCAGAGATGCTGGAAGCGGCCACACCCACCGACGAGGTGATGGAGGTGGACACGTCCTTCCTCGACGCCTACCGGCACGGCGGGAGCGAGGAGCTCAAGCGCATCCAGGCCCAGGCGGCACAGCCTGAACCTGATGTGGCAACGCCCGAGCCGGAGGTGCATCTCGATGAGACCGTCGACGTCGACCCTCAACCCGGGGTTGAAAGTCTGCAGGCTGATCCCGACGTGGACGCCGAAGAGGAGCGCCTGGACCTGGAGCCGGACAACGACCCCGACGCCGGCGGCTCCGAGCGGGCCGACGGATCCAACCAGCGTGGTGGTGACGTCGGTGGACAGGGAAGCACTGCCGGGACGCTCCCGGGCGGTGTGCCGGCGACCCCTGCGGCCGATGCCGTTCCGGCTCCCGGGGCACAGCCAGACGTCGCCGCGGCGGAAGTCACTTCTCACGACGTCGTCGCCACACCGGATGAACCCGAGCATGTGACGCCCGGCTCGCTCCAGCTCACCGACCATCAGGACGCCGTGCAGAGTGCGGCAACGAAGGGCGGATCGGCCAGCACAGCCGAGACCACCACGCTCCCCCAGGCGGGCTTCCGGCTCGCGGGCGTACAGAGCCAGCCGCACATCAAGGCGCTGCCCGAGAGCATCATGAACGCGCTGCGGGAGCAGCTGCGAGCAGCCGCAGTCCGTGAGCTGGGTGTGAGCGACATCGCTGCCCGGGAGTTCAGCCAGCGGCTGAGCCAGGGCACGCTGGTGACGGCGTTCCTGCTGGCGCAGCTCGACCTGCACCTTGATGCCGATCCTGCCACCGAGCGCGCCGTCGAGCTGTTCCGCTCCCGCGACCCGCTGCTGGGCAGCGTGGTGGCACGCCTGGCGAACATCGAAACCGCCGACCGCGAGCGGGACGGGTTGCTGCGCAAGCTGCGCGACGAACTGGGCGAGGTGCGCCAGACTAGCGCGGTAGTCGAGCAGGCGCTGGCGTACTCCATCGCCGACCGCACGGAGAACTTCCTGCGGGGCTCGCACAACCTCCACGACGCGCCGATCACGCACAAGGAGGCGATCTACTTCCGGGACAGGGCCCGTGAGGCGACCAGGAAGCAGCTGAGGCTTGAACGCGAGCGGGCAGGACGGCCGATTCGATAACCACGACCCGGTGTACCTCGGCCTGTACTGCACTCCGCAGTGTGCGGGTATGGCCGCGCCGGCCTCGCGGCCCGAGGACGCGCCGCGCGGATGCCGGACGCAACGCGCAGGGGCGTGGGTCTTCAAGCGCCGCTACCGGAGCGAGCAGGAGATCCCCGTGAAGCTCCGGGAAGATGCCTCGACGAGCTGGTATTGGTGCGAAGAGAGCTGTGGCGCGATCCACGTCGGCCACACGCGCATGGGCGAGCAGGAGAAGTTCCGGATGTTCGAGGACCTCGCCGCGGACCTGCCGGATCTGCTGGTCAAGCTCAGGGGTCAGGCCACGCGCAAGCAGGTCGCCGAGGTGGCCGGCGTACGGCCCATGCGACTGAAGGAGCTGGAGGAAGGCCTGAAGCACCCTGAGGGACTCGAGACGCTCGGCAAGGTGCTGCGGGTGTACCGCGTCCGGCTCGGCGTGGCGATGCCGACTCAGTAATAGCGCTGAACAGACGACGACCCCGATAAGCACTGCTTCTCGGGGCCTTCTCGAGTGATGATTGCTCGAACAGCGCGCCGGCGCTGGCTATCTCCGCACGGCTCTCACCTTTATTCGAAGACCTATTGATCTCTTATCAACTCTCCCTCGATTTCCTTTTCCAGGTAGGATCGGATTGGTTCATGAGTCGCCTATTGGGAAGCGGAGGTGGGTCGCATGGGTGCTGCTGCGATCGATGTGGGCCTCCATGTCGACGGTGACCTGGCGGGGTACAAGCTGGACGACGGCTCCCCGATCTATGCAGGTCGGCAGACTCGTGTCTTCTTGAAGGACGTGCGTCCTGACCTCAGATCTCGACCCCTGGTTCCGGACGAGGTGTTCGACTCGCTTAGCGCGAACTCGACGCAGCCCTGCACGGTCATCTTGTGCGCACATGGCCACATGGCGAGCATGAAGCCGAGGGACTTCCGCTACTTGGAGGACTGCGTCTACTGCCTCGGCAAGCGAGTCTGGCCGGGTTTCAATGATCTTGAGACGCTGCATCCCGACTTCGTCGCGACGCACTGGATCCACGAGAAGAACGAACTCGACCCGGGCCTGCTTGCTCCGAAGTCACATCAGAAGGTGTGGCTCCGGTGCGAGCAGGGTCACGAGTCGAAGGTGACGTTGGCGACCCGGTTCACTACATGGAGCAAGGGCGTCTTCATCTGCCGCCGCTGCCAGGGTCTGAACAGGGCGCTGCGCGCGGAGAAGACGTTCCGGTCCGAGTATCCGGAGCTGGCGCTCGAATGGGGCCCCACCAATGAGCGTAAAGCATACGAGGTGACGCCGAAGTCCTGTCTCACTGTCGGTTGGATCTGTGTTAGGGGACACGAATGGCGTGAGGCCGTCGCAGCTCGTGTGGTGAATGGGACTGGATGTCCGTACTGCTCTGGACATCGTGTCCTGGCCGGCTTCAACGACCTGGTGGCGGTCTCGCCCAAGGTCGCGGCGCAGTGGCATCCGGACAACGGGCTCAGCCAGGCCGAAGTGACCGTCGGGTCGAACATCCGAGTTCTGTGGCTCTGTCCCGAGGGCCACGAGTGGGAAGCCCAGGTCAACTATCGCAACCGCAACGGCTGTCCGAGGTGCGTCCGTACCCAGGTCTCGTTGGTGGAGCGATTGCTCTGGGCGCGTGTGGCGGAGCGGATCCCGGGCGTCGGAGTCGATGTCGTCGTGGACGACGCGCTCGATCAGAGGAACCGCCCCGCGCGTTGCGATGCGGCTCTGCCTCAGTGCCGCGCGGTTCTCGAGTACGACGGCCAGTACTGGCGCCGGGACCGACTGACGCGCGATCGGGCGACCACCGATGCGCTGCTGCGTGCGGGCTGGTCGGTGATCCGCGTTCCGGAAGACGGCTTGCCTCTACTCGACATCGACGATGCCGGCCTCTTCCAGATCCAGACCCCTGTGTGGCGCACGCCGACAGATGAGGCCCTCGCTCTATGTCCTGGCCGATCGCGTCGTGCACATCTTGACCACTATCCAGAGCTCCGCTGCTGAGCAGACGAATACGAAGGAGACGAAATGACTGTGGGATTACTTACGGAGAAGCCTTCGGCGGCAAGGGCGTTCAGCAAGGCGCTCGGAGGGGACACCGGGACCTACAACGGCGAGAGCTACGTGATCACGCATGCTCTTGGGCACCTCTATGAGCTCGACAAGCCGGAGAACCAGCTCATTGGCGCGACATCTGACGAGCAGGGCGCGATGCGGTTCTGGAGCATCGACAATCTGCCGTGGGACCTGAGTCGGTTTGAGTGGAAGTACGTCCAGATGGACAAGGTCGGGCAGGTGGTCAATGACATCCGCTCGAAGCTCTCCAAGTGCGACGAGATCGTAGTGGCCACGGATGTGGATCCGTCCGGTGAGGGTGGTCTGATCGCGGTCTCGGTGCTGAAGGCGCTGGGGCTCGACAAGAAGAAGATCTCGCGGATGTACTTCACCGACGAGGCCGCTGTGTCGCTGCAGAATGCGTTCACCTCACGCAAGGTCATCCCGGACCTGAATCAGTTCGACGAGTACAGGAAGGCTTCCTTTCGTTCGGCACTGGACTTCGCCAGCATCCAGTTCACGAGGATCGCCTCTGTTCTCGCCCGCCAGTCTGGCCAGGACCTCGTGCTGCGCCAGGGCCGACTCAAGTCGGCGATGGTCTCTCTTGTCGGCGACCAGCAGAAGGCCTACGACGCGTACGTCAAGAAGCCGTTCTTCCAGAACCGCTTCCGTGACGAGAACGACGTCATGTACACGAACCATGATGAGCCGCGGTTCGACCAGAAGGGCCAGGTGCCGCAGCAGTACGGCCCCTCCGCTGTCGTCCTGGACGGCAAGGCGGGCAAGAAGACCGCGCCGCCGAAGCTGCTCGACCTCGCTTCTTTGTCCTCGATGCTCGTCGGCAAGGGCGTGAAGGCGAACCTCACGCTCTCGACCTACCAGAAGATGTACGAGGGCCAGGTCGTCTCGTACCCGCGCACGGAAGATAAGACGATCACGCCTGAACAGTTCAAGGACCTCGCACCACTGGTCGACAAGATCGCCGCCGTGGTCGGCGTCGACCCTGGGCTTCTGACGCACCGCCAGCCTCGTTTCACGCACGTGAAGCCCCAGGGCGCGCACGGCGCGAACCGTCCGGGTCCTCAGGTGCCCTCGTCACTGGACGAGGTCGAGCACAAGTACGGCAAGGCCGGACGGCTCATCTTCGAGATGCTCGCGAAAAACTACCTGGCCATGCTCGCCGAGGACTATCTCTACGAACAGCAGAAGGGCCACGTGGAGAAGTACCCGGACTACGTCGGCATCGCCAACGTGCCCAAGAGCCCCGGCTGGCGGGCCGTGTTCGATCCGGACGCCGGCGACGACACGGCCGAGGGTGACGAGAACGAGTCCAGCAAGGGTCTGGGCCAGACCGCGGAGCCGTTCATCTTCGAGGGCGCGAACAAGCGCCCCGAGCACCCGACGATGAAGTGGCTGATGAAGCAGCTGGAGAAGCGCGACGTGGGCACGGGCGCGACCCGCACCTCGACATATTCGGAGGTCACCAATGGCAAGGCGAAGTATCCGCTGCTGACCGAGAAGGGTCGAAAGCTCAGGCTGGCGCAGGCCGGCGAGATGAGCTGGCGGCTCCTGCCGGGCACGCGCATCGGCGACCTCGGGCTCACTGAGAAGGTCTACGCCGACATGCGCGACATCGCCGCCGGGACGGCGACCGCCGAGGAGCGCCTGGCCGTCGTCGCCGACTGGGTGCGCGAGGACATTGCCACGATGACGAAGAACGCCGTGTCCATGCGCGCCGAGCTGGGCCTGAAGGAGCAGGTGGTCACCGCCCGCGCCGAGGGCGTGTGGCAGGCCGCTCCGGGCGGCCCGAAGAAGGTCGCCTTCAAGAAGATCTGGTCGGGCCACGAGTTCAGCGTTGACGAGGTGGCGAAGCTGCTTGCGGGCGAGACGATCTCGTTCGAGGCCACGAACAAGGCGGGCAAGTCCTACACGGCCGCCGGAGCGCTCGGCGTCGGCGACTACAAGGGCCGCACGTTCGTCGGGTTCCAGCTGGAGGTGCCCGACAAGCCGACGAAGTGGTCCGGCCGGACGTTCACGCCGGCGGAGGTCACGGCGCTCCTCGCGGGCCAGGCGCTGGAGATCGACGACTTCAGGAGCGCGAGGACCGGCGGTAAGACCTTCGGCTGCAAGGTCAGATGGAACGCGAAGACCAAGAAGATCGTCCCCGACTTCGGCTCTGGCGACGAGCCGCCGCGGTCCTGGTGCCAGGTGACCTTCACCGATGCGCAGCGCAAGGACCTGGCAGCCGGCAAGACCATCCAGTGCACGGGGTTCGTCTCGTCGAAGGGCAAGACGTTTGATGCCGCCGTGTCCTGGAAGGAAGAGGGCGGCAAGAAGAAGATCGTGCCGTTGTTCGGCTGATGCCCGGACAGGCGCTGACGAGCAGCAGCGCGTCACGGACCTCGGGACCCGCTGCTGCCTGGCGGGGGCTGGTGTGACTGGTCGACGTAGTTGTCACCGAGGACGCTCAGCGACCTGCGCATTCACCTCGCGTTGGTCTCGCTATCTGCCACCAGTTGGTCGAGCTAGTTGTCACCAGCCCCGTCTGGTCACGCTGGATGTCACCGGCTGAAGTAGAGAACCGGGCTGCTCAGGGTGATTGCGCTTCTCCGACATCGCGGTCTCGATCGCCGCGCGCCGCGATGGTCGCGGTCCTCGGGAAGGACAGCCGTGGCCAGGCGGACGGTGACTTGACGAGCGTGGGCCGGTCAGGGTCGACATGCACCCACCGTTCCCCGCGTCCGACCAGGACTCTCACGCCCGCTACTGGTCTTCGACCTCGGCGGCCTCAAGATTTGAACGGAGTTGACGGTCCTGCGTGGCAGAATCCGATGACATGACAGCCGTTGTTCCCACACCCGCCAAGAGACGACGATGGTGTCCCACCCCGACGAAGTTGAAGCACTTCAACGAGGCGTGGGCGCAGATCGCAGCGGCTGAGCAGGCAGCGAAGTACGGAGGAACATTCCAGGCGTACCGCTGTGGGTGCGGGTGGTGGCACACGCGCGACCGTAGGAAGGTGCGGGCCAAGGACAAGGCACGTGAGACCCGAAGCGCACGCAGGCGCCGGTCCAAGCGTGGTGAGCCGCCGCCTTTCCAGTGGCGTGTGGCGCACCGCGAGCAGGAGAAGGCAGAGCGGGCGCGGAGGAAGAACCGCCGTCGAAAGCGCGCGGCCGAGCTTCCCCTGCGTGTCTGGGAGGATGACGGCGGCGCCTGCATCTGGCTATTCCTCTACAACGACAGCAACGAGTAGCGAGAGGCAGCCGCAGGACAACAGCTCGTCGTCCTTCTGCAGAGATGCTCAGAGGATCTTGCGCACCACATCGACCAGCAGGTCCAGGGCCAGTGACAGGTATCGCGCCCAGGTGCCGACTATCTCGCCCAGTCACAGTCGGGTGCAAGAGAGGCGCGGACGGATTCGACTGTCAGTGGCCCGCGCGACCATGGCGTCCATGACACCGGAACCCTCCCGCTCCGCTGCCGTGCGGCAGATCCCCGTCTGGGCCACCACCGTGGGGCCCGGATGGGCCGCTCTGCTCGACCGGCTGCACCACGGCCTGCTGGCCCTGGACGCCGACTACCGGATCGAGTCGTTCGGCACGAAGTTCGGCGGCCTACGCGCTACCGTCGCCGACCGCTTCATCGAGGGCGAATTCGATGGGGAGTTCGCCGACCGGGCCACCGCACTGACCGACGCCGCCGAGACGGACTCGGAGCACACTTGTGAAGCCTGCGGTGAGCCCGGCCGTATCCGCCTGCGCGGCGACGGGCCGCGGGTATGGATGCAGGCCAGCTGCGGCAACTGCCGCGTCCCTGCCTTCTCCCGATCTGCTTCGCCACCCGGGGCCAGCGGCCCAACGTGAAAGGGCGACGTCGCATCCGCAGCCAGCGGCTGGCCCGGTGGGAAAAAGGTAGGCGTGTTCACTCCGGGGTCGTCTGTTCGCGGTTCTTGCGCTCCTTGTACTTGCGGATTAGTTGCCAGGGGCAGGGGTTGCAGGCCATGTCACAGCGGGCACCGTCCAGGAAGGCGCTCTTGGTATCGCCGCAGTGATCGTGCTCCGTGGCGAAGTCGTTCAGGCAGCGCGGCCTTGGTGTCGCGAGCGTAGATGCGCGGGATGACGGTGACCAGGCCCTAAGCGGGCGGCCAGAGGGCCCCTCGGGCGCGGGCAGTTGGGAGGACCCCGGGCCGGAGCCAGGTGCCGACGCTGACGACCGCGCTGGGCGTCAGCCACGGCGGCACCTTGCGAGCGTCGACCGATGCATCCGGATGCTGGGCCGAACGTGGTGCGAGGCGGAACTGCCCACGGACGAGCAGGCGCCCGGCCCCTGAATGCCGGAGTGGGCCCCGACGTGGTGCTGGCCCACGAGGCACTGGCGATCCCGGGGCTTCTGCAGCGGTCCGGCGACGGCCGTGGCTGGCACCCTGACGATTTGACGCACGGGCACGAGGCGCAGCGGGGTGCACACCGAAAGGGTGCACGCTTGTTCCGGCCACGGAGACGCTGTACGTCGCCGGGCACTACCACTTCCGTCACTCACAGCGGACCGTGCTCGATGGGATTGCGGTGCGTGCGTCAGGAGATCCTCGACCGGGACGGCTCGACTGATGCGCTAACGGTGCTCGCCAGGACGACGTTGTCCCGAGCTTCGAGGCCGTAGCGATGGGCTGAGCGCCTCTGCTCCCGTGGCGCGACTGATCTGTCAGCCGCTCAGACGACTCCTGACGACTCGACCACGCTAGTCCACGCCATCGGACATCGCCACTCAAATACCTTTCGCCTCTGATTTGAATGACCTACCTGAGATAGGATGCCATCTACGCAACTTCACACATGACAGCTTTTCGATAGAGCGAACAATGACCATTGCGGTCGCAGGGGGGAGATGAGAGATTCATGGCGAAACTGTCTTATAAGGTGCCGAGTTCGCTGAACAGGAGCTTCCTCGACCACGAGATCACGCTGAGCAAGGGAGGTTGGGCGGCCAAGCCCTCCCCGATCAAGCAGCTGCTCTTCTTCGGCGGCGGCATCCTCGCCCTGCTGTGGTTCAGCACGTCGACGTTTGTCGCGAGTTCGGGACCGGTGGCCATCACGTTCTTCGCCCTCTGGGGACTGGCAACGATCGCCTACTTCGGCGGGCTGGTGAAGACGAAGGAGCTGCGCATCATGCGTGTGCCGGTCTTCCTGGCGTACCTGCCCCGGAAGGCCCGTCACGTCTTTACGCGCCGCAGCTCGAACCCCACGGACTTCTACTCGATCGTCGGCATCGACGGGATCGACGAGGACGGGCTGATCCGCTTCTCCGATGGCGGTGAAGGCCGGGTCTACCTGGTCGTCGGCTCGGCGAGCTATCTGCTCTTCGACGAGGACCGGGGCGGGATCCTCGATCGGGTCGACACCTTCTGGCGCAAGGTCGAGACGGCCTGCGAGCACAGCTTCATCACGACGAAAGAGCCGCAGCGGGTCTACCACCAGGTGGCGAACCTGGAACGGCGCAACCAGGCCCTGCAGGTCCGCGATCCGGATCTGATCGAGCTGCAGAACGAGCAGTACGACATTCTCACGCGGCACGTGGGCGGGAAGTTCACTTCAATTCACCAGTACCTGCTGCTTAAGGGTAAGAACGCCGACGCACTGCGCAAGGGGCACCAGGTCCTCCAGGCCGAGGTCGGCGGCTCGACTCTGATGATCAAGGAAGCCACGATGCTCGACCGCGGGGAAGCCCTGTCGATGCTCCGGGTTTTCTACCAGGGCATCGACGACGAACTGCTCGTTCTCGAGGCGTCGCTGAACTGACCAGCGCCAGGCCGACCGCCACGACAAGGAACGAACGGATTCCCAATGAAGTTGTCAAGCCCGGTTGGTGACTTGCTGTGAGCGGGTCAGCCCAGAGCGACAGGGTTCGGCGGCGCGGCGACCTCGAAGGTGCGACCATCACGTATGAGGGCCCACAGGACGTTGAGACAACGGCGGGCAAGAGCAATGACGGCCTGCCGGTGGCCCTTGCCCTCCGCTCTCTTTCGGTCGTAGAAGGCCTTCGACGTGGGGCAGCACCTGGCGGCGACCATGGCGGACATGTAGAAGACCCGCAGCAGGCGTCGGCAGTAGCGTCGTGGTCGGCGCATGTTGCCGCTGATACGTCCGGAGTCTTTGGGGACCGGGGCCAGTCCGGCGACGCCGGCGAGGCGATCGGAGCTGCCGAAGACGCTCATGTCGCCGCCGGTGTGGGCGATGAACTCGGCGCCCAGGACGGGGCCGATGCCGAGCATGCTCAGGATGACCTCAGCGTGTGGGTGGTCGCGAAACCGGCCCTCGATCAGGGCGTCGGTCTCGGCGATCTCCTCATCGAGGGCCATCACCTCCCTCGCGAGCTTGGCCACCACGGCGGCGGCCAGCTTCTCCCCGGCGACGGCGGTGTGCTGGGCCTCGGCGGCGGCCACCGCGGTGGCCGCGATGAGCTGGTAGTTGCGGACCTTGCGGTTCTTCAGCCAGGTCGAGAGCCGGTTCTTGCCGATGCGCCGGAGGGCTTCCGGGGTCTGGTAGTGGGTCAGCAGGATGAGGGCCGCCTTGGACGTCTTGTAGTCGAAGGCTCGTTCCAGGGCGGGGAAGTACTCCAGCATCTGGGCCCGCAGTCGGTTGATCGCCCTGGTGCGGTCGGCGGCCAGGTCCAGGCGGCGCGATGTCAGGATGCGCAGGTCGACGGCGATGTCGTCGCCCCGGCGCATCGTCTGGAGGTCGCGGCGCATGCGTGCCTGGTCGGCGATGACGTAGGCGTCCTTGGCGTCGGTCTTGCCATCGCCCCGGTAGGAGCCGGAGGCGTGGTGGACGGTGCGGCCGGGGATGTAGAGGACCTGCTGCCCGTTGTCTGTCAGCAGCGCGATCATCAGCGCGGCCCCGCCGGCGTTGAGGTCGATCGCCCAGGTCACCGGCTCCCCGTGGCTCAACTCCAGCACGTCGCTTATCAGTTTGAGCAGCGCAGTCTCGTAGTTGGCGACCCGTTGCGACAGCCTCCGCTTGCCATCGGTGTCGATCACCACGCAGTGATGCTCGGCCTTGCCCGCGTCCGTACCAGCCCACAGTTCGGGCACGGCCACCTCCGAAGTCGTTCCTTTACTGGTCCCAGCAGACGACCTCGCCAGCGTGTCCTTACCAAGCGATCTTGCCGCGCGCATCCCAATGAGTGGTCGAGTCGTCGCGGGATGCCGGGCGACCAATCCGTTCGAGCCACCACAAGGCAGGAGAACACAAACCACATCCGGCATCCCTGGGCCTCCCGATCCTACGAGTGACCGGAATCAACCCACCAACAACGTAAGGAGGACACCATGGCGCTGATGACGAAAGTCCGGGCACAGCTCGGCATTCCGGGAAAGAAGCCTGACGAGACTGATGAGACCGCGGAGCTTGTGGTCGATGATCCGCGCGCGGACGGTGCTGCTCAGGCTGAGGGCGTGCAGGACGCTGAGCCGGCGGACGGCGCAGCCGATGCTGCCGAGCCGAAGAAGAACTGGTGGCAGCGCCGCCGGGAGGTGAAGCACCTCCAGGGCACGTTCGACGCCTACCCTCATCTGCTCGCGCTGAAGCCGAAGGAGAAGTATCTCTTCCGCTCCGACTACTTCGACGTCGACGGCTCGGTCGCCTGTATCTTGGCGTACTTCCACGACGACGCCGCGCACGACAACTTCGCGGCCTTCTGGGGTATCGACCGGATCCCGGACGGCCTGGACGAGCGGGTCACCGCCGTCGTGCTTGAGCAGGTCAAGCGGATGGATGAGAAGTGGATCGACTCGTACACCAAGCAGTCGGAGAAGCTGGACCGGCTGGATGCGAACGAGCAGGAGGAGACGGGCACGACTTCCTCCAAGCGCAAGGCCGCGAAGATTTCCGGTGACCTCGGTATCACGATCGGCGAGATCCAGGACGGCGCGAGCTACGTCTCGGTGCACAACCGGCTCTTCCTCAAGGCCCCCGACCTGGCGACCCTGGACGACACGATCGACCGGGTCATGCGTCTGTACATCGACCGATTTGGCACGCTGAAGGCTGCGCCCTACGCCGGCAAGCAGCGCCAGGAGCTCTCGGGTCTGTGGAAGAGCAACGAGAAGAAGAAGGGCAAGGGCTTCCACTTCACCTCGAACGAGCTGGCCGGCTCGTACTCGCTGGTGACCAATGGCCTCAACGACCGAGGCGGCGAGTACGTCGGCTACATGGTCGGCGACGTCAACAACAGCGCCGTGCTCATGGACGTTAACGCCTACGACCACCACACGATCGTCGCCGACGCCACGCTCAGCGAGTACCTCGATCGCCAGCGGGTGGCCAACATGTGGTGCTCGAAGATCTCACAGGCGGCGCTGCTGAACAACGGCCAGGTCGTCCACCTCATCCTCGACGGAGCGAACCTCGACAAGCTCGGCCCGAAGTTCGAGCGGCTCACCTCGCGCGTGGATCTGAATCAGGGCGACGTGAACATGTTCGAGATGTTCGGCGAGGAGGAGGACGAGCTGACGGTCTTCTCCGCTCAGATGGAGAAGCTCAAGCTGATGTTCGAGCAGCTCTACGAGACCAGCGACGGAGCAATCGGCTCGATCATCCGCAGCGCCCTGGAAGACACCGCGACCGACTTCTACATCGAGCAGGGCATGTGGCGGCACAACGCCAAGGAGCAGCGTCACCGTCTGCGTGTGGTGAACATCCCGCACACCCAGGTGCCGCGCCTTCAGATGTTCGTCTCCTACGTGGCAACCGCGCACAAGGCGTTGCTGAACTCCCGCAAGACCGACCCGGACCAGCTGCGCGCCTACAACGTGCTCAGGGGCATCGCCAACGCGATGCTGAGCACCAACGGCGACCTGTTCAACAACCACACGGCCTCGGCCGTGGACAGGGTCCGGGATTCACGGCGCGTGGTCTACGACTTCTCGCGGCTCATGCGCCGCGGCAAGGGCGTGGCGATGGCGCAACTGGTGAACATCGTCGGCTTCGCCGTCGGCACGCTGGGGCTCGGCGATACCGTGATCATCCACGGCACCGAGCACATCGACGACCGGGTGAAGAAGTACATCAAGGACCAGTTCGACCATATGCACGAGCGCGGCGGCCGAGTGGTCTACAGCTACAACGACGTCGACAAGATGCTGGCCGACAGCGACTTCAGCAAGTTCGACGCCGCGGACTACACGCTCTTCGGTCCGATGCGCGACGGCACGGTAGCGGAATACCAGAAGCAGCTGCACCAGCGGATTCCGCCGGATCTCGCCCAGCTCATCACGACCAAGGGCGAGAACCTCACGTACCTGCGCCGGGGCATCTCCAACGTGGTCTTCCACCTGGATTTGGCACTGGGGATCAACCCCTACCGCGAGGCCCAGCGCAGGCAGGTCCGCCTGGAGGCGGCCAGGGCCGAAGAGGCTGCGCGGATGAACGCGATCATGCACGACAAGCCGACACCGGGCGCGAACCTCACCAGCATCCGGAAGCACAGCGAGGGCGGCGACGGCGAGGCTGACGCGGGCCCAAGCGACGGGGGCAAGCACCGCGACGGCAAGAAGAGCCCGCAGCCCGAGGACGGCGCAAGGGGGCCAGCTAGGAAGCCCAAGCCGAAGAAGCTGGTCAAGGCATGAGCGAGGTCAGCACTGATACGAAGGCGAGGAGCAGACGAGAGACGATGAACGGGGCGATCACGGCAGGGGCGCGGCTACGTGCCTGGGCCGACCACGGCGGTGGCGGAGCCTGCCGGGGCAGGTTTGCGCGCGGACTTGCCCTCGTGCTCCTGGCCGCGCTGTTCGTGCCGGCCCTCATGATCGCGACCTCTTCGCCGGCGTCCGCGGACGACCAGGATCGCGACAACTACAGCCTCTACCAGCTGGCGTCGAATGCGAGCTCGTACTTCAGCGAGGAGAACTCGCCGTCGAACGACGAGGGCATGCACGAGAACTGGAAGCCGATCACAAGCAGTCCTGCTTCGGGTGGGTCCATGCTCGGCTACGTCGACCCGGAGTTCAGCCTGGGCGACATCGTGGGCTGGTTCTTCGCTGAGGTGTCGGGGTCCTCGCAGACCGTCACGTACGAGACCCTGGCAGCGAAAGACGACAAGGGCAACGCGAAGTACTCGGGCATGCTCGACTACGCGCACTTCGGGGCGGCCAACAACGACCTTGGCCTGGACACGATGTCCTCGGGCATCGGCGGCCAGATCGTGAGCGTGATCGGAGGCTCCATCATCTGGATTCTCTACGCCCTGGCGCTGGCAGTCGGCACGCTGTTCTTCGTCATCCTGCAGTTCCTGAAGCTCATCAACCCCTTCATGTGGTTCTACCAGGCGGTCAGGGGGGTCAATCCGACATTCGCCGACGGGATGACGGGAGGTGACACCGGAGGCGGCGCGCTCGCGGGCCTCCAGCACTGGATCAGCGACTGGTATGGCCTGCTCGTCGATATCTCGTGGCAGGCGCTGGTGCCGGTCTTCATCGGCTTCCTGCTCATCGGCCTGGTCATGTTCAAGAAGATGGACCGGGGTTCGGCGATCAAGAAGCTCATCGTGCGCGTCGTCTTCATCGGCGCCGGCCTGCCGCTCATCGGGTCGATGTACACCAGCGTGCTCGACAAGTTCGACGACTCGGTTCTCGGCCAGCATGCCGGTCCGACGCGTGTCGTGCTGAGTACTTACGTCGACTTCGAGGCGTGGATGATGAACGACCGCCTCGGGATCCCGGACCAGGCCACTGTCTCCTGGAAGGGCGAGCAGGCGAGCTCTGACGCGATGATGTCGGTGCGCACGAGCGCGCTGGCGATCAACAAGCAGTCCCACGGAGCGACGTTCAAAGGCATCAGCATCGGCCCGAAGGCCGACGACGCCGAGTCGGCCTGGAAGGACGGCACGGTCTCTGTCGGTACCGGTGCGTCGGATGACTTCAAGGCGGTGTTCTCGACTTTCGGGATTATCGGCAAGTACATCGGCAGCAACGAAATCGCAGCTTCCGACTTCGAGTCGGGGATCAAGAGCTCGATCACGCAGCTGGACGAGAGCGCGGATGACAAGAAGGACTGGTTCGTCGACAAGGACACTTACGGCGACGTGGAGGATTTCGGTGAGGAGGAGGGGCCGAAGCCGGTGGATCACCCGGTGATTTCGACCGACGGCAAGGGCCTGACCTCCTCTCGTCCCGGCAAGGGCTCGACGGTCTTCACGACGACCGGGACGAAGAGCAAGTGCGGCTTCGTGGTGGGCAAGACGCCGTCCTCGTGCAACCTGTCCCCTCTGGCGGCATACAACTACCTCAACACCGGATTCAGCCCCAGCTCGCTGAACATGTACAGCTCGAACAAAGCAATGTCTGGCTTCACCCGCGAGAACCACATGGCCGTCAGCCAGGTGGGCACGGGGCCGGCGAAGTTCATGTACTGGTCCAACGCAGCCACGGTCTTGGGTTCCATGGTCCTGCTCGGCTTCTGGTACGCCATCGGCATGCTCGCCGGCTCGGTCAAGCGGATCTTCGGCCTCGTAGCGGCCGTGCCGTTCGCAACGCTGGGCGCGTTGGCCGCGATCGCCAAGGTGATCGTCTACTCCATGGCGCTGATCCTGGAGGTCCTTGTCACGCTGTTCATCTACCAGTTCGTCTCGGAGTTCCTGATCTCGGTTCCGGACATCATGGCCGGGCCCATGTCGAGCTTCATGAGCCCGGGCGGCCTGTGGGGCAGCGCTGCGCTCGGCGGGATCATCGTGGTGATCCTGACGCTCATCTCGTCGCTGATAATCATGGGCATCACCTTCGCTCTGCTGCGGGTCCGCAAGACGGTGCTGCAGGCGATGGACGAAGTAATCACCAAGCTCGTGGACAAGTTCCTGGAGACCAACACCGCGCCGAAGCCGGACCAGGGCGGGCTGATGCCTGCTCTGGCCGCAGGTGCAGGGGCTGGCGCGGGCATGGCCCTGGGCAACAAGCTCGCCAACGGGTTCAACAACAAGACCAGCGGCCCGGCGTCTCCGAGCACGGGCAAGCCCGCGGGCAAGACGGCGTCGACGAACGCCGGCGGCACGAACGGCGACGCCACGGCTCTGACTGCTGGCAAGCAGGCGCTGGCTCTTGAGGGCAGCAGCGCGGGGGGCCCGGGCAACCCGAACAGCCCGGCACTGGACGGTGGTCCTGGTGGCGGTGGCACCAGTGGCGGTGGCGGTCCCGCTGGTGCTCAGGGCGTGTCTGGCCAGGGCGACGGCCCCGACGACAGAGGCGGTCCACTGCAGCTGACCAGTGGCGGAGCGGGCAGCACACACTCGGACAAGCAGACGGCACAGAATCTGAGCAACCAGGGCGGCCTGTCGAATCTCGGGTACACCTCGGACGGCAACAAGGTCATCCCCGGCGAGGTTCTGGCCTCGTCCACGGAGCCGCCGAGCTCTCCTGGCGGCTCTCAAGGGCAGGGCAGCAATCAGCAGGCTGTACCGCAGCGCTTCAACGGAGGCGCTGCTCCCGGTCCCGTTCCCGCTTCCGGGCAGCCGGCCGCGCCGAGCACGGGTCCTACGCGCCTCGCTCAGGGCACCCCGGCGAGGCATCTGGGAGCCGGAACGTCGGCTCCTCGTCCCATGGCCGCTCCGGTTTCGGGTCAGACTCCGGCTGCGCCTGGTGCGCGGACACCGACGCGAGTGCAGGCAGCGCGTCAGCCGGGTTCGACTCAGGCGTCGACGCCGACACCGCGGCAGACGCCCGCCCCGCGGGATCAGGCACCGCGGACGTCGGCTCCTGCACCGGCTCCTTCACCGCGGCAGGCTCCGGTTCCGCGTCCTCGTCCACGTCCGCGCCGGGTTGTCGATCTGGCCCCTCAGAGCGTGGAAACTCCGGAGCCGCGGCAGCGGCCGGCCGGTGGTCTTCGCCGCGGTCGGCGCGAAAAGCCGCAAGACTGATCGGGCGAGTGTGGAGCGACGCACCCGGAGGGGACAATCGCGATGGTCGTCTTCACCGGGTGCGTCGTCTTATGCGGGCAAGAGGAGAAGGGAAAGAGAATGAGGCTCGGATCGAAGCTTCGCGGCGAGTTCCCGCTCGGCTGGTGGCGCTCGGCGCGATGGTGGATCACCGGGATCCGCGAGCTGGCCTTGAGCACCGCGGCGACCGTGGCCACCGCTGTGTTCGTCGGCGAGGTGAAGCGCGCTGTGCGGCATCGCGACGAGCCGCGGACTCTGGCGCGCTTGTCCGGCACGTTCGAGGGGTACGTGGCCAGCCTCTTGGCCAACAGCGCAGGCTTGGCCGTTCTGGCCACCATGGCGATCGAGGATGGTCTGCCTGTGGTGCTGACGGCGTTGCTGACCGGGTGGTGTCTGCTCAACATCGGCATCAGTGCCACGGTGTTCGTCGTGGTCGCCCGGTCGAGGATCCGGCAGTCGGCAGCATGGGCTGAGTTGGATTTCGTCGAGCAGCACGCGCCGAAGTACGGCCGGCCGCCGGAGACGATTGAGGAGTACCGGGCGCAGCAGCTCCAGAAGTAGGCGTCAGAGAAAAGACAGAACCCCGTGGACGTGATATCTACGGGGTTCTGTGCTGCCTGGGTCGTGCGGCAATCAGCCGTGCTGGTTGCAGTCTTTGGCCATCAATGCCTTCGCCTGGTCGCTGTCGGCGGGGATGAGATGGACCTGGTCGATCGAGTAGGCGAAGGTGTACCCGAGCGTGATCATGCTGTTGGACATCGAGATCGAGCCGGATCCCGGGTCAGTGCCTGTCTGGTCGGAGCCGTTGACGTCGTCCCACAGCACGCTGGTCCGGCTGTCGTTGATCGTGCCGGTCGAGAGAACCTGGTACTGCCCCTTGTTGGTCTTGCCGTCCTTGACGATCGAGCCGTGCTTGATGTCGCCGAGGGCCTTCCTGGTCAGCTGGCACTGCTGGTCCCCAGCGGTGACGTCGATGTACGTGATCTTGTACCCGTCGATTGCGGCGATGCCGCCGCGCGCCCCGTCGGTGATGGAGATGTAGGCACCGTCGAAGCTGGAGGCCTGGCTGCTGCTGGGGCTCTGCGAGGAAGCGGCATCGCTGCTCCCGCTGCAGGCGGTGAGCATGAGAGCACCCGCGGCCAGGGCCGCGGCTGACACGGCGGTCCTGTTCCGTGTCGCACGTGCGGTCCTGGTGGAGTTCATGGTGTTCTCCCTTCGTTCGTTCTGGAAAGCCGGTTTGGGTCAGCTCTGTGGAGGCTGGGCTGGTTGCATCGGCGGAATCGTAGGCGGCTGACGCGGCGACAGCCGGACGAGGACTGCAGCAGCCAGCATCACGACCGCCAGCAGCGCCACGAGCACCACGCCCGCTCCGATGGAGGCGTGGCGGTACCTCTGACGGTGCCCATGGTCCCGAAGCCGTCGATCATGCCGATCAGGCCGGCGACGGTGCCGACGACTCCGGCGGTGATGCGGAACCAGTTCGCCTTGCGGATGACTGCCACGACAGAGGCAGCGATGGCCACGAGCATGACGAAGAGCAGGAAGCCGCCCTCATCTCCGGCCTCATCGCAGAAGTCGTTGACCGAGAACCCATGACTGAAGAGACCGGCATGAACAGGGAGATGATCGCCAGGAACGCCGCGTCGGGAAGAATGAAGGTGGCCAGCCCCCTCATCTGGCCAGTCCCAAACGCGAGGTGCTCTGCTGCATCGAGCGTGCGGCGCTCTGCGCGGCGGGGGCAGCGCGGTTGCTGAGGAAGCCCTTGGCTCCAGAGTTCTCGACAGTCGGCGTGACCTTGGTGCTGAAGAAGTCCCGGGCACCGTTGACGACTTGCTTGGCTCGGTCGGCCACCTGCTGCATCGACGGATCACGAGGCCTGCGCTCTGGAGCGATCAGTCCGGCATGAACGGCGGCCTGATACCCGGACATCGTCGGCTCGCGGAGATGCGTCTGCCGAAACCCGGCGTCCCCCTGCTCGGCCGTGACAACGGGTGGAACCTGCGGTCGCGGCGGCATGGCCCGAGAAGCTGTTGCGTAGCCCTGTGTCGGCTCCTCGGGTAACTGAGGCTGATCCTCAGCCATGATCGCCCCCGCTTTCTCTCGTTGAGTCCTGCGTGTCCAGGTAGTGCCTCTGCGCAGGGACCGGCGTCTCGGCTCCACAGTTCCACACTGCGTCCCCGAGACCCGGATCCCTACCACGCCCGGGAGCCGAATCCGGCCCCCCAGGACGACCCGACCGGCTTCCGCGCTTTCTTCTCGTATATCAGCACTTGCGAAGGCATTCACAAGCGTACTGTCAGTATTGCAGACTGATGTACCGGATGTACGACCTAACAACAGAAGGCTAGTCAAAGTCGGGTACAGATAGGTGACTTTGACTGACCAGAACTCGGCCTGTCAGGCGTCTTTTCGGAGGTTGACGAGTCGATGCTCAGTCAGCGCCAGTGCGACTTCGGACTGATTGAGCGCGTGCTCGCCGTCCTGGATGCGCCACTGAAGACGCTCCACGGGCGGGGCGTCAGCTTCCTGGAGTGCCAGGTCACCGAGCTCGCGCAGCTCCGCGTACGCACCCTGCAGCTGTTCTTCATGGTGCGCCGACCGGACCCTGAGGCGGGCGACCCGCTCTTTCCACCAGTTCACCCGCGACTCGCGGTCGAGCGTGGTCTTCCCCTCAAGCCAGGCGCGGAGCTCGGACTGGTCGATGTCGCCAGGGAGTCCGGTGGCGAGGGGCCCCTCGGGTTCCGGCATGTCGATGGGGATGTGCGACAGCAGCACTGCGGGGGTCGTGTCGAGCGCGTAGGCGATCGCGACGAGGTCGTCGACGGTCACGGGGCGAGCGCATCGCTCCATCTCCGCGAGAGCATCGGCTGAGATCGGGTGATCGAGCATCCGGAGCACGTAGGCCAGTTCGTCGACGGTCAGCTCCCGCAACTGGCGGTAGTGGGTGATGGCGTCGGACACAGCAAGGGACGTGGGAAGGGGCGACGGCATGCATCGATCATAGGCGTGCTCGGTGCGACCCCCGGGTGAGTCGTCGCATACCTCTCGGCCGTCGCCGCAGACGCACGACGGGTCCCGGGAGTGGCGACCTCTGCGCCCCCCTCGGGCCGAGGGCAGGCGCCAGAAGAGGCGCACCTTGACGAAGAGGTTCAGGTCGGTCTTGTCGTCGCAGCCAGTACTGCAGGTATCCCACGCAGCGGCGTTCACAGAGTCGCAATCGACTGCCTATTGAATGACATTGCGAGGCGTGTTTAGATAGGGCTCAATAGGCACTCGGTTCACTCTATACAAGGCGGGCAACATGTTCGGGCGCGGCTCTTCCGCCGATTGCGGTGTGATTTCGACCGTGCGTGACTCCCCGGCGAGTCGAGTCTCCACTGCCCGTCTCGCGCAGTCTCGCTGCGCCCGATTCCCATGGCGGCCATTCAGGTCGGAGCCACTGCGGCCGTCACCCATTGCCTTGCGGTGCGATGCCATGACGACAACTCAGGCCTCGGTCACACGCCGGAGGAAGGCCGCATAGAACCGCCGGCGCCTCGGACAGTCATGCCCACCGTCTGTGCACTGGCAGCGACCCGTGCGGCCGGTGGGGCGTCTCGCCCCGTCACCCACGTCCCCACCCCATGCCTCGCCTTCATCCCCCTGGGGCGATCCCCGTGTACATCCACCGGCGCCCGAACCATCTGACGCCGGCCGCCCCACCCGGAACGTCGCGTATCCGCTTTCCCTGGAGCGTCTGTGTCAGCAACCACCCTACCCGCCACCAGCACCACTTCCTCGAAACAGGCCCCACCAGGCCGGTTTCCCCCCGCGATCTGGGCGTTGCTGTTCACCACCTTGATAGCGCGCGCCTTCGGATTCGCTTATCCGTTCCTCAGCTACCACCTCAAGGACCTGGGCTACAGCACCCAGAGTGTCGGGCAAGCTCTCGCCGTGTTCGGGGTCGGCTGGCTCATCGGCCAGCTGATCACCGGATGGGCAGCCGACCGCCTCGGCCGTCGGCGCACCCTCGTCGTCGCCATGCTCGCCTCCGCGGTCTGCCTGCCACTGATGGCGCAGGCACAGGCGTTCCTGGCTGTGTGCGCGGGAGCTCTGGTCGCGGGCATCGTCTACGACGCTCCCCGTCCCGTTGTCTCCGCTGGGATCGCCGATCTCATTACCGACGACGGCCAGCGGGCTGTCGTCAACGGCTGGCGCCACGGTGCTGTGAACATCGGCGCGGCGATCACCGGAGCCGTCGGCGGCCTTCTGGCCGGACTGCTCGGCTTCACGGCCCTGTTCTACTTCAACGCCGCAGCCTGTGCCGCCTGCGCCCTGATCGCCCGCCGCTACCTGGACAGCGACGCTCCGAAGGCAGCACTCGCCACGGGGCCGGTCACGCGAACCCCGCTGGGCTCCGCGCTACGCGACGGACGGCTGTGGCTGCTCTGCGCGGTCAGCGTCGCCGCATTGACCTGCGCCGCTGGGATGTTCTCTGCCCTGCCCATGCTGATGGAGAACGACGGGCTCTCCGCGGACGCCTACGGATGGTCTCAGGTCGCCAACGCCGGCGCCGTCATCACGCTCACCCCGCTCCTCAACCCATGGCTGCGCCGTCGTTGCGACCGCCCGGAACCCACCGTCGGCCTCCTCGCCCTCGGTGCTCTCCTCCTGGGGGCCGGCATGGGCAGCGCCGGACTCGCCGACACGACTCTCGGCTACAGCATCGCCGTCGCCGCGGCCGTCCCCGGCGAGATCGTCTTCTTCATCGCCGCCAACGACATCGTCAACAAGATATCCCCACTCGATGCACGCGGCCTGTACGCAGGGCTCTGGGGCACGACCCTCGCCCTCGGAGTGATCATCGCCCCCGTCCTCGCGGCCGCCTGCCTGACCTCGGGCGGCGACGGCCTTGCCGCGCTCGCCACTCTCACGGTCGGCGCCCTGGGGAGCGTCCTGTGCCTGCCACTCATCGGGCTCACTCACCGCCGCACGATCACCGCTGCCAGCAGTATCCCAGCGCCCGCCGCATCCTGACCCCCAACCGGAGACACGCCCATGACCCTGATGGCCCTGCGCCCCAACTCCCGCACCGTGAATAGCTCCTGGCACTCCTCGGTGGCCGCACTTCCCGCCAAGCACCGCCCGGCCACACCCTTCGACAGCCGCGAGTGGGCCGCGGTCTGGCAGTCGGTACGCACCGAACAGGTCCGCGGCCGCCACCACCTGTTCCTCCAGGACGGCCCGCGCCAGCACCGCATGTCAAGGACATCGGCGTCGAAGGTGGGCTGGGTGACGCCGGCGTCGCCTTCCATGGCACGCCACAGCGGGCTGTCGTTGACCTGGTAGAGGGCAAGGACGGCTACCGCGCTCTCGTCCAGGTCATGGCCGGCACCGGAAGTCTCGCCTACCAGTTCGCCGACACCTACGACAACGGCAGGTGCTCTGCACGCTCTGCCCCGCGCCACGACCTCCTGGAGCAGAGCCACTACAAGTTCCGCGTTTGCATCGTGCGGATCGGCCAGCGCCCCCACCACTGAAGCCCCATCCACCGCGTCTTCAACGACCGCTGACCGCGCCTCGCAGCCGCCCCCGACCGGGGCCAGAAGCACCGCGCGGATCATAGCCACATCCACCCCATCGCCCCACCCGACGAAAGAAGGCATCCCTATGTCCACACCCAGGTACGCACTGTCCGCCGCAGCTATCGCAGGCCTGCTCACCCTCGCGGCCGCCGTCCCGGCCACAGCAGACAGCGGCTGGCGCATCAGCGCGAAGACCACGGCCGCCGCGTCTGCGGCAGCACAGGCCGACACCGACGTGGCATCGGCGGCGGCGCCACGCTGGTACTGCTCGGGGCGGAAGGTGAGCCGCTGCATCACACGTGCCGGACGCGACCGTGTGCAGCTGAATTTCGTCAACAAGACCTACAAGAAGGTCAAGGCCGAGTTCGGTGTCACGTGCCAGGGCCGCCAGGGCCAAGACGTGATCCACCTCACCTACAACCTGAGGCCGCGCGGAGGCTACCTCTCCCGGGTGATCAAGTGCCCCGCCGGTTTCCGGGAATCCGCGGTCGGCTGGCAGATCACGCCCGGCCACAACGTCTACTACTCCCCGAACATCACCATCTGACGACCGCTGCCGGTTGCCTCCTGCCCTCCGTCCGGCGGTGCCGGAGGCAACCGGCCAGCCCGGCCCGCCAGCGCTCGCTCCCGTTGTCCCGCCTCACGTCAGGACCTCTCCATGCCCGAACGCTCTTTTCCTCACGACAGGCTGTCCCCGATGCTGATCGTCCTGGGGGCGGGAGATCGCCTCTACCGCGGCGCCAACCTGGCGCAGATCGCAGCCCGATACCCGGTCGCCCTCCTCGACCCACAACCGCCCGCGTGGGCATGCGAGCTCGCCGATGCAGCCGTCGCCGTGGACCTGGCCGACACCCGAGCCGTCCACGAGGCCGCGCGGTCCCTGGCTGAGCGGCACGACGTCGGCGGTGTCGTCACCTACCTGGAGAACCACGTCGTCCTCACCGCGGATGTCGCTCTTGGGCTCCAACTGCCCGGCAACCCCCCGGCTGCGGTCGCCGCCTGCCGGGACAAGCACCTGACCCGCTCCTTCCTGGCCGGAACCGGTGTGCCCTCGGTCCACTCCTACCTCGTAGCCGACGCCGACACGGCCGTCGAATACGCCGCGCTCCTCGACGCGCCGGTCGTCCTAAAGCCCCGCTCCCTGGGCGGCAGCGCCGGGGTACGCCGCGCCGACACCCCCGCCCAAGTCCGTGCGGCTTTCCAACACGCCGTCGATGCCCGCCTGTTCGGCCTGGAGGACACCGGCACGCCCGGCGTGCTGATCGAGGAGTATCTGGAGGGTCCCGAGATCAGCGTGGAGTGCGTCGTGCTCGGCCACGGAGCCGTGCACATCGCCGCGATCACCCGTAAAGCGCTGAGCGCCGAGCCCTGCTTCCTGGAGACCGGCCACACCGTCGACGCCGCCGACCCCCTCCTGGCCGACCCCCAGATTCGGGACACCGCCCAAGCGGCCCTGACCGCGGTAGGTCTCACGAGCGGAGTGGTCCATCTGGAGATGCGCCTGACCGCCCGCGGGCCGCGAATTATCGAAGTCAACGCCCGCCTGGGCGGGGACCTCATCTCGCGCCTGATCCATCTGGCCACCGGCCTCAGCCTGCCGGCCATCGCCGCCGACCTCGCCGCCGGCGCATCCCCAGACCTGATGCCTCACCAGAACCAAAGCGCTGCCATCCGGTTCCTCTACCCCTCGGTCACCGGCCGCGTCACCGCGGTGAACACCGGCGTCCTCGCCGAATGGGTCGACCAGATGGTGTGGACTGCCGCGCCCGGCGACCACGTCACCGCCCTGCCGCACGCCACCGTTGAGGACCGCACCGCACTGGTTGTCGTCACCGGGGCCGATGCCGCCATGTGCCACCAACGACTGGATCAGGTGCAGGCCGGGTGTGGCATCCACATCCAGCCTGACCCAGCCTCCACGGCCTGCGTCGCCTAACCCACCGACCCGATCACCCCTCCAGGAGTCCCGCACCATGGCCCTCGCCGCCCCCGCCCCCGCGGCAGCCCCTCCCGCGCACCGAAGCAGCACGGCCGCCGTCGTCACTCCGGCCGGCGCAGGCGACCTGTACCTGCCCGCGCTGGCCCGGCACGGCGGGAACTCCGTGGTGGTCAGCACCCCTACCGCCCACCCGATCAGCGACGGCTACCTCCGGCACATCGCGCACCGCTCGAGCCTGCGCCGCAAGGCTGCCCACCTCGAGAACCTCGGCGTCCAGGCCTTCATCGCCGGATCATCAGCCGGCACCGAACTTGCCGGCCAGCTCGCTGGCCGCCTCCACCTGCCTGGCAACGCCGCCGACAACGCCGACATCCGCGGCGACACCGGCTTCACCGGTGTCGCGCTCCTCGATGCCGGCATCACCGCCCCGCGCAGCATCCGCGCCACGCGCCTGTTCGACGCCCTGAACTGGGCCGCCTTCACTCAGGTGAGCAGCCTCGTCCTCCAGCACCCCAACCCCGCCCACCCGCACCCCGGCCACTTCTGCCACACCGCCGACGACATCACCCACGCCTGGCGCCGCCTTCATCGCTCCACCAGCCAGCCTCTCGTGCTGCGCGAACACCTCACCGGCACCCAATTCCGGATCCACATCCTGACCGGGTCCGGCCCCGACGGCAGCACCGACCACACCATCACCTTGATCTGGTCCGAAACCCGCACCCTGGCCCAACAGGTCTGCCGCGCCGCCCTGTTGGGCCGCCACGTACTGCTGGCCCGCGCCCTGGCCCTCTACACGATTGCCGACTTCGCCACCGATGTATTGCGCCGGGCACACCGGGCACGATCCGATCCGCGACACCGTCCTGCTGCTCACCACCGGCCACCCCCTACCCCCCCGGCCGCTGCGCCCCCACGTCACCAGGACCGCGCTACTGCCCCGCTGTACCGGAGCCCTCGACCCCCGCCTGCTGCGCACCATCACCACGCTGCCGACCATGGCCGTCACCAGCGACCTGCACGCCGGCGCTGCAGTGCGCGCAGGTCAGACCGCCGGCTGGCTCCTCCTGGTCGCCGACGACACACGCGCCATCAACGCGGACTGTCAGGTGATCCGAGCCGTCGAGCACCTCGGCCTGACGCAGGCCCCGTATGACACCCCGTCATCGCCTCGCACCCCCTCAAAGCGCGCCTCACCCCGGCACCTGACTGGAGACACCGATGACCGACCAGATGCGCTGCGCGTCCCGCGACGCCCGTCAAGGCGGGGACCTCAATGCCTACGCCGCCCTCCAGATCCGCCTCGACCTGAGCGTGTGCTCCAACCGGCTGGGACCGCCCGACAGCGCGGTGCACGCCCTGGCCCACTTCGCCACCCACCGCTCCCACGAGCTGGGCCCGCCCCCCTACGGGGCGGAAAGGATCTACTTGGCGGCGTACGCCGACCATCTCGGTGTCGACGAGACGGAGTTGCACTGCGGCCGCGGAGTCACGGAGTTCCTCATTCTGCTCGCCCGGCACCTCCATGGCGAAGATGTCGCGCTGCTCACTCCGGAGTACACGGAGACAATGCGGCGTTTCAGCTTCGCAACGTTCTACTCGCCCACCGAGCAGCGGTACAACAGCCCAGCGCACCGGCTCGAACGCCTCCACCAGGCGATGGCCCGCCACCGGTACGTCATCCTCAGCAACCCCAACAACCCGCTGGGCCTGTACACCGATGCCGCCGACCTGCTCGACGCCTGCCGCCAGCACCCCGGCACCGTGCTGATCGTCGACGAGGAGTACATCGAATTCCAAGGACCGGATCTGAGTCTGGCCGGAGCGGACGCCGACAACCTCGTCATTCTGCAGAGCACCGGCAAGACATACGGCATCACAGGGACCCGGGCAGGAATCATGTGGACTCGCAACGCCGCACTACACCGCGCCATCCAACTCCAGCTTCCCGCATGGCCGTTGTCGCTGCTCGACATTACCGTCGCCACAGCCGCCCTGGGCGACCAGGACTGGGCCCGGTCAGTCCTGCCGCGTGTGCGGCGCGATGCACAGAAACTGGAGCAGATCCTGACCGACCGGTTCGGCAGCGCGGTCGTCCCCTCCGGCATCCACTACCGGTTCGTGCACCTGCACGACCCGCAAGCGGCGGCTGAATCCCTGGAAGCACACGGCATCGCCGTCCGGGCCTTCGACGGTGCGGTCCGGGGACGCGTCGCCGGCATCCGCGTCATGACCCCGGCGAGCACCGACGAGTTCGAGCTCCTGCACCACGCCACCCTGCGACTGCCCGGGCAGCCCCATCGCCCCAAACCCTCCGGAGCCGGAATTCCCTACCACGGCAAGTCTGTACTCGAACCAGCACCAGCCGGACACTGACCAACCCCACCTCCGTGCCCGCCGCTCCCCGGTTGCTGCCCACACCCCCAATCTCACCGCGCCACACAGGCTCCACCGCCCCCACTGACCGCGCCATCCCCCCCCCACTCACCTTCACAGGAAAGGTCGCCATGACCCGCCTGAAGCGCATCGGGCAGCTCGCCGCAGCCAGAGCCTCCGGCGCCCCACGAGTGACGGAGTCAACATCCGCAGTTACGTGCCCTACGGCTGCGCCTACCCCTACGGCACGAACCTGGCGCCCACGCAGCCCACGCCGAATTGGACCCCCACCCCGGTGCCGGGGCGCGCGGCTGCACCCTGACACCATCCTCACCTTCCCCTCCGAGCTGAAAGCCCTCCGGTGACTCCATGCGCGTACTACAGGCCGCAGGCGCTGCCCTCAACCCCCGCCTGCACCTCGTCCTCGGCCCCACCGGCATCGGCAAGACCCACCGCGCGGTCGCGGCTGCCATCGACAGCCGTTGCCCTGTCATCGCCCTGGACCGCATCCAGTGTCACCCCGAGCTCACCACCGGATCCGGTCGTCCTCTTGCACGGGACCTGGCTGGCACGACCCGGCTCTACCTAGACAAACGCCCGCTCTCGCACGGCCCGATCGCCGCCCGCCCAGCCGTCGACCGCCTGGTTGATGCCGCGCGACGCCTACTCAGGGGCGGGGCCACCACACTGATCCTGGAGGGCGGATCGAACTCCATCCTGCGCGAACTCGCCCAACGCACCGATTGGTGCGAGGGCTGGACGCTTGACGTCACTGCCTACGTGGAAGGCAACCCGCGCCGCTACGAAGCGGCCGTCGCCCGGCGGGTGGAGCAGATGGTCGGTTACAGAACCGGCTCCGCAGATACGCGGACCCTTCAGGAAGAACTCGCGGACGTGTCGGATGACCCGTCGGCGCGTAAACATCTCGCCGAGGTCATCGGATTTCGGGAGGCCATCGAATTGTGCGAACAGCACAGCCTGACGCCCCTGGAGCTGACCGGGCCTCCCGGTCACCTCTGGCGCTACGAGCTGAGCGAGCGCATCCGCTGCGCTCACCTCGCATACGCCCGCCAGCAGCGCCACGCCATCGCCACAGCCCTCCCCGCCCTGCACGACCTCGCGGAGGGAGTCGAACTGTGCGAGAGCTGACCGAAGCTGCCGGACATGATGGGCGCCGGCTGAGGATGACGGTGTTCTGCGGCGCTGGCCCCGCCGTCCCTGTCTACATGCGGGCCGCCGCGGCGACCGGCCGGCTCCTGGCCGAGCACAACATCCACGTCGTCTACGGCGGCGCCCGACTGGGCCTCATGGGCGCCCTCGCCGATGCCGCCCTAGCCGCCGGAGGGGAGGTCACGGGCGTTATCCCCCATGCCCTCCATACCGCCGACATCACCCATCCCGGCCTCAGCCACCTTCATGTCGTGCAGGACACGGCCACGCGCAAGAAGCGGCTCACGGACCTGACGGACGGGATCCTGGCGCTGCCCGGAGGACTCGGCACGCTCGACGAACTCGCCTGCGTCTGGGCTGCCGCCGTGCACGGCACTCACACCGGACCCGTCGGCCTCCTCAACACCTGCGGCTACTACAACCCCTTGCTCGAATTCCTACGCACCGCAAACGCCGCGGGATTCCTTGCCCACCACCCCGGCCTGCGCCTGGAGAACCTCGTGCTAGCTGACGATGACCCCGTCCGCCTCCTGCACTCCATTGCCCCCCACACCGCGCTGCTGACACTGGCCAACGTCAAGGAGGCGACGTGACCGGCCCTTCACCGCCAGGCAGTTGCCCCTACCACGAATTGCACCCCGGTCCCGGTCTCCACCAGCGCCTCGCCGAACTCCGAGCACGCGCCCCCGTTGTCCAGGTGGCGCTGCACGGCCGTGTGCTCGCATGGCTGCTCACCCGCGCCGTCGACATCGAAAGCGCCCTGACCGACCCGCGGCTCACCAGCGACGACCGCTGGCTCCACCCCACGCCCGGGCACGACGGAAGCCGTTCCAGCGTGAAGATCTCGCTCATGGGCCTGGACGGCGCCGAGCACACGCGACTGCGCGGTATCCTCGCCCGCTCCTTCGTCCCACGCAATATCGAGAACTTCCGCCCGCGCATTCAGGCCTTGGCTGACGAGCTCGTCGACCGCATCGAGCAGCGGCCCACCGCCGACCTCATCCAGAGCCTGGCGCTCCCCCTGCCTCTGCACGTCATCTGCGACGTCCTCGGCATCCCGCTGGCCGACCGGGATTCCGCTCACCAGCTCACGCGGCGTTTCCTGGCCCCCGACTCCGGGCCTCAAGCCCGAGAACACACACGGGAGCAGTTGCGCAAGCACCTCGGCAACCACATCGACGACCAGAACGGATTCCGCGACGGCGCCATCACCAGGATCCTCGCGCAGCACGGCGAGCTCACCACCAGCGAGATCACCGACGCCGGCTTGCTGCTCCTGATGGCCGGCTACGAGACCACGGCCGCTCTCATCGGCAGCATGCTCCTGACACTGCTGGGGCGCCCTGCGTACTACCAGGCACTGACGCGCGATCCGTCCCGCATCCCTGTGGCCGTCAACGAACTCGCCCGCCTGCACGGGCCGGTGGCGCTCGGCGTCACGCGCTACAGCAAAACCGACATCACCATCTCCGGCACCCATATCCCGGCGGGGCAGCGAGTCCTGCTCAGCCTCGGAGCAGCAGACCGCGACCCACGTCGCTGGCCCGATCCCGACCGAGCAGACCTCGCCCGCCACTCCCACAAACGGGTCCTTACCTTCGGACAGGGACCTCACTACTGCCTTGGCGCGGGTCTGGCCCGCATGGAAGCCCAGACCGCCCTCGCCACGCTTGTCCGCCGTATCCCTCAGCTCGCACTCGCGGAGCCCGCCAGTGCCATCCCGCAGCAGCCCGGCATCTTTCACGGCCCTGCACGACTCCAGGTGCGCATCAACGCTCCCCGTCGTGACCTACTTTTGCCACCAGCATGAGGAGCAAATGAGCGAGGACAAAAACCACGTCCAGCACGTCCTCACAGCTATCGCGGTGAATGTCGAGCGGATTTACGAACACCTCTCGCGGCCACCAGACCGCGACCCACAACCCCCTACCGCCCTCCAGATGTTCCTGGACTGGCAGACCATTCCACGGCCACAGGCCTGGCGAGCCAGCATCCGAGAATGATCACGGGCGTCCCCGTCCCCGTTGGAAGGCCACCAGCTACCGGTAGAGCCCTGCCGCCCGACGTCCAACAACAACTCGGGATCACCACGTCGTCTGAACACCAACGATCAAGATCCCCGACAGAGTCAGCCACTAAGGTCACGAGGCGGTGCCTCGGATGCTTGAGAGGCTGTAACCGATACTGGGCGACGGCCGCGCCGCCTCAAAGGGTGCTTGAGCTGTGGCCGAGCTCTCCACGGCTGCGCGGTCGGGGAGGGGGCACGAGAGTCGTGCGCTCAGACGGAGGCGGGCTTGTTCCGCGGGCCGTGCAGGAGCTTTGGTTTTCCGGTATGGACGTGTAGGGCTATCTGGAGGTCGCGCTGGCCGCTGAGGGTGTTCAGGTTGCGATTTGTGTAGTGCTCCAGCGCCCGCAGATGAGAGCGCACGGTGGCTTCGGACAGGCTCAGTCCACGGGCCGTTGGCTCGATACACGTGTCGTTCGCGAGCCAGGAAGTGGCAGTGGCCAGCAACTGTCGGCGATCGGCGCACGCCGGGGCGAGCAGGGCTGCGGCCCACTGTCCGACTTGCGGCGCCGCCACCAGCGATTCAAGCGTTGGCGGTTCGGTCTCCCCCGCGGTGATCCTGGGTTGCTGTTCCTGTCGGGCATGCACCTCGAGTGCCAAGCTGGTGGCGATGCGGTCACTCACGGAGTTGAAGTTCATGCTGAGCATGTGGGCTGCTTGGCTCACGTGGCGGGCGACTGTGTTGCGATGGAGGTCCAGGCGGCGCGCTGCAACGGTATAGGGGTAGGCCAGTGCCACGGCGAGGGTCTTGCGTACGTGACACCACTGAGCTCCTGGTTCCAGGAGCGGGCGCAACAAGTCATGAGACCACGTCTGTGCCTCCCTCCGTGGCAGTAACCGGACCAGATCGGTGCACTGTGAGGGCAGTGCCACCGAGTTCGGGGAGCCCACCGCGGACCGCTGAGCAGCGATCGCCTCCTGCATGGCATCTGCCAGCAGGGACAGTGGATACAGTCCGCTGCCCCCCAGGGAGGCGTCCGGTGCACGGTTGACGAGCCGGGCCAGTTCGACCGCGACAGCATCATCGCATTCCTCCCCCAACGCAATGGATTGCATCACGAGGATGCGTCGGGGCGTGCGGGGGTCGCCGACGACCAGGGCCTGGTCCGCCACAGCTGCTGTGCAGAGGCGTACGGCTGTGTCTCGGCACTCAGGGGTGACGTCGATGACGAAGACACGCGCGGAATCGGCGCAGAGCAGACGGGGTGCGAGGGGCGCCAGAACACTTCGTGCCCGGTCGACCTCGCCGCTCAGGAGCAGTTCCATGGCCGCGGCATAGGCTGACTGGGAGCCGTAGGTAACGAGTCCACTGTCGCGCTGGGCCTGGTCGACCAGCCCGAGCACTTTGGCTGCATGCCGGAGGAGCCTCTTGTCGGCCTCGTCCAGGACGGTGGACCGTGCCACCGCCAGGATGGCGCCTGAACCTGCCTGGGGCGTCAGCGAGATGACGTGTGTATGGGGTGTGGGTCGGCTGCCGCTGTCCGCGGTCTTGCTGATAATCGCCTGGCCTATGTCTGCGGCCGCGGTGGCTGGTACTGCCGCCAGGACCCCATTGGTTTGGCTGACTATGACCTGAGCACCAAGAGTCGCCGCGAGCCATTCCGTTATGCGTTGCATTGTGGTGCTGTCGGTAAGGCGAGCAGGCATGTGCTGGAGAAGGGCGTTGAGTTGTTCCACGCGATGCTCTGCCCATTCTGTGCGCCTATCCAGCCACTTATCGAATGCTTTGAGCCAGTGGTGGAGGCCGGCGCGTGTGAGCATCAGCGGGACGCCCAGTTCCGCTGACAGTTCAGTGGCGGCGGAGGGAAGAGAAGCGGCAGTACCTGGGCTCCACGTCATGACCAGCGCTGCACAGCGGCACCGCGACATCTGGTGCAAGAGCGTCGTCATCGCTGCCGCCAGGCCGTCTTCGGTGTAGGTCGCCAGTGGTTCGGTGATCAGAACCAGGAAGCCGTCCTTGAGGTCTTGGGACGCCACTCCGCCGCGCAGTCCGTCCGGATGCAGTGGCAGGAGCCCGGCTACTGGTGCGGTCCGGTAGCGGAGAGAGGCGCCCGGCGCGAAGGCGAGCTCGAGGTCTGGCGTGTTGAGCAGTGCGCCGAGCGTGGCTTCCGGGATCTGCCCCGTCATCTCCGTCGCCTCCCCGTGGCGTGCAGTGCCTCCGCGATGCGGCCAAGCCACAGGGGCCGGGAAGCAGTCTGCTTCTGCCCCGACCGTCAACGCTGGCCATCCGAGGTCAGCTCGCCACGGCCGGCATGGAGAGCGCGATCACCTCGTTACTATGCGCGTCGTTCACGTCACTGCGCAACCCATACTCTGCATAGTGCACAGTAAGTTGAGCACCTGTTGAGGAACCCGGCAGCCGTGGGACACTGCGTGGCACTCGGGCAGTCGAGGGAGGTAGGAGGAATGAGCGAGAGAAGGACTGCCCCCACCGTCCTGCATATGGTCACAGCCAAACGGCTGCAGCAGATGCGGCTGCAGGCAGGGCTGTCTGCGCAGCAGGTGGGCGTCAAGCTGCATATCCACTACACCACGATCACACGACTGGAAAGCGCCAAGATCGCCCTGAAATGGCCCACGGTCAAAGCCATGCTGGAGGTCTACGGTGTTCCTGACGCCGAGATCGAGGAATTTCGCGCCCTGACCGAGCAGGCCAACAGGCCGGGGTGGTGGCTCTCTTACCAGGACGCTATGTCCAGCACGGCAGCTACGTACGTCAGCCTGGAGGACTCTGCCAGTCACATCCGCGTCTACGCGCCAGCAGCCGTACCGGCGCTGTTGCAGACCGCGGACTATGCCCGCGGCGTGCTGCGCCTGAACCGTCCGCAGCCCACTGCTGCGCAGTTGGAGCACCGCGTGGCCCTGCGGATGGAGCGTCAGGCCGTGTTGTCCCGCTCAGATCCACCGCGCACGTGGTTCCTCATCGACGAAACGGTGCTGCGCCGTCATGTCGGGAACGATCCCAGCGTCATGTTGCCCCAGGTGGAGCACCTGATCGAGGCGACGTATCTGCCTAACGTTGCTCTCCAGGTGCTGCCTTTCTCCAGAGGTATCCCGCCTGGCGCGGCGGGTGGTCCCTTCACCATCTTTCGATTTCCCCTGCCGGATTTCCCCGACATCGTGTGGATTGAGGGCATCGATTCTGCGCACCATACGAACGATCTGTCGCGCGTCTCCCTGCACAGCGAAGTCCGGGACAGAATGGCCGCGCAGGCCCTGCGCGTGGAAGAGACCAAGGGGTTCCTGGAGACGGTTCTCAAGGAACTGGGCCGATGACTAAAAGTGTGGACCGGTGAAGGAGAGACGTGACAGACAGTGGGTTTGATTCAGCCCCGATCGATATCGATACCTCTGTACCGCACTCGGCCCGCATCTACGACTATCTACTCGATGGCAAAGACAACTACGCGGCGGACAGGAAGGCAGCCGACGAGATCACAGCCTTGTTCCCGGACGTTCGTGCCGCCGCGTGGGCCAACCGGGAGTACATGCAGCGGGCTGCTCGCTTCCTTGCCGAGCGAGACGTCGATCAGTACTTGGACATCGGCACAGGGATCCCGACCGAGCCTAACCTGCATCAGGTGGTGCAGGAGATCGTCGTCGACGCACGGGTGGTGTATGCCGACAACGATCCGATTGTCCTGGCGCATGCCGAGGCGTTGCTGCGGGGCACGCGGCAAGGCCGGACTGCCTACGTCTCAGCTGATGTGAGGAACCCTGAGTCCGTGCTCGCCTACGCGCGCGAACATCTGGACTTCCGACGGCCCATCGCGCTGTCGCTGGTTTCGGTCCTGCAGTTCGTGTCGGATCCGTACGACCCGTTCCAGGTGATTCGCCAGATGCTGGAGCCACTGGCGCCGGGAAGCTATCTCGTGCTCTCTCATGTCACGTATGAATTCGAACCGGAGATTTGGGAGCGTATCGACGCTATTTATCAAAAGGGACCCGACTCGATGAAGGCCAGGTCGCGTGAGGACTTCTCCCGGTTCTTCGACGGTCTCGAGCTGTGCGCCCCGGGCATCGTTGTGGCGACACAGTGGCAGCCCGACAGCCACATGACGGTGCGCGATGGCCGGGTGCCGCTTTACGCGGCGGTCGCCCGCAAACCGTAGGCCAGCAACAGGGCTCACAGCGCGCAGAGTTGAGGCCGCCTGGAGCGCTCGCCTCTTTGGGGTGCAGCTCCAGGCGGCTTGAGCGCACCTGCAGCACCTGCACCTCCTCCGGTGCAGTCCTTGTCGGATTGGCTCACAAACGCTGTCCACGCGCCGCCGTCCCGTTGCCAAGGTTCCTTGCAGGTTTTGACGGTGTCCTCGACGCGGTGTGCGCCGTGAGGCTGGATGAGCCTTGGCTCGGCCGGCACCCGCCAGAGGCGGTCACCTCTCTTGAGACGCCGGCAGATTCCGCAGCCATCGCCACAGAAGGACGAGCCCTCGGCTAGGCATTCCCTGCGGCGCTCCTTCACCACGCGTCCCGTATGGGCGTTGCTGCAAGCCATGCTCGAAATTGCGGCCAGCCCTGGAATCCGCGCGCCGCCAAGGGCCCGCCCCCCGCACCCTCGACGGGGGTCCACGGTCTTGAGGACCAGGATCACTTGGGAAGGTGAAGAGGAAACCCGTGTTTCACCCGCTTAACGGGACATGCTGCGGCGGGCACGTCACGCAGCGAAGCGCACGGGCTGTGGGCGCGTGATCGTGTCGCCCGGTCACGGGCTGCACGATCACGCGGCATGGCTGAGCACGGCGGGTCTGTCGTTGATGGCACGGCTCCCGGTGAGTGCATGCAGTGCAATCTGCAGGTCGCGCTGTCCGGTGAGTGAGGTCAGGTCTCGCTCAATGTGCTGTTCCAATGCCCGGAGGTGGGATCGCACGGTTGTTTCGGACGAGCCGAGGGCGCGGGCGGCCGATTCGATGAGTGTGTTGTGCTTAAGCCAGGCAGTGGCGGTGGTCAGCAGGGGGCGGCGGTCGTCTCGAGCTTTGCTGAGAAGGGTTTCGGCCCAATCACACACTGGTGGTGCGGTGATGAGTGACTGCAGTGTTGGCGAGCTGTCCCTGAGGACGCCGTGGGCCGGGGTGGTCTGGCGGGTCAGCAGGTCAAGGGCGAGGCTGGCATCGATGCGGTCACTGACGGCCCTGAAGTCCAGGCCGAGCAGTTCCGCGGCTTGCGTTACGCGGCGAGCCACCGTGTTGCGGTGCAGGTCCAGGCGGCGTGCTGCCACGTTGTACGGATAGGCCAGCGCGACGGTGAGCGTCTCACGGACTGCCTGCCACTGCGGTCCCGCTAGGGGCCGGAGGAATTGCTGGGCCCACGCTTGTGCCTCGGGCTGTGGCACCAGGCTGAGGACATCGGTGTGCTGAACGGCCAGGACGACGCGTTCGGGATGGTTCACGGCGAAGTGCTGAGCGGTTACTGCTTCTCGCAGCGCGAGGCTGAGCCGCGCTATCGGATGCTTTCTGCTGCCGCCCAGAAACGTGTTGGGGCCTAGTGAGGCGATGAGCTTGTCGAGGCCGTCGTCGGCTTGCCCTTCGGCTTTGCTGTCTGGTGGCTGGGGTTGGATGACGAGGATACGGCTGGGCTTGAGGCGATCTGCGACCACGAGGGCCTGGTCGGTGACGGCCGCTTCGCATCGCCGCAGCGTCTCCTCCCGGTGTGCGGGGAGGGTGTCCACCACAAAGACGCGCGCAGTGTCTGCCGACACGAAACCGCGGTGCAGGGTGGCCATGACGCGGCGGGCGGTGTCTGTTTCCCCGCTGAGGAGCAGGTCGACGACTGCCTCGCGGGCTGCCCGGCAGGCGCCGGTGATGGCACCGTATTCGTCCTGGGCCTGCGCGGCGAGTCCGAGCAGCTTCGCGGCGTGTCGCAGCAGTCGCATGCCCGGCACGTCGAAGGGTGTGCTCTTGGCGAGAGCCAGGACGGTGCCGCGGGAGCTGGCCGGGGCGAGCGAGATGAGCTGGGTGTGCTGGGCTGCGGTGGTGTCGGGGCTGCTGTTGTCGATGGACTGGTGGATGACAGCGGTTGACACCAGGTCGGCGGCGGAGGGTGGTGAGGCTGCCAGAATGCTGTCGCCTTCGCTGACCAGTACGTGAGCTTGCAGGGCGTCCGCGAGCCAGTCCGTGATGTGCTGCATGGCCTGCGGGTCGGCGAGCTGGGCAGGCAGGCGGTGGATCAAGGTGTTGAGTCGGGCGGCCTGGAGCTCGGCCGACCTGAGTCGGTCGCTTTGGATGGCGGCGTGCAGGGAGGTCCAAGCGGCAAGGGGCGCGGCCGAGGACAGCAGCGGCAAGCCTGCCCGGGCGGCGAGATCACGGATCGGGACGGGGACGGGGTGGTGGAGGCCCTGAGTAGTGACGGCGAGGCCGGCGCATCCGGCGGGCGTCATGCGTTCGCAGAGTTCTTCTATAGCGGCGGCCAACTTCCCCTGGATCCGGGCCGCGGGCGTGCCGGTGACCAGCACCAGGGCTCCCGGGGGAAGAGGGAGCGGAGGGCTGGATGCCACGAGGGCGGGTGGGGTCAGGAAGGTCACTCCGGTGACCGTCCGCGAATGGAAGGACACGGGCCTTTGTGCGGATGCGAGTGTGAGTTGCAGCTCGGGTCTTTTGACCAGCGAGCCTAGTGTCGGCATCATGTGCGCTCCGGTGCGGGCCCGTTGGCGGGTGCGGCCCTGGCGAGAGTGGGGGCAGTATCGGATGGTGCCGTTCCCCGCGGCGATGCGCCGGGGGCCGGGGGCTGCGGTGGCATTGGGAGCACCTGCCAGCCGGGGGCTGATCGTCGGTGCGGCCTGTTCGTGGTCGGCTCCTTGTCCAGGAGAGCAGGCGCACCGGGCAGACCCGACCCGGGCGGCGGCTGCACGTATCCGCTGCTGTGGGCTGCGGACCTGCCGCCGCCCGGCAGGGTGAGAGCCCTGTGCGTTAGGTCCGTGCTGCTCGCGGCGCGGGTGGTGACGGATACCGGATGAGTTCTCGCTTTTGGGGGCGTGGGTCTGCCACACTCATGGATGTCTCCGTTTCTGGTGATCACGCCGGTCCCGGTCGCAGGGTTGTCGAGGCCATGTGTGGCCGGGAGGGCGTACTGGAAACGTGGAGGCAGGGCGGCCGGTCACCGAGCCTGCTTCGGGTGAAACTTACCCTAGGCTATTTTGACCCGCTCCTCAATGGCTACCATGCATCTGCCGTGTCAGTCGCCAGCACTGGAGTTCCGCGATGCCTGCACGCCATTTCGATGGCCAGAAATTGAAAGCCGCACGGGCCGCGGCCAGCTTCTCGCAGGCTGACCTGGCCGGAGCGCTGGACGTCAGCCGTAAGACGGTCAGCGCCTGGGAGCAGGGCAGGGGGCGGCCGGATCCTCAGCGCCTGCCCGCCATCGCCAGAGCGTTCGATGTACCCATCGACCGCCTCTTTGAGAGGCGCGGTGAGCCCGATCTCGCCGACCTGCGGTGCGACGCGGGCTTTGCCCAGTACGAAGTAGAAAACCAGCTTGGTGCCAGGGACGCTGTCATGAAGGCAGAGCGTGGCCTGCGTCGGCTGCCTGGAGCCTTGGTGGCGAAGCTGATCGATCTCTACGCAGTGACCGAGGACGAGCTGCGGGCCGCAGAGGACCAGGCGTTCGGCATGACCTGCGAGGTCGACACCGCGGCGTCGACCTCGCAGATGTTCCCGACAACGATCGCCGAAAAGATCGACTACCTGTTGGAGCTCACGTTCCCCGATGCCGGGCGGCGGCCCTCGGATACGGACATCGCCCGCAGCATCAATGAGGCGGCAGGCGCTGTGGTGATGTCCGAAGTCAAGGTGCAGGAGCTGCGGCGCGGTACGGCAACGGAGACCACTCCGGTCATCCGACAGGGCTTGGCTCAGGTGTTCGGAGTCGATGAGTTCTTCTTCCGCGCCAATGACAAGATGCCGGACGCGATCGCGTCCGGGTTGCGCACACTTGGCCTGGTCCGCACCGGACAGATCAGTCAGATCGCCGCCCGGGGAATGGGCGGGCAGAGCCTGTCTGCGGAGGTGCTGCAGGCCCTGATCGCGCTCGTGGACAGCGCCGCTGCTCCAGCGGCCGGGCGGGGCAGGGACCGCTCTTAGCCCTGCCGACCACCCTTGCCGCGTGCCGGTGACGCCTCGCGGCCAGAGGTCGCACGCAGTGCCTTGGACAGGTGGACGAGCTGCTGCACCACAGCCTCGCGGCCCAGGTCCTGAGACAGCGCAACCGGTATCCCCTGCTGCGGTGGCGGAGCGCTCCCGCTCTGCACGGTCTTTGCCGCCCGCCGAAGGCGGATCGCCAGGTCCTCGGGGGTTGCGGCCGGCCATGAGGACGCCGAGGGCTCCTCGGCGTGCAGGTGTGGGCTGACGCGGATCAGTCCGTCATGGCATTCGATGATCCGGCGTGCGTAGCGGCGGTGCACGCCGCGGGAGCGGCCGCCCCAGCCCGTGTCGCGCAGCACCGTATCGGGGAAGGTCTCGGTCAGCAGTGTCCACAGGGGCTCGAGCTGCGCATGGACGCGCCGGTGCTCGCGCCAGAGACGCCAGGCAAGCGCGCGGCTGCGGGCTCCGGGCCAGGTGACACCCAGGACGAAGAGCGGCACGCTGACCACCAACGCCCTGTCCGAGGGCAGGGTCAGCCAATGGGGCAGTTCTCCGCCTTCGTGGCCGGCGACGAGGATGGAGCCGCGGACGGCGGTGGCGACGGCGAAGGCGGCGAGGCCCAATGCCGCGAGCCAGAGCCCGGCGGCCTGGGAGCCATGGGAGCGTCGTGCGTAGCGATAGGTCCACCGGGTGGAGATGCTCAGCGCGTACATGAGGTACAGCCCCACCACGAGATAGGCGGCTAGGACCGCAGGTGTCGTCATGTCGGCGTTGGTGTAGCTGCGGTTGAGGGTGCCGGGGTACGGCATCGCCGCGGTGGCAGCTCCGATGGCCGCCACCGCGCTGAGGAAGGCCAGTCCCTCCAGCCGCACTCTGCGCCGCGCGGGGGCGCCGCCGTCGGAGTGCAGATAGAAGAGCATGAGGGCGTAGGCCATGCCCATGATCAGCACGTCGGCGAGGGTTTTGGCTGCTCCGGCACCGCACAGGTCGTAGACCGCGCTGCGGCCCTGGGTCGTGGAGAGCGGGTAGGCGGCTGCGGCACAGACCAGGCTCAGGGTGAGACACCGGGTCGGGAGATCTTGGGGTGCGCGGGAGAGCTGGTAGAGCTTCCAGAGCGCACCCGTTGCCAGGGTGAGGAAGAACAGTGCGTAGTACACCTCCTCACATCCAGCCGCGGCGGTCGCCCATGGCGCAGTGCACGGCTGCCAAGTCGGCCTCGGGCGAGGATGGCGGGGCAAGGGAGGTCAGCAGGAGCGACCAGGTCGTCACGATGTCCGCCGCTCGTTCCGCTTCCCACTCCTGGGCGTTGTCGTAGGAGCAGCGTGCGCGTGCACTGACCACTCTGTCGACGGTCTCGGGGCTGACGCCGGGGAGGAGGGCTTCGAAGGGCTGGGTGCCAGGATCTGGAGCATGGTTGCCGCAGATGTGGCCCATCACTTCGTGCAGGATGATGTGGTCCTGGTGCCAGGGGTGGGTGTGCTGTTGGTACAGGACGATGTCAGTGTCCTTGGTTTTCACCCACAGGCCCGCCGGACCATGGGCGGGCAGGGGGACGGCCCGCAGGATGATGGCGCGTCCGCGCTGGGCGGCCAGCGCCTGGCACAGTGCCTCGATGCTCAGCGGAAACCGTACTCCCAGCTCTCTGAGCTGCTGTCGCAGTCGCCGCCGCAGGTCCCGCTCTGCGGAGCGCTCCCGCCGTGCGGCGAGAAACTCCTCGCGTGCCGCACGGAACACGGAGTTTTCGCCGTCCGACCTGCGGCGGGTGCCCCTGGTGATGCTCGGCATCAGTACCTCGCTGCCTTCCTTCCGTTCTGGGCCCGTTGCCGCATGGGCAGGGGCCTTCACTGTCCCCTGGCCGGTCGGCGGCGGCCAGGGGACAGATGCCTGGTGGAATCCCTCACCGCGGCCACTGCCTCCCACGCCAACTCGTCGGCTGTGCTCAGCGATTCACGAATCGCGGGGCCAGACCTCACGTTGAAGTGGGCGAGTCAACGTATGGTGGCGCAGTTCAGGCGGTTTCGGTTTCCTGCCTGCTCAGGATGCACTTCCCGGCAGATACCGCATCGGCGGGCGGCGCTTTCCCGAGCAGAGAGTTGATTGTGACCGAGCCACTTGCACATGTAGTAGGCCCATCGATCTCAGGTTATTGAAGGTTTAATAAGTTGGACACGTGCGACTTCGGGTGCCCTGGGGGGAAATTATGGACATAAGGCGCTTTTCTAAACTTCTGACTGAGGCGCGCCGCAGTACTAATGTGTCCAAATTTCCAGCCGTAGCCAATCTGAGGCACGAGGACGGAGGGCCCTCGCAGCGCCGGAGGAAGCACCTGACGCAGACTGATGTGAATCTCCTGCTCGGCGAGGGAAAGAGTGTCTACGAACGACTCGAACGCGGACACATCCGCAACCCTTCGCCGCGACTGCTCCGCAAGGTGGCCCTGCTGTTCAATCTGAAAGAGCACCAGTGGAACGACCTCAACCTGGCCATCTACGGCCACAAGGCGGTCAAACCTCTGGACCCCTCAGAGGCCCAGGCCATCCATCCCCACTGGCACTGGGTCATCAATGAACCGCACGCCACCTACATAAGCGACTTCGCCTGGAATGTCGTGAACTACAACCAGGCCGCAGCGGAACTCTTCGGAGGGATACCGGGCAACATGATGCGCTGGATGCTGTCACTGCCACCCGAGACGGGCAGCCGCGCAGCTATGCCCGACTGGGCAGAGAGCTGGGGGCCGGTAGCCCTGTCCCAGCTGATCGCCGCCCTCAGCGAGGAGCCCCAGCACGCGGAACTGCGGCAGATCGAGGCCGAGGTGCTCGCCGACCCGGAGCTGAAGGCGATGTACAGGCGGCTCCGCAATTCCTACATCCATCCCGACGGTACCCGGCGGCGGATGCGGCACGGCACCCTCCATCAGGACGGCGTGATGGAGGCGGCTGCCGCCTTCCCCATGGGCAGCCCACAGATGCGAATAATCCACCTGAAATGGACTCCGCTTCGCTAGCCGGGCGAACGGATGTGCCCAAGGACACTGCGAAGGCGACCCTAAGCCAGCAAGAATGTGATCCATGAGCATCTCACCTCCAGGCCAAGGAAGTTGGAGCCCGCCACCTCCCGCAGGGGTCCAGCGCTGCACAGGCATGTCACCGCTGCTGCGCGTCGCGGTGAAAAGGTACTGCACCATGCCAGCCTGGTGAGCTTCATCTAGTCCGCCTTCGCTCCACCTACTTGCTGCCGCCGCCCCCACGGGGGGCCACACACCCCGGCTCCTCCCCCGCAACGCCCTCCACCGGCTGCGCCGAGCACCACCAGCGAGGAATCGAGCGGTACCTGGTACGCAGCTGACCGACCGCATCCTCGCGCGCAGAACGGGAGTCCCCGTGGCCTTTGTCACCCGCCCCACCCTCGTCTTCCCGCCCCACCAGATAGACACCACAGACGTCGTCAAGGACATCAACGCCCGGATGCCCGCCCCTCCGGAGGAGCGGTTGCCCCCCGCGGTGGTGCAGCGCTTTGCCACCAATCTGCAGATCGACACTCGGTTCTTCGTCACGCCGCTGGAAGCGGTATCCGAGACCGGCACTGTGGCGGAGCGCAATGACCTCGCTCTCCCGCTGATGTACGAACGGGCGGTGGAGGCGGCACGCACCGCGATCAGAGCAGCCAACCTCACCGAGGGCGACATCGACTGCATCATTACCAGCCACAGCACCACCCCCGCGACACCTGGCCTGGACGTCCTCCTGGTCAACGAACTCAGACTGCGTGAAGACGTCATGCGCATGCCTGCAACCCAGCTCGGCTGCGTCGCCGGCGCCCACACCCTGTCCTGGGCAGCCCAACTCGTCGACAGGATGCCGAATTTGCGCGTTCTGGTCGTCATCGGGGAAGCCCTGAGCACGGTGTACCGCAGTGAGCAAAATGACGCGCCTGGCGTCATCTACCGCACTCTCTTCGGCGACAGCGCCGGCGCCTGCGTCGTCTCCAGCGACCCCCAGCGTGCCGTTCTGGAAACCCGCAGCACCTGGCAGCGCGTCGTCCCTGGCACGATGAACGCCTACAGGTTGCAGTACGAGCCAGGGGGTTTGAAGTTCACCTCCGAGAAGGGCGCGCCCGACGGAGTCACCCACCTTATGGAACCGCTGTGGGCCTGGCTGCGGAGCGATGACCCGGACTGGACACCCGAGGTGGTCGTAGCCCACCCCGGCAGCCCTTCCATTCTGGAAAGCACCGCGAAAGGCCTTGGCTGTCCGCCCGAGTTCCTGCGCCACTCGTTGGAGAGCTTGCGCACCCGCGGCAATCTCGGCGGTGCTGCCGTCCTGGACATTCTCGCCCGCACCGCCGACAGCAGGCCCCCGCACGGCAGCCGTACCCTCATGCTGAGCATCGGCCCCGGCCTGACCGGCGCCGCCATCGAAGGCAGGTGGCACAACCCCTGCAGATGACACGACGACGCCACCTTCGGCGCCTCCACAACGCTGCTGGCCAGCTGTAATGCCAGGCCCAGGTGCGGCCACGCGGACGCCTGGACGTAAGGTGTGACACAGCACCGAGCCGACCCGGCCCCTGCGCTGAGCCATCGGGCGGACGCGGACGAGGTCTCAGCCATCCCGTACGGTCCGCTGGGAGGCTCTTTCGGTCCATGCCTACGCGGCCGCGGGCTGGACACCGCTGCTGGTGGACAGCGCCGGCATGCCGGTGAGGGCACATCGAAGGCCGGTTGGCCTGCCACCCACCTAGGGCACTTCGTTTGGATCATTCGGTGCTGCGTAACATCGCTCCTCAAGACCAGGGAGGCACGAGGCATGGGACTGTTCAGAAGGAAGCGCAGTGGTCAACGGATGCCTCCGCCCAAGCTGGTTGCCGAGGCCAAGGTAAACCCAGGGGGCTGGGTATACGAGATCGACGGGAACATGGTCGATGATCCGAACGGGGCTGTGCCCCCTGAAGCCATCATCGCGGTTTGGCAGGTAGACGCTCACGGAAGGCTCTCAGGCGGCTACCAGGCGAATCCGAACTACCGGCCTCGGGCGGCTAGGTAGTAGCCCGTATCGGACGAGGCGGTACGGCCGTTTCATGCCGGTCGTCGGCTCGTTGGTCTGGCCGTGCCGTTGACTGACGCGCAGTGGGCGCGGATCGAGCCGTTGCTCCCGGATCGGACGCCGAGGCGGGGTGGTCGGTGGCGGGATCACCGTGAAGTGATCGACGCGATCGCGTGGAAGTTTCAGACCGGATCGCAGTGGGTGCACCTCCCGAAGAAGTACGGCAACTGGCGAGGCGTCTACAACCGGCTGAGGATATGGGCCGTCGACGGCACCTGGGAGCGGGTCTTCACTACGCTCATCGCGCAGGCCGACGCCGAGGAGGACCTCGACTGGGCCGTCTCGGTGGACTCCACCATCGTGCGCGCACACCAGCACTCGGCCGGCGCCCGTAAAAAGGGGCGCCGACCGGCGAACCGGAAGACCACGCCATCGGCCGGTCCCGCGGCGGGCTGACCACGAAGATTCATCTCGCCTCCGATGCCCGCTGCCGGCCTCTGGCCTTCCATCTCACCGCCGGACAGGCCGGTGACGCACCCGCCTTCGCTGATGTCATGGCACGCCTTCGCGTTCCTCGGCGGCGAGGACGTCCCCGCACCAGGCCGGACGTGGTGCTGGCCGACAAGGCGTACTTCTCCCGCGCGATCCGCGAGCACCTGCGCAAGCGCGGTATCCGGGCGGTCATCCCCGTTCCGGCCGATCAACGCGGCCACCGGCTGCGGCGCGGCAGCCGGGGCGGCAGGCCACCCGCCTTCGACCGCGAGGCGTACAAGCAGCGCAACACCGTCGAACGCTGCATCAACCGCTTGAAACAGTGGCGAGGTATCGCCACTCGCTACGAGAAGACAGCGGCCATCTACCTGGCTGGACTGCACGTCGCGGGCATCTTCCTCTGGTCCGCCAGGTGATCCAAACGAAACGGCCTAGCCGCGAGCTCCTACCACGTCACCTCCGGCTCCGCCTCGTCGCTCACATGCTCCCCTTGTTTCCGGTACAGGAGAGGAGTCAATCACAGTGACGGCGGCCGTGATCAGTGGCAGTCTCGGCTCGTGGGCTCCCCGCCGGTTCCGCAGACGTGGGCGCCTGCCCCACCTCGCGCAGCAGGGTGCATCGCTGAGGCGGAGCAAGCTGGCGTTTACGCAGCCGACGCGGTGCGGCCGGCAGGTCACGTCGCGGTCCCCTCGCGTGGTGAGGTGCGTGTGCTGCGGCGCACCTGACCCCCACCGTCTCTGCGACTCCATCTGAGTGCAACTCCCCTCAGGGCGAGGCGGGTCGTACTGAGCCCGGATCCACCG
>NZ_JOAP01000047.1 GCF_000720475.1 Streptomyces aureocirculatus
AGTATCAGGGTGAAGCAGACGGTGGCGCAGGCCAGCCCTGTGTAGAGCAGAGGCGTGGTCCAGAACGACACGTCGTTGGTGGTGTGTCCGCTGCTCCAACGGCAGGTAACGGATGGAGGAAAGTGGTGGATGGTCGCTGACGTCAGGCTGTAGTCCCGCCCGGCGTCCACGTAGTCGCCACTTGCGGTCTTCGCTGCGCAGACGTCGAGGGGGTGTGTGTAGGCGAGACCGTAGAAGGTGCCGGCACCGTATGCGACGAGGGCTGCTGTGCTTCCGACCGCGGCCAGGCGGGCCGTCCGCGTGGGTCTCTTTCTGGCCGTCCACAGAGCGTACGGGAACACTCCTAGGACGAAGAGTAGGAGCGTGATCGCGGGCGGGCCGAAGAAGGCGAAGAGTGCCATGTGTGTGACGCTACTGCGTTCCTAGGAAGCGTCGCTGGTTAGCCTGGTACTGAGCTCGCCGACGAGTTGCAACGACGGCACCGCGACATCCGTGATCGACAGGAATATGGACCGTGTTTCACTTTCTGCCATGTCAACAACTTTGGCGCACCTCGGCCTGACCCGGCTGTCTACATGCTGCAAGCCGCGGCCAGCGCCGCCGGCTGCGGCTACAAGCAGGAGTTAATGGAGCTGATGGACGTCCAACCGTGGGCTGCGGCCCGGGCACAGACTGGCACAGACCTGCCGACGCTGGCAGGGCGCGTCGGCGTGAGCGGCACAGTAATTGGCGTCGACCGTGACCCGGCCATGCTGGTCGAGGCCCGCCGACGCACCAGCGACTGCCCGCAGTCCAGATCCGCGAAGCTGACGCCCACGCCCTCCCCGTCGAGCCCGGCACGGTGGACCGGGCCAGGAACGACCGGGTTCGCATGCATGTCACCGAGCCGACCAGCGTGCTGGCATAACTACACCTGGCCACGCGGCCAGGAGCACGCATCGGACTGGCGGAGCCGGACTGGGACACTTCCACAACGGTGACGATCCCACCGCCCAGGACTGGGTCGCCGCCCACGCACTCACGGCCCTGGCCGGAAGCGCCCGCCAAGCGGCCGAAGCCTCGAACAGCAGGGCAAAACCGCGCAGTTGACCCACCACCAGCAGCAGGGTGACGCAGATAAGTGCGAGAGCCCCGGCCTACTTTCACTAGGCCGGGGCTTCTTCACTGGATGGTCAGGCTGAGGGCGAGCCGCTCTGCTGTGACAGCGGGTTGGGGCGGTTCGAGCAGGCCCGGCAGAAGGGCAGGTGCCCGCCTCCCTCGTCGACGAAGCCGCGCTTCCTGCACAGCGTCACCACAGCCCCTGCGCTCACCCACTTCGCGGAGTGGCGACGCGGCCGCCCCTCAGTGCCACCTCGAGCGGATACTTCGGTCCCATAGCATCCTCACTTTCCGACTCGCGCGAGGACGAGGCAGTCGCCGCACCAGCGCTGGCCGCGCTCGTCCAGGTCGAGCGGCACATCTCGCGTTCCGCCTGGCGCGACGATGCCTTCCTCATCGCTGCAGGAGATGGGGTGCCAGTCGCAGTCGCCGTTGCAGTCCTGGCCGTCGGCGAGCAGATGCCAGACCTGCACGGTCCGGCCACTGCCCTCGCGGACGCGTTCCGGGGTTGCCTGCATGGTCGCCTTCCCTTCCTATTTGGCGTGCCACTGGTTGCCGGTGCGTACCCAGCGGAGCCAGACGTCCCAGCGGCCGTCCGCCCACTTCTCGATCGTGACCTGGTTGGCGTCGGTGACCTTCTTCTCGGCAGCGACGGCGTCCAGGACGGCGGATTCGGAGCGGTGCGGCTTGTAGACGGACCCGTCGGGTGACGGGATGGCCAGCCGCCACGCCTCGAAGGCTTCTTCGCGGGCATCAGCTCTCCTGTTCTTCGGCGCAGGCGGCGAGCTTTGCCAGGGTGTCCTTCGTGTCGGTCGCCAGCCCCACGAAGCCTCCACCTCGCCCGTAGGCGACCGAGGATTCCCCCGCTCGCTTCGGGACGCTGATCGCCCCGACGAAGGCGTCGTCGTGCGGCGTGGCGCCCTTGAACAGCCATAGCCAGTGGACGCCGAGACTGTCGGTGCCCTGGGCGATGCAGTGGCCGGGCGGTGTCGTGTCGTCCGTGCCGGACCATATGACGGTCGCCGTGGCAGCGCGAAACTTCGCGGGCATCAGCTCTCCTCGATCTCGTTGCGGGCCTGGCCGGCGTTGACGTCGCCGTCCGCCTGGTTGCGCGTCGGCAGCGTGTACGTCTTATGACCCTCCCTTTCTACCTCGGGAATCGCCGCCTTGATGCCGCGACGTCGCAGGTAGGTGCGGATCTTCGTGGACGAGTAGCCCTTGTCCGCCGCGACCCGCTCGGGCCTGGTTCTGGGTCTGCCGGGTCCGCACCGCTGAATGCGGATGCGGGCCATGACCTGCTCGAACTGGGTGCAGTCGTTGACGTTGCCGGCGGTGAGGGTGAAGGCCAGGGGGCGGCCTTCACCGTCCCGGGCCACCGAACCAGCCGTCCCGCGCGATCCCCCGCGCCGACGCCGGCGACCCGCTCGCGGCGTACAACAAGCGCCGCCGCCCCCCGCTGGACGTCCACCGCCGGCACCGCCCGCTGCACGGCGGCTGCGGACACCTCCGCCCCGAGGAACCCCGGATCCTGGAGGAATGGAACGGATTCTCCTACGAACCCGCGGGCACCGCCGCGAACCTCGCGGACGCCGTGCGGTGGGTGAACGAACGCACGGCCGCCGCCGACGGCGGCGGGGAAGCCGCCTGAACCCGGCTTCCCTACGCCGTGCCGTCGATCCCCGAGCAACTCCCGCTCACCCTCGCCCGCGCGTGAAACCCGGTACCCGTAGGCGTCGCGGATCTCCCACGCGTGCTCGTACGCCGTCTTCGGCCCGGGCCACGTACTCAGCGAACAGCTCCGGCTCGACGTCGACTTGCTCGGCGACGAACGCCTCCGTCCAGGCCGGAACCGCGGTGGGATCTTCTGTCAGGAAGGTGCCGAGCATCCGTACGGTGCCCCACTGCACCGCCCACCCCAACCGGGTCGCCGCACGGCGCTTCGCCCGCGCCAGCCCCAGGGCCTTCGCGTCCAGGCGGAAGAACTGCCGAAGCGAGGCGGTTGATTAGGTAATCGCGCCAGTCCCGGGGCCGCAGTACGAGACCCTCGGACAGCGATCAACCGGTGGCTCGGTAGATATTGACACGCTCACCCGTCGAATCATCATATTTAAGTCCATAACGGTCATTGACCATCACCGGGGCAGCACCGATGTGCGTGTGGAGATCCTTGCCCGTTCGGGCATCGAGCGTCACGAGGGAGTTCGTCCCCGCCGCGTAGACGACACCGTGCCAAGCGCAGTACACATCCGGCTTGGCACGGTTCGTAGCTCGATCGGGCAAGTACCACAGCACGCGTGCGGTGGACACGTCGACCCCTACGACGTCGTCGCCAGTGCATACCAACGTGGCCTGACCGTCATACAGGCAACCACTCACACTGCTGTCCAAAGTCAGTTTGGACTTTCCGGTGGCAGAGTAGAGGAGAAGGTTGTCGGGGTCGCCGGTGATCGCGTCCACCTTTGTCAGCCCCGGACCTAGCGGCTCCGTGAGGAGTTCACCACCAGGCACCGTTCGGCTCCACACCTGGTGGCCGTCCGAGACTGCTTTGCCCACAAAGGTATTTCCACCTTGGGTAGCCCCTACAGCCACCGTCTTCGTCAGGTTTACGCCGTCGAAGTCCCGATCGGTCCAAATCACCGAGCCGGTGCGCACGTCGAGCAAGGCGCTCATGGGCAGTGTCTCTGAGTAGCCCTCTTCAGCCACCGAGACCAGTACGTGAGCGTTGTCAGCTGCTACGACGCGGGGTGTTCCCAGCGTCTGGTCGGTGCCGTTGGCTCGCGCGAAGTCGGTTGACCACCGTTGCCTGCCCGTAGCCGCGTTGTACGCGACGACTGTGATCGCATGATGGCCTGCAGAGGTACCCGCGCCTTCCGTGCTCGTGGCGAAGGCGCCGACCACCGCCGTGCCCGCCAGACGCGGAGTCCCGCTCTGCCCATCGCTGTCTGGCACGGATGTGTGCCAGGCGGCGTCTCCGGTGTCGAGACGGTAGGCGGTAATGCCAGAACCGTCGCCGTCGTAGAGGTACGCGAGAGTGTCGCCGAGCGTGAGCACGTCGGAGAGCGTGCCAGATACCTCCACAGGATTGTCTTGCATGTCAATCGAGGCACTGGGTTGGCTCTCGAACTTCTGCGGCGGGCCCGCCGGTCCGCTCCCGCCGCTGTCCGCGGCCGAGTTCGATGACGCGCCATGCGGCGCCTTCTTCGCGGAGGACATCCCGGGATGACTACATGCGGCCAGGGCGCATACCACAGCAATTGCAAGAGCCCGCTTGAGTAGTCGTACGTATACCTTCGGTATCTTCATGAGCACCACAGAGTGACAGACGGTGCGATCCATGGCGAGCACACCTTTGGTCGCTTTATGCATGATCAACCTCACCGATCGCCTGTTCCGCTGGTCACGTTCGCGTGTACTCGGCCAGCAGCTTCACGATCTCATCAGCGAAGTCGGGGCCGCCGTGTCGCAGCCCGGCCGTCTTGCAGGCCGGCACTGACAGCGCTTCAAAGACCTGCACTTGCTCAAGCGAGGAAACGGAAGCTCGTGCACAGGCAGGTCGACGGGAAGGACCCGTGATCCGTACGTCTCGGCGCGGGGCCGGACGTCGTCGTGTGGCGCGCCGGGCACGGCGGTGTCGGTCATGCGAGCCCGCCGGGCGAAGACGAGCGCCAGGGCCGCGGCCAGCTCGCCGGGGGCTGTTGCGGTCTTGCCCGTGCCGCCGCGCTGGTAGTGCCCGGCGGCGAAGTTCAGCTCGGTGATGCGCCGTACGGCCCCCAGGTCGGGGCGCGCGGTTTGGGCGCGGGCCTGGTCCGCGTTCATGCCGGTAGCCGCGACGAGGGCCCGGACGGTGTCCTTGGGCAGAGGGCCGGCGGCGAGTTCGTCGAGGCGTTCGGTGGCGGAGTTGCCGGGCTCCCGAGGAGTTCCATGGCGCGGTGGCGCTGGACGTCGGCCGCGACGGCGACGCGCTGGACGTAGCCCTCCAGCCGCTCGGCGGGGCGGGGCAGGGGAACGCCAGGGATCCGAGCCGGGAGGCCTGGCGGCGAGCGGCGCGAGCGGCGGCTGCCTCGCGAACCGCTCCTTCGAGCACGGATTCTCCGTCCTCGAGGTGTCCGCTGGGCGGGCACAGCCGGCCGTCTGCGTATCCGGTGTTGGCGCGTTCCATGAGCAGGATGCATCCGTCGGCTCTGCGCAGCAGAACGTATACGTCCACGATGCTGCGGTAGCGGTTGGTCATGGGCGTTCTCCGGGCTTGTGGTGGACGGGATGCGTCAGATGGCGGGGTTCGGTGGTGTGGTGGGGTGCGGCACCGGTTTGGGCCGGGGTGCGTACTGGGCGGCTTGGGAGCGGAACGCGGCCGCGTAGCGGCCGTCGGCGGTGATGAGCTGGTCGTGGGTGCCGGATTCGGCGAGGCGGCCTTGGTGGAGGACGTGGATGGTGTCGGCGTGGCGGACGCCGGACATGCGGTGGGTGACCAGGACGACGGCGCGCTGGGGTCCGGCGAGTTGGCGGATGCGGTCGAAGGCTTCGATTTCGGCTTCGGGGTCGAGTGCGGAGGTCGGTTCGTCGACGATGAGGAGGCCGTGGGCGGGGGAGGTCTGGGTGCGCCAGTGGGCGCGGGCCAGGCCGACTTTCTGCCATTCGCCGCCGCTGATTTCGGATGCGCCGCGGAACATGCGGGCCAGCAGCGTCTGGGAGCCGTGCGGGAGCTTGTCGATGACCGGTGTGGCGGCGGCGTAGTCGAAGCAGTCGCGTAGTTGCTGCGTGGTGGGTTGCTGGTGGGGGCGGCCGAGCTGGACGTTCATGGCGGCGGTGACCGGCCACCGCTGGAAGTCCTGGGTGAGCAGGGTGACGCGTTCGAACACCTCGAAGCGGTCCAGGTCGGGCAGGGGGGTCGCTCCCCAGTACACGTGGCCGGTGTGGGGCAGCAGCAGTCCGGACAGGACCTTCATCAGGGTGGATTTGCCTGATCCGTTCTCTCCGACGACCGCGGTGACCGAGCCCATCGGGATGTTCAGGGACACGCCGTCCAGGGCGGGTTCGTCCCGGTCGGGGTAGCGGTAGCTGATCTTCTCCAGCCGGACCGCGTCAACGTGAGCAGGCACCGCGGTCCCGCCGCTGGGGATGGCGTGGTGGGCGGCTTCGAGGAGGAAGCGTTCGTGGTCGCGGACGTAGGGGCTCTCCTCGTGCAACTGGTTGACGTGCATCACCAGCGCGCCCAGGCTCGCCGAGCCCGAGCGCACCGCGATCACCGCGGTGCCGGCGACCGCCAGCTCCATCCGGCCGGACATGATCAGCCAGATCATGGCCGCGTAGGTGGCGGCCATCGCAAGTCCCGACAGGGCTGCGGCTACCAGCTCGGTGATGGCTTTGCCGTCGGCCAGGCGCCGCTGCTCGGCTTCGGCGCTCTCGGCCATGCCCCGGTAGCGGTTAAGGAGGAAGGGCCCCACGCGGTGCAGGCGGACCTCCTGCGCGGCGCTGCGCTCGGTGAGGAGATTGCCGATCAGGCGGCTGGCGCGCAGGTGTTCCACCCAGGTCATCACCGAGGCGTAGCGTTCCTGTGCCACCCGCATCGCTCCCCACCCCCGGGGAGCTGCGATGAGCAGCAGCAGGGGCAGCAGCACGGGGTGCAGGACGGCCAGGACGCCGGCGGTGGCGATCAGGCTGATGGTGCCGTTCAGCGCGGCCACGCAGGCGCCGATCATGCGGCGGGCCGCGGTGGCGCCTTGCTGGGCGACGTCGATCAGGCGGCGGAAGTCGGGGTCTTCGATGGCTTCCAGCTCCACCGCGGTGGCCGCCTGGAGGTATTCGGTGGTGGCCACGCGTTCCACGAGGGGTTCCAGGCGCCCGGCCCGGGAGGTGGACCAGCCCGCGAACCCTGCCCGGGCGATGGCGACCGCGGCGACCACGGCCAGGGCGGGCAGCGCTGCGCGCAGCCGCTGCTGCGGGTCCCCCGCCCCGAGCAGGGCGTGCATGACCGCGTTGACGGCCAGCAGGCTCACCGCGGCGGTGATCCCCTGCCCGACCTCGCTGATCCCCACGCCGAGCAGCGAGGAGCGGTCCGCCCGCCAGGCGCGGCGCAGCGTGGCCAGCACCGGCTGCGGCATCGCCCGGATCGCGGTGACCATCGTCAGGTCGAACCGTGCCCGCTCGTGCTCGGACCAGCCCATGTCGTAGCGCAAGGGCCCGCCGAACAACTGCTCCTCGGCCTCGGACACCTGCGGTTGTGGGCTGCGTACGCCGTGCAGATAGCGCCTCACTCGGTACCCTCCGGGGTCAAGACGGGCAGTTCAGGGTCCAGAACGAAGGTCCTTCGATGAGCATGCGGAAGACGGCTGCGGTGGAATGCTGCCTTTCGGCTGGCGACCGGCTGGCGACCGGTCGAAGGGTCGGGCCTTGCGTCACCACAGTGTGGGTTCCTCTTCTGGTTGGGGGGTGCCGGGCAGCGTGGGGGGTACTGCCGCGGCGACGAGTTGGTCCCAGGTGGCGTAGTGGGTGGCCATGGTGAGCAGGAGCTGGGCTGTGGCGTAGGCGTCGAAGGTGGCGCGGTGTCGCTGGCCGGGTGCGGCGGCCAGGTCCGGCTTGACGTGCTGGATCAGGGCGTCGAGGGAGCGGTGGCGCAGGTTGGGGTAGAGGGTTTTGGCCAGGCGGAGGGTGTCGAGGACTCCGGCGGGTTGCCATTGCGGCAGGTGCCTGGACAGCACGCTGTAGTCCACGTGCGCGTGGTGGGCGCAGATCCAGGAGGTGCCCAGGAACGCGTGGACGGTTTCGGCGATCTCCTCCCAGTGGGGCTGGTTCGCCAGGCGGTCGTTGGACAGGCCGTGGATCTTGTTCGTCGCGAAGGCCGTCACGGGGTGGTGCGGTTTGGTCAGCCACCAGCCTGCCGTGCTCGTGTCTGCTCGTCCGTCGCGCACGGGGAGGGCTGCGATCTCAACCAGGTCGGGCGGGTTGCCTCCGTTGCCTTCGACGTCGACGACGAGCAGTGGGGGCCAGGTGGTGAAGTTCATGGTGCGGGTGTTCCGTTCTGTGCTGGCCAGCCGAGGGGGGCTCGGCCGTGTTGGCGGTAGAGGTGCGGTTTTGCCCGGTCGTTGCACTGGTAGGCGAAGAGCTGCTGGAGGTAGTTGCGGGGTCGTTCGTCCAGGCCTTCGACGATGATGGCGCGTTCGGTGATGTCGATGGGGCCCGTCGCGCCCAGTGCCCGCGCTCGGGTTTCGACCTCTGCGGCATCTGGGGTGGTCCGCGCCGAGCGGCACAGCGCGACTTGTGTGTCGGGGCAGATGTCGCACAGTTCGGGGACACCGATGTGACCGTTGTAGTCGGCTTCGCCGTGGGCAAAGGCCACGCCGCAGCTGGTCTTGCGGAAGAGCGTGCCGTAAGGGGCGGTGGGATCGGTGGTGCCAAAGTGCTGCAGGATCCGGTCTTCGGCCACTTCGGGCATGATTTTGCGCCGGGCGGTGTCCCGGTAGGGCGCGGCCAGCCCGTGGGCCTTGTAATAGGCGGCGATCTCATTTTTGTAGAACAGGCCGGTGAACACGGTGGCGTGTGCGTGGCGGGACAGATGGTGTGCCTGCTGGAGGTGCGCTTCAGTGTCGTTCAGGCCCGGCACGATCGGCCGCCAGTAGAGGATGGTGCGGTAGCGCTGGGCGTGTTGGTAGAGGGTGCGCAGGCTGGTGGCGGCGATGGTGCTGTCGACGGGCTCGATCCGGACGTCCTGGATGTTGGAGTGCGTCACCAGGACGGTCAGGCGCAGGTGCGTGAAGCTGTTGAGGGCGGCGCAGTCCTCGGGCGTGACCCGCCACCGGGTGATGATCAGGACGTGGTTGGTCAGGCCGCGGTCATCGAGCTGCTGCAGGACGTTGAACACGTGGGGCTTGACCTGGGGCAGCATCGGGTCGGTGGCCCGGTTCAGGAGCTGGATCGGCGTCTGGTGCGGCCGGAACCACGGGTGTCCGGTCAGTCGCTGCACTGCGTCCTCGTCGCTCATCAGACGTTTCGGGGCTTTCATACCGAAGTTGTCGAAGAGGTGGCGCACGCAGTAGCCGCAGTCGAGCGGGCAGCCGATGATCCAGTTCAGGGAGATCCCGGATTTGCGGTACTCGATCACGTCGGCGAGCTGTGGTTGCAGACTGCTGATCTCTTGGGGGCCAAGGATCGGCAGCACACAGCGGGAGAGGGCGGCGGGCACGGGCATGGGCTCCTCCAAAGGGGCTAGGGACGGGGGTTACCTGCCGCCGGGGGTGCTCTTGGGGGGTGGCGGGGTTGTCAGGAGCCGGTGGTGGCGGGCTCCGAGCCAGGTTCCGAAGTCGCGGCGGGCGGCGTCGGGGTCATCCGAGGTGTGCACCAGGTTGCGTACCAGGCGCCGTTGTCGCAGGGCAGCGTCGAGGCTGTCCGTGCCCAGGTCGCCGCGGATCGTGCCTGGGGCGGCGCGGGTGGGGTCGAAGTGCCCCAGGAGCTGGCGCAGGCGTGCGTGTAGGCCCGGCTCGCCGTGCGCGAGTGCCACCGTGACGGGTCGGCCGGCGAAGTCTGCGTCGAGGCATGCGGGGATGTCTCGGTCGGGAAAGTGGTCGGCGTCCACCAGCAGATCCCAGTAGTGGACGTGGACCTGCCAGGCTGCGGCGATCAGGGCGCGCCGGTCGGTGATGGTGAAGCCCGCCGCCCGGATGCGGTTCAAGACCGCCTCGACCAGACGGCGTTCGACGGCGTCGGGCTTGCACAGGATGACCGAGCACCGTTCGAAGTCGGCCTCAGCGTCGGGTGGTGCAGCGGCCCAGGTGCCGGCGTCGCGGCGGGCGGCTGCGGGGTCGTCGGAGGTGTGCACGAGGTTGCGCACGAGACGGTTCTGTTCGCGTGCGGCCGCCAGGCTGTCCTCTCCCAGGTCGCGCCGGATCGTGCCGGGGGCGGCGCGGGTGGGGTCGGTGTGGCCAAGGAGCTGTCGCAGGCGTGCGTGCAGGCCCGGCTCGCCGTGGGCGAGCGCCACGACGACGGGCTGGCCGGCGAACGCGGCATCCAGGCGGGCGGCGCGCACCTGCGGGGCCCGGCCGGTGTGTGCGAGGAGATCACGGTAGGCGACGTGGGCCTGCCATGCCTGCGCCACCAGGTCGCGGCGCCCGCTGACGCTGATGCCCGCGGCGGCGATGCGTTGCAGGATGGTGCCGGTCAGGTTCCGTTCGACGGCGTCGGGCTTGCACAGGATGACCGCCCAGCGGGCAAAGTCGGTGCCGGTATCGACCGCGCCGCTGCGCGGCCGGCCACTCACTGCTTGCTCCCGGCGGCCGCGCAGGAGGGCCAGCGGTGCTCCAGGAGCCAGCGCAGGCCTGGGTGCAGGGCCTGCAGCACGTCCGGGCGGACGGCTTTGGTCTTGTCGTGCACGATCTGCCGGTAGACCTCGAAGAGCAGCAGGGGCTGTTGCCAGTACGGGGCAAGGCCCAGGCGTGCGATGTCCGCTGCGCTGTAGTGGGTGGTGTTGGTGCGGAGCAGTTCCTCATGGTGCAGGACGTGCGTGATGGTGCCGCGGGTGGTCGCCGACGGCATCGAGGGGAACGGGAAGCACCGTGGGGCCAAGCGCTCCTTTGCTTCGTGGAGCACCTTCTTGACGCGTTCGGTGTTGTGGTCGTTGACGTGCGCCGAGCCGATGACGTGGGTGTACGTGCCTAGCTCCAGGCCGAGTTGTGTGGCGGTGTATTCCTGGATCATGGTGAAGGAGAAGACGTCGCTGAGCAGTCCGCAGTCCAGGTCGTTGGCCCGCATGTGGCACACCATGTGCAGGCGTTTGTCGCGGACCAGAAGATGCAGCCCGGCCAGGCACGCCATGTCAGGGTTGTCCTTGATCGCGAGTTCGGCCCGAGAGAAGACCGGCAGGTAGCCGCGCTTGCTGTCCTTCTCGGTGCGCAGCAGCTCCAGGACTCGCTCGAAGGGCGACCGATGGTCGCCCGCAGGCGGGTTGAACAGTGTGTGGCCGTAGGCAGACCCGCCCAGGTTGATGCCGTCAATGGAGCTGAATCGCATGGACGGCGCGTAGTAGCCGATCATCGCCAGATCGCGGCGGCCTGCAAGATACCAGAGGGCCTCGGCATACTGGAAGACCGGATTGGCCCTGCGGGAGGCCAGGTAGGGAAGCCGCTGGCGGGGGTCAGGCAGTCGGAAGCTGACGCCGATCACCTCACGGGCCGCGTTGCCGCGCGCGGTGATGTGCTGCTGAGCATCACAGGCCAGACGTAACAGGGCTAAGTAGGGTTCCTCCACGCTGCGGTAGGACGGCGCGGTGAGCATGTTCTCTCCTCTCGGTCGTGGCTGCATGCGGCTGGCGGGCAAAGAGGTGTGGTATCCGCATCGCCCCCCCGGGCAGGCACCGGCGACCCGCCGCCGGTATCAGGGGAGTGCCGGGTGCCGCACCTCTCGCACGGAGCTGGGGTGTGCGGGCGCGGGCGTGAAGCCGAACGGGAGGGGGAAGCGGGCCTGTCCCAGGGCGCGCCAGCAGACCCGGTCGCCGGTGAAGGCGGTGCGGGCGTGCAGCCAGCGATGGTTGTCCAGCAGGTAGCCCTGGCCGCCTGCCAGGGGCAGGCCGATCTGGTTGCGGGTGATCGCGGAGCGCAGCTGGGGCAGGTAGGGCTGGACGATGGGGCTGAAGCGCACGAGCCCGTCCAGGCGTAGCCGCAATGTCACGGTGGCGTTGTCGTGCACCGTGAACACCTGGCCGGGGTGGCCGTCACCGGCACCGAAGTAGGCGGTGTGCCGGCGGGACAGCGCGTACAGGCCCTCACGCCGGTGCCGGAGCAGATCGTGGTACACGGCCTGGCCGTCGGCCAGCAGGCTCTGGCCGCCCGTGGCTGCGGGGCGGGCGCACACCAGCAGCATGAGACGCGGTGGTGCCGGAATGCTGGAGCGATCGGTGTGAGCAGCCAGTTCCCCGGCGCCGAACCCCGCGTGCCCGGGACGCCAGGCATGCCGGCCGGTGTTGCCGATGGTGGTCAGACCGTCCGCGCTGCTGTCCGGGTGCGGTACGACGGTCATGATCCTTGATGCGAATTCCAGCACCGCGGTGCGTGAGGTCAGACCGGTCACCGTGACCAGACCACGCGAGCGGAGCCGGTCAGCGATGGCGCTTTCCGCGCCGGGGGCGCTGAGGTCGACGAGGTGCCGCGCGAACGGCTGGATCGGGGCAGGGCGCATCACGAACTCCCGGGTCTGGATGACGTCTCTACTCTTGGGAGGTAAGGACAGCCGCGTAAAGCGACAGATTGTCGACCGGCTCAACCCGCCCGGGCCGGGCCCGTGTTGGGAAGGGCGTGCTACGTTCCGGGTAGCCGTGCTGCCCCCTGCATTTCGAGGAGCGGGATGCCGTACTCTCCGCCGCTCTGGCCGGTCTCGGTCAAGGGCGTCGCCACCGACAGCCAGGGGCGTGTGCTGCTGCTGAAGAACGAGCGCCAGGAATGGGAACTGCCCGGCGGGCGCCTGGAGATCGGCAATGAAGCAACGGGGCAGATCCCCGACTCCAGTTGCGAGGCAGCGCTGGTAAGGGAGATCTATGAAGAGAGCGGCTGGGAGGTCAAAGCCGACCGGCTGCTGGACACCTGGCTGTATGAGCCCCTCCCGGGCCGCCGCGTCCTCATCGTGACCTACGGCTGCGCCGTACTGACGCCCGAACGCGCCCCGGTGGTCAGCCCTGAGCACAAGCAGGCGGGCCTCTTTACCGCCGCCGAGGCAGCCGGTCTCACCATGCCCGACGGGTACAAGCAGTCCATCGCGGCCTGGTACGCGCAGCTCTCCCCCGCCGTGGACGATCACAAAAAGTGGTGAACGGCCATGGTGATCCACGCCGGTCGGCGAAGGGGCAGGCTCCAGCCCACTGCTCAGCACGCCTTGTGGAGATGGGCTACACCGCAAGCCGAGAGCGTCCTGGCCACCCGCGATCTTGGTGTCATCCTGCGTTACTACCGGACCGTGCACGGCCTCAGCCAGACGCAGCTCGGCGAGATCCTCGGATACGACAAGACCTATGTCTCGCTGGTGGAGCGGGGCAGACGTCGTCTGGACGATGTTGCTTCGCGGCGTCGCATCGCCGAACGGCTGCAGCTCCCGCCGCATGTCCTGGGCGTCACCGACCCGGGCGCCACCGACCACCGGGCGATGCTGCAGTTCGGCGAGTCCACGGTGCGGCTCGCCGAGATCGCCCGCCAGAGCGGACATGCCTTCGAAGCCGTCGCTGAACTGTGGCCGCTGGTGGCCCGGCTCGAAGCCCGCCTCGAGGACGGACACACCGAGCGCGAAGCCCTGCGCTTGCTAGCCCGCGCCCGCGTCGGCCTGGGCGTGGCGCTCGGGAATGTTCTGCCCGAAGAGCGTCTGCCCACCGCGGCCCGCTGGACGGGTAAGAGCCTGCCCATCGCCCGCCACTTCGACGACCCGGGCTTCACCTCCTACGTCCTGCGCATGCACGGCAACGAACTGCGCAAGGCCAACCTGAACGGGGCAGCCATTGCACGCCTGCGCCATGCCGCGGCGCTCGCGCCCGGCCCAGAGGCCCGCGCGGCTGTGCTGCCGCTCCTGGCCCGGGCCGCCGGCGAACTCGGTGACACAGCTCTGTTCGACTCGGTACTGCGTGAAACTGACGTGCTCCTGGAGCAGACCGGACACACGTCGCTGTTCAACCCGTTCGCTCTGTATGAGATCCGCCTGCGCGGCTTGCTGGCCACAGGCCGCGCCGCGGCCGCCATAGACCTCGTGGAAACGGGTCCTGCTCTTACGAGCACCGTAGCCCCTCAGTGGCGTGTGATCGAGGCAGTGACGGTGGGGCATGTCCAACTGCTTGCCGGTGACTTCACGGGAGCGGCTCAATCGCTGAGCGTCGCCATTGGGGAGGCGGGTCGCCAGCGTCTGCCGCACCAGCTCCAGCGCGTCATCCGCACAGCATGGCCCCATTTGCCCACGGTGCGCGACGAAGCGGAACGGGCCCTTGACCGTCTCCGCCAGGAGATGGCGGCCTGATCCGGTTCCGCTCCCTTTCATTGCTGGCTCCGTTGCTCGTGGTCGAACGTGGACTGGACAGAGAACTTGCCTGTCGGTCAGCGGTTTCTTGAGCTCCGCTGTGCGCGTGTGGGCTGTGCCATCGTGGTCTCTCATCGGGTGGCGAGCTCATACAAACCCCACTGTCGGATCGCCGGTGATCACGGTGCGGACCGTGTACGCCGCGCGAGGTGCACGCGGCGTACAGCGGTCCGTGGAGTCCTGAGATCGGGTGGGTGCCATGCCGTCGTACGGAGTCGGCCGCTTACCCCACTCGGCAAGGACGCGGAAGGGGAGAGTGGCCGGCTGGCGCCGGGAGGCCGCATACTCGTGCGGCGCCAGCCGGCCGGTTCACGGGCCAGGTCTGCTGCGGCGGCGCGTGTCTTGGACGAAGGCGGCAAAGCGCTGGTCCTCGGCGGCGGACAGCGCCGCTATCGGGCGGGCGGCCAGGGTGGGCAGCAGCCACCGGTGCTGCACGCCGAACAGGAAGAGCAGCAACGTGGCGATCAACTCCTGCCGGGCCTGCCCGGTCATGGCGTCACCGCCGGCCCGGACAGTGCCTGCACGACCTTGCTCCACCGGAACACGGCCAGAACGAGAGCATGATCGGTCGCCTCGGCGACCTCGTCGCTGTCGAGGACCTCGATCCGCACGAGAGCGTCAGCGATCCCCGGCGTGGCATAGATGCGGTCGATGCGCTGCCGGGGTCCCTGGTCCTTGCGCCACAGCGACGCGGTGGGGGCGAGCGCCGTCGTGCGGGACTGTCCCAGACGCACCGCGTGCTGGCCCAGCTCCGCGAAGACCGGCGGGCGTGTGCCGTGCCGTCCCGCCAGGATGGCGTCCGGCCGGGTGTCCGACACCCGGACACCGTTGGGCCCGATGACCGTGCGGTGCTCGACGTGCGAGCGGTTGTCGACCTCGTCCCAGTCCGGCAGGCTCGGTGCCTCGTCCGCGGCGTGGACGTAGGAGTTGAAGTCACCCCCGATGATCGTCTCCATGCCGGGCTTGCCCAGGGTGGTGAGCCGTCTGGCTTCCCGGGCACGCGTGTCGGGGTCCCAGTAGCACAGGTGAGCCGAGGCGAGGCTGAGGGGTTTTACCTCCGGCAGGGCGCCCTTGAGCCGGACCACCGGGTTGCACACCGGATGCCACAACAGGGTGGAGTGCTCGAACTCCTGGATGGGCTGGAACACGCTCGTGTCGAGGAACACGCCGGTGGGATTCGCTGACTCTTTCGAGGCGGTGGCCATGAAGGGGAAGAAGCCGTTGCCCAGAGCGTTGGCCTGATCCCACATTGCCTGCTTGCCGTGCAGGTCGGCCCGGGTCAGCTCCTGGCGCAGCAGCACGTGCGGGCTCACCGCGGCCATGACCTTCATGGCCTTGTGCCAGCGCGTGGTGGAGCCGTCGCGGTCGCGCCCGTCGTGCTCGATGTTCGCCGTCAGGACGCGGATCTCGTCATCGTCGGTCACAGCGCCGCCTCCCCGCCCACAACGGCCGCACCCGCCGCGTCCGTGGCCTGCTCGGCACGTGCCACCCACAGGCCGGGGTCGGCGATCTCTCCCAGGGTGGGGATCAGCGAGGGTTGTGCCCACATGTGATTCACCAGCGTGACGCCGCCTGTGCGGTTCACGACATCGGCGATCCACTTTGCACCGTCGATATAGACGGCGGGCGGCGGCATCGGGAAGTCCGCCCGGGCCGGCAGCCACACCGTGTCCGCACCCGGCAGCAGCAGATCCCTCTCCCCGATCCGCCGCTGAAGCCCGGCGACCTGCTGCATGAACTGCCGGGTCTCATACCCGGTCGGGTTGCCGGGCACGACCGGCTCCCCCAGCAGGTGGGACGTCACCTCGCGGTTGGCCCATTCCGCGAACCCATAGGCCACAAAGGCAGGATAGGCGTCGGGCAGCAGATGGTGCCGCTCAGGGCAGGGACTGTAGACCACGCGGTGCAGCGCGCCCTGACCGGCCTGATGTCGCGCCACGCTGCAGAACTCGTGTGCCACCAGCTTGGTCATCTGAGGCTCGCGGAACCCCGCGTGGCGAAGCGTCTGCGGGGCGATCAGGATCTCGGCCGCGCCACGTTTGTTCGCGGCCGTGTAGCCTGTGGCGAGCATCCACGTTTCGCTCAGCAGTTTCTCACGTGCATGCATGCTGGCTCGCAGACCGGCAGTTTCCTGCGCGTCGAGCGCGTAGAGGGCGATGTCCCGGTCGAGGGCCCGGCGCTGGTCTTCGTTCACCTGGGATACCAGGCGGTCCGAGTCGAGCAGCCGGATGACCGGTTTCGGCCCCATGCCAAGACCGGTGCAGTCCTGCAAGGCTGGGGTCACTCGGTCGCTGATGTCATGCAACTGCTCGACGAGCTCCGCCCAGCCCTCATCGGTCTCGTCGTGGATGATGCAGGTCGCCATGGCGTTACCACTCCTTTGTGCAGAATAGGTACAAACCGTTGGAAGAATTCAGCCCGCGCCTTCGCATGCGTGGGGTGGTGCTTGACTCAGCGGCAGGCTTGTGCCCGCCATCGGGCAGTCCTGGTTGAGGGTGCGGGCTCGCTGCGGAGCTGATCGCCGGGCCCGTGATCCTCCTGTGACGGTCCGGGCCGGAAGAGGAGGTCGAGTGCCTCGCGGCCGCGAGTGGACCGGCGGCGCGCGAGAGGGCTTGCAACCTCTGGCCTAGGGCAGGTCGGTGCCCGTTCGCGGCTGCCCACGCCGTGCGCGGCGGTCGCCTTCACGCACGCTCTGCATGCGGCACGACGTGCTCAGACCCGAGGTGCGAGGAGGCGGTGTGCCCGTCATCTCTTTCACCCCTGTCAGAGCAGTGCGGTAGCGTCCGCATCGGGCTGTCTACTGACGTTGCTCTGATCAGCGGCTCCTGCAAACGTCACACCAGGCGTCCACAAGGCCTCCTCCCGCCCCTGCGTCGCTTTCCTCACGGTGGGGCAAGGCCCGGGCTGGGGAGCCGATGTCGTATCCGACATGGCTCCGGCATCGCGGCGCGGACTGCGGCACAGGATTCGGGATCCCGCATCGTCCCGCGGCATGTCCGCGAGGGGCGAAGCAAGGCGCAGGGCGGCCAGGACGAGCGCAAAATGTGAGAACGCCTGCGGAAAGTTGCCGAGTTGGCGTTTGTGGACGGGGTCGTACTCTTCAGCGAGGAGCCCGACATCGTTGCTCAGGGCAAGGAGCTGTTCGAACAGGCTGCGGGCTTCATCGCGGCGCCCGATCATGGCAAGAGCTTCGACGAGCCAGAACGAACAGGCCAGGAAAGCGCCCTCGTTCCCGGCCAGTCCGTCCACTCCCGTTTCTGTGCCGGCGGTCGGGTAGCGCAGCAGCAGACGGTGCTGTGTGGACAGCTCGCGCTGCACCGCGTCGATCGTGCCGATGACCCGTTTGTCGTCCGGTGGTAGGAAGCCGACTTGCGGGATCAGCAGCAGCGCGGCGTCCAGCTCCTTGGAGCCGTAGAACTGGGTGAACGTGTTGCGCTCGGGGTCGTAGCCTTGTTCACATACCTCGCGGTGAATCTCCTCGCGCAGTTGCCTCCATTCCTTGAGCCGGGCGGTGTCTCCGTGGGCCTTCGCGTGCTGGATCATCCGGTCGAAGGCGACCCAGGCCATGACCTTGGAGTGGACGAAGTGCCGTCGGGGACCGCGGACTTCCCAGATCCCTTCGTCCGGTTCCCTCCAGTGCTGGGCCAGGCAGGTGAGGAGGTCGGCTTGCAGCTCGTAGGCGCCGTCGTGGTGATCAAGGCCTGATTGATGCCCGAGGTACAGGGTTTCGATGACCTCGCCGTACACGTCGAGCTGGAGCTGCCGGGCTGCGGCGTTGCCGATCCGGACGGGTTGCGAGTCCTCATATCCGGGCAGATCGAGGACTGTCTCGGCCAGGTCCCGGCGGCCGGTGATGCTGTACATGATCTGCACACGCTCCGGGTCTCCGGCCACGGCCCGCAGCAGCCACTCCCGCCATGCACTGGCCTCTTCGCGGTAGCCGGTGCGCAGCAAGGAGGTGAGCGTGATAGCAGCGTCGCGCAGCCAGGTGAAGCGGTAGTCCCAGTTGCGGGTTCCGCCGAGGTCTTCGGGCAAAGAGGTCGTCGGCGCGGCGACCATGGCGCCGGTCGGTGCGTAGGAGAGGGCCTTGAGCGTGAGCAGAGACCTGACTACTGCTTCCCGGTGCGGGCCGGCGTAGGTACAGCGGGCCGCCCAGTTCTTCCAGAAGCGTGTGGTGTCGGCGAGGGCCTGGGCGGGATCGGGAAGCGGTGGGGGCGGCAGATGGGACTGCCGCCAGGTCAGGGTGAAGGTGGCGCTCTCGCCGGCGCGCAGGGTGAAGTCCGCCCGTGTGGTGCCGTCCTCGTGATCGGTGGTGGGTACCGTGCTGTCGAGCCAGACCGCGTCCGGTCCGGCCAGGGCCACGGCGCGCTGCGTGCCGCCCGGCTGCAGCCGGGCCCGCCGCGGCTCTACCTGCCCGTAGCCGAACCGCAGCCGCATGAGGGAGGTCATCCGGACCATACCGCTGACTCCTTCGACGATGCGGATCAGCTGTGGCGCTCCCGGTGTTCCGGCGGAGTGGGGCGGCATGAAGTCCAGGACGCGGACGGCACCGGTCGGCAGCGACCAGAGCGTCTGCGCGACGAGGGTGTCTTCGGTGTAGCAGCGTTCGGGCACCGCGTGCTGGTCCTGGGGTGCGAGCTGCCACGAGCCGTGATCTGCGGTGCCGAGCAGGCTGGTGAAGACGGCGGGTGAATCGAATGCGGGCAGACACATCCAGGCCGCGGTACCAACCCGGTCGATGAGGCAGGCGGTCTGCAGGTCTCCCACGAGGATGTGGTCCTCGATCAGGGGCACGGTGACGTCCTTTGGTCGGCGGTCGGCGATATCAAGGCAGGGGCAAGTGGCAAGAGGGTCGTGTCCGTGGAGAGCGCGCGTGCACCCGCGGATGTCTCTCCTGTGCAGGTCAGCGAATCGTCAGTGGAGCTACCTCACCTGCAGGCCCTTCAGAGGCTGCACTCATCGCGGGCCAGGTCGAGGAAGCCACCGCGGGCCCGCAGGATCGCGAGGGTGTCGGTATAGACCTGGGGGAAGGTGCTGATGTCGACTTGGGAGACCGCGATGATGCCGTGGATGTCGCGGTCGCACAGGGCCGTGAACAGGCGGGCCATCTGCGGGCGCACCGCCGGATCGCTGTTGCCGGTGTTGTCGAAGGTGACGATGGACTGTGTCCATCCGCGGCGCATGAGCACCGCCTGGGTCTGCGCCAGGCGCTCGGCGGGGTCCTGGCCCGGCTCGACCAGCGTGTATCGGGCCACTCGTACGGGCGCGCCATCGGGGAGGCGTGCAAGCGCGTGCCGCAGGTCCCTCGTGCGTATCGCGTGCAGTGCGCAACATCTGCTGTTGGGCGCTTCCTGTGGCGGCGCGCTACAGGTGGCTGCGGGTGAGCGGAGTGCCCTGAGCAGCGTGCCGGCAGGCGGTGCTGAGGGGAGGGTGAGCGGGGCGGAGAGGATGTGCACGAGGGTTCCTTCGCGGGTGGCGTCAGGCGGGAGCGGGGCCCGGGGGAGTTTCGGCTGCGTGGCAGTGTTGGGCCCGGGGCACCTTGGGCGGCATCTAGCTGGTCAGCGCCTAGCGTTTCCGTTGATGAGCGCGGTCGTTCGGCTTGGTGGGGTCGTGGTTGTGTGGGGTGTATGCGTGCTGTCGGCGGACTGCTGCCGGGGCGGGCGGTGAGGGTGCCGCTGTTACCAAGGCCGGGCTGGGCCAGAGGGCACGCATGAGGGACTCGAGGCGGTCGCGGCGGATCCAGACGCGCATCGATCTTGGGGTCCAGGTCCCCGACGACGAAGCCCTTGACCGCCCCGGGCAGAGCCAGTTCCTGGCTGAAAAGGGTGCAGTCGTCGTGCTGGGGCCCGCGTGTTTGCCAAAGCCTCCGGACTGTGGCTGAGGCAGGTCCGCCTGCCGCGGCCCCTGTCCGATCGCCGCGGCGGCGCGCGGGCGGGGCGGGAGCGCGGGCCGGTGCCGCTGATCACGCGGCTGTTTGCTCGCCTCAGCCTGTCACGGCGGCCGCTGTCGCGGTGGCACGTACGGTCCACTGTTCGGGGCAGGCCACTTCGGCACGGGTGGGGAGCAGGCACGGGTAGGCCCACACCCAGTTGAGCAGGGCCACACCGGTGAACTGCATTACCCGCCCGACCCATTGCGCGCCAGCGCGGTACTCCCCCGGGGTCAAGGCGGAGTGAGCGGCTGCGGCAGCACCAGGGGTGGCTTGCTCCAGTTCCTCGATGCGTGCGTCGTATCGTGCGCGCGCCTGGCGGAGGGTGTCCGTCTCGTGCCCGCTGGTCTCCCCCGGTACGACCACGCGGCCGATGAGTTCCTGTGTCACCTGCTGGTCCGCCCACAGCGCGTGCCCGTCGGCAATGAAGGCCGCCTGCGCGCCCGGCAGGAGACCGTAGTACTGGGGGCGTGTGGTTGCCAGTACGCGGAACAGTTCGCCTTCACCACCGCGGTGCTGGCCAACCCGGCAGCCCTCGTGGGCGAGGAGCTTGATCATGTGCGCTTCGTGCAGGCCTGCGTGCTGGACGGCGTCAGCATTGATCAGTATCTCCGGCTGTCCCTCGGCGTCCACGGTGCAGCCCGGAACGGAAGGCCACCTCAGGCGTAACGACTCCTCCCGAGCCTCCAGCCTCGTCCGGCAAGCCCGTATCTCCGCCGTGTCGAGGCCGAAAGCATCGGCCTCGCGGGCCACAGAGTCATGAAATCCGCTCACGATCCGGTCCAGGAAATCGTCCGTGCCCTGCAGACGAATGGTCACCTCGCCCAATGGCAACTGGGTAACCCTCTCAAGGACCGGGAAGACACGCTTGGCCAGGCCCTCGAGCTGGCTTGCCAATTCCGGATGGGCGCGCGTGTCCTGGTGGAGCTGGAAGGTGGTCATGCGATCTCATTTCCTAGTGTGCGGAGTTCCGCAAGAAGGCCGGGTAGCGGCACTGGCAGCGCGCGGGGCGGCGAGGTGCGGGCCGTCGCGGGGAGCTGACTGGCTACTGCCGTGATGTTCGCGCGGTGTTGCTGCCTGCCACGGGCCTCCGGTGATCAGGAGGAAGGGGTGCTCCGTGCCAAGCGGATTCGTTCTGGCGGACCAAGTGCGGCAGGCGCCCGTCTGCCAGTGCCGGGGTTCCCTGGTGCCAGGATCGCCCTTTGCGTGCGGATGGCTTCCGCACGCCATCGTGGCTCTGATCTGTATCGCTCCGCATCGTGATCCGTTCGCAGGAGAAGGCTGATGATCCTGTGGCGGCGGCTGCCGCTCAGCCCCAAACTGAGCGGCAGCCGGGCCCCTGCTGCCCACGCCGTGCAGGCGCTTCCCCCGGGCAGCGGTGCCGTACCCCTTCGTCCTGACTTCCGCGACCGCGCTGTCTCGGGGGAGGCGCGGTACGAGCGGAACCGAAAGGGCCCCTCCTGGCCGTTCCCGCAGGTCCGCGGCGGGAACGACCAGCTCAGAAGTGTTCTTTCAGCGGCAGGAAGGCGATGACGGCAGTGCAGACGGCCAAGATCGTCAGAGCGAACACAAGCCGGGTCCCGTCCGACCGGTCGTTCCCGGTCTTGGCCGTGTGCGAGGTCACCGCGACACCGCGGAGTTCAGCCCGACGCCGTCCGACATCCTGATCCCTTGGACGTCCTAGGCACCTTGTGCGGAGCACGACCAGACCGCGTAGGGCTCTCTTCACGGCGTTCACGAGGCTCCTGTTCACATCATGCGCGTTCCGCTCGGGCAGGTGGACTTCCTTTCGGCCGCAAACGCCGCTTGCTCGTGCCGTATGAGCAGGACAGCAGGTGGAGCCGCGTGCATGGGACACAGATAGCTCCAGGTCGTCGTGGGCTTTAGGCCGGTCAGGCGGGCCGGCTACCGCGGTCACTGGTCGACCCCGAACAACGCGCACGTGGTTCTGCCGCCATCGGCTACTGCCCATTTGTGGGCGAGTGCGGACACCAGCGCTAAGCCCCGGCCCGACTCCTCGTCGCTGTCCGCATCGCGCAGTCGGGCCGGCTCCGGGTTCCCGTCGGTGACGTGGACCAGCACTCCCGCGTCAACGAGGCGCACCTCCACCTCCACCACCCCACACAGACCGTGCTGGATACCATTGGCGACCAGCTCAGAGACGCCAAGCACAATCTCCGCAGAGCGATCCTCGCTCACCCCCCACGCCTCCAGCCGAGTCTTGACCCTCTGGCGCACGCTGGATACGCGGCCTATGTCACGTGCAATGGAGCTTGAGAGGACAGGGTCGGCGGCGGGTGCTACTCCTGGCGCGGGGCAGGTGGACCGCTTGGGGGTATCAGGCAGCAACAGTGCCCCCTGCAGCAAGACATCGATCTCACGGTTGCCGCGGTACGCACCGATTAGGGGCAGCCTCATTGCAATGCTCCCTGCGACGCGAAGGCGGCTGATCCAGCCATCGGCAGGCTCACGACCGAGTAGCCGCGAAGGTGCCGACGAGAGCGTGGTGTGGGCATCGCAACGTCCTCAATGGAGATCGGTGGAGGGGGCGCGGGCTCCTGCGCCCGTCGCCTCGCGCCAGGGTCCGCTCGCCTCTCCGGACAGCGAGAGCACGGACCGAGAAGACCGTCCAGAGGCCATAAGGGCGTGGATCGCGCTGGCAGCGAAAGCCATTGCGGTCGATGTGCAAAGGGTGAGTACCGGCCGGAGGCCATTCGCCTGGCTGCGCAAGAGTAAGAAGCCGTAGGCCGTTGCTGACCGCCCTACGGGTGGCGGCCAGTCATATCTGGCCCGGCATGCAGTTGCGGCCGGCGCAACTCGTTCTGCAAGCGGAGGGGGTGCGTCCGGCTCGGTTCGGTTTTGACGTTCTGGTAGCACGCGGACCGCTTCGGTCCATCTCGTGGCCAACGTGCGCATGTACAGCGTTTCATGCGTTTCATCGCTTGCATCGGATTCCTAGTGAAGAGTCGAGTCGCAGCAGCAGGCGAATGTAGGATCGACATCCAAGGACTCGGCCTAGCTGAGGGTGCGCCGGGGTTGGAGCGGCCTGACGTAGGCTCCAGCAGATGTAGAGCCGCCGAAATGCATGACACCTCGTTGGCCACACTTAGAAGCATGCCTTAGTCCGGTCACTCAAAGCTATGCGTAAACCCGCCCCAAAGTTCACCAAAGTGCTGGCTAGTGCGCAGAACCTGAGGGGTTTCGGGGTATAGCGGAACCCGCCTTGCCTTTCACACTGTGCGGAAGCACCCTACAGAGTAGCGACCGGGCGACGAGAGGTCTCGTCACGTGCTGGCGTCTCGACGGCGTCGAGCTAGCCGCTGAACGCGAGCCCTGTGGCAGCAGAATTCGACGCCACAAAGCCGTGTGAAGCGCCTGTTGTTGCGCACCGCTCGCAGATCGGATCACTGCGGGCATTGTCGTTCAAGGCAGTCGGCTTCCAAGGTTGCCTGGAATGGAGGAAATATGAGTACGCTGCCATAGCCGCTTTTGATGCCGCAGGACGTGGGCACTGGCAGCGGCAGTTAGATCGGCGTGGCTGGATCCGCCGAAGCCTTTAAGCAGTCATTGTGCTGTCGGGAGAGCGCCTCTGCGACCGACGGCCCCGTTGCGCTCGAGGCACATACTGAGCATGCCGCCACCCTGCAGCACCCACGAGAACAGCCCCAGAACGGGGAGACAAGTTCTCGGAGATTCCCGATCACGCCTTGCGATACAGGCGGAGGCCGGCGCTCATTCGAGCAATCTGCGCCGAGGCGCCGGACCTCGCCCGCATGGCCGTCTACACCTTTTGCGCTACGCCTACGTATAACGGGAGGGGGGCGCCTGAGCCATCGCCCTGCAATGTGGGTTCCCATTCCTCCACGAGTTGGACCCCAGGCTCGAAAAGTTGGAGTCCGGAGAAGAAATCAGCGAACTCGCGGCGAGATCTTGCTTGTGCGGAGGTTCCGATCTTGCGGTAGTAGGCGACGACTTTGTCCCATGTAGCGGGGTCAAGGTCTCCAGTTACGTGTGAGAGCATGAGGCAACTGCCGCGCGGGAGAGGCTCTAGCAATCGTGCTAGAAGGTCGTACGGCTTGCTGTTGTCCTCGATGAAATGAAGTACTGCCACCATGGAAAGGGCTACGGGTTCCTGGAAGTTGAGGAACTTACTGGCCGCAGCGGTGATCTTCCCTGGCTCCCGGACATCTGCGTGCAGGTACTGCGTCTGCCCCTCAGGAGTGCTGCGAAGTAACGCTTGAGCATGAGCCAGGACGGTGGGGTCGCGGTCGACGTACATCACTTTGGCGTCCCGTGAGACCTCTTGAACCACCTGGTGGAGGTTTGGTTCGGTTGGGATCCCGGTTCCAATATCGAGGAACTGCTTTACCCCACGCTCGGCGAGCAGCCGTGACGCCTGGTGCATGAATCGTCTATTGATGCGTGCGAGTGGGCCCACGTCTGGGAACATCTGCTGGACCTGCTCGGCCGCTGCCCGGTCGCGGGGGTAGTGATCTTTACCATTTAGGTACCAGTCGTACATGCGCGCCCCGTGCGGCTTACTGGTATCGATTGCACCTAAGACGTCTTCTGCATCAGACACTCTTCCGGCTCCGTTTTCTTGAGCGCCAGACTCTGGGAGGTATCAGTCATCGGGAGAGCAGGAAATCCGCATCCCCGCCTTTGGCTCCCTCGACGAAGGCGCGGACGGCCTCGCCAGGGAAGACCAGTGCGGGTCCGCCCGGCTGAGTGGATTGACGGATGGCAACCTTCCCCTCGGGCAACTGCTTGACTTCGAAGCAAGCCCCGCCGTTGCTGCCGCTCCATGGTTTACACCACTCTTCCGTCCCCAGGTCATTGTCGGCATCGATAACGTGACTCATCAAGGAAGCTCCTTACGGGCATCAGCGAGAAAATCCTTGGTCGACTCCCGATCGAGGGCGTGCACGCTACTCATGTGGTCGAGGGCTTCGCGGAAGAGTCCTGCCGCGTCCTCGTCTTCGGTGTACTTAGCACCGCTGAGCATGTCCGTGCTGACTACGTCGGGGAGTTCAGGAACTGCGAAGCGAAAGATGTGGAAGGGGCCGAACGCCCCGGGGTGCAGACCTGCCTCAAGGGGGCACACCTGCAAGGTCAGGTTCGGCAAGTCTGCGACTTCCAGCAGGCGGTCAATCTGACCGGCCATCACGCTGCGGTCGCCCACCGGTCGGCGCAGACAGGTTTCGTCCATGACCACCCACACTTTTGGCGGGCGCGCCGGTCTCGTACGCGTCAGGATCTCCTGTCGCTTCATGCGAAGAGTCACGTGCCTGTCGAGGACGTCGGGTGTCATCCGGGGCAGGCCCGCCCGGAGAACTGCCTCGGCGTATTGCCTGGTCTGCAACAGTCCTGGCACTACGTGGGGCTCGTAGATGCGAAGCTGAGTGGCTGCGGTCTCCAGTGACACGTGGATGCTGAACCAGTTCGGGAGCACGTCGCTGAAGCTCTGCCACCAACCGGGCTCGTTGGCCTTGACGGTGAGTTGGAGGAACTCCTCTGTCTCCTGCGCCTCCACGTCGTACAGCTCCAGAAGCGCTTTGACCGTCGCCCACTTCAGCGGCGTCTCCGCCTTCTCCATCCGCGTGACGGTGGTCAGAGACACATGCACTGCTTTGGATGCCTGCAGAGCAGTCAAGCCAGCAGTCTCGCGGTATCCGAGGAGACGTCTGCCCAGCACCATTTGACCCACTGTCGGGGCAGGTCGTGGAGCGCTCACGTCGGGTCCCCCTCCCCTGCGCTGGTCACTCGGAGAAGTGTGCCATGGCAGGGCCGGTGCCGACCAGGGTGCAACACAGCTCATGCAAGTTGCATGGCGGCGGCTGCATGGTGAGGACTTGTCACAAGCCGTCCGCGAGGAGCATAGTTGCGTAGTGACTCAGCTCACGTAGCTCCGCGTACGACGGTTCGCTGCGCCTCATCTCAGGAAGGTCCGAGATGCCCGGCCCCACGCTGTTCCAGCGCTGTCTTGACGAACTGCACCTAGGGGACTGGACCTTGTTCGCCATGCGGTACGAGGCGACGGCACGGTATTTGAGCCATGAACTCAAGAAACCGGAGATCGCCTCTGCGACTGTCGCTGAGAACACCTTCAGAAGGTGGGCGGCAGGCTGGCAGGGCACGCCGCAGAATCCCGCCCGCATCGTGTTGGAGAAGATGCTGGGACACCAGTGTGACCGGCTCTTTAGCCCAGCCCCGGAGCCGGTCTCCGCCAAGGAGTCTGCGGTACGACGCAGGCTGCAGGCCGTGGACTGGGCGGTCGGTCGCTGGCCGACTTCGCGACTGTTCGCTGCGGCCGCAGAGGACACGGGTACGTGGGAACTGGCCGGCAGAAATGTCCTGGACGGTACGGCAGTTGCGGTGCAGGCTCACCCGGCGACGTCTGAGGGCATCTGGACTACCGTTGTCCCCACCTCGGCGGAAGCTCTGCACGGCTTCCTGCGGCCAGCCCGCCGCGGCTTCCTCCTCGGAGTGGAGGGGCACGCGGATCCGCGGGTATACGTCATCGACGGGTGCGGGCTGCGGCGGCAGCAGTACCCCTCTGGCGAACCTATCGCCGTTCCACGCGCCTACGAGCTCGACGACCTCACCTTCGGCCTGGTGTGGTCGCTGGTTCAGTTCGATGACGGGCTCCTGGCCGACGACCTGACGCTGGCCGAACAACAGCCACTGCTGGACACCTACTTGGCATTGCCCCGGTCCGCTCCCGGCCATATGGCCTTGCCCACCCTCACCTCGGTGGCTGCTAGCTGGACGGGGTCCGCGTTCTGTGCACGCTACCTCCGGTCCCATTTGGAAGGCCGCACAGAGACGCCGGTCTTTTGGACCCGCGAACAGACGGGGGAACAAGCCTCTGCGTGGCTTTTCTTCCAGCACAAAGTGGAATACCTCAAAGAGCTCTCCGGCCCTCGTGTCTTCGCCATTCCCGAGGAAGAGGTAGCGCGAAGCGGCCAGTACGAGAAAATCCTACTATTTCTTGCCGTCGCGCTGATGGAACGGTGGGGAAGCCACGTGCGTGTGACGGCACGACCCGAGTACACGACCGTCGACGGGTTCGCTCTATCGCGCGGGGACCGTGTCGTCGTGGCCAACTGGGTACGCACGGACGAGGTATGGGCCGCGGAGACGATCACGCGCGGCGCGGTGCTGCGGGAGTACCAGCAGGCGTTCATGGATGCTAGTGAGCACAACGTGATGGAAGGCTCCGGACCAGAGCAGAGATTACGGGCGCTCGCGGGCTATCTCAGCCTGCCGTGGGCCTGGCTGGTGCAGCGCTGCCGTGACCTCGGTGATGTCGGTGTCTCCGCCCTGTTGCGTCCGCGCAGTCGGCACCTGACAGTCCGGGCACTCGAGGAAACACTTCGATTTGTCGGCGCTTTCTCGCACAGAGGGTAGTCCACCACATCGCCGTTCTAGGGCGGGTCCGATGAGTCGCGCTGTGGCTCAGCGGGGCGCAGGTCGTAGAGGTAGGAGCGGTCGTTCTTGAAGCTGCGCCAGACGGTGGCAGGAGGCTCAGGCTCGTTGCCGATGCTGTTGACGGGGTAGGCGGTGACGAGGCCGCCGACAATCTCGCAGTGCCAGCCCTTCTCTGACCCCCAAAACGCACCACAACTGTCCGTCGGTTCGGCGATAGGCGGGCCGGCCATTGCTCTCACCGTCGCTCTCGAAGTGGTAGCGGAGGCCATCGACGTGGCGCACGAAGCTGAAGGTCTCAAGAGCCGGCGGGCGGTGGCGGAACCACCGACTCGTGATCGACGCCGTGATCTGGAAGTACCGCACCGGCGCCCCGTGGCGGGACCGGCCCTGCCCGCTTCGGTCCCTGGCAGACCGCCTACTACCGCTACCGACGCTGGGCAAGGGACGGTACCTGGGGCCGCATCTTCAGACGCCTGCAGGCCCAGGCTGACGCCTCAGGTGACATCGACTGGCGTGTCAGCGTCGACTTCACGGTCTCACCACCAAAGTGCACCTTGCCGCCGACCGCCGATGCCACCCGCTGGCCCTTGTCCTGTCGCACGGCCAACGTCACGACGTGGTCTGCTTCGCCACCGTCATGGCTCACCTCCGCGTGCCGCGCACCGGCCTTCCCCGTACTCGCCCCGTCCCCGTCATCGCGGACCGCGCCTACTCATCACGGTTGATCCGAACTCACCTGCGGCGTCGCGGCATCAAGGCGGTCATCCCGGAAGCGGCTGTCCGCATCACCAATCGCAAGAACAGAGGCCGAGCCAGGGGCGGGCCACCCACCTTCACTCTGGACGACTACAAGATCAGCAACACAGTCGAACGCTGTACCAATCGCATCAAGCAATGGCGCGGCCTGGCCATACGCACGGACAGGCTCGCCATCCACTACCACGCCGCCCTGGTGATATGGGCAAGGAAAGATCTACAGGACACGCCTTAGTCCTCTGGCTCCCCGAACGTCAAAGTAGGTACGTCGTCACAAACAGGACGCCGTAGGTGAGGCGAGATGACTTCTTGCAGGTACATCTCCTGGATGAACTGCACTTCAGCCCATTTGAGGTGGGAGACGCTGCCTGCAGCGTGTGCGTCCTTGCGCCCGACCGCGACATGGATGTGCAAGCTCACGGAATCGTCGTCATCCGGCTTGCGTGCCAGGGTGCCAGCGCCGAGCGCTTCCACGGTTTCTAGGACCGTCTCTTCCCACACGGGCCTATCCGGGTTCTGCAGCGGCCCCTGGGTTCCTACAAGCCCTACCTTCCGGAACCCGCCCAGGAACGTCGGAATGATCGCCTGTCGGATACCTGCTTCACGGCAGAAACGGTCGAGCTCACTCAGGAAGTCGTCCCCATCGTGAAAGATCAGGGCGAAGGTCCGCCCCATCGTCAGTTCTGTGTGTCGCATCAGCCACGCCCTTCTGGTGCTGTTCCAGCCGGAGCAAATGCACGACGGATCCGATCCCGGTCAGCCCCACGCTGCAGGAGAGTCAGGAGAAGCAGTCGTGCTTTGTAGGGGTCAAGGTGGCCCGCACCAATAAGCCCTCCGTTCAGAAGGTCCTTCTCGGAACCGGAAAAGCCGTAGGTGCTTGAGAGTGTCGTACCGCCACCCGTACGTGAGGCAAGGATGACCGGGATGCGTTGAGCCGCCTCGTGCAAGGCGGGCACCCAGCGTTCGGGGACGTGGCCAACACCGAATCCGGCAATGACCATGCCGTCGGCGTGCGAGAGAAGATGGGGCAGATGGCTGCCATCGTCACCCAGCGATGCCGTGTACAGACCAACGTGAACTCGGTTGGTCGCCGTACCGGTGATGGGCGCTGGCGTGTGTGCGGGAGTCGCCAACAGCCGGAACTTCCCCTCTGCAACAACGCCCAGTGGGCCGGTGTCGGGCGCAGTGAAGGCAGCAGTGCTGGTGCTGTGGGCTTTGCGCACCCGTGCGGGGTCGAAGACCTGGTCGTTGAATGCGACGAGGACGCCGAGTCCACGTGCTGCAGAACTGCCAGCCACGGACACGGCGGCGAGCAAGTTGGCCGGACCATCAGCACCTGCGAGGTGAGGAGCGCGCATCGCGCCGGTGACGACAACGGGAGCCCGGCCGCTGTAGATCAGGCTCATCAGGAAGGCAGATTCCTCCAGCGTGTCCGTACCCTGCATCACGACCGCCCCGTCGATGGAGCCCTCTTTCTCCATAGTGCCTAGCTGGACTGCAAGGGCCTCGATAGCGTCGAGCGACAACGACGCCCCCGGGACCGGTGCGACAGAAGCGGGGAGAGTCGCGATGGTCACGTCCGTATCGGACAGTTGCGGAACGGCGGCCACCAGGTCGCTGACTCCGAGGGTAGGGCGGGCGGCTCCGTCAGTGTGAGACCTGGTCATGGCGATAGTTCCGCCAAGACTGACGAGGAGCACCTTGGGATTCGCCGTGCGACTGGTCATTGGTGCTTCCTCAGCTCTCGGTTGGCTCGCATGCGGGGCAGCCTATCGGCGCTGTTCAGACTGCGCAGGGGGCCCGGGAGCAGGCATCACTATCTATCAGAGTATCTGACGAGGCACGGCGGAGAAGAGCCGGAAATCCCCTGTCAGAGACATGCCTCGGTCAGGGGTGATCTGTGGTAGCGGGCGGAAGAGTGGTCGCGCCGCGGTGCGCCTATCAGGCCTGGGTCCAAGGTGACGCGACACAGTCCTCAGCCAAGGGCTGCCCGGCCGCGCGCAGTGCGGCATACAGACTCTCAGCCATCTCAAACTCCAGAGGCGTCAACGGGAGGCGGAGTCTATCGAGGGCTTCGCTAATTTGCTGCTCAGAACCCATGTCGATCAATACGGCGCCATTCGGCGTCTTCTTCAGGAAGTAGCGCAGCGCAAGGGACGAAAGGGCCTGTCGAGACTGCGCTCGCGAGTCACACCACACAGGGCAGCCGGAGGTACGCTTCTGCGACACCCCCTGAGGAGCTGACCCTGAGGGCCCGCCTACCGCTCCGTGGGTGTCGGGAGTGTACCTGGCGCTCCCTGCGGGCACGCCCGCCAAAAACCTTTCGGGGGGCGCGAGTAGAAGACTCACACCCCGCTGAGTCGCGAAGCTAAAAAGGTCCTCGCCATCGATCAGTGCGGCAGGGGCGAAGGGATCGAATCGAATCCATAGGACATCGGGTTGCACATGGTCGAACAGGTACAGAAAACGCTCGATACGGCGAGTCACCGCCTCCGGCGACCTCAGACAGTTGATCTGCGGTCCACGCATTCCGATCGCCTCGATGTGCCCAAGACGTCGCAGTTCGGACATCTGATCGCTGACTGGTTGCAGGTATCGGTCGGCCGGCCCAAAATCAACTGCCGCGAGCGTGTAGAGAGCCAACCGTTCCACTTGCAGATTGTCCAACGTCTGCTGCAGCTGGTGATGAACGCGGCGGCCGGCGTACGGATGCACGGCAGTGCCTCGGAGAGTTCCGACCTTGCTCGCCAGGTGCAGGGGGTGGACGTACTCACGCTGCAGTTTGCCAAGCATCTGTTCTGCTCGCCCATGCCCGTAGGAATCAGCTGTGTCCAAAAGCGTGACGCCCTTTTCAACTGCACGGCGGACACCGTTTAGGAACCGGCGGTCGCCTTCGGGCGATGCCGTGTCGTCGTCTCTCACAGTGCAGTGGACGCCGACTGGTGGGACGAAGGAGTCGCGGCATAGCAAGCGCGCGGCCGGGCCCGCGGCAGCGCTCACTCGCTGACACCTCGCTCCTCCGCACGTCCGACAACAAATACACTATTCGGCCGCGCGCATTCGATAGTGAGGACAGCTCGGGACCACCCGCGCAGAGAGGCTCGCTCAGAAGAATCGCGCACCAGTTGTTCACACATCCCCTGCCTCCCGCTTGTCTCCATACCCGGAGTTGCGTCCACGTGCAACTCCTCGCGCTCGAGGCGCCTCGGGCGTACGCCGAGGACGCGCTCTCCCCACCCTGCATGACCCAAATCAGCTATCGCTAGGCCAAACCTGCCCCACGTGCGCCCAAGCCGAGCTACCTGACGGGCTTTTTGGTGAGGTTTGGAAGCGGTTTGGCATAGCTTTGGGCGCCCTACTCCCGGCATCGTCTTAGAGCGACGGCCACCCATCACGGGAGCTGCCACCGCCGTCACCGGCCTCACCCCAGCCACTCGGCCCGCCCGTCGCGAAGGGAGACACCGTGGGGCGCATTTGGCACACATCCGCCCCACGTTTCCATCTGCCGCTCCATCCCACCGGTCATCTCTGCACACCGCGCGTCACAGGCTGGGCTGTAGTGACCCGTGATGCCCATCCGGTCCGTCGAGACCGTGCGCAAGCATGCGAGCGCTGATGCTCGACGTTCCTCGCATGTGGCACTCCGGCCCACCCCATGCGATGTACGCGGCAGAGCGCCACGGCCGACCACCGCGGGGCGAGCGGCAGCCGGCTCTGCCCCCCAAGTCCCCGTAACGCTGCCCCTCATCGAACGGATGATCATGAGCAAGCTTGTGCCGTCGCCCACCAGCACCGGGCCCATGTCACAGCACGCGGCGGACCACTGGCCCGTCTGCGTCGGGAAGCTCCCCCTCATCACGGAGGGCCCTGAGCGTGCCCGGTGCTCCACCGAACTGGTGCCCGCAAACGCGAGTGCCCGGGCCCGGGAGTGGACGCGCACGCATGTGCTGAAGCTGGGGCTGGGGCCGCTCGCGGAGGCAGCTGCACAGATCGCGGGCCTACTCGTCAGCAACGCGATCATCCACGCCTGCGATCCGGCCCGGCCGGACTTCCCGATACGCCTGGACGTGGTCGCCACCGACGCGGACGAGCTGCTGGTCATGGTGGAAGACCCACGCCCCGATTTCCCCGACTTCGCCCAGACACTCGGGCACGCACTCACGGCCGCGAAGCTCGATCTAGGCCCGGTTTCCGGCCTGGCGTGCGTGTTACGGCTGGGTGGCGTCCTCACCTACCAGGAGGGCCAGATCCCAGGATCGAAGGCGGTCGTGGCGCGCCTGCACCTGGACAGGACTCGCGAGGAGGCCTTGCAGGAGCAGTTCTGCCAGACCAGCCACGACCCGCTGTTCCGCACGGAGATGGACGCTCACCCGCAGGGAGCCCTGCCGCCCGGCGGTCGCCAGGAATGACCACCCTTTCTTCGTCGATGCCTCCGCTACTGCCCTGCGCTGCGGACTGGGACAACCACCACCGGCGCTATCAGGGTGCAAGGGTGTGCCAGCAGGAGCTGAGGGATTTCGAGTGGCTGGTGCGGCCGCGGACCGGGATGGCAGTGGTCGACATCGGGTGTGGCACCGGGGGCTGGACGCGCCAGCTCGCGCGGCGCTGGCAGTCGGACGTCACTGGCTACGACTTCAGCGCCGAAGCTCTGCGCCAGGCCCGCCACTTCATCGTGCCCGGGGTGCGCTACCGGCAGTGGGACCTCAACACCGCCGCCCCTGAGGCAGGTGGTGCCCCTGGCCGGGCCAGCGCGGATGTGGTGACCTGCCGTTTCGCGCTGGAGTTCCTGGATGTCGCGTGTGTGTTGCGGCAGGCCGCGCGGTGGCTGCGCCCGGACGGGGTCCTCTACGCCCTGGCCGCGGTGGCTGAGGACCGGCACACCGAGCCCAGCAGCCCCTTTCAGCGCACGCTCCCCCAGGACCGGCTCGACGCCCTCCAGGCGGCACCGGCATGGCGTCAGCACTGGTCGGTGCCTGGCACGAAGAGGCACGCGATCGCTCTGCGCGACCCCGTCGGCCCGCCGGACTGACAACGCCCTCCTGCCCGCATTGCCGCTCTCCCCCAGGTGCACGCCTGCCTTGCTTGCGCCTGACGAGCCCTCACCCAGAATCGATCACAGAAGCTGGTCTGTTTGATGACGACGTGCGAGATCCGCCAGGAGATCTACCCGCAACTCACTGCCCACGTGGCAGCGATCGCCGAACAGGTAATCCCCGCCCTGGAGAGCGTGACCCGCCTGTCATTCGACGCTGCCTCGTCTATCCGGTGCATCGACCGGGAGACATTCGTCCACGACGTGGTTGCGGCTCAGCGCCGCTCCCTCGAAAGGGACGTGTATGACGTTCCGCGCGACCGCATGGACCAGGTTGCGCTGGATGCCTGCCTGTACATGCGTGAACGGAACCTGCGCGAGGGCTGGATGCTCGCAAGCGTCACCACGCTCGAGGCCGCCGACGGCACCATCGAGGTCCTGCTGGCCCAGGACGTGCTGCACCACGCCGGCGTCCGCGAGAAACAACTGACCGCCCACCTCACCCAGGCGCTGTGCCGCGCTCTGCAGTACCAGGCTGGCCCGTTGATGGCCGTGCACAACAGCGCCTACCCGCAGGAGCGTGGACTGCTCGAGGAAGCCTTCCCCGCGTTTGTCGTCACCGGGTACGCGACGTGGGCCACCGATGAGGTGACCCGCCAGTTGTTCGGCCGACCGGTGCCGGTCTTTGAGGAAACCGGCTTCGAGACTGCCGTCTTCCACCAGGCGCTCGGATTGTTCAGGACACAGGAGTCGTCGGGGGACCCAGTCCCCGGGCCCGGCCTGGTCTGGCTACCGGCGCTTCACGGCCGGTGGTTTGTGCCTCCGTGGCTTCCCCAGCAGGGCGGGCAGTGGGCTGCGGGCATCGTCCAGGACGCTGGTGTCGAGCTGCTCAACCAGGTCTGGGCCCAGCCGGTGCTAACGCCGACTCTTGAGGAAACCACCGATCGCGCATCGTGGATCCACCGCGTTCGCGCCCACGCGAAGGAGCTGGCCACATGATCCGTCACCAGTTCATACGCCTGCGTTCGTGGCTCATCCTGTTCCTGCTGTGCACGCTGCAGCACTGGGTGACGCTGCTCCATGCCTCGCACAGTCCGCCCGAGGACTGCGGCGCCTACGGCCCGCGCTTCGCCGGGTTTTCCACCTCCTCTCCTGCAGAGGGCGGCCGTGAGCGCGGGAGGGCTGCGCAGTGTCTGCCGCCGGCCGGCGGGCGGGACGCCGCGGTGTCTGTGGCCTTGCCTGGAACCTGACGCCTTCGGGCCTGTATGTCCTTGGCTCTGCCGTACCGGCCTCTCGCCGCATATCGCGCTGTGGATGATCCGCTCCTGCCTCCTGTCGTCGCTGCTGCCCGTGTCGATTCGCCGCCCCCCGGTACTACCGTCCGCCCGGAGAACTCATGGCTTCGCTCCTTCTTCCCGCAGGCACCCGTCTCGACTTCGCAAACCGGCCACCAGCCCCCGCGGGTGACCCGGTTGATGTTCTGCGGATGCCTCTGGGCCTGGGCATCCCCGTCTGGAATGCGATGCAGGAGCGCGGCTTTGTCCTGCCGGTCCTGTGCTGCGGTGTGCACCAGGTCATGCTCACGGCTGTCGCTCCTGGAACGGCGTCGTGGTGGCGCGCTCCGCATTCGTCCTGCCGTCCGGGCGCGCGCTGGGGATGCACGGAGTCGCTGTACGAGAGCCGGCACTGTGCCGACGGTGTCCTGGTCGAACCATGGGATGCACGCAGCGCTGGCGGTCCCGCACACGGCCGGGCTGTGGATACAGCCTGGGCCAGGGAACTGTATGACCTGCTCAGCAGGACGCGTTCCCATCTGCGGCACCGCCCGGGCCCCTATGTACAGCAGCCGGCTCCGGCCGCGGACTTCCCCCGTCTCGTCTCCGACTCTCCATTTTGATCTTGAGGAACGTCATGCCCGAGCAGTCCATCCGGCACCGCCGCGGCGCCGCCACGCGCGAGCGACGGCGCCTGCGCATGTTGCTGAGCCTTCCAGCCCTGGCCTCCGGTGCCGCCGCTGTGCTTGCCGGTACGGAGCTGGTGCCAATCTTTGTGTCTATACCCGCTGGCGTCGGCATGGGTGCCGTGGCCGGGATCGTCTGTCGGCGCAGCGGCCGGGCCGGGACTACCGCGACAGAACCAGGCTTGCCAGAACTGCTCAGCAAGGTCCAAGAGGTCGCGCAGGCAATCTGTGCGCTTCCCCGCTCCCGGTCGGCTGAACCCGCACAGATGCCGCTTGCCGCCGCATCGGGGCAGGCCGCAGCCATCAGCGACCTGGACAAGGCTCTGGCGCGTATAAAAGAGGTCCAGTACACCCTGGGCGGTCTGCAGCAACAGCATCAGGCTGCCCTAGCCGCGTGGCAGGCCGGAGCGGACCGGCTGCGTGCCGTGCTGGCCCAGGCGGGCAAGGACACGGACGAGGCGGTTGCGCACCTCTTGAGGGGTGAACAGCCACCGATGCGCGAGCCTGCGCCCGCCACCCCAGGCGGGCACCCTCTGGCGGACGTGGAGTGCGCGCTGCGTTCTTTCACCCACGACATGCTTCAGGCCCTGGTCAAGGTGTCGGATCAGCAGGGACGGGCGGTCATGCTGATCCTGGCCCGGCGGATGCTGCGTCTGCTCACCCGCGCGCTGGACAGGCTGGACGTCCTGGAGCACGCCACCGAGAGCCCCGAGCTGCTCAAGCTCGAGTACGCGATCGATCACACCATCACCATTGCCCGGCGGCTGGGCGATACCTTCGTGCTGCTCAGCGGCAACCGTCCGCGCCGCTCGAAGCAGCCGGCCGAGCCGCTGTGGGATGTCGTCCAGCACGCCATCGCCGAGATCGAGCACTACCGCCGTGTGGAGGTCGTCCCACCGCTGGAGGGCCTCATCCACGGGCACGCGGTGTCCGAACTCGTCCACCTGTTGTCGGAGCTGCTGGACAACGCAACCAAGTACTCCAAGCCGTCCAGGTCCGTCACCGTCAGGGCCACTCACGAGGCAGCGGGCGTGGCGCTGCACATCTGCGATCACGGTCTGCCCATTGCCGAGCAGAAGCTCGCGGAGCTCAACGCGCGTCTGGCCAACCCCGAACGGCATCGTGGGCGTGTCCCGCAGGACATGCTGGGCTTGTTCGTCGTCGGCATCAACGCCCTCAATCTGGGGGTGCGGGTCAAACTGGAGCGCAACATCTACAGCTCCACCGACGCCGTGGTGGTACTTCCCCCCAAGCTGTTCACCAGCGACGCGCTACAGGCTGACGAGCTGCAGCCTGTGCCGGACCCTGCGGCTGCAGCCCGCCCTGGAGACCCGCGCGAGAGGCTGGTTCTTGCAGCGCCCGTCCGTGCGGGCAGCGAGCACGCACTGGCCAGCGATGCACCTCGTGCTGCCATCGCCGCGGGCCACGACGCACCCGGTGAGCGCCCCCGGCCGCAAACGGAGGCCGATTCCGGGCCCGGCCCGCGGGCCCCGCTGCCCGCACGCGACCGTTCCAAGAGCTACATGCCGCCCGCCCTTCAGCACGCCGCCTCCACGCCCCGTGATGACAGACCGGCCGTGTCCGAGCCGGGATTCACTGCCCCGGGGTTCATGTCCGGCCTGCAGCGTGCCCGGCAAGGCGACCCAGGCGACACCCCGACCAGCCCATGACCGGCCCCACCCTGCCCCGGAGGCATCATGCCCTCAACTGAAGAGCTGCCCGCCCTGCTGGACGACTTCACCCGCAACACCAAAGGCGTGCACGGCGTCATCATCTGCTCGCGCGACGGACTGCTCCTGGCCTCTTCCGAGCAATTCGCGGGCGAGGTCGCAGAACACTTCAGCGCCATCACCAGCGGCGTGTACTCACTGGCCCGCGCAGTCCCCGAAAAGTTTCCCGACGCCGGACAGCCGCGCACACTGCTCCTGGAGTACGGCAGCGCCATGCTGTTGATCATGGCGGCGGGGGAAAACGCACTGTTCGTCGTCTATACCGACTCCGGCATCAACACCGAACAGGCCGCCTACGACGCGAACCTGATCATCCAGCAGATCCCAGATCACGTGACCGTGCCGCCTCGTTGGCAACCGCACCCGCAGTCGGCCCTGTGACGTGGACGACGGCGCTGCGCGCAGCGATGAAGGCCTGGGCGCCGTACGGCCTTACGCGCTGGTGCAAGGCCGGGTCGAACCGGACCAGAACTATGGGCTCGACCGGTCTTCCCTTGTCCAAACCGTACGCAACCGTCCCACCGTCGCTCTGGCCCACCACTACAACCAGGTACTGGACCTGTGCGAGGAACCCTGCTCGGTCGCTGAAATCGCCGGACGCCTCCGCCGGCCCGTGAACGTGGCAACCATCTGGGTCAGCGACCTGTTGGCCGAGCGCCTGCTCCTTCCCGCCACCACCGGGCCCCTCCCCGACCCCGACAACCCCATATTCCTCAGACAGGTTCTCGATGCCCTCATACGGTACTGACAGCACTCTGCCCGCGAAGATCATCATCGCGGGCGGATTCGGGGCGGGCAAGACCACCTTTGTGGGCGCCGCCAGCGAGATCCGCCCCCTGCGCACAGAGGAGCAGCTCACCGCTGCCAGCCGCAACATCGACAGCCTGCACGGCCTCGCCGCCAAGAGCACCACGACCGTCGCCATGGACTTCGGACGCCTCACCCTCCCTCTGGCTGCGGGCAACGGGCTGGGCGCACAGCACGTGCAGCTCCTGATGTTCGGCACCCCGGGCCAGCAGCGTTTCGGCTTCATGTGGGACGGGCTGACGCACAGAGCGGTCGGCGCGTGCGTTCTGGTCGACACCCGCCGGCTGCCGGACGCCTTCGCACCGGTCGAGTACTTCGAGCGGCGCACCATGCCCTTCGTCGTAGCCGTCAACCGGTTCGACGGCATGCGCACGCACGACACCGGTGACGTACACGCCGCACTCGACCTCGAGCCGTGGGTTCCGGTGATGGACTGCGATGCCCGTGAGCGCCCCTCGGCGCGCAAGGTACTCATCCAGTTGCTCCGGCACGCCTGTGACCGCGCCGAGGCTTCCTTTTTGACCCGCTGACCTTGAGGAGCACTGTGACGACCTTCGACCCCGTCTCCGGCAGGCACCGCCGGCCCCAGGACCGCGATCTGGCGGCCAGGATGCGGCTGCTGCCGCAGCTCAACCTCGAGGACGAACACCCGGTGGAGGTGTTCGACCAACTGGCGCGCACCTATGCGCTCAAAGCATCCGAGCTGGTCGGGCTCCCCGGCGAACTCAGCGCGATGGTCAACATCGTCAAACCCGGCCGCCAGTACTTCGTCGGCCTCTACGTTGCCGAACCCGAGCGCAGTCTGACGGCCAGCGATGTGATCACCGACAACGTGGTCGCCTCTCAGCGGACCATGCCCACCAGCGAGGGTTGGTGCGTGCACACCTTGGGCCGCCGCAAAGCGCTGGCCCTGAACGATGTCAAGGACTTCCATCGCTGGGCTGCGAACGGCGCCCGCCCCAAACTCGGCGTCCAGACCTACCTCGGAACACCGATCTTCTACAACGGCATCACCTTGGGCACCACCTGCTTCGTGGGCCCCACACCCGTCGAGTGGGGCGAGGACGGCGTGGGCCTGATCAAGGACATGGCCCAGGAAGTACCGATCGAGCTGGAGCGGTGGAAGGGGGCTTGCCTGCTCTGAGACTGGCACGCACACCTCATGCCGAGCACGACCGTACAGGGGAGGGGACGCAAACCGATGTCTGCCACGGAATTGGTTTTGACCGAAGCCCAGCGCGCGCTGCGGGACCAGGCGGCTGAGTTCGCCGAACACGAGATCCGCCCGCGCCTGGAAAGCATGAACGCCAAGGGCACCCACGGCGACACCGAACTCCCAGGCCTGATGGGCGCCCTGGGGTGGCTCGGCGTCTTTGTGAGCCCGGACTATGGCGGCCTGGGCCTGGGGCACCTGGCCAAAACGCTGCTGCTGGCTGATGTCTCGTACGCCAGCGGAGCCGTCGGTTCCACCTTGCAGGCCTCGCTGATCCCCGCCTTCGCCATCCACCACCTGGGCACCGACGAGCAGAAACGGGACTGGCTGCCGCAGATCAGTGCCGGGATGTGGGCGACGATCGCGGTCACCGAACCGGACGACGGATGCGACGTCCTGGGCATGCAGAGCAGCGCACAGCGAAATTCCGACGGCTCCTACACCCTGACCGGGCACAAAACGTTCATCGGCAACTCCCACATCGCCGACGTCCACCTGGTGATCGCCCGCACCGCGCCGGGCCGCGACACGAGCAGCCTGTCGGCCTTTCTCGTCGAGAAGGACCGGCCCGGGCTGAGCGTGAGCCAGCCTCCCTTCGACTCCCTGCACGGGTTCAGCCTGGGCGACGTGCATCTGGAACGCGTGCGCGTTCCCTCCCACCACCTCCTGGGCGCGGAAGGCGACGGCCTCGCCGCCGCCTACGGCGCTTCCGTCGTGTGCGGGCGCCTGAACATCGCCGCCGTCGCGCTCGGCCTGCACCGGCACGTCCGTGACGCCGCCCAAGCCTTCCTCGCCAACCGCATACGCCGCGGACGGCCACTTACGGATATGGCTGTCCTCAGACAACGCCTGACCCACATCAACACCAAGCTCATGACCACCGAGGCGCTCACCTACCGCCCTTCCCAGCTCCTGGACCACGCACGCCCCTGCGACGCCGAACTCATGAACGCCAAGCTGACCAGCTACAACAACGCGACCGAAAGCGCCGAGGAGGCCACCCGCCTCTTCGGCGGCTACGGCTCACGCGCCGACTACCCGCTGCCCCGCCTGGCCCGCGACATCCGCCACCTGGCCGCGCCCGCCGGGCCCGACGACCTCCAGATGCTCCGGCTCGCCCAGTTGGGCTCCGCAACGCCTCCGCCCCAGTGGTCCGCACGTTTCGCGACCCCCTACCCCACCAGTGCCCACATCGTCTAACCCCTCCTGCGCATGCCAGCCGGGGCGGGCACATCACGCCCCGGCTCTGCCTCACAACTGCAGCAGCCTGCTCTCACCAACCCATCGCGCTCACCACCAGGATCCACACCATGCCTGCCATCACCCCCGCCACGCCGCCCCCGCCGGTCAGCCTCACCGACGACGAGCGCAAGGTCGCCCAGGCCCTGGTCTGCGGCACCTCCGCAAACACCACCGCAGCCCGCCTGGGCATGGACATCACCGCATACAGGGGCCACGAGCGGGCCCTGGCCGTGAGGTTCGGCGTGGAAGGGCGGTTGCCGTTGGTCCATGCCCTCTGCTGCCACCGCCCGCAGCCCCCAGCCGGTGACGCGCGGCTGCCTTCGCTCGACGCCAGCGAACTCCTGCTGCTGCGCGCACTGGTGAGCTACCCCGCCCAGGAAGACATCGCCGCGGCCGCACTGATCACGCTCACGGAGGTCCGCCCCCGGCGCTCACGACTGGTCCGCGTCACCGGCGCCGACAACACGGCGGACTTGGTGCGGCGTGCCCACGCCTGGGGCATGCTGGGCCCCCACCCCTCCTATGCCCCCGCCAGATCACCGGCAGGGCTGCACACCGCTCCGGCCTGCCCCGACCTCCTCGTGTGGGCCGAGAGTGAGATGCGCGGCGTGATCAACCGGTGCTGGCCCCACCGCCGCGTCAGGGTCGGTGCCGTGATCCCCTCGCTCACCAGCATCGTGCGCACTGTCCACGTCGACGGCCAGGTGCTCGTGGCCAAGTACCAGCCCTTGGGAGCCCCGCTGCACTCCCTGACCCGCGGCACCTACGGCTCCGCGGCCAACATCCGCCGCCAGCAGGTCGCCTACCGGCTGTCCGACAACAGCAATGAGCGCGTCCAACACCGGCACCTGACCTCTCTGCGGACAGCCGGGCTGAGCGTGGCAGCCCCCACCCAGGCAGTCGGCGGCTTCCTTTTCACCGAACACGTCCCAGGCCCCACCCTCAGCCACGTCCTGAAGGACGACCCGGCGCACGCCGCCACGGTCCTGACCCGAGTCCTCCGCTCCACCGGCCCCACCCTGCACGACACGCTGCTCGACCGGAACACGCTCTGCGCCAGCCCGATCATCAAAGGCCTCCGCGGCCTCCAACCAGACACCGCTTCAGCACACCACCTCGCCCATAGCGCCGCCACGCAACCAGCTCCTCACCTCATCACCCAGATCACCCACGCCGCCCGTACGCTCCTCCCCCGCATCGAAAAGCTGCCCCGCTCCCCGCGGCCCCTCTACGGCAACCTGCACACCGACCACATCATCTGCCACGACGCAGACCGCGAAACGCTGCTGAGCCCCCTCCTCCACTTCGGGCCCCGCGGCGCCGACCTCGCCCAGCTCATCTCCCGCTGCACACTGGACCTCCTCGCCTGTCCCACAGCCACCGCCAAGCTGATCACCGACGCTCTTCGCAAAGCCGTCACCGACCACAGCCGTGCCATCCCCCGGCCCGCCCGGGCCTCCTGGCTCCTGGACGTTCTCTGCCTCTGGCACGCCGACACTCTCAACGCCGTCGCGGCCGCCCTCCTGGCCCCTCCCGGAATGCGTCTGCCCCACCAAGCGCACAGCATCCTGCAACACCTTTCGCGCGTGAGCGCACTCCTGACAGCCCTGCGCCGCGCCACCTCCACCCGCGATCCGCAACCGGCCTGGCTGTACATGCTGAACCACCTCGCGCGCGGGCACCCCGCATGAGCAGCGCTGCACTCGCCGCTCGTCCCACCGTTGTTGGATGCCCCTCTGCGGGCCCGTGGACAGCGCGTGCCGCAGGGTTCATGCGGCGAGGGCGTCGCGCAGCTCGTCCACGACGGCTTCGTGGTGGTGACGGTCGGGGATGGAGTGGTAGAGGTTCATGGCGCGCTGGTGCACGAGCCCGGAGCGGTAGGCGTCCGAGAGGCTGTCCAGGACCGCGATGGTGCGTCGGCACGCCTGCTCGGTATCGCCGTCGTGGTGGAAACAGGCCGCACCGTCGATGGTCAGCAAAGAGCGGGTCATCGTGCTGGTCGGTGCGGACAGTTCCAGGGCACGCTCCTGGCTCTGGCGGGCTCGGCGGGTGTCGCCGAGGACGGTGAAGGCGTGGGACAGGTGCACGTGGTGTTTCTGCTCGCCGTGGGTCAGCCACGTGTCGGCGCGTGCACCGGCGTCCAGGCGCTCCATGAGTACCTCTGCGGCCCTGACCGCTTGGCGGGCTTGTTCGTGCTGGTGAGAGAGGGCGTATGCGCGGGCGGCGACGGCGGCGGAGAGGGTGGCGGCGGCGGTCGGTCGGTTGCCGGCGGCAAAGCGGGCTTGTTCCGCGAGACGCGCGGCGGCTTGCGGGGCACCGTAGTTGAGGGGGACCATCGCCTCACGTGCCAGAACCCACGCGTGCAGTTGGCGATCCCCGGACTCCTGAGCAGCAGTGCCCGCGGTGGCAAACCATTTGCGGGCCTCTTTGCGGGCGCCGAGGTCGTGCAACACGATCGCGATCATCCCCGCCATCTGTGCCGCGGTGCGGCAGACCCGGACGCGCGTGGCGACAGGTTGAGGGGTGTCGAGGTAGGGCCGCAGCTCGGTGAAGTCGCCTGCGAGGTCGGCCACGACGCGGGTCGGCATCTGACCGTGGTAGCCGTAGCCGTACGTTTCAGCGGCCGTTTCCAGATCAGCCAGGCCGGCCAGGTCGGTGTCGGAGGCAAGAGCGAGGTTCAGCGACTGGCGGGTGTCGGTCAGGGCGGTCAAAGCGGCCCCGGTGAGGCCGGCGGCGAACGCGCCGCGGAATAATTGGCGACGGTTCATGGGATCGTCTCCATCGTCGAACTCCCGGTGCGGTGTCGGAGGGTTGTCCTCCCAGAGTCGCGCAGCCAGCCCCAAAAGGGCACCTGGGATGCGGAGTCCGTCCGCGACGCGCTCCACGGTGTCAAGGGCCGTCACGGTCGCCTCCCCCCGGGCGACCTTGGAGGCCCGCTCGGCCTTCATCCCGCATGCCTCACCGATCCGGTTGAAAGAGATCCCAGTTCGGTGCGCCATAGCGAACACAAGCGTGAAGTCCCGATGCTGGACCGCGCGACGGAAAGAGGGATCATCCAACAACCGGCGCGGGATCTGGGCTGGCGACTGCCGCAATTCATCCACAACTCCCCCCTCGAACTCTGCAGCATGCCGCAGTGCCCGAGGGGACGCTACCCCCACGGTGGGGCCCCCACGGTGGGGTTACTGGCATCGGCCGATCGGACTTCACTGGCGGATGCCCGCGGCCGGATCGACCGGCCGCCTTTCGCAGGAGGACCACATGGTGTCCAAGTCCCAGGCCGCCGTCAGCACTTTGAAGCCCACCCAGGAGACCGAGGAGCTCACCGACACGGTGGTAGTCGCCGTCGACGTCGAGGACGAGGAGTAGTCCCACCCCGCGCATCCCGTCCCAGGCGCCCCTCTCTTCGGCCTCTTCCAAGGCCAGGGGGGCGCTCCGCGCACCGCATCCTGGAGGTCACAGTGATCCACGTCTTCGTCGGGCCGACGCTGGAGCGGTCCGCTCCTCAGCTCACCGTGGGGAACGTACAGGTACACCCGCCCATACGTCACGGTGACCTGTTCACCAGCTCGATCGCGGACAGCGATACGGTGGTGCTCATCGACGGGGTGTACCACCAGGCACCGGCACTGCGCCACAAGGAGATCCTGGCGGCGATGGGCCGGGGTGTTCGGGTGATCGGCGCGGCGAGCATCGGGGCCTTGCGCGCTGCTGAACTCGCGCCGTTCGGGATGCTCGGCATCGGCACCGTCTACACCGCCTATGCCCGAGAACAGATCGTGGGCGACGATGAGGTCGCCGTCGGGCAGGCCCCGGATGGGGACCTGAAGGCGCTGACGTGGCCGGTGGTCAATCTGCGGCATGTCCTGGACCTTGCGGTCAGGGCGGGGGTCATCGACGGTGGCGGAGCCGAGCGGCTGCTGGCGGCGCTGCGCGCGATCTACTACCCGCAGCGCACCATGGCCGCGGTGCTGGCTGTCTTGCGGCGTGAAGGAGCCGCGGAGGCCGCCCGCTGGTTGGAGCTCCAGCGCACGCACAACCGGCACTTCGGCGACATCAAGCGTGTCGATGCGCTCCAGGCCGTTGAGGCGGCCCTCGAGGGCCCCACGCCAGTACCGGGGGGCCGACTGCCGCCTGAGGTTTGGGAAACGGGGTACTTCCGCCGCTGGTCCAACGCCTTCGCGCGGGGCCGTGTGGAGGGCCTGGAGCTGGCCACCGAGGACCGTCTGATCTACCAGCAGGTCTTTGACCCGGCGTTCCCCGAGACGTGGGCCCATTACCTGGAGTACCGCTCGCTGCACCCGGCCGACGGGCCGGGCCGGCCGCTGGCTGAGCGGCTGGCCCAGGTCACCGGCGGCGATCTGACTGCCGACCGCGTCTTCCATCCGACCATCGACCTGCGGGACGCACAAAGCGTGTCGCTCCTGCTGGCTGGCGAGACCGAGCAGGACCGGGAGGCCGTCGCCCGCTACCGGGCCGCTCTCCAGGCGCGCCGCCCTCGGCCCGGCTTCTCGGTCGCGGCGGTACGCGAGGACCTCACGCGCCGGCTGCTGCTGAGGGTGTGGCACTGCTGCGAGGAGCGCTTCGACGCGGAGGCGTCCGCGCGGGGCTTGATGTGCGGGGCGCGTGCCGTCGAGTCGGCCAAAAGGCTCGTGCCGGGCCTGGTAGAGGAGGCCGAGGCCGGGATGTTCGTGTCGAGCGCGCGGATAGAGGTGGCCCATGCCGCGCGGTGACAGCCAGGTGGCGCTGCCGGGCACGGTGCGCGCGCGGCCTCCAGCGCAGACCTGGGCGGCGGTGTCCGGCCGGCTGCCCGACTACGGGATCACCCGGGTCGCGGACCTGACCGGCCTGGACAGCATCGGGCTGCCAGTATGGACGGCGATCCGGCCTGCCTCGCGTACCTTGAGCACGGCGCAGGGCAAGGGGGCCTCCCACCTGCTGGCGAAGCTGTCAGCGGTCATGGAAGCAATCGAACTGTGGCACGTCGAACAGCCGCTGCCCATCACCATTCGCGGCCCGGCCGTCGAGGTAGCCCCTTCCTGCCCAGTGACCGAACTGCCGCTGACCATCCCCTACTCCCACGAGTCCCTGGCCCGGATCGTGTGGGAGTGGACTCCCGGGAGCGGCCTGCTCAGCGGCGTCACGAAGCTGCTGCCGGTCGACTTGGTACGCCGCCGTGTGCAACGGCCCGAGTGGGTTCCGGACCTGCTGCGCGCCACCAGCACCGGCCTGGCCTGCGGCAACAGCCGGGATGAGGCCCTGCTGCACGCCCTCTTGGAGATCGTGGAGCGAGACGTGCTGTACCGGGACGGACAGGCGGGCGGACGCCAGCGCACCCTCATCAATCCAAAGACAGTCGACGACTCCTTCGGCCGGGAGGTTGTGGATCGGCTGCTGGCCGCGGGCATGTCGCTGGAGACCGCGTCCGTGGACGGCCCGTACGGCCTGCCGGTGTGTGTGGCCTACCTCTGGGCGGAGGACCATCCCGTTGTCTTCGCTGGCGGCGGCTGCCACTACGACCCGTCGATCGCGCTGACCCGAGCCCTCACCGAAGCCGCCCAGTCCCGGCTGACCGCGATCGCCGGAACACGCGACGACCTCGCCAGCGACCCCGGCGCGTTCGACACCACGCCCTTGCGGCCGGCCACCGCCACTGCACTCGCGCCGTGGACCGAAGTGAGCGGCTCGTACCCCGCACCCGAGGGCGGCTTCGCCAACCAAGTCGCTGAGGCGGCCCGGCGCATCACCGCCGTGACAGGGCACGAACCAGTGGCCCTGAATCTGTCCGGCGCGACCGCACCAGTCCCCACCGTCCAGGTCATCTGCCCCGGAGCCCGCTCACGTATCAGGAGATCGATGCCCCGATGAACCCCGCCGCGGTACAGACGACCACGCCACCCACGACTAGCAAACAGCGCTCGGCCCCCTACGACGCCTTTCATGCCGCCCGCGCCCGCACCGATCTGACCGCCCGCCTGTACGCCGCTGCGATGGGCGAGGATTATCCATCGGAGGTCAGCGCCTCCAGTTCCTGCGACTGGCCCCTGCTCGGGCTACTGACCGCACGGCTGCGGATGTCCCCCGACCAGCTCCTGGTGGACGCGGGGTGCGGCACCGGAGGCATCGGTCTGTGGCTGGCCCGCGCCCTTGCCGTACGCCTGGAGGGCTTCGACCTCTCCCCCATCGCCATCGCACAGGCCACCACACGCCGCCCCCACTTCCTCGACCGCAAGGCCACCTGGGCTCGTTTCCGCATCGCGGAGCTTGCGGACACCGGTCTGTCCGATGGCTGCGCCGACGGCATCGTCTGTGTGGACGTCCTGGGGCGTTCCGCCGACAAAGTCTCAGCGATGTGCGAGCTCGGCCGTGTCCTGGCCCCCGGTGGCCGCTTGGCGATGACCCGCTCGCTGCGCCCCGGCACCACTGCGGCCTGGACCGAGCAGGCGCAGGCGGCCGGGCTCGAGGTGGAGCACGTGGACGAACGCCCTGCCGAACCGGTGATGTGGGAACGGCTCTACCGGCTATGGATCGCCCACGCCGATGATTTGATTGGCGAGCTGGGCGGGGGCCAGGCCCAGAGCATGCTGCGCGAGGCACACCGGATGCTGCCCCTCCTGGTCGGTCGCCGTGCTGTCCTGTTGACGCTGAGACGCCCCGCGACCGGCCCAGTGGGGTCCCCTGCGGCCGCTAGGATGACGACGCTCGACCGCCGCGTCGGCAACAGCCCCACGTTCAGCGGAAGGACCCCGCAGTGACTCAGCGCCGTACCGTCCGCGCGGCGGTATTCTCCGCCGGGTCCTGGGGCACCGCCGTCGCCAAGATCATGGCCGACGCCGGGACCGACGTCATCGTGCACGCTCGCCGCAGCGAGATCGCCGACGCGATCAACACAGAGCACCGCAACCCCGGATACTTCCCGGACGTGGAACTGCCCGCTGCCGTGAAGGCCACGACCGCCCCAGCTATCGCTCTGGACAACGCGGACTTCCTTGTGCTGTCCATCCCCGCGCAGTCCCTGCGGGACAGCCTGGCCACGTGGGCGCCGCACATCGGGCCCGACACCGTCGTCGTGTCGCTGATGAAGGGCATCGAACGCGACACCGACAAGCGTGCCAGCGAGGTCATCATCGATGTGGCCGGCGTCCGCGCCCACCGGGTAGCCGTACTGTCGGGGCCCAACCTGGCGCGCGAGATCATGGCCGGACAGCCCGCTGCAGCGACCGTCGCCTGCCCCGACGAAGACGCCGCCGCCCGCTTCCAACAGGCATGCCATGCCCCCTACTTCCGGCCCTACACCAGCACCGACGTGATCGGCTGCGAGCTCGGTGGTGCCATCAAGAACGTCATCGCACTCGCGGTCGGAATCGCCTCCGGCATGGGCCTGGGTGACAACGCCGCGGCCATGCTCATCACCCGGGGTCTGGCCGAGACCACCCGGCTCGCCGCTGCCATGGGCGCCCATCCCGCAACGCTCGCGGGCCTGGCCGGCCTGGGTGACCTGGTCGCCACTTGTTCCTCGCCGCTCTCCCGCAACCGGACCTTCGGCACCCACCTCGGTAAGGGCTTGAGCGTCCAGGAGGCGACCGCCGCCACCCGTCAGACCACTGAGGGCGTCAAATCCGCGGAGGCGATCCTCGCCCTGGCCCACTCCCACGGCGTCGACATGCCCATCACCGACGTGATCACCACCCTTTTGAACGGAAAGATCACACTCGGCCAGGCTACGGCCGCGCTCATGCAGCGCCCGCCCAAGCCTGAGCGCTGATCCCCCGGCGCCCCGCGCACGCGAGGCCTCCACCCACCTTTCACCTCCCTGACGGAGGCTTCTGCGCATGCACGCATCTGTGCTGTCCGCTGTCGAGATCGCCCTCACTCTCGCCTTGGTGGCCTGGATGGCCACCGGCTTCACCCGCCTGCCCGGCCGCTGGCTGCGCTGGAAGATGTTCTGCCGGGCCACCTTCACCATCGTCACGCTCACCGGCACCAAGGACGGCCGCACCGAGCCCGTAAACGTGTACGACCATCTGTCGCCCGGCTCCTTCATTCTCGGCCCGCCCCAGCTCCAGACAATCCTCAACTACCTCACCCACACGGGCCGTTACGACCGCGTCGACGGCCACGGCCGCCTCCTCAACGCCGACGGCGAGCGACCCATCGACATCAGGGACAGCCGTGTGGTTCTTTGAGAGCCTCGCCTCCGGCTTCCACCACCCCACCGACCCCGCAAGGCTCCATCTGTTCCGCATCATCTTCGGCGTCATTCTCACCCTGCGGTTCGCCCTCTCCATCGGCCAAGGCGGCTGGGGCCGCCTGGCTCCCGGCTCCCTCAGCCGCCATCTCGCCGAGCAGCGCTTCGGCCCGGCCAAGGCTCAAATCCTCGCCCGGATCTACCGGCCAGCATTGATCATCCGAACTGCCGCCGCCCTTGGCCTGGCCATCGGACTGGTATCCAGGCTCTCGCTCGTGCTCGTCCTTGCGGGCGCAGGGATGGAACTCCTCTACCTCAAGAGCCCCAACGCCGTCCGCTACACCCTGCTCACCGGCGCCTGCCTCCTCCTCGCGGGAGACATCGGGCACGGACTGCGCATCGAGCACGGTGCCAGCACGGCCAACACCTGGGCGCAGTGCCTCCTGGTGCTGGTCACCACCGACATCTACTGGAACAGCGCCTATCACAAACTCCGCTCGCCCCAGTTCCGTACCGGTCTCTACCTCGCCCAGTGGATGCACGTCTATGCCCAGGTCAAAGGCCACTTGCCTTACCGCGGTCAGTACGCCGTCCCCGGCCTCGTCCGACGCAACATGGGTAACCTGAGCGACCGAGACATCAGGCTATGGCGGCTGTCCGCAGCCACCGTAATCGCGGCGGAGATCGCGCTGCCGCCCGCCCTGCTCTACCCGCAGACCATGCCGTATGCCGTCGTCCTCGGCATCGGTCTGCACAGCGCCTTCACCTGCCTCAAACCGCGCCAGCTCATTACCTTCTCTGGCCTCACTCTCGGCACCTACATCGCCTTCGTCACATGACCCCAGCAGCACGTCCGCCGGTAGACCGACGCATGGTGGTCGAAGCGACAGCGTGGCGGTCTCGCAGCGAGGCGCCGTGGCGTGATCCGCCCGAGCGGTCCGGGAACTGGAAGACGATCTTTAAGAATGTCGACCGCTGGTCGAAGGGCGGGGTCTGGGCGCGCGCTGCGGCGTTCCCGACTGCGATACCGCCACGCCCCGGTCGGTCAATCGGTCCGGGCCGGCGTACTGACCGCTCGCGCGATGCGACTGCCGACCAGGCTCTCCGCCTCAGCTAGCTGATGCCACGCGGCCCCGGTGACTTCGGCCTCCTGGATGCTTCCCACGTCCGCATGCGCTGTCGTGAACGCGTACCCAATGTCGAGGTGATAATGCTCTGGCTCGTCCTTCGCCGGGCGGGCAGGAACCCGGCCGTTGAGCCGTGAGACGTTAGTTGGAACCTGGCCACGGTTGTTGGAACCGGAGGGCTCCAGCACTGGAATCGATCTTGAGCTTTGGCTGTGCCCCAAAATGATCAGACGCCGACCGTCGGGACCTGGTAGAACCGGGTCCCAGTGGCGTCTGGGCCACGAGGCTCTGGGGGCGGTGTGTCGGGACCGGCGGTTGGACTGTGGCTCTTCGAACCGCGCGAGTTCGCGGACATCCTGGCCGATGTAGTCCCGTGGTTGGAGACATTCTGCGAACCGGTGGAGACCAAAGCTGGCGGAGCTGTGGACTTCTGGGTGCGAGACGGTTCGGCCCTGGGCCTGCGCGCCTTCGACCCGGCCAGCGTCGGCGTGTTCTTCGTGTCGGAGGACGAGGAGGTGCCTGGGGAGGACGAGGATTACGCAGCCTTCTTGCGGCCACCGGTGCAGGGGCTCGTAGTCGGCGCCGGCTGCTCGGGCTCAGTGAACCATGTGCTGCTCGGTCATCTGACGCTCGCTCTCGCCCGCCGTCTGGATGCGCTGGTCGACTTCGACGGCCTCCTGAGCAGCTGCCCCGCCGCGGGAGACGACACGAGGAACGAGGCAGTCCTGGCCCGGGCGAGAGCACTGGCGTCAGCCCTCCCGGGAAGGCTTTCGGAGGTCTCCTATGGCACCGGGGGCGGTGGACGGTGGCTTCGACACGTCGGAGACGTGGAGTTTCTGGAAGCCTGGCTGCAACATCCCGACTTCCACTTGATCAAGTAGCGCTTCGGTGTCGATCTTCTTGGCGAGCAGGTCGCCATGGTGGAGGAGGAGTTTCCGTGCATCTGCATAGTGGTTCAGCGGGTCGGGGCGCGAGAGCTGAGACCGCGTGGAGACCCGTCTCAGCAGCCAGGATCGGCGGATGTCGTCGGGCTGCTGGGCTTCGATGGGCCGTGGTGCGAACTGGGGCTTACCTTCGGTGACATGGGACCAGATGAAGGCGGATGCTTCCTGTCGCGAGGAAATCTCACGTGGACAACCACAGTCGGCTCCACGGTGAAGCACCGAGTATCGGAAGAAAGAGCGTGGGCGGTGGCGGTGGGGCCACCGCCCCCACACCGACTGGCACCGGGTTGGTCAGGTTTCGTTTGCGCCGAGGGTGTTCTGGAGGGTCTGAACCCGTAGGGCGGCGACTTCCTCCCGGAGGTCGGTAAGTTCGCGGTGCAGGGCCTGGATGGCGACGAGGGCGACGCCGTTGGTGTCGGTGCAGCAGATCGTCCGGTCGTTCTCGCCGACTTCGAACGCCTTCCACCAATCCTGTGCCATCGGCCCCAGATGCCGTACGTGGGGTGGGTCCCAGTGGTAGCGCCAGGTGCTGACGGGCAGGTTCACCACCTGCTCCAGGACCCGGTAGCCGTTGACCGGCTCGCCGCCGGTCACGGCACCGGTGACGGCCGTCGACGCCAGCCCGGCCGCCGACCCGCCCCGGACGCGTAGCTGTCGGACCTGGGCGGGCGTCCGCACCCGGGCCAGCACACCCCGCAGCCGCCGGCCTTTCACCGCTCCCAGACCACCGCGGTCACCGCCGTCTTCAACGCCCGGTCAGAGACCCCGAAGCCGAGACCTCCGGGGCCGTGAGCGGCGCCGACGCAGGTGATGCCGCTGTTGCCGGCGGCGGCCTGGGTGGTGTTGACGGGCAGGGTGGCGACGGGGCCGGTCAGGACGCCGCTCCCGGTGGTGGTGGTGTTCGTCGTCTGGTTGGCGCCGTGGACGACGGCGGTGTTGCCGTTCTGCTGGTTGCCGATGCCGAGGATGTCGGCCTGCGCTGCCTGGGCGGGGCCGAGGACGGCTCCGGCCGCCCCCGCTGCGGCAGCGACGACCAGAACACGCTTACGCAGATGCGTCCGCGGAAGACTCCATACACCCATGAGTGCCTCTTTCCTGTGCTGGCGGTAACCGGTGCCCTTCCGGCGGTCCATGCCGGAGTGATCAGCCGGTTAACGCCTCCCGTGGTGGAGGGGACACGGGCGTGCGGTCGAAGTACCCGTTCGGGAGAGCCCGTTGTTCTCACGCTCCCGTCCGGGTGCAGGTGCGGGCCGCTGGGGAGTCGGCGGGTGCGTGCGTGGGGTGGGGGAGGGCGTGGGTGCGGGGGGTGAGGAGGAGGGTTTCATAGGTGTGGTGGTGGCGGTGGATGACGCGGTGGTGCAGGAGGTGGGCTGCCTGTTCCATCTGGCCGGTGTCGATGAGGGCGCGGGCAAGGGTGTCCTGGATGATCTCGCGTTCCACCCGCACCCCGCCGACGCGCTCCACCTCTTGGCCCAGGGGGGTGAGGAGGTCGACGGCTTTACCGGGTTGGCCGTCCGTCATGTGGGCGAGGGCCTGGATGACGGGGGTCAGGACCTGGTGGTAGTCCGGGCGCCGGTCACCCCCGGCGCGGGCCGCCATGGCGTTCAGGCCGTCGGTGTCGGAGGCGACGGCCAGGGCGAGGGCGAGCTGGAAGGTGTGGAAGACCTCCGCCCACCCGGCGCCTTCGTCCACCAGCTGGTGGATGTGGTCCAGGTCGCTGGTGTTGGCGGGGGCCTGCCCGGCCAGCAGCAGGCGCCAGTTGGTGGCCGCGCGCATCCCCACGTCCCCACGGTGCAGCTCGGTGTCGGCCCGCAGGCGGGCCGCCTGGAGGTTTCCGCACGCCAGGTCCTGCAGGGCGGCGTGCCACTGCAGATGGCGGCGCTGGAGGGCGCGCGGGTCGTCCTTGAGCCAGCCGTCGATGAAGGACGTGTAGGCGGGACCGGTGCCCTGTTCGTGTTCGGCGTGCGCGCGGGCGTGCACTGCGGTTCCCGAGCGTGGCTGGAGGGTGAGGGCATGGCCGGCGAGGTGCCAGGCCCGGTCGCTCTCGCCCATCTCGGCCAGGGCGGCGGCCGCCCAGGACGCCCACGGCCACGACTCCTGACCCGCCGCCTCGTACTGGGTGACGGCCAGGTTCCGGCCGTGGTCGCGGTAGGCGAGGTCACCGCTCAGGGAGAACGCGGAGAGCAGCGGCCCGGCCAGCACGTCACCGGGGTGCTGGGCCAGGTGCAGCACCAGATGATCGGCCGTGGCCCGGTGCTGGTTGTGCGCAGCCAGCCACACCGCATGGATCAACGATGCCGCATGCGCGTTCCCTGCCTGCACAGCGGCGGCGTGGGCGGCCTGGAGACGGGTGCGGACCTGTTGGTGCCCCAGGCGCTCGGCATCCGCGTACGCCCACAAAGCCACCGCCAGCGGCTCCTGCGGATCCCGCACGGCCCAGGCGCGCAGTGCGGGCAGCGCCCGGCCGCTCTTCGCCAGCCACTCGCCCACCGCACCGTCGCCCGCCCGCAGGACCGCGTCATGGCTCGTCGTCACTGGCTTCACACCCTTGTCTCTGGCACCCCACCGCTCCCGCCCCGTGCGGGAGCACTGGGCGCCTGGCCCTGCCCAACGAGAGCGCGCCAGGCCGGTCACCCCCGCCGGAACGCCGCCCGCACCCGGCATGGCGACGTTGGCGTACACCGCAAGGGCTGAAGGGGCCTGCTCTCTCATGGCGCCGTGTATCAGACAGACGCGTTCGGTCGCGACCGGGCACCAACGGCCCGGACCACACCGCGCGTATCAGGAGGCCGGTGCTGGCGCGGCTGATGCCGCTCCGCGGTCGCTCTTGTACCAGGTGCGGCCGGACGCGACCGTGCAGGTCGCTCGCCGCTCACCCGGGAGCCGGCCCGGGGAGGCTGCGCGGCCGGGTCACCGGCGGCCGGCGCGAGCCGCTCCCGGGGGATGCCCGGTGGGAGGCACCCGCCGGGCACCCCCGTCGCTGGAACCGAAGATCCTGCCATTCGTGTGGGCTCAAGCTCCAGTTGTTCAGTGCGACGCGGCGTCGCCGGTAGTCGACTGGGTTCGGTGCTGCGTCAAGTTCTCGTGCGAGAGCCCGAAGAGCGGTTGTGAACCGGTCGGGAGGGTGGCTGGCGATCTGACGGCTGAGCGCCCGGGTGATCGTGTGCTTGCCCGCGTGTGTGACTCCCAGGTATGAGGTTGCCTCGGCCATGGCGCCACCGATCCTCCACTGGACGAGTTTGACGGCAGCCAGCCGGCGTGCGGCTCGGGTATGGGTGCCCCAGCCGAAGACCGCGAGGTGGCGTTCGAATTGGCCATGCTCCAATGCGGCGGCGATGTGCTCCGGCTGGTAGCCGACCGTGCGGGTCGGCGCTCGCAGACCAAAGGCACCTCCGTCGCGGCGGAAGGCTCGAATGGACGGCTCGGCGGCGAGCAAAAGCCTCTCGGAGCACAAACTCCTGTGTCGGTTGAGGATGTGGCTCCAGGGGGCGAGGCTGGGCAGGCCGCTCCAACTGGCCCGGTGATGGCCGGCGAGGGCGCCTTCGAGATCGTCTGTTCCCAGAACGGCTTCAGCGGCGAAGAGGAGTGCCGCTGTTGCCACTGGGCTGCGAGGGGGCGAGTAGAGGCTGCCGCTGCGGTTCGCTTCGTGCACATGGCCGGCCACTGCGGTGGCGAGAGCTGGTGTCAGCAGGTCCTGCCCCATGGGCCAGGACGCGCAGAGCAGAGCGGTGACGACTCGCAGATCCGCGAACCGCTGTGCGGCCTCCTCGGCGGACGTGTCGGGGTCCAGGAGGTCCAGGAGACGCGCCTGCATCTCGGTGATCACAGGGTTCGGTCCAGGCCCGGAGCTGGAACGTCGGTCGAGGCGGACTCTGCAGGGTGTGCGGGTGAACCCCGGCTCATGCTTGATTCCAGGATCCGGCAAGCGGCACTCGGCGGGGTGCAGGCCAGCATGCTTGGCGCCAGCGAAGAGGGGAGTGACTCGCCTGATCTCGTGGTTCCTCGGGCAGCCATGGTGAAGGAAGGACAGGTGGTCCGGGCAGAGGGAGGCGATGGGCATCTGCCATACCTTCTTCCAGCAACCGCCGTACTCCTGCTGGACGGTGCTGCCGTCGCCGGCCAGGCACTGCGGGCAGTAGCGGGGGCTGTCGTTGAACAGCCAGCTGTCGAAAGCCTTCACTGCGGTCAGAGACCGGGAGATGGGTGGATAGCGGTCGGCCCAGGGCCGGAGTGTCAGGTACTCGCCCTCGGCCTCGGTCAGGCGGGTGGCGCGGGCGAAGGCGTTCGTGCGGAGGTCCAAATGGAGCCGTCGGCTGACCCGGGTCTCTGGAGTGCTGCCGCATCCGAGCAGTCGGGTGAGCCGGTTCGGCTCCAGGTGGAGTCGGTAGGCAAGCCGCAGGAGGTAACCATTCAGGGACTCGCCTGCCAGTGGTTCCAAGCTCATGCCCAACGGCCGCGCGGGCTCATTCGCCGTCTCAGCCATCGGCGGCCGGCCGTTCTCCACGGTCGTCGAAGACCGTGTTGCGGGGCCTGGTGGCGGACTTCTTGGCTGAGGCCGCCGGTGGCGGGACGTTCTGGGGGATGTCGGGGACTTCGCCGGTTTCCGCGTCGAGGTCATCGAGGTTCCCGAGCCGGATCGGCGTGCTTCTGAGCAGTTCCAGGGACAGTCGTTCCTCACCGCTGGCGATGGCCCCGGTGCAGCCGGCCTCGATCAGGCGCCGCAGCAGGCCGACGATTCCGCGTGAGCGGGCCTTGACCCCTGATGTTGGACACACGAGACACTGGATCTAGAGGATCTGAGAACGGACATCTCGTGGTCATGAAGAACTACCCGCCGGAGTTCAAGGCGGACGCGGTCGCGCTCTACGAGTCGCGGCCGGAGGCGACGATCAGGTCGGTCGCCGCCGATCTGGGCATCAATCCGGAGACCCTGCGGAACTGGGTGAGGGCTGCCGGAGCAAGCCGTCCACGAGGACGCCGGACGTCGGAGACGGCCCAGCCGCCGCAACCGCTGGAGGCGGAGAACGCGGCCTTGCGGAAGAAGATCCGCGAGCTCGAGGAGGAACGCGAGATCCTGCGGAAGGCGGCCAAATATTTCGCCGGGGAGACGCGCTGGTGAACCGCTTCCAGTGCGTCGCCGACCTGCAGCGCCGCTACGGCGTGAAGCGGCTCTGCCACGTCCTCGGCATCAGCCGCTCGAGCTTTTACTACTGGCGCCGGACAGCCGCCGACCGGGCCGCCCGGTGGGCGGCCGACGCACAACTGGCCGCCCGGATACGGGCGGTGCATCAGGAATCGGACGGCACCTACGGAGCCCCAAGAATCACCGCCGAGCTCCGCGAGACCAGCGGTGAGGCGGTCAACCACAAGCGGGTCGCCCGGATCATGCGGGAGTCCGGGATCGAAGGGGTCCGGTTGCGCCGCCGGCACCGCACCACCGTCCCCGATCCGGCTGCAGCCAAGGCCCCGGACCTGATCCGCCGCGACTTCACCGCCATCACGCCGAACGCAAAGTACGTCGGCGACATCACCTATCTGCCCCTCGACGGCGGGAAGTTCTGCTACCTGGCGACCGTCATCGACCTCGCCTCGCGCCGTCTTGCCGGCTGGGCGATCGCCGACCACATGCGCGCGGATCTCGTGACCGACGCCCTGGCCGCGGCCGTCCGCACCCGCGGCAGCCTCGCGGGGTCGATCATGCACACCGACCACGGAGCCCAGTACACCAGCAGGGCTTTTGCTGAAGCCTGCAGGTCAGCAGGGGTCCGACAGAGCATGAGCGCGGTCGGGTCCAGCGCGGACAACGCACTCGCCGAGTCCTTCAACGCGACCTTCAAACGCGAGACCCTGCAGGGCCGAAAGAGCTGGCCGGGCGAGCGCGAGGCCCGACTCGATGCGTTCAGATGGCTCCACCGCTACAACACCCGGCGCCGACACTCCCGCCTCGGACAGCGGTCGCCCATCGCCTTCGAGAACGCCTTCCACCTCGCACCAACTACGCTGACGCCAGCCGCGTAACCCGTGTTCAGGATCCGGGGTCAAGGCCC
>NZ_JOAP01000048.1 GCF_000720475.1 Streptomyces aureocirculatus
GGGTAAAGCCCGTCCGGCGATTGAGGACGAGGCCCGGAGGGCCGATAGGGGGAAAGGGGGCGTAGCCCCCATGGGCAGGGGGGTCAGAGGGCAGCCGTGCCCACGATGCGGGACGGTTCCGTCCACACTGTGGACGTAGGTGGACTGCGCCGAAAGGCGCGTGACACGCTTCCGTCATGTCTCGAGCTGGAACCGCCTTGGTGAGTCGACGCCACGTCGACCTCGGCCGCATGTCCAGCGCCATGTGTCCGGCAAGCTGAGAAAACCCAGCCCCGCCGCTCCCCCCTTTGTCTGACCCACCCCGCACACCACCGCGCCCTCTGCGCGAGTGTGCAGGTCAGAGTCGCTTTCAGCCCGCTGTGAAGGACATACACCCATGGCTGCCAACCCCGAAGACCCCGCGACCGCCGCCCCTCGCGCGCCCGGGCGCAAGGCGAGCCGCCACCGTGGCGAGGGCCAGTGGGCTGCCGGTCACTTCACCCCGCTCAACGGCAACGAACAGTTCAAGAAGGACGACGACGGTCTCAATGTGCGGACACGCATTGAGACGATCTACTCCAAGCGCGGCTTCGACTCCATCGACCCGAACGACCTGCGCGGCCGGATGCGCTGGTGGGGGCTCTACACCCAGCGCAAGCCCGGGATCGACGGCGGCAAGACCGCGATCCTGGAGCCGGAGGAGCTGGACGACGAGTACTTCATGCTGCGGGTGCGCATCGACGGCGGCCGCCTCACCACGGCCCAGTTGCGCGTGATCGGCGAGATCTCGCAGGAGTTCGCCCGCGGCACCGCCGACATCACCGACCGGCAGAACATCCAGTACCACTGGATCCGTATCGAGGACATGCCGGAGATCTGGCGGCGCCTGGAGAGCGTGGGCCTGTCCACGACGGAGGCGTGCGGCGACACCCCGCGCGTCATCCTCGGCTCGCCCGTCGCCGGGATCGCCGAGGACGAGATCATCGACGGCACGCCCGCCGTCGAGGAGATCCACCGCCGCGTCATCGGCAACCCGGCCTTCTCGAACCTGCCGCGCAAGTTCAAGTCCGCGGTCTCGGGATCGCCGCTCCTCGACGTGGCGCACGAGATCAACGACGTCGCGTTCGTCGGCGTGGTGCACCCCGAACTCGGTCCCGGCTTCGACCTGTGGGTCGGCGGCGGACTGTCCACCAACCCCAAGATCGGCCAGCGGCTCGGCGCCTGGGTGCCCCTGGAGGACGTCGCCGATGTCTTCGAGGGCGTCATCTCGATCTTCCGCGACTACGGCTACCGCCGCCTGCGCAACCGGGCCCGCCTGAAGTTCCTCCTCGCCGACTGGGGCACGGCCAAATTCCGCCAGGTCCTTGAGGACGAGTACCTGCTGCGCAAGCTGGCCGACGGCCCCGCCCCCGACCAGCCGGTGCAGCGCTGGCGCGACCACGTCGGTGTGCACCGGCAGCGGGACGGCAGGTTCTACGTCGGGTTCGCCCCGCGCGTCGGCCGCGTCGACGGCACCGTACTGACGAAGATCGCCGACCTGGCCGCCGCACACGGCTCGGGCCGGCTCAGCACCACCGTAGAGCAGAAGATGATCGTGCTCGATGTCGCGGAGGACCAGGTGGACTCGCTGGTCGAGGGGTTGGAGGCGCTGGACCTCACGGTGCGTCCTTCACCGTTCCGGCGCGGCACCATGGCCTGCACGGGCATCGAGTTCTGCAAGCTCGCGATCGTCGAGACCAAGGCGCGCGGCGCCTCGCTCATCGACGAACTGGAGCGCCGCATCCCGGACTTCGACGAGCCCATCACCATCAACATCAACGGCTGCCCGAACGCCTGCGCGCGCATCCAGGTCGCCGACATCGGCCTGAAGGGCCAGCTCGTCCTGGACGCCGACGGCAACCAGGTCGAGGGCTACCAGGTGCACCTGGGCGGCGCGCTCGGCCTGGAGGCCGGGTTCGGGCGCAAGGTGCGCGGCCTGAAGGTCACCGCCACCGAGCTGCCCGACTACGTGGAGCGGGTGCTCAAGCGGTTCCAGGCCGAGCGCACGGACGGCGAGCGGTTCGCCACCTGGGCGGCGCGCGCCTCCGCGGAGGCCCTCTCGTGAGCGAGCGCGCGGCCCCCTTCTACTGCCCCTACTGCGGCGACGAGGACCTGCGGCCGAACGACCAGGGCCATGGCGCTTGGGAATGCGCGGCCTGCAACCGGGCCTTCCAGTTGAAGTTCCTCGGGCTCCTCGCCCGCGGACTTCAGCGCGACGACGTGGGAGGGGAAAAGATATGACGACGACTCAGAAGCTGGACACCGCCACCGCGGCCGAGCTGCGGGCGCTCGCCGAGCAGGCCGGGCGCGACCTCGAAGAGGCCTCCGCGCCCGACATCCTGACGTGGGCGACGGACACCTTCGGCGAGCGGTTCTGCGTGACCTCCTCGATGGAGGACGCGGTGGTCGCCCACCTCGCCGCACGCGTACGGCCCGGTGTGGACGTGGTGTTCCTCGACACCGGCTATCACTTCCCGGAGACCATCGGCACCCGTGACGCCGTCGCCGCCGTCATGGACGTGCACGTCATCACGCTCACGCCCCGGCTCACCGTGGCCGAGCAGGACGCCGAGTACGGCCCGCGACTGCACGAGAGGGACCCCGACCTGTGCTGCGCGATGCGCAAGGTCAAGCCCCTCGAAGAGGGCCTGCGCGGCTATGCCGCCTGGGCGACAGGCCTGCGCCGCGACGAGTCGCCGACCCGCGCGAACACCCCGGTCGTCGGCTGGGACGAGAAGCGGCAGAAGGTCAAGGTCTCGCCGATAGCCCGCTGGAGCCAGGACGACGTGGACGCCTACGTCACCGAGCACGGCGTCCTCACCAACCCGCTGCTCATGGACGGCTACGGCTCCGTGGGCTGCGCGCCCTGCACCCGGCGCCTCCTCGAGGGTGAGGACGCGCGCGCGGGACGGTGGGCGGGACGCACCAAGACCGAGTGCGGGCTGCACGGATGACGACCCATCAGATCATGCGGATCACTCAGGAGACACTTGTGACCGGAGCCACCGTCTGGCTCACGGGCCTGCCCAGCGCCGGCAAGACCACCATCGCGCACGAGCTGGCGCACACGCTGCGCGCCGAGGGCCGCCGCGTCGAGGTGCTCGACGGCGACGAGATCCGCGAGTTCCTCTCCGCGGGCCTCGGCTTCAGCCGCACCGACCGCGACACCAACGTCCAGCGCATCGGCTTCGTCGCCGAGCTCCTCGCCCGCAACGGCGTGCTGGCCCTCGTACCCGTCATCGCGCCGTTCACGGACAGCCGCGAGGCGGTGCGCAAGCGCCACCAGGCGGGAGGCACCCCCTATCTGGAGGTGCACGTGGCAACGCCCGTGGAGGTCTGCTCCGTACGGGACGTGAAGGGCCTGTACGCCAAGCAGGCCGCGGGTGAGATCTCCGGGCTCACCGGTGTCGACGACCCGTACGAGGAGCCCGAGTCACCGGATCTGCGTATCGAGTCGCAGGACCAGACCGTGCAGGAGTCCGCCGCAGCCGTGTACGCGCTGCTCACCGAGAGGGGTCTGGCATGACGACCGCCGCAAGTGTCGAGGCCGCAGGCGACTTCGGGGGCTCCGAGGGGAAGCGCGAGGGCGACAGCCTCTACGCGCTCTCGCACCTGGACGCCCTGGAGTCGGAGGCCGTCCACATCTTCCGCGAGGTCGCGGGCGAGTTCGAGCGGCCGGTGATCCTGTTCTCCGGCGGCAAGGACTCCATCCTCATGCTGCATCTGGCGCTGAAGGCGTTCGCGCCCGCGCCGGTGCCCTTCTCCCTCCTCCACGTCGACACCGGGCACAACTTCCCGGAGGTCATCGACTACCGCGACCGCGTGGTGGCCCGGCACGGGCTGCGCCTGCATGTGGCGTCCGTGCAGGACTACATCGACCGCGGGGTGCTTCGCGAGCGCCCGGACGGCACCCGCAATCCGCTGCAGACGGTGCCGCTCACCGAGAAGATCCAGGCCGAGCGGTTCGACGCGGTCTTCGGCGGCGGCCGGCGCGACGAGGAGAAGGCGCGCGCCAAGGAGCGGGTGTTCTCGCTGCGCGACGAGTTCTCCCAGTGGGACCCGCGCCGCCAGCGCCCGGAGCTGTGGCAGCTCTACAACGGCAGGCACGCGCCCGGCGAGCACGTCCGGGTCTTCCCGCTGTCCAACTGGACCGAGCTCGACGTGTGGCAGTACATCGCCCGGGAGTCCATCGAGCTGCCGGAGATCTACTTCGCGCACGAGCGGGACGTCTTCAAGCGCTCCGGCATGTGGCTGACCGCCGGTGACTGGGGCGGCCCGCGGGGTGAGGAGACCGTCGAGCGGCGTCTGGTGCGCTACCGCACCGTCGGCGACATGTCCTGCACCGGCGCCGTCGACTCCGACGCGACCACCCTGCCCGCCGTGATCACCGAGATCGCCGCGTCCCGGCTGACCGAGCGCGGGGCGACCCGCGCGGACGACAAGCTCTCCGAGGCCGCGATGGAAGACCGCAAGCGCGAGGGGTACTTCTAGCCATGACCAGCAACACCGACACCACCGCCACGGAACTCGCCGGTCTGTCCGCGACCACCCTGCTGCGGTTCGCCACCGCGGGCTCCGTCGACGACGGCAAGTCCACCCTCGTGGGCCGTCTCCTGCACGACTCCAAGTCGGTGCTCACCGACCAGATGGAGGCCGTCGAGCACGCCTCGCGCAGCCGTGGCGGCGAGGGCCCCGACCTGGCGCTGCTCACCGACGGCCTGCGGGCCGAGCGGGAGCAGGGCATCACCATCGACGTGGCGTACCGCTACTTCGCCACGCCCCGGCGCCGCTTCATCCTCGCGGACACCCCGGGCCATGTGCAGTACACCCGCAACATGGTCACGGGCGCGTCGACGGCCGACCTCGCGGTGGTCCTGGTGGACGCCCGCAACGGCGTCATCGAGCAGACCCGCAGGCACGCCGCGGTGGCCGCGCTCCTTCGGGTGCCGCACGTGGTGCTCGCCGTGAACAAGATGGACCTCGTGGAGTACGCGGAGCCGGTGTTCGCCCGGATCGCGGAGGAGTTCACCGCGTACGCGGCCGATCTTGGCGTCCCCGAGATCACGGCGATCCCGATCTCGGCGCTCGCCGGGGACAACGTGGTGGAGCCGTCGTCGAACATGGACTGGTACGGCGGCCCGACGGTCCTGGAGCACCTGGAGACCGTGCCCGTCAGCCACGACCTGACCGGTTGCCACGCGCGCCTTCCGGTGCAGTACGTGATCCGGCCGGGGACCGCCGAGCACCCGGACTACCGGGGCTACGCGGGCCAGATCGCGGCGGGTACCTTCCGCGTCGGCGAATCGGTCACCGTCCTGCCGTCGGGGCGGACCTCGAAGGTCGCGGGCATCGACCTGCTCGGCGAGCCGGTGGACGTGGCGTGGACCCCGCAGTCGGTGACCGTGCTCCTGGAGGACGACATCGACGTCTCGCGTGGTGATCTGCTCGTCCCGAGCAGTGATACGCCGCCGACCTCCCAGGACATCGCGGCCACCGTCTGCCACGTCGCCGACCAGCCGCTCACCGTGGGCCAGCGGGTGCTGCTCAAGCACACGACGCGCACGGTCAAGGCGATCGTGAAACAGATACCGTCCCGGCTGACCCTGGACGACCTGTCCCAGCACCCGAACCCGGAGCGGCTCGTCGCCAACGACATCGGGCGGGTCCTCGTGCGCACCGCGGAGCCGCTGGCGCTCGACGCGTACGCCGACTCGCGGCGCACCGGCTCCTTCCTCCTGATCGACCCGGCGGACGGCACGACGCTGGCGGCCGGCATGGCGGGCGAGGCCTTCGCCAAACCCGTCGGGAGCGCCACCGGTGCCGCGGACGCCGCGGTGCCCGCCGACGACCAGGGCTGGGACTTCTGACCATGGCCTCCATCGACGTGTACGCGACGTTCGCCAAGGAAGGCGGCCGGGTCGGCAGCGGCGCCCTCGGGGCGGGCACGGGCGGTGTCGCCCGATGTGCGTGATGACGTACGCGCACCGCTCGCGCGCCCTCGCCCCTCGCCGTCCCTTCGTACGCAGACGAAGATCCGCCGACATCCACCCGGCCGCGCCCTGACGGTGCGCACCGCCGGGCCAACGAGAGGAACACCTCCCGTGCCTGCCATCCGCACCCTCGGCCCCCGCGCCGACCGCGCGCACCGCAAGGGCCGCATGGCCGCGGCAGCCGCTCTGCCCCTGCTCGCGCTGACGCTCTCCGCCTGCGGGTACGGCTCGGAGTCGGGCAAGGACGACAGCGGCAAGGCGAAGATCGCCGCCGGCGCGAGGAAGATCGACGGACTCGACCAGGTGAAGATCGGGTACTTCCCGAACCTGACGCACGGCACCGCGCTCGTCGGCGACCAGGAAGGCCTGTTCCAGCAGGAGCTGGGCGCGACCAAGGCGACGTACTCGCAGTTCAACGCGGGTCCCTCGGCGATCGAGGCGCTGAACTCCAAGTCCGTCGACATCAGTTGGATCGGCCCGTCGCCCGCGATCAACGGCTACGCCAGGTCCGACGGCGAGAATCTGCGGATCATCGGCGGTTCGGCGTCCGGCGGCGTGAAGCTCGTCGTGAACCCGGAGAAGGTCAAGTCCCTCGGCGACGTCAAGGGCAAGAAGATCGCGACGCCGCAGCTCGGCAACACCCAGGACGTGGCCTTCCTCAACTGGATCAAGGGCAAGGGCTGGAAGGTCGACGCCCAGAGCGGCAAGGGCGACGTCTCCGTGGTCCGCACCGACAACAAGATCACCCCGGACGCCTACAGGTCCGGCTCGATCGACGGCGCCTGGGTGCCGGAGCCGACCGCCTCCAAGCTGGTCTCCGAGGGCGCGAAGGTGCTGCTGGACGAGGCCGACCTGTGGCCGGACAAGAAGTTCGTGATCACCAACATCGTCGTGCGGCAGCAGTTCCTCAAGGACCACCCCAAGGTCGTCGAGGCCGTGCTCAGGGGCGCGGTGAAGACGAACCAGTTCATCGAGGACAACCCGGAGAAGGCGAAGGCCGCGGCCAACGCCAAGCTGAAGCAGCACTCCGGCAAGGAACTGCCCGCCAAGGTCATCGACCCGGCCTGGAAGTCGATCCGGTTCACCAACGACCCGCTGGCGGCGACGCTCGACTCCGAGGCCGAGCACGCCGTGCAGGCGGGCCTCCTCGATCAGCCCGACCTCAAGGGCATCTACGACCTCCGTCCGCTCAACAAGGTCCTGAAGACGGCGGGCGAGCCCGCGGTCGAGGACGCCGGTCTCGGCGTCAAGTAGCCGGATCACGCCCACAGTTCAGGTTCTCAGGAGGTGACGACCATGGGTACGACGCTCACCAAGGCACCCGAAAGCGCCGCACACACCGTGGACGCGGCCGGGGTCGCCGCGCGCATCGAGCACGTCTCGAAGTCCTTCGCCACACCGGCGGGACAGCAACTCGTCCTCGACGACATCACGCTGGATGTCCGACAGGGGGAGTTCGTCACCCTCCTGGGGGCCTCGGGCTGTGGCAAGTCCACACTGCTCAACCTCGTGGCCGGGCTCGACAGGCCGAGTGCGGGCGCCATCGCCACGGACGGCCGCCCGGCCCTGATGTTCCAGGAGCACGCCCTGTTCCCGTGGCTGACCGCGGGCAAGAACATCGAGCTCGCCCTGAAGCTGCGCGGCCTGCCCAAGGCCGAACGGCGCCCCAGGACCGAGGAGTTGCTGACGCTCGTCCGCCTCGACGGCGCGTACGGCAAGCGGGTGCACGAGCTGTCCGGCGGCATGCGCCAGCGCGTCGCCCTTGCCCGGGCGCTCGCCCAGGACAGCAAGCTGCTCCTGATGGACGAGCCGTTCGCGGCGCTCGACGCGATCACCCGGGACGTGCTGCACGACGAGCTGAGCCGGATCTGGCGCGAGACCGGCGTCTCCGTCCTGTTCGTCACGCACAACGTCCGTGAGGCGGTGCGGCTCGCCCAGCGCGTGGTCCTGCTGTCCTCGCGCCCGGGCCGGGTGGCGCACGAGTGGACCGTCGACATCGAGCAGCCGCGCCGCATCGAGGACGCGGCGGTGGCGGAGCTGTCCGTCGAGATCACCGAAGAACTGCGTGGGGAGATCCGCCGACATGGGCAGCACTGAGACGACGACGCCCGCCCCGCGCGAGGGCCAGGAGCGGGACACCCACGACCTGGCAGGTCTTGAGGCGGGCCTGGACGCCCTGGACACCGTGCAGACGGGGCGCCCCCCGCTGCGCGAGACGCTGGTGCAGAAGGTCCTGCCGCCGGTGACGGCGGTCGTGCTCGTCCTGGTCGTGTGGCAGATCCTGGTGTGGGTGAAGGTGACCGACGGCTACAAGCTGCCGGCGCCGGACGCCGTGTGGCAGGAGGTCGAGAACGCCTGGCTCCAGGGCACGCTCCTGGAGTACATCTGGACGTCCGTCTCGCGCGGCATGTTCGGCTTCCTGATGGCCCTAGCCATCGGCACGCCGCTCGGCCTGATCGTGGCGCGGATCAAGTTCGTGCGGGCGGCGATCGGCCCGATCCTGTCAGGACTGCAGTCGCTGCCGTCGGTGGCGTGGGTGCCGCCCGCGGTGATCTGGCTCGGGCTCAACGACAAGATGATGTACGCGGTGATCCTGCTCGGCGCGGTGCCCTCGATCGCCAACGGCCTGGTCTCGGGCGTGGATCAGGTGCCGCCGCTGTTCCTGCGGGCGGGCCGCACCCTCGGCGCGACCGGTCTGCGCGGAACCTGGCACATCGTCATGCCCGCGGCCCTGCCCGGCTATCTCGCGGGCCTGAAGCAGGGCTGGGCGTTCTCCTGGCGGTCCCTGATGGCCGCCGAGATCATCGCGCAGTCCCCGGACCTCGGGATGGGGCTCGGCCAGCTCCTCGAAGCGGGCCGCACCAACAGCAGCATGTCCCAGGTCTTCCTCGCCATCCTGCTGATCCTGATCGTCGGCATCGCCATCGACCTGATCGTCTTCAGCCCCCTGGAGCGGTGGGTACTGCGCAGCCGCGGCCTGCTGGTGAAGAGCTGATCCCATGTACCACCGCACACACCACGCCCGCTCCGAGCGTCCCGAGCACGGCCCCGGCCGTTCCCGCCGGGGCCCGGTCCTCCTCGCCGTCGCGCACGGCAGCCGCGATCCACGGCACGCCGCGACCATAAGGGCCCTGCTGCGCACGGTGCGCGCGCGGCGGCCGGGGCTGCGGGTGGAGGTGGGCTTCCTGGACTTCAACGCCCCCTCCGTGCCCGCCCAGCTCGCCTCCCTCGCCGATGAGGGCGTACGGGACGTCGTCGCCCTGCCGCTCCTCCTCACCCGCGCCTTCCACGCCAAGGCCGACATCCCGGCGGTGCTGCGGGAGGCCCCGCCGGGCCTCAGGGTGCGGCAGGCGGGGGTGCTCGGTCCCGCGCCGCTGCTCCTGACCGCCCTGGAGAGGCGGCTGCACGAGGCGGGGCTCGACCCCGCCGACCGGGCCACGACCGGGGTCGTCCTGGCCTCGGCGGGCTCCACCGATCCGGAGGCGGGCGCAGTGATCGCTGACATCGCGCGGGAGTGGCGGCACACCGGTTGGTGCGCCGTGCGGCCTGCGTTCGCCTCCGCCGCATCGCCCGCCTCCGCCGCCTCTGCCACGGGGCATCCCCCCATCGCCGAGGCGGTGCGCCTGCTGCGGGCCGAGCCCGGGGTGCGGCGGGTGGCCGTCGCGCCCTATGTCCTGGCGCCGGGATTTCTGCCCGACCGGATCGCCCGGGGCGCCGCGGCGGCCGACGCCGATGTCCTCGCCGGCGTACTCGGTGATTCGCCGCTCGTCGCCCGGGTGCTCCTGGACCGTTTCGACGCCTGCCGCCGCTTCACCCCGGAGTGCTCCCCCGCGTCCGCCGCGGCCGAGAACGCCCTCCCGCGCCCGGCCTGATCTTGTTCCGGGCCTCGGCCGGAAACCGCTTGCGGGGCTTCGCGGGGCCCGCATAGCGTCTCGCGGATGACCCTCGAGCCGTTCGCCCCCGAACTGCGGTCCGAGCGCCTCGTGCTCTCCGCGTACGTCGCCTCGGACCAGGCGGACTTCGTCGCCCTGTTCCAGGACGACGCCGTGGGACGCTGGTTCGGCGACGGGATGGAGAGCGCCGACGAGACCAGGGCGCTGTTCGCGCGCCTCTTCAGCATCGTGTACGCGGAGCGGCGCTTCCCGGTGTGGGCGGTGCGCCACAAGGGGCGGTACGCGGGCCACGCCGAGATCAAGCCGTCCCCGGAGCCCTGGCTCGACGGCCACGAGATCGTCTACGGCCTGTCCCGGGAGAGCTGGGGCCTCGGCCTCGGCACGGAACTCGCGGGCCTGCTCACGGACTACGGCCACCACACCCTCGGCCTCGCCGAGGTGCACGCCACCGTGGACGCGCTGAACACGCCGTCCATCACCGTCCTGAAGCGCCTCGGCTACACACAGGGCCGCGAGGTGCGCGAGGACCACGGAGGGACGACGCTCCAGTTCACGTCACGGGCCGAGGATCCGTGCCGGTGACGCGTTCGACGTGTGCGACCAGCTCCGCCACCGGCAACGACCCCGCCGCCCTGCGTTCCTGCGCGAAGGTGTTCGCGAGCCGCTGGAGCGCGTCGTTCACCGGTGTCGGCACCCCGTGCAGCCGTCCGAGCAGCGCGAGCTCGCCGTTGAGGTAGTCGACCTCGATGGTGCCCGTGCCGCGGCTGAGGCTCTGCCAGGAGGAGCCGCCGCGGGGGCCGGTGCCGCCGTCGAGTGGCTGGAGGACGAGCCGCCCCGCGCGGACCTCCAGGTGTTCCTTCTCGCCGACCGCCCCGATCCCGGCTGCGGCGAGCACGGCCTCGCCCTCGGCGCGGGCCATGCGGTTCACCGCGAGGGCGTCCTCGTCGACGACGGGACCCGTGAGCGCCTCGACGGCGTTGGCGAGGTTGGCGAGGAGCTTGCCGTACTTCCAGCGCATCACGTCCTCGACGACGGGCGAGAGCAGCTTCGCGCTCTCCAGGTCGGCGGCGATGCGGTGGGCGGTGGCGTCGGTTCCCGTCGGGTACCGGCCGATGTGCAGGATGCCGGTGTAGGGGGCACCGGCAGCGGCGACGGTGCCGGGCTCGACATGTGTCACGGGCAGCCATACGCACATGCCGTACACCCGGGCGAAGCGGCGCAGGGCCATCCGCTCGCTGTCGACGCCGTTCTGCGCGCAGACCAGCGGCAGCGACTCGGCGGCCGTCGTGCCGCCCTCGACGGGCCGGGTGCTCCAGGCGCTCAGGGCCGCCTCGGAGTCCTGTGTCTTCACGGCGAGGACAAGCACGTCGTCGGGGCGCAGCTCGCCGAGTTCGGCGGGCTCCGACACGACGGGCAGTCGGTGGGTGCGGGTGCCGTCGGGTGTCGTGAGCGTGAGCCCGCGCTCCCGCAGCGTCCGCAGGTGCGCGCCCCGCGCGACCAGGACGACATCGTGCCCCGCCTCTGCGAGGCGCCCGCCGACGCTGCCGCCGACGGCCCCCGCTCCGATGATGATGTAGCGCATACGGGGAGCCTCGCACAGATGATCACTGAACGGTCAATAATTCGACAGCCTTTGTGGGCGGCGCCCTCGTCGGCACCCCGCCGTCCTTGACCTTGCCCCTGGGTCAGACCGCACGCTCCCGCCATGGACAGCGACTACCTGACCCAGAGCCCGTACAGCGACCCCGGCCCCCGCCTCGACGCCCTGCTCGGCGGGGCCCCGCTCCCCCGCGACCCGGCCGCCCTCGCCGCCGTCGTACGCGGTGTGCTGCTGCACCGCGAGGAAGGCGGCAGATTCAATTACACCGTGCCCGACGACCGGTTGCACGGGGACGCCGAGTCGCGGTACGTCCGCGAGATCCTGCGCATCCTCGGCGAGCGCGGCAGCACGGTGCTCACCGAACCCCGGGAGCCGGGCGCGCGGTTCGTGGCCACCTGCCGGGACTTCGCGCTGCTGCTCTGCTCCCTGCTGCGCGCCACCGGCACGCCCGCGCGCCTGCGGTGCGGCTACGGCACGTACTTCGAACCTGGCTTCCACGACAACCACTGGGTGACGGAGTACTGGCGGGACGGGCACGGCTGGGTCCTCACGGACGCACAGTTGCTCGGCGGTCTGTACGAACACGTCCACTTCGACCCCATGGACGTACCGCGTGACCAGTTCCTGGTCGCCGGGGACGCGTGGCGGGCGTGCCGGGACGGGCGCGCGGACCCGCAGACGTTCGGGGTGAGCACGGTCCTAGAGATCAGGGGCCTCGGCCTGGTGCGTGCCGACGTGGTGGCCGACCTCGCCGCGCTCGGCGGCGTGGAGCCGCTGCCGTGGGACGGCTGGGGTCTGATGGAGAAGGACGACGCGGACGTCACGGACGACGAGCTTGCCCTGCTCGACACGGTGGCGGCCGCCTCGTCGGCGGCGGGCGGCGCGACGACGCCGCTACGGTCCGACGAGGTACGGCGGCTCCTCGCGGACCCGCGCCTGGCCGTGCCGGGCGAGGTCGTCTCGCACGCCACCTACCTCGGGTCGCGCACGGTCGTCCTGGAGCCCGTCACGGTGTGAACGGCGTGCCCTGATGGAACCAGAGGAGCCAGCCGCCGCCGGAGCGCTGCCACAGCGAACTGCGGTGCACCAGGCGGCCGTTGGTGTCCGTGTCGAAGGTCAGGTGCACCACGTCGTCGGCGAGCTGGACGCCCCGCATACGGGAGGTGGTGGTGGGGCGGTCGCCCGGCCCCGGCTTGGCCGTGAGGACCTTGACGATCGACTCGCGGTCCCAGCGCGCCCCGGAAGCGCCGAACTCGGTGAACTCGGGGTGCAGCAGCGCACCGAAAAGGACGGGCGACGCCCGCACCTCGGGGTCGAGCAGCCGCAGCTCGTTCTCGATGGCGGCTTCGACGGCGGGCGTACGCCCGGGGGGTACGGGCGCGTCAGCCATCGGTCATCTCCACGAGCTTGGTGACGGTGTTCCAGTTGCGGCTGGTGGCGACGAGGCCCTTGGTGATCGAGGGGCGCGTGAGGGCCTCGGCGAGCCTTGAGCGCCCGAGGCCGTCGGGCGCGTACAGATACAGGGCGCGATCGCCCAGCCGGAACTCCTCCGGCAGGTAGGCCCCTTGGTCGAGGGGGGCGAACCGGTCGGCGTCGACGGGCGCCGAGAAGTACGTGACGTGCAGTTGCCTGCCTTCCAGCGTGTCCGCGGGGAAGGGGCAGGCGGCCGCCACCGCTTTCAGGTACGCCGCGTCGCGCACCAGGACGTCGACCGTGAACCCGTACTCCCGCTCCAGGGCCGCGGTCACACCGGCGGCCAAGGAGTCCTCGTCGCCGTGGTCCGCGGTGAAGACGGCGTTGCCGCTCTGCAGGTGGGTCCGTACGTCGCCGTGGCCGAGCCCTTCGAGGAGCGCGCGCAGGCGCGGCATCGGAACTTTTCTGCTGCCGCCCACATTGATGCCGCGCAGCAGTGCCGCGTAGATCTTCGTCGCCATGCGCACACAATAAGGCGGCCGCCGTGCCCCGTGGGGGTGGGCACGACGACCGCCGGCTTCAGGGGGCCGTGATTACTCGACGACCTTCAGGAGCTTGTTGGGGGTGCCCTCGCTCGGGTTGGAGATCTTGTCGGCGGTGGCGCCGTCGGTCAGGGCCTTGGCGACGGCGTCGGGCTTGGCGTCCTTGTGGGCGCCGAGGTAGACGGCGGCGGCGCCCACGACGTGCGGGGTCGCCATCGAGGTGCCGGAGATGGTCTTCGTGGCGTCGTCACCGGTGTTCCAGGCGGACGTGATGTCCGAGCCCGGGGCGTAGATGTCCACGGAGGAGCCGAAGTTGGAGAAGTCCGACTGCTGGTCGTCCTTGGTGGAGGAGGCGACCGTGATGGCTTCCTTGACGCGGGCGGGGGAGCCCTGGCTCGCGTCGCTCGACTCGTTGCCCGCGGCCACGCCGAAGGTGACACCGGCGGCGATGGCCTTGCGGACGGCCTCGTCCAGGGCCTCGTCGGCACCGCCGCCGAGGCTCATGTTGGCGACGGAGGGGCCCTGGTGGTTCTTGGTGACCCAGTCGATGCCGGCGACGACCTGCTCGGTGGTGCCGGAGCCCTGGTCGTCGAGGACACGGACGCCGACGATCTTCGCCTTCTTGGCGACACCGTGCGCGGCACCGGCGATGGTGCCCGCGACGTGGGTGCCGTGGCCGTTGCCGTCGTCGGCGTTGTCGTCGTTGTCGACGGCGTCGAAGCCGGAGGTGGCGCGGCCGCCGAAGTCCTTGTGGCTGACGCGGACGCCGGTGTCGATGACGTACGCGGTGACGCCCTCGCCCGCGGCGTCGGGGTACGTGTACTTCTTGTCGCCGGCCGTTTCGGCCTGGTCGACGCGGTCGAGGCCCCACGACGGCGGGTTGTCCTGGGTGGCGTCGATGGAGAACTTCTTGCTCTGCACGACCTTGCCGACGGCCGGGTCGGCGGCCAGGCGCTTGGCCTCGGTCTCGGTCAGGCTCTTGGCGGCGAAGCCGTTGACGGCCGAGGAGTAGTTGCGGCTGAGCTTGCCGCCGTACTCCTTGGCGAGCTCGGACTTGGCTCCCTTGTCGGCCTTCTCGTCGAGCAGCACGATGTAGCTGCCGTCTACGGCGCCCTCGGCGTCCGCGCCGTAGACCTTGCCCTCGGCGGGGGTCGAGGCCCCGGCGAACGAACCGGCGAAGACGGTCACACCCACCGCGGTGGCGGCGGTGGCTATCGCAGCGGTGAGCTTCATCGTGCGAGCGCGCTTGTGAGTTGCCATGAAGAGGGGTCTCCTCGTGGTTTCTGTGGGGGGATGTGGGGGGTTCAAAGCCTTTGTGCAGTTGTGCAGCCATGACGGCGACACCCGGGTCACTCCGAAAGAACTGAAGATCTCCGGGCGTTGGGACGAAACCTTGTCTGAATGACGCGCGCAGATCAATACCTTCATGCGCCTGTGACTTGTTCAACAAGGTTCTGTAATAACAAAAAGGGGACGCCGTCACAGTTCGGACACCTCGCAGGTGCGAGGCCTCCCCGATCGGATCCCGGCCTACCCGCGCAGCCGCCAAATCCCCGGGGTCGGCCGTTCCTTGGGGCGCCCAACTGCCGCCGAAGCGCCCCACGGAGCGTCACATCACGCCCGGCCGGAGGCCCGCCCCAGCTCCTCCTCGATCAGGTCGGCCGCCCGCTTCGTGCCGCCCTCGCCCGCCATGCCCGCGCGCACCTCCTCGAGGCGGCGCGCCACCTCCGGGTCGTCGACGAGCGCGAGCACCGCCGCGCGCAGCGACTCGGCGTCGGCCTCCGCCATCGGCAGATGCCGGGCGACACCGAGGCCCTGGAGCATGTCCGCGTTGCCGAACTGGTCGACGGCCTGCGGCACTGCCACCATCGGCGTCGCGGTCGCGAGTCCCTCCTGGCAGCCGCCGGCTCCGGCGTGCGTGACGAAGGCGTCGGCCTGCCGCAGGATCGCGAGCTGCGGGACCCAGTCGCGCACCTCGACGCCCGCGGGGACCTCGCCGAGCTCGGCGGGGTCGACGTGCCTGCCGATCTGGAGCACCAGATGCCAGTTGGGCAGGTCGCCGAAGGCCTTGACGCACTCGCGGTAGAAGCCGGGCTGTTTGGTGAAGGACGAGCCGAGCGAGACGAGCACCACCTTCTCCGCGTCCGCGGGCCGCTCCCAGTCGCCCTGCGCGGTCCGGTCCCCCTGACAGGCGCCGACGAAGGTGTGCACGCGCTCGTCGACCCGGTCGGCGTTCGGCTGGAGCGCCTTGGGGATGAGGACGAGCGAGCGCGGCGGGCGGCCGACGAACGGGTCGGGGTGCTGGTCGACCCCGTTCTCCTTGAGCCAGGCCGCGAAGCGCGCGACGTACGCCTGCCCGCGCTCGGTCGCGAGCAGCGGCTCGTACAGGGGTGCCGCGACCTCCTCCTCGTACCCCTCCCAGGCCACCAGGTTCGGTGACAGGGAGATCTCGGGGACGCCCCACTGACGGGCGAGGACGCGTGCGGGGTAGGACGTGATGTCGTACAGGACGAGGTCCGGCTCATCGCCCTCGTACGCGGCGCGCAGGTGCGGCAGCGCGTTGATCGCGTCGGCGAGGAACGGCTCGATGTTGTCGATGAGGGTGTCGCCCCAGGCCTCCGGGTCGTCGTCGGCGCCCGGCAGGGTGGTGGGGTAGAGCACGGGTTCGGCCCCGGTCTCCGCGACCTTCTTCTCGAACGCGTGCGGGATCGCGTACGTGACGCGGTGGCCGCGGGCGACGAGTTCCCTGATCACTTCGAGGCTCGGGTTCACGTGCCCGTGGGCCGCGATGGAGAACATGGCGATGTGGGCACGCTTGCGTGTGGTCATGCCCCGACCCTAGGCGAGACGAGACGTCTCGTGCAAGTTTTTTCCCGCCCCGCCGCCCTCGTCCGCCCTACTCCTCACCCACCCCCGCGTTGTAGCGCGACAGATACTCCGCGAAACGCTCCAGGTCCGGCCCGCTCCACCCCGCCAGACGCTCCCGGAACGCCACCCGGCGGCTGTCCGTGACCTGGGCGAGAACGCCCGTACCGCGCCCGGTGAGGTGCAGGACCTGCACGCGCTGGTCGGCCGGGTCGGGGCGCCGCTCCACGAGCCCCGCCCTCTCCAGGGCCGCGACCTGCCGGCTGATGGTCGACTTGTCCAGCGTGTAGTACGCCGCCAGATCCGTGGCCCGGCAGCCGCCCCGGTCCTCCAGGTGCCCGAGGAGCGTGTACGACACCAGGGACAGCTCGGGGTGCATCCGGGCCGCCGTGGCCCGCGCCCGCCGCGCGAACGCGGTCATCTCACGCTGGATGATCTCGATCGACCCGCCCCGCCCGGGCTCGTTCTCGGTCACGGTTTCCACCCCCTCCGGGAATGGTTGTACAGTACAACATTGATCGAAGGTTGTACTTGCCAACCACTTTGCCGCACCCCTTCCCGACCCCCTGCGAGGTCTCCATGACGGCCACCCCCCACGGCCCGCTCCGCCACGTCCTCATTCATCTCGTGACTCCCCTGCTGATGTGCCTGGGCATGGGCCTCGCCTACATGAGCGCCTTCGTGACGCCGGAGCCGCACGACCTGCCCGTCGCGGTCGTCGGCACGGACGCCCGGGCGCACGCGTTCGCCCGGTCCGTCGCGGACGGAGCGGGGGACGCCCTCGACGTCCGTACCCTCGGCTCCCGCGCCGAGGCCGTCGACGCCCTGAAGTCACTCGACATATCGGGCGCTTACGTCCCCGATGCCAAGAGCCCCGAACTCCTTGTGGCCTCCGCGGGCTCCGACATGAGCGCGCTGGCCACGGAGAAGGCCTTCACGCCGGTCGCCGCCGCCCAGGGCATGCCGCTGAAAATCACTGATGTGGCGGCTCCCGTCGACGACGATCCCACGGGCCAGGGCCTGTTCTTCCTCCTTGTCGCCGTGAGCATCGGCTCGTACGCGTCGGTCGCCGCGCTCGGCGCCGCGGGGGCGGGCCTGCGGATGCGTACGCGTGCCGCGCTCGCCGCGGGGGTCTCCTTCGCCGTCAGCCTGATCGGGGCGGCGCTCGCGGGGCCCGTGTTCCACCTCGCGCACCACGGCCTGGCGGGCGTGTGGGCGATGGCGTGGCTGTACTCGGCGGGCATCCTGTTCATCGGCCTCGGCCTGCACACGTTCCTGAAGCGGTGGACGACGCTCGCGATGATGGTCCTGTTCGTGATGCTCAACTTCACCTCGTCCGGCGGCCTCTTCAGGCCCGAGCTCCAGAACGGCTTCTACGGCTCGCTGCACTCCTTCTGGAACGGCGCGGGCTTCGTCGAGGGCGTCCGCGGCCACCTCTACTTCGCCGGACACGACCTCGCCCGGTCGGTGTGGACACTGCTCGCCTGGCTGACGGCGGGCCTGGTGCTCACCGCGGTGGCGGCGCTGACGGAACGGCGCCGGGCCGCCGTGGACACGCCGGGGGACGCTGTCGAAGAGGAGACAGATGAGGCAGGGGAGGAAGAGGAGATGGAGGAGTCGGTGGGCGTATGAGGGACCGGTGTACGGGACCGGACCCCCGGGCCGTACACCGAGGCCGAGGCACCGGCCCCGTGCGCCGGGACTGAGGTCCCGGCTCCGTACGCCGAGGCCTCAGCGCTGGTAGCGCTTGAGGACCAGGTTGCCGTCCTTCACCAAGCGGTCGCGGAGTTCGTCCATGCCGATCGCGCCGCTGTAGTACTCCTGGAGCGCCGGTGTCGCGATCTTGTCCATCCACTCCGGGTAGCCGCGCACCGACTGGGCGGGCGCCGGACGCAGATACTTCGCGAGGGCAGTGCCGGTCGCCCAGTCGTGTCTCCTCGTACGCAGCGCCGGATCCTTCAGGGCCGTCGTGCCGGTGGGCAGCATCCAGTCGCCGCGGGCGAGCCGCACCATGTTGGCGGGCCGCAGGAAGAAGTCGATGAACGCGGCGGCCTCCTTCTTGTGCGGGCTGTCCTCGGCTACCGACAGGGTCTGCGGGCTGACGCCCTGGGCGAGTCCGTCCCGCCCGGCGGGCGCGGGAAGCACCTGCCAGTCGAAGCCCTTCGGCGCCTGCTGGACGATCTGCTGACGGTAGGAGAACCCGAGCGGCACCATGGCGTACTTGCCGCCGAAGAACCCGGGCAGCGTGTCCGAGCCGCCCATGCCGAGGGTGCTGCCCGATGCGCTCCCGTCCACGTTGACCTGGTCGTGGACGGTGCGCGGGACCACTTCGTCGCCCTCGTCGAAGCGGATGTCGACCTTCCCGTCGGCGTCCCGGTGGAAGAGCTGCCCGCCCGCCGAGAGGGACAGGTTGAGCGTCGCGGACACGGGTTCCTTCAGCGGCCAGGCCACCCCGAACTTGTCCTTGCCGCTGCTCAGTTCCTTCGTCACCGACCGGAACTCCGCCCAGCTCCACGGCTTCTGCGGGGTCGGGATGCGGACGCCGGACTCCCTGAGCCAGGTGGCGTTGGCGATCAGGACGCGCGGCTCCTGGAGGAACGGCACACCGTAGACCTTGCCGCCGAAGGTCGCCGTCTCCCAGCTCGCCCGCGGGATGTCCGCCTTCAGGCGCCCCGGCAGGAGCTTGCCGAGGTCGGCGAGGTAACCCCCGTACGCGAAGTCCGCGAGGTCGTCGGAGGCGTCGTGGATGATGTCCGGCGCCTCACCGCCCTCGAACGAGGTCAGGAGCTGGTCGTGGATGCTCGTCCAGCTCCCCTGGACGTACTCCACCCGCACGTCCGGGTGGGTGGCGTTCCACTCCTCCACCAGCTCCTTGTTGGCCTCGACCGACTCCTGCTGCCAGGCGAGGGACTGGAAGCGCAGCGTGATCCGGCCCCCTGAGTCACGGTCGCCGCCGCCGTCGGAACAGGCGGACAGGAGCAGGACGAGCGCGGCGGCCACGGCACCGAGCGCGCGCACCCGGGCGCCCATCAGCTCTTCACCGCCCCGGCCAGCATCCCGCCGGTGATCCGCTTCTGGATGACGGCGAAGACGACCAGCGACGGCAGGGTCGCGAGGAACGCGGCGGCGGCGAGCGGGCCGAGGTCGGCCGTGCCCTCCGCGCCGATGAAGTGCGTGAGGACGACCGGCAAGGTCTGCTTCTCCGGGGTCTTGAGCAGGACGAGGGCGAAGAAGAACTCGTTCCACGCGGTGATGAAGGCGAACAGGGCCGTCGCCACGATGCCGGGCGCGAGCAGCGGCGCGGTCACCGAGACGAGCGTGCGCAGCCTGCTCGCGCCGTCGACCGCGGCGGCCTCCTCCAGCTCGGCCGGCACGGCGCGGACGTACCCGACGAGCATCCACAGCGCGAACGGCAGCGCCCACACCACGTACACCATGATCAGACCGGGCAGCGAGTTGATCAGGTGCAGGTTCTTCAGGACCAGGAACAGCGGGATGATCACCAGGACGAACGGGAACGCCTGGCTGACCACGACCCAGCCGGTCGCGGCCCGCGCGAGCAGCGTGCGGTGCCGTGCCATCACGTACGCCATCGGGGTCGCGATGACGACGGCGACGACGGCCGCGCTCAGGGCGGCGATCAGCGAGTTCCCGGCGGCTTCGAGCAGCGGCTGCTCGTCGAAGGCCTGCCGGTAGTTGGCGAGGGTCGGGTCCTCGGGGACCCAGGTGGGGTGCAGGCTGCCGAGCTCGCGGGCCGGTTTGAAGGAGGTGGAGATCAGCCAGAGGAAGGGGAAGGCGAGGAAGACGAGGTAGGCGAGGAGCGCGAGGTACTGACCCGCGCGGGCGGGGCCGCTGGTCCGGCTCCTCCTGGGGCGGACGGCACTGGTCCTGCTCGTACTGGTCCTGCTCGTACTGGTCCTGCTCGTACTGGTCCTGCTCGTACGGCGCGTACGGGAGGTCATCGCTCGTCGCCTCCCCTCAGTCGGCCCACCAGGTACACGGCGAGCAGCACCGAGATCACCGCGACCATCACACAGCCCATCGCCGCCGCGTAGCCGAACTGGCCGTAGCGGAAGGCCTCTTCGTACGCGAACAGCATCGGGAGCCGGGTGCGGCCGCCGGGGCCGCCGTTGGTCAGGACGTAGACCAGGGCGAAGGAGTTGAAGTTCCAGATGAAGTTGAGGGCCGTGATGGCGAGCGCGATGGGCTTCAGGGCGGGCCAGGTGACGGTGCGGAAGCGACGCCAGGCGCCCGCACCGTCCATCTCGGCGGCCTCGTGCAGTTCGCGCGGCACGTTCTGCAGTCCGGCGAGCAGCGCGACCGTCGTCTGCGGCATGCCCGCCCAGACGCCGACGACGATGACGGCGGGCAGCGCCGAGCCGATGCCGGTGAGCCAGTCCCGGCCGTCGCCGAGGCCCAGATCGCGCAGGGTCTCGTTGAGGATGCCCGCGTCCGGGTTGTAGACGAGCCGCCACATGATGCCGACGACCACTTCCGGCATCGCCCACGGGACGATCGCGAGCGACCGGGCCAGCCAGCGGAAGCGGAGGTTCTGGCTGAGCAGCAGCGCGAGGCCGAGGGCAAGGAGGAACTGCGGCACGGTCACACCGACCGCCCACAGCAGGCCGATACGGAAGGAGTCCCAGAACAGGGTGTCGTGCAGCAGGTCCTGGAAGTTGAGCAGGCCGATCCACTCGGTGGGCTCGGTGCGGCCCGACTGGGAGTCGGTGAAGGCCAGCGAGATCCCGTAGAGCAGCGGGCCGACGCTCAGCACGAGGATCGGCAGGAGCGCGGGCAGGACGAGGAACCAGGCACCGTGGTCGAGCACCCCGCCCGGCGGAGCACTCTTCCCCGGGGCCCTGCCCCTGCCCTTGGCCTTGCGTCTGCCCTTGCCGGACCGCTGCTTCGCGGTCGCCAATGTCACGGAATCGGCTCCTTTGGGCGGCTGATCGGGTTTTGGCCGCCCAGGCGGCCCCCGTCATCGTGCTGATGTGACCTGGATACGTCAAGCAACCGCGCAGCCGGAAGTCGGGTCTGGCCTGTGCGAATGCGAGACTTGTGCGGCGGTCGCAGGGCCCCGGCCGCGGGTGGGCCACAGGGTGCGGGTACGCGGGAGTGCGTGGCCGCGGGAGTGCGGAGGCGATGGATGGACGAGGCACGGGCGCGGGACGTCCTGGACGCGGCGGGTGTCGGGGCGGGGGCCCGGGACCGGGCCGAGTTGCTCGCGCTCGGCGAGAACGCGGTGTTCGCCGTGGAGGACCTCGTCGTGAAGGTCGGCAGGGACGCGCCGGAGCTCCTCGACCGGGCGCGGCGTGAGCTCGCCGTCGCGGGGTGGCTGCGGGACTGCGAGGTGCCGGCTGTGCGGGCCGCCGAGGCGGAGCCGCGGTTGGTCGCCGGGCATCCGGTGACGCTCTGGCACCGGCTGCCCGGCGCGGTGCGGCCCGCTGCCGCGGGGGATCTGGCGGGGCTCCTCCGCCTGGTGCACGCGCTGCCCGCTCCGCCCTTCGCACTGCCGCGGCGGGAGTTGCTCGGCGGGGTCGAGCGGTGGCTGCGGCTTGCCGGGGACGCGGTGGACGTCGAGGACGCGGACTATCTGCGCGAGCGTCGCGACGGGTTCGACGCCGCCGCGGCCGCGCTTGTGCCGCACCTCGCTCCCGGGCCCGTCCACGGGGACGCGCTGCCGCGCAACGTCCTGGTGGGCCCGGACGGTCCCGTCCTCGTCGACCTGGAGACGTTCTCCTGCGACCTGCGGGAGCACGACCTGGTGGTCATGGCGCTCTCCCGGGATCGGTACGGGCTCGGGGACGAGGCCTATGGGGAGTTCACCCGGGGATACGGGTGGGATGTTCGGGAGTGGGAGGGGTGTGGGGTGCTGCGGGGGGCTCGGGAGACGGCTAGCTGTGCGTGGGTTGCCCAGCATGCGCCGGGCAACCCTGCCGCCTTGGCCGAGTTTCGCCGCCGCGTGGCGTCCCTCCGGGACGGGGACCCCACCGTCCGCTGGCACCCGTTCTGACCGGCTCTTCCCCCACCCGCCCGTACAGCTCCGGTCCGGCCCACCCGACTGCCGTCGACAAGCGGCTCGTCCTGGGCCGAGTGGTCAGCCGGTGAAGGTTTCGGGGCCGAAGCGGCCCCACGCCAGGAACAGAGCCAGAGCGAGGTAGACCAGGTCGCCCGCGACCGTCGCTCTCTCGCCGCGGCGGAGGCGCATGGTCAGTGCTCCGGCGAACAGCAGCACCAGTCCGGTGGCGGCCAGCGGCACCAGTACGGGCGCGATGTCCAGCGCGGCGGGCAGGATCAGGCCCGCCGCGGCCAGGAGTTCGACGACGCCGATGGCCTTGAGGGCACCGGGACTGAAGTCCTCGACCCATCGGGTGGCGGCGCCGCCCATGAGGGCCAGCTTCTCCTTGGGCAGGAACATTTTCGCGCTGCCGGTGAGGCAGACGGCGGCCATCAGTCCGGCGACGATCCAGAGTGCGAGGTCCATCATCAGTTCCTTGATCGCGGATTGTCTGCTTTCCCCCGGAGACGAGACAGCGACCTCGCCTGTGACACCGCCGGGATTCGTGTCCGGGGAGGCGTGGATCACACGCGTCCGCGTCACAGGACGTCGGGCTGCCTCGTCTCGGGTGTGTAACCACCGACGAGCACGGAGGAGCACATCATGGACGCGCGACTGAACTACTTCGCCGACCCGACGGCCAAAAAGGTCCTCAAGTACCTCATGTCGGCGGGCAAGACGCTCAAGGAGTCGACATTGCCTGCCGCGACGCAGGAGCTGGTGGCCCTGCGTGTGAGCCAGATCAACGGCTGCGCCGTCTGCGTCGACATGCACACCAAGGAGGCCTCCGCGGCCGGCGAGACCACGGTGCGCCTGAACCTGGTGGCGGCGTGGCGGGAGGCCGAGGTCTTCACCGGGGCCGAGCGTGCCGCGCTGGAGTTGGCGGAGCAGGGGACCCGGGTCGCGGACGCGGCCGCCGGGGTGAGCGACAAGGTGTGGGAAGGTGCCGCGAAGCACTACGACGAGGAGCAGCTCACCGCTCTGGTACTCCTGGTCTCCTTCATGAACATGGCGACCCGGATGAATGTCATCGCCCAACAGCAGGGCGGCGACTACGAGGTCGGGCAGTTCCACTGAACGGCCATGACCGGGCTGCCCGGGGCGCTGTCACGGGCCCCGGGCACGGGGCGTTGCACAGTCCCGCCGACGGACCGCAAATTCACCAGAATGTGCCCGCGTCGGGAACCGCGACCGGGCGGGAGACCCAAGGGAGAAAGGGAGATGCGGCATGCACAAGGTCGCGGAATTCGAGGAGCTGCGGCCGCTCCTGTTCTCGATCGCCTACCGGATTCTGAGCAGCGTGAGCGAGGCTGAGGACGCCGTGCAGGAGACATGGCTGCGCTTCGACGGCTCGCCCACCCTTCCCACGTCGGTCAAGGCGTTTCTCTCCACCACGGTGACCCGGATCTCGATCGACGTACTGCGCTCCGCGCGGGTGCGGCGGGAGCAGTACATGGGCCCGTGGTTTCCCGAGCCGCTGCTCAGCGACCCGTACCAGGATCCGGCGCGCTCGGCGGAGCTGGCCGATTCGGTGTCGATGGCGGCGTTGCTGCTGCTTGAGCGGCTCAGCCCGCTGGAACGGTCGGTGTTCGTGCTGCGGGAGGTGTTCGGCTTCGGGTTCGGCGATATCGCCTCGGCTGTGGGACGTTCGGAGGCGGCGTGCCGGCAACTGCTGGTACGGGCACGGCGGCACATGGAGGCCGGGCGACCGCGGTTCCAAGTGGACCGCGACGAGCGTGCGGAGCTGGCGACGCGGTTCTTCGACGCCCTCCGCGAAGGCGACGTCGCCGGTCTGCGGGATCTGCTCGCCGCCGACGTGTCGATGGTTGGGGACGGCGGTGGCAGGGCTCCGCAACTGGCCAAGGCCGTCGTCGGTGCCGAGAACGTGGCCCGGCTGCTGGCCTCCGTGTTCCCGCTGATGGCCCGGATCGACGTGACGTTCGAGCCGCACGAGGTCAATGGCCAGCCCGGCGCGATCTTCCGCGACCGGGACGGCAAAGTCCTCCATGCTCTGGCCCTCGACGTGCTCGACGGGCAGATCCAGACCATCCGCTCGGTGATCAATCCCGACAAGCTCGGCCATCTCGGGCCGGTCGCTGACGCCTGGGCTGTCGACCGCGAGGTGAAGCAGGCCCGCCAGCAGATGAAGTGACCTCGGGACGGGCGCGGCTCGGCTCGTTCGCCGGCAGCTCAGGTCAGCGGCCGCAGCTCGGCCGGTGGGGGTGTACGCCTGGGTCAGGCGGGGGCGTTCGCGTCCTCGCGCAAGGGCCATGTGCCGTCCACAACGGCGGCGGCGTCCCCCTTGCGGCGGAGGAAGGACTGGAAGTCGGCCGCCCACTCGGCGTACCAATGGACCTGCCGCCGATGCAGCTCGGCCACGCCGAGTTCGGCGACCTTGGGGTGGCGCGCACCTATCGCGCAGGCGAGGAGCGCGGCGGCGAGGGCGTCGGACGAGGCGTCGTGGGCCGACTCCAGGACGACGCCGTACTCCTTGCAGACCGCTTCGAGGTTGCGCTTGCCGGGGCGATACCGGTCGACGGAGCGGTCGATGGTGTACGGGTCGATGACCGGCGCGGGCTCCGCACCGCCGAGCCGCTCCCGCAGCGACGCGAGCCCGTGCCTGCGCAGCTCGGCGGAGAGCAGGCTCAGGTCGAACGCGGCGTTGTACGCGACGACGGGGACGCCCGACTGCCAGGCGGAGACCAGGACCCCGGCCATCGCGTCGGCGACCTCCGCGGCGGGCCTGCCCTCGGCGGCGGCCCGCTCGTCGGTGATGCCGTGCACGGCGACCGCGTCCGGCGGGATCGGCACGCCGGGGTCGGCGAGCCACTCGCGGCGGCCCAGCTCCTGCCCGGCCCTGACCTCGATCACCGCCCCGGTGACGATGCGCGCCTCGCGCGGATCCGTGCCCGTCGTCTCCAGGTCGAAGCCGATCAGCAGCTCCCGGTGCCAGCCCATGGCCGCCCCCTTCGTCGTGGTGCTTTCCCCCAGTGGTCCCCACGATCCCATGCGCCACTGACAATCAGTTGGCCGGATTCCGTTTCTCGCGGGTGCGGCCGGTGTTCACGACACCGGCCGCGAATCCGCCCACGCCGTCTCGAACTCTTCCCGGTACGTCGGGAAAAGACCGTGTTCGCCGTGATCGCCCGGTTTGACGACTCGGCCGCCGCCGCGGAGGACCAGGACGGGTGCCTCCATGCCGCGCGTGCGGCGCAGATACGACTGCACGACGGCGATGCCGTCCGCGCCGTCGCCGTCGACGAGATAGGCGGTGAAGCGCGGGGTCTCGTCGAAGACCTGGATCTCGAAGGCGCCGGGGTCCCGCAGTTGCGCCCGCACCCGCCGCATGTGCAGGATGTTGGACTCGACGGCACGGCTCAGCTCGCCCCGTTTCATGCCGAGTTCGCGCTCGCGCCGCTTGACCGCGCTGCTCGCGGGGTTCAGGAAGAGCAGCCGCGTACGGCAGCCCGACTCGGCGAGCCGCACCAGGCGCCGCCCGGAGAAGTTCTGGACGAGGAGGTTCAGGCCTATCCCGATGGCGTCGACGCGCCGGGCCTCGCCGAACAGGTCCTCGGCGGGGAACTGCCGAAGGAGGCGCACCCGGTCGCTGTGCACGCCGACCACGTCCGCGTACCTGTCGCCGACCAGTTCCTCCACGGCGTCGACGGGCAAGCGGCGCGCGGAGGGGGCGTCGGAGCCCGCGCCGAGCATCTCCAGGAGCCGGGCCGAGGCGCGTTCGGCCTGGGCCAGGACCGTCGGGGACAGGGCGCGGTTGCGGGAGACCACGTTGCGCGTGACCTCCAGCTCGTCCAGAGCCAGCTCGACCTCGCGCCGGTCGTCCAGGTACGGCTCGAAGCACGGCCAGTGCTGGACCATCAGCTCGCGCAACTGCGGCAGCGTCAGGAAGCTCAGGACGTTGTCGTCGGCGGGGTCCAGCAAGTAGCCCTTGCGGCGGCTCACCTCGCGGACCGCGACCGCGCGCTGCACCCACTCCTGGCCCGCGGGACCCGCCGCGGCCACCACCCACTCGTCGGCGTGGACGGGCTCGTAGACCGGACGGAGAACAGCGGCCACGACCGCGCGCAGCCGCTGCTCCACCAGATTCAGCCAGATGTAGGCACGCCCGGCGCGCTGGGCGCGCGTACGCACCTCGCGCCAGGCGTCGGCACCCCAGTCCAGCTCGGGGCCGATCTGGGATCCCGTGTCCATCGGCCGTGCCAGCGACACGGCCGACGCCGGGACGTCGGCGGAGCCCTCGTGACTCTCGTCACCAGGGGGCAGTTCCCGCCCGGTCGAGCTCACCCACGCACCGCCTTCCGCTCCCCCCGGACGCTCCCCAGTCAACGATCAAGGAAGGGTACTCCGGGAGCGGCGGGCGGTGCAGCCGGATGGACAGGGTCGTCCCTCAACCGCCGAGCGGCGGCTTGCCGTTCTGCCCCGCGAGGTCGCCCGGAGTGAGCGGGCTCATGGCGGTGACGTCACGCGGGGCCATGGAGAAGCCCTGCCAGTGGACCGGCATGGGCTGCTGGTCCTCGTCCCTCGCGATGTGGTGGAAGCCGATGTTCACCCAGGTGATGGGGTGGGTGAGGGTCTGGCCGTCGACCCACTTGTCGACGCTCGCGGGCACGTTGTTGCCGCAGGACGGGTTGTTGCTCGCGTACTGCTCGCACTTCTTGTACTGGGTGAAGAACACATCGTGCTTGGTGTACGGCCGGCCCGCGTGCTTCTGGCTCGGCCCTGGCACGATCTCGTACGACCGCGGGTGACCGTCCTTGTTCTTTCCCGCCGTCGACACCACGCGCCACCACCGCATGTCCTTGCGGTCGCCCGCGAGTTCCTTGGTGACCGGGGTGCGGGTGGTCTTCGTGGTGGGGCTGCCGCCGCCCGCGGGCGGCGGGGTGACCTTGGAGTCGTACTGCTCGACCTTGGCCTTCGGCGAGCCGTCGAGGCCGAAGTTCATCCGCCAGAAGACGTTGTGGGAGTGGCTCTCGGCCTTGGCCTGGTCGCCCTTGCCGATGGGCCAGCCGCGGCTGTCGCCGCCGTCGAAGTCGTACGGCGAGAGGCTGCCGGTGGCGCCCACGTTGGAGGAGATGGTGCCGTCCGATGAGAACCGCCACTCGGTGATGTACTCGTACCAGGAGGCCTTGTTCACGGTGTACACGAGCAGGTCCCGGCCCTGGCCGGTGTAGACCTTGCCGGTGCCGCCGGTGCTCGCGTCGTTGTTGAGGCGGTAGGCGTGCCCCCGCGCGCGCGTGGTGACGCACAGACCGGAGACGTTCCCCCGCTCGGGCACCTTGACGGTCTTGATGGTGCCGCCGGGGCACTCGCTGGTCTTCAGCTTCTGCAGGGCCCTGCCGAAGTCGGTGCCCGTGATGTCGTCGAACTCGGCCTGGCCGTCGTCGTAGGGGACGTGTACCTGGGCGAGCCGGGCGCTGGTGAGGACCGGGATGGGCTTGGCCTCACCCTTGGGCTGGTAGCTGATCTTGTCGAGGATCAGGCCCGACAGCGTGTTGTAGTGCCAGCACATGCGCCAGGTCGTACCGCCGTCGACGGTCTTCTCGATCTTGTAGGCGTCACTGCAGTCGGCCGCGGCGGCCGCCGGTGCCTTGGGCGCGGCCTTGGGCGCGGCCTTGGGCGCGGCCTTGTCGGTGGCCGATGCGGGGCCCGACGCCGCTATCGCGGCCCCGAGCAGCGCGGTCACCGCGAGGGCCGTACCGGCCCCCCTGCGGGCGCGCGTCAGTCTCTTGCCGTGCGAGACGTGCATACGGAAATGGCTCCTTCTTGAGGAGAGTGGCTCGCTGGGAAAGGGTTCTCCAGGAGATGGGCTCTCCAGGAGATGGGCTCTCCAGGAGAGTGGCTCGCGGGGAGAGCGGGTGGGTGTCCTGCCCGCGGTCAGGCGAGACGGCCCACGCTGCGCGCGCTGAGGTCGACGACGAAGGACCTGGTGTCGATCCACGGTCCGCTCTTGACCTTCGCCACGACCTGGAGGCAGCGGTGCTTGCCGCACTCGGCCAGGTCGGACGGCACGCTCTTGATCGTCTCCTTGCGGAAGACGAATCCGCTCAGCTCCAGGTCCCCCGGCCCTGCGAGCGCCTTGCCCGTGGCCTTCTTGAAGTCCTGCTTCAGGCCCTTGCCGTGCGCGTCGGCGATGAGCAGGCTCGCGGCCTCGGTGAGCTCCTCGGCGCTGGGCGGCGGCTGGACGTTCTGGGCCTGCTGCGTCGTCTCGACCTTGCCGGTGTCGAGATTGACCGTCTTGGTGACGACGGTGTCCTTCTTGTAGTCGTAGTAGACGACCTGGGCGCGGCGCGGCGCGGCGGCGCCGCTCTCACCCGGCTCGCTCTCGGCGAGGTTCGTGGAGAGCCGCTGCGGGCCCCTGTCCCCCTCGACGTCCCGCGCGGCGGCGCGCAGGCCGTTGCTGTCCAGGGCCGCCTTCTGGGCCCGTTCGGTCTCGGCGTCGGTCAGCGGGTCGCTGCCTATGCCCCGGTCCTTCTCCTCGGGAGCTTCCTCCAGCACGCCCTCGCGCCCCACCGCGTCCTGCGCGGCCGCGCCCGCGGCGGTGCTCCGATCCCCTGAATCACCGGATCCTGCCTGGTCAGGCAGGGTGACGGCCACCATGGTCGCGGTGGCGGCCACGGCCAGGGCGCCGCCGGCGACCACCTTCCCCAGGTGTCGTCTGACTAGCTTGCGCACATCCTCCCCCTATCTCCCCGTTCAAGCCCCTTTTTGGGGCATGTCGAGTATGTGGACAGTCGGTTAGACGGCTCCAACTCCGTTGGGGTTGCCCCACTTTCGAGCAGACTCCGGGACAACTCCGGTCATGATCGGCGGCGATCGTGGAAGAGTCTTAGACATGCAGGTGTGGCCTGGGCAGGCGTACCCCCTGGGTGCCGCGTACGACGGCGCCGGAACGAACTTCGCGGTCTTCTCCGAGGCCGCCGACCGAGTGGAGCTGTGTCTGCTGCACGACGACGGTTCGGAGACCGCCGTCGAGCTGCGCGAATCCGACGCCTTCGTGCGGCACGCCTACCTCCCCGGCGTCATGCCGGGCCAGCGGTACGGCTTTCGCGCGCACGGCCCCTACGACCCCGGACGCGGGCTGCGGTGCAACTCCGCCAAGCTGCTCCTCGACCCCTACGCACACGCCGTGAGCGGCCGGGTGGACTGGGGCGAGGAGGTGTACGGCTACCACTTCGGGTCCCCGCAGCGGCGCAACGACCTGGACTCGGCGCCGCACATGATGGCGTCGGTGGTGGTGAACCCCTACTTCGACTGGGGTGACGACCGCCCGCCGCGCACCCCGTACAACGAAACGGTCATCTACGAAGCCCACGTCAAGGGGCTCACGATGCTGCACCCGGAGCTGCCGGACGAGCTGCGGGGCACCTACGCGGCCCTCGCGCACCCGGCGGTCATCGACCATCTGACCCAGTTGGGCGTCACGGCCCTGGAGCTGATGCCGGTCCACCAGTTCGTGAACGACCACCGCCTCGTCGACCTGGGCCTGAACAACTACTGGGGCTACAACACCATCGGCTTCTTCGCCCCGCACAACGCGTACGCCTCCTGGGGCGACCGGGGCGAGCAGGTCCTGGAGTTCAAGTCGGCGGTGCGGGCGCTGCACGCGGCCGGCATCGAGGTGATCCTGGACGTGGTCTACAACCACACGGCCGAGGGCAACCACCTGGGCCCCACGCTGTCCTTCCGCGGCCTGGACAACGCCTCGTACTACCGGCTCACCGACGACCCGCAGTACTACATGGACACCACGGGCACCGGCAATTCGCTGCTCATGCGCAATCCGCACGTCCTCCAACTGATCATGGACTCGCTGCGGCACTGGGTCACGGAGATGCATGTGGACGGCTTCCGCTTCGACCTCGCGGCGACGCTCGCGCGCCAGTTCCACGAGGTGGACCGGCTCTCGTCGTTCTTCGACCTGGTGCAGCAGGACCCCGTGGTCAGCCAGGTGAAGCTGATCGCCGAGCCCTGGGACGTCGGCGAGGGCGGCTATCAGGTGGGCAACTTCCCGCCGCTGTGGACGGAGTGGAACGGCAAGTACCGCGACACGGTACGGGACCTGTGGCGGGGCGAGCCGCGCACGCTCGCGGAGTTCGCGTCCCGGCTCACCGGCTCGTCCGACCTGTACCAGGGCGACGGCCGGCGACCGCTCGCGTCGATCAACTTCGTCACGTGCCACGACGGCTTCACGCTGCACGACCTGGTCGCCTACAACGAGAAGCACAACGCGGACAACGGCGAGGACAACCAGGACGGCGAGAGCCACAACCGCTCGTGGAACTGCGGCGCGGAGGGCGAGACCGACGACCCTGACATCCTCGCGCTGCGCGCCCGGCAGCTCCGCAACTTCATCGCCACGCTGATGCTGTCCCAGGGCGTGCCGATGCTCAGCCACGGCGACGAGTTCGCCCGCACGCAGGGCGGCAACAACAACGCCTACTGCCAGGACAACGAGGTCGCCTGGGTGCGCTGGCCCGACGGCGAGACCACGCTGCTCGCGTTCACGCGCGCGATGGCGTGGCTGCGCCGCGACCACCCGGTGTTCCGGCGGCGCCGCTTCTTCCACGGCCGCCCCGTCGAGGGCACGCACGACGATCTCTCGGACATCTCCTGGTTCACGCCCGAGGGCGAGGAGATGACCCGGGAGGACTGGGGCGCCGCGCAGGCGCGGGCACTGACGGTGTTCCTCAACGGCAACGCGATCTCCGAACCCGGCGAGCGCGGCGAGCGCATCTGCGACGACTCGTTCCTGCTGATGTTCAACGCCTCCGCCGAGCCCCTGGACTTCGTGGTGCCGGTCAACCAGGGCGCGCAGTGGCAGGTGGTGGTGGACACCGCCCGGGAGGACGGGGTGCCTCCGGGTACGGGGATGAAGGTGCGGGCCGGTGAGCGGGTCACGCTCGTGGACCGGAGCCTGACGGTGTTGCAGCGCCCCGCCTGAGGTGGCGGCGGGGGTCCTGGGGGCCGGGGGCCGCGCGGCTCCCCGGGCCGTCGCGTCCCGGCCGGGCGGTGAGGGCGACGGCGAAGGCCACCGCCGCGGCCGCGCTGCCGAGCGCGAACGCGGCGCCCGCGCCGTGCGTCTCGGCGAGGCGGCCCGCCACCGCGAGCGTGACGGCCTGCCCGCCGACGAAGGCGCTCGCCGCGTACGTCATGCCCTCGGCGAGCCTGCCGTGCGGGACGGCGCGTTCGATGAGGGCGAAGCCGGTGATGAGGTTCGGGGCGTAGACGGCGCCGAAGACGGCGACGGCGGCGTACAGCGCCGCCATGCTGTGGGTCCACACCAGCGGCAGGGAGAGCAGCGCCGCGGCGGCCGTCGCGGCGCGCCACCGCGCGTGCAGTCCATAGCGGTCCGGCAGCGCGGCCGTCGCCAGGCCCGTGGCCGCGCTCATCACCCCCATGGCGGCGTACACCAGACCGGCCTGGCCGGGCGCCCCGAGCTCCTCGGTGAGTGCGGTGATCCCGGCTCCGCAGGCGCCGAGCAGCACGCCGAGGAAGACCAGGCCGGTGCGGACGACGTACACCTCGCGCGGCAGTGGGGCGCGGGTGCCACGCGCGCGTGCCCGGTCCGCCGCGCCGGGGCCCGGCGTGCTTGCCCCGTCCGCGGCACGGGGTTCCGGTGCGCTCGCAGTATGTGCCGTATGTGCCGTACGTGCCGTCGGGTGCAGCGCGAAGCCCGTGCCGCAGACCGCGACCAGGAGCACCGCGGCGGCGAACGCGTACGCCGGGTGGCCCGCGAGGGCGGCGAGTCCCACCAGGGCGGGGCCGAGGACGAAGGACAGCTCGTCCATCGTGGACTCCAGGGACAGCGCGGTGCCGACGATCCTGCCGTCCGCGCCCCGGTCCCGGGCCAGGCGTACGACGCGGGCGCGGGCGAGCGGCCCGATGCCGGGCACGCTCGCGCCCGCCAGGACGCCGAGGAGCAGCAGCGCGGGGGTGGGCAGCTCCAGAAGGGCACCGAGCGTGTACGCGGCGACGCAGAGCGCGTTGAGCGCGGTAAGAGCGAGGACCACGGGCCGCTGGCCGCGCCGGTCCGCGAGCCGCCCGACGAAGGGGCCCGCGGTCACCTGCCCCAGCGCGAGCGCGCACGCGACGGCGCCACCGGTCGCCAGCGACCCGCTGGTCCTGCTCACCAGGAGCACACTGCCGAACTGGATCACGGCGACGGGCAGCCGCCCCAGGAACGACACCACGGGAAGCGCGACCCCGCTGAGCGCGACCACCTGCTGGTACGCCTCCAGCGTGGCCCGCACTCCGGCGCACCCACCCCGGGCGGCGGCTTCTGAACCATCCCCCGCCGGCTGCGCGCGGCGCGCTTCCGCGGCGCGCGCCCCGTCGTTCCGGGGGCCGCCGTCACGTACCTTCTCAGCCATCGTTGGACGCTAACGGCGGGCCCGCCGGGGCGCGCATGCGTCGAAGGCACGAAAGACCGCCAGGAGGGTACGTACGTTCGCATGACGCCACAGCGCTCCGAATCCGTGGTTCCGCCGCCGCCGACCGCCACCTATCGGCTACAGCTCCAGTTGGACTTCCCGTTCGCTGAAGCCGCCCGGGCGGTGCCGTATCTGGCCTCGCTCGGCGTCTCGCACCTGCATCTGTCGCCGGTCCTGGAGGCGGTCCCCGGGTCGACGCACGGGTACGACGTCGTGGACCACGGGAGCGTGCGCGCCGAGCTGGGGGGCGAGGAGGGGCTGCGGGCGCTGTCGGACACCGCGCGCGCCGCCGGGCTCGGTCTTGTCGTGGACATCGTGCCGAACCACATGGCGGCCGTGCCGCGGCACAACCGGGCGCTGTGGGAGGTGCTGCGCGAGGGGCCGCGCTCTCCGTACGCGCGCTGGTTCGACATCGACTGGGAGGCGGGCGGCGGGAAGGTGCTGCTTCCCGTCCTGGGCGGCCCCGTCGGCGGCGAGCTGGCGCACCTGCGGGTCGAGGGCGGGACCCTCGTCTACTTCGACCATGTGTTCCCGCTGCGCGAGGGCACCGAGAAGCTGCCGCTCGACCGTCTCCTCGACGCCCAGTGGTACCGGCCCGCCTGGTGGCGCCTGGCCCGCACGGAGATCAACTACCGTCGCTTCTTCACCATCTCGGACCTCATCGCCGTACGGGTCGAGGACCCGGAGGTGTTCGACGCCACGCACGCGACGGTGCTGCGGCTGCTGCGCGAGGGCGTCGTGGAGGGCCTGCGCGTCGACCACCCCGACGGCCTCGCCGACCCCGGGGCGTATCTGCGCCGACTGCACGAGGCGTCCGGCGGGCGCTGGACGGTCGTCGAGAAGATCCTCGCCGACGGCGAGCGGCTGCCCGCCGCCTGGCCGGTGGCGGGCACCACGGGCTACGACGCGCTGCGGCACGTCGACGGAGTCCTCGCCGACGAGTCCGGCAGCGGTGAACTCCGCACCCAGTACCGCAGGTTCGCCGCCCCGCCCGCCGACCGCGGCGGCGACTGGGCGGCGACGCTGCGGCGCGCCGCGTACAAGGTGGTCACGCACGAACTCGCCGCCGAGATCGACCGCCTCACGCGCGAGGCGGCGGCGCTGTGCGCGGCGGACCCCGCCCTGCGCGACCACGCGCCGTGGGCCCTGCGGGCGGCACTGCGCGAGCTGCTCGTACGCCTGGAGGTCTACCGCCCGTACGCCACCGGGGGCGCCGATCCCGAGACGGTCCTCACGGCCGAGGCCGCGGCGGACGCGAAGACGGTGTTCGCGGTACGGGAGGAGGGCGGGGCGGCGGACGCCGTGCGGGGACTCCTGCTCGGCGCGGGCGCGGGCGCGGGCGGGGTGGCGCGGGCGGCGTTTCGGGCGCGGTTCGCGCAGACCGCGGCGGCGCTGCGGGCCAAGTCCCTGGAGGACACGGCGTTCTACCGGCACGCGCCGCTCCTGTCGGCCGCCGAGGTGGGCGGCTCGCCGGACCGTCCCGCCGTGGACGTGGCGGAGTTCCACGCGTACTGCGCGCGCGTGCAGCGCGACTGGCCGTACACGGGCACCGTCATGACGACGCACGACACCAAGCGGAGCGCCGATGTGCGGGCGGGTGTGAGCGTCCTGTCGCAGACGCCCGCGCGGTGGGCGGCGCTGCTCGCGGAGGTGACGCGCCGGACCGGGGCGAGCGGCAGGCGGGCGCCCGACCCGCAGTTGGCGTGGGCCGCGTGGCAGACCGCGGTGGGGTTCGCCCCGGCCGCGCTGTCGGAGGGAGCGGAGGGGGCGGCTGGAGCGGCGGGGGCGGCGGGAGCGGCGGGAGCGGCGGGAGCGGCGGGAACGGCGGGAGCGTACGCGCGGCGTCTTCAGGGCGCGCTCCTGAAGCATGTCCGCGAAGCGGGCCTGCACACCAACTGGACGGAGCCCGACGAGGCGTACGAGCAGGCGGTGGCGGCCTTTGTGGAGGCCGGGCCGTGCGGGACACCGCTGTACGCGGTGACCGACTTCGCCGCCGAACTCGCCCCGCACATCCGGGCGAACGTCCTCGGCGGAGCCCTGCTGCACCTCACGATGCCCGGCGTGCCGGACCTCTACCAGGGCACGGAGCGCGAGTACCACGCCCTGGTCGACCCGGACAACCGGCACCGCGTCACCTTCGACCCGGCCCTCCTGGAAGGGCTGGACGGGACCGGGAAGGCCCGGGGGCTCTCCGACGAGAAGCCGGCGGTGACGGCGGCGGCGCTCAGGCTGCGCGCCCGGCGGCCCGAACTCTTCGGCGGCGCGGGCACCTACGAGCCGCTGCCCGCGGTGGGCGCCGCGGCCGCTCACTGCCTGGCCTACCGGCGTTCGGGGAGCGTGGTCGTGGCCGTGACCCGGCTGTCCCTGCTGCTCGCCGACGCGGGCGGCTGGGGGGACACCGAACTGCCGCTCGGCGGGGACGGCTGGCGCGATCTGCTCGCCCCGGGGCGGGAGTTCACCGGCAACGCGCGCGTGGCGGAACTGTTCGCGGAACTGCCGGTGGTGCTCCTGGAACGCGTGTGACGGGTCCCGCGCGGGCTCTGGGGAACTCGGGTCCGCAGTGCTTCACACGTTGACCTCCCCGTGAGGTACCGCGGGTTGTGTCAGTGGGCCCACGGAAGGCGCACGCCCCGCTCAGGCCGTCGCGAGGCAGAACGTGATGCTTCCGAAGGCGACCTGGTCGCCCGCCCTGACGACGGCCGCGCCGATCACCCGGCGGCCGTTGACCGCCGTGCCGTTGGTCGAGCCCAGGTCGCGCAGGACCCACAGGCCGCCCTGGAAGGTCAGTTCGGCGTGCACGCGCGAGACGGTGTCGTGGCTGAGCCGCAGGCCGTTCGCCGGGTCGCGGCCGATCCGCAGCGGGTACGCGCCGGGTGCGGGGAGCAGCAGCTTGGGCAGCCGCTCGGACTGCCAGGCCCTGCGCAGCTTCACCGTGAATCCGGACACCGCGCCCACCGAGCCGAGCACCAGCTTCGACCAGCGGCCCTCCGTGCGCAGGTCGGCGGTGAGCGCCGCCAGTTCGTCCTGGCGGCGGGCGGCGAGTGCCAGCTCCATGCGGCGCACGAACGTGTCGTGGGAGAGCCGGCCGAGTGCCGCGCCCTCCCTGAGGACCGCGAGGGCCCGCTCCCGCTCGGCGTCGGTGAGCCGTGCCGGCACAACTGCGGGCTCGGAGGGGAGCGGCAAGGACGAGGTCACGCCCGCAATTGTCGGCCAGGTCCGGCCGGGTGTCCAGGAAACCGCGGGCCGCCGAAGACGCGTCAACCGGGCGAAAGCCCCACTGACCGGCCCGCGCGTGGGGTACGGGTGCCCCGTACGGCAATGGGCGACGAAGGGACAGCCGTGAGGTTCGAGGTGTGGGCGCCGCACGCGGAGCGGGTGGATCTGGTACTGGAGGGCACCGCGCGCGCGATGGCGCGCGACGAGGAACGCCCGGGGTGGTGGGCGGTGGCGGCGGAAGGGTCCGACGGCACGCGGTACGGCTTCTCGCTGGACGGCGGGCCCACGCTGCCGGACCCCCGCTCGGCCCGGCAGCCGGAAGGACCCGACGGGCCGAGCGCGGTCGTCGACCACGGGCGGTACGCGTGGCGGGAGCCGTGGGCGGGGCGGGCCCTGCGGGACGCCGTGCTGTACGAGCTGCACGTGGGGACGTACACCGAGGAGGGCACCCTGGACGCGGCCGCCGAGCGCCTTGGCCACCTCGCCGAACTGGGCGTGAGCCACGTAGAGCTGATGCCGCTGTGCCCCTTCCCCGGGCGGCACGGCTGGGGCTACGAGGGCGTGTCGCTGTGGGCGGTGCACGAGCCGTACGGCGGACCCGAGGCACTGAAACGATTCGTCGACGCCGCGCACGCGCACGGGCTCGGCGTCGTCCTCGACGTGGTGCACAACCACCTCGGCCCTTCCGGCAACCACCTGCCCGCGTTCGGCCCCTACTTCACCGAGACCCACCACACGCCGTGGGGCGCGGCCGTGAACCTGGACGCGCCGGGTTCCGACGAGGTGCGCGCGTACCTTGTGGGCAGCGCCCTTGCCTGGCTGCGGGACTACCGGATCGACGCACTGCGCCTGGACGCCGTGCACGCGCTCCGTGACACCCGCGCGCTGCACTTCCTCGAAGAGCTCACGGCGGCCGTGGACGGGCTTTCCGAGGAGCTCGGCAGGCCGCTCGCGCTGATCGCCGAGTCCGACCTCAACGACCCGCGCCTGATCACTCCGCGCGGGAGCGGCGGGAGCGGCGGTCTCGGTCTGCACGCGCAGTGGAACGACGACTTCCACCACTGCCTGCACACCGTTCTCACCGGTGAGTCCCAGGGCTACTACGCGGACTTCGCCGTCGCGCCGCTGGCCGCGCTCGCCAAGACGCTGACGCACGGCTTCTTCCACGACGGCACGCACTCCAGCTTCCGCGGCCGCGGCCACGGGCGCCCCGTGGACCGCGCCCGCACGCCCGCCCACCGCCTGGTCGGCTACGCCCAGACGCACGACCAGATCGGCAACCGCGCCCAGGGGGACCGGCTCTCGGCGACGCTGTCCCCGGGGCTGCTCGCGTGCGGGGCCGCCCTCACGCTCACCGCCCCGTTCACGCCGATGCTGTTCATGGGCGAGGAGTGGGCGGCCGGCACGCCCTGGCAGTTCTTCACCGACCACACGGACCAGGAACTCGCCCAGGCGGTGCGCCGGGGAAGGAGACGGGAGTTCGCCGCCCACAACTGGGCGGAGGACGACATTCCCGATCCGCAGGACCCGGCGACCCGGGCGCGCTCCTGCCTCGACTGGTCGGAGCCGCGACGGGAGCCCCACGCGCGCGTGCTCACCTGGTACCGCGAGCTGATCGCGCTGCGCCGCGCCCGCGCCGACCTGACGGACCCCGATCTGGCGGCGGTGCGGGTCACGTACGACGAGGCCGCGCGCTGGTGCGTGGTGCGGCGCGGGGATCTGCGGATCGCCGTGAACCTGTCCGGAGCCGATGCCGTGGTCCTGTCGGGGGCGCCGCACGCACGCGTCCTCACGGCGTGGCAGCCGGTCGCGGCGCCGGGGGCGGACGGGGCGCTGCGGCTGCCCGCGGAGTCGTGCGCGGTGCTGGTGGCCTCGGGGTGAGGGGGTTGCTGGTTCGGGGTGAGGGGGTCGTTGGTTTCGGGGTGAGGGGGTCCCTTGACCTGAACCGCACTTCACCTTCTAGCGTGCCTGACGCGGAACCTACGAGGAGGACGGTTTGATGGAGCAGCGGTACCTGGGACGGACCGGGTTGCGGGTGAGTGAGCTGTGCTTCGGCGCCATGATGTTCGGCGGCGGCGACGGCGGCGCGGACGAGGCGACGGCGCACCGGATGCTGGACGTGTTCACGGCGGCGGGCGGCACGTTCATCGACACGGCCGACGCGTATGCCGGTGGCGTGTCGGAGGAGGTGCTCGGCCGCTGGCTCAAGGGCCGCCGCCGCGACGACCTGGTGATCGCGACCAAGGTGTTCCTGCCGATGGGCGAGGGCCCCAACGCCCGCGGCCTGAGCCGCAAGCACATCCTGTCGGCGGTGGACGCGAGCCTGCGCCGCCTGGGCACGGACTACATCGACCTGTATCAGACACATGTGTGGGACGCCCGCACGCCGCTCGCGGAGACCCTGTCCACGCTCGACGGTCTGGTGCGCGCGGGCAAGGTCCGCTACCTGGGCACGAGCAACGTCAGCCCGGCCCAGCTCCAGAAGGCCGTCGACCTGTCCCGGGCCCGCGCCTGGGAGCCGTACGTGTCCCTGCAACCGCGCTACAACCTGCTCGCCCGCGAGGTCGAGTGGGAGTTGCTTCCCCTCAGCGCGGCGGAAGGGGTGGGCGTCATTCCGTACAGCCCGCTCCAGGCGGGCTGGCTGTCGGGGAAGTTCCGGCGGGGCATGGCGGCACCCCCCGCGGGGGCGCGGGGCAGCGGTGACTGGGAGGCACGGGCCACCGAGGAGACCTGGCGGGTCGTGGACGCGGTGGCCGCCGTCGCCGAGGAGACCGGGCGCACGCCCGCCCAGGTGGCGCTGCGCTGGCTGCTCCAGCAGCGGGGGGTGACCGCGCCCATCGTGGGCGCGCGCTCGGTGGAGCAACTGACCGACAACCTGGGCGCGGTGGGCTGGGAGCTGACGGCGGAGCAGGAGCGGCGCCTGACGGAGGCGAGCGCGCGGCCGCTGCCGTATCCGTACGACCTGCTCGCCCACTTCACGGACGAGCGGCCGCACGGCTGACGCACCGCCCGGGCGCGCCGCGTCCGCCGTGCGGGCGCGCTGCGCCTCGGCCGCCCGGGCGTGCCGCGCCTAGCCCGCCCGGGCGTGCCGCGCCTTGCCCGCCCGGGTTCAGTCGACGATCGCCAGCTCGCGCGATGTGGTGTTGAGGCGACGGCCGCCGTCCTCCGTCACCGTGACGATGTCCTCGATGCGGACGCCGAAGCGGCCCGGCAGATAGATGCCGGGCTCCACGGAGAAGCACATGCCGGGGACGAGCGGCTGCTGTTCGCCCTCGATCATGTAGGGCGGCTCGTGCGTGGTGACGCCGATGCCGTGGCCGGTGCGGTGGATGAAGTACTCGCCGTACCCGGCCTCGGTGATCACCGCGCGGGCCACCCGGTCGACGTCCTGGCAGGCGATGCCGGGCCGGACCGCGCGGCAGGCGGCGTCCTGGGCCTCGCGGACCACGTCGTGCACGCGCTGCTCCTCGGCTGAGGGCTCGCCGACGTGCACCGTGCGGGAGGTGTCGGAGCCGTAACCGTGCCGCAGGCCGCCGAAGTCGAGGACGACCATGTCGCCCCGCTCGATGACGCGGTCGCCCGCCTCGTGGTGGGGGCTCGCGCCGTTGGGCCCCGAGCCGACGACCGTGAAGTCCACCTGTTCGTGCCCGGACCGGCGCAGCAGGTCCGCGAGGTCACCGGCGACGTCGGTCTCCCTGCGGCCCGCGAACGGCACCTTCTGGATCTCCTCGTACGTGGCGTCGGCGGCGGCACCCGCCGCGGCGAGGCGCTCCAGTTCGGCGGCGTCCTTCACGGCGCGGAGCATCGGCAGGGCCTCGGTGAGCGCGGTGTAGGAGCTGTCGGGCAACTGCCGCTGGAGGCCGAGCAGATGCAGGGCCCAGGCGTTGTCGCTGACGCCGTACCGGCCGCCCGCGGCGAGCAGCGGCGCGGTCACGGCGTAGGGGTCCACGCCGTCCGTCCAGTCCCGCAGGGTCAGCGCGGGCGCACCGGTCGCACGCTCGGCGTCGGGCGCCTCCAGCTTCGGCACCACGAGAACCGGGTCCTGTCCCGGGGCCAGGACGAGGAGGGTCAGGCGTTCGGTGTCGGCGGGGACCCGGTAGCCGGTGAGCCACACGAGGTCGGGACCGGGCGCGACGATGACGCCCGCGAGACCCGCTTCGGCGGCGGCGCGCGCGGCGCGGTCCATGCGGGCACGGTAGTCGTCGGCGGTGAACGGAGCCGGCGCGGGCGTGGTCATGAGGCCTCCTGAGCCTGGTGTGTACGGGGATCTCCCCCCGGCATCCTGCCCGTCGGCCCCGTCCCGCGCGAGCGCGTATCGCGTGCCTGTTCCCATGCCACCGGCTTTCCGGTGACCGTTTCCCCGCCTCGACGTTAATGCTTGGGTACGTTTCAACCATTAATCGAGGGACAGAGGTGTGTACGTCATGCTGGTACTCGCGCAGATCAGTGACCTTCACCTGGACGGGACGGCACGGGCCACGGAGCGGGCCGAGCGGGTCCTCGACCATCTGCGGGCGCTGCCGGGTCCCCTCGACGCCCTCCTGGTCACCGGCGACATCGCCGACCACGGCGAGGAGGCCGAGTACAAGGAGGCCGCGCGCCTGCTGTTCACCGACGCGCCCTGGCCGGTCCTGACCTGCCCCGGCAACCACGACGTGCGCGGGCCCTTCCGTACGGCGCTGCTCGGCGAGAGCGAGCCTGCCCCGTCCGGGGCCGCTGCTTCCGGAGCCGCTTCTTCCGGAACCGCTGCTTCCGGAGCCGCGATCAACCGCGCTCACCGTGTCGGCGGCGCCGAGATCCTGATGCTCGACTCCAGCCTGCCGGGCAGCGACGAGGGGCTGCTCGACGAGGAGACGTACGCCTGGCTCGAAGAGCAACTCGCCCGGCTCGCCCGGCTCGGCGACGACGTGCCGGTGCTGCTCTCCTTCCACCACCACCCCGTGCGGATGCACCACCCGCGCCTGGACACCTGGCGGTTGCGGGCGCCGGAGCCGCTCGCGGCGCTCGTGGAGCGGCACCCGGAGATCGTGGGCCTGATCATCGGGCACGCGCACACCCCGGCGGCCACCACCTTCGCGGGGCGGCCGCTGATCGTCGGCCCCGGGGTGGTCTCGACGCTGCGTCTGCCCTGGGAGGGCGAGGGCCTGGTCGACCTCGAATCGCCCGCCGGGCTCGCCTTCCACGTCCTGGACGACGAGCGGCGGCTGACCACGCACTTCCGCGTGGTCACGTGACAAGCCCCGGCTTCACCGTCAACGCCTGCCGCGCGCCGGACGCGTGACGCACCGTCACCGTCACGTTCCGGCCCGGCGTGGCCGCCGCCACCACCTTCGCCAGGTCACCGGCCGAGCGCACCCGCGTCCCGCCGAACGCGAGCAGCACGTCACCGCGGACCAGGCCCGCCGCGTAGCCGGGGCCCGGCTGGTGCACGGCGGTGAGCTGGGCGCCACCCCGGCCTGCGGCATCGACGGCTTCTACGCCCAGGGCGGGGCGGGGGGACGGTGGCCGGGCGGGCGCGACGCCCTCGCTGGTGGCGGGGTTACGGGAATCGGCCTTTCCCGAGGGCCCCTTGGGGGGCTTACCCGGCTTGCCCGGGTGCTGGCCCGGGGGCGTGTTCGGGTCCGCGCCCTGTCCCTTGCCGGGCGCCGCGGCCCCCTGCACGCCCTGCGCGCCGGGCACGCCCTGTGCGCCCTGCGCGCCGGCCTGCTTCTGCATCTCCGCGAGTCTGCTCATGCTGATGACGGTGACCCCCACGGTGCCGAGGCCCACGCCCACGAGCACCAGGGCCGTCGCGCACAACAGGCCGAGGAGGAGCGTACGGAGCCGTCTGCCGCGGCGCCGTGCCGCGTGCGGGCGGGAGTCCCTTCCGGGTGCGCGGGATGTGCGGGACGTGGGAGAGGTGCGGGACGTGTCGGACGTGGCGGGTGATCGGCCGGGGCCCGGCTCGTGGCCCGGCAGGGGCTTCGGACGCAACGCGGTCTGTTCCATGGCTCGCCTCCGGCCACAGCTCTACCCGGCGTGACCCCGCGCGACGATTCACGAAAGAGTGACGTCCAGGCGTGCGACGAACGTGGCGGCGGGTCCGGACAGGGCCGCGGTGTGCACCAGTTCGGTGCGGTGGACGACTCGGGGGGCGGTGAGCGGGAGCGCGACCGTGCCGGGTGCGTCGGCGGCCGACGCGGGCAGCAGGGCCAGTCCGTGCCCGGCCGCGGCGAGCGCGGCGAGGGTGCGCACGTCGGTGCCCTCGTACCGCAGGGACGGGCGGAAGGCGCCGGTGCCGTGGACCGTCCGCAGTTGCCCGAGGGGCAGGCTCGCGCCGGGTGCGTCCAGCCAGCGGGCGTCGGCCAGGTCGTCGAGGCGCAGGCCAGGCCGCCCGGCCAGCGGATGCCCGGCGGGCAGCAGGACATGGACGGGTTCCTCGCCCGCGCCGCGGGTGTGCAGGGGCGCGGTGTCGGCCAGGTGCAGCGGATCGCTCGGCGCGGCCAGGCCGTCGACGAGGCCGAGGCGTGCGGCGCCCGTGGCGACGGCTTCGGGGACGTCCGCGCGGGGCAGCACGCGCAGGGTCACGCCGGACGGCGGCAGGGCCCGCAGCGTACGGGGCGTGAGTGCCGTGGGCGCGGCGGCGACGACGAGCCGCTCGTCCGCCGCGCCCGCCAGGGCGGCGACCTCCGCGCGCGCCGCGTCGAGGCGGAGGAGCAGCGGTCCCGCGTGCTCCAGGAGGCGTTCGCCCGGGCGCGTCGGCGCGACGGGGCGGCGGGTCAGGAGCGGCGTGCCGAGGTCCTGCTCCAGGGCGGCGATGTGCTGGGAGACCGCGGACTGGGTGTAGCCGAGTTCGCGCGCGGCGGCGGAGAACGAGGCGAGGCGGGTCACGGTGACGTACGTACGCAGGAGGTGCGGGTCCATGACACCAAGGATCACCGCCCACCGGAACACCCGGGACACCCGAGGTACCCGGAACGCCCGGCACACCCGAGCCGCCTGGAGCACCCGGGACACCCGAAGCACCCGGCTCGCCCGGGACACTCGGGGCACCCGGCACGCCCGAGGCACCTGGAGCACCCAGCTCGCCCGGGGCACCCGGGGCACCCGGGGCACCCGGGGCACCCGGGACGACCGGGGCACCCGGGACGACCGGGACACCCAGGACACGCAGACCACCCGGGACACCCGAGGCACTCGGCACGCCCGAGACACCCGGCACGCCCGAGACACCTGGAGCGCCCAGGGAACCCGGGGCACCCGGGACGACCGGGACACCCAGGACACGCAGACCACCCGGGACACCCGAGGCACCCGGGGCACCCGGCACACCCGAGGCACCTGAAGCGCCCAGGGCACCCGGAGCACCCCAGGCACCCGGGTCGCCGGGATACCCGAGGCGCCCTGCCCGCCCAGGACACCCAGGACACCCGGGACACCCGGCACCCCGGCGCCCCAGCAGCTCAGCACAGCCGCAAGGCCCATCACCGATGCTTATGGAGCATGCAGTTTTCGTCGTTGGACGTGCCCCCGCGGGGCCGCTCAGGATGGCCGTCATGAGCAACGTTCCCGCAGCCAGGATCGCCCTCGTCGGCGACCGTTCCCCGACCGTCACCTCGCACACCCGCGTCCCGCTGCTCCTCGACGCCCTTGCCGCCCGGGAGGGCCTCGTCCTCGACGCGTACTGGATACCGACCGCCGACGCCGCCGAGCCGGGAGCGGTGCGCGGCTTCGACGCGGTGTGGATGCTGCCCGGCAGCCCGTACCGCAGCGAGGCGGGCGCGCTGGCCGCGATCCGCACGGCACGCGAGGACGGCATCCCCTTCCTCGGCACCTGCGGCGGCTTCCAGCACGCCGTGCTCGAGTTCGCGCGGAACGTCTGCGGCCTGACCGGGGCCGCGCACGCCGAGAACGACCCGGACGCCGAGGACCCGCTCATCGCGCCGCTCGCCTGCTCGCTGGTCGGGCACGAGGGCGTGGTGACGCTGACGCCGGGTTCGCTCGCCGAGTCGGTGCTGGGCGCCGACCGCACCGTGGAGCGCTACCACTGCAGGTACGGCCCGGCGCACGACACCGGAACCGGAACCGGCAGGCTCGCCACCCTGCGCACGCACGGCCTGCGCTTCACCGGCACGGACGAGCGGGGCGAGGTCCGTGTCGCCGAACTCCCCGGTCACCCCTTCTTCCTGGCCACCCTCTTCCAGCCGGAGCTGTACGGGGACGGCACGCGCCCGCACCCGATCGTGCGGGCGCTCGGCCGGGCCGCGGTGGACCACGCGGCCCGGGTGCCGCCGACCGTTCCTCAGTGACCGCCGCCGGGCCCCCCGTCGTGTCCGCCGTGGTCGCCGTGGCCGCCATGCCCTCCGTGGTCGAACTTGAGCGCCTCCTTGGGCAGCACGACGAAGGGCCGCATCATGCCCATGTCCTCGTGTTCGAGGAGGTGGCAGTGGTACATGAAGCGGCCGTACGCGCCGTCGAACTTGCCGATGACGCGCAGCATCTGACCGCCCGGAACGCGGAACACGTCCTTCCAGCCGCGCTCGTTCGGGGCGGTCGGTATGGGCGCGGGGTCGTGGGCGACCGGCGTTCCGGCACGGGTGCCGCCGATCGTCACGTCGAACCCGGACGCGTCGTACGTGTCGCGGCCGAGGAGCTGGAAGTCGGCCAGGTGGACGTGCATCGGGTGGGTCACGTTCGGGTTCACCGCGAGGTTCAGGAAGCTCCACTGTTCGTGCGCGCCCTCGGCGACGGTGAAACCCAGGCCGTCGTTGAACGTACGGGCGATGCGCCGGTACGTCTTCGTCACGCCGTCCGGGCCGCGCACCTGGATGACGCCGTCGGCGGGGATCCGGACGGAGCCGGGGTCCTTCACCTCCACCATCTCCCACATCTCCGGGTGACCGCCGCCGCCCTTCGTCGCGGGCGGGGTGAGCACCACCAGGCGGTGGCCGTGCGGAACGCCGTGGCCGATCGTACGGAAGGAGCCGGACAGGACGTCCGGCAGCCGGAAGGTCTCAGGGGCACCGCCGCCCCGGCCCACCCGGAACTCCATGACGTGCGGATAGGCCACGTCACCCACCGGGTCGGGCACTCCGGGCGCCGCGTTCGGACCCTTGTTCACCAGGCGGACCCGCTTGCCCGCGAGCCTGCGGAAGTCCACGAGCAGGTCGAAGCGCTCCGCGGACGCCGCCGTCAGCGTGGGCATGGCCGCGTCGAAGTCGATGGGCACGGGCCGGGGCAGCAGCCCGCCGTCGCTGCCTATCTGGTGCAGCACACCAGGCACCGGCTTGTTGTCCTCGTCGACCAGGACCAGTTCGTACGTACGGGCGTTGGAGGCGTTGACCAGGCGGAAGCGATACCAGCCCGGCGCCACTTCCGCGTACGGCCAGATGCGGCCGTTGACCGTGGTGTACGGGCCGGTGAAGGGCAGGGAGACCGGCTTGCCCGTCTCCGGGTTCTTGGGGTCGACGATCGTGGTCTTGTGCAGGAGGCGGCCGGTGAGGCGGCCGTCCTCGTCGGTGTCCAGGTTCCGGTCGGCGATGAGGAGCGGGATCTCCCGCTTCCCGGCGGGGAGTTGGAGCGCGTCCTCCTCGTCGTCGCGGACGAGGTAGGTGCCGTAGAGACCCGCGTAGACGTTCCATCGGGTGATGTTCATGGCGTGGTCGTGATACCACCAGTGCACCGCCTGGTGGTCGTTCGGATACTCCGAGAGCTGGGCGTCGCCGTAGCCCACGGCGTTGTCCGTCCAGCCGTCGTTGCCGCCGCCCGTCTGCGCGCCGTGCACATGCGTCACCGTCCACGCGGGCAGCGCGGCCACGTCCTTGTTCGGCTCGACGCGGTCCCGGCCCGGACGGGTGCTCGACGGCGGTGTCGTGCGCGGCACCTCGACGGCCGTGACGGGGAACTCGCTCTCCTTGGGCACGCGATTGGTCCACGCGATACGGATGCGCTCGCCGCGCCGCACCTCGATGGTGGGGCCCGGCACGCATCCCTCGTACCCCCACATGAGGGTGGGCGGCAACTGCGGGTGCAGGCGCACCCAGGCCGGGCGGACGGCGATCTCGGTCTCCTCGCGCACATCGCCGCCCGCGGGGCGCAGGATTGGCGGGACGGTCAAGGGCGCAACATACGGCACGAGTTCGCGGGCGCCGCGCTCGGTCGCCGCTGCTTCCGCTGCCGCCCCTGCCGCCTCTGCCGCCCCCGCCGTGACGGGTCCGGCTAAGTGATCGGCGGCTGTGCCTGTGTCTACGTCAGTGTCTGAGTCTGCGCCTACGTCAGTGTCTGAGTCTGAGTCTGAGTCTGCGCCTACGCCTGCGTCGATGCGGATGTCGGTCATGGTCGAACACCCCCGTGTTCCACTGCTTCCACTTTCCCTTGCAATACGTCCTTCACCCGGTAAGACTCCCCGCTTCCCACCAGAGTTCCGTGAATGCCGTATTCCGGATAAATGGTGCATGGTGCCTCCGGTACGGGTGAGAGATCGGGGTTTTTCGGTGCGCGGACCGGCACCGCATCTAGGCTGCGGACCAGGTCACCGCCTGCCGTCGGAAGGTGACGCCACCCGCGTGACAGGAAGCAGGCCCATGAACCCGATGGACCCGCCGGAGCCACCCGCCCCGGACCCCGATCCCGACCCCGACGTCCCGTACGCGGTTGCCGCCCTCGCCGCTTACGAGGGCTCCAAGGCGCTCGCCGCCCGCGACGCCGCGCACCGCGCGCACATCGAGCGGCTGCTGCTGGTGTGCGCCGACGCACTGGACGCCTGCGGGCAGTTGCTCGCGGGCGGGCCCCGCCGGGACCCGGCGGCGTACCACCACGGCCTCGAACTCGTCGCCCGGCAGTTGGAGTCGGCGGTCTCCGCCGAGGGCCTGGAGGTGTTCGGGCAGACCGGGGAGCGCGCGGCCCCGGCCACGCACCAGATCGTGGAGATGCGCCCCGCGCCACTCGGGGTGGCGGACGACGAGGTCCTGGAGGTGATGCGGCGCGGGTACCGCTACCAGGGGCAGGTGCTGCGCCCCGCCCGGGTCGTGGTCGCGTCCACCGCGGACGCCGAGGAAGGCCAGCGGCCGGACCCGCACGAGACCCTGGACAGTCCGGACCCGCACGGGCCGCCGGACAGCCCGGACCCGCACGTACCGACGGACAGCCCGGACCCGCACGCGCCGCCGGACAGTGAAGGCAGCACCCTCGAATGAAGGTGACGTCCGCGGCGTCCGCGCTCCCAGCGGGCCCGGCGGCGTCCGCGCCCTCCGCCGGAACGCCCACGCGCCCTTGCGCGGCCCGGGCGGCGCGGTCATCGTGGCCGACGTGACCTCATTCATCCTGCCGCACGAACTGGTGGGCGAAGGCACGCACAGAGTCTTCGCCGTGCACGGCTGGTTCGCGGACCGCTCGGCGTACGCGCCGCTGCTCGCCGACCTCGACACCGGCGCCTTCCAGTACGCCCTGGTGGACCTGCGCGGGTACGGCGAGGCGCAGGACGCCGTCGGCTCGTACACCACCGCCGAGGGCGCCGCGGACCTCCTCGACCTGGCCGACCGGCTCAACTGGGAACGGTTCTCCCTGGTGGGGCACTCCATGGGCGGCAGCGTGGCGCAGTGCGTGACGGCGCTCGCGCCGCACCGGGTGCGGCGGCTCGTGGGCGTCTCACCGGTGCCCGCGTCGGGCCTCCCGCTGGAACCCGAGGCGTGGAAACTGTTCTCCTCGGCCGCGCACCGGCCGGAGAACCGGCGCGCCATCATCGACATGACGACGGGCGGCGTACGCCCCGCCGCCTGGCTCGACCGCATGGTGGCCCGCTCCCTTGCGTGCAGCGACGCCAAGGCGTTCCGCGCCTGGCTCGACTCCTGGACGGGCGACGACTTCCACGAGCGGCTCCAGGGCTGCCGGGTGCCCGCGCTCGCCGTCACGGGCGCGCTCGACCCGGCGCTTTCGGCGGCGGTGATGCGGCAGACGTGGCTGACGTGGTTCACGCGCGGCCAGCTCGTGGACCTGCCGGGCGCCGGGCACTACGCGATGGACGAGGCGCCGCTCGACCTGATCCGTGCCGTCGAGGACTTCCTGCGGGCGGACGACGGCACGCCGGAGCCCGCACCGGCGCGGCCCGGCTCCTGACCCGGCGGCCACCCGCCCATGTCCCTACCCTCGCCCCCGCCCGGCGAAGACCTGCCGCCCCCGGCCTCGACCCCGACCCCGAGACCCACTCAGGGCCCGACCCCGGGCCAGGCCCCGGGCCAGGACTCCGCCGCCGTACCCGTACGCGACCCCGCCCCCACCACCCCCGTACCCGACGTCTTCGACCCCCGTATCTACGCCGACTCCGTCCCGTACGACCGCTACCGCGTCCTGCGCGACCACCACCCGGTCGCCCGGCAGGAGGAGGCGGTCGTGCTCGGCTGGCCCGCCGGGCCCGGTTTCTGGGCGGTCACACGGCACGCGGACGTGACGGCCGTGCTCAGGGACGCGACGACGTACTCCTCGTACCTGGGTGCCACCCAGATCCGCGACCCGGACCCGGCGGACCTGCCGTTCATCCGCCGCATGATGCTCAATCAGGACCCGCGCCCCGGCGCGCGCTCCCGCGCACGCGGCGGGAACTCCACCGGCCATCACCGGCTGCGCGCCCTGCTCGGCGGGGCGTTCACGCCGCGCCGTGTCGCCAGGTTCGCGACCGTCGCGCGCGAGCGCGCGAGGGGTCTGCTGACCGCGGCCGTCGCACAGGCCCGCGCCGGGGACGGCACCTGCGACCTCGTCGCCGCGGTCACCGACGACTACGCGCTCCTGAATCTCGCGGATCTGCTGGGCGTGCCGGAGAGCGACCGCGGCCTGCTGCTGCACTGGACGCGGCGTGTCATCGGCTACCAGGACCCTGATGAGGCGGCGGGGGCGGGCGGGACGGTGCTCGGCCCGGACGGGCGGCCGGTGAATCCGCGCTCACCGGCGATGCTGGCCGACATGTTCGCGTACGCGGGCCGCCTGGCCGCGTACAAGCGGCGCCACCCCGGTGACGACGTCATGACGGCGCTGGCGACCACGCCCGGGCTGACCACCGCCGAACTGGAGATGTCCTTCTTCCTCCTGACGGTCGCGGGCAACGACACGGTGCGCGGCGCGGCACCCGGCGGCGCCCTCGCGCTCGCCGAGCACCAGGACGAGCTGCTCGGACTGCGGACGGGCGCGGTCCCGCTGCCCGGTGCCGTCGAGGAACTGCTTCGCTGGCACCCTCCGGTGCTGAGCTTCCGGCGGACGGCGGCCAGGGACACGGAACTGGGCGGGCGTCACATCCGGCGCGGCGACAAGGTGGTGGTCTTCCACGCCGCGGCGAACCGCGACGAGCGGGTGTTCGCGGAGCCGGACCGGCTCGACCTGACGCGGACGCCGAACCCGCACGTGTCGTTCGGCGACGGCCCGCACCTCTGCCTGGGAGCACACTTCGCACGCCTGCAACTCGCCACCTTCTACGCGGAGTTGCTGGCAGCCACTCCCGTCCTGCGGCCCGCGGGGGCACCGCGCCGCCTGGTCTCGCACTTCATCAACGGCCTCAAGACACTGCCCGTGCGCCTCGCCGACTGAGCGTCGGATACGGTGCGGAAAGATCATCCGCACCATGAAAAACGCCGGGCGCGGAACATCCCGAACGACGCGGAAGCGAGAAGCCGGCCATGTACGCGGCAGCCGAGGACGAGTACCACGACGACGTGTTCCCGGTCGTCCCGGCGCCGCGGGACGGCTCCCGCTGGCAGGCGCCCGCCGACCTGGAGGAGCACCTGTACGAGCTGGCCGAGGCGGAGGACGGCTACGCCTACCTGCGCGCGCTCGCCGTGGAGGGCCTCTACCGCCCGGTGCCGCTCACCGACTTCGCCGCGGCGCCTGACGCGCCGCCGCTGTTCAGCGTCGAGGTCCCCGACGGCCGCAGGGTGGCGCAGATGTACACGGCCGGGCTCCTGCCGCGTCCGCACCCCGACGTCGTCTACGAGTACGTGACCCTCGGCACCCTCGCGCGGTCCTGGCCCGAGGACATCGACGTACTGGTGGTCAACACGCAGACGCCGTGCGAGCAGTACTACCTGACGACGGAGGAGGAGCGGCAGGTCTGGGCGGACCTGCACGACGACCACCACAGGCCGGGCCGCGTCGACGACCGCGTGGACACCCGCCGCACGGGCGCGCCGGCGGGCCTCGTGCTGCACGGCCTGGCCTGCGGCGCCCATCTGTGCTTCGCCAACGGCGACGCCTGGAACACCCTCGACTGGCACGGCGCGGGCTACAGCAACGAGGTGGCGCGCCTGGAGGAGTGGTGGGGGGTGCGGGGCAGGGAGGAGTGGCGCGAGGTGCAGAAGCGTCTTCTGGGCCGGGAAGTCAGCCCCTGGTACTGGGACTTCGTCCTGGGCGCCCGTGCCGCGCTCGCGGCCGAGCGGGGCACGCCCGTGGATCCGGAGCTGTGGCGCGAGCGCGTGGAGTCGGCGCTGCGCGAGCGGGTGGCGGACGGCGGCGGGCCGGGGACGCCGTGCCTGCCGGGCTCGGACCCGGAGCTGGACCAGTTCGTCGCCGCGCTGCGCGGCCTGGTCGGCAAGGTGCTCCGCTACGAGGCCCGCTTCCGCGCGGACGGCCTGCTCCCGCCCGGCGGCCAGGTCCGCTCGGTCGCGGCCTGGGACCTCGGCCGCGCGTCGAAGATGGCCCGCTGGGGCCGCGGCGCCCGCTACGCGTCGCACTCCGAACTGGTCGCCGCCCTGGAACGCACCGCCCACGAGGCCGGGGCGGTGTACACGTCCTGGCCGGAGTTCTCGGCCGGTTACGTCCTGGGCCGCTGTCTGCACTTCGACCAGGAGGAGTTCGGGACCTGGTACACGACGGTGCTTCGGGCCCACCGATCCCTGACGACGGACCCGGAGAGCCCGTGGCTGACGGTGGACTTCCGCTGACGGCGCCCCGGACAGTCCGCGCCGGACTTGTCCGCCCCCCCGGAGTGAGTCAGCTACCGTCCTCCGACAGGCGCAGCGAGATCGAGTTGATGCAGTACCGCTGGTCGGTGGGCGTCGGATAGCCCTCGCCCTCGAAGACATGGCCGAGGTGCGAGCCGCAGCGGGCGCAGCGGGCCTCCGTGCGGACCATGCCGTGGGTGCGGTCCTCGATCAGTTCGACGGCGTCGGAGTCCTTCGGGTCGTAGAAGCTCGGCCAGCCGCAGTGGGACGCGAACTTCTCCTCGGAGGTGAAGAGCTCCGCTCCGCAGGCGCGGCAGGAGTAGACGCCCTTGGCCGTGGTGTCGGTGTACTCACCGCGGAACGGGGGCTCCGTGCCGGCCTGGCGCAGGACCTGGTACTCGGCGGGGGTCAGTTCCGCACGCCACTGCTCGTCGGGCTTCTCGACGTCGTACGACATGGGACATGTCCCCTTCCGGTGCGGTCCGGCCCCGGCGGGGGCCGGGGTGGCTCACTTCGACAGTTCGGCCAGGATCAGCGGGCCGAGGTCGGTGACGTCGCCCGCTCCCATGGTGAGAACGAGATCACCGGGCTTCGCCATTCCCGCGATCACCGCGGGCGCCGTCTCCTTGTCGTGCACGGCGCGCACGTCGGCGCCCGCCGTGTGGGCGGCGGCGATGATGACGTCGCTGGTCACACCGGGGATCGGGTCCTCGCGGGCCGGGTAGATGTCGAGGACCACGGAGGCGTCGGCGAGGGCCAGGGCGGCGCCCATCTCCCTGCCGAGCTCCTGGGTGCGGGAGAACAGGTGCGGCTGGAAGAGCACCAGGAGGCGGGCGTGTCCCGCGCCCGCGGCCGCGGCCCGCATGGCCTCCAGGTCGGCGGTCATCTCCGTCGGGTGGTGCGCGTAGGAGTCGACGACCTGCACGCCCGCGACCTCGCCCTTGAGCTGGAGGCGGCGCTTCACACCGGTGTACGAGGCCAGGGCCGGGGCCAGCTCGGCGGCCGGGATGCCGAGGGCGACGCCCGCGGCGAGCGCGGCGACGGCGTTGTGCGCGTAGTGCCTGCCGGGCACGGAGACGGTGAAGCGCAGCTCGGTGCCGTCGATGACGGCGGTGACCTCGCTCTTGAGGCCCTGCGGCGTCACTCCGGTGATCCGCACGTCGGCGTCGGCGGACTCGCCGTAGGTGACGACGCGCAGCTCGGGCCTGCTCTTCGCGATCCGCCGCGTGAGCTCCCGCGCGCCTTCCTGGTCGGCGGCGACGACCAGCGTCCCGCCGGGCACGATCTTGTCGGCGAAGGTCTGGAAGGACTCGTGGATCTCGTCCATCGAGGCGTAGTTGGCGTGGTGGTCCAGCTCCACGTTGAGGACGATCGCGACCTCGGGGGCGTACTTGTGGAAGCTGCGGTCGCTCTCGTCGGCCTCCGCCACGAAGATCTCGCCGGTGCCGTGGTCGGCGTTGGATCCTGGCGCGTCCAGGTCGCCGCCGATCGCGTACGAGGGGTGCAGCCCGAGGGAGGCGAGGCTGACCGCGAGCATCGACGTGGTGGTGGTCTTGCCGTGGGTGCCCGCGACGGCGATCGGGCGCAGGCCGTCCATGAGGGAGGCGAGCGCGTCCGAGCGGTGCACGACCGGGATGCCGAGCTCCGTGGCGCGGGCCAGCTCCGGGTTGTCGGCGCGGATCGCGGAGGAGACGACGACGCAGGTCGCGTCGGAGGCGAGGTGGTCCGCCGCGTGCCCGATGTGGACCCGGGCGCCGAGGGCGCGCAGGGCGTCGGCGGTCGCGGAGTCCTTCGCGTCGCTGCCCGCGACCTTCGCGCCGCGCTGGGCGAGGATCTTGGCGACGCCCGACATTCCGGCGCCGCCGATGCCGATGAAGTGCGGTCGGTCCATGGCGGTGGGAAGGCCGGGGGCCATGTTTCTCTCCCGAGAGGCTGCGACGGTACGTACCGGGCCCACCCTAACCGGGTCTCCCCCGGTCGCCTCGGCCACCCACCGGGCCTGGTGTCCGTCCCGCCTCGACGCCGCTCGATCGGCCTGCGGCCCGCCCGTCCTACGGCTCGCCCTCCCGTCCTGCGGGCCGCCTTCTCGGCTGAGGCTCAAGCTTTTCGGCCTGGCGGCCTCGTCCTCAAACGCCGGACGGGCTGAATTTCCCCCGGGCTGGCTGGATCTCCCCGGACGGGCCGGTTTCAGCCCGTCCGGCGTTTGAGGACGAGCGCGCAGCGCGACAACCCCGGTCACGGCCGAGCGCCGGCGCTACGTGCTGTGGGCGAAAAGTTTCAGGACCGGCACGCCTACCTTGTGCCGGGCCCGCGAGGCCCAGTCCCGGTGGAAGAACTCCTCGACGAGGTGGGGCTCGGTGAGCACGATGACCTCGTCCGCACCGACCTCGTCGACCACCTCCTGGAGCACGTCGAGGGGATGCCGCTCGATCAGCCGCCCCTCCGCCGCGCTGCCCGTCGCCCGCAGCGCCATGAGCGACACCTGGAGCGCCCGCCCCGCGGGCCCCACGGCGTCCTCGCCCTCGGGCACCTCACCCTCGCGGACCGCCTCGTCCAGCTCGCCGAGGGCCACGTCGTCGATGGCCCGAAGCAGCCGGTCCGCCTGGTCGCCGCGGGGCTGCAAGAGCACCTGGAACGTGACCGGCTCGTCGCCGTGCAGGGTGCTGACGAATTCCACGTCGGCGGACGTGAGGGCCTTCTCGATCATCAATACGCTTGTGAACACGACAGGCGTCCGTCCTTCTCTTCCGTGGCCGCGCGACCGGCACCTGCGGAAACCATCCTTCCCCCGTCCGAGCCGGGGTCGCGTGACTTAGTGTGCCCCGCGGAAGCGAAACGGAACGGGATATTCCGCTGATTGTCAGATGCGATTGTCAGATGCCCCGCCGGTACTGTCAGATGCCCGCCGGTACCGCGTGTACAGGAACCCGGCCTCTTCGAGCACGGACGTCAGTACGAATCGCTCGGGCACCGCGAGCCCGGGGCCGTCCGCGATGCGCTGGGCGCTCCCCGCCGTCAGGAGCGGCGACACCGACAGGCACAGCTCGTCGAGCGCACCGGCGGCGACGAACTGGCCGAGCAGCCGCGGCCCGCCCTCGGTGAGCAGTTGGTTCAGCCCCCGCGCGCCGAGCTCCCTGACGACCCGCCCGGGGTCCGCCCCCGTGCCCTCACCCGCGATCACCACCTCCGCCCCGGCCTGTCGCGCCGCGTCCATCCGGTCGGCCGGCGCGGCGGCGCCGGTCACCACGAGGGTGGGCGTGAGCGGGGCGGTGAACAGGGGCAGGGAGAAGTCCAGGTCGAGGCCGGCGCTCACGATCGCGATCGCGGGGGCCGCCGCCTGGCCCGCCGCCGCACTGCGGGCCGCGAAGGCCTCCCGGGCCCTGGCCGGACGGTAACCCTCCTGGCGTACCGTTTCCGCGCCGACGACCACGGCGTCCGCGAGGGAGCGCAACGTACCGAAGATGCGCATGTCGGTGTCGCTGGACAGGGGCTGGGAGCGGCCGTCGTGCTGGGCCGCGCCGTCGAGGGACGAGACCATGTTGGCGCGCAGCCAGACGGCGGGCCCGCCGTGGTCGGCCTCGGGGTAGGCGTAGGCGTCGGCGAGTTCGTCCAGGGACCACTCATGGTCGTCCAGGGGCCCCTCGCGGTCCCCGGGCGCGGCGTCCGGCGCACTCTTCGCCGAGGTCGGCGCGGGTGTGTGGTCGGTCACAGGGAACAGGCGTCGCATGCCGGGCAGTCTTACACGGCGCCGATACCGCTCTACAGTGGAGCACCGTGTCAGACACCACCCCTGCCGCCGGGCAGAGCCCCATACCCGAAGCGGTCCCCGCATCCCTGAGCGCCCGCGAGCCGCAGGTGCCCGCGGACCGGCTCGTCGCCGAGATGGTGCCGCCGCCGCGGTTCGACTCGGCCCGCTTCGCCACCTACGTCCCGGACCCGGGACAGTTGAGCCAGGCCGAGGCCGTGCGCGTCCTCAGCGGCTTCGCGGAGGGGCTCGGCGGGGCGCACGCGACGGGCGCGGGCAAGCGGCGCTGGTTCGCGCGTGCGAAGCAGTCGGTGCCGGCCGGGCCGCGCGGCGTCTATCTCGACGGTGGCTACGGCGTCGGCAAGACCCACCTCCTCGCGTCCCTGTGGCACGCCACTCCCGCCGAGCCCGCGCTCAAGGCCTTCGGCACGTTCGTGGAGCTGACCAATCTCGTCGGCGCCCTCGGTTTCCAGCAGACCGTGCGTACGCTCAGCGGGCACCGGCTGCTGTGCATCGACGAGTTCGAACTGGACGACCCGGGCGACACCGTCCTGGTGTCGTCCCTGCTCGGCAAGCTCGTCGAGGCGGGTGTGGCGCTCGCCGCGACCTCCAACACGCTGCCGGGCAAGCTGGGTGAGGGCCGGTTCGCCGCCGCCGACTTCCTGCGTGAGATCCAGGGTCTCTCGGCCCACTTCAAGGCCCTGCGCATCGACGGCGAGGACTATCGCCACCGCGGTCTTCCCGAGGCCCCGGCCCCGTACTCCGAGGAGCAGGTCACGAAGGCCGCGTACGCGACGCGGGGCGCGAGCCTCGACGGCTTCCCGCAGTTGCTCGGGCACCTGGCGCGGGTGCACCCCAGCCGTTACGGCGCGCTGACCGACGGCCTCAGCGCCGTGTGCCTCACGGACGTCGCCCCGGTGCCCGACCAGTCGACGGCGCTGCGCCTGGTCGTCCTCGCCGACCGGCTCTACGACCGCGAGATCCCTGTGCTCGCCTCCGGGGTGCCGTTCGACGAGCTCTTCAGCGAGGAGATGCTGAACGGTGGGTATCGGAAGAAGTACTTCCGTGCGATCTCCCGCCTGACCGCGCTGGCACGCGACGCGAAGCCCCTGGCCACGCCCTGACGCCCCCGGCCCGGGGGTGCGCCCTCTTTTCGGCTGCGGATCCGCTCGGGCTGATCGCGCCGTTCCCCGCGCCCCTGACGGGGCCCACCGCCCACCGTCGGCCGGACGTATCCCCGAAGGGGCACGCGGGTGCGCACTCTTTTCGGGTGCGGATCCGCTTGCGCTGGTCGCGCCGTTCCCCGCGCCCCTGACGGGGCCCACCGCCCACCGTCGGCCGCACGTACCCCCGAAGGGGCACGCGGGTGCGCACTTGACGGGGCCCGTCGGCCACCGTCGGGCGGACGTGCCCCCGAAGGGGCGCGGGGAACTGCGCGACCAGCCACGACGTGCCCGCAGGGGAAAGATCCGCCCCGCGGGGCCGGGGCCGCGTTCAAACTCTCGTGCGAGGCAGCCCTGCGTGATACACACATGCGGGTCAGTTCCTGTCCGCCAGCAGGAGGTTGCCATGCCCGACACCGAGACGTCCGCGACTGAGATATCCGCCAGCGAACCGTCCGCGACGGAGCCGTCCGCGACCAGGCGCCAAGTACTCGCCCGCACGGGGGCACTGGGAGCGTCCATCGCCTTCACCGGCGCCCTGTCGGAACTCTTCGCGGGCACCGCCACCGCGGCCCCCCGCGGCAGCGGCGGCTACGGCCCCCTCATACCCGACCCGAACGGCCTGCTCGACCTGCCGAAAGGTTTCCGCTATCGGGTCCTCTCCCGCGAGGGAGACCAACTGCGCTCGGGCGAGGGCAAGGTGCCGGGCAATCACGACGGGATGGCCGCGTTCGGGGGCAGGCGCGGCGGCGTGCACCTGGTGCGCAATCACGAGAACCGCGCGACGGCGAAGCTGGGCGTGCCGACGGTCAAGGGCCTGACCTACGATCCGGCGGCCAAGGGCGGCTGTACGGCGCTCGCGCTCGACCGGCGCGGCCGGGTGGTGGACGAGCGGGTCGCCATCGCCGGTACCGCCGTCAACTGCGCGGGCGGGCCCACCCCCTGGGGCACCTGGCTGACCTGCGAGGAGACCGAGGACAAGGCCGGTACGAACGGTTACACCAAGGATCACGGATTCATCTTCGAGGTCGACCCGGTGGACCCCCGGCGCTCGGGCGCCGTCCCGCTGACCGCCATGGGCCGCTTCCAGCACGAGGCGGTCGCGGTCGACCCGTGGCGCGGTGTCGTCTACGAGACGGAGGACGCCTTCGAGCGGCCCTTCGGCCTGTTCTACCGCTTCCTGCCGGACAGGCCCGAGGGCGGCCGTGGCTCACTGCGCGCGGGCGGCAGGCTCCAGGCGATGCGGGTGCCGGGCCTCGCGGACCTGTCCGCCGTACAGGAGCCGGGCACGTCGTTCGACCGCGTCACGTGGGCGGACGTACCGGACCCGCTGGCCGCCGAGACCCCCGTACGCCATCAGGACTTCGGCCCGAAGGGGATCACGCACGCGCAGAAGCTGGAGGGCTGCTACTGGGGCGGCCGCTGCGTGTACTTCGTGTCCAGCTACGCGCGCAGCGCGGAGGGCTCGGCCGCCGACCACTACGGCCAGGTGTGGCGGTACGACCCGGCGCGGCGCCGCCTCACCCTCGTGATCGTGTTCGGCCCCGGCACCGACGTCCAGTTGCCCGGCGAGTCCCCCGACAACATCTGCCTCGCGCCGAGCGGTGGCCTGATGGTGTGCGAGGACGGCGGCGGCATCCAGCACGTGTACGGCGTGACGCGCGGCGGCGAGGTCTACGCGATGGCGCGCAACGCCCAGAACACGGGCACCCCCGAGAAGCCGGAGTGGGGCGAGTTCGCGGGCGTCGCCTTCTCGCCCGACGACGACACGATGTACGTGAACTGCTACACGCCCGGCACGACGTTCGCGGTGACGGGGCCCTGGCGCAAGTAGCGGCCGTCCGCCGCCCGTTCCGGTGTCCGGGTACGGGGCGGGCGGCGGCTCAGGCGGCCGGGGCGAGCCGCCACAGGGAGGTGACCTCGGCGGCGCGGGCCGTGTGCAGGGGGTCCGAGGCGTCGCTCGCGCGGGGGTGGCGTGGCTTGGCGTCGAGTCGGTCGACGACGCGCAGACCGGCCGCGGCGAATGCCTCGTCGAGTTCGCCGCGGGAGCGCAGACCCAGGTGTTCGGCGAGGTCGGAGAGGATCAGCCAGCCCTCTCCCGCCGGCTCCAGATGGTCGGCGAGCCCGGCGAGGAAGGCCCGCAGCATCGCGCTGTCGGGGTCGTACACGCCTTGTTCCACGGCGGAGGTCGGGCGGGCCGGGAGCCACGGCGGGTTGCACACGACGAGGGCGGCACGGCCCGCCGGGTACAGGTCACCGCTGTCCGTGACCTCCACCCGGTCGCCGATGCCGAGCCTCGTCACGTTGTCGCGCGCGCAGACGAGGGCGCGGGGACTGCTGTCGGTGGCGACGATCCGGCCGAGGCCCCGGCGGGCGAGGACGGCGGCGAGGACGCCGGTTCCGGTACCGAGGTCGAAGGCGGTGGCGGCCGCGGGGGCGCGGTGGGCGGCGGCGGGCAGCGGGGCGGTGGCGACGAGGTCCACGTACTCGCCCCGGACCGGCGAGAAAACGCCGTAGTGCGGGTGGATGCGGCCGTCGACCGCCGGGACCGGTACACCCTTGCGGCGCCACTCGTGGGCGCCGATCACACCGAGGAGTTCGCGCAGCGACACGACGGTGCGCCGCCGGGGCGGGCCGTAGGCCTCCGTGCAGGCCGTTCGCACGTCGGGGGCGCGGCGCAGCGCGAGGCCGTGGTCGTCCTCCAGGACGACGAGCAGCATGCCGAGCACCCTGGCCCGGTGGCCGCGGGCCTGCCGGTGCCGGTGGAACGTCTCGGCCGGGGTGGCGCCGGGTTTCGGCGCGAGCCGGTCCAGGCGGCTGCCGAGGGCGCGGAGCAACTGCCGGGCGCCCTGGTAGTCGCCGCGCCACAGCAGCGCGGTGCCCTCACAGGCGAGGCGGTAGGCCACGGCGGCCTTCATGCGGTCGTCGGCGACCATGACACGACGGGGCGCGGGCAGTCCGCTCTCGGAGTGCCAGTGGGCGGTGTACGTGAGGGGGGCGGGGGCGGCTTCCGGGTCTCCGGGAACGTCTCCGGGGCCGTCTCCGGGGGCCGCCCCGCTGCCGCGCCTCGCCCGCGCCGGGGGCCGGACGTCTTCGGTCCAGGTGATGCCGGGGGCGTCGGTGCCGCCGGGGATGCCGGTGCTGCCGGTGCTGCCGGGGGTGTCATCACTGCCGGGGGTACCGGGGGTATCCATGCTGCCGGGGGCGTCGGAGATGTCGGCGCTACCGGGGGTGCCGGAGATGTCGGCGCTGCCGGAGATGTCGGGGGTGTCGGCGGGCTCGGGCATCGACGGCTCGTCAACTCCTCGGTGGTCGCGGTACGCGGGGCCCCGGAGACGTGCGGCGACCGGGAAGCGCCCCAGGACGATTCCACAGCCGCTCCCCCCTGGCAAACCCGGCCCCACCGCACCGACGCGGGTCGGCGAGGACGACGGATCATCGCAGCTCCGGCCCCCGGGCCTGTCCGGTGTACGGGTGAGTCCGAGGGCCCGCCTACCCCATTAATCCTATTTACCCATATATCTTCACGGCGTGATCATTCGCGCACGGACCCGGAACACCCGTACCGCCCTGGCCCTCCTGGCCACGGCCGCCCTCTCCCTCACGGCCTGCACCGCGGCCCCCTCCCCCGCGCCGCACCAGCGCCTCGCGGCCACCCCCGAGGACCGGACCGCGGCCGCCGGGCGTCAGGCGCCGACTCTGGCCCCCGGCCCGCAGGGCCTGACCCCGGTCTTCACCAGCGCGCCGCGCACCGAGCAGGCGTCCCGCGGCTCGGCGAAGGCGGCGCCCACCGTCGCCCTCACCTTCGACGCCGACATGACGGCCGACCAGGGCCCCCGCGCCGCGGCGGGCGAACACTTCGACAACCCGCCCCTCGTCGACACCCTGCGCCATCTGAAGGTCCCGGCGACGTTCTTCATGACGGGCCGCTGGGCCGAGCAGTACCCGGCGCAGACCAGGGACATCGGCAGGGACCCCCTCTTCGAGGTCGCCAACCACTCCTACAGCCACTACGCCTTCACGCCCCGCTGCTACGGCCTGCCCACCGTCGCCCCGAACCGCATGCGCGCCGAGGTGGAGCGCACCTTCACGGCCCTGCGCGAGTCGGGCGTCGAGCGTCCGGTGCCGTACTTCCGCTTCCCCGGCGGCTGTTACGACCAGCGGGCGCTGCGGGAGCTCGCGCCCTCCGGTGTGACGGCGGTGCAGTGGGACGTGGTGGGCGGTGACGCGTTCGCCAAGGACCCCGAGGCGGTGGCGCGGCAGGTCCTTCAGGGGGTGCGGCCGGGTTCGGTCGTCGTCCTGCACTGCACCCGCAGCGCCGCGCCCGCGACCGAGCGCGCCGTCCGCATCATCGTCCCTGAGCTGCGCAAGCGCGGTTTCCGCTTCGTCCGGGTGTCGGAGCAGATCGGCGCCTCGCGAGGTGCGCCCGAGGCCCGGCGCGACGGGGCGGCGGCCGGGCCCCCCGCCGCCACCACCCCGAACTAGGCCGTCCGTCATGGCCGACCCCCTGGACGGCACCGCCGACACCGCCGACACCGCCGACACTGCTGCTACCGCCGAGACCGCTGACACCGCCGACGCCGCCGACACCGCCGACACCGCCAACACCGCTGGCACCGCTGACACCGCTGACACCGCTGACACCGCTGACACCGCCGAGACCGCCGAGACCGCCGAGACCGCCGACGCAGCGGACACCGCCGACGCAGCGGACACCGCGGACCCAGCGGACCCAGCGGACGGACGGGGACCGTGCCCCCGGCCGCGAACGGGCACTCCCCCGGCCTCCCCCGGTCTCCCCCGCCCCCCTCAGC
>NZ_JOAP01000049.1 GCF_000720475.1 Streptomyces aureocirculatus
AGCGACATGTTTTAGGTGAATCTTGGAGGCCAGCACACCGCCGGGACGGTAGGCCATTTCCAGGGCCAACGTCCGTCTGAGCATTCTCAAGTTGACCTGTCCGTCGGGGATTGCAGTGAGCCCGAGCCGCTGTCCGGCCGGGGAGTTCACCCAGTTCTAATGACCAGTAAAAACGCCCGCGCTGCGGCAGAAGCCCTGCGGGCACGGCTGAACGTCATCAGCCAACTCGCCGAGGAACATCTTCCCGACCCGGAGGTGGAGGCCAGGCTACGGCGGCTCAAGGACGGTGCCAAGGAACACCGTTCCGGTGAACGCGTCAGTATCCACGGTCGCCGCCCGCTGCTCGATGCCCTGCTCGCGCTGGTGCACAAGCCACAGCAAGGACCCATTGTGCTCGCCGGGCCGGGTGGAGCAGGCAAGACAACGCTGGCCGTGGCACTGGCAGAGGGTGTCCGGGCTCAGGGCGGACAGGTGTGGTGGATCTCGGCTCGCGATCCGGTCACGCTGTCCCAGGACCTGGGGGCCGTGGCGCAGCAACTGGACGGAACGTGTCCGACGTCGAGGCGATCACTCGTGGTAAGGCAGACGCAGCCGACCGGTTCTGGCGGTTGCTCGACAGGGCATTTCCGGACTGGTTGCTTGTGTTCGACGAGGCTGATGACCCCCACAGTCTGGCTGTTGCGAACTCGCCCGCCGGAATCCAGGACCTGACACCATCAGTCTCGTCGATCAAGGAGGCCTGCGATGATCCTGGCTGAACATCTCCAAAGAGCAGCGGACCAGTTACTGCCGCCGGACCGCCCCGTCATGGTGCACGCCTCGCTGCGCTCCTTCAAGGCGCCCGTCAACGGTGGTGCAGACACCGTGCTCGACGCACTGCTGGCGAACGGCCGTACTGTATTGGCGCCTGCCTTCACCGAGCCCCAGTTCGGCGTGGCTGCCCCTGCCTCCCTGCGGCCCGCGCGCAACGGCATCGACTACGCCGCACTCCCCCCCTGCATCGAACCTCGCAGAGGGCACCACGTACACAGTCGACTGCGGCCTCATCAACCCAGGTCTAGGTGCGCTCCCAGCGACTCTGGTCAACCGTCCTGGCGTCGTGCGCGGCACGCACCCACTCAATTCATTCGCTGCTCTCGGCCCGCTGGCGAACAAGCTGATCTCGGCACAGAATCCGACACATGTATACGGCCCGATCCGGGAACTAGCCGCCCACGATGGCCGAATCCTCCTCATCGGAGTGGAACTCAACCGTATGACAGCACTCCACCTGGCCGAACAACAATCAGGACGCCACCTGTTCCTGCGCTGGGCACGAGACAGCGTCGGCAACGTCTCCATGGTCGAGGTCGGATCCTGCTCCGAAGGATTTCCACGACTGGGACCAGCCCTCCGTCCCTACTGCCGTTCCGTGACCGTCGGCTGCTCTCAGTGGCAGGCCTACCCCGCGGCCCTGACACTGGCAGCCGCGACAGCAGCCATCGCCGCCGACCAGACCATCACCCGCTGTTCCGACAGCGATTGCTTGCTGTGTCGAGACGCAGTCGCCGGGGGTCCCAGCACAGCATCACACCAATCTGCCACACAGAACGGCATGGACGAAGCGCTCAAGGCGTCAGGAACACACCTATGAGGTCGCCAGAAGGTGCCACAGTGGACCTTACGCTGCCATTGACTCTGAACAACCCGCGCGCGGGGACAACCTCCTGCCCGCCCCGGAAAAGAACCGAAGCCTCGGACCATCGCCGCACGTGCAGGGTCGACACCGACCCGTACGCCACGCCGCCACCGCGAAGAGAGCATCCCCCGCGCGTGCGGGATCGACGCCACCAGGGCCTGGCTCCGCGTCTCGTGTCAGGACGTGCAGGCGCGAGGTGCTCTTCTGCCGAGGCCGTCGGGCGGGAATAGTCAGACATATACGTCACCTTTTGAGTGACACGGTGAAGGGACCAGTTTCTCACTCCCTGGCACGGGCATCCCGTGGTCGGTATGACATCGGCCCGGGGCCCGGCACTGCCGGTCCGGCGTCCAGGTGCCAAGAAGCCGGGCAGGAGGTGACGGAATGAGGATCAGCGACAGGCGTCAACTCCGGCGAGACCCACTGGCCCACCTCGACAACCTCCGTCGTCGCAGCACGACAGGCCTGATCCAGCTTCCCTGGGGTGGTTGGTGCGTCAGTGATTCCCATCTGGCACAGACACTGCTGCGCAGCCCCGAATATCATGCGGGTAAGTCAGGCTTCTTCGGCGATCTGCTCCCTACACGCAGCGCCCAGGTCGATGTCGGACATGCGGTACGCAACCTTCTGCGGGCGGGCATGCCCCACTACCGCGCCGCCCTGACCCAAGCAGTAACCGAACTCCCCACGGCCAGCCGATGGCCAGCCGCCGGCACCCGGCTGCTCTTCCGTTGCCTCACAGATCTGTTGCTGCATCGCGGCACACCCGCCGGGACGCGCAGATTGCTGCAACGGTCCGCGTACGGAGGCGTAGCGGTCCGCGCACCGCACGTGTGGCAGCGAGCCCGAGCGGAGTTACTGCGCGCACAACTGCTCGCTGCGGTGACCGAACAGGTGGGACACCGCCGGAAACACCCGGCCGGTGAGCAGCGCGATGTCCTGGACGCCGTGCTCAGCGCATGCCCGGCCGACCGGACGTCCGACCGGACCGCTGCCGAGCTGCACTTGATGATGTTCCGGGCGATCATGTCCCCCCTCAGCACCTCACTGGCGTGGACGGTGCTGCTGGCCTGCCTGCACCACACAGCACCCACACCATGGCCATGGCCCGCCGATCACGTAGTGCGTGAGGCACTGAGACACCGCCCGGTGGCCTGGATGGTCGGCCGCACTCTCCCCCGTCCCGTCGACTTCGGTGGCATCGTCCTGTCGCCCGGTGTTCTCCTGTCCATTAGCCCCTACCTGCTCCACCACGACGAACACCTGTGGAGCGCCCCCGAAGCGTTCCGGCCCGAACGCTGGGCCACCAAACGCGGACACGGCCCCTACATCCCCTTCGGCATGGGCCCCTTCATCTGCGCCGGCGCGGCGGTGGCACACACCCTGCTCACCGAATCACTGACCGCCCTCTGTGACAACGCCCGCCTGACCGTCACCGGCGGAGACCCCCGGGCCGTCATGGCTGAAAGCACTGTCCCACGGCCATTTACCCTCCACCGCTTTCTCAGGCCACTGACCACCACACGACAGAGGGGAGGTGATAATCCATGACCGCGATGCGACGCATCTTCACCACCAAGCCCGCGAGGCGCTGGTACTGGTACTGACAACAACAAACACACCCACGGCCCGGACACCCACCAGGCGTCCGGGCCCGACCGCGCCCGCCCCCTCCCAGCGGCACCGGCAGGCGGGTCCCCGGACCGAGCCGCAAGGACTCCTCCCCGCCCCCGGGGTGATCATGTCGCCGCTTACACTCCGGGAGAAGGGGACACATCGGGCAAATCTGTAACCCTTATGGCCGCATCGCCGATCAGTCATCCCGACCCCCGCGCCACCACGGTCGGCCTCACGTGTGGCCGCCGCCTGCGGAGTCACGACAACCAGTGCGGTTTTTGCCCCGTTTCTCCGGGGAATCCGCTCTGCCATGGACCACTCCCAGGCACCCGTGCTCGACGCGCTCGTCGCATACCACGCCGAGAACCAGACCCCGTTCACGCCACCCGGCCACAAGCAGGGACGCGGCGCCGACCCCCGCGTGCGCGCGATCCTCGGTGACGCCGTGTTCAACTCCGACGTGCTGGCCACCAGCGGCCTGGACGACCGGACGCAGTCCAAAGGGGTCCTGGCCAAAGCCCAGGAACTGATGGCCGACGCCGTCGGAGCCGAACACACCTTCTTCTCCACCTGCGGCAGCTCCCTCTCCGTGAAGGCCGCCATGCTCTCCGTGGCCGGGCCGCACGAGAAGCTGCTCGTGGGCCGCGACGCCCATAAATCCGTGGTCTCCGGCCTGGTCCTGGCCGGCATCGTGCCCATCTGGGTGGACCCCCAGTGGGACGCGGGGCGCCACCTCGCCCACCCGCCCTCCGCCGACGCCTTCCGCACGGCCTTCACCGAGCACCCCGACGCGCGAGGCGCCCTGGTCACCACGCCCACGCCCTACGGAACATGCTCCGACCTGTCCGCGATCGCCGACATCTGTCACGCACACGGCGTGCCCCTCATCGTCGACGAGGCGTGGGGGGCCCACCTGCCGTTCCATCCCGACCTGCCGACCTGGGCCATGGACGCGGGCGCGGACCTCTGCGTGACCTCCGTACACAAAATGGGCTCCGGCCTCGAACAGAGCTCCGTCTTCCACCTCCAGGGCAACCTGATCGAACCCGCGGTACTCAAGAACCGCGAGGACCTGCTCGGCACCACCAGCCCCTCCGTCCTCATCTACGCGGCATTGGACGGCTGGCGCCGGCAGATGGTGGAACACGGCCACGGCCTCTACGACAACGCGCTGGCCCTGGCCGCACGAGTACGCGCCCAACTCGGTGAGATCGAGGGCATGCACGTCCACGGCCGCGAAGACTTCTGTGGCCCCCGCCTCGCCACCGACCTCGACCCCCTGCAGATCACCGTCGACATCACCGCCCTGGGTACAACCGGTTACCGCATCGCTGACTGGATCCGCGAACACCACCACATCAACCTGCACCTCTCGGACCACCGCCGCATCAGCGCCCAGCTCACCCACGCCGACGACCACCGCAGCACCGAAGCCCTGACCGCCGCGCTGCGCGACGCCGCCGCCCACGCGGAAAAACTGCGCCCGGCCTCCCGGGTCCAGGTACCCGACCCCTGCGAACTCCGCCTCGAACAAGTCATGCTCCCCCGGGACGCCTTCTTCGGACGCACCGAACAAGTGCCCCTGGACGAAGCGGTGGGCCGCATCAGCGCCGAGATGCTCACGCCCTACCCGCCCGGCATCCCCGCCGCCCTGCCCGGCGAACGGCTCAACACCGAGGTCCTGCAGTACCTGCACAGCGGGGTCGAAGCCGGCATGGTCGTACCAGACGCAGCCGACACCCGGATCAGAACAGTACGAGTATCCGCAGAAGACTGACCAACAGCAGCGACAACCGGGACCGACACCCACAAAGCCGCCGCACGCCGGGCACCCCCCATACAGGGACGCCACCACCCACACGCGGTTGAGATCACAAACCGGCCGCAGCCTTCTTCTCGAAGGCCGCCCAGGCACGTGCAGGGACGTCCGGCCTGAGCAGCACATCAGCGGCCGTGCCCGCCAGGGCGCGCGCCGCGGCCAGCATGACCCGGCGCCCACGCGGACCAGCCGCGGCCCGCGCGAACTGCGGCGTGTGATCGGAGCCCTTCGACCCCATGATCGCGACAAACGGATGGATCGCGGGCACCCGCGTGCTGACATTGCCGATATCGGACGACCCCAGATAAACACCCGCCTCCGGCTCCGTAAGAGTGATTCCCGCAGCCTGAAGATGCCGCGCGAACAACCCCGACAGAACATCATTGACGCGAAAATGTTCATAACGGCCACCCACATCAGTGACTTCCGCCGTAGTGCCGGTGGCGAGGGCCACACCCTGCGCACACGAACGCAGCTCGTCCACGAGTTCGGCAAGCGCGGACGTGGTTTCGCCGCGCAGTCCGAACAGGCCCTCCGCGTAGTCGGGGACGATATTCGTGGCCCGACCCCCCTCGGTCACGATGCCCTGGATGTGCGATCCGGCAGGCAGCCGCCTGTCCAGAACGCCGAGCGTGTTGAAGAGCTGGATCAACGCCCCCAGCGCGTCGATGCCCTCAGTCGGGTTGCCCGTAGGGTGTGCGGCCCGGCCGTGGAAACCCACTCTGACCTGAGCGCTCGCTGTCAGCGGTGCCCATGTCCAGTCGTAGACACCGGGATGGAACATCAGCGCCGCGTCCACCCCGTCGAACAGGCCCGCCGCCACCTCGTCGAGCTTGCCGCCGCCGGTCTCCTCCGCGGGCGTCCCGACGGCCGACAGGGTGCCGGCGATCGGGTCGAGCGCGGCACGCACGGCCAGCGCCGCTCCGAGCCCGGCCGCCGCGATCAGGTTGTGGCCACAGGCGTGCCCGAGCTGGGGCAGCGCGTCGTACTCCATCAGCAGCGCGACGCTGGGCCCCCCGCCGAGCTCGGCCGCCGTCCCCGTGCGAGCGGTGAACGCGGTCGGCAGTCCCGCGACGCCGCGCTCCACCAGAAAACCCGCCCGCTCGAGCTCACCTGCCAGGAGCCCGGCCGCCCGCCGTTCCTCGTAGGCTGTCTCCGGTTCACGGTGCAGGGCGAGGCTCACGTCCCAGAGCCTGTCGGCGCGGGCAGCGACCTCCTGCTCGATACGGGCATACACAGATTCCAGGCTGTGTGTCACGTGACCTCCTCGACAGGACCCGCGCGGTCTCCGCGCGTCGGCACGGCACGTGTTCCACGGAACATGCGGGTCAATGCCCAACGCCAGGGACGCCCTGGCCGACGAGGCGACCAGCCGCTGCTGGAGGGAGCTGCGACGCGCCGACCGGAACATCGCAGCCATGCCGGTTACCCTGCTCATAAGGACGCCGCGCAACCGTGTAGAGAACCGCAAACGTCCGATTGCATGGCCCCGGTCTCGCAGTCATGCAATCGCACGCATAGGTCTTGGGCCCCAGGGCAAGCGAATCGGTGTATTACCCATGTGAAAGATGACGAAAGGGAGACTCCTGATGCTCATGGCGCACCCGGCGGTCCTCTGTGACCTGATCGAGGAGTACGAGACGCTGCGGCTGCTGCACGCCGAGAGTGGCACCGAGCAGGCACGGCAGCGTATGGACGACGTCGCGTACACCTTGTGCGTGTCCACTGGTACCCGTGACATCCAGACCGCGCTCGTCGCCGGACGCCATCGGCTTCCCGGCGCCCGGGCGACGGACGATTCCCTCCTCCCCGTCTGAACGTCTTTCGAAGTCGCGAGCGCGCAGGATCATGATCCACACCGAGAGACTGCCGACGTTTGCAGGCCTGGACGAGCTGACCCGGCTCGTCACCAGCCGCCGCGGTTTGTACGTGCGTTGGTCCCGCGGCCCGCAGCATGATCTGCCCGAGGCAGCCAGCACGGACGACCTGACCGGGGTGAAACTTCCGGGGCTGTCCGCCAACTGCCTGGACATCGAGGCCTGGTGGGGACAGCGCCCCGTACACGTCTGGGTTGCCCGGCGGCTCTATGACTACTGCCACCTGCCTCGGGTCAAGGACCCCCACGCCCGTCCCTGGCTTCTGCGGGGCCGTGAAACCGCCCGCGGCCCCGACAACGAACCTCTGGTCATCGACGTCGCACCGCTCGGCTGGATCGCCGACCACGTCATCGACGACGCCCGCGGCATCATCACTGGCCTGCCGGGCAACTGGGGGCCCCTGCACCGCGGTACGACCTGAAAGACGGGACCCCGCAACCGACCAAGGGGCGCGTCGGGGGCGGAACCCTTTCGCAAACCCCACTGAACCGCCGAAACCTGCACGAGGACAGTGGGGCGCCGGGGAGCACGTGGTTCAGAGGCTTTTGCGCGCGATGACGGCGAGCGCGGCGGCTGCGAGAAGGACCCAGGCCAGCCCGGCGAGCGCCCTTTGACCGACACCCCGGACGTGCTCATACCTGTCGCGTCCCGTATCCGGTCGTAGCGGTCAGCGGCACCCCCAGGAGGACGTCGGCCTGCGCCGACTCGGGGTGGCGTGGGAGGCGACCCGCCACACCTATAACGGCACGCTTTACTCCGGGCCGCCACCGCGCTGTTCGAGCATCTGGCCGAACGGCCGTTCGTACGCAGCCGCCGGTTTGGCGAGGTCGGCAGCAGGGAGTGACCAATGCTCACCGGCGGCCATTCGCTTCCCTTCCATGCTGGTCCACGGCGGTCGTGCCGCTCTCGCCGTGCCATTCGCACAGCAGGACGGTGGCGTCGTCGTTGAGTCGTCCGTTGTGGTGGTCGAGTACGGCGTGGACGAGGCGGCGCAGTGTTTCGGGGGTGGCCAGGCCGTCGGCCTGGCGGCGGATGATGAAGTCGACGAAGCGGTCGTGACCGAACTCGCGGCCCTGGTCGTCACGGGCCTCGACGATGCCGTCGGTGTACAGGAGCAGTTGGTCGCCCGGCTCGAGATGCTCGCGGCACAACGTCACCGGAAGGCCCAGGCCGGTGCCCATGGGGTGGGTGGGCGGGCAGCCGAGGTGAGTGGTCCAGCGTCGGCCGCGGATCAGGACCGGAGGGTGGTGACCGCAGTTGATCCAGGTCAGGAGGCCGCTGGTGAGGTCGAGGTCGGCCAGGACCGCTGTTGCGTACCGGCTTCGGGTGAACTGCTCCATCAGGTTCGCTTCGATGGCGTCACGGGCTTCGACAAGGCCTTTGCCCTGGCGCCGCTGACTGCGGCAGGTGGCCATGGCGAGGTTGGCCGTGAGGCCTGCCGATGTGTCGTGACCCATGGCGTCGAAGACTGCGAGGTGGGCCGTGTCGCCGGCCAGAGCGTAGTCGAAGGCGTCACCCGCGGTGGCGTAGGCGGGTTCCATCGCGGCGGCGATCGTCACCCACTTGTTCGAGAAGGTGCGCGGTGGCATGAGGGTCCACTGCATCTCGGCGGACACCGACATGGGGTTGATCCGGGTGAGGCGGGCGTGTGAGTCGCTGTGGTGCCGTTTGGAGACCAGCAGCATGCCCAGGAGGGAGGCTAGGTCCTCCATCGCCGTTCGGATGTGCTCGTCGGGGGTGTGCACGGTCTCGACGCTCAGTACACCGAGGCGCTCGGTACCGTCGAGCACCGCAAGCCAGTGCTGTATGTGGCCGTCGGCGGTCGCGGTGTGTGTGCGCCCGCTGGTGAAGACCCGGCCCGCCAGCGTGGCATCGATCCGCAGCTCCTGCCCGCCCTGCCCCGCGTCGCTGCCCAGTCCGGTGACTTCGCGCAGCACCACTTCCTGCAGATCGGCCAGGTAGAACCGTGCACGGTGCAGACCTGCCTTGACGGCGTGGCTGCCGATAAGGGCGGGCAGTTCCTCGAAGGCGGAGAGGTGACTGGAGCGCAGCAGGGCATGAAGCATACGGGCGGAGTCTTCGAGCGACGTCATGCGATCAGCCTGTCGGACAGGGACGGCCCGTCCGCCCGTCAGCCTCTGGGACGCGGGCAACGGGTCCTGTTGATCGGCAGACGAAAACGAGAAGCCCAATCGAATGTCACCACCACCTTACGGCCGCAGTACCGGGCGATGTGGCGAATCACGGCGGTTGCCCTCCGCGGCACGATTGCACTCCCTGGTGGGGGCGTTCACGACGTCGCCGGGGGGCGAGATGGCTGAAAAAGTCTGTGTGGGTCTCGCAATTCTGGTGACTCGACATCTGTTGCAGACCGCGCGCCACCATGGCCGGAGCAGCGGCTTGGCCAGCCGTACGCGGTCGCGGTGACGTTCGGGGCGACGACCTCCTGATCGTCGGTGAGGTCGGTGTCCACGAAGCCGCCGCCCCCAGCCCAACCCGGCGTTGAAGGCGGCGAAATCGATCGTCAGGCCATCGAGCAGGGCCACCGTGCTGCGCCTGCTGCCTCCACGGGCCCGACCGGACGATTAGTTCGTTTCTCCGGTCGCCAAGCCCTGGTGAGGAGGGCAGCTCATCGGCACTCCCAACCCTTGTACGACTGCCGTACGTCTAACCCGCAGAACAGCGCTGACAGCACCTGTGCGCAGACCGTAGGACATCGGAGGCTTGGTAAGGGGTGGCGGCGAGCAGTGCTGGTCGGGGCGGTGCGGCTCCGTGCGGACCGTGATCGATCACAGTGCGCGGATGTGATGGCCGCTGCATTCAGCGGGGGCGGGACGTCGAAGGGCTATGGGGTCAGTCGGCGTTTTCGGTTTGCTCGCCCTTCGGGCCCCGGCCGCGTTCGGTGCGCGGACCTCGGCTCTGCCAGTCGGGATCGTCCTGGAGCGTCTCGTTCGCGGCCTGGCCGGCCTCCTGGTCGCTGACTCCCGACTGCTCCGCCTCCTTGCGCAACCGCGCCCGGCGGGTGTCGTACTTCTTGCTTCCTGGTTCAGGCATGGCCGTCGCCTCCTGGGATCGTGTCTCACTCCGCCTGGCGGCGGTCGCTCTCGGTTGCGAGGAGTCCGGACACATTCGCGTACGTGCCGCTGTCCGGCAGGCTTCGCACGAAGTCCAGCAAGGTGTCCGGCGCGTGGTGTGCTTGGAGGGCTTCCAGTACCGTCTGCCGGTCGGCCGGGAAGACGGAAGGTTCCAGGTGGCGCGCCAGCTCCAGGCGCAGTGACTCCGTCTCGCCGTCCGCCCGGGCTTGCTCGCGTTCCGCGCCCGGCGGGGGTACCGGTCCTCCCGGGTCGACGCGGATGTCGTCGTCCGCCGGGGGCTCGGGGTCGTTGCCTTCCTCCACGTGCGTGTGCTGGCCGGACTGGAGATAACCCTTCAGTTCGTGCTTCAGCTCGTCGTCCTTGCGGGGACCGACCGGGTTGCTGCCTCGCTCCATGCGCGCGCACCTCCGCTGACTCTTCCGAATCGTTTGTTTTTGATTACCGTGCGCTACCGGACGGGTCGGACGTCCAGTGGGCTAGTACGTCCAGCGCAGCAAGGCGCCGATGCCCCCGGCCGGGGTGTCGGTGTCCGCCGTGCCGACCGCGCTCGTCGTGCGCCCAGGACGGGCGCTGACGTCCGTGTCGTCCCTGGTTTCCCGATCCGCGTCGCCCGACAGGGAGGGCTCTTCGTCGGGTACGGGGATGAGCAGTACGTCCGCTCCCGTGGCGGCGGCCGAGCGCAGCAGTGCGTCGTCCGCGCGTACGGAGACAGGGTCGCTCTCCCCCAAAGTCTGCGCGTCGCCTCGCCGGACCGCCACTTGGTCGGGCTCGGTGCCCACCCAGGTCTCCCGGCTCAGGTCCGGGCCACCGGGCCGGAGCAGCAGTGTGTCGATGCGGTGTTCGCGGGCGGCCTCCACCACGGCCGGGACGCCCTCGACCGCGTCCGTCGGCCGGTCGGTGCCCACCCGCCCGGCGCGGAAACGGTCCATGGCCACCTCGACGCGACGGGCGGCGCACTCGCGGCGGGCACGCTCGATGGCCTCTTCCAGCGCCGGGGAGTCGGAGCCGGCGGCCCGCCCGCCGTGCTCGGTCTCCACCGTGGCCTCGCGAACGGCGTCGGGGAGCTTCTCGCGCACCACCGACCGCTCACGGGGGTCGCCCACGAGGACCGCCACCTCGGCGCCGGACTCCTCGTACGCCGTGACCAGTGCTTCGGCGATCTCGCCTGCGTTGTGCTCCCAGGTGTTTTCCACCTTGAGCTGGAAGTGCCGCTCGGACCAGTCCGACGTGGACGTGCGGTGGACGGGCCACTGCTGCCCCTCGACACCGCCCGCGTCTCGCGGCCCCTCGGCTCCTCGGCGTTCGAAATCCGCACCCGTGCGGTCGATGTACGCCACAAGACAGACGGGGTCCTGGCCACACAGCTCCAGCAGTGGAGCCAGGCGGGGCAGCGGGGACCAACACGCGATCTGCCCCTGCGGGGCCCGGGAGAGGCGAAGGCTCAGCACCACTTCCCCGCCGGCGGCGAAGAGAGCCCGGCCGGCCGGGTTCTCCGCCACCGACATGCCGGCCAATGCCTCACCGACCGCCTCCTTGGTCACCGCGTCGGCGCCCTGCTCCTCCAGCGTCCGGCGCACCTCTCGTACGGACAGCTCACGCCTCTTGGCACCCGACTCGTCGTGCCGGCCCGGATCGAAGTAGACCGTGGCCCACGGACCGGAGCGGTCGAAGAGCGGTTCAAGGAAAGACAGTTGCATGCTTCCTCCTCAGTCGTCCCGGTTCCTGCGGGTTCACGGAGTTCCGGCTCAAGCGCCCGGACGGCAGGGAAGGACACACGCGAGGATCTCGACCTCGAACGTGCTGGGCACAGGCCCGGGCCGCCGCAGTACTCGCAGGGGCACTGCAGCGGCGCCCCGCGCTTTCCGCGCCGGCTTTCCCAAGCTACCGCCGAGCGTGGCGCGGGCCAGATGGGTTGAGCCGTACGGGTGAGATGGCCGATCAGACTTCGCCACGTACACGAGTGCCGGATCCGGTCGTCCAGATGGGGGGGGTGGACGGAGCACGACCGTGACCGACCACCGCACCATCGTCGGCAAGAAACCATCTGCACGGAAAGGTGCGGGCGGGGCATCCGGTTCCCTCAACCTGGGAGGATGCCATGGCCATGACGGAGCGACCGGTCGAGTCGGTGCAGGAGGGCACCGCCTGCTGTGCCGACCACCACAGCCGGGATTGGCGAGCCGAACGTGCCGAAGAGCCGGAGACGGCGCGCGAGAGTCAATCGTCGCTGGCACGAGATCCTGCAGGAGACGAGGGTCGCCCAGACGGGTGTGCAGATCCTCTTCGGATTCCTGCTCAGCGTTGCGCTCACCCGTGTCCCTGCACCGCTTCCTGTCGGGCCAGCGCATGAAGGACGAACTGGTGGAGACCGCAGAGCGCCTGATGACGTGTGGCATGGTCCTCCTGGCACTGACCATCGGATGCACCCTCCTGTTGATCCTGCGCATCGTGATCCCCGGCCCTCTCGCCGAGACCCTGGCCACAGGGGTCATGCTGTGGTTCGGCATCCGCTGGTACGCACTGCCCCTGAGGCTTCGCCGCCGCGTCGGTCGTCGCTCCCGCATCGACAGCGCGTAGCGTGCTCCTTTCGCTGGGAGTCACCCGTCTGCCCACCGCAGCCCTGTCGGCTCCCGGGCAGGCCTGCTGGCGCGCGGTGACCGTGCGCGGCGAAGCGGGAGGACCTCATGCGTGTCGCAGTCGTCGGACAGGGCTACGTGGGGGTGACCGGTGCCATCGCCCTCGCCCGGCAGGGGCACCGGGTGAGCGGGATCGAGCAGGACCCGTGAGGGAAACCGCGGTCTTGCTGCCCGCACCGTATGTGGTGCTCAAGTCGACCGTGCCGCCAGGAACCAGCGAGGCCCTGCCGGCCGCGTATCCGCGGCTGCGCCGGCGCTACGCGTACAACCCGGAGTTCCTCAATCAGGGCAGCGCACTCGACGACTGGACCAGTCACTCCCGGGTGGTGTCCGGAGCGTGGTGCGAGGCGATGACAGACGTCCTGCGTGAGCTGTACGGAGCGCTGACCTGCCCGTGGGTGACCACCACGCCCACCACCGCGGAGATGGCCAAGTACATCAGCAACACGTTCCTGGCCATGAAGATCAGCTTCTCCAACGAGGTGGCCAGGCTTTGCGCGGCGCCGGAGACGAACATCGACGACGCGCTGCGCACCGCGGGCTGCGACCCCCGGATCGGACACGCCTTCCTGCCCGGGCTCGGTTTCGGCGATTCCTGCCTGCCGAAGGACGGCGCGGACCTGACCGTACGGCCGCCCTCGACCCGGAGGGCGGCGGGCACAGGCGTGGTCGTCACGTGTCGTCCCGCACGTCCTCCGGTTCGATGCCGGCTTCCTCCATCGCCTCGCGCAGCGTGCGACTGGTGGCGCCGTTGTCCTTACCGGCGTCCTCCCGGTCGGCGCCCGTCGCGATGACCTCGTCGGTGGAGGTCGTCTTGGGGCGGTTTTCCTCAGGGACGGTCATGCTCTCTCCTCGCGTAGGAAGGGGACCTGGTCAGGCCGGGTGGTCGGGCTGCTGTTCGGGAGGAGTGCCGCCGCCCTCGCCGCCGCCCTTGTTCCCCCGGTCCGTACCGTGGGCGTGCCCGCTGCCCTTGGCGGGCTGTGCGGCCTTGCGGGCCTGGCTGTCCTGCGGGGTACCCGCCCCCTTGTCGCTGCGCCGCAGCTCAGGCTGCTGAGGATTCGACATGAGTACTGCTCCTTTCCTGCGGACCTTGCCTGCGCGCGTCCGCCGTGGCGCGCTTGCCGATCACTCGGGTAACCCGGCCCACAAGAGACGAAACACGCGCAGCTCTGTGACAGCGATGGCGACAACGACCAGTCCCGTTCAGTTCGCGGGCACGCGCCCAGCACCGCCTCCGCAGAACCGTCACACTGCGCTCCGCCGGTCAGGCTCCGCCAGGCCTGGGACGCTGCACGCCGAGAACGGGAAACCCCGGCGGCGAGGCCGCTCGGCGGCCGTCGCTGCACAGCAGGCCGACGCGGAGCCCGTACTGCCGGGCCGAGTCCTCACACAGCGGTCGGCGTGGCCGGGCCGTTGCGGCGTTCGGGCGGCTCTCATGGTGCGGCGCAGAGCGGTCTCCGCGGCGTCGATCAGCGGATCGCCCTCGGTCCGTGGATGCCGTGCGACACCGAGTTCGACATCGTGGAACGCGGGCAGGGCGTCCGCGTCGTGGCAGGCCGTGCCCGGTTCGAGGTTCGCGGGGAGGGGCGGCAACGCGGCCCGGGCAGTGCGGACCGAGACGAGGGAATTCAGGTCGAACGTGTCGGACGACTGCTGCAGCACGGACGATCACACCGGAGCTCAAAGTCACCGGCGTGACCGGCGTGTCCGTGGACCTTTCCGAGTCCGGGTCCTGCCGATGTTCCCGGCCTGACGCCCGCGTGCTCCATGGTGCTCAGGCCGCTGCTCCGAGCGCGAGGGTCTGTCCCGGCGGGATGGGGTCGGCCGCCGCTGGTGGCGGCCGATCCGCTCCCTGTGTGCGGTCGCGGTACTCAGGTGGCCTTGCCGCGGGCGATGTAGAGGTTCATGTCGGTGAAGTCGACGGTGATGTTGTAGGGCTTGTGGAAGCTGTGGAAGAAGGCGGCTCGAATGTCGAACCCGTAGGGGGCGAGCGTGGCCTGTGGGTGCGTCTCGCAGTAGATGTCCTTTGCGGCGGCGTCGCCGAGGCGGATCTCCTTCGGGTAGCAGGGGTAGGTGACGGCTGGGTGGCTGTGGGCAAAGGTCCCGATCGGGCGGTCGTAGTCGCTGCGGATCCCCAACTGCTCGGCCGTCTCCCCGAAGACGACCGCGGCGCTCTCACCGCCGCTTCCGCCGAAGTTCACGCCCACCACCCCTGAGCGGGAGCCTGCGACGCCGGTGATGCTGCCCCTGGTGTGCAGATACTGCTCAGCCAGCCACAGCGGCAGGGCCTCGGCGCCCGCCCGTGCGGCGGCGGCGCGTACCTTCCTGGCCGTTTCGGGTGTGCGGCGGCGCAGGATCAGATGCCGGCCCGCGTAGTCGAAGGTGGTCAGCAAGTGGGTGAAGACCCAGGTGCCGATCATGCCGGCGCTGTCGGTGCCGACATCTTCACCCGACTCCACGGCAAACTGGTGGTCAACGTCATGGCCGGAGTCCGCATCGACGAGCTGCGCCGGACACTCGCCACCAACGCCCAGGTGGTACGAGCCATCCCCCTGCCCACTGTACGAGAGCGCCGCTCCGTCACCGTGACGTGCCCCTCGCATCCGGCGGTGAACGCCTTCTTCGAGCACCTGGGCGGGGCGCTCCCGGTCGAGGACGAGGCGGCCTTCGACGTCTTCTCCGCCCTGACGGGGACGCTGACCACGCACTACTCCTACCTCGTCACGCTCGCCTCATGGGCCGCAGAGCACGGCATCGCCGCCGACGACGCGGACAGCTACGTACGCAGCCTCTTCCAGGGAGTCGGCCGCTCCCTGAGCGACGGGACGCGCTCCCTGCAACAGCTCGCCGCCGACCACGAGACCCCGAAGGGAAACAACGAACGCATCCGCACCACGTGGTTCGGCCCGGCCAACTCCGAAGCCCTCCGCAAGGCCCTCGACGGCCTGCTCGCCGATCTGAGGTAGTCCGGGCAGTTGTACACCGGGATCCGGCTGCACGGGCCGTGCCGCCTGCGCATCCGCTGGGAGATCCGCGACGGCATCCACCGCGCGTTCGTCACCCTCGGCTGCGCCGTCCTCCAACGGCGACGACGAGCCCGCGCTCCTCACATCCGGGATCTCAGCACGTCGACCTCACAGCCCGGCGCGGACGGGTCGAAGCCGTGCTCGACCAGCCAGCGAACCCCCAGCAGGCTTCGCAACGACCACCACGCGCGGATCACGTCGAGGTCGACGTCGGTGCCGTAGCCGGCGACGACGTCACCGAGGTGCTCCTCGTGTCCGAGCGTCAAGGTGGCGAGGTCGAACAGGGCATCACCCTGCCCCGCCTCGGACCAGTCGATGATGCCAGTGACCTCGTCGCCTTCGACGAACACGTGAGCGATCTGTAGGTCGCCGTGCGTGAACACCGGAGTCCACGGCCGGAGCGCGGCCTCGGCGACCTGGCGGTTGCGGGTGACCAGGTCGGCGGGCAGGACACCGTTCGTCACGAGCCACTCGCACTCGCTCTCGAGTTCCGCCGCCAACTCGTCGAGGCCCCGGCCGGGCCAGGGCGGCAACGGAGCGTCGTGCAACTTCCGGATGGCGGCGCCCGCCGCGGCCCACGCCGCCGGCGACGCGGTCGACGGCTCGCCGAGGCGGCCGAGCACCGTCCCCGGGACCGCGGCGATCGTGAGCACGGGCGGCTCGCGCCACAGGACCTTCGGGGTCGGGACCGGTGCCAGGGCCATCGCCTCGACCTCGACGTCGATGCGCGCCTGATCGGCGTCCACCTTCAGGAACACGTCGCCGACGCGCAGAGTCGCGCGTTCGGAATGGGCGACGACGACTTTGACCTCATCCATGGGCGATCAGTATCCCGGGGCCGACCGTCGGCGTCACCGGATTTATCGCGGCTGCCCTGCGCGTGCCTGGCCGGTGCCGAGGAGCCCTCCCGGGCGGCGCTGCTGCGGGGTACCAGGCCGCTAACGCGCCACCCGGTAGCGGAGGTAGACGACCTTCGAGCCGAAGGTGCGCGTCTCGGCGAGTTCGAGGTCCACCCGGCGCTCGCACCGGGGAAAGAACGGGGTGCCGCCGCCGACAAGGACTGGGTGGACCACGGCCCGGTACTCGTCGATGAGACCCGATGCGGCCGCCTCGGCGGCGAGCGTCGCGCCGCCGATCGCGATCTCGCCCTCCCCCGGCTCGGCCCGCAACCGCTCGATCTCCTCCGCCAGGCCGCCGGAGGCCAGGCGGGCATTGCCCCGCACCTCCGACAGCGTGGTGGAGAACACCACCTTGGGGAGCGGCTTCCAGAGCGCGGTCCATTCGAGCGTGGCGTCGTCGAGCGAGGGGTCCTGGTCGGCGGTCTCCCAGTACAGCATCGTCTCGTACAGCCGTCGTCCCAATAGATGGACACCGACCTGACGGATGTCGTCGATCCAGAAGCGAAAGACCTCCTCGTCGGGATCCGTCCAGTCGAAGGTGCCGTCCGGCCCGACGATGTAGCCGTCGAGTGAGACGCCCATCGAATAGGTCACGCTGCGCATCAGTCGTCCTCCTCGGTGACGGGTTCGACAGTACGACCGCCGGACGCCGCAGGACTCATCGCAGTTCGCGGAGCCGGTCTCTCGGCCAGGGTCGCCTGGGAACGGTGCCGACCCTATGGGTGCCTCACCCGACGTGCCGGAGCGACACCCGCCGATGGCCCGGCCACGTTCACCGCCGATGATCCGGCCACGTTCACCGCCGATGATCCGGCCGCGTTCACCGACGGGCGGCCAACACTGCCGCGAGGCCCTCTTGCAGATCCTTGACGAAATACTCGGGAACCTCAAGGGACGGGAAATGGCCCCCGATTTCGGGCGACCTCCATCGGACGATCTGTCGGTACCGCTCCTGTGCCCAGGGGCGCGGGCACTTCTCGACGTCGCGGGGATACATACTGAGTGCCGACGGGACGTCGACCCGGAGTTCGGGGTCCAGCGAGTTGTGGCTTTCGTAGTAGATGCGGGCCGCCGACGCACCGGTCCGCGTCAGCCAGTACAGGGTGACGTCGTCAAGAACGCTGTCCATGGAAATCGTCTCGAACGGGCTGTCCTCGGTGTCTGACCACTCGGCGAACTTGTCGAGGATCCAGGCAAGGAGCCCGACCGGTGAATCGACGAGCGAGTAGCCGATGGTCTGCGGTCGGGTCGCCTGCTGCTTCGCGTACGCCGCGCGGTGGCGCCAGAAATCGCGGGTTTCCTCGGTCCACCTACGCTCGACCGCGGTCAGCCCGTCCGTCGGCAACCCGGGCGGCGCCTCCGCGAACGTCGTGTGGATGCCGAGGACGTGCGCCGGGAACCTGCCGCCGAGAACCGTGGTGATATTCCCTCCCCAGTCGCCGCCGTGGGCTGCGAACTCGCTGTAGCCGAGCCTTCCCATCAGTTCCACCCACGCGGCCGCGATCTTTTCGGTTCCCCACCCGGTGGTGGCCGGCTTGTCGCTGTAACCAAAGCCCGGTAGTGACGGCACCACGACGTGGAACGCCGGCGCGTCCGCGTCTTTCGGATCTGCCAGCTCCTCCACAACATCGATGAACCGAACGATGCTGTCCGGCCAGCCGTGCGTCAAGATCAGAGGAGTGGCATCGGCACGCGCGGACCGGCGGTGCAGGAAGTGGATTCCCAGATCATCAATGGTCGTACGGAACTGACCGATCTGGTTGAGCCGCTCTTCGAACGACCGCCAGTTGTACCCGGTGCGCCAGTAGTGCACGACATCGACGAGGTCGGCGAGAGGCACGCCCTGCTCCCAACGGCGAGGGTCGGGCGCGGGGCGAAAGACCGTCTCAGCCTCGGGCAGTCGCGCCGCGGCTAGTCGCGCGCGCAGATCGTCCAGGTCGGCGTCAGTTGCGTGGGCTTCAAATGCTTGCACGTCGTCGTTTGTCGGACGGGGCATGAGACCTCCTGGCCGTCGCGGAACCGGCTACGATCTATCGAGAACCGGCTAAGACGGTTCTAGCAGCTTCCCGAGGCGCGCGGCAACCAGCTAAGGTGGTTCCATGTGTGCCGCGTTCCCTGACTTCCGCCTCGGTAGCGTGCTGGCGACCAGCTTCACGGGGACTCTGTCGGAGCGTCACGGCACGGCTGTGGAGCGCATTCCCACGCCGCACCGGCTCGTCGACTGGCTGGTGGTGAGCGGCCTCGCCGTGGACTCCTGCACCATTGCCCAGCTCGACCTCGCTCGGGAACTTAGGGAGTCGATTCACGCCGCCGCGACAGCGGCCGCGCTCCAGGAAGCTCTCCCCGCGCGTGCCGTCCACGTCATCAATGACTGCAGCGCTCAGGGCCGGGCCGCGGCGATCCTGACGCCAGAGGGCAAGCGGCGGTGGCGGCTCAGCTCGGCTTCCCGTGTGGAAGATGCCCTCGGCGTGATCGCCGCCGACGCGATCAGCATCATCGCGGGCGAACGAGACGGAAAATTGGCCTTGTGCGCATCACCGAGCTGCCAAGCCGCCTTCTTCGACACCAGCCAAAGCCGTACCCGCAAATGGTGTGACATGAACACGTGTGGGAATCGCCAGAAGAAGGCGCGCTTCAACGCCAATCAGCGCAAGACGGGGCAGCCTTAGAAGAGGGCCAACGGGTTGACGAGCATGCCGGTCAAGCCGTGGATGCGCGGCGGCGCGACGGTGAGCATAAATGAGTAGCGCAGCAACTCGGCGCAGGCCGCGTCGAGTTCGCCGGTGGTCGGCAGCCCGGGCGCGAGCCTCGTCGTCGATGAGGTTGAGGGTGTCGGATCGACGTAGAGCCAGTCGACGTACTTGTGACTGCCGCCAGGGCATGGCCATGCACTGACATATGCGGCTTAGCAGCCATATGCAGGCGCGAACGAATTCGCGAAGCTGCGACCTTGCGACCTTGTGACCGGGGCAACCATGCACCCGATGAACTGTCGATTAATTGCAGTATCTGCTCAATATCTTGCACTCCAGTGTTGATGGCGCTTGAGTACAGGCCAAGCCCAGCCCCGCGCACCGGCAGGAAGATGTCCCCGCCGCCCATGCATTGCCGAATATGCACCTTCGATATGTCATGTTCACGCCATCCCCGAACACCGAGAGGCACACCGTGAGATGGAAACAACGGAGCCGACGGAACATGATCCTCTGGCTCGTCGCCGCTTTGACAGCCGTCGGGCTCCTGCCCGTCGCCGCCGCCCACGCGGCGCCGACGGAAGAGAAAGCTGCAACCCAAACCGAAACCACCACCGAGACCAGGACGACCGTCAATCTGGCGCTGAAGAAGCCGATCGAGGCGTCCTCCTCCACCCAGCACTACTTCGCGCCCAACGCCAACGACGGCAGCGTGAACACCTATTGGGAGGCGAGCGCGCACCCCTCGACGCTGACCGTGAAGCTCGGCGCCGACGCGAACCTCACTTCCGTCGTGCTCAAGCTCAACCCGGACCCGGCTTGGTCGACCCGTACCCAAACCATCGAGGTGCTCGGGCGCGCTCAGTCCGCCGACGGCTTCAGTACGGTCGAGGCGAGCGCCGACTACACCTTCTCCCCCGCCTCCAACCACAACACCGTGACGATCCCGGTGTCCGGACGCTACGCCGACGTCCGGCTCAAGATCTCAGCGAACAGCTCCGGATATGCGGGGCAGGTCGCCGAGTTCGAGGTCAACGGTGAACCGGCCCCCAATCCCGACCTGACCGTCACCGACTTGAGCTGGCAGCCCGCACAGCCCAGCGAGAGCGATGCCATCAAGGTCGCCGCCACGGTGCGCAACACGGGTTCGGCCGCCTCGGCCGCCACGACAGTGGACGTGAGTCTGGGCGGCACGGTCGCGGGCAGCGCCAAGGTGGGCGCGCTCGGAGCCGATGAGTCAGCCACGGCCTCGGTCGACATCGGCAAGCGCGCGCAGGGAAGTTACACCGTGTCCGCGGTGGTGGATCCCGACGACACCGTCGCCGAGCAGAACAACGACAACAACAGCCGGACCGCCGGCACGAAGCTGACTGTCGGCAGAGCCCGGGACCCGACCTCCAGGTCACCGGCATCACGTCCAACCCGGCCAACCCGGCAGTCGGCACCGACGTCACCTTCTCGGTGAAGCTGCACAACCGCGGAACCAGCGCCGTGAACGCCGGGTCAGTGACCCGCCTGACCGTGGGCGACAAGACGCTGAGCGGCACGGCACCCGCCATCGCCGCGGGCGCGAGCGCGGGCGTCGACCTCGCGGGCAGGTGGACCGCCACCAGCGGCGGCGCCACGCTGACCGCGACCGCCGACGCCACCGACGTCGTGGACGAGACGAACGAGGACAACAACGTCTTCGCGCGCTCCATCGTGGTCGGGCGTGGCGCCGCCGCGCCATACGTCGAGTACGAGGTGGAGGACGGCAAGTACGACGGCACGCTCCTTGAGGCGGACGCCGAGCGCACCTTCGGACACACCAACTTCGCCACCGAGTCCTCGGGGCGCAAGTCCGTACGGCTCACCTCGACGGGTCAGTACGCGGAGTTCACCTCGGCCGGCGCCGCCAACTCCATCGTCGTACGCAACTCCATCCCCGACGCGCCGGGCGGCGGCGGCCAGCAGAAGACACTGAGCCTCTACGCCGACGGCAAGTTCGTGCAGAAGCTGACTCTGTCGTCCAAGCACAGTTGGCTGTACGGCAACACGGACCAGCCCGAAGGTCTGACGAACACCCCGGGCGGCGACGCGCGCCGGCTCTTCGACGAGTCACATGCGCTGCTCACCCAGACCTACCCCAAGGGCACCACCTTCCGTCTGCAGCGCGACGCCGGTGACGACGCCGCGTACTACGTACTCGACCTGGTCGACCTGGAGCAGGTCGCACCGGCGGCGAGCAAGCCCGCCGCGTGCACCTCTATCACCGAGTACGGGGCGATCCCCAACGACGGTATCGACGACGCGAACGCGATCCAGAAGGCCGTGACCGCCGACCAGAACGGCGACATCGACTGCGTGTGGATCCCGGCCGGGCAGTGGCGTCAGGAGAAGAAGATCCTCACCGATGACCCGCAGAACCGGGGCCAGTACAACCAGGTGGGCATCCGGGATGTGACGATCCGCGGCGCCGGTATGTGGCACGCACAGCTCTATTCGCTCATTCCGCCACAGGACGCGGGCGGCATCAACCATCCGCACGAGGGCAACTTCGGCTTCGACATCGACGACAACACCAAGATCTCCGACATCGCCGTCTTCGGCTCGGGCACCATCCGGGGCGGCGACGGCAACGCGGAAGGCGGCGTCGGCCTCAACGGCCGCTTCGGCAACAACACCAAGATCGCCAATGTGTGGATCGAGCACGCCAACGTCGGCGCCTGGGTCGGGCGCGACTACAGCAACATCCCCGAGCTGTGGGGGCCCGGAGACGGCCTGGAGTTCAGCGGGATGCGTATCCGCAACACCTACGCGGACGGCATCAACTTCACCAACGGCACCCGCAACTCGACCGTCTTCAACTCCTCGTTCCGCAACACCGGTGACGACGCGCTCGCCGTATGGGCCAACAAGTACGTCAAGGACCCGTCGGTCGACATCGGCCACGACAACGCGTTCCGCAACAACACGGTGCAACTGCCGTGGCGGGCCAACGGCATCGCGGTGTACGGCGGTTACGGCAACAAGATAGAGAACAACCTCATCCACGACACCATGAACTACCCCGGCATCATGCTCGCCACCGACCACGATCCGCTCCCCTTCTCCGGGCAGACCCTGATCGCCAACAACGGGCTCTACCGCACCGGCGGGGCGTTCTGGAACGAGGACCAGGAGTTCGGCGCGATCACACTCTTCGCCCAGGGACCCGACATCCCCGGTGTCACGATCCGCGACACCGACATCCACGACTCGACGTACGACGGCATCCAGTTCAAGACGGGTGGCGGCGCCATACCCGACGCGAAGATCAGCAACGTGACGATCTCCAAGTCCAACAACGGCAGCGGCATCCTCGCCATGGGCGGCGCGCGCGGCAGTGCGACACTCACCCATGTGAAGATCAGTGACTCGCGGGACGGTGACATCCTGGTCGAGCCCGGCTCACAGTTCGTGATCCATGGCGGCGCCGCGCAGGCCGCCCCCGGTGTTCCGGGGACCAGGCAGGGGCTGTAACGACAGCGAAGGGCGACCCCGTTCCCCGGCATCCGGGAAGCGGGGTCGGCCGTAACCGGGCGCGCGCCGGGACCGTTGTGCCTTCCGCAAGATCATCCACCAGCGTGAAGGCGGAGCCATGACGACCGGTACGACCACCACTCCCCCCATCGGCCGAAGCCTCCTCACGGCGGCGCTCGCCACCGCGCTCGCCCTCGGTGCCGGACCGGCGGCAACCGCCGCGCCCGGCGACGACGGCTGGAGGGGAGAGGGCGGGCTCACGCTGAGCCCCGCTGACAACGCCGAGGTCAACACCTACATCGACCGGGCGAAGCAGGCGGAGCGGTCGATCAGCGTGGACGTGCGCACCGCCGCGCTCGCGTCCGACGCGGAGCTTGTGGGCTTCGACAACCGCCTCAAGTCGCCCGACTCCCTCAAGAGGAAAGTCGCCACCTCCCTCAAGGAACGCCCCGAGAAGAACCTGGACACGGTCCTCGCGGGCCTGACCGACGCCGTCCGCTACACCCTCCAGTGGCCGGACGGCGCCTACACCGACGGCGTGGCCACGGCGTCCTCCCTGCTGTCCGCCTGGGGCAACGACACCACCAAGTGGACCAACACCTGGGGCCGGGTCAGCGGCTACAAAGGCCTCAACACCGGCTGGCGCGCAGCACGCTCCGGGCAGCTCTTCGAGGTCCAGTTCCACACCCCCGCCAGCAAGCACGCCCAGGAAGTGACCCACGCCCTGTACGAGGAGCAGCGCCTGCCCTCCACAAGCCCGGCCCGGAAGAAGGAGCTCCAGGCCCAGCAGGACGCGGTATTCGCCGCCGTTCCCCTGCCGCCGGGCGCCGACCGGTTGAGCCCGCCGACCCCGCTTCGGGCCCCGCTTCCGGTCTCGGCGACGGGCTGACCAGGAGCCATGCGCCAGCCTCGGCGGGCTTGCCAACTGACGCTGACAACATGCACTGGTCGTCTCGGTGTATGACGTCAACGGCAACGTCCTGGTCGCCGAGCGCGCCTTCTGACGGCGAGACCGCATGACGGGCCCGGGAGCGCTCGACGCGCTTCCGGGCCCGTTCGGCTGGGTCCGCCAGGGGTCAGTGCACCCCGCGCGTCCACGGCAGCGCGCACGAAGTGCCGCTGACCGCCATCTGGGGGAGGCTCGGCCCGCGACGGGCCGAGCCTCCCCCAGCCCGTCGCCGGGCACCGCGTCGACGCGGTGCCCGGCGACGGCCGGCGCGAACCGGGTCAGCTCAGTGCTCGTGCCCGCCGGTGGGCGGCTTCGCGTCCGGCGTCCACTTCTTCGCCGTCTTGCCGTTGAGGTCCCAGACCACCTGACCGGCGCGGACGGTGAGCTCCGCGGTCAGCTTCTGCGTGCCGTCCACCCGGAAGCCGAAGCTGTCCACGTACCCGAACGTGCCCTGCTGGCGGGCGAGCACCGCGATGTCGGCGGGCGCTCCCACCGAGAGGTTGCCCAGGTCGGTACGCTTGATCGCCTTCGCCGGCTTCCACGTCGACGCGTTGATGACGTCCTTCAGCGGCATGTTGAGGGCGAGGAACTTGGACATGACATTGGTCTGGTCCTTCATGCCCGAGTTCATGCTGCTGATGTGCAGGTCGGTGGAGATGGCGTCGGGGGTGAAGCCTGCCTTCAGCGCCGGGACGGCGACCCTCCAGCCGAAGCTGCCGCCGCCGTGGCCGACGTCGTAGAGGACGCCGCGGTCACGTCCCTGCTGCATCGCCGGGTTGAGCTTGCCGTCCTCGCCCAGCTCACCGCGGTTTCCGGAGTAGGCGTGCGAGTAGATGTCACCGGGGCGCAGCTTCTCGGTGAGCAGCGTCTTCAGGGGGCGCTCGGGGCGAGGCTCACCGAAGTCCACCAACACCGGGACGTTGGCGTCCTTTCCGGCCTGGATGGAGTTGTCGACCGGCGTCCACTCCGGTCCCTCGTAGTGCGCAGTCTTGATGCCGACGATCGTACCGGGGTGCTGGCGGGCCTTCTCGACGGCCGGGCCCGGCTTCATGTCGCTGAGGTCCTGCTCCGCGGGGTTGCCCGCCATGCCCTTGCCCACGATGTTGAGGAAGGCCAGAACGCGGGTCTTGGAGCGGTCGATGGTGTTCTTCTTGAAGAGGTCGAAGTTGGCGGCGCCGGCGGATCCCGCGTCCACCGCGGTGGTGACGCCGGAGCGGAAGGTGAACCCGTCGGGAGCGACGCCGTTCTTGCCGTTCGCGTACGCGTCCTCGGGCCCGTTGAAGAGGTGGGCGTGCAGGTCGATCAGGCCGGGCGTGACGAAGTTGCCCTCCGCGTCGACGACCTGCTTGGTCGCCGCGGTGTCTATGTACGCCGCGACCTTGGCGATCTTCCCGTCCTTGACGGCGACGTCACGCAGGTCATCGATGCCGTTCTTCGGGTCGATGACGTGGCCGCGCCGGATGACGAGGTCGTACGCCTCCGCGGCGCCGGCCTTCGTACCGGAAGACGCGCCGGTGGAGGGAGTGGCGCCGACCGTGGCGCCGAGGACCAGGGCGATCCCTGCGGGCAGAAGGAGTCGGTTGAGCCGGTGTCTTGTGGGCATGCGGATTCCCATCTCAGATGACGGCGATGCGGTCGAGGCAAACGTGTCCAACGGGGAGCGAGTCAATCCGTGTTGAGGCCACCTAGGTTCGCGGTCAGGCCGGAGACCGCGCGATTCAGGCCACAACAGAAGAAGCGCCGAAGCAGGGGTGCAGTGCCTTCGGACGTGGCTGCGTTCGGCGGTCGTGGTCTCTTCACGCCAGGCGGTCACGGAAGGTACGCACCGGGTAGTCCTTGCAGGACAACAGCCGGTTTCTGTTGCGGTTCCAACGGTGCCGGGCATGAATGGCGGTGTCGGTCGCCGGTGACGACTAACCGTCGTTGAACGCTCAACTCCCCGCCATGGCCTGGCTGTTGCGCGCCATGGAAGCGACAGTCCCGCCAAACGCCACCCTATTGCATCCTGTGCACTTGACGGCTTTTCCAATACCGGGCTATTGCGCCCTCTGCACTCGACTGCGCCTCTATCTCTTGACTGTTGCATCCTCTGCACTCGGCGCCGAATGAATTCTGACCTGAATACACAGCCCCCCAGCAGGACCGAAGAGTGGCCTCGCTGCCGCTGCCGGTACCACCGCCTCGACGACAGCGGCACCCGTCGGTGGCCGGACTCTCGCGCGCCGATCGCGACGACGACCCGAGCGCGTCCTGGGCATCAAGACGTACGGCTCAGACCGGTACAAAGCGGAACGGGCCGCCGAGACACCCACCAGCGTGGGTAACCCACCTGATCACCCGGCAGCCCAGTACACATGCCGTAACCCCTTAACAATTCCGCCGACGCTTCTGTGAAATGTTGCCCCCGGTACGCGTCTTGCGAGTCAGTGATGCGCCGAGTGATAGTTCCGGACACGGCGAGACCCCACACTCCCGTCAAGCAAGGACCACCCCTCAGCGAGGCGGAGTCTGCGCATTCGAGCGACTCCTTCGCGGGTTCCTGTCTGCTATTTGGAAGGAATGAACGTGCGCAATTCCCGTAAATTCGGCATCGCCACGGTAGGCGTTGTCCTCTCGGCCGCCGCGGTCCTCGGGACCCAGACCGCGGCGCAGGCGCAGGACTCGGTGTCCACTCCGCGCTACCAGCCCGAGATGGTACGGGCGCTCGCTGCTTCTCTCGGCGTCAGCGAAGAGGCCGCGATCGACCGTCTGGACCGGCAGGACGCACAGCAGGACAAGCTCGACGGTCTGCGGAAGAGAGGCATATCCGACGACGGGGCGTTCTTCGACGCCACCGGCAACCTGACCGTCAACGCCACCGGCGCCGACGACGCCGCCCGGATCGAGAAGGCAGGCCTCGACGCCCGCTCGGCCGCCCGCGGCCAGGACAAGCTCGACGAGATCAAGGCCGAGCTGGACACCGCAGCCCGCGAACGCACCCCCTCGGGCATCACCGCCTGGTCCGTGGACCTGGCCTCCGACAAGGTCGTCGTCAAGGTCAACAACACCCGCGGAGCCGCCGCCAAGGCCTTCCTCGCCGAGGCCGCGAAGCACGGCTCCGCCGTCAAGGTCGTACGGAACCAGGAGAAGCTCGAGCCGCAGGCCGCGATCTACCCCGGCAGCAAGATGACGATCAACAACTCGTCGGGGTACTGCTCCGTCGGGTACGGGGCCCGGGACCAGTCCGGCAGGCAGTACCTCGTCACCGCCGGGCACTGCGTCGCCAACCTGCCCACCCTGCGCTTCGACGGCACCGCCTTCGCCAAGGGCACCAAGACCCGCTACGCGCTCGGCACCCGCAGCGTCGACATGGGAATCGCCACCATCAACTCCGGCCACTCCATCACCACCTCGGTGGGCACCTGGGGTCAGGCCGGCAACGTGGCCGTCAAGGGCAGCAGCCGCACCTCGTCCGGCGCGGCCCTGTGCAAGTCCGGTGCCACCACGGGGTGGACCTGCGGCGCGGTCGGCTCGTACAACATCACCGTCACCTACACGGACCCCAATGGTGGCCCCGACACGGTCGTCACGGGTCTGGCCTCTTCCAGCGTCTGCACCGAAGGGGGTGACAGCGGGGGTGCCTACATCTCCGGGAACCAGGCCCAGGGCATGACCTCCGGCGGCCCGATCGGCCAGCAGTGCTCCGGCGTCAACTCCCGCGGCTCCTCCTACTTCCAGCCGCTCGACGACACCCTCCGCTACTACGGACTGACGCTCAACACCAACTGAGCCCGTCCGCAGTACAAACCGAGAAAGCGCGTCGCAGCACGGACCGAGCACGTCCGCAGCACGGCCGACCACGGGCCGCTCACCCGTTAGGGTGGGCGGCCCCCGGCCGCTCCTCGCACCAAGACGGCCATCGAGCCGCCCGCTGGAAGAACGCATGCCGAACACTTTCGACGACGGCCCCGACGCGACGTTCGCGACCGTCTTCCGCCAGGCCCTGCGTCGGCGCGGGCTGCCCCTGGAACGCATACGAGACCACCTTCAGGCCCATGGGATCCACGTCAGTCTCGCCACCCTCAGCTATTGGCAGAGCGGGCGCAGCCAGCCCGAGAAGGCGCAGTCCCTGCGCGCGGTGGACGCCTTGGAGCCCCTGCTCGGCTTCCCGGCGGGCACACTGCGCTCGTTGCTGGGTCCTCGCCGTCCACGTGGCTGGGCACCACCGCACAACCCCACCGCCGTCCGGGACGTCTACGGCGAGAACTCCGACGTCGAGCAGGTCCTCGGTGAGAGCTTTCCCCATTTCAACGCCGGTGTCCGGCACCTGGTCATCCACGAGACGGTGAACGTCAACGAGCACCGCTTCGTGGACGAGACGCGGGTCACCATGGTGGTACGAGCCGTGCGCAGCGGCGTCGAACACCTGACGGTCATCCACTCCCTGGACTCGCCGGAGGCCGAGACGATCGCGCTCAGTGTCCCCTTCGGACCGCCACCGCCCATCCGGTTCCTGCCGGGGCTGGACTGCGTGGCAGCCGACCTTCCCCTCGCCCGGCGACTGGCGACGAACGAGACCGCGGTCGTCGAGTACACGCTCCGCGCCGCTTCCACCGTGGGGGTCTCCACTTTTCACGAGCGCCGCGTCATCTCGCCGCTGCGGTCCTATCTGCTCCAAGCGCGTTTCCACCCTCGGGCGGTGCCGTCGAACTGCTGGCACTTCTACCGCAAGCAGCTCGGCGACGAGCCCCAGAGCCGTCACCGTGTGACCCTCGACGAATTCCACACGACGCACCTGCTGCCCACGAAATGCACGCCCGGCGTGTACGGCATCGAATGGGAATGGCCGGTCTGAACGGCGGCGACTGAAACGGCGCCCGGGACCGAGACGATGCCAACGGGTTTGTCTCTGTACGTCACGAGCTATGCACCGTCGTCGCCGGCGCGCAGGGAACGGATCATGCTCTGCAGGATCCGGAACGCGCCTGACCGCTCGGCCTCGGTCATGCCGGCCAGCATCCTGACCTCGACGGACCGGACCGCTACGGTCGCCTTCTCCAGACTCCGTCGGCCGCTGGGCGTGAGCCGCGCGGGAAGCGCTTTTCCGACGGGTGCCGCCGCGGGCCTGGTCACGTAGCCCTCTCGTTCCAGGGTCTGGAGCAGCACGTTCATCGACTGCCGTGTCACGAACGCGCCTCGCGCGAGCTCGGAGTTCGACAGGCCCGGCCGTTGAGCCAGCAGCTCTAGGCAGGAGTAGTGCGTCACGCTCATCCCGAGCGGCCGCAGCACCTCCTCCATGGCTGAGCGGAGGACGCTCGACGCCTCCTTCAGCAGGTAGCCCAGTGACGTCTCCAGGTCGACACCGTCTTGATTCATGTCAGCATTCTGACATACATTGATCCGTGTCAGAAAGCTGACACGAAAAGAGGGAGCGCCACCATGCCCGTCACCGGCCCCGACTTCATCTCGCTGCAAGCGCGCGACCTCGATGCTTCGCAGGCGTTCTACGAGCAGTACCTGGGCCTCGTCCGCTCGCAGGCCGGACCCCCGCACGCCGTCGTCTTCGAGACGAAGCCGATCGCGTTCGCGCTCCGCGACATCGTTCCCGGCACCGATCTCGCATCCGTCGCCCAGCCCGGCATCGGTGCCGCGATCTGGCTCCACGCCACCGACGTCCAGGCCATCCACGATGCTCTCGTCGCCGACGGTCACACCATCGTCTCCGCGCCGATCGACGGCCCCTTCGGCCGGACCTTCACCTTCGCCGACCCCGACGGCTACCAGATCACCCTCCACGACCGTGGCTGAGGCGAGCACCCTGGTTCTCGGGGCTACAGGGGCACACGGTCGCCACGTCCTGGACGCGCTGGTCGCCCGGGTAACAAGGCCCGAAACAATCACCGCGGCCGGTCGGAATCAATCGCGCCTCGGGGAACTTGCATCCGCCGGATTCAGCACTGCTGCCGTCGACCTGTCGGATTCAGTCGGCGTCACAGAACTGGTCGCCGGACACTCCGACATTGTTTCGTCGGTCGTGCTGGAGCGAGAGGTCACTTACCAGCCTGTCACTCCCCAGGAGTTGCAGGCAGCGCTCATCAACACGGGGATGGACGGCGGGCTGGCCAGCTTCTTGGTAAGTCTCGATGAAACCATCGCTGCCGGGGCATTTGCCCGGGTCGGTGACGATCTTTCTCGACTCCTCGGCAGGCCAACGACCGGCCTTGTCGAGGGGCTTACAGCGGGGGCCCAGGGACTTACGGCGGGGTGAACAGTGGGGTCGGCGCGGGCGAGACGGCAACCGCGGCTCGCGCCATCCCTCCCGGTCGGTGTGTGTGACCGGCCGCACAGGTCTTCCGCCCAGCGTTCCTGAAGCGCCCGCATCCTTCACCGGCTACGGTCTCCGGGTGACCGAACTCCAGACCTTGCGTGCCACCCGAGAGTCCTACGACGCCATCGCCACCACCTACGCCGAGCTGTTCCAGGATTCCCTGCGCGACCGCCCTCTGGAGCGCGCGCTCCTGAGCGCCTTCGCGGAGCTGGTACGGGCGGACGGCGAAGCCGATGCCGAGGTCGCCGACCTCGGCTGTGGGCCCGGGTACGTCACAGCCCACCTGCAAGGGTTGGGCCTGAACGCCTTCGGTGTCGACGCCTCCCCCGTGATGATCGAGCTCGCTCGCGAGTCACACCCCGGGTTCCTGTTCGAGGTGGGCTCGATGGCCGCGCTGGACATCGAGGACGGCGCGCTGGGCGGGGTCCTCTCGCGGTGGTCCGTCATCCACACCCCGCCGCAGGAGATGCCCGCCGTCGTGGCTGAGATCGCCCGGGTCCTGGCTCCCGGCGGGCACCTGTTGATCAGCTACCCCGCCACCGACGGCCCCCATCACGAGACGCAGGCCTACGACCATGCGGTGGCAACGGCCTACCGCTGGTGCCCCGACCGTTTCGCCGCGCTCCTGAACGACCACGGACTGACCGATGCAGCCCGCACGGTGATCGAGCCGAAGCCCACCGACAAGCGACAGTTCCAGGAGGTCCAGCTCCTCGCCCGCAAGGTGTAGCCCCTCGGGCTGCCAGGCGTAATCCCTGCCGCTGCCAGGCGTCGTCCCTACGGCCGGCGGCAAAGCAAAGGCGAGGAGATGTCTCTCCTCGCCACTCTCAACTTATAGCGCACCGGGGGGCTTGCGGCAATACCCGGGTGGTGGCGCAAAATCATCCGCCAAGGCCACAACCTGCGGAAATGAGGGCACGACGTGCGTGTGTTGGCGACGTATGAGGGACGCGGTGACGTCGGACCAGAGGTGTGGGGTCTTGAGGAGATCGACGAGTCGCAGGTCGCGGTCGTCGGTGGCAAGGGCGCGCACCTGGGCGCGCTGACGCGGATCGAAGGCATCCGCGTACCGGCCGGCTTCTGCGTGACGACGGACGCCTTCCGGCGGGTCATGGCGGGCGCACCGTCGATAGCCGATCGGCTCGATGAGCTGTCGCGTCTGGACCCGGACGACCGGGAGACGATCCGCACGCTCAGCGCGCGGATCCGCCAGGACGTCGAAGGAATCGCCATACCGGGCGATCTCGCCGCGGCGATCACCCGCAAGCTCGCTGAGCTGGGCGCGCAGGCCGCCTACGCCGTCCGGTCCAGCGCGACGGCCGAGGACCTGCCGACGGCGTCCTTCGCCGGCCAGCAGGACACGTACCTGAACGTGGCGGGGCCGACAGCCGTCCTCCAGCACATCAGCCGGTGCTGGGCCTCCCTGTTCACCGAGCGGGCCGTGATCTACCGCCGGCGGAACGGCATCGATCACCGTACGGTCCACATGGCCGTGGTCGTGCAGCGGATGGCCTTCCCGTACGCGTCCGGAATCCTGTTCACGGCCGACCCCGTCACCGGCAACCGGAAGGTCGCCACGGTGGACGCCGGCTTCGGCCTCGGCGAGGCCCTGGTCTCCGGCCTGGTGAACCCGGACGTCTTCAAGGTGCGGGACGGCGAAGTCGTCGCCAAGGAGATCGCCGCCAAGGAACGTGCCGTTCACGCCCATCGCACCGGCGGTACGCAGGAAGTGGCGATCGACCCGCAGCGGCAGGAGCAGCCCGCGCTGACGGATGCGCAGGTCGTGGAGCTCGTACGGCTCGGGCGGCGGATCGAGGCACACTTCGGCCGCCCGCAGGACATCGAATGGTGCCTGGCCGACGACGGTTTCCAGATCGTGCAGAGCCGGCCGATCACGACACTGTTCCCCATCCCCGAGACCAACGACCAGGACAATCACGTCTACGTCTCCGTAGGCCACGGGCAGATGATGACCGACCCCATGAAGCCCCTCGGGTTCTCCATGTGGGCACTGACGGCCATGGTGCCGATGCACGAGGCAGGCGGGCGGCTGTTCGTCGACGTCACCCAGCGGCTGGCCTCGCCCGCGAGCCGCGCCGCTCTCCTGGATGCCCTGGGAAAGAGCGATCCGCTGATCAGGGACGCGCTGGAGACCGTCCTCGACCGCGACGATTTCGTGCCGTCGCTCCCGGACGCGGGTCCTGACGGACTCCCGGCCCATGGTGCGTCCGTCCCGATCGAGACCGATCCAGCCATCGTCACCGAGCTGATCGAGCGCAGCCAGGAGTCCATCGCCGCTCTGGAGCGCGACATACGGACGAAGACCGGACCGGAGCTGTTCGACTTCCTCATTGAGGCATTCGCGGAGCACAAGCGAGTCCTCAGTGATCCGCGGAGCTTCAAGGCGCTCATGTCGGGGATGGATGCCACGGAGTGGCTCAACGACAGACTGCGGGAGTGGCTGGGCGAGAAGAACGCGGCTGACACGCTCACACTGTCCGCTCCCGACAACGTCACGTCGGAGATGGGCCTCGCGCTGCTCGACGTCGCGGACGTCATCCGCCCGCACCCGCAGGTGGTGGCGTTCCTCCAGGGCGTCGAGGACGAGGGCTTCCTGGACGAGCTGCCGAAGCTGACGGGCGGGACCGGGGCGCGCGACGCCATCGAGGCCTACCTCGACCGGTACGGCATGCGCTGCGTCGGCGAGATCGACATCACGAGGCCGCGTTGGCGCGAGCGCCCCACGACGCTGGTGCCCGTGCTTCTCGACAACGTCAGGAACTTCGAGCCGGGGGCCGCCGGGCGGCGCTTCGAGGAAGGGCGGCAGAAGGCGCGGCAGAAGGAACAGGACGTGCTGGTACGCCTGCGGGCCCTGCCGGACGGGGAGCAGAAGGCCGACGAGGCCAAGCGGATGATCGACCGGGTCAGAACCTTCATCGGGTACCGGGAGTACCCCAAGTACGACATCGTCAGCCGCTACTTCCTCTACAAGCAGGCCCTGCTGCGGGAGGCCGAACGCCTGGTGCAGGCCGACGTGCTCCCTGAGCGGGAGGACATCTTCTACCTCACGTTCCAGGAACTCCACGACGTCGTACGCTCGAACCACGTGGATGCCCGACTCATCGAGCGGCGCAAGGACGCGTTCCGCTCGTACCACGCGCTCACCCCGCCCCGGGTGCTCACATCGGACGGCGAGGCCGTCACCGGGGCGTACCGGCGCGACGACGTACCGGCCGGCGCCCTGGTCGGCCTCGCGGTCTCCGCCGGGACGGTCGAAGGGAGGGCCCGTGTCGTCCTCGACATGGCCGATGCCGATCTCGAAGCGGGCGACATCCTGGTCACGGCCTTCACCGACCCCAGTTGGTCGCCGCTCTTCGTCGGCATCGCGGGCCTGGTGACGGAGGTGGGCGGCCTGATGACGCATGGCGCGGTGATCGCCCGGGAGTACGGCTTGCCGGCCGTCGTGGGCGTGGAGCAGGCCACCCGGCTGATCCGGGACGGACAGCGGATCCGCGTGCACGGTACTGAGGGGTACATCGAGATCCTCCCTTGACCGGCCCGGCCACACCGGGGAGCCCGCTGCGTGGCGGCGGTGCACGAATCGCTTGCTGACTCCCATATGTCACCCCTTACAGTGCACTTGCCGGTTACGGGCGTGTTTCGTCGGTGGGAGAGGGAGGTCTCGTGCGCAAGCCGCGCGCTGGGCGAGGGGGGCGAGGGGGGCTGTTCGCGGTGCATGTGCTGCGCGGCCAGGCACAGGTCATGTTTCTGCCGAACGCCCTCACCGGGGCGATCTTCGCGATCGCGCTCGTCGCGGCGGACTGGCCCTATGCGGTGTACGGGTTGCTCGGCACCGCCGTCGGTACGGGCACGGCGCAGTTCCTCGGGGTGGACGGCAAGCGTGTGACCGCGGGCGCCGAGGGTTTCAACGCCTGCCTGGTCGCGGTGGGGTTCGCGGTGCTGCTCGGGCCCTCGCACGCGTCCACCATGGTCCTCGCCGCCGGTGGCTGCGTGGTGGTCACGGTCGTCACCGCGGCCACCGCCGGGCTGCTGCGCGGCTGGGGGTTGCCCACGCTCACCCTGCCGTTCTGCCTCGTGGCCAGTGCGATGGCGATGGCGGCGCCGGGATTCCCGCGGGCCTGGCACGGTGGCCCGAGCCCGGCGGCACTCAGCGGCGCCGCCACGGGCTCGGCCCATCTGCAACTCGCCGACGTCGGGCGCGCGTTCTGCGCCAACATCGGCCAGGTCTTCCTGATGCCGCAGTGGTACGTGGGGCTGATCCTCCTGGTCGGCATCTTCGCCGCCAGCCGCAGGGCCGGGGCGATGGCCTGCGTGGGCAGTGCCGTGGGCATCGGTACTGCTTGGGGCCTCGGCGCCCCGGCGGACCGCATCACCGCGGGGGCTACGGGGTACAACGCCGTGCTCGTGGCGATGGCGCTCTGCGGAGTGCTGCTCGTGGCGGACCGGTGGAGCCTGGGGTACGCGGTCGTCGGGGCGGCGGTGGCCACGGTCCTTGGACCAGCGGTGGAGGCACTCGCGTCACCGGCCGGCGGGCACACCTTCACCTGGCCGTTCGTCCTCACCACCCTGGTCTTCGTGGCCGCGGTGCCTGGCCTGCCACGGCTGCACCGTACGAGCACGACGGTCGTCACGGCACGGCCCGAAGACGCCGACGCGGTGACGACGGCAGCCGTCTGAGGAGCCGGTCGTCGCGCTGCGAGGACTCGGCTCCCGGGTCGGGCAGGCTGAGCAGTCGGGGCCCTCGCGGCAGTCGGGCTCCCGGGGTGGCCGGGCCCCCCGGGGCGGTCCGCGCAGCCGGGGCCCTGGGGACCCGGCGTCTCACCGCGGAGGGTGCGCACAGATCGTACGCGGCCGCGCTTCCGCTCTTCGCTGGCGGCCACCTTCCGCAGCCGCCGCCCACGGGCTCGCCACTCACGCTCTTCTGCCGACAGTCAACACCGGCCCGACCGGGCTCGGTGATCACTACAGCCCATTCTCATGGCAACAGTCACCACGCACACGGTCGAGTACCCGGCCGACGGACTGACAATGATCGGGCACCTCGCGCTCCCTACCGGTGTCGACCAGCGGCCCGGGTCCTGCTCGACCCGGAAGGGCCGGGCCTGAACGATGTCCAGCGCCGCCGGGCCGATGCCCTCGCCGAACTGGGTTACGTGGCGCTTGCCTTCGACCTCCACGGCGGGCGCTGGTTCACCGACCCGCAGGAGATGCTGGCGCGCGTGACACCGCTGCTGGCCGACCCGAAGCGGATGCGGAGCATCGGTCACGCGGCTCTCGATGTGCTGCGCGCCGAACCGCGGACCGGACGCCGTCGCGTCCGAACTCCAGCGCGATGGCGCCGCCGGTGCCGTAGCCGATGGCGGCGACCCGGCCGGGGTCGCATTCCACCACCCGCCGGTCGATCAGCCCGTGCTCCCGGGCATCGGCTACCACCCGCGGCACGCGCAGCGAGCCTGGCGCGACATCGTCGACCTGCTCGCCGAGTGCCTGCCCGTGACGGGGTGAGACGGTCGCGGTCTGCTCGCGTCACCTGTTCCGTTCCCGAACTGGCCCTGACATCGGGTGTGACCTCGGGCGTGGGACTGGTGACTCTGGCCCCGCTGAAACCTGATTCCCCTGACGCGGCGCTGCAAGGGCGCGACAATGGCAGGAAGGTCAGCCGACAGAAAACGCCGTGGTGTCCGTCTCCCCGGAGATCTCACCGGCGTGCCAGGAAGGGCAAGATGTGAGCGGGGTTCCGCAGCCGTCAGGCATACCGAGCAAGCTCAATACCGGAGTCGCGCACAACGCGCGGGTGTGGAACTACTGGATCGGCGGCAAGGACAACTACGAGGTCGACCAGCAGGTCGGCGACCAGGTCGCGTCGATGTTCCCCGTGATCCGGGACGTGGCCCGCGCCGACCGCGACTTCCTCGGCCGCGCGGTCCGGTTCCTGACCACCGACTGCGGAGTACGGCAGTTCCTGGACATCGGTACCGGACTGCCGACGCTGGACAACACCCACGAGATCGCCCAGCAGGCCGCGCCCGAGTCCCGGATCGTCTACGTCGACAACGATCCCATCGTGCTCGTCCACGCCCGCAGTCTGTTGATCGGCACCTCCCAGGGAGCCACCGACTACATCGACGCCGACGTCCACCACCCGGACAGCATCATCGACGGCGCCTCAGCGACCCTCGACTACGACCGGCCCGTCGCGGTCATGATGCTGGGCATCCTCAACTTCGTACTCGACACGGGCGAGGCACAGGACATCGTTCGCCGGATCATGGCCTCGGTCCCCTCCGGCAGCTACCTCGCCCTGACCCACCCGACCACCGACACCGACCTCGGTGGCGAGGGCAACGTCGAAGCCATGAAGTTCTGGAACGAGAACGCCACCCCACCGATCACCGCCCGCGGCCGCGCCGAGGTCAACGCGTTCTTCGAAGGCCTGGACCTCCTCCCTCCCGGCCTCGTCTCGTGCTCGCGGTGGCGCGCCGAGACAGCATCCGCCGCCGTACTTCCGCAGTTCGGGGCGGTGGCGCTGAAGCCCTGAGCGGCGAGCGCCGCCTTTCCGTCGACCGGGATCCAGCCGGTACTACCTGTCCCCCACCAGCCACGGATCCACCCTCAGCAGCCTCGCCCAAGGCCGGATCCGGGCCTCGCGCCCGCCGCCAAGCCCGGTATTTTTACCCCGAGTAGCAGCAGATACAGTCGGGCCTTCGGGCGATAAACACCTGCATTTCACACTGAGAACAGGATCAAAATCTGAGCCACTCCCCGCTGCCGCAAGCATGAGTCGATAACGAGCGTTGTCGACATAACCAGAAATTGCGATTTGCAGCCAAAGTTTACTGATTCAGTCTATTTAAAGACATTCGATCAGCATTTGGGCGCATGGGACGCTCCGTCTCCCCTAGGTTGGAAACTGTCAGGCGGAGTATCTCTCCGCCTGAACAATCGAAGGAAGTCACACCATGCGCACCATGCGCACAACCACTGCCAGGACCTTCCTGATCGCCACGATCGGGTGCCAACGGCAACGGAGGCAACGGAGGGGTCGGAGGCAATGCCAGCGGTGCCGCGAGTGTCGGCGGCCTGGGCGGCACGGGCGGAGCGGGCGGTGCTAACGGCAACGGTGGCATCGGCGGCTCCGGCGGCGAGGCCAAGCTCGGCGGTACCGGCGGCAAGGGCGGCGTGGGCGGCGTCGGTAACGCCGGGGCCGGCATCAACGGCGGCAAGGGCGGCAACGGCGGCGCCGCCGTCGTCACGGGCGGCCACACGGGCGGCACGGGCGGCGCCGGTGGCGCGGCCAGCCCGGTGTGCGCGCTCTCCGGTCGTACGCGGTCCGCCCGCACGCCGGCTTTTGCGACCACGTACCCCTGCCTGCGCGCTTCATTTGGGACCGTGTCATGTTGCTCTGATCGTTCTTCGTATCGGCTGTGGAGGCAGGGGGGTTCGGGGGGAGCTGAACCCGTAGCGGCCTTTAGGCGTGGCAGCTACTTTTCTAACAGGCGCGTACCAGCAACGGGGCTTCATGATCGAGCTGTCGAAGGTGATCCAGGATCTCCGCGAAGAAATCAGCTCGGCTTCCGCCACCGGCGCGGGTGAGGGGCCATCCAATTCGAACTCGGCACGATCGTGCTCGAAACGCACGTCGAATTGAAGCTTGATCTGGGAGCAAAGGCAAGGTCCGTTTCTGGGTCGCGGACGCGAGCGCCGGTGCAGGGCTGAGCCGGACCTCGCTGCACAAGGTCACCACCCCCCTTACCCCGACAGTGGTGAATCCGGCCGACCCCACCGGCCCAACACCCTGCGACCCGCACCGTCGTGTGGATGACATCGAGAGCGCAAGCAAACAGGCAGCCGAGCAACTGCGGAAGATGTCGCACGGAGACTGGCGGGACCCGGCGACCTGGGTGCTCCGGCGTGCGGTGCTGCCCCACGTGGAGGCGCTCCTCAAGCACATTCCCCTTGGTACCGAAGACACCGCATACCTGGAGCGGACGATTTCCCTGTATGAGCAGGCACTCGTCGAGTCGATCGTGAGGCTGGGCGAAGGCCACCCGGTTAGATAAGTGATTCGGCAGAACCTCAGAAGGCTGGCTGAGGGGGCGGTACGAGTGTTGACGTCTGATCCTTAGTTTCATCCGCGGTGAGAGCGGGCAGGTCGCGGCTGCGCCGGACGGCTATGGCCGGGACTGGGTCGCCGTGACAGAGAATCTCACGCGAGTGTCCGGGCGACAGCGGGTGGCCACCCTTGCCAGGAGCACAGGTTCAGAGTTCGCCGCTGAGGGCGTCCTGGATCGTGGCGTGGCGTTCGAAGATGTTGCTGAGGCCAGCAGCTTTGAGGATCCGCAGGTGCCAGGGCCTGCCGCAGACCAGAAGCAGCCTGCAGTCGTGTTCCAGGGCGCGGCGCCGGGCCCGGCACAACAGGCCGAGGGTCGCGCAGTCGAGGAATTCCACCGGCCGTAGATCGACGATCATCCGGGCGCCTGGTGTTGCCCCGGCGTCGTGTGCGCGTCTTGTATGTCCATGGCAGTTCCCAGGGGGAGATCCCTCTGCGTCGAGGGAGTTCACGATCATCCGACCGTCACCAGGGGCTGGGGCAACTCCATCACCCTAGGAAGCGCCAAGCGTGCAGAAACGTCCATGCGTCCAGTCGTTCACACCTGCGAGTGATAAGCCGCTGCGGCATAGACGTACACGGGCACTGACGCAGCAGAGAAGCCCCCCTGCGTACGGATGCCGGGCCCCAGCACCGTTCCCGCCACCCCGTCCTGTCCGGCTCGGCATCCCAGCGCACAGCGATGCCGACACCTCCGCCCTCCTGATGACCGCGGCGGCCGACCCCGCTCTCCGCCTCACCAGGACCGCTCCGGTGGCGACCGGCGCCCGCCCCGGATGACGAGCCGGACAGGACGGGCGGCGCCGGATCGGCCGCCGGCGTCCGGCAGAGGAGTACTGTGGTTGTACCAGGGGCACTTCGTACTCCGGCATCCAGCGGGTCTCGTCCTCGGTGAGCAACGGCATCGGGGACGACGACCGTGTCGCTCCGAAGACGGGTTCGCGTCATGACTGCGACCACCACCCTCACACGCACCACCCGCCCCCCTTCACCTCTCGCCGCCCGGGTGGCACTGCGGTCCCCGACGGGCCGCGGGCTGCTCGACGGCGCCTGGTGGCCCCGTTCGCGCGACCTGACCGCCGAACTCCCCGCTCTGGCGGACGTACTCGATCCGCTGTGGGGTCGCATCACCCGCATCGCCGTCAACCCGATGCTTTGGCCCGTCGTCCCGCGTAAGGTGACCCTCCGCGACCACGTACTCAAGATCGGTTGGTTCACCTCCGAACTGGACCCTCACAAGGTGCTGTTGCTGTCTTACGGAACCGGCCGCTGGGACCTTCTGGTGATCCCGCCCGAAACGGATGCGGCAAGCGCCGCCCGGCTCATGGCCGCCGCCATCTCCCCGGACGGGCCCCCGCTGACCGCCACCGATCTCGTCGCCGCCGAGATCGCACACCACCACGACGCCATGAACGGCGACCTCCCGCGGAACGCACAGGAAGCCTGGGAGTGCGAGGGCGGTGCGACCTCCACCCATGTCGGCCCCACGGGCGCTGGACGGTGACCACTGCCGACATTGCACTCACCGCAGCCGCCTTTCTGCTCCTGATCGTCACTGACGCGTATGTGGTCCACCGCCTCAACGCACAGCACTCCGAAAGGATCGCCTTGCGCACCTACAGCGGCACGCTGCCCGGCAGTCGCACCCCTGTCGTACCAAAGGGCGGGGACACGCCGACTCATGAGCGGCCCCCGGCGGTCTCCCCTGCCGATCGCCACGACCATCGCGACGGGGGCCGCGGGCGGCTCCACGCGCGCCGCCGCCGCGACCGCACCACACACAAGCAGCTCCGCTGATCAGCGGCGGGCGAGTTGCCGCTCGCCGCGGGTGCCCGGCTCGTAGGTCAGGCCGTAGTGCTGGAAGACCGCCGCCTCCTGCTCGGCCGGGAGCACGTCGTCCGTACCGATCGAAGGGGCTTTGCGCACCAGCGACTTGGCGTAGCGGATCTTGAGGTAGCCCGGTCCGACGATCGCCTCGTCCAGGGGGACGAAGAGCAGCCGGTGGCGGGTCGGCAGCCCGGTGCGCACCGTGGCCATGGCCGGCTCGTCGGTGGTGGTGTCGACGTATACCGCTTCAAGGATGCCGATCTTGTGGCCTTCGATGTCCAGGACATTCTGGTCGCGCCACTCGCGGACATCTGCTGACTGGGTCATGGGCTTGCCCTCTCTGGGCGGTTGCCTTGGTGGCTGGTGGGGGATGTCACCGCCGGTTCTCGGCGTGAAGTAGCCCCCGTGCGCGGCGCAACTCCTTGCGCAGTGGCTCGGGGAGCTTTTCGCCGTCGGCGGTGGCAACCAACGCCGTGGCCACCTCGCGGAGTTTGACGTTGCTGTGCTGCGATACGTCTACCAGCAGACTTCTGGCCGTCGCGCTCGAACACGGCGCCAGGATCATCACCATGCCAATCGCCTGGTCGATCACCGCCCGGCTGGCCAGCGCCCGCTGTAACTGATCGTTGGCGGCGCGCAGTTCGACGAGGGCCAGCTCCAAGGGCGCGTCGTCACTCCAGGCCACCTCTTCTGCGGGCATTCTCACGTCTTCCTGGATCCTGACTGTCTGGCCCATGAAACCTGTCTCCCCCCGAGACGCTCGGGTGCCGGATACCGGATGCCGGTAACTGTCACCGGTGATGTTGTTGGTCCCGGCGGTCCTGCCGGTTCCAGCGCCCCTGGCGCTGGCGTCGGTAGCGGCGGTCCCAGCGGTTTTGGCGGTCCCGGTAGTCCCGATAGCCGCTGTACTCGGAATTGCCGCCCTGATCCCGGCTCCCCTTGCCGTAGTGAACAGCTCCGAACATCAGTACGGCCGCGGCCACCCACCACATGGGATTCAGAAATCCTAGGCCGAGCAGAGCCATGACAAGGATGACGAACAAGACGATTACGGCAAGCCTCCCGGAGCGGAACAGATCATCGCTGCCGGGGACTGGGGCCTCACATCGCAGCTTAGCCCTGTCAAGAGGTCGTGGATACGTTTCGACGCCGCCGCACATCGCCGTACGCACGTGGCCACTTGACAGCTTGCCAGGAAATGAGGCGGCGATCAGCGTGCGCGGTGCCGCCCCGGCCCCCGGCAGCATCGACTGGTTGCCGCGCCCCTCACAGGCGCCACTCGCGCACCGCAGGCGGCATCGCCGCGTCACGCACGTTGCCGCCTTCGCCCTGCCTCCCCCGCAGCGACCACGGCAACGGCTCGGTGCGCTCCACGCGGGCATCCAACCACTGCTCGCCTCACCGCACATGCCCCCAAGCAGGCGGTATTCATGTACGCGCTGGTCGCTCTCGTCCCCTTCATCCTGCTCGCCACCGTGATGAGCTTGTCCTGGTGGGAGGATCGCATCCTGCCGACGCCGGCCGACCCGACCGACGCTTCCCGCACGGCTCCGACAACCCCAGTGGGCCCGCAACCCACGCCTGACCCCCTGCCGCTCAACGGCCGTTGACAGGAGTCATGGGCAGGCGTTGACTGGCGGCACGGTGTAGGACTGTGCCACTCCAGACCCTTGAGGTGGGGCATTTCACCTTCCCGCTTCGCCCGGACCCCGCGGATGTCAAGAACCTCCGCGCGCTCTGGAGGCCCGGCCATGTTCATCAGCGTGATCATCGCTGTGGTCGTCATCGCGGCGGCCGCCCTCCTTTTCATCAAACGGACGCGGACTCCGGGCGGCGGCAAACGCGGACTGCAGAGCCGCTTCGGACCCGAGTACCAGCGCGCGATCACTGACCACGACGGTGACGTCAAAGCAGCCGAACGGGAACTCAGCGAGCGTGTGAAGCGGCATGGTTCGCTCCAGGAGCAGCCGCTGTCGCCCGAGGAGCACGAGTACTACGTGGTTCAATGGGAACACGTTCAGGAACAGTTCGTCGAGTCGCCGCAGAAGGCTGTCGCCGAGGCCGACATGCTGTTGGCGCGGCTGGCCAGCGACCGGGGCTACCCCGCCGGGGAGCAGTTCGAGGAGCGGATCGCCGCACTCTCCGTCCACCACGCCCACTACGTGCAGGGCTATCGCAGCATGCACACCGCGGCTCGTGGTCGGAGCGGTACCGAGAAGATGCGGGAGGCCATGGTCGAGGCCCGCGGCCTCTTCGAAGCACTGGTCACCGCACCACCCACCCACAACGACCGGCACCATACGCAGTCCCCCGAAGACCACGGCCACCCGTCGCGGACACCCGGGAGGCGGCACGCCAAGGGAAGTGGCACCTCATGAGGTACGACCAAGAACGCGCCCAGCAGCCTGCAACCACGAGCCCGGAATCCGCGAAGCAGCGCGCCCCACAGGCAGCTCCGGCCGAACCGGCCCGCGCGCCGCACCAGTCCGGCATCAGCCCCGCCAATTCTGGTCAGACCCCGACGAAGATGCTGATCACGCAGGGCGACCGGGACAAGATGACCATGCGCCTCCAGCAGGCCCTGAGCACTTTCGTCGAGGACCCGCACCAGGCGGTCCAAGAGGCCGACAGCGTCTTCGAGGAAGCCGCCACCCACCTGACCGACGTCCTCTCCGAACGACGCCACACCCTGCGCGCAAGCTGGCAGGACCGGGACACCGAAACACAGACCGAGGAACTACGCCTCGCACTGCGCCAGTACCAAGAGATCACCGAGCGGCTGCTGCGCATCTGATCCAGGACGGGCCAGTGGCAGGCCCAGCGCGGGCTGCGCGTGTCACGGCCCTTCGTCCTTCGGCCGCACGGTCCAGCAGGTACCGCAGGAGGTCCCTGCTTGGCCGACGGGCGCGACGAGGAACTGCGGAGGGTCCGTCAACGGATCCTCCGCCTCGATCCAAAGATCGTGGCCCACCAGTTGCAGAGCGATGCCATCCCCATTCGGCGCAGCGGTCCAGGTCGTATGCCCCGTACCGCTCGACAGCGTCGTCACGGCCGCGCCGGCCTGCGGCCCGCACCCCCAACGGCCGTCCGGTCGCCGCGTTTCTCAACCGGACTCCGGCCATCCAAGACATCCACACTCCACCGCTCGCGAGGGCCTCGAACAGGAACGAGCAGCGCGGCAACACCGCCACCGGCATCGACCGTCCCCAGCACCAAGCCCGTAAGGGTGGCTATGACTTCACGGACTTCCCTACGCAGGCAACCATCGGTCGCCGCATTTCGTACCAGCCTCCAAGTACCTGGTGGCACGACGGATATGCACACCAGCTACCGCAGAACCTGGCCGATGTCCAGCCTCTGAGAATGGGCGGCTTACGAACTCCTGCTTGGGCGGGATGGGGACTATCCTGAAGTACGGACGTCCTGGACCCCGGCGGACCTGTTGTTGCTCAACATGGCTGCGGGGAGCGGACCACGTCGTCCGGTCGCCCGGTGCATCCCTTGGAGGGAACTGGCCGGTTCCCTCGTCATGGTGGACGGATCGTTGGACCGCCTGTTCGCCTGCCTCCGCCGAATGTATGCCTCTGCCGGGCCCGTCCCGAGAGGAACCGGGAGTCCGATTCCTCTGCGTGGCTCAGCTCGGCGGATCTCTGGAACTGAGGCGTCATGCCCTTACCGCGGTTGAATATCTACCGGCACGACAGAAGGACCAGGACGCTGCTCACCCTGGCCGGTGAGATCGATCTGGAGACGGTGCCGCTGATGCGCGCGACGTTTGAGCGGTGCCTCCGGGACGGCATGCGCGTCATCGACGTCGATCTCACCCCTGTCACCTTCTGCGACTGCAGCGGCCTCAACACCTTCATCGAAGCGTTCCTGCACTCCACCGCGGCTGGGGGAACGCTACGGCTGCACTACCCGCCTCCCATGCTGGCGTGGATGATCGACCTGAGCGGTTGCGGTTTCGTGCTCATGGGGCTGCCCGCTGTTCCAGGACCAGCACCCCTCCAGGGTCCCCTCTCTGCTGCCCTAATTCCACGTCCCGTGGCAGGTATCGAGGCAGTGCGTCAGCTCGCTCCTGCTGTCTCGGGCGGTGTGCTGTGACTGTCTGTTCCCGGCGGCAGCGGCCACGGAAGCCCGCAGGCGACGAGTCGCCCGACATCGGCGGGGTGCGGCTGCGCCGGGTGAACCGCTGGCTGGTGGAGGACCTGCTTGGGGATCTGGCGGATCTGTACGTGGAGTCCTGCGAAACGAAGCCGAGCGAGGACTGCCGCAGTCGCAGTCGGCAGGACTTCCTGAACCGTCTGGCCGGTGACATCCGTCGGCCGGGGTTCGCCATGGTGATCGCGGAAGCGGATGGCTTGGTGGGATGTGTCTTCGGATTCCCGGTGCGCAGCGACGGCTTCTGGTGGTCGGGGTTCGACGGTGAGCTGCCGCGCAGCATTGAGCAACGCACTGAGTCCGACCGGGTCTTCGCGATCACCGACATCCTGGTCCGCCCGCACCCTCAGGACCCGGCTCTGGCCCGCCGTCTGCAGGAGCGGCTGTTGGGCGACCACCAGGCGTCCCTGGGCGTCACCTTGGTGGGTCAGGCCGATCATCCGGCCCTGGCTGCCTTCCGGGCCTGGGGGTGGCGGGACATCGGAGAGAGCTGGAGGCCGACCGGAGCCATGGTGTTCCGTGTGCTGGTCCTCCCCCTCGGAGAGCGGACCATGGCGAGGCTGGAGGGACTGGCCCATCACTCCTGGACGCGGTGGCCCGGGTGATGCCCACCAGCCGGTCGTCCCGGATCCGCCTGCTGGTCGCCGAGCAGGCGGCCCGGCGTGGTGCCCGGGTCGGGGTGATGGACGTGTGTACCGCGGCGGTGGCCTCACTGCCGGTCGGTGGGGCCGGGGTGTCGGTGATGTTCCGGACCGGGGCGAGTCATCCCCTGTGCAGCACCGATGACGTCAGTGAGCAGTTGGAGGAACTGCAGCTCACGCTGGGCGAGGGACCGTGTGTGGATGCCTTCACGCACGGTGCGGCCGTCCTGACGCCTGACCTGCGGACCGGTGAACTGCAGGACTGCTGGCCCGTGTTCGCCGACGCGGCCCTGGAATCCGGGGCGCTCGCGGTCTTCGCACTCCCGCTGCAGATAGGAGCGATCAGCCCCGGGGTCCTGGATCTGTACGCCCCGGTCCCGGTCCGGTTGGACACCGAGGAGCTGGCCGACGCACTGGCTTTCGCCGATCTCGCGACGCTGGTCCTGCTCGACACCCGGATCGATGAAACGGGCGCATCAGGGAAGGGACAGAGCGAGGACCTGGGCGGGTACCGGGCGGAGATCTCCCAGGCCACCGGCATGCTCACCGTCCAGCTCGGTGTCGGTATCGAGGAAGCCTTCGTGCGGCTGCGCGCCCATGCCTATGCCCACGGGCGTCGGCTCACCGTCGTGTCCGCCGACGTGGTGGCCGGTCGGCTCCGCTTCTCCCCCGACGCGGAGCCGACCCGGAGCGACGAGGACACATGACGCCCTCGCTCGATCCAGTGAACGCACGATGCGCCGCGCTTCCCTCCCCGTTCGGGCAGGGCCAGCCCTTCTTCACAGAGGTGTAAATGATGGATGAGCGACTCCTGGCCAAGACCTTCGTCGAGTTGGCGGACACCTTGGTCGCCGACTTCGACCTGATCGACTTCCTGCGCCTGCTGACCGACCGCTGCGTAGGGATGCTCGGCGCGAGCGCCGCCGGCGTGCTGCTCGCCGACCGCGACGGCGAACTGCGGGTGATGGCCGCCTCCGACGAACAGGTGCGCCTGCTGGAGCTCTTCCAGCTCCAGAACGACGAGGGCCCCTGCCTGGACTGCTACCGCACCGGGACGCCCGTGGCCGTCCCGGACCTGTGTACGGAGACCGCCCGCTGGCCCCGCTTCGCCGCCCGGGCCCAGCTTCACGGCTTCAGCGCGGTCCAGGCCCTGCCCATGCGGTTGCGGGACGAGGTCGTCGGCGCGCTGAACCTCTTCCGTGCCGCCCCCGGCCCCTTCGATCCGATGGGCACGCCCATCGCCCAGGCCCTGGCCGACGTCGCCACCATCAGCCTCCTGCAACAGCGCACCACCCAACGCACGACGGTCCTCAATGAGCAGTTGCAGACCGCGCTGAACAGCCGTGTACTGATCGAACAGGCCAAGGGAAAACTCGCCGAACGCCAGGGCATCGACATGGAACAGGCGTTCACCGCCCTGCGCAGCTACGCCCGTGCCCACAACCGTCGTCTGATCGACGTGGCCCGTGCCTTCATCGACGACACCGAGCCCCTCGCTGATCTGGTGTCCTGACCCAGGCCACCAGGAGTGACGGCTGCTTCCTGGGGCATCGTCGGCGTTCTCGGAAGACCGTTGTGGTTGACGCGTCTTTGGCCACACTGCCCAGCATGGTTGCTCCGGGCGCGGGCAGGGGCCCTGCGCCGGGAACGCGGGATCTGGGCCCGGCCCTCCCGAAGGAGCCTAAAGCGTGTTGCACAACGGCGATCACGTTCGGATCCGGCCACCAACCACGAGGACACCGGCCCGATTCTGTACCCGTTGTCGCTGGTCTGGTAGGCACCGCTAAACGGTCGCGAAAGATCGTTCGATCGTTGTGCAACACGCTTTGGCTGGCCAAATCGCGCGCCCGCACCAGAGCGATGGCGTCATCTGGGTTTCGGATGGAGTGCGCATGGCGAAGTTGTTCGACTATGGGCTTATCACCGGTTGCCGTTCTTCCCGCTGTCGCTGTCTTCCGTGAGCCCCGAGGCGGGTGCCCCGCCCCCGCGTTGGGCCCACGCGTCGTTGCCGAGGCGCAACGAACCGTGCGCGTGTTGGCCGACGTAGCGACCCACGCCAGACCGGTTGAACGGTCCCTCGCTCTGCGGCAAGCCGCCGCGACGGCGAGCAGTTTGGCGGCCTCACTGGCAGAGCTGGATGAGGCCGTGCTCGGTGAGGGCATACCGGCTCAGTCGATCAGTCAATCCTACTTCCGGGTCCGTGAGGAAGAGCTGTCGGATCAACAGGCCGCCCTGCACGGCGTCCTGGTCATCCACCGCGCTCTGGAAGACCTGTGCGACGCGCCCCTGGCGGGCGGCGACCTGGCACTGGAGACAGCCGGCATGCGACAGGCCGTAGTCGACCTCACCGGCGCGACACCGGACACCGACCTCGACTTCGAACCGCCCACCCCCGTCCCCGCAACTGGGACGGGGGCGTCGTTGGAAGACGTGTGGAGCGCTCGCTGGCTCATCGGCCACCAGGTCCATGTCCTGTTCAACGTCTGCGCCGCAGCAGCCGTCGCCGACGCCACCGGCCACCTGCGGCGCGGCAACCGCGAGACCGCGCTGCGACGGCTTGCGGACGCGACGGTGTACGTGCGCGGATTCCCCGCAGCCATGACCCACGCCAGTACGATCCCGGCTGATTACTACCGGACGGCGATACGCCAGACCATGGCGCCCCCGTCGGTGGACATCCCCCTGAGCGGGCGCCAGCACCGTGGCTACAAGCTGTTCCGGGCGGCGATGAAGGACCTGCTGGCTGTCGCTCCGGACTCCTACGAGCACTTGGCGGCCCGGGCCCCGGAGCTGGCCGAGGCCCGAGGCGCTCTGCTGGAAGCCGACATCATCGACGGTGAACGGCACGTCACCCTCGCATACTCGATGGTGCATCTCGATCGTTCCATCGCTCAAAGGCCCGACAGCCCCGATAACGCCGTCGCCGAACTACGGCTCATGCGCCATCGCCGCGCAGCCCAGTACGCCCCCTTGATCCGGTACGGGGACCACTACGTCGCCGACGCCGTGGCCGGCCTGCGCCACTCGTGAGCTCGCGTGCCTGCCGCCCACATTCCCATCGGGAGACTTCTATGGCCGATACGACGCCCGACAGCACCCATGGCACCGGCGTGGTCGGCCGGGAACTTGATCCGGCCGATGCCGCCGCGTGCGAGCGGCTGGCCCGTGCCCTGTGCACCGAGGGACACGACGAGGTCGACAGTCCTGAGTGGGTGGCACGGGCCAGGGACGCCTGGGAGGAGCTTCCGCTGCCGCTGCGCCGTCAGGTTCGCCGGTTTCGAAGGCATTCCGGTCCGAACGGAACCTTGGTGATCGGCGGCCTGCCCGTCGACCGGACAGCCCTGCCCCCGACGCCGGCCGTGCCCGACTCGGTCCAGCGCCGGGCCACCGTTTCGGCCGCTGTGCTCACCATGGTGGCTTGTGGTCTCGGGGAGCCTCTCGCCTACCTGGCGGAGAAGGCCGGTGCCCTCGTTCAGGACGTTGTGCCCGTGCCCGGGCAGGAGACCTTTCACGGCAACGCCGGGTCTGTGCCGCTGTCCTTCCATTCCGAGAACGGATTCCACCCCCACCCGCCTGACTACGTGGTCTTCCTGTGCCTGCGCGCCGACCATGACCACATCGCCGGCATGCGTGTCGCAGGTATTCGCCAGGTGTTGCCGCTCCTCTCCCCCGCCAGCCGCGAAGCCCTGTTCACACCACAGTTCGTCACCACTCCCCCACCCTCCTTCGGCCCTGACACCGGCGCGAGCAAGCCGGATGTCGAGCCCCGGCCGGTGCTTTCCGGAGCCGTGGAGGACCCCGACATACGCATGGCCCAACTCGTCACCACCCCGCTCAACGCCCTGGCCGCTGAAGCACTCAGCGCATTCGGCCGCGCCTGTGAGGCGGCCTCCCTCACCCTGCGCCTGGCACCCGGTGACCTGGTCATCATCGACAACCGCGTCACCGTCCACGGCCGCACCGCCTTCCACCCCCGCTACGACGGAGCCGACCGCTGGTTGCAGCGCACATACGTCACCTGCGATCTGCGCCGCTCCCGCGACCACCGCCCTCATGACGGCCACGTCCTCACCCGCTGACCGCTGTGACGTCGCCGGACGAGGTCCCGCTCCAGGCCGCCTTGCGATCACCCTGGCAGGGCAAACCCAGGGGCAGGAACCGAACTGCTTGTTACTGCGTCCTCCACCGCGCGTGCGACCGCTGACGCCTCCGCGTTGACGACTGCGTCGGAGCAGTCGGCAGTGAGGCCGGCGATGCGTGCAGACGTCATCTCGCAGGCGTGTGGGCCCGATACGTCCAGCGCGATCGCCCGCAGTGCGAGACCTTCCGCTTCTGCTCGCTTCGACAGCCTGTCCGTTTCGTCTTGTGTGCGGGCTGTGGCGCACACGCCATGTCCGGTTCGGGTCAGCCGAAATGCTGTGGCCTAACCGATGCCGTTTCCGGCACCGGTCACCAGCACGCTCCTGGTCATCGACGTCTCCTCCTGTCCGAGGCGCTCCGGCTCCCGCCTTGAGGTCTGGGACGGAGGCGGATGATCGTGACGTGGCGCTGAAGCCGCTGGCGAAGCCGATCAGGGGAACCAGGTCCCCGGGGCCAACGCGGCCGGTCTCCTGAGCCCGAGCGAGTTGCAAAGGCAGTGAAGCCGAGGCGGCGTTGCCGTGGCCTGCGACCATGAGCATGCACCGTTCCGCCAACAGGTCGAGGCGTCACACAGGCGCCCGTCTCGTACACCCGCGCCCCGTGTCCTGCCAGATCCCCGACTTCCTGTCGAATGACGTGCGGACGCCCTGGCCGCGTGGGCCCCTGCGCCGCGGCGCCCCCTCCCCCCCCATTGCCCCCGGGCTCCGCGCCGTTCGCCGGTACGACCCGGCCGCCTACAACTCGTCGTAGATTCCGCTCAGTCGGTCGAGGACATCTGCGGCGATGGCGAGATCCCCCGTGCTCAGGTGGGTGAGGGGCTCGGCCAGTGCGTCGGCGAGGATGCGCTCCCGGTGCCGGTCGCGCCCCTTGGCGGTGAGGCTCACGCGGACGGCACGGCGGTTGCCAACGTCGGGTTCCCGGTCGACGTAGCCGACATTGACGAGGCCGTTGACCAACTGGGTCGCGGCGGCGCTGGTGGTTTCGACGCCCTTGGCGAGTTCGGCGATCGAGAGCGGGCCGCGCGCGGTTAAAGCGTGTTGCACAACGGCGATCACGTTCGGATCCGGCCACCAAGGGTTGGCACCGCTAAACGGTCGCGAAAGATCGTTCGGTCGTTGTGCAACACGCTTTAGGGCCTGTCTGGCAAGGACTTTGGCCCGTCAGGCGTCTTCCACTCGCCCGACTAAGAGCCTAGCCCGATCTACGTTGTCACTCCCACTTACTTCCACCGCTATCGCGTTCCCGACAAGCTCTTCCGGTCTATGTCCGGTCCAAGTCCCGCCTCACCATCCGGCGTCCCGCCCTGACTGACGCGGTCGCGCGGCGAGCACATTCGGCCAGCTCCACACCGGAGTACAGCCAGAACGAGATCCCGGCGCGGCGGAGGTCGTAGGGCCGCTCGGCCGGTCCGGAGGCGAGTTCCGTACGGGGTAGGACGGACTTCCGCACCCGCGCCCATGTCGTGCCGTACGCAGCGACATCCACGTAGTTGCTTCGCACCACCGATGCGCGGGCATCGCTCAGCCCGGCAGCCGCATCAGGCGCAGCAGGTTTCCGTGGTAGATCTGCTCGCGTGCGGTGGCCGTGAGGTCGAGCGTGTCCAGGACGCGGATCGTCTCGCGGATGAATCCGGGGCCGCCCTCCGGGTCGAAGGGGCAGTCCGTACCGAACAGGACGTGTTCGGTACCGAAGAAGTCCAGGCCGCACCGGATGCCACTCGCGGACGCCGACAGGGCCGTGTCCGCGTAGAAGCGGCGGAAGTACTCAAGGGGTGGGCGCGGCGGCGTCGTGCTCCGCAGCCGCGTGAGGTCCTCGCCCGCGGTGCGGCTGCCGAGCTGCTCGCTCCAGCCGAGCCTGATCCGCCCCTCCAGGTACGGGATCATCGCGCCCAGGTGGTGGGTGATGATCTTGATGTCGGGGTGCCGTTCGAGCAGGCCGGAGAAGACGAGCCGGGCCATGGCGACGCTCGTTTCGTACGGCCAGCCGAGGGCCCACCAGATCTCGTACCGGGAGGTGTCCTCGGCGGCGTAGTCGGCGAAGCCCGCGCCGCGCGCCGGATGCAGCCAGACGGGCAGGTCACGCCGGGCCATCTCGGCGAAGACGCCGTGGAAGGCCGGATCGTCCAGCGGCCTTCCGTTGACGTTGGTGAAGACCTGCACGCCGCGGGCGCCGAGTTCGTCGAGCGCGAAGGCGATCTCGGCGAGGGCGGCGTCCGGGTTGTTCATCGGCAGGGAGGCGACGAACGCCGGGAACCGGTCGGGGTGACGCTCGCACAGCGCGTGCATCGACTCGTTGGCGAGCCGTGCCAGAGCCGGGGAGTCCCGCGGTCCCGCGAGCAGTTCGATCGGCGGTGAGGAGAGGGTGAGCACCTGCTGGTAGCCGTCGCCGAACGCGTCCATCATCCGCAGCCGCGCGTCGACGTCGTGCAACGCGTCCAGTTCCAGCCAGCGCTTCAGGGCGCCGGAGTCGACGGCGAGCTCCCGCATCCGCGCGAAGTAGGGGGCGGGCAGGATGTGGCTGTAGGCATCGAGTCTCCGCATGTCCCTCTTCGAGTCGACCGTGTCCATCGCGCCTGCTCCCGAGTCCACCGCGTCCATCGTCCCTGCCTCCAAGTCGACCGCGTCCATCGCCCCTGCCTCCAAGTCGACCGCGTCCATCGCCCCTGCCTCCGAGTCGGTTTTCGTCCTCATCCCTCTTCCTTCCATGTACGGGGGACCCAGCGGGTGACCCTTCGGTCGACGGCCTGGACCAGCGCGATGGCTGCCAGGGCGACGGCGATCACGACCAGCAGTACGGCGAGAACGCCCGCGCTGTCGAAGCGGCCACCGGCTTCGGTGACGAGGCGGCCGAGGCCCACCACGGAGATGAACATCTCTCCGTTGACCATGCCGGTGACGGCGCGGCCGACACCGAGCCGGACCCCGGCCATGATCAGGGGAGCCGCGGCGGGAAGCGCCACGCGTACGAGCACCCGCCACTCGCTCGCGCCGTACGAGCGAGCCATCTCGACCAGGTGCGGGGGCACCGACCGAACGCCCGCTGCCGTGTTGACGACGACGACGAACACGGCGTACGTCACCACCACCGCCACGATCGAGGCGCGCCCCGCACCGAGCAGCGAGAAGAACACCGGGGCGAAGACCAGCGACGGGGCGGCCAGCAACGCGTGCACGTACACGCCGAGCGCCGCGTCGACCCGGCGCCAGCGGCCCATGGCCGTGCCCACGAGGAGCCCGGCGGCGAGGGAGATGACGAATCCCAGGGCCAGATTGACGAGGCTGTCCGCCAGGCTGCTCACGATCGTTCCCTGTCGGGTCGCCGCGACGAGCCGGTCGAGCACCGTGCTCAGCGGCGGCACCGCCGACGCGTCGGCGGTACGCCCCACCGCTTCCCAGACGACGGCGCCGGCCGCGAGGCTGACGGGTGCGGCGGGCAGGCTTCGCAGGCGGGCGGCCGTCGGGCGCCGCGAGGAGCCGGCCGACCGGCGTTCCACCGAGGTCGGCGCGGTCATGAGGCCACCTTGTCCGGACGGTGGGCGCGGTCCGGCCGGTGCTCCGCGTGCATGTCGCGCAGCCGCTCCCACAAGTACGCCGTGATCTCCGCGTACTCGCCGGAGCGCGCGACACCGCCGGCGTCGCGCGAGCGGGGCCGGGGCAGGCGCACCGGCACGATCTCGGCGATCCGTCCGGGGCGGGCGCTCATCAGGGCGACGCGGTCGCCGAGGAGCACGGCCTCCTCCATGCTGTGCGTGATGAACACGACGGTCATCCGGTGTTCCTCCCAGAGCGCGAGGAGTTCTTCCTGGAGCAGCCGGCGCGTCTGCTCGTCCACGGCGCCGAACGGCTCGTCCATGAGCAGCACCCGCGGGCGGACGGCCAGGGCGCGGGCGATGCCGACGCGCTGCTGCATGCCTCCGGACAACTCGCCGGGCAGCTTGGCCTCACAGCCCTCAAGACCGACCGTGGCGATGAACGAGCGGGCCCGTTCGACGCGTTCGGCCCGTCCGACGCCGCGCATACGCAGGCCGAACGCGACGTTGTCCAGGACCGTCGCCCAGGGCAGCAGCGCGAAGTTCTGGAAGACCATGCTCCGGTCGGGCCCGGGGCCGCGCACCGGTGCGCCGTCGACGGCGATGTCCCCGTCGTCCCAGGGCACGAGTCCGGCGATGGCTCTCAGCAAGGTCGTCTTGCCGCAGCCGCTGGGGCCGAGGACGGTCAGGAACTCGTTCTCGCGCACGTCGAGGGAGACGTCCCGCAGCGCGTCGACTCTCTCGCCGCTCCGGGTGGTGAAGGACTTGGAAAGACCCTGGATGGTGATCATCGTTGGCTCCTCGCCGGGCGGGTGCGGGATGTGTTCGGGCGGGTCCAGCGGGTCAGCCTGCGCTCGGCCCAGTGCGCGACGGCTCCCAGGAGCAGGGCCTCGGCCAGGATGACGGCGATGGTGCCGTAGAGCTGCGGGGCCTTGAGCAGACCGCGGTAGGTGAGGATCAGGCCGCCGAGGCCGTCGGAGACCATGAGCAGTTCGACGAGGACCATCCCGGTGACCGCGCGCCCGAGACCGAGGCGAACGCCGGTCATCACGGCGGGCAGGGCGGCGGGCAGCAGGATCCGCGCCCAGACGGTCCGCTCACCGGCGCCGAACGAGCGGGCCATCTCGATCAGCGCGGGGTCCACCTGCCGTACGCCCGCACGGCTGTTCACGATCACCATCACGACCGCGAAGAGCGCGACGAGCACGACGCGGGAGGCCGTTCCGACGCCCACCGACATCACGAGCAGCGGGATGAGGGCGGCCATCGGTGTGACGAGGAGGATGTTCAGGTGGACGTCCGCGTACCGCTCAAGCAGCGGGAAGCGGCCGAGCGCGATGCCGAGCGGAACGCCGACGACCACCGCGAGGGCGAAGCCGAGCACCAGCGCCTGGTTGCTGACGTAGAGGGCGCGCCACAGCTCCGCCTCTCCGAGAAGCCCGGCCGTGGCCCGGACCGTTTCGGTGAATCCGGGCAGCAGCAGGCCGCCCCGCGCGCGGGCGTACAGCTCCCAGCCCGTGGCGAAGACCGCGAACGTCAGGAGCTGGTAGGGCAGGTTCATGTCGAGGAAGCGGCGCAGCGGTCCGGCGGGACGGGCGGGTCGCGGGCCGGCTTGCGTGCCGTGACCGCTTCGGCGTTCCTTCCGGTGTGTGGGCGCGCGCCGGGGTGTGGTCGCGCTCCGGGGTGTGGTCGTGTTCGGGCGCGTGGACGCGTTCCGGAACATGGCTGCGCTCCGCTGCGTGGTCGAGCGGGTCATGAGGCCGCCCTGATGAAGCTGAGGTCGACCGCGTCCTCCGCGGCCACGCGCCGCCCGATCACACCGGCCCGTGCGAAGAAGTCGATGGTGCCCTGGACGTTGTTCCGCGTGAGCGCCGCCGCGTCGAAGAGGCCCGCCTCGCGGTACCGCTCGGCGACCCGGGCCAGGTCGGACTCGTCCTCCCCCGGCAGGTAGGTGCGCGCGAGGCGTGCCAGGTGCTGCGGCCGTTCATTGATCCTGGCGTGCTCGCGCACCAGCGCCGTCACGAACAACTGCGCGACGTCCCGGTGACCGGTGAGGAAGTCCGCGTTGGCGTAGACCGTCTGCGGGTGCACGTCCGGCAGGCTCCGGGCGAAGTCGGCGAGCTTGGTGAGCCCGGCGGCGGCCGGTGCGTCCGCCGACTCCAGGGCGACGGCGTCGGACACCTCCAGCGGTGTCGCGTCTATCTCCCCCGAGGCGAGGGCCTGCGCGCGGACCTCGGAACCGCCGAGCGTCAGATAGCGCGGGCGCTTGCCGTCGCCGCACTGCGTACGCACCCAGTCCTTGGCCATGGCTGTCGCGACCGCGCCCGCGCTGAAGATGCCGAACGGACGCCTGTCGAGGTCGTCGCAGGAGGCGATGCCCGGCTTGCCGTAGAGGGCCCACTGATTGCCGACGACATCAGCAATGATCTTGATGGGTGCGTGCTGTTCGATGGCGCTCAGCGCCGGGCCCGTGGCCTCGGCCGAGATCGCGTAGTCGCCCTTGGCGAGGCCTTCGATCGCCAGCTCGGGTGCGGCGAGCTCCACGACGTCGACGTCGTGCCCCTGTCGGCGGACGGCGTCGACGGCTGCGAGGAGCGGCACGGTCGTGATGTCCGGTTCGACGACCGCCACCGTGAACGAGAGCGTTCCGTCCGCGCGGGTCTCGGTGCCCGTGCTGCTGCCGCAGGCGGTGGCCGCCACGGCGGCGGCGCACAGGGCCGCGGTGACGGCGAGCCGTTTGCCGCGGGTCGGGGCGGCGCGTTTCCCGTGAGTCGAGACGGCCCGTTTGCCACGGGTCGGGACGGCCCGTGATTCGCGGGCCGAGACGGCCCGTAAACCGGGCCGGGTCCAGTGCTGCATGGCTTCCCACTTCCCCCTCATGCTGCGTCAGTTTCCTCTGGTCAGCAGTCAGGCAAACGTATGCCTTGCTCTGATGTTAGACACCCGGAACGCGGAGCCGTCAAGTTCCAACTTGGCTTACAGTCCGGCCTGTTGGCGCACACGACCCAGGTCCAGGACTGTTCCTGGTGATCGCCGACGCTTGCGAACTCGACGCTCCTGTGCGAGTTTTGGCACCACGAAGGCAAACGTTTCACTGGACGGTGGTGTGTGAGTTCACTGGTGGAAGTCGCCCGGGCGGCGGGTGTGGCCGTGTCGACCGCGTCGCGCGTGCTGAGTGGTTCCAGTCACCCCATCTCGGCCAGGACGCGAGCCAAAGTCCTCGCTGTCGCCGCGGAGTTGGAGTACTCCCCCAGTGCCCTCGCCCGCGCCATGGTCTCCCCGCACAGTCGGCTCGTCGGCGTCCTCGTGAGCGACATCGACAACCCGTACTTCTCCGTCATCGCACGCGGAGTGGACGACGTGGCGACCCGGGCCGGTTACGTCACCATGCTGTCCAACGTCGACCGGCGCACCGACACGGAGATCAGCCGCCTACAGGCCATGCGGGACTACCGTGCCGCGGGCGTCATCTTCGCCGGCAGCGGCCACGTCGACGATCCACAGGCCCCCGACCTGGTCAAAGCCGTGCGCCGCGCCCAGGAGCAGGGCATCCAGACGGTCTCACTCGCCGTGCGCGACCTCTGCTGCCCCTCCGTCGTGGTCGACAACCGCGCCGTGGCGTACGACATCACCGATCACCTCGTCTCGCTCGGCCACCGGCGCATCGCGTTCATCGAGGGCCCGCCCGGCATGACCGTCACCCGGCACCGGCGTGAGGGCTTTCTGTCGCGCATGGCCGACGCGGGGCTCGCCGACGGCGCGCTCTGCCGCCCCGGCGGCTTCGACTACCAGTCCGGGCACGCCGCCACCCTGCGGCTCATCGCGCACCGCCCGCTCCCGGACGCCGTCCTCGCGGCCAACGACGAGGCCGCCGTCGGCGCGTTGAGCGCCCTGCGCCAGGCGGGGATCGAGGTGCCGGGGGAGATCTCCGTGGCGGGCATGGACGATCTGCGTACCGCGGAGTTCGTCGACCTGACCACGGTGCGTCTGCCGCTGTACGAGATGGGCTCCCTGGCCGCCCGGCACATCATCGACACGGCGGCCCGCGCCGGTGCGACGCCCGCGACGACGCCCGGTGCGGAGAGCGCGGCGGACGGTGCCGCGACGACGGTGCTCAGCCATCGGGTCGTACCCCGGGGAACGACGGCCCGGCGTCCCGGACCCTGACCGACCCCACACGTGATCCGATGTGGCGCTGAGGGAAAACGTCACGACTCTCGGGCCGCTGGAAGTGGTCGACGGGCGCCGGCTGGCGGGTGACGTCCGCGGGCACCTCAGCGGCCCTTCGGTGGAGTTCCGCGGTCTCGCTCAAGGACACGTTCGGTGATATGGGTCAGCAGCGGCATGAGCGCGGCCAACGGCACGGTCGCGAAGGACGGCACACGGCAGGCGGCGGCCCGGACGGCGGTCGGCCTGAGCATGCGGTGGGCCCGGGCACGCGGCGGTGCTTCAGTGCTGGTTCTTCTCGAGGGCGGCGATGTACTGCTTCATCAAGTGGTCGCGGACGCCGTCGGAGGCCGGTGCGAGCATGTCTGCGGTGTAGCCCTCGGCCCGGTCCAGCAGGCCGCCGAGCATCGGCGTCTTGTCGCGGATGGTGCCGCTGGAGTCGATGTAGCGCAAGGCGTCGACGTGGTGGAAGACCGGCTCGGGCGGGAGTCGCGGGACGACGTCGTTGTTGTTGACGAAGCGGTACATGCGCTTGGTGAAGGCGCTGTTGTAGGCGCGTGCCAGGACGCGGTCGCAGGTGCGTGGCTGCCGAAGGTGTAGACGCCGTCGGCGGTGCGGCGGGGTTCCTCGAAGTGCAGTCGCGCGGCGGCCAGCATGGCCAGCGCGCCGCCGAGGCTGTGGCCGGTGAACCACAGTGTCTGTCCGTTGTCGCGCAACTCGTGGACCGCGGTGCTGATCTACCACAGCGGACGGGGTGCACCGGGGTGCGCCCCGCTTCGGTGCCGGGTGGCTTCGCGCACGGGCATACTCGACCCCTCCTCGCCGCACTCCGCGCGGGGTGGCGTCGGGGAAGCGGACAGGGCTCCCGTGGACGCCAGAACGCGTGGGCTGAGTCGAACGGCCGGATGTAGGGTGGCGACGCCAGGGGCGGCCCGGCAAGCGCAGCCCGCCGGACGGATGGAACCAGCGGGACTGGTCGCGCTGGAACCGGCCGGGCTGGCCGGAGTTCTGATCGCGGCGATGGCAGGGATGTTCTACCTGTCGTCGAAGGTCAAACCCAAGGACTGACCACCGGCTTGGCAGTACTTTCGGCCGTTCGGTCGTCGAGATCGTCGGTGGCGACTGCGGGTCGGCGGGCTGCTGATGTGCAGTGCCAGAACTGCTGACCCGGCACGCTCGCTGACGGCACGGACGTGCCCTCCCGCAGCCGTCCGTGCGTACGGTGAGCAACCGGCTAGGTGCGCGGGTGAGTGCGGGCGGCCCGCTCGGGGACGGGTCGGGCGGCGGCCGGGCGGAGTACTTGTCCGGCCGCCAGTTCGCGGTACAGGGAGCTGCCGGTGAGCAGTTCCTCGTGTCTTCCGCTGGCGGACGTGCGACCACGGTCCAGGACGACGATCTGGTCGGCGTGCTGGACGGTGGAGAGCCGATGCGCGATCACCAGAAGGGCGCATTCCTGCGCGACGTCCTTCATCACCGTGGTGAGCGCCGCCTCGTTGATGGCGTCGAGGTGGGAGGTGGGCTCGTCGAGCAGGAGCAGTTCGGGGCGGGCGAGCAGGGCGCGGGCCAGGGCGACCCGCTGGCGCTCGCCGCCCGAGAGCGTGTTGCCGCGCTCGCCGAGCATGCCGGACAGCCCGCCGTGCAGCCGTCGTACGACGTCGTCGAGCCGGGCGAGTTCGACGACGCGCCGTACGTCCGCCTCGGTGGCGTCGGGTACGGCATAGGTGATGTTGTCGCGCAGAGTGCCGTGGACGACGTGGGTGTTCTGATCGACGACGGCGATCCGCGCGCGGCACTCCGCGCGGGTCAGTTCGGTGGCGGGCCGCCCGTGGAAGAGCAGGGCGCCGGAGTCCGGTTCGTAGAACCTGGCCACCAGCGCGAAGATCGTGCTCTTCCCGGCCCCCGACCGGCCGACCAGGGCCGTCTGGCGCCGATGGGGAACGGTGAACGTGACGCCGCGCAGGACGGGCCGTTCGGGGTCGTAGCCGAAGGTGAGGTCCCGCAGCGCGAGGGCGGGCTCCTGGCACGCGGTGGCTTGCCGGGCCGCCTCGCAGGTACGCACCTGTACGGTCCGGCGGCCGGGCGGAGCGGGCTCCGCCGGCAGGTGCAGGGCTTCTTCGATGCGCTGGTAGGCGCCCATGCCGCGCTGGATCAGGCCGACCGCGCGGAAGACGGAGGACAGGGGCAGGACGAGGTAGGAGGCGTACAGCAGGAAGGCCACGAGGTCGCCGAGGGAGTTGGCGTCGCCGGTGACGCGCAGGCCGCCGATGACCAGGACGAGCAGGAAGGAGCCCTGGACCGCGAGTTCGACGGCCGGGCTCATCACCGACGCGAGTTTCGCGGCCCGCACCCCCGCGTCGTGAGCGGACTCGACGCGTTCACCGATGCGCTGCGCCTCGCGGTCCTCGGCCCGGTGGACACGGACCATCGGCAGCGCGCCGAGCGCGCGTTCGAGATCGGCGGCGATCGCGCCGACCGAGCGCTGCATGTGCTCGGATGCGGCACGGATGCCCTTCAGCAGCGAGACGACGACCGCGGCCGCGACGGCCACGGTCAGGGCGACCATGGCCAGCAGCAGCGGGTCGATCCACATCATCAGGACGATGGCGCCGAACGCGACGAGAGCTCCGGTGACGAGGTCGACAAGGGCCTGGGAGACCACCTCCCTGAGCAGAGTGGTGTCGGTGGTCACACGGGAGATCAGATCACCGGTGCGCTGACGGTCGTACTCCCGCATGTCCAGCCGCAGCAGTCGCGCGACCAGGCCGTGGCGGAGTTGTCGTACGACTCCCTCACCCATGCGTTCCAGGACGAAGCGGCCGATGGCACCGGTGGCCGCCTCGGTGACGAACAGCACGGCCAGCAGGAGCAGCACTGGCCAGAACGCCTGTCCGCGACCGCTCGCGTCCACGATCTGCTTGGCGACGAGGGGCTGGGCGAGCCCGAGGGCGGAGCCGACGAGGGTGAGCACGGTGGCCGCCGTGACGGCGGCCCGGTGTCCGGCGGTGAGGCGGTACATGGTGGCCACCGCGGCCCGTGTCGAGCGGTCCGGCGACTTCACCGGGGACGGAGTCATCGGCTGGGCGGCCGGTTCGCTGCCGACGGCCCCACCGCGAGCAGACGCGCGAAGTAGTCGTCGGGCGCGTCTTCGCCGACGGGCCGTCCCTCCGCTTCGATCCAGGCGTGCGCGTTGAAGGGAGGCACGACGCTCGCCCCGGTGCACCACACGGGCCAACTGCCCGTCAGCCGGCACAGCAGGGCGGCCCCCAGCGAGCGGGGCAGGCAGCCTTTGGGGCCGGCGCAAAGCAGGCTGACCGCGCACACCGCGTCCCGGGCGTTCTGCGCTTGTGCGGCGGTGGCCGGCCTGGCTCCGCGACGTACGACGTCCAGGACGGCGCGGATCCTGCGCGGGGGCAGGAAGGAGAGCGCGACGGCCGGGAGCAGCACGAGGCGGGCGGCCGTACGCCGGGTGAAGGGAACGCCGGTGGGCCGTTCCAGGGCGCTCGGTGTCGTCATGAGGCCAGCCCCGAGTCCCGCAGCTCCCGCACGAGAGCTGTGACGTCCTGCTCCGCGCGGTCCCGGCCGATGTCGAACTCCGTGAGGAGCGCGGCGACGGCCTCCGCTTCGTCGCCGCCGTCGAGGAGGGTCCGTACCACGAGGGAGCCCGTGGGGTTGAGTTCCCAGTAGTTTCCGCTGGGCTGGTCCAGGAGGACTGTGCCGTAGTCGGTCTCCGCGGTGGAGACGTCGGGGCCGAACCGCAGTGCCATGGTGGGTGACTGCCTTTCTCCGGTGGCGGGCCTAGCGGGGACGGGTGGGGGGCAGGCCACGAAGCCATACTTCGGCGGCGATGGTGGAGTAGAGGATGGCGTCGCGCAGCCCGGGAGCGGAGGGCCGCTGCGCGAGGCGGCGCAGCGCCTCCCCGTCGACCAGGCCCAGTCGTTCCAGCCTGGAGTCCTCCCACAGGGCCAGCAGGTCGGCGCGGTGCCGACGCAGTCCGTCGGCGGCGTCCATGGCTGCGGCGGCCTTGGTGGTGCGCCGCAGGCATGTCTCGGGCACGATGCCGTGCATCGCGGCGGTGAGGACGGGCTTGTACGCCCAGGGCGTGACGCGTTCGTCCGGCCGGATCGCGAGACACTCCTCGATGACGCGGTCGTCGAGGAACGGCGATGCCATGGGGACGCCGGCGCGGGCCGCCATGCGGTCCCACTGGCGGATGATGCGGGTGCAGGCGCGGATCTGTTCCAGGTCGGTGTGCAGGCCTCGGTCCGGGTGCAGCGGCGTGACCGTCGAAGCGGCCTCCAGGGCCCGTCGCGCCATGCGTTCGGCGTCGGTCGTGACCCAGTCGAAGAGGCGTGGCGGCATGCCCCAGCCGAGACTGGTGGTGACCGTGGCGGGCAGCGGTTCGCGCAGGTGACCGGCGGCGTCGGCGAGGCACCTCCCGTACGGGCGGGAGTCGGCCAGGGCGCGGACCGTGCCGCCGAGCGGCCACTGCCACAGAGCTCGGAAGCCGCGCAGTTGCCGCAGCGCGAACAGCGGGCGGGTGCGCGCCAGTCGGTGGTAGTACGCCTCCGAGCACCAGGCCACGTGGTCGCCGCCGATGCCCGTGAGGTGCAGTCGGCTGCCCCGCTCCGCCATGGCCGGCAGGTGGTGAAGCACCCGCGAGCGGTCCATGACGCCGATGGTCGGTTCGTCCAGCAGGTCGTCGATTCCCAGCAGTTCGTCGTAGACCAGCGGTGAGGCATCGGCGTCCCACACCACGTGCTCGACGTCGGGCAGGTGCTTCGCCGCCTGCTCGGCCCAGTACAGATCGGTGTCGGCCGGATCGCGTCCCGGCCAGGTGCTGGCCACCACCTTGGCGGGCGACCGGTCGGCCAGGAAGCAGATGGAGGTGGAGTCCATGCCGCCGGACAGGTCGCAGCTCACCACGCCGCCTTGCCGGGTGCGGGCGTCGACGGCCGCGGTGAGAGCGTCGCGGACCAGCGGGGCGCCCTGGGCGAGCGTACGGACCGGCTCCGGCGGAGTCCACCAGCGCGAGTGGCGTGCGGTCCGTCCGTCCGCGGCGACCATCAGCGCGTCCTGCGGTGGCACGGCGGTGACAGCACGCCAGAGGGACGTCTCGGAGAGCGGATAGGGGACCGGCCACAGCAGCCGGACGGCGAGTTGTTCCACGTCGGGGGCGTGGCCCAGCGCGGCGGCAAGGGTGTCGGCCCGGGTCGCGGCCACCCGCACGCCGTCCACGGCGGCGTGGAAGACCAGCCGGAGCCCGGACGCGGTGCCCTGCACCCTGAGCCGCTGGTCCATGGCGGCGACGAGGTGGAAGCTGCCGGGCAGGGAGCGGGCGAACGCGTCCAGCTCCGCCAGGTCGCGCAGTCGTCCGGCCCGAGCCATCAGTTCGGCGGCGTCGACGGGGCAGCAGCCGACGACGGCCAGGCCGGTGCGTCCGGCGTACGCCGTGACGATCTCCTGGTCGTCCCACTGCCCCACCAGCCACGGTCGGCCGGAGGGATGGGTGAGGACCCGTGCTTCGGGGTGTGCGAGGGATCGGGCCACGGCGGCCGCGTCCTCACGGTCGTTGAAGACCGCGAAGTGCGCGTCGCCGGGGCCCTTTCCCGCACTCTCGTGCAGTTCAGTCATGACGTTGGGTCAGGGACCGTCGGTCGTCAGTTCTTGCTCAGGATGAGCCGGTCATTGCCGTGCCGCTGCAGAAGCCCGGTCTTCTTGCGGAACGTCCCGAGCCGGACGAGTGCCGGCGCTTCGTAAACCTTCTTCATGACCTCTCCTCAGGTTGAGGATCAACATCCACTTCCCTGGCCGACGGCGCACAGGGCCACCGGCCTGCCGGGGCTCATCGGGAACCCCGGGGCGAGAAGCGGGCGTGACAACTAGCTAGGTGCATGACCGGATAGCGTGGCAAGACCACGCACGCATATATGACAATATGATAATTACGAAAACGGGCAGGCCCCCGCGTCGCCGCTTTCGGTTTTCACCAAAAACACACGGCTCCTCAGCGCCGTACAAGCCTTGGGGAAAAACGTTTCGAACAGTATTCTCGCAATACTGTGACGGCTGTGACAGAGAGATGACGGCCACGGGCGGACGGAGCCGCCGGGGCGTACTCGGCTCTTGCGCCGCACTCCCCCGCTCCCGATTCCGCCCTTCATCACCTCCGATGCGCCGTCCTCCGCAACGATCGACAGCGTCGGGGCGGCCGGATCAGGCCGAGCGGAACAGTTCCTCCGCATTGCCGGAGGAGAGCGCCTGGGTGACGGGAGTGGCGACGCCCGGCAAGATCTAGACGTCGATCCCGGCGCCTGGTGCCGTGATATCTGCCCACCCGGGACGTCTCACGAAGGTGCCTCAGCGCCCCTCGACCTCGACCGGCCCGTCGCGGTCATATTGCTGGGCATCCTCAACTCGTACTCGACACGGACGAGGCACTGGAGATCGTTCGCATGACCTGGTAGACACGAGCGTTCCGTTGCATCCACCGGTCAGCACGGATTTCGCCGTTCGGCTCCGGCCGCAGTCGGCCGCGAGTGATGCGAACCCAAAGGTTGTCCCGCAATGCGTCGGCAGTCTCTGGAGACTCACTCACCGGTCTCGCCGTCGATGAGCTCGCGCGCGACATCGAGGTGACCGACGTGCCGGGCGTACTCCTGGAGCAAGTGGAAGAGGATCCGTCCGAGCGAGGGCGCTTGGTCGGGTGTCTTGAAGCGGCCCCCGAGGCGTGCCGTGTCACTCCTATCCACCCGGAGGAGAAGTCAAGGAGTGGACGGTAGCCGCCGACATGTCCGGCAGATCCATCGCTGCCGGTCTTATGGCTCGGGAAGTGTCGGGCGGCCCCGGTGGGTTGCCTGTGGGTGGCTCGGGGCGCACCCTGCTGATGCCGCGGGCAATTCCACGGTGATGCGGAGCCCGCCGGCAGGGCGTGGGGTAAGCGTGAGGGTGCCGTCGTGTGCCTCGGTGATGGTCTTGACGATGGCCAGGCCCAGGCCGACGCCTGCCTGGTCGGTGTGGATGCGCTCGGTGCCGCGCTGGAAGGGTTCGGTGAGGGTCGCGACCAGTTGTGGGGGGAGCTGCTCGCCGGTGTTCTCGACGGTGAGTACCACGGTCTTGGGGCGGACGCCGGTGTGGACCCGGACGGTGCCCCGTTCCGGCACGTTGTGGACGATCGCGTTTTGTACGAGGTTCGTGGTGAGCTGCAGCAGGAGCGCGGGCGAACCGGTCGTGGGCGCGATGTTGCCGCTGGTCTCGAGGGTGACACCGTGCTTTTCCGCGAGCGGGTGGAGCGTTTCGGTTGCTTCCTCAGCGACGAGGGACAGATCGACGTGCTCTCGGGTGAAGGACCGTTGGTTGGCGCGGCTGAGGAGGAGCAGCGCCTCGGTGAGGTCGATGGCCCGGGTGTTGACAGTGTGAAGGCGGTTGACGAGTTCGCCGGTGTCGTGGTGCGGATCGGCGCGGGCGACGTCGATGAGTGTCTTCGAGATCGACAGCGGGGTACGCAGCTCGTGCGAGGCGTTGGCAGCAAATCTCTGCTGTTCCGCGACGTGTGCTTCGAGCTTCGCGAGCATCGTGTCGAAGGCGTCGGCGAGTTCGCGGAACTCGTCCTTGCGGCCCGGCAGACGGATCCGGTGGGACAGCGCTCCGGCCGCGGCCGCCCGGGTGGCCTGGGTGATGCGGTCCATGGGCGCGAGCATGCGTCCGGCGAGGATCCAGCCTCCCAGGAGCCCGAAGACCAGGAGGAACACCATGACCGCGGCTGCCGTCGGTGCGAAACCGCGCACGAGTTCGGTGCCCGGACTCTGTGTCCAGGCTCCCTCTTCGTTGGTCCGCAACCATCCCTCGCGCAGCAGGAAAAGCCCCGCGGCGCCGAGCAGCAGGGCCCCAGCGAGCATGAGGAATCCGGCGTAGCTGAGGGTGAGCTTGAGGCGGACGCTCGGGCCGGACCTCCTATCCACGGCCACCGCTCCCGCGCCCGGTGCCGGGTGTCGTGTCGATGCGGTAGCCGACGCCCGGCACGGTGGCGATGAGCCAGGGTTCGCCAAGGCGTTTACGCAGGGCGGAGACCGTGATGCGTACGGCGTTGGTGAACGGGTCGGCGTTCTCGTCCCACGCGCGCTCCAGGAGCTCTTCGGCGCTGACGACACCGCCTTCAGCGGCGACGAGGACTTCAAGGACCGCGAACTGTTTGCGGGTGAGCGCGATGTAGCGGTCGTCGCGGTAGACCTCGCGACGGAACGGATCGAGGCGCAGCCCGGCGATCTCTCGCACCGGCGGCCGGTTGTGGGCGCGCCTGCGATCGAGGGCCCTGAGCCTGAGCACGAGCTCCAGGAGTTCGAAAGGTTTCGTGAGGTAGTCGTCGGCGCCGAGTTCGAACCCGGACGCCTTGTCGTCGAGCCGGTCGGCCGCGGTGAGCATGAGGACGGGCATTCCGCTGCCGGAGGCGACGATGCTTTTGGCGATCTCGTCGCCGGAAGGGCCGGGAATGTCACGGTCGAGGACGGCGATGTCGTAGGTGTTGATATTCAGTAGTTCCAGAGCGGTATCGCCGTCTCCGGCGATGTCGGCCGCGATCGCTTCCAGGCGCAGGCCATCGCGGATGGCTTCTGCCATATAGGGCTCGTCCTCGACGATCAAGACACGCATGTCCTCAAGGCTACGAGTCATCTCATATGGTCGGCGTATCGAAAACCGCATACGTGTTGGCAACACCCCGCAGCCTTGGCTGGTGGCATGTCCTACAGCGAACCAGTACGCGCACCAGCCGGGAGTCTTGTCGTCAGGCCGATCGGCGCCGCCGAGCATGTGGCGTTCGTGCGGGCCCAGCGGTCGGTCAGCTTTCTGCAGACCCCGGCGTGGGGCCGTGTCAAGACCGAGTGGCGCAGTGAGTCCCTCGGCTGGTTCGAGGGTCGGCGCCTGGTGGGTGCCGGGCTCGTCCTGCATCGTCCGGTGCCGCGGCTCGACCGTTTCACGCTGGCGTATCTGCCCGAGGGCCCGGTCATCGACTGGGGCGGTGAGATCGGTGCGTGGCTCGATCCGCTGGCGGCGTACCTCAAGAAGCACGGTGCGTTCGCGGTCCGGGTCGGCCCGCCGGTGGTCACGGACACCTGGAGTGCCGCCCAGGTCAAGGAGGGCATCGCCGATCCGGGCATCCGGCGGCTGACCGACCTGCCGGGACAGTGGGGCGATCCGGTCGGCGCCCGTGTGAGCAGCGGGCTCAAGGACGCGGGCTGGCTGCCGCAGAACCCGCGGGACGGGTTCGGGGTCGGGCATCCGCAGTTCAAGTACGAGGTCCCGCTGGCAGGCAGGACCGAGGCCGAGCTGCTCAGGGGCATGAACCAGCAGTGGCGGCGCAACATCAAGAAGGCGGCCAGGGAGGGCGTCGAGGTCACGGTCGGCGCCGGGGGCCCGGAAGACCTCAAGGCGTTTCATGACCTCTACGTCCACACTGCCGAGCGCGACCGCTTCACACCCCGGCCGCTGCGCTACTTCGAGACCATGTTCGCGGCGCTGAGAGCCGAGGGCCTCGAGCGGATCACGCTCTACCTGGCCCACCACCAGGGTGACTTGGTCGCCGCCTCTGTCCTGGTCCGCGTCGGAGCCCACGCGGTGTACGTCTATGGTGCCTCCGCCACCGAGAAGCGCGAGGTGCGCGGCTCCAACGCCTGCCAGTGGGCGATGATCCGCGACGCGCTCGCGGCCGACTGCGACGTCTACGACCTGCGCGGCATCACCCCCACCCTCGACGCCGACGACCCGCACGTCGGCCTGGTCCGGTTCAAAGTCGGCACCGGCGGCCAGGCGGTGCGGTACGTCGGCGAGTGGGATCTGCCGCTGCGGCCGATGGTCTACCGGGCCTTCGACCTCTATATGAGGCGGCGCGGACGCTGATCGCCCAGTTGGCTACGGGAGCGCGGCGGCGACTTCGTTGAGGCGTGCCCCGCGGGAAGCCTTGACCAGCACCACATCGCTGGCGGCGAGGCGGTCGCGCAGCCAGTCGACGGCCGCGTCGTTGTCGGCAAGGACGATCGCTTGCCCTCCCGCGCCGTCTGCGATCGGCCGGGCTGCCGGGCCGACGGCGGCCACCACGTCGGCCCGGGCGGCGGCGTACTCCCCGACGGCGCGGTGCTCAGCCTCGCTGTCGTCGCCGAGTTCGAGCATTTCGCCAAGCACGGCGATGCGACGCCCGCCCTCGATGGCCGCCAGCGCGTCCAGGGCGGCGCGGGTCGAGTCGGGGTTGGCGTTGTAGGAGTCGTTGAGCAGCGTCGCCCCGCAAGCGAGGCCGCGCGGCTCCATCCGCCACGGCGACAGCGAGGCGGTGGCCAGCCCTGCGGTGGCCACATCGAGGGGAACCCCGGCCGCAAGTGCTGCCGCCGCGGCAGCCGACGCGTTGAGCGCCTGGTGGGCGCCGACGAACGGCAGCGTCACGTGAGCGGAGGTGGCGGTGGTCCGCAGCGTGCAGGACGGTCGGCCGAGCCGGTCGAGCGCCAGGTCGAGTACCCGTACGTCGGCGTGGGTCACCCGGCCGAAGGTCACCACCGGACCGTCGGTGAGCGCGCGCATCGCCGCCACCCGAGGATCGTCGGCGTTGAGGACGGCGGTGCCGCCGGGCGCGAGCCCCTGCACCAGTTCGCCCTTGGTCCTGGCGATGGCGGCGCGCGAGCCGAACTCGCCGAGGTGGGCCACACCGACGTTGAGAACGACGGCGATGTCGGGCGCGACCAGGCCGGTGAGTGCGGCGATGTCACCGACATGGCGGGCTCCCATCTCCAGTACGAGGAACCGGGTGGCCGCCTGGGCACGCAGCATGGTGAGCGGCACACCAAGCTCGTTGTTGAGGGAACCGACCGTGGCGACCGTCGGCCCGGCGCCCGAAAGCACGGCCGCCAGCAGGTCCTTGGTGCCGGTCTTGCCCTGCGAGCCGGTCACCCCGACGACGGTCAGTCCGACACGCAGCCGGGCCACGACATGGGCGGCGAGCATCTGCAGCGCGGTCTGGACGTCCTCGACGACGACGGTGGGCAGCGGCGTGGCCTGGGATCCGAGCACGGCCACCGCTCCGGCACGCCCGGCCTGTTCCGCGTAGTCATGGCCGTCGGCGTGCTCGCCAGCGAAGGCGACGAAGAGGCCGCCCCGCTCGGCCTGCCGACTGTCGAGCACGGCCGGCGCGCTCACGGTCACGGAGCTGTCGCCCTCGGCCTTTCCGCCAACGATTTCGGCGATCTCGCCGAGGCTGAGCGGGATCACGCCAATTCCCGGGACGTCATGTCCGGTGTTCTGTAAGTCATGCCTCCAGTCAAGGCAGTGGGACGTATCACGGGCGTATCGAAAACCACATACCCTCCGGCAACAGCACGCCGCCTTGACTGGAGGCATGACCCACAGCGAAACGACCCGCATCACCATGTACGGGTGCGGCCCGGACGAAGCCGTGCTGTTCCGCGAACTGGCGCCCGGCCTCGGTGTGCAGCCGACCATCACCGACGCACCAGTGTCCGAAACCAATACTGACCTGGCCTCCGGAAGCCGGTGCATCAGCGTCGGCCACAAGACGCCCATCACTCATGCCACGCTGCGTGCGCTCAGCCGAGCCGGCGTGGGCTATATCTCCACGCGGAGCATCGGCTGCAACCACATCGACGTGGAATACGCGGACAGTGTCGGCATCTTTGTCGAAAACGTCTCCTACTCGCCGGACAGCGTGGCCGACTACACGCTGATGCTCATGCTGATGGCGGTACGGGACGCGAAAGCCATGGTTCGGCGTACCGACATGCACGATTACCGACTGAGCGATGTGCGCGGAAAAGAGCTGCGCGATCTTACCGTCGGGGTGATCGGGACAGGCCGTATCGGCACGGCGGTCATGGACCGGCTGCAGGGTTTCGGCTGCCGAATTGTGGCCCATGACAATCGTCCCGTCGATCGTCCCGGGACCTCTGTCGAGCACGTTCCGCTCGATGAACTGTTGCGGTGGAGCGACCTGGTCACTCTGCATGCCCCGCTCACTGCGGCCACGCACCATCTGCTGAATCGGCGGCGCCTGGCGCGGTTGAAGAACGGTGCGCTGATCGTCAACACCGGACGTGGTGCGCTCATCGACACCGAGGCACTGGTGCAGGAATTGGAAAGCGGCAGGCTGGGCGGTGCGGCGCTGGATGTCATCGAAGACGAGGAAGGCATCTTCTACGCCGACTGCCGGGACAAACCCATAGAAAGCAAAGTGCTGTTGCGGCTGCAGGAGCTGCCGAACGCTCTCATCAGTCCGCACACCGCCTACTACACGGACCACGCCCTGCGCGACACCGTGGAGAACTCTCTCACCAACTGTCTGACATTCGAAAGCAGGAATCAGCATGGCTAGGCTGAAGGTCGGCATCATCTTCGGGGGCCGTTCCGAGGAGCATCCCGTCTCCGTCAAGTCGGCGCGTGAAGTGGCCCGGAACCTCGATCTCAAGAAGTACGAACCCTTCTACATCGGGATCACGAGGAGCGGTGCCTGGAAGCTCTGTGACAGTCCCGACGCGGAGTGGGAGAACGGCAACTGCCGTCCCGTCGTCCTGTCGCCGGACAGCGACGTGCACGGACTGATCGTCCTGGGGCAGGGAAACTACCGGACGATCCGTCTGGACGTCGTTTTGCCCGTGCTGCACGGCACGCTCGGCGAGGACGGCGCGATGCAGGGCCTGCTCGAACTCTCCGGCATCCCCTACATCGGCTGCGACATCCAGAGTTCCGCTCTGTGCATGGACAAATCCCTTGCCTACGTCGTCGCCCGGAGCGCGGGAATCGCCACACCGAATTTCTGGACCGTCACGGGGGACGAAACCATCGATCCCGCCCGGCTCACCTATCCGGTCTTCGTGAAGCCGGCCCGATCCGGTTCCTCCTTCGGCGTCACCAAGGTGTCCCGGGAAGATGAGCTTCCGAGTGCGCTGGAAACGGCACGGCAGTATGACGCGAAGGTACTGATCGAAGAGGCAGTCGTCGGCAGCGAGATCGGCTGCGCCATCCTCGGGAAGGAACCGGAGCTGATCGCGGGCGAGGTTGACCGCATCGCGCTCTCACACGGATTCTTCAGGATCCACCAGGAAGACGCCCCCGAGGCCGGTTCCGACAACTCCATGGCAATTGTGCCCGCCGACATCCCGGAAGAGTCACGGCTACTCGTGCAGGAGACGGCCAAGGCCGTGTACCGCGCCCTGGGATGCAGCGGACTTTCGCGGGTGGACATGTTCCTCAAGGAGGACGGAGAAGTCGTCCTCAATGAGGTCAACACGTTTCCCGGCATGACCTCGTACAGCCGTTATCCGAGGATGATGGCAGCCGCAGGACTGCCGCTTTCCGAAGTGATCGACCGGACGGTGTCCCTCGCCTTGACAGGAAAAATCCGATGAAGTCGACGAAGCCGGTGAAGGGCGGCTTTGTCTTTGTGGACGAGCTGACGTCCGGGATACGCTGGGATGCCAAGTACGCCACGTGGGACAACTTCACCGGCAAACCGGTGGACGGATACCTGGCCAATCGAGTCGTTGGTACGAGGGCTCTCTGCGCGGCCCTGGAACGGGCCAGAGAACAGGCCAAAACACTGGGCTTCGGCCTGCTGCTCTGGGACGGCTATCGCCCGCAGCACGCCGTCGACTGCTTTCTGCGTTGGTCGCAGCAGCCGGAGGACGACCGGACGAAGTCGCGGCATTATCCCAATATTGACAGGGCGGAGATCTTCGAGAAGGGATATGTGGCCGCCAGGTCAGGTCACAGCCGGGGCAGCACCGTCGACCTCACGCTCTATGACTTGGCCACCGGTGAGCTCGTTCCCATGGGCGGCGACCATGACCTGATGGATTCCATATCGCATCATGGCGCACAAGGGATCACACCTACCGAAGCACGGAACCGGCAGCACCTGCGTTCCCTCATGGAGGCTTGCGGTTTCCGTGCGTACGAGTCCGAGTGGTGGCACTACACGCTCGACGACGAGCCTTATCCGGACACCTATTTCGATTTCCCGATCACGTAGGACGCCGAGCTCGCCTCCTGGACGAGCGGACGGCCGTGCGGGCGAATGCCGGGCCTACGCGCGGTCAGCCCACGGTGATCATTCGTGCCTTGCTCGGTACCCCGGCGGCGTCGAGTGCGAACAGCAGGTAGCCGCCGGGCAGTGCCACCCCCGGGTCGGAGGGGATGTCGAGGGTGTACGACGTCGCGCTGTTACGGGTGAAGGTGAGCGGCACACGCCGCTGGTCGTTGTCTGTGGAGTGGGTCGCCGCGCCCGCCCGCACCAGGGCGAACTTGGTGACCGCCGAGTCCGTTGTCACGGGCACGGTCGCCCCGTGGGACACCCGGGTGGGCACCGTGCCCGTGATGACCGGTCGCTTGCGCTCGGTGCCGTCGGCGTTGAGCAGGTAGGGCGGAGTGAAGATCGCCCCGTCGGCGTGGTTGGTGGCGCAGTCGCCGCACAGGCCGCCGCCCCCGGAGAAGATGCGACCGTCGGGCAGCAGATTGGCCACGCTGTGATAGTTGCGCGGTACGGGCATGCTCGCCATCCGCGTGAACCGCCCTGTCGCCGGGTCCCATATCTCCGGTGTGAGCGCCGAGGTCGCGTCGCTGAACGGAACCGGATAGGACTGTCCGCCGAACACGGCGACCTTGCCGTCCGGCATGACCACGCTGTTGCTGAAGGAACGGGCGTAGTCCATGTCACCGGTACGCGCGGCGCGCGGCTGGCCGCCCGTACCGAGGTCGACCGTGTAGGCGCGCCGGGTGGCCGTCGTGTTCTCGTAGGCGGTCGCGCCGCCGAGCGTGAGCAGTTTGCCGATGTCGTACGCGACGGCGTTGCCGTTCATGGCGTCCGCGCTGTCGGCGCGCGTGCCGGCGGCCGCGAGGGAGCCGTTGCCCTGGGTGGAGATCCAGTTCATCTGCTTGCTCGGCCCGAGGTGGAGGACCCGGCCGTTCGACGTCGCGTGCAGCCACTGGTGGTTGTCGGCCCGGTAGGGTCCCCCGGGGTCGCCCGTCATGGTGTCGGTCGCCGGTACGCCGGACAGCTTGCGCCAGCCGCCGGTGGTCGGCGACCAGACCTCGCCGTCCTTGCTGACGCCCGGATCGCCGCTCCAGGAGCCGCCGAGGACGAAGGCGTCGCCGTTGGAGAGCAGGGTCATGGCCTGGTAGCCGCGGGCGATGTTCATGTCGGTCGTGGACGACCAGCCGTCGGTGGCCGGATCGTAGATGCTGGCCCGTTCGGCGTTGCTGCCGCCGGTGACAAGGACCCGGCCGTCCTTCAGGACCGCGATGCCGGGGCAGAACATGTCGTGCTTGGTGTTGTCGACGCGCCGCTGGGTGACGGCTCCCGTGCCGAGGTCCATGATCGCGGTCTGGGTGTAGCCGTTGCTCCCGCCGAAGCGGTCGATGCCGTACGCGGACCAGGCGAGCAGCTTGTTGTTCGGCAGCAGGGCGGTGGCTACGGGAACCAGCGGGAATCCGGTGACCCGGCCCCAGGAGCCGGAGGTCGCCGGATTCGCCGGGGCGCTCAGACGGATCTCCGCCGCCGAGGACCACGGCCCGCGCCCGCCCGCCTCGGTGGTCGCCGTCAGCCGTACGTACCGCGCGCTGACGGTGCGGGAGAAGGTGGCGCCCTTGACGGTCTCGTCGTCCTTCCAAGTGCCGCTCGCGACGGGTGCCCCGAACGTGGTGCCGTCCGTACTGGTCGTGACGGTGTAGGCGCCGACGCGGCCGTTGGCGCCGGACTTGCGCGGCTGATAGGAGAGGGCCGAGACGTCGCGGGCGCTCTTCATGTCGATGGTGATGCTGTGCGGCAGGGGTTGCGGGGTACCGGAGTAACGACTGTGCCAGATGGTGTCCGCGTCGCCGTCAAGGACGTTCGCGGCCCTGTCCGGCGAGTTGCTTGTCTCCTCGTCGCTCGCCGTCGCGGTCCAGCCCGTCCGCGGCAGGTCGACCACGGAGGCGGGCGAGCCGGGGTCACCGAGGAGGTTGATCTCGGCTGCCGACGACCACGGGCCGCGGTTTCCTGCCTCGCTCGTCGCGGTGAGCCGCACATAGCGGGCGCCCTGTGCGGCGAAGCTCAGGGTCTTGGCGGCCGCGTCGTCGCCGAGGGTGCCGGAGGCTACGGCCGAACCCCAACTCGTACCGTTGGCACTCATCTGGATGGTGTACGAACCCACCCTGCCGTTGGCGCTGTCGGTGCGCGGTTGGTAGACGAGGGCGGATACGACAGCGGTACGGTGCATGTCGATGGTGATGCTGTGCGGCAGGGGTTGCGGGGTGCCGGAGTAACGGCTGTGCCAGATGGTGGCGTTGCTGCCGTCGAGCACATTCGTGGCGCGGCCGTCCTCGGACGCCGTCTCCTCGTCGCTCGCGGACACGGTCCAGCCGCTCCTCGGGAGTACGGGGGCGGTCGGTTCCATGGCGTCGGCCGGTACCACCGGCTCGTGCGGTGCTGCCATCGGATGCCGCGGGTCGGGTGCCTCGGCGCGCACCGCGCCGTTGGTGGCGGTGGCCGGGGCGACTCCGGCGAGCGGAAGCAGCGCGGCGATGACGGCGGCCAACGCGAGGGCTATGAGGCCGGTGGATCTGAGTCTGTCGGGTGGAAAGGGCTTGAGCAGACGGGTCAGCATGGTGTCCCCCCATAGGTGCGCGAAGATACGCAGATGAGGGCATGACCATGGCAACGGGGTGGAGGTGTGTAAAGGGTGTTCTCACGCCAATCGGCTCGTGTCTAGGCAGACCCGTCGGTCTCGTACGGCCCTCGGGCGAGCACGGGGCAGAAGGCGGCCGCCGATTCAGGCGGGCGTCGGGCTCAACGGGTCACCGGATGTTCCCTGCTCAGCGCCGAGAGCGTGTCCCCCCGGGCCGGGTCCAGGAGATACCGACTTCATTCGCCCTCAACCCTCTGTTGCTCTTCGCTGCCTTCACGAAGCGGATGTAGCGGACGTCCTCTTTGGAGCGGCCGCCCACATTGAGCCGTGCCTCGTGCCGGACAGTGACCTTGCTGCCGCCCAGAAGCGACGGTGACCGTCCCGGCTCTCCGAAATCGACTCTTCCGGCCAGCGCGGGCGGCGATGCAGCGACGTGTGGCGTCTTCACATCGGCTTGGGCCTTGTCAGCCTGTTCATGCGCGCGCAAGGGCATACCCCTTCCTAAGTCACCTTGCATCGTCACCGGCGAGCGCCGCAGAACGCCAGGGCCATCGGAGAATCCCCCCGGGGTGCCGGTACGGCCCCTGAGCCGGGGGTGGCTACGCCTGTGCCGCCAGGAACGGCAGGACCGCGGCGGCCATGTCGTCGGGCACCTCCTCCGCCAGGTCGTGGCCGGCGTCGAAGACGACTCCGGTGACGTCGTGGGCCATGAGCCGCATCTGGGACTCGTTGCGGTCGCCGATGAAGGCCGAGCCGCCGAGTGCGAGGACCGGGATGTCCAGCTTCTTCCGCGCGGCCTGCCGGTTCTGTTCGGCGTCGACGAGCATCGCCCGGTAGACGGCGAGCATCGCGCGGATGCCTCCGGGCATGGAGTAGCAGCGCACGTACTCGTCGATCGCGTCGGGAGTGGCGGTGTCCGGGTGGCTGCGCTCGGACTTGATCATGTAGGTGATCAGTTCACGCTCGTGCCCGGCGATCAGCATCTCGGGTACGTCGGGCTGGAAGTAGAAGCCCAGATGCCACAGGTGCATGCCGTTGGACACGTTCTCGGAGGTGAGGGCCGTGTGGTCCTCGAAGCCGAACCCGGGGAAGAGCGCCTCGGCGAACACGAGGGCACTGACATGGTCCCGGTGGCGGGCGGCGAGTTGGTAGCCGATCACGGCGCCCCAGTCCTCGCCCGCGACGGCGTACGTCTCGTGCCCTAGGTGGTCCATCAGCTCTGCGATGTCGTCGCTCATCGTCGCGGAGTCATAGCCGTCCGCGGGACGGGCGGAGTCGCCGAGACCGCGCAGGTCCGGTACGACGACGGTGTGCCGGGGCGTCAGCTTCGGGACGAGGTGGCGCCAGTGGTAGCCGGTCTTGGGCACGCCGTGGAGCAGCACCACCGCGGGTCCCGTACCGGCCGTCCGGTAGTGCAGGCTCGTGCCGTTGACGGCGGCACGCCCTGTGCGGACGGGCGTGCCGTCATGGTCGTACATCATGGTTGTCCAGCCTTCTTGGTGTGGTCAGTCTTCTGGGGCGTATATCGAAAGTCGCGGCTGCCCCGGTCATGCTGCGATCGCGTCCTCACCGGCCAGGAACAGTTTCAACAGCATGAGCATGAGCAGGGCGTTCGGTCGGTGCAGTGGGATGATGTGGCCACAGTCCTCGATGACGTGTCCGGTGATGTCGTCGGTGACGGGGCGGAGTTGGCGTTCCAGTGCGGCGCCGACAGGTTGGGCAGTAGCAGGAGGGCCGGGCCAGATCCCCTCGAAGAGCCGCTCGCCGCCCTGCGGGTCTGGGCCGAGACCACCAAGCGGCTCGGTCCGCTCTGCCCGTTCGCCCCCCGGCCGTCCTGGCCCCAGCGGTGGGGTGTCCGGCGGGGCACACCGTGACGTTCTCCGGGTAGAGCCTGCCGAGCAGGGCCAGGGCTACGAGGTCGTCCTGGCCGGTGGCGTCGAGGATGACGTCGCCTGCTTGCGTCCACACCAGGCCCGGTGCGCGCAGAGCCGTCCATACGTCCACGGTGCGGGGTGAGTCCTTGGTGGGTGAGTCCCCTGAGGCTGCTCCGCATGCTGCTGCGTTGCCCACGGCGTTGTCCGGCCGGTGGGCGAAACGGTGGCCGCGCAGGGCCTGGCCGAGGGCGGCGGGCAGCGCGGTGCCACCGGCGGTTGCGAAGCCGTAGCCGTCCGGGCCGGAGGTGCCGGTGACTACGTGGCGGGCGAAGTCCACGATGCGGGTGTGCCGGATCTAGCGTACGAGGAGTTCGGTGAGGAACGCGTCGCGAGCCGTCTCGGTGTGCCGCAGTCCGGTCGGGGTGACTGTCAGCGGGACGTCCTGCCAGTTGGTGAAGGGCAGCAGGGCGTCGCGCAGCAGGACGATCTGGTGCAGCCACTCGTTGTAGAGCTGCACGGTGACGGGGCCCCCGCGGCGGCCCATGAGCAGGTCGGTTGCGGCGGGGGTGAGCAGGTGGCCGTAGCAGTGGCTGCGGACGACCAGCGGGCCGGCGGGCAGTGGTATCCGGTCGGTGAGCAGCCTCGCCAAGGCCGCGGTGGCCCAGGAAGCCAGTTCCTGGCCGATCTTCTCTGCCTGCGCGCCCAGTTCACGGGCGGCCGGGGCGCTGTCGGGGCCCACATGCAGCGGCAGGGAGGTCTCCCTGGTGCCGAGGGCGAGCGTGGCGTGGATCTGCTCCTCCAACACCTTGCCGTCGGCACTGGTGAGGGCGTTGTCATCGATGATGCCCTGGAGCAGCGGCTCGGTGGCGGCGAGGAACTGAGCGGCGGTCAGGACGGTGCCGCCCGCGGAGAATGCGTTCCAACGGCTGCCCCCGAGGCCGGGTGCGGCCGAGGCGGATGTAGGTGCGGGTGTGACCGCAGCGGGTGCGGGTGTGACCGGGGTGGGTGCGGGGTGCATGGGTGCTCCGTGGTGTCGGTGGAGCGGAGAGACGGACTCGCCGGGTCCCGTGTGGCCGTGGGCTCCGAGAGCTCCGAGGGCTCGACTCCGAGGGTTTATCTGGATCGTGCGATCCAGATTTTGGGCAGAAAAAAATCAGCCGATGGCGGCCACCGCGACCTCCACGACGGGTTCGAGGGCATGGAGGTCCGGCGTGACCTTCGAGGAGACCAGGAGTCCGTTGAGGACGGTGACGAGGAAGGCGGCGAGGGTGCGCGGGTCGTGTCGCGGCGCGATGTCGCCCCGCTCCACCGCCACACGCAGCACCTCGGCGAGCGCCTCCCTGCTGGCGTCCTGCATGTCCCGCACGATGCGCCGGATCGACGCGTCCTCAGGAAGGCGCTCGCAGGCGGCGTTCACCGCCAGGCAGCCCCTGCCGTCGTGCCCGACGGCGATGCGGACGCGCTCCGTCAGCAGCGTACGGATCGCCGAGCGGGCGTCCGCGCCCTCCTCCAGGTCGCGCAGGGCGGCGGCCGCGAGGGTCGTGCGGTAGTGCTCGAGCGCGGCTCGGTACAAGCCGTCCTTGTCGCCGAAGGCCGCGTACAAGGACCCTTGCCCGATCCCCAGGTGCTGGGTCAGGTCGCGTACCGAAGTCGCCTCATAGCCGCGCGTCCAGAACAGTTCCATGGCGCGACTCACCGCCGCTTCGGTGTCGAACTCCCGGGTCCTTGCCATGATGCAACCGTAACCTATCTGGATCGCCCGCTCAAGAACGTTCGCGCAGAGTCTTACGTCGCCACGTACCCGGGGACGGAAGGCCAGCGGACCGTCAGTACGACGGACGGCTCCTCCGCGAACCAGGAGTGGTCGACACCCCGGCCCCACACGACGTAGTCCCCCTGCTCGGACAGGAGAACACTGCGGCCGGGCAACTCCACCCGGAAGCGGCCGCTGATCAGGACCAGCAGAGCGGTACGTTCTTCGCCCTTCACCCACTGCGTCCGCTCGTCGCCCTGCGGATGGACGCCCCATTTGATCTCCACGGCCTCGCTGTGGCGCGGGTCACCCACGTCCTTGAAGTGCCCCAGCAGCCAGCCCCTGTCCAGTGCGGCGTCCTTGCCCGCGTTGCCCACATACACGCTGTTGTTCATGGCCTCGGAACGTAGCAGCCGCGTCGCCCCGCGGCCCGGGGGGTACAGTCGGCTGGCTGCTCAGCCCGCGCCGGACCGGGCACCGCGGCCAGATGTGTTTTCGTCGCGTGCCGGCCAGGGGAAGTCATGACCCGTACGCAGGAGCCGTCCGAGCCGCCGCCGCACAAGCCCGAGGCGCCCGACGCGCCGCTGGCGACCGACGCGCCGGACGGTGATGCCCGCGTGGTGCGGATACGGCGGCGTCTGGAGCGTCTGATAGGAATCGCGGCGACCGAGGGCAACAAGCTCATCCCTTTGCGCAACGGGGATGAGATCTTCGCCGCGATGCTGGCCGGGATCCGCCGTGCCGAGCACACGGTGGACATGATGACGTTCGTGTACTGGAAGGGTGATATCGCCCGCCAGTTCGCGCAGACGCTCGCGGAGCGGGCCCGTGCCGGGGTGCGGGTGCGGTTGCTCCTCGACGGGTTCGGGAGCCGGCTCATCGAGACGGAGCAGTTGGACGCGATGGAGCGGGCCGGGGTGCAGGTGGCGTGGTTCCGCAAGCCGCTGTATCTCTCGCCGCTCAAGCAGAACCATCGTTGCCACCGCAAGGTGCTGGTCGTCGACGAGGAGACCGCGTTCACCGGTGGGGTCGGGATCGCCGAGGAGTGGTGCGGTGACGCGCGCAATGAGAACGAGTGGCGCGACACCCATGTGGAGGTCCGCGGTCCCGCGGTGGACGGCATCGCTGCGGCGTTCGCCCAGAACTGGGCCGAGTGCCACGACGAACTCTTCGACGAGCGGGACCGGTTCATCGAGCACCGCCCGCAGGGCGACGCCGTCGTGCAGGTGGTGCGCGGCTCGGCCAGCTTCGGCTGGCAGGACATGCAGACCTTGATCCGCGTGATGCTGCAGTCCGCCGAGGAGCGCCTCCGCCTGGCCACCGCCTACTTCTCGCCGGACGCGTACTTCGTCGAGCTGCTGTGTGCGACCGCGCGGCGCGGTGTCGAGGTGGAGATCGTGCTGCCGGGGCCGCACACCGACAAACGGGTGTGCCAGTTGGCGGGCCAGCACTACTACCAGGACCTGACCGCCTGCGGGGTGAAGATCTACCAGTACCAGCCGACGATGATGCACGCCAAGGTCATCACCGTCGACCGTGTCGCCGCGCTCATCGGCTCGACCAACTTCAACCGCCGTTCGCTCGCCCACGACGAGGAAGTCATGCTCGCCGTCCTGGACGAGGAGTTCACCGCCACCCTCGATGAACACTTCGAGGCGGACGTGGCGGCCAGCGAACTGATCCAGGCGGACCGGTGGCAGCGACGTTCGGTCCTCCAGCGGGCCCGGGAGGCCGCGGTCCAGCCGATCCGCCGCTTCTTGTGAGATCGACACGGACCTGCGGTCAGCTCGGCTCCAACAGGACTCCCTCGTAGGCGAGCCACTGGGCGAAGCTGTGCAGCCCGCGGGGCAGGCCCGTGCAGGGTGCCCAGCCGGGAGGCAGTTCGGCGCCGCCGGGCGGAGTGTGCCACCCGGGCTCTTCGTCCGGTGCCACCTGTGAGGGGACGGGACGTACGTTGTCGTGTACGGCCTGGGCCAGCTCTGCCGCTGTACAGGGCTTCTCGGGTGCGGCGGTCAGGTGGTGGTTCGCGGGGCGGGTGCGGAGAACCGCCGCGACGGCGTCGGCGAGGTCGTTGACGTGGAGGGGATGAACATCGGCGTCCGGGGGGCCGACGACCGTGACGGGGTGACTGCGCAACGCGTCCCACACCATGCGGCCGATGGGTGTGTGCCGAGAGCAGCCGGGTCCGTACAGCTCCCCCACGGTCAGTGTGTAGGGAGTGGAGTCGTCGTGGGCGCGGATGGTGACCGCGGGCTCGGCGGCCTGGAGGCGCGTCAGGTCGATCACCGCGTCGGACGGCTCCCGCAGGTCGGCCAGTCTGCGGGCGAGGTGCTCGCCGAGGGGGTTCGTCGCCGCTCGCCATACGAGGCCGCCCCGTCGTCGTCCCTGTCGTCGTGGGCGTGGGCCCTGGCGGTGTGCGGCGGCTTCACGTCCGGCGTCGAGCGCGCGGCGCGCCACCTCGGCCAGGGGCTCGCGGCGTCGGGCGAGGTGTTCCTCCGTACTGGTGTTGCTGATGCCGCCGGTACCGATCGTGGCGACCGACTCCGCGTAGGCCTCCGGCTCCGTGGAGGGGGCGCGGAGTCCGGCGCGGGCCGCTTCGAAGCCCATGGCCAGGGCGGTCAGCCAGGTCCCGCGTACATCCGCCGCGGCCGGTCCGGCGCCGGGCGGACGGAGGAGCGAGGCGGGCAGTCCGGCGCCGCGGAGGTACTGCTCGGTGTCCAGGTGCAGGCGTCGTTCCGGTCCGGGGCCCGGGATGCGGACCGCGCACTGCGCGACGCCGTACTTGAAGAAGGGCAGCGCGTCGGGGGCCGGGGCGGTCCGGCCCTCCGCGCCCGGCCGGTCCCCCGGCAGGAAGCAGACCGAACGGCGTGGGCCGCGAAAGGCGTTCCCGGAGATGGAGCCGTGGTCCTGGTGTTCGGCGAGGTTGGGGACGGCCACGTAGCGCGGGACGCCGGTAGTGCGTAAGAAGCGGTGCATCAGGATGTCGTCGGGCCAGCCGCCGAGCCGGGGCCGGGCGTACGCGACGAATCCCTCCGCGACCGTACGGGGGAGCACGATGGCCACGCACGGGAAGTACTCGTTGACGGCGCCGACCCAGCGGGCGCCCGCCATCGACCCCCAGCGCACGGCCGCCCCGTTGCGGGAGTCCCAGAGGGCGAACAGGGCCAGTGCCGCGTCGGGCAGTTCCGCGATCGCGGACCGGACCCGGTCGAAGAAGGATTCGGACAACATCATGTCGTCCTGAACCACCAGTTGGTGTGTGGCTCCGTCGTCGACCGCCGACCACGCGGCGAGCGCCGTGCGCAGCACCGAGGGGGTACCGGTGGGGTCGGGGTCCATCACGACCCGCAGCAGGCCGGGTGGCGCGCTGAGCGCCAGCTTCTCGGCTGCCGCCCGGCGTCTGGGGTGGGTCATGACCACCGCGCTGAGTCGTTGACGTGCCATCTGCCCTCCGTCTTCCGGATCGGTCGAGGCCGTGCCGGCACGGGCGCGAAACCCGTCGGTCCCGGACATTACGGAGGGCTTGAGCACGCCGCAAGAGTGCCGAAATGGCCCTCTGGCAGGTGCACGACCGGCCCATCGATCCTGAGGCCCGGCACGCCAGGTCCGGTGGATCACGTGCCTTCCTCCCCGATACCGGAAAGGGGCTCCCATGCCCGAGTTACCCAGCCTGTCCGCTGCGGCCGCCACCGTCGACGTCGCCGAGGAGACCGTCCGCTCCCGGCTCGAGAAGCTCCGCGACGCCCGCGTCGTCGTGACGGGCGGCGGTGGCCTCGTCGGCAGCAGGCTGGTCTCCGTGCTGCAGAGATCCGGAGCCACCGTCACCGTCCTCGACCGCATGGACGCCTACCCCGAGCCCGGCCACGAGCTCTTCGGTGTGGCACGCGGCGGCGCCCGCCTGGTGGTCGGCGACGTCCGCGACGCCGACACCGTCGGAGCCCTGCTGCGCAGGGCCGACTTCGTGGTCCACGCCGCCGCCTACGCGGATGTCGCGGCCTGCACCCGGCGGCCCGACATCGCGTTCCGCGCCAATGTGGAGGGCACCCAGGTCGTCCTGGAGCAGGCCGCCCGGTCCGCCGTCTGCCGGCTCGTGCTTGTCTCCTCCGCGTCCGTGTACGGCGACGGCACACCGGCCGGCGAGGGGCCACAGGTCTTCCACGAGGACCAGCCGCTCTTCCCCGTGTCCGTGTACGCCAACTCCAAGCTCTGGGCGGAGCACCAGACCCGCCTGATGCTGAACGCCGCCAGCGGTACCGAGTACGCGGTGGTGCGCTACTTCTCCGTGTACGGCGAGCCCCAGATACCCAAGCAGGGCAGTCACTCCTGGATGGTGCCCTGGCTCTCCCTCCAGGCGCGCCTCGGCCGGCCGATGCGGCTCAACGGCGGTGGCGTCCAGGTCCGTGACCTCGTCCACGTCGACGATGTCGCCGAGGCCACCGCGCTCGCCCTGACCGAGGAACAGATGGCCTCGCAGACCGTCAACATCGGCACGGGCGTGCCCACATCGGTCCGCGAGGTCGCCGACCTGATCGCTCCGTACTTCCCCGGGGCACGGCGGATCGTCACCCCCCGGCCCGAGGGTGACCCGATCGGCGGCTACGCCTCGACCGGACGCGCCAGGGAACTGCTGCGCTGGCAGGCGGGCATCGATGTCCGCAAAGGTGTGGACCGGTATGTGCGCTGGCTGCTCGCCACACCGGACGCCACCCCACGCTGGTTGGCCGGGGCGACGGAAGAGGTGTCCGGAGCGACGGAAGCCGGGGCGGCGGAAGAAGCATGAGGAGTCACGCCCGAAAATGCCCGCGGCACGCGGGTACGGCGACGGAGGAGACACGCACGGCATGAGTTACACCGGTTCGTACATCTGGTCGCTGCGCCAGAAAGTCGGCTCCAGGACGCTTCTGGTGCCCGGCGCGCAGGTGCTGCTGATCGACGCGGAGGGCCGCGGCCTGTTCCAGCAGCGCGTGGACACCGGGGTGTGGGAGCTTCCGGCAGGCGCCTGCGAGGAGGGGGGTGACTTCGCGGACGCCGCCGTGCGGGAGGTCGCGGAGGAGACCGGTCTGCGGGTGGAGCGGGAGGACCTGGTGGCGTTCGGGACGCTGTCCGATCCGCGGGTGCACACCCTGACCTACCCGAACGGGGACGTCACCCACTGCTTCGCACTGTGCTTCGTCGCCCACCGCTGGTCGGGGGAGCTGTCCCCGGGGGCCGACGAGGTACGCAAGGCCGTGTTCAGGCCGCTCGACGCCCCGCTCCAGCCGCTGCACCCGCCGACGGCGGTGGTGCTTTCCATGTACGAGAGGTTCCGCACGGAGGGAAGGTTCCAGGCCCAGTGATCCCCACACATCCGATACGCGCGGTGGTGCCCTGCCGGGCTTGTCTGTCCGGCGAGGACCTGGACTGGCTCGGCGGCGGCCGCTCGGTCAGCGTCGCGCTCTCCCTGACGACGACCGTGGAGGCCATGCCCACTCCCGCTCCGGACAGGCAGACGGTGGACGACTGGTCGTGGGAGGTGTGGGCGTTCCTGCGCGAGCGGCTGCCCGGCCTCGGTCCGCGCCCGCCCGCTGTCACCGTGCGCAGCGAGGCGCCCGAGGCGAGCGGCCTGTCGTCGTCCACGGCGCGGATCGTGGCACTCCTCCGGGCGTTCACGGACCCGTCGTTCACGGGCCGGAGCGTCGGCGACGACACGATCACCCAGTGGGCGTACGAGTTCGAGTTCGCCGTCTTCAACGGCGGTGGCATGGATCACCTGGCGGTCGTCGAAGGCGGCGCGCTGCTCCTCGAAGGCCGCGAGCACGGGCTCCCCGCCGTGCGGGAGCGGCTGGAGTTCCCGGACGAGTGGCGGGTCCTCGTCGTGGACTCCGGCACCCGCAAGGACACCAGGCATCACATCCGCGACGTACGGGCACAGCTCGCGGCAGGCGACCCCGCACTGGCCGCCTACCGGGCGGTGGCCGACGAGGCGTCGGGGCGGGTGTGGGAGGCGCTGCACGGTCGGGACCTGCCGGGGCTCGGGGCGGCGATGGTCCGAGCCCATGAGGCCATGCGGGACCAGCAGCGGATGTCGACTCCGTTCCTGGAGGAACTGCGGTCTCTCGCACTGCGCGTCGTCGGCCTGCCACTGAAGCTCAGCGGGGCCGGCGGGGGTGGTGCGCTGGTCGGTGTGTGCCCGGCCGACGCGGTGGAGGAGACCGTGGCGCGTCTGACGCGGGCGCTGAGCGTCTCCCATCCGCAGGCCAAGGTCCTACCGACGCGTGCGGCCCCGGGTGCCCGCCGGGGGTCGGTGCCGGCGGGCCAGGGCGGGGCTGAGCCGGTGGAGGGTGCCGCTGATCCACTGCCGTCGGTGTCGGCAGCCGCAATCGCGCCGGGAGGGAGGCGGCAGCGGGCCTCGCCGTAGCCACTGAGCGGTCTGCGGCGGTGGGCGTTCGTCCACTGCGGCGGCGTCCGGCACTTCCCGGTTCCCCGTATGTCTCCGTACGGGGAACCGTGTGTCTCCGTACAGGGAACCGTGTGTCTCCGTACAGGGAACCGTGTGTCTCCGTACGGGGAAGGGAGGCGCCGGACGCCTTCGCGTGCCGGTTGTCGGACGTGGCCTGCCGGGGCGTCAGATGAACGGGTCGTAGTCCTGCGAGAGCGGAGGCCCGTCGGTCTCGCGGCGGTCGATGCGCTCAAGCTCCAGATTGGAGCCGTGCCGCGCGCAGTGGAACCGGCAGTCCCGGCTCGGGTCGACGATGCCCCGGTCCGAGTCCTGCCAGATGTCGGCGAGGTCGTCGGTGACGGCGTCGCCGATCCTGGCCAGCGGGTTGCCCCGGTGGTAGGAGCACACGTACACCCCGGAGGGGGTGATGAGGGTGCGGAGTTCGGCTATTCGGCAGCGGTGGTAGTCCTTGGGCTGGACGGGGCCGACACGGGTGCGCAGGGAGGCGAGGGTGGAGGAGTTGACGAGCTGGAACCGGTCGCTCTCCAGGCGGGCGGCGTCGGCGAGCTGGCGGTCGACGGATTCCAGTATCTCGGTGGGGACCTGCACGATGTGGTGGTCGTCGTCGAACATGGCCTTGGTCTCGAAGTAGTCGCAGCCGATGTCGTGGGCGAGTTCGGCCGCGCGCAGCACCTCGTGGTGGTTGGTGACCGTGCGGCCGTCGGGTTCCCGGCGTGACATCACGAGGAAGGAGTAGCCGAGAGCGCCCTTCTTCTCGGCGGCGAGCAGCCGCATGTTCCCGACCACCTTGTCGAAGACGCTGCGGCCCTTGCGGTCGGGGCGGAACAAGCCGTACGTCTCCGCGGTGCCGGCGTCCATGGAGACGCGGACCCAGGTGGCGTACTTGGCCAGCTCGGCGAGGTTTTGTTTGATCATGGTGCCGTTGGTGACGACTCCTATGGCCAGGCCCGCCTCGCCGAGAATGGTCAGGACCCGGCGGGTGCCCCGGTGGGCGAGTGGCTCCCCGCCGCCGATGAGGACCACGGCCCGCACGGACAGGGCGACGAGTTCCTCGGCGAGCGCGACGAGCCGTTCCGGGGTGAACCGGCCCTGGTTGAGGAGCTTGCCGCTGATGCACTCCGGGCAGGCGAGGTCGCAGAACGTGGTCGGGTCGAGGTCCACGACGAGCGGGGCTGGGGAGGGCGTACCGGAAGCGGCCTGTAGGACCCGGGGCCAGCCCGAGGGCTGGTAGAGCTTGGTGACGAGGTCGAGGCGGTCGTGCGTCACGGTGTTCTCCTCCACGGGGGTGGGACAGGGTGTCGCCGACGGGCCGCGCTCGGCAGGTCAAGGACTCAGCCCTTGACCGCTCCGCTGGCCAGTCCCGCGGCGATCTTGCGCTGGAGCACCAGGAAGAAGGCCACGACGGGCAGGGCGGTGAGCGTGGCTCCGGCCATGAGACCGCCGTAGTCGGTGCCGAAGCTGGTCTGGAACGAGACCAGCCAGATACTGAGCGTCTGCTTCTCCGGAGTGGACAGCAGGACGTAGACGAGGACGTACTCGTTCCACGCCTGCACCATCGCGAAGACCGAGGTGGCGACCAGGCCGGGGGCGAGCAGCGGCAGGACGACGCGGACGAACGCGCCGAGCCGGCCGCAGCCGTCGACCATCGCCGCCTCCTCCAGCTCCACCGGGATGGCGGCGACGAAGCCGCGCAGCATCCACACCGTGAACGGCAGGGTGAAAACGAGGTAGGTGAGGATGACACCGGCAAGGCTGTCGGTGAGGCCCGCTTCGTTCAGGAGCAGGTACACGGGGATGATGAGGGCCGCGAGGGGGATCATCTGGACGGTGAGGATCACCATGACGAACGCCTTGCGCCCGGCGAATTGGAAGCGGGCGAGGGCGAATGCGGCAAGGGTGCCCACCAGCAGGGAGGCGAGGACGGTGCCGACACCGATGACGGCGCTGGAGCGGACGTTGGCCCAGAAGGTCTCCGTGCCCATCGCCCGCGCGAAGTTGTCGAGTGTGGGACGGCTCGGCCAGAACTCCGGTGGCAGGCTGAGGATCTCGGTCGCGGGCCGGAACGCGGTGAGGACCATCCAGTAGACGGGGAAGCCGACGACAGCGGCCACCAGGAGGCCGAGAACGTCGTAGCGGCGTCGGGGCGGGCGCCCGGGCCGGGCCTTCTGCCGCTGTCCTGATGTCATTCGGCCTCTCCAAGGCGCAGCATCTGCCGCAGGTAGACCACGGCACCGGCGAGCAGCAGGACGACGGTGACCACGGCGATGGCGGCTCCGGTGCTGTAGCGGTTGACGGCGAACGACTCGATGAAGGAGTACACGCCGAGCAGGTAGTACTCACGCTCGGGCTGCCCCCCGCGCATCAGCCACACCTGGTTGAAGACCCCGAAGTCCCAGATGGTCATCAGTGTGGTGACCACCACGAACACCGGCTTGACGGCGGGAAAGGTGACGTACCGGAAGACCTGGGACGGGCGGGCGCCGTCGATGAGGGCGGCCTCCTCCAGTTCCGGGGGGATCTGGGCGAGCGCCGCCCGTAGCGTGATGGCGGCGAACGGCAGCGAGCCCCAGACGACGACCGCGGCGATCACGGCGAAGCCCTGCCACGGGTCGGTGAACCAGTTGTGGCGGGCGAGGTCGACGCCGGGCAGTTGTGACAGCAACCAGTTGATCACTCCGTAGTCCGCGTCGAAGAGCCAGCGGAAGACGGCTGCCGCCACCATCACCGGCATCGCCCACACGGCGACGAGCACACTGGTCAGTACTGCCCGCACCCAGGGCGACGCCCGCCGCATCAGCAGCGCGACGAGCAGGCCGAGCACCATGGTCAGGGTCACGCACACCACGGCGAACAGCACGGTGCGGAGCACCACCGTCCAGAAGAACCTGTCGCCGAGGATCGTCCGGAACTGCCGCAGACCGACCCAGGGCGGCGCAGAGCCGCTGAACAGCTCCTTGCGGGTCATGTCCTGGAACGCCAGCGTCACCATGTCGACCAGCGGATAGCCGAGTACCACGACGAGTGCCAGTACGGTCGGGGCGATCAGGAGGTACGGCAGTACGGAGCGCAGTCGGCGACGGACCGGTTCAGCGCTCATTGATCACGTCGTCGATCCGGCGGTCCGCCTCCCGCGCGGCGTCCCGGACGGACGCCTTGCCGGAGGCGATGCGCTCCAGCATCTCGGGCAGGATGTTGGATTTTTCCACCGAGGTCCAGCCGGGGGCCAGGGGGGTGACCCAGCCGCGGGTGGCCGCCTGGGCCGCCGGTCCGTTGACGCCGTCGGCGGCGACGTCGGCCAACTGGACGGTGTTGTTGGGCAAGGTGTTGGCGGCGATCATCTGCCGCTGGGACTTCCGGTCGGTGAAGACGCGCATCCAGTCCGCGGCGAGGTCCTTGTTCGCCGACTTGGCGGGCACGGCCAGGGTGGAGCCGCCGAGGAACGGTGGAAGCAGCTTCCCTGACGGGCCCGGGAAGGCGAAGGTGGCGAACTTCCCCTTCAGGCCGGGGTCTCCGCCGGAGCGGGGGTCGGTTGCGGCCTGCGCCTCCCAGGTGTTGCCGTAGAACACGCCCACCTTGCCCTGCCCGACCACTGCAGGCTGGTCACTGTTGTCCTTGGCCCGGTCACCCTCGTAGTAGTCGTCCAGAAGTTTCTTCCAGGCGGTGAGGCCGTCGATCGACTTCCGTGCGGAGAGGGCGCCGTGCCAGCGGCCGTCCTTCTCGGCCGCCATCTCGCCGCCGGCGTCCTTGACGAAGGCCATGGCGGCGTACCAGTAGCGGCCGGGCATGTAGAACGCGGAGAACCGGGGGTCCTTGGAACCGAACTCTTCCTTCAGCCGGTCCAGGGCCGAGGTCAGCTCGGGATAGGTGCGCGGGGCCCGGGTGATGTTCGCCTGCCGGAAGTAGTCGGTGCGGTATATGCCGACGCGCGCGCCCGCGTAATACGGCACACAGTAGGTCCGGCCGTCGTGACGGCAGGCGTCGGTGAGCGCCGGCAGCCACTGCCCGGAGTGGTCGAAGCCCTTGGGGTCCAGTGGCGCGAAGGCGTCGTTGACGATGTAGTTGGTGGTCTCGCTGTTGCCCATCTCCACCACGTCGGGCACGTTCCGACCGGCGAGGACCGCGTCGAGTTTCTGATTCTTCGTCGTCCACTGCTGGTACTGGACATCGACCTTCACCCCCGGGTGTTCCTTGGTGAACCGGCTGTTGGCGGAGGCGACCAGCGTCGGCCAGCTCTCCCTGGCGTCCACCGCGAGCCACACCGTCAGCTCCTTTCCGCCCCCTCCCCCTCCGCCGGAGCCGTCGTTACCGCCGGAGCCGCACCCGGCCGCCGTGAGCAGGAGGACGGCTCCCAGGACCAGGGACCGGCCGGGCATGCGACGTGCCATCGGAATCCTCCGTGCGTCGGGGCGTGTGAGGTCGGCGACCGCATCTTTCCTTACCCAACCCTTCGCGGCTCCGCGCGACGCGAGGGCAATTCGGCCGGAAGACAGCGGTGAGCACTCCCCGCGCTCCCGACACGCTGCGCCGTACGAACACCGCCTGTCCCAAGGAGGAACGGGACCGGACTCCGGCAAGGGACGGGGCCGGACTCCGGCCACGCTGACGCGAACGCGACGTCGGGTGACGGAGTGGCTCTTGACGGTGACGGGGCGGGGCCGCAGGTTTGCCCTCAGCGGCACTTCCGCGACTTCCGACCGGAGGGTCTGTACGTGACCGAACAGAGGACGACCGGATCCGACACCCCCGCCCGCCCGGTGCGGGTCAACTCCTGGAACGGCTGGGACCCACTGCGGCATGTGATCGTCGGCCGCGCGCAGGGCACCGTGGTGCAGGCCCCCGAACACGCGGTGCGCCGGGACTACCCCGACGACGGCTTCCCGCTGGGCACGCACGGCCCGATGCCCGCCGAGATGGTGGCGGAGGCCGAGCAGCAGCTCGACGACTTCGCCGACATGCTGCGCAGGCGCGGCATCCGCGTGGACCGCCCCACACCTGTCGACTTCACCCAGCAGGTGGGCACGCCGGAGTGGACACACGACTCGATGTTCGGCTGCATGCCACCCCGGGATCTGCTCCTCACGGTCGGCAACGAGGTCCTGGAAGCGACCATGTCCTACCGCAGCCGCTGGTTCGAGTACCTGTGCTACCGGCCGGTGCTCCAGGAACTCTTCGAGGCCGACGAGCGGATGCGCTGGGAGGCCGCCCCCAAGCCCCGTCTCACGGACGCGTCGTACAACACCGGGTTCTGGGACACCTACAACGATCTGCCGACCGACGTGCAACTGGCCCGGGTCCGCGACTACGACCTGGTCCTCACCGAGGCCGAGCCGCTGTTCGACGCGGCCGACGTGGCACGGTTCGGCAAGGACTTGTTCGTGCAGTTGTCGTTCGTCACCAACAGGAGCGGCTTCGACTGGCTGCGGCGGCACTTCCCCGACCACCGGGTGCACGCGGTCACCTCGACCAACACCCATCCGCTGCACATCGACGCGACCTGGGTGCCGCTGCGGCCGGGACTCGTGCTGCACTGCGGGGAGCGGCTCGCCGACGCCGAGCTGATGGAGTTCTTCAAACTCAACGACTGGGAGATCGTCGAGGCGGTGCAACCGGCGAGCTGGGACCATCCGCCGAAACTGTCCTTCAGCAGTCCATGGCTCGCGGGGAACATGCTGAACCTCGACGAGAACACCCTGTGCGTCGAGGAGAAGGAGGTACGGCTCGCGGAGCAGTTGTCGGCGTACGGGTTCGAGATCGTGCCGGTGCCGTTCCGGGCGGTGGGGCCGTTCGGTGGCGGGCTGCACTGCGCGACCGTCGACATCGAGCGGGACGGCGCGCTTGAGGACTACTTCCCCCGCAGGTACGGCCGTTTCTAGGCCCGGGTCGCCGCTGGTGGACGGGGTCGGCGCGGTCGTCTTCGACTTCTACGGCACGCTGGTACGGATGGTACGGCCGCTGCCCCCCGACCATCGCGGCATCTTCGCTCGCCGGGGTCTGATGGCTCAGGGGGAACTCTGGGGTGATCAGTGGTCGGTGGGTCCCCGCGAGGGCGAGGAGCACACCGCGTACTCGGCCGACGAAGCCACGTACACGACGTGGGAGCGTGACCGGCTGCGACGCCGGGCGCGGGACTGCGGGGTGCCGCAGGAGGCACTCGACGAGCTGGTGGACGAGCTGGACCGGGCGATGAAGGCCATCAGCCTTGAACTGTTCGCGGACGTACGTGAAGTCCTCGCGGCCCTGCGGCACCGGGGGCTGCTCGTCGGGGTGTGCTCCAACTGGTTCTGGAACCTGGAGACGTGCGTCGAGGAGGTGGGGCTCGGGGGTGCCGTCGACGTGGTGGTGGGCTCCGCCCGGGCGGGGGCACGCAAGCCGCACCCGTTGATCTACCGCGAACTGCTCGACCGGTGTGCGTTGCCGCCCGGGCGGGTGCTCTTCGTCGGGGACATGTGGGTGCCCGACGTGCTCGGCCCTCTCGACGCGGGGATGCGGGCCGTCCACCTGTACCGCCCCGACCGGGTGGTGGACGGTTCCGCGCCGCCCCTGCCCACCGGGGCCGCGCGGATCAGCGGTCTCACAAGCCTGCTCACCGGGGCGGTGGTACCCGGTGTCTGAGCCGGTCCAGGAGGTTGCGGGTGACCCGGACGACGGCCGGGTCCAGCTCGTGCCCGCAGACCACGGGCCAGTCCGTGGTGCCGGCCGTGAAGACCGTGCCGCCTGCGGTGTAGAGGCCCATGGTGGCGGCACGGGGGCTGCTGATGGTCCTCTCGCGCACCGGCCCGTTCCAGTGGCCCCACTTGAAGTGGTGGAAATCCTCGTGCACCGGTTCGAGGACGTGAATTCCGAGGATGAGGAACGAGTCCGGAGTTCCGTCCTCTCCGGTGGCGCGGGCGATTCCGCCGGTGTCGTAGGCAAAAGCGGCGCCGTCACATTCGTACCCGATGAGAGGGGTGCCGGCACCTAATCGGTCCGGTGTTTCTCCTCCTGATCCATCGCGCAGGCCCGTCCCTTCGTAGATCCAGTGGTCGGCGTGCTGCACCGTGTAGCCGACTCGGGGCCGGTCTCCTGGCCATTCGGTGGCGGGCCACATTCCGCCGTTGCGGAAACTCACCCCGGTGAGCGAGTTCTCCGGCCTGCCGACGCCGCCGGGTGCGGGCGCCCACCACTGGTCGGTCGCGGGCAGGTGCGGGTACTCCTCCCCCACGTGATGATCGGTGTCGGAGACGAAAGCGGAGTTGCCGTCCATCGGATGCACCCGCCACCAGCAGGCGTTGGCACTGAGAAAGGCGATGTTCCCGCCATCGCGGACGAATTCCTCGGCGTGGGCACGCATCTCCGCGCTCCAGTACTCGTCGTGTCCGACGCTCAGCAGCAGGTCGTACGAGGAGAGCAGGCCGGGGTCCTCGTGCAGGTCGAGGTCCGTGCAGTACTCGACCGGGTAGCCGTGGCGTTCCAGCCATGCGACGAAGGGCGCGTCCCAGTACGCGAGGTCGACGACACCGCCCGGCCGGTGAAAACTGACCTTGTGACCACGGGGTTCGCCGTTCCCGCCCACTCGGTGAACGGGGTTTTCGTACAGGCTCGCGCCCCGTTCCGTTCCGGGCAGGTCGGAGCGGTTGTAGGCGTGGCGGGTGAAGGTGGACTTCTTGTAGAGGATGGCGGAGTGGCTGCCGGGGACGCGCGGGCGGACGACGAAGAATTCGCGTGCGTGCCCTTCGAGATGCTCCATGTCGAGGTACGGCGGGTCATCGGCCCGGTCGTGCCCGGACTCCACGAATTCGACGATGTGCATTCCCGGCTGCCACTCCTCCGGTACGGTGAAACCAAGGGACGGCCAACTCCAGTCGTCCGCGGGTGAAGCCGAACCGGGTAATCCGTCCGGGTGGGCGGGCGCGGCGTGCAGAGCACCGGGGTGGTCGGCGGATTCCCCGACGGGTACGAGTTCCCGGCCGAGCCGGTAGAACCGGAGCCGGAAACGGGCGGAGTCGGTGGAAACGTGCACCGCCATTTCGCCACCGACGGTGATGCTTTCACGGCCGAGATATCCTTCGATCATGTGGTTCATGCTAGGTGGCTGCCGAGGCGGCGACAATGGCGTGCCCAACCGGCCATTCAAACCCCTTTTCTGGACACACTCGACGATTCCTGAATCCCACGCGAACCTCGTGGGTACTGCGGAATCCGGCAGGATACGAAACCGTCCGCCAATCGGTGAGGGGCTCGCATGAGTGGTGAATTCCGTGTACGGGAACTGGTTCTGGGCATTGAGGGGCTCGCGCTGCTGCGGCACGCGGTGGACGGCGACGAAGCCTTCCTCCGGGCCCGGGTGGCGGACATCCGCCGTTTCGCCGCCGAGGAGCGCGGCGCGGAGAAGCTGCCGGACGGCGGGAGCACGGTCAGCGAACTCGACGCGGCAGCGGGGTACGCGGTCTGGTCGAAGGTCTACGACTCGCTGCCCAGCTCCTACATCGACGTGGAGGAGCCGGTCGTCGCGTCGATCCTTGACGGCATCGCACCGGGCGTGGCGCTGGACGCGGCATGCGGCACCGGGCGGCAGACCCGGGCCCTCGCCTGCCGGGGCCACCACGTGATCGGTGTCGACCAGTCACCGGAGATGCTGGCCAAGGCCCGCGCGAACACACCGGAGGCCGAGTTCCGGATCGGGCACCTGGAAGAGCTGCCCCTCGCCGACGGCTCCGTCGACCTCGCTGTCTGCTCGCTCGCCATGACCCACCTGCCGGAACTCACCGCGGGCGCTGCGGAACTCGCGCGGGTGGTGCGGCCGGGCGGGCGGATCGTCGTCACCGATCTGCATCCGTTCGTGATCGCCCTCCAAGGACAGTGCCTCTTCGTCCGCGACTCCGACGAGCTGGCGTTCGTCCGCAACCACGTCCATCTGCCGGGCCGCTACCTCGAAGCGTTCCGGCGGGCCGGCCTGCGCGTGCGGGCCTGCCATGAACCGTTGTTCAACGGGCAGCTCCCACCCGGCGGATACGAGGAGTTCATCGCGGACGCGGCCCGCGCCGCCTGGGACGGGCTGCCCATCGTCATCGTCTGGGACCTCGAAGTCCCCGCCTGAGAAGGAGCTGGACCCGATGGCCCTGACGCTGGTACGCTACACCCAACGACCCGAACTGTGGGACCGCATCCCGGACCGGTTCGCCGGCGTGGTGCCCGAGTACAACCTGCACGGCGACATCAACGGCGACTACTGGAACCGGCTGTTCGAGGACTTCCCCGATTTCCAGTTCCTCCTGTACGACGACGAGCGTGACGTGATCGCCGGCGCGGGCCGCTCACTGCCCCGCAGTTGGGACGGCACGGCGGCGGATCTCGGCCCGGGCCTCGACGACTCGATCGCACGGGCCTTCACCGACCGGGACGCCGGCCGCGCCCCCGGGGCTCTGTGCGCACTGGGCATCGAGGTCGCCGCCGACCACCAGGGCCAGGGCCTGTCCAAGGTCCTCCTCGACGCGATGACCGCCACGGCCCGGCGCGCCGGTCTCCCAGTTGTCCTGGTACCCGTCAGGCCCACCTGGAAGGAGCGGTACCCCCTCGCGCCGATCGAGCGGTACGCGGCCTGGACCCGCGAGGACGGGACCCCCTTCGACCCGTGGATCCGCACGCAGGTGGGCGCGGGCGGCACCGTCGCGGCGGCGTCCGGGCGTTCCTCGCGGATCACCGGAACGGTGGCCGAGTGGGAAGGCTGGACGGACATGGCTTTCCCGGAAGACGGGGACTACGTCTTCCCCGGCGGGCTCGCACCGCTCCGCGTCGACAGGACACGGGACCTGGGCACGTACTGGGAACCCGGGGTGTGGATCACCCACCAGGTCTCTGTCTAGGGCGTGTCCGATGGGTCGGCGTGGAGCAAGGAGCGGCGTCTGGTGCGTGCGATCGCAAGGCGCCGGGATGTCCTCGTAGCGGAGCTACTAGGGCACGCCCTAGAGATCGTCTTCAAAGGTCAGATCCAGAGCAGGATTGAGGCGATGGTGATGGCGGCTTGGTAGGACTCACGGGTCTTGTCATAGCGAGTGGCCAG
>NZ_JOAP01000050.1 GCF_000720475.1 Streptomyces aureocirculatus
CCACCCGCTGAAACAGTTCCCACAGCTCATCCGGCACCAACCGCTCAACGATCCCTGTCACGCCCCAAAGCCTACCGAGCCAAATGAGATAATCTCTAAGAAGTCATCTCATTTGGTGAGCCTGCGGTAGCAGATCAAGGTGCAGGCGATGCTGGTGAATGCGAGGAAGTGACTGGCCTTGCGTTCGTAGCGGCGGTGCAGGCGTCGGCATCCGGCGAGCCAGGCCATGGTGCGTTCGATGGTCCCGCGGTGGCGGCTGAGCCGTTGCGAGGTCCCAATGCCCTTGCGGGCGATGCGGTGCCGGATGCCTCGGCAGGCTAACCATCGCCGCAGGTGGCTGTAGTCGTAGCCATGGTCGGCGTGAAGTTTGTGGGGCCTGCGTCGCCTGGGTCCTCGCCGCGAGCGGGTCGGGGGTATGCCCTTCACCAGCGGGATCAGCGCCTGGTTGTCGTGCGTGTTGGCGCCCGAGATACCGATGGACAGGGGCAGGCCGCTCCGCTCCGTGAACAAGTGGATTTTTAACCCGTACTTGCCTCGGTCTACAGGATCCGGACCTGTCAGTTCCCCCTTTTCAGGGCCCGTATGTTGACCGAGTCGATTGCGTACTGGGATCAGTCCAGCTCGCCGCGGGATCCCAGTTCGTCTAGGACCAAGCGGTGGAGTTGGCCCACACCCGGGCCTTCGTCCACTCGGTGAAGCGGCGGTGATCCTTCGCGCCGGACGGTCCGAACGAGGCAGTCGGCAACTGCTGCTACGTGCAGCCAGAAGTCGTCACGAAGACGAATGCGGCCAGTACTTCGCGGTCGCCGTGCCGACGGCGGCGGCCACCGCCCTGGGGCCGCGATGGCGCCTTTCCGCTTTCGGCAAGTCATGCGCTCCCGCGCTCTGTATCCGGCAAGGGATGGGATCCGCCACCGCGAAGGAGTCGGGCGCGCAGCTCTTCATCGTCCTTCCTCGTGTTGCAAGGCTCAGGCTCAGGGGCGCCTTCCGTCGTCCAGGGTTCGCTCAGCGCCCTCTCGATGCGCTCACTGCTGCGCAGGATGACCACGTCCTCGTCGGCGCCAGCGGGCCAGATTTGCAGCAGGTAGTCCTCGACAGGATCTTCGGCGGCCTGGTTTGCGCGGCCGCGGGCGTGGACGCGCAGGCGGTACGGCCCGCGGCCGTGTGTGCTGAGCACCGGCAGCTCAGGGAAGCTGCTGTCCTCGAGGGAGTGCGCGCGCAGACGGCCGGTGGGTGCTTGGACAGTGACTTCGATGATCTCGTCCCACCCGTCCCCCTCGTTGGCTGCGGGCGGGGCCTCCAGGCTGGTGGCTGTCTGCACGCGGACAGGGCCGAAGGCGACTCCGGTGGCGATGAGTGCTCCGGCGCTCATCACAGCCACCAGACCGTTGGACCAGTCCGCGGTGTCGGCGGGGAGATCACCTTCATCCAGAATCCCGAACAGGCCGTCTATGGCTTCCACGGTGCGCATTGTCGTCGCTCCTGCCTTGTGCAGTCTGTCCACCGGCTGGCGGGTGTCCGGGGCCGGACTGTTTGAGTCCGGCCCCGGACACTAGTGCGGCGCGCTGGCTAAAGGAGGGCTTTCAGCCGTCCCGCTCCGGCCGCTTCAGGGGATGACCTTCACGTCGAAGGGGTCTCCGTCCAGGACCCGATGGCTCTTGTAGAACGCACCGGTGGTACCGCCCTGTGAGCTGTTCTGCCTCTCGGGTACCGCGCAGGCGCTGGCGCCCTTCAAGCCAGTTCCCGAGGGGATGTCGTTGTAGGAGCAGCCGTCGAAGGTGCGACGTGTGCCGCCCGCGCTCAACCCGTTCCTTGAGGTAGCGAGCGGGTATTCGTCGCAGTTCTTGCCCCCGGTCGGGGTCCGATCGCCGCATGCCAGCCGGTTGTTCGTCTGCCTGATCGACTTGTTCGTCGTGCGGGTCAGCCGTTTGGGCAGGCCGGAGGCCTGGGCCAAAGTGATGTGCCTGGCCACGTCGGGAATCCTGGCCTTGCTGAACTGCAAGTCGGAGGCGTAGGTGGGGACCACACACCCGACGCCCGGCCGCCCACCGGTGTCATTGTCGCAGCGGAACTGGTTCAGCCTGCTCGGGAAGTCCACGGGCTTGTAGGGCGCGTTCTGGACCTTCATATCCCAGCCCGTTCCGCACTTGCCCTTCGCCCCTGCGGCAGTCGCGGTCGTGTCGAAGAACGCCTCGCCCGTCATCCACTTGTGCAGCGTCAGCTTCTGGCCCGGGAATTTCGCGCTTTCGGTGACGCACGAGTTTCGGGCGGCTCCCACGCCATCGATGGTCGCCTTCAGGGTGTCGCCCCAGCCCTTGGTGGCGTAGATCTCCAGTTGGTGCGCGACGCGGCCTATCCCGCTGTTGCCGTAGCTGTAGCTGAGGAAGATCATTTCGGTTTCGCCGGTCTTCACCCAGCGTCCGTTGATCCTTTGTTTCGTCCAGTAGCGCCAGCCTCGCACCATGCAAGCCTTGGTGCGTGTCCTCTTCACCAACTGGGACTGAGTCGGGCACCAGGTCGGCGGGTCAACTCCGGCCTGGGGAGAACGGGAGAGGCGTTGCGGCAGGGTCTCGAGGTTTACCGGCATCGGCTCCAGGCATGCCCCCTGGTCCTCCTCGGTAGCCTCGTTGCATACCTCGCCCGCCGGCGGCTGCTCCTCCTCTTCCTCAGGAGCAGTCTCCGCTTCGTCCGCCCCCGGTATGTCCTCGGCAAGCACACCAGTGCGGGTCTGCTCCTGCCCACCGGTGCGAGGTGCGCTTGCTGGCAGGTCCGCCGCGTCGTCCGCTGTGGCCACGGCAACGCCACTGCCTGCTAAGACGGTGAGTGCAACGACGGTCGTACAAAGCCGTCTGAGTCGCAATGTTTTCTCCCTGCGAGAAGTTGTAGCGCGGCGCGGGGTGCGCACGCGACATCGACCGGCTCGCCGGCACCCGCCGGCAACCTGGCAGCAGCAGGCGATCAGCACGCACGTACAGGATCAATTGAGCGTGCAAACACTGACCTGATAGGTACAGAGAACTCATCGAAGAGCCCGGGGCAGGCCTGACCCAGGACTCTGGCTGGGCCCGTGAATAGCCAGTTCACCGCCACGCACGTGGAGCCGTATGATAAGCAACTGGATGGACAATCCTCGCGATTCACGCAAGAAACACTCCTGTCCGCAAACATGGCCGATTCCGCTCCCCCTATGCTGTGACGGCCGCCTGGAAGCGTGCGGCGGAAAGCAGATCAGTTACGAGCCCGGGCGGCGGCGCGCGGAAGGCGCACCGAGTACGTACAGCGAGTCAGGCAGCAGCGCCTCTGTGCCGTGCTGCCCGTCATCGCCACAGCATCAGCTCACTGGCACAGCGACACATGGTGAAACAGCCCGGCCCGGAAACACACGCCGTGGGCTCTCGCTGATGTCGCTCGCACCAGCCTTGCCTACGGAAATGAGTACCGCGAGGACGGCGGGCGTACTGAGCGCGACCTACTGGACTCCGAGGTGCTGGCCGTGCAGGGCCTGGAGGCCAGCTCGTACCACCCACGCTAGCTGGGCACACGCAGTGACCTGGCTGCTCGTCACGTCCAACGGCGTACGGCGCTCGACAGAACGCATCGGCCGCCGTCGCTTGATCACCTAGTCTCGGTGACGGGCGCGGGGCTGGAGCCTCATGCCCGCCGCTTCTCGCATACCGGCCTCGCTCGCTGATCTTGCCGTACCCGTTGATGAGCTATCCCCCTACCACCGCAACCCGCGAACCGGTGACGTCGACTCCATCAGCGAGTCTCTGTCCACGCACGGCCAGTACCGGGCGATCGTCGTCAACCGCGGCACCTCGACGGGCCGCCCAAACGAAATCCTTGCCGGTAACCACACCTACAAGGCGGCCAAGCAACTCGGGTGGGGCGAGATCGCCGTCACCTGGCTCGATGTAGACGACGAGGCGGCCGCGAAGATCGTCGTCGTCGACAATCGCACCAGCGACCTGGCCGGGTACGACACCCTCCTCCTCGCGGACATCCTTCAGGACCTGCCGGACCTGAAAGGCACGGGCTACGACCAAGACCAGCTCGACCAACTCCTCGACGAGACCGCGCTCCCAGAGCCGATCGAGCTCCCCACGGACGGCGCCGGCACCGGAGCAGCGGCCACCGTCGACTACTTGCAGTGGGGCTACCTCCAGTGGTCTTCCACACGCGTGCGCATCACCCAAGCCGAGGTCGAGCTGCTCGACGCCTTGTACAAGACGTTCGTGGGCGACAACGACTCCGACATGGGCTTCGGGTGGCACGTCCTCAACGAGGAGCACCGCGCGCAGGAGGGGGCAAACACGTGAAGTCCCTCGATGTCCGCTTCGACCCTGCCTATCCCCTGGTGAAGCTGCGGCCCGCGGACTACAACCCGCGTCACCTGTCCGAGGACGCCTTCGTGCGACTTCAGGCCTCTCTGCGGCGCCACGGCATCGTCAAGCCGGTGATCCTCAACGCCGACGGCACCCTGGTCGCGGGCCACCAGAGAACCAAGGGGTTGAAGGCGGTCGGGCTGGAGACAACTCCGGCGATGATCCTCCCGCAGAAGGTCAGGCTTCAGGACGAGATCAAGTTCAACCTCCTCCACAACCGCGTAGAGACCGAGTCGTCGGTTGTGTACGCCGAGCCAGGGCCGATCGGTCAGTGGTGCTGGATTCCGTGGCAGACCATCGAAGTTGAGGAGTCGAAGAACCTTCCGTGCCAGCAGGCGATCGGCTTCATGACTGCCGCCCACGGCCCGTGGGGTTCGGTCGTCATCGACGATCAGGGCCGTATCGTGCTGAACGCCGAGTACGCCGCCGTCGCGAAGTCTCAGCGGTTCGACGTCCTGGCGTGGACGGTCGCATCCTTCGACGCCGGCCAGCTCGTTGAGGACCTGACCGGGGAGTACGGCGTCTACGACTGGTCCGGCCTCGAAGAGCAGGCGCCGGTGTGGAATCAGCACATCGTCCAGCCCAACCGGCTCCGTGAGCACTCCTCCAAGGCCAAGGCCGACCAGGTCCGCTACAAGTCCGAGGTATGGGAACGGCTCGTGCTGCCGTGGCTGACCACCTCGCACCGCGTCGTCGACTTCGGGGCCGGTCACGGCGACTACGCCCGGCACCTGCGGGCCAAGGGGTACCGGGTGCAGGACTACGAGCCCTACCGCACCCTCAAGGGCAAGTACTCCCTCGACATCCGCACCATCGTCGGCCAGCTCCGTGGCATCGAACGAGAGCTCCGGGAGAACGGCCTGTACGAGGTCGTGGTGCTCGACTCGGTGATCAACGCGACGACGAGCCTGGACTACCAGCACTGGGTCCTGACCACGGTGAACGCCCTGTGCGCCCCGGACGGCCAGGTCTGCGTCGGCACCCGCAACCTTGAGCGCGAGATGGCATACGAGAAGTCCGAGCACTCGATCAGCCGCGATTCGACCCGGCTCTCGTTCCTGGACGCTCACAATGTGGATATGCGCTTCGTCAAGGGAAAGTGGCAGCGCATCCGCTACCACACCCCTGAGTCACTGCGCGGGCTCCTCTCTCGCTACTTCGAAGATGTAGAGATGAGCGACATCAGTCGCGCCACCGTTAAGGCGGTCTGTCGCAAGCCACGCCCCCTCCCCGTCGAGGATTACGAGAAGGCATTTTCGGAGGAATTCAACATGCCTTACCCCAACGAATTCCGCCACGGCAAACATGAAGGAGTATCGTCAATTCTGATAGAATTGACCAAGGAAAGGAACTCTAATATGGAGGGGTAACAAAATGACACTGGGGGCGAACTCGGACCGGGTTCGCATCGACATAGAGGCCCGCGACAGGTACAGCATCATGTGGCTGGCCGGCATACGCCAACTCGACCTGACGCAACACTGCCTCAAGACCTTCGCCGACTGCGACCGACCACATGTCAGCAGCAAACTGTGGTACCAGACAGTGCACCTTCCAGCCGCGAATCCGCCCGCCGCCTGGTACCTGTGCGCCCTACCCATCCCGTGGAACTGGACTCGCAACGCACATCTTGCCTTCGAGTACACGCCGGGCGAGAACTGGAAGGGAAACGCACTCGTTGACGGACTCGGCGTGCGACTCCACAACGCCACCCCCATCACCGGGTGGGGAGAACACTCCATTCCACAAGACGCACCGAACAGGAATTCGCGACTGTATCGAACCTGCCGCAACTGGCAATTCGCATGGTGGCTACGAGCCCACTACAACGTGCGCGACACCCAACCACTGGACCTTGATGCCCGTCGACACCCAACATCGGAGCAGCTGACGCTCGACTAACCACCGGCCGCCCGTATGGATTCGGTCCTCACGGGCGGCCGAGCTAGTTTCCGGCAGTTAAGCTTTCAACGTTCAATGGGGCGGAGATCATCGTCTCGTGTTCGAGCTTTCAGAACAGCGTGAACTCAGGAAAGAAACGACTCAGCCAGCAGGACGGGTCTACCCGCTGCCGAGCCGAGCGTTTTCACCCGACCCGCGTGGTGTCCTCGTTCAACTCATCGATGCGCGAGAGCGTCCGCCGGATGTTGAACTGCTTCACCGACGGCGGACGGCCCATGAGCTGTCGGCTGATCGCCTTCGCTGCCGGCGTTGTCAGCCGCACGGTCATCTCGTCCATGAGCTTCCGTTCGTGGAGTTCGTCGACAGTGCTGCGCTTCCACACGCGAGTCCAGGCGTCGAGCCAATCCTGGTGATCCCGTTCAGGGACATCGCAGACCGTGAGGAAGGAGCGCAGCTGCTCCTGGTCGAGCATGGTGGTGCCGCCGAGCATGCGTCGCACGGTGGTACGCGGAAGTCGGCCGAGCCCTGCCCTGCGTTCCATCTCCCGCAGCGGCATGGCGCCGGCCTTGTGGTACGTCGCGCGCAGCGCAGCGCGCAGGTCCGCCGCGCTCTCTACCAGGCGAGGCCGGGGTGCATTTGTGTAGTTCGCGCCGTGCTCGTAGGAGCGGGCCTGGCGCCAGAGGCGGCGGGCCCGCTCCGTCGAGCGCGGTCCGCAGGCGAGCACGTACGCCTCGACCACCTCCAGGCGCGGTATGCGCTCGCCGCTGGCCGCCCGCTGCAGCGTGGTCGCGGAATAGAGGTGACGGGTACGGGCCGCGAGGTCGGCGTACGTGATCCCGGCCTCTGCCCGTGTCTCGCGCAGGTACGTGGCCAGCATCATCAGGTTCGGGTTGAGCGTGCGGATCGGCTTCTCGGGACGTCCCATGACGTTCCCTCAGGCCTATGGCAGGGGCAGCGGTACCCGGCGGCAGAAGCGCAGGGTCACCACCGATCCCACTGAGATCAGGATCGCGCCAGCGAGCAGCTGCAGGACGGTGCTCGGGTCCAGGCCGCCCCACGCGAGTGCAGTGCTGGTCAGGACGATGACGATGATGACGGCCGTCTCGGTACCGGTGAGACGGTGCGGGGCGGGTGTGCGAACACCCGCGGCATGGCGCCTGCGGCTCATGCGAGGTCCCCCTCGGGGATCAGGGCAGCGGCACCCGTAGGTACCGCCGCCGGCGACTGCGGACTCCTTCGATCACGCTCAGGCGGTGGCACGCCCGAATGCGTGAATGCATAGTGCCCCATGTCCCCTCAACCTCGCGGCAATTGATGCGCTTGAGGACCGCCCCTGAACCCTGGTGGGCAGCTACGCAGCTCATCCGCGCGGATCCGAACCACCGACCTGCATCGATCACACAACGTAACTGACATGCAGGGCGGTTAATGCATCTGCGACCCACCTCAACGGCGTTGGCTTGCCTGCCCCACCGGGGGGATGCAACGCTCCATGACAGGTTCGACCTCCCCGACGGCTGCGGACTCCTTCCTTACCGAACGGGCCTGAACCTTCCAGTGCCGGTGTGCGTGGCAGCACCCGGGACATGCTGAGGGGCCGACCTCTGTGGTCGGTCCCTCGGCATGTCCCTGCCCCGGCGGCCGCGAACAACTGGAGGCGTCCCGAAGCCGTTTTTGCCGCGATTGGTCGCCGTGACAGCCGCGCGATGCCGCACCGCGCGCACGAACCACACCGCCTCCACACGAGTGGGCGAGCTCTGCAAGCAGCTGTTGCCCCCCGCCTCGATCTCGTCGCGGGGCACTATGCCCGCGCTGCCGTGGGAGGCGGCCGCCGCACGGGGCGCCGAGACTCTTCCGGATGGCGTTGGCGTAAGGGAGGGACATCAGCAGCGTTCCCCGGACCAACATGAAATCGCGCCAGCCCAGGCCAGTAGGTGACAACCACCGGTCGCCGCTTGAGTCAGGGATCATGGACGTGGGTGCGGGTCAGGGAGTTGTGTCATGGGCCGCCCCAACCGGGCCACCCGGGCTGCCATCACCCAGCGCCGCGCCGACGCCATCGACCTCAAACTCGCCGGAGTCGACTGGCTGACGATCGGCCGCAAGCTCGCCGCTGACCCCGCGATCAACACAGATGGGGTCGCGTACCCGCAGGGGTACGGCATCGACAAGTACAAGCGGCAGCAGCAGCCACCCACCGACAAGCGGCTCATCGAACTCGCCTGCAAGGACGTCTCCAAGGCCCTAGCCGAACGCACCACCGCCCTGGACGACCGGACCGACGAGCTGCGGCAACTCATGGTGGAGCGTCTGGAGCGGTTGTTCTTCGGCGTCTACCGGGCCGCGATCCGCAACGGCGACTACCAGGCCGTCGACCGGGCGGTCCGCATCATCGAGCGCAGCAGCCGCCTCCTGGGCCTGGACCGGCCCGTGCGCACGGAAGTTTCCGGCCCGGACGGTGGCGCCGTGCAGGTGGAGACCGCGGGCCTGGACGAGCTGGAGCGCCTGATCAACCTCGCCGGTGGCGAGGGTGGGAAGGGCTGACGAAGCGGCGGTTCTCGACCTCTACCGGACGCTTCCCGCTCAGCGCCGCCGTGAGATAGCCGCCGCCTCCACCCCCGAACTCCGCGCCCGGCTCGTGCGTATCGAGCGTGAGCTGGCGATGGACCGTTCACCAGGGGCGATGGCTGCCGTACTCACCGACGGCCGCGAGATGCAGGCCCCGCACCTGGGATTGATCGACGCCGCCTTCGAGCAGGTCGCCGCGGGCAAGCCGACACGGCTCCTCCTGACGATGCCCCCGCGGCACGGCAAGAGCCGCAGGGCTGCCAGGTGGGCGCCGCTCTGGTACCTACGGCGCCGCCCCGAGCACCGCGTGATGATCGCCAGCTACTCATCCGACCTGGCCGACGATCACGGCAGGTGGATCAGGGACGCGATCCTCAACTACCAGTCCCAGCTCAGCATCAGCCTGCGGCCCGGCTCGTCCGCCGCCAACCGCTTCGACCTCACCGGCACCGAGGGCGGCGCGGTCATGGCCGGCGTCGGCGGAGGCCTCACCGGCAAGGGCGCCCACCTGGCGGTGGTCGATGACCCGATCAAGGACGCAGCCGAGGCCTCCTCGCCCACGATGCGGAAACGGCTGTGGGAGTGGTGGCAGGCCGTCCTGCTGACCCGTATCGAACCGGGCGGCTCCGTCATCCTGATCCAGACCCGTTGGGACGAAGACGACCTCGCCGGCCGAGTCCTGGCTGATGAGGGCGACCGGTGGACCGTCATCGATCTGCCCGCCGTCGCCCTCTCCGCCAACGACGCCCTACAGCGTCCCATCGGGACACCGCTGTGGCCCGAGCGGTACGACGCCGACGCCCTCGCTGAAATACGCCGCTCAGTGGGCGAGCGCGTGTGGTGGTCGCTGTACATGCAGCAGCCGCGCCCCCAGGCCGCCGGCGTATGGCAGTGGCCCTGGATCACCAACAACCGGATCTCGGCAGCTCAGTTCCGTGGCATCGACCTCACGCGGATCGTCGTCGCCGTCGACCCCGCGGGCGGTGAGTCCGCCGTGGGGGATGAGACCGGCATCGTCGCCGCAGCCCGTGACCGGGACGGACACCTCTACGTCCTGGACGACCGCTCCGCCAACCGAGGCGCGGACGCCTGGGGTCGCGAAGCGTGCCTGCTCGCCATCGAGTTGCGTGCCGACGCCATCGTCGTCGAGTCCAACTTCGGCGGCGACATGAGCAGCCAGATCCTCCACCAGGCGTGGCAGGAGCTCGCCCGGGAAGAGCGCACCGAGAACATGCTCATGCCTGCGGTGCTGCCCGTGACAGCCAAGAGCGGCAAGCGACTGCGCGCGGAACCGATCACCCAGCTCTACGAACAGGGCCGGGTGCACCACGTCGGGGAGTGGCCCACCCTCGAACAGCAGATGGTGACGTGGGTCGCGGGCATGGACAGCCCCGACCGCATGGACGCCGCAGTACATGGGCTGACGCAACTGGCGGGTACGGCGCAGCAGGATGCCGCGCTGGCCCCCTACCGAGATGACCGGTTGGTGCGGCGGCGGTAGCGCGACTGCGCGAATTCAGAAGGGAGGGTCACCATGCCCCATGGTGGAAGACCATGGGTCGTTTTCGCGTCGCATCAGAACAAAGCGGCCAGGAGCAGACCCACTCTCATTCAGGTAGACCTTTTCCCATGCGCCAGGGAAATCTCGCTCACGTTTAGACCACCCACTAATGAAGGCGGTAACACGCCCTCCACTTGAAATTGCCAACTTTGGATGGCTCCACAGCCTGTCCAGATCGGCAATCGTTGAGTCGCCGACTATCTCCTGACCGCTGGGGTACCTGCGCCTCGTGGTCCCCAGACGGGCGAAGAACCGGACGCCTGACCTCGCAGAGGGCCCCGGTCCAGCAGCCATGACGTCATCGACACTTGCTAGGAGCGTCGATGCGGCAAGGCTGGGGCTGTCCCGAAGGGACTTAAGCGTGATGAGAGAACCTGCGCTGCCGTCTTGCCGATGAGGCCCGGCCACGGGGTACCCAATGTCCCCCAGCGCCCTGTCAACGACCGTCCTTATCCAGCGCCTGGTGGACATTTCCACCAGTCCAGGCTCTTCCCACTCAACACGCACAGCCACGACGGTATGTGGATCGCCTGCAGAGGTAAACGTGTCAATTTCCCTGCGGCTCTCGGCCTCGGCAGGTGGCAGCACGGGTGCCCCAGACGCTGCGAGCCACAGTGAGTGGAAGCGTCGTTCCTCTCGCGCCGGGTCAGAGTTCGGAGCGGCCTTCGACAGGGCCTCAACAAGAAGCTGGACGAGTCCCCAAGTCGGCAGACGAGCACTGGTGAAGGCGTCGTGGACTCGGCCCCTGCTGGCAACCTCGGCGCCGCCGAGGTCCCGCTGCACGTGTCGGATCGAGGGCAGGCCCGCTTGCGCATGCAGTTCGTGCAGTGCGTCGTTCAGATCCTTCAGCGGACCGCCGACTTGCGGACGCTTCAGCTGTGGCATCGCTTCCCCCTCACTGTCCAACTCTGTCCAATAGTGTCCGACGCCAGCAGCTATCGTCCAACCTCGTCCCCGCTCCCTTGTCCTGTCCCAGGCTGGACTCCACAAGGTCTACCGAAGGGCGAGGGGTGTGGACGTTTTCATTGGGCTTTGGCACTGGATCAGCGGAGATTTGCTGTCTGAGGTCTTGGGGCCGTTCATCGTCATGGGGATCGTGACGGGGATCGGAAAGGCACGAGGCCGTTGCGGCCGGGGGCAGGCAGCGACACCCCACTCTCCACAAGGACCGTCCGCACCTGAGGAAGCTCAGGTCCACTCTTAGGTCTGGGGTTACGGGGTCCGCAGGGCAGCCGTTCCCGTGTCACCTACGCTGAATGTGGCGTGGGGCTGGCGATGGGACCTACCGCCGTGGGCCTGCGGACTTTCCTGACCGACGCGTGGTCGTGGCTGAACTACAAGCCGGTGATGTCCGGCAGTGATGGGCGCCCGCACCGGGCTCTCGCCCCCGCCGGGCAAGCGACCTGGCTTCCTGATGAAGCGGTGCGCCGCCTGGCCGCGTACAAGCTCCTCGTCGCCTACGACAACAACCAGGCAGGGGAACTCGCCAGCCTCGCCGGCAACGAGGCGGCGGGCGAGCGGCGGGAGTTCGGGGACGCGTCCGCGTTCGTGGACACCACGCTGGCTCACCTGTTGGGCAAGTCGCAGCAGATCATCGTGCCCGGTGCCGAGCACGCCAAGGACGAGGACGCTACCTCGGAGGCGATCGCCGCTGCCGCCGTGCAACAGCGGCTGAGGGAGTGGGCGGAGGCCGAGCTGCTGCCGCTGCGGATGCAGGCGGCCGAGCGGAAGGCCGTCCTGCTCGGTGACGGCCTGTACCTCCTGGCCTGGGACCCCGACAAGCAGCGGGTGAGGCTGAAGACCTACGATCCCGGCTTCTACTTTCCCGTCCTCGAGGACGACGCGGACCCGGGAGACTACCCGCGCCGGGTGCACCTGGCGTGGGAGATCCCGGAGGACCCCAAGCGTGGTCTCAAACAGCGGCTCAGGCGGATCACCTACGAACTCGGACCGATCCGACCCGCGGACGAGTCAAGCGGCATCAGCTCGTCGGAGGCCCCGACCGCCCCCGTCCCTCAGGCCGGAGACAGCTACGACGACGCCCTCGGCCGCCTCCAGCGCACCTATCCCTGGGCGCCTGACCGGCCGTCCGCGACGACCTGCTACCTGACCGACGCGGAGTGGGTGATCTCTGATCTGCGTCACGGTCAGGAACTCGATGACCTGCCCCTGGACAAGGCACGGTTCCGCACCCGCGCGGACGGCGTGGTCCTTGACCGGCTCGATCTGCGGCTGGACTTCATCCCGCTCGTCCACATCAGCAACACCATCGCGGACGGCGAGCACTTCGGCCAATCCACGCTGGCCAAGGTCATGCAGGCCCTCGATGAGCTGGCCGAGACCGACACCGATTCTGCCCGGGCCTCTTCGACGACCGGCGCACCGATCATCGGGCTCGCCGGCGCCCGTCCCGAGGTCGACCGGGTGTCTGGCAGGCCCAAGCCGCTCACGATCGAACCGGGCACGGTGTTCGCGCTCGGCGACGGCGGCCGCATGGACGTCCTGGACACCTCCCACCAGCTCGCTGAACTCCGAGCACGCGTCGAGGAGATACGCGACCGCGCAGCGGTCAACGCCCGCCTGCCCGCGGTCAGCTTGGGCACCGTCGACCCCTCCGATGTACCCAGCGGGTACGCGCTCCAGCTCTCCCTGGGCCCACTCGACTCGCTCGTCGACGCGATGCGCCTGGCCCGCGCGCACAAGTACGCTCTGCTGCTGAAGATGGTGCAGCGGATCCACCAGGCAGGCCGGGCGGACGGCTGGCCTCAGGGCGCGGTTCTTCCCGCTCGTCTGGTGTTCGGGCCGCACACCCCTACGGACCGGCCAGCGATCCTCGAAGAGGTCGTCAAGGGGGTGACTGCCGGGGTGCTGGCGCTGGAGACCGGCATCCGCATGTTGCAGGACGCCGGGTACCCCATTGATGACGCCCGCGAAGAGGTCGTGCGGATCACGGAGAGGCGGATGATCAGCGAGACAGAGTCCGGCGAGAAGCCCGTCAGTCCAGCTCCTCCGCTTCCTCGGAGTCCAGTTTCTTCGCCGTCTTGAGGCCTTCTCGCTGGTCCTCGGGGGACTCTCTCAGCCACTCTTCAGCCACCTCGCTCTTGCTTCCGCCGCCCCATGCGCTGAAGTAGGAGCCCTTGCCGCCAGGGATATTGTCGATGCGGGTGACGAACAGGCAGTCGCCTGCGAAATCTCCGAACTCCGGCCCGAGCCGTTCGCCTTCCCTCGGCGCGCGCCCTGCGGCGAGCTTGTGGCCGTCCTCGTCGTAGATCACAGTTTGCTCTTCGGAGGCCCCCTTGCGTACGCAGGTATCGGCCGTAGACCCCGGAATGGTGTACTCCCCATCGGCCGTCCCGACTGAGTAGCCGGTGAACGGGCTCCGGTCGACCCACGGCGCCCACACCCATACAGCCGCGCCAACCGCAGCGGCGGCCAGGATGCCGCCGCCTATCAGCACCCGACGACGCCCCAGCCGCGCCGGGGAGTCGTGCTCTACCCCCGCGTTTTCCCCGCCCATATTCATGATCTCGATCATGCCAGCCCACGGGTTTACGCAGGTCGGAGGGCACCTACCGCAGGGTTCATCGCTCGGTTCCGTAGACTGGGCCGCGGCGCGGGGCCGTCGTGGGAGTAGCACCACTTGATGACCCGCAGCATGCCCGCTCCGCGAACCGTGCTCGGCTACCGCCGTGACGGCCGCCCGATCTTCCCGATCTGCGGTGCCTCCCCGGAAGACCCGTCGAACGACGAGGCCACAGTCAGCGTCAGCCAGAAGCAGCTGAACACGATGATGGCCCGGGAAAAAGATCAAGGCGGCCGTGCAGCGGTCCGCTCCCTGATCGAGAAGCTCGGGTTCTCCAATACGGCGGCGCTGGAGGAGTACCTCGCGGGGGTCCGGCAGGCCGAGCAGGACCGACTGACCGAGACCGAGCGGCGTGAACAGGCCGTCATCGAGCGCGAACAGGCGGCTCTCGCGCGCGAGGCTGCGGCTCTCGCCCAGGAGCGGGAGGCAGCGCGTCGCGCCGTGCTGGTCTCCGCCGGCGCGACCGGCCCCGACCTGGACGACGCCGTGTCGCTGCTGCGCCTGCCGGACGACGCGGACACCTCAGCCCTGGACGAGGCGGTTCAGGAGCTGAGCCAGCGCCGCCCCGAGCTGTTCGGCTCCCCCACCCGAGACATCCCCCCGGCCCCGGGCGGAGCTCCGGCGTCGGTTCCGCCGCCGCGCCCCGGCGGCACAGAGCGCCCGCCCGGCGCTGCCGGTCTGGAGATGGCCCGACGCCGAGGCCTGCTGCCCGACACCCCCTAGACCGGCTGGCCGCTCACGGTGAGCGGCTGGCTGTTGCTGGGGACCACGCCCCTTCCCTTCTTCTCCTCGTGGACCGCACCCACCGCACCTGGTGAGGGCGTGACCGCACCGCACCACCTGGAGAAGACGGCTTGAGCATCCAGCCGTACACCACCACCGTGACGGTCACCGCCGACCGGGACTGGCTCGCCTCCCGCCACGGCACCGACTCCACCGAGACCATCACCCTCGACCTGGCCAAGCTCACCAAGAACGTCCACTACGTCGAGCCGACCGCAGCCCAGCCGCACGGCTTCATCCGCTCCGGCGTCCCCGTCGGCCGCATCACCGCCTCCGGCCTGTACGGGGCCTACGATCCCGCAGCCGACGACGGCCGCGCCGTCCTCGCCGGCCTCCTGTACGCCGACGCACCCTTCACCCCCGGCGTCACGAAGGTGCCCGCAGCACTGCTCTGGCACGGCACCGCCCACACCGCGAAGATCCCCGGCGGCCTCGACCCGGCCAAGATCACCCCTAACCCGGCCGGGGCGCAGATCCGCTTCCTCGGGGCGGTGAGCGCGTGAGCGTCGCCGACCTCCTGAACAACGTCTCCGTCACCGACCTGACGGTCTACGCGCGCACCATCCCCAGCCCGGACGACTTCCTGCTTACGCAGAAGGTCTTCCCCGAGGCCCGGGTGCAGGACGTGAAGTGGCGCGTGCGGCAGAACAAGCGGCGCGTGAACGCCGCCTCCTACCGCGCCTACGACACCAGCGTGCCGTTCGCCAAGCGGCAGGCCACCTCAACGCAGACCGAGGGCACCCTGCCCGCGCTGGGTCAGAAGCTACTCGTCGGTGAGATGGAGCAGCTACTCCTGGACGCCGCCCGCGGCGCGGACGAGGACCGGCTCGTGGAACTGCTCTACGACGACGTGGAGCGGCACGTCGAAGCGATCCGCTCCCGCCTCGAACTCGCCGCCGGTGATGTCCTGCTGGACGGCAAGTTCAGCCTGGCCGGGGAGAACGGCCTCACGGTCGAAGCCGACTACGGAGTGCCAGCGGCGAACATGCCAACCGCGCCGAAGCCGTGGTCGGATCCGACTGCGGACCCGATCGCGGATGAGCTGCGGTGGATCGACTACCTCGACTCCATCGGCGCCCCCGCCCCCGAGATGGTGCTCACCTCGCGTAAGGCGTGGTCGCATCTGGCAGGCAACCAGTCCTACCGGGCGGCGTACTACGGCGCCCCGGCCGGAGGCCAGACCCCGACGGCCACACTGAATCCGCAGCAGATCAACTCGGTGCGCGGCACCTACGGCCTTCCGCCCATCACCTTCTACAAGGCGCAGGTGTGGCAGGACGACGTGTCCAAGCGGGTCCTGCCGGAAGACCGGTGGATCATGCTGCCCCCAGACCGGGCGAAGTGGGGCCAGACCCAGTACGGCACCACCACCGAGTCCCTCGCCCTCTCCCGTGGCACGAACCCCGCGATCGAGCGGGAAGACGCACCGGGCATCATCATCACCCGCGATGTCGAGGACGACCCGGTGCAGATCTGGACCAAGGGCGCAGCCGCCGCGATGCCGGTGCTGTACTCGCCGGACTGCCACATCACCGCCACCGTCCTGTGAGCGCCGCCGTGAAGTCCCTCGGCGTGCTCGCCGCGACGGTTCACATCCTCGATCCCAGCGAGCGGATCCCGGCCGTACTCCAGGCCGGGACCGAAGTGAAGGATCCGGCCGTGGCTGAGCAGATCACCAACCCGAAGTGCTGGCACATCCCGCCCGGACCTGCGGGTGAGTCCGGCAAGACGCCCCGGAAGCCGAAGTCCGCCTGACCCCTCTCGCGTGGTGGGGAGCCCCGGCTCCCCACCACACCACTTCCCTGGAGCGCACCGTGACCGGTGAGGTTCTGCACTGGCTACAAGCCCTACTCGGCAGTGACACCACGCCCGAAGAGCTGGCCAGCCGCTACGAACGGCTCGGCACCGCCCGGGCCGTCGCCCACGAAGTCCTACAGGAGCGCATCGCGCAGCTCCTCACCGACCCGCTCAAGGTCACCGTCAACGGCATCGCCACTGTCGACAACTCCGCCAACCTTGCCGCCCTCGAACGGCGCTTGGACCAGATTGATTCCGTCACGGCACCCGACGACCCTCCTGCCGATGCTCCGGCCACAGTGTCCGTGATCGCTATGCACGCCAGGCCCCGCAGGTAACCCGTGGTCCAGAGCTTTCATCCAGCCGCTCCTTCAAGGAGCCGGGCGGTTCGCCTTGACAGCATGTCTGTGGATGACCTGTACAGGACAGCCTTGTCGGCCCAAACATCTTGACCGCAGAGCACGGCCTCACCCTGGCTGGCTTCGGTAGGCACGCCGCCTGCTCCGAGCTACCGCTACGGTGCGACTCCAAAGGTCCGTGGGAGCCAGCTCTGTGCAGCGACGTGAGGACTTGAGAACCTGACTGGAGTCGCTCAAGTCACATGCGTTCGGGCACATCGGCTGGAACCCTGGGAGCACCTCAAGGGTGACAGGAGCCAAACATTGACCATCTTGGATACGAGCATCCTCCGAACCTTTAGCCCGGACAGCAGTACCGCCGATCTCATCCAAGCCATTCAGCAGGTAGGCATCGAGTCTGTCACGGCCCCATGGATGGTACTGGAGGAACTTGCCGCCCAGCAGGCCATCAAGTACCGCGAAAAATACGAGACGGCTGCACAGAGCATCGAGATGCTACGGCGTACCACTCCCTGGCCTATAGACGTCTCGCTTGGACCGTGCAAACTGGATGGGGTTCGCGCCTACTGGCGGAGCACGTGGCGAGAAGTCATCGAGACCATTCCCACGAGCGAAGAAGCCCTTCGCGAGGCGGCATTCAGGGAGGCGAACGCTCTTCCTCCGTGCAAAACGTCGAAGGGCGAGAAGACGGGTTCGCGCGATGCGGCGATCTGGCTCTCCGTCATGGAGTACGCTCGCAAACACCCGAAGGACACGGTGCACTTCGTAAGCGCCAACACCAAAGATTTGGCCAAGGAGCACCCTACCCATTTCCGATGTGCGATGACCTGGCCGGCATCGAGGACCGTTTCGTGCACCTAACTTCGATACATGACGTCCTCACCCGCCTCGCAGAGCCGGTGGAGACAGACGACGCGCTTGCGCTTCGAGTTCTACGCTCGCCCACCGTCCTCAAAGAGGTGGTGGCCACGGCCCAAGACTTTCTTCCAAACACCATGCAAGGCCAACTGAACTGCACCACTTCGACGGGGCCCGCAGACGGAACTCTGACCGTTTCGGCATATGCGTGGACAGCTACGAAGGCCACTCTCGGCACGGTCGAGCGGATTGAGACCTATCGCATCGCCGAACAGGAATGGTGCACGGCGGTTGTGCAATGGCACCTCGGTGGCGTGGTGTTGGCCGAGCTGTACCCCCAGGGGGTCTGGGCTGGATGCAACTGGACGACATCAGTCATGTTCGCACCCGATCCCGATGGTCCCGGCCTCGAACTGCTACGAGATGAGGCACCCCCCAGCCACTCAATCACGAAGATTTCAAGGCCCTGGGTTTGCCCCTTTCAGACCCGACTCCGTCTTCCCGCGTAGCGGTCGCGGATCTGGCCCACGCAACCAGCAAGGCCCTACTCACCCCGCACCAGCAGCCACTGCGGGGGGCCGCGCACCTACGAAGGCGCGCTCGCCCATAAGGCGGCGCGGATCGTGCTCGGCGAGACTTCCGCCGGATAGGACGTCTAATGCCCAGTTCTATAGACCAGTGATAGCAATAGATCCGAGCATGAGACTCGGCACACGGGCCTCGTTGGCTGGTTCTCCATCGTGATGTGCGGGTGAACTTCCGTACACTAGGCATCGCACGGTTCGCCCGTATCACAAAATACCTAAGGGGTTATTTGTGTTGTACGCCATGGCCTTCGAGCGAGTCGGCGTCGTGGTGAGCGACCTCTACTTCCTCAACCCGAAACCGATCCACGGGCAGGAAAGCCCTGAGCGCGGTGTACGGCTGGAGCTACGAGTCTTCGAGAGCGGCGAGTTGCCGGGTTCCATTTACGCGGCACGCCCCATCACCATCGGTCGCCCACTCTGGCGGGTGGATCTCCTCCAGGACGCGAACGCGGCTCCGAACACCTTCGACCGCACACACCACCATCCCAACGTCGTCGGCTGGGAGCCCGGCTCGCGAACATTCGTCGAGGAGTTGTCTGATGATCCGCTGACCTGGCTGGCAGGCAAGTTCACCAACATTTCCAGCTTGCTGAAGGAGGCTGGCATTGCCCCGGACGAGATCTCGGCGGCGGATGCCGACGGCCTGCGCAATGCGGCGCCCGAGATCATGGGGGCCGTCCGCCGGATGCTGGAGCGTGTATGGGCCGGCGAGCTCGGGCAGCCGAAGGACGACATGGGCTCCGGAACGGTGACAAGCATGCGGGCCAGCTGGCTCTAGATGGCCTTGGCTTCGCGAAGTCGGTCTTGAGCAACCTCCCGTCAGCGTGGCGCAAGAACGGGCTCAGCGGGCAGGATCAGCATCATGAGGATTCTCGTGCTTGGTGGGACCTGGTTCTTGGGACGAGCCGTTGCTCAGACCGCACTTGACCGGGGGTGGTCCGTATGGGCGTTCAACAGAGGCAGGTCGGGCAAGGCCCCCGAAGGAACGCGGGAGATCCACGGTGACCGCACGGTTAAAGAAGATCTTGCGGCACTCGCCCAGCACGGGCCGTGGGATGCCGTGATCGACACCTCCGCCTCAGAGCTGGCCCCGAGGGACGTGTTGGCTGGTGCCAAGTCGCTGGAGCCGGTGACGAGCAGGTACGTATACATCTCCACGGTCAATGCGTATCGAGGGTGGCCGAACGAGCCGTTGACGGAATCGTCCGAACTTCTCGACGGGCCTGCTGATGCCGACGCCGAGTACGGTCGCCTGCCTGCGAACTGGGACGGTCCTGACTGGTACTACGGACGGCAGAAGGCGGGCGCAGAGCGAGCGTCGTTGGCAACCTTTGGAGCAGCTCGCGTTTCGATCCTGCGCCCTGGGGTGATCTTGGGGCCGGGCGAGTACGTGGGGCGGCTCCCCTGGTGGTTGCGGAGGGCAGAGAAGGGCGGGGCGATCCTCGCACCGGGGCGACCGGAGGCGTCGATTCAGCCCGTGGACGTCAGGGACGTAGCCACCTTCGCGCTTGACCAGGCCGCCACGTCCGGCGGCGGCGCATTTAACGTGACGGCGCCTGTGGGCCGCGAGACGATGAGCGGCTTCCTCACTGCTTGTCTTGAGGCTACGGGCAGTGGTGGGCATCTTGTCTGGGCACCAGACGACCTCCTGATCAAGCGGGGGGTGCAGCAGTGGACCGAGCTGCCGCTCTGGCGTACGAGCGCGGGCGTGTGGAACGTCGACTCCTCCCGGGCGCAGGCTGCCGGGCTGCGGTGTCGTCCTCTGGCCGAGACGATTACTGGCACATGGGAGTGGATGCAAGGTGGGGGTCGCCCGGTGGAGCATCCACGGTGGGCTGAGCACGGCATCTCAACGGCGAAGGAAGCTCGGATCCTGGAGGAACTGGGGGCCTGAGAGCGGCCTCGGGACCTGCAATGCGGGTTCCGATTCGGCGTTTGCGCCAGGAAAGCTGGCCCAGTTCGGCCGTCCGGCCCGGAATCCTCTGATATGCCTCAAGTCGCAGTGCGACTCGGCGGTCTGGCGCAAGAGTGGAGCCATGTCGATCCGAAGTCGGGGCACTGGCCTCGTCCGTGCCCACTGGCGGCTTGTCCTGTTCCCCCTCGGGATCACATCTGGTACCTGGGGCAATGCGCGGTGGGACTACGCAACCGTCCCGGACAAGGCAGTCAGCTTGGTGTGCGTCTTCGGCGGCCTCGTGCTGGCGGGCCGTTCGGCCCGGCACTGGCAGGCGTTCACGCTCCCCGGGCTCAGGGCGGAGATTTCGGAGCGGGCTTCGGCGAGGTGGCAGTCGCCCGAGTGGGTCCGGCGCCGAGGGGACGTACAGATATTGCTGTGGTGCGCAGCCGTGGCAGCCATCGTGCTGTACGGGTGGCGTCTCTTTCTCAACCTGGACACCGCGCGGCCGGCCAGGTACCTCGGCGACGCCACGAATCTGATGTCGATCTGGGCTCTGCTCCCCATTTTCGCGGAAATGATCGAACCGAAGGATTCTCCGCTGGTTCGTCTGCACGGGCGCATCTCACGGGCCGTGATCACCCGTACGGTGTCGAACGCTGCGGGCATCAGCATGGTGGGAGCCATGGTGTACATGGTCGTCCTTCCCGAGTACCCGGCGGCGGTACTGACTGTGGCGGTCACCTTAGGGGTAGCCGTGGTCGTCTCAAGCCACAAGACATGGACACGGATGCGGAAGCTGTGCACCCGTGTCCACATGAACGTTCAGACGCTGGTACGGGACCTGGAGGAGCTCGCAGACAGTCCAGATGAGACCAAACGAGCGGCGGTAGTGCGAAGCTGGGATGAGGTGCACCGGGATCTGCTGACGAGAATCGACAGCGGGTACTGGCTGCTAGGGAGACCGTTCCTGCCGATCGATGCGGTCACCGTTCTGGAGGTGAAGGTGGCGACGGCGTTGGATGAGCTGCCCCACAACAAGAATGCGGGCGGAGATGTGCTTGCCGACTTTGAGGCGCTGCTCGCGGTGTGCGCTACACGGATCGACACGGTGGCGTGACCCTGCACTCCGGCCGTCCGCGCTGCGCTCCACAGTCCGTCAGCTTATCCTACCTTCCAAGCGTGGGCCTGCAATCGGTCATTCGTAGGCTCGGCAGGGCCCGGGGGCTCCGGGTATGGCTGTCAGCTTGTCGCCGTCGATGGCTCAAATGACTTGGCCGCCCGGAGCTCCGCGAACGACTCGACCGCTAATTGGGATACGCGACTCGATCGCTGTGTAGGACAACGTCGGCGAGGTCGTCTGCGGGACTGCTGTTGGACGACGAGCTGACGGAGGTGACCGTGCCCGAGATCTGGGCTGGTGTGGACATCGGCAAGGAACATCACCACTGCGTGGTGATCGACGCGCGAGGCGAACGCTTGCTCTCGCGCCGGGTCCTGAACGACGAGTCCGCGCTGCTGGAGTTGATCGGTGACATCCTCGCGCTCTCGGAAGACACGCTGTGGGCAGTGGACATCAACCACGGAGGAGCCGCCCTCCTCATCGGCCTGCTGCTTGGTCATGACCAGCCGATGGTCTACCTCACCGGTCTCGCCGTTCACCAGGCATCGGCTGCCTACCGCGGCCAGGGCAAGACGGACGCCAAGGACGCCTTCGTCATCGCCGACCAGGCCCGTATGCGCAAAGACCTCGGGGTGCTCCGGCCCGGCGACGAGGTAGCCGTCGATCTCAAGATCCTAGTCAGGCGCCGCACCGACCTCGTCAACGACCGAACCCGGCGGACCAACCGGCTCCGGGATCAACTTCCGGAGATCTTCCCGGCCTTGGAGCGGTCGCTCAGCCTGACGAACAAGGGGCCCGCCCTGCTGCTGACCGGCTACCAGACGCCGGCTGCCATCCGTCGCAGCGGTGCCAGGCGCATCGAGACGTGGCTGAAGAACCGCAAGGTCAAAGGCGCTGCTGCCCTCGCCCAGGCCGCGGTCGAAGCGGCTCAGGCCCAGCACACCTCACTTCCCGGTGAGAAGCTGGCCGCGTCGATGGCGGCCCGTCTCGCGAAGGGGGTGATGGCCCTCGAAGAGGAGATCGCCGAGCTCGACGAGCTCATCGATGCCCGGTTTCGCGAGCACCCGCGCTCCGAGGTGATCCGCAGCCTGCCCGGCATGGGCGCGCTGCTCGGAGCCACCTTCATCGCCGCCACTGGCGGAGATATGAAAGCCTTCGGCACCCCTGACCGGCTGGCGGCGTTCGCCGGCTTGTCGCCGGTGCCACGTGACTCCGGCCGCGTCAGCGGCAACATGCGCCGGCCCCGCCGCTATCACCGCGGCCTCCTGCGGGCCTTCTACCTCTCCTCCATGGCCAGCCTGCGATCATGTCCCGCATCGCGGGCGTACTACGAACGCAAACGCGCCGAGGGGAAAGGACACAAACAGGCCGTGCTTTCGCTCGCCCGCCGCAGAGCCAATGTTCTGTGGGCCATGATCCGCGACGAAGCGTGCTACCAAGCTGTACCGCCAGTCACGGTTGCCGCTTGACTTCCTGATTGGGAAGTCTTTTATCTACCGGCCTCGAACTGCGCCCCGAACTTGATCGCTCAGGAGGGAGTTCGGCGGCTGCATCACGATGTCCGGCAGGAAGCGTTCACACAAGCGTCACGCTTCCGAGCCGAGTTCTACGACTGCCTGACGGCCCGACGAGACGCACTATTCGAGCTGACCGACGCGCTGCTGTGTGTCGACGGACCGGTCACCTCGCCGGTGGATTTGACGCTGGCGCCTGAGCACCGCCGTGGTCACGGCACGTTGTACGGAGCTCTCAACCGCAGCCAGATCAACGTGGGCAGGCTGCGGGCCCTGCTGGCAGACATGCCCCTGCCGCGCTTCGACAGCGGACGCCTGGTCCTCGCGGTCGACGTGTCACCGTGGCTGCGCTCGGACGCGCCGTGCTCGGCGGACCGGCTGTTCTGCCACGTCTACGGACGGGCGAAGTCTGCGTCGCAGTTCATCCCGGGCTGGCCGTACTCTTTCGTCGCCGTCCTCGAACCGGGAGCCACCTCGTGGACATCGGTTTTGGACGTGGTCCGGCTCGGGCCCGAAGACGACGCGACCGCCATCACCGCCGCCCAGCTCCGCGCCGTGGCCGAGCGGCTCACCGCGGCTGGCCAGTGGACGCCCGGCGGCCCGGACATCACGATCGTCATGGACGCAGGTTATGACGTCACCCGCCTGGCCTGGGTCCTGCGGGATCTTCCTGTCGAGCTGGTCGGGCGGATCCGCAGTGACCGGGTGATGCGGCTGCCAAAGCCCTCGCTCAAGGACTACGCCCTGGCCTATCCCCAGGGTGGGCGACCGCCGAAGCACGGTAAGGAGTTCCACTTCGCCAGGCCCGAGACCTGGCCCGAGGCGCCGATCACCACTGTCACGGACACCGCCAACTACGGCAAGGCTGAGGCCCAGGCGTGGGACCGGGTCCACCCGCGGCTGACCCACCGCTCGGCCTGGCTCGAGCACGACGGAGAACTACCCATCGTCGAGGGCACCCTGGTCCGGTTGAAGGTCGAGCACCTCTCCAAGGAACGGCAAGCGCCGCCGGTCTGGCTGTGGTCGTCCAAGACTGGCGCCGCTCCGGCGGACGTGGACCGCTTCTGGCAAGGGTTCTTGAGGAGATTCGACCTGGAGCACACCTTCAGGTTCGGGAAACAGACGCTCGGCTGGACCACCCCGAAACTGCGGACGCCCGAGGCCGCGGACCGTTGGACCTGGCTGCTGGTCGTCGCGCACACCCAACTCCGCCTCGCGCGCCCGCTGGCCGCCGATCTCCGCCGGCCCTGGGAGAAACCGACCCAGCCCGCCCGGCTGACCCCAGCCCGAGTCCGCCGCGGGTTCAGAAACATCCGCGCTCACCTCCTCTGCCCAACCCGTGTTCCCCAACCTCGCGGCACCGGCCCCGGACGACCACCCGGGACCAAGAACCGTCACCCCGCACCCCGCTACGACGTCGGCAAAACCGTCAAACGCGCCGAGACTCTCAAAGCCATCGGCAGACCCGGTAGGTCTTGGTAGATAAAAGACAAGGTCAGAGCCCGTCTCGTAACCCGCTTCGAAGGTTCGGAGCCGGCCTTGCCCGTCGACTTTCGTCAACTCTCGATGGCCAGCGGCGTGGTGGCGCCGAGCTTGTGAGCGGTGGCCGCCGCGCTGTACTCCTCGATGCGTTCGCCGAGAGTGGTTGCTTCCGCGGCGTCAGCGAAGGCGGGGTGGCAGAGGCTGGAGCGGACGGCGGCGAGGCGTTCCAGCATCCCCGCTCCTCGCCATTCGGTGGGGACTTGGAAGACGGGTTCGAGAGCTTCCTGCGCGCCGTCGAGTTCGCCACGCAGAAGCCGGGCGCGGGCGAGGTCTACCGACGCTTGGGACGAGACGAGCAGCGGGCGTTGGTCTTCGGGTTTGCTGCCCAAGAGGTGCAGGGCACTGTGCGCGGCTGTTTCTGCCCCCTCGGAGTTGCGCAACAGCAGGTACGTCGTGGCGTTGCTCATGGCCACGCGGTCGTCAGGAAAGCCGAACTCGCCGCCGACGTCATCGTGCAGTTCGTCTCGGGTCCCTGTGTTCTGTTCGAGGGCCCTGCGTACAGCACGCTCTGATGCGGCTTTGTCCCCGAGGTGCCCGTATGCGCGGCCTTCGATGACCGACAGGCGAATGCGAGCCGTATCGCCGAGTCCCCCAAAGGCCTGGGCAGTGTGCACGAGCCGTACGGCTTCGGAGGGGCGGCCGCCCCAGTACGCCAGGAAGGCGAGGGCGCCATGCGCGTATGCCTGAAGGGGGCCGTGCTCAATGACCTGGCCGTAGAGCGCCGCGGTGCGGGACAGCGATACCGCCGACGGGAGAGAGCCGAGGTCGAAGGAGATCGCTGAGAGAAGAGCCGCGGACTGGCCTGCGGCGAGATATCCGCGGGTCCGCTGACGGGGTACCTGGGTTCTCTCCAACAGGGACTGGGCGACCTCCAGAAGCTCCTTGGCGCGGCGGTAGACCTCGACCGGGGAGGTCCGGTTGTAGGCGCGGGCCAGGTCCACGATGTCGTCGTCGAGTTGGTCGAGTGTCATGTCCGGCACGCTGAGGGAGGCGGCGTCACCGGCGTGTGCGGCTGCGTCCCGAGCAGTCATCGCTAGTTCGCTTTCGTTGAGCGCAAGTACTTGGTGCCCGGCTGAAGCCGAGGTGTGTTCGGTCGGCGGGTCAAGGAGTTGTCGTGCGGAGTACCCGAACATGTGCTCCAGAACCTGCGGAGCTGGATGATTCGGGAGTCCCTTGACTCGGCCTGAGGTCCATCGACGGAACGTTTGCTCTTCTACCGTCACGGTAGAAGAGGGCTCGTCGACTGCTGCTGCGACCTCTCGGGCGGCCTTCTCGTAGGCCTGCCTGAAGCGGTCAAAGGTCCAGCCCCGATCACGAACCAGCACTTGAAGCAGTGTCCGCGCATCCATGGCCGACGATTCCTTTCCAGCGGATTCGTACACGGGTCGCGCATAGCAGCCTTGGCGACTCCGCTTTCCACTATCACCCAACAAGGCCTGCGAGTAGGAATCTTGGGCTGATGTGGTGCCCCGGTGACATGTCGGTGATACCTGCATCACCCGTATGAGCGCGAGGTGGTACTCGCCACGACATGGCGAGCCGCACAGTGTGCCGCGAACCTTGATCTCCCCTCGCCGCTCGGCGGAGGACGGATGATGAGCAGATGGAGCCCCCCCATGCACTCCTCCCCAAGCAAAGTCGTCAGGAGCGTTGGCGCTAAGGACGAGCCGCAGCCGACTGGCGAGGACATTGGTCTGCACGCCGTCCTGCTGCGTCCTATCGTCGGTGCTGCATCGTGGGAGTGGTCGACGACGTTCGGGTTGGAGGACAGCTCCGGGTGGTCGACGTATCAGCTCGCCGGGATAGCCGCCAGCAGCGCCCGTATCCAGGGTCGGTCGCGGCTCACCGTGGCCCATTGGCCGGGTGACGTCGAGCTGGCCAGCAGGGTGGTGGCGGTGCTCGTGGACAACGCTGTCCGGCACGGCGGCATCGTTCGGGTCCCTGTACGCCTCGCGGAGATCCGTACGCGTGAGTTGCTCATCGAGGTGTCGGATCTGGCGCCGCAGTTCCCTGGGTTCGCGGAAGTGCTGGGGTGGGAGCCGACGGGTCCCGAACGGCGCCGACCTGGCTTGTGGCAGGCGCGTGGTTTCGGTGCGGCGCTCGCGTACGCGGCGAATGAGGACGGCTCCGGGAAGACGGTGCAGGCCGTGCTCAACCCGGAGGCGATGGCATGACCGCCCCGCTGCCTCACAGGGTTGTCGCTCCGGATCGGACGATCCGGCCATCTGGCCCGGTCGCGTTCACCCCTCAGCAGCAGACCATCCGCCGCGAGGAGGTGGCCCCCGATATGGGCGATCTGGCCACCCGTGTGCAGAACCTTATGGCTCTCACACACGGTCGCCCAGCCTGTATGCCGCTGGGCGGCGCGCTGTTCGATGTCGTGGTTACGGCGAGCGGGGACGCCGCGCGGGCCATCGTTCACCTCCTGGATGATGTGCAGCTCGACGGTTGTGGGCCGGTCATCGAGGACCCGGTGCGGTCGTGGCTGTATTGGCTCGTGCCACCTGGTACGAGCGAGCGGTGGGAACCGCACCAATACGCCATCTGCCTGGGCCGTCCACATCAGATTGTTCTGCCACCCCTCGCCCAGGCGGACCCTCCCGGCGCCTACTGGTTACGGCCGTTCAAAAGCGATCGGCTCGTTCCCCCGCTGCCCCTGCGGGGTTTCCTCGACAGCTTCCAGCCAGCCCCCGTACCGCACGAAGTGCTGCTCGCAGCCGAGCTGCGGGCCTTGTGAGGCGGCCGACATGACGAGACTTTGCGACCTCTCCGTGTCCGCGTACCTCCATTACGACGAACCGCCCAGCTCACCCGGAAACCGCGCGGCCCGGCTCGCCGGTCTGCGCAACGACTACATGGCGGAACTCCTCGAAGAGCATCAGCGAAGCGGCCGGACGATCACCGTGGCCCCGTACGTTGTGGCGTCGACCGGAGACGAGCGACGCGCGGGGCTGGCGCAGCTCGGCCGTTTCGCCAAGGAGCAGCAGGGCTGGCCCGTCACGGGCAGCTCTTTCTGCGACTTCGACCCGGAGGTGCCCCTTGAGGAGCGCCGCGCCTTCGGGGCTGCGTGCCAGTACGCCTCCCTGGGGTTCGCCAGTGGCATCCTCGCAACGAACCGCGCGGCCCTCACCTTCGATGACGCCGCATATGAGCGAGTCCTCACCTACTTGCACAAACGCCGAGTCTTCCTCGCCTTCCTCCCGTTCCTCGACGAGCAGGGGGAGAAGTCATGACGATCAGCCACGACGCCCCGTCGACGAACGTCCGCGTGAATATCGCCTCCGTCGAACGCACCATCTTCGAAACGATGCGACCTGGGGTGGCGATGCCTGCGCGAGCCACGCTGGTCGTGCACGTCGCCGCCCTGACCGCCAATGTGAAAGCACTGCTGCCTGCGGTCCCGCGTGACCACCGCGCGTATGAGCGGGCCCAGGGTCTTGTCTTGCCCCGAGCGCGCCCTGGTGAGCAGGCGAGTCACTACGAGCTGTGGCAGTACTCCCTGGCACTCGCCCGTGCCGCCCAGGAGCTGCTCGACCTGGTCACGCGGGATACGGGACCGCCGTGACCCTCCTGGCGGGCCGTCGCGCCGGCATCGGCCTGAACGCTCCCGTCGATACGTACGTACTTGCCCGGCCACTACCCGTCCGCGGTTGCCGACGCGGACCGTCCTTCAAGGATCACCTCATGAGCGAACGCGACGACGAGTTCCGCGTGGCGATCTTCAACGTGGAGCACAACGGTGTCGACCGCGACGGCACCAATCATCGATGGCACCTCGCCATGGACATCATGGCGGCGATTCAGCCGCACCTGCTCCTGCGTCAGGAGCTGACTCGGGCGCACATGCATGGGGCTCGTGCGGTGTGGGAGGAAGCCTCACGGCTTGGCGGTCACCGTCCGTTTCTCGCTGGCGCGACGCCGGAGTCGGCCAACCCGACCGGTGTCTATGCCGACCGGATGTGCCAGCCTACTGAGTACTTCGAGCACGCGACGGCCATGTGGCATCCCGTCTGCAACCCGGTGTTCCGGATCAACAATGCGAGGAAGAAGCTGAGCGTTGCTTCCATCCACTTGTGTTCCTTCGACCCGGCCCGGCGCGCGAGCGAAGCGAAGCGGCTGACGACCCTCGCCAAACGCGGCATGGCGGCGATCATCGGGGGCGACACGAATTCCTACCCGCACACCGCCGACGAGACTACGCCGCTGCCGGACTGGGGTGCGGTCACTGACCGGAGCCACTTCGAACACCGCACCGTCGAGCGGGACGGCGCTCGGGTCTCCGACACCGTCCCGGACGAAATTCTGGCGGGCGAGCACCACGGTCAGCCCCCGCTCCTCGTCGACTTGGCGCACCACGCTGCGACGGCCCTTGGACAGTCCGAAGCCCTCATGCCTACCGCGTCACTGTGGCGGAAGGACCAGGGCGGGCCCCAACGGATCGACCGGATCTATGCCACCCCGCAGATCGCCAGCACGCTGACCAAGGTAGAGGTCATCGTCAACGACGAGGTGATCGAAGCAAGTGATCACGCCCCGGTCGTCGCCACCTTCAGCCTCACTCGACTGTGCCAGGTCTTGTCGGAGGACCTGACCGACGCCGCCTAACGGCTGCGCTCGGTGCGACGGCTGCCTCCTGCGGGGGGGGGGGGGGGGGAAAGGGCCCCCCCCCACACCCCCCCCCTTGGCCGGGGGGGGGGGGGGGGACCCCCCCAGGGGGGAGGACTTCTCGCACCGCTCTCTCCCGTGCACATGTCCGTCTGGCCAAGAGAGGAAGGCGAGGTGGTTACCCCGATCCAGCGTCATCGCTATGTAACACCCCGATCTGAGGAGGACTTGCTGTGCCTAAGAGCCTGAAGGAAGCCGGACCGCAGGCCGCGCCGGCCGCACGCTTGCAGGACCCGTCGATCTCGACATCAGCGTCATCGAGTCCGGCGACGGGCAGGCGACGCTGATCAACCTCACCGACGACGGCTGCGGCAGTACCTGCTCCAGCCCGTGTGCCACCAACGTGGCCTGAACTTCCAACCCGCGCACGACGAGTAGGGAGAGATCAGCATGAGCAGCAACACGATCAAGGACCAAGCGCAGCCTCCGAGTACGACGGCGGGCGACGACGCGTTCGAACTGGACATCAGCGTCCTGGAGTCCGGTGACGGGTCCGCTTCGCTGATCAACCTGACGGATGACGGGTGCAAACCGAGCTGCCAGGGGTCCTGCGCCACCAACGTGGCCTGACCACACGCACGGCCGGTTGTCAGCCCGCGGGGCCTGTCGCCGCGCGGGCTGACACCCCCGGCCCCACTGAACAGGGAGGGTGCATGGATTCCAGGAACACCGGATCGCTGTACCGGTGCGCAGACACGGCGCTCGTGCGCGCCGCCCGATACGCGACGCTGCCGCTGCCGGCGTGGCCGGACCTGACCGACGGCTCCCCAACCAGCCAGAGTCGGTGGCAGACGTGGCTGCGCGCAGTCTGGTCGGTAGCCGAGATTGCGGAGGCCATCGATCAGGCCAGTCCTTCGCTGGCACAGCAGGTCCATACGCTGTGCAGGGCGTCTCGGCCGGAGGCCCGTCAGCTTCGCCGCGCCATGGTGTCCGTCATGCGATACGTGCTGCGGATGACGGGCCGAGCGACACCGCACGGCCTGTTCGCTGGAATCGCGCCCGTCTCCTTCGGACAACGGCCTGGGTGGGCGTGGGGTGAATGGCATCGCGCCGTTGTACGCGCGGACAGTGCCTGGGTCGCTGACCTGGTCAGCCGTCTGGAGGCATGTCCTGACGTGTTGCGGCGTCTGCCCGTGATGACCAACAACACCGCCTATGTACGCGGCGAGCGGCTGGTCGTGCCCTACCCTCCCTGTTCACGGCCTACCGAGAAGGGCCCCGCGGCGGAAGTGTCCCTGCGCTATACCGCCGCCGCCCGGATTGCCGTGGAGGCCGCCGCCTCGCCCATCTTCTTCAAGACGGTCGTGGACAGGGTGAAGGCCGAGTTCCCCGACGTGCCCGCGCCCCAGGTGGAAGGTCTCGTCGCCAGCCTGGTCCAGGTCGGTGTGCTCATCAGCAGTCTGCACGCACCGTCCGCCGTCCTCGACGCGCTCGGCCACCTGGTCCAGGAGCTCGACGCCGTCGACGCGGTGCAGTGCGCGGACCTCGTGGCGGACTTACAGCTCGTCCGCAATGCCATTGCCCAGCACAACCAGGTGCTCGCTCCGGGAGATGGGCGGCGTCTGCGCTTCGCCTTGCAGCTGAAGATGATGACGTTGAGCACCGTCAAGGCCCAGCCGATCACGGTGGACCTGCGCCTGGACTGCTCGCTCACTCTGCCCCCGCTGGTTGCCCGTGAGGCGGAGAAGGCCGCCACCGTGCTGGCGCGGCTCACTGCGTACCCCTTCGGCACGCCTGCGTGGCAGGACTTCCACAACCGGTTCTTCGAGCGGTACGGCATCAACTCCCTCATCCCTCTGCGGGACGTCGTCGACCCGGATGTGGGACTCGGGTTCCCTGCCGGTTACCGGGACGCGGAACCCGAGCACCGGGAGGCCGTGACCGCCCGTGAACAGCGGCTGTTCTCCCTCGCCCAGGCCGCCGTGCTCGACGGCCGCGACGAAATCCACCTGGACGAGGAGCTGCTCCGCGCCCTGACGCTCGGCGACTCAGACACGATGCAGGTACCGGCCCACTTGGAGCTGCGCTTCCAGATCCACGCGACTTCGCAGGCCGCTCTCGCCAACGGCGACTTCGCCCTCCACAGCATCGCTCCCTCACGGGGCATCGGCACGACCAGCGGCCGGTGCCTGGGACTGCTCGAACCCGCCGACCAGGCTCGCGCGGCCGCCGTGCTGGAACAGGTGCCGGTCAATGCGCCCGGCGCGCTGCCCACGCAGGTCTCCTTCGCCCCGCTCGATCGCGGTGACCCCAACGTCACCCGCGTGCCCGAACTCCTGCCGGGCGTGATCAGCCTGGCCGAGCACCGTCCGGCCGACGAGCGCACCATCACGCTCGATGACCTCGCGGTGGGCTGCGACCGCCGCAGGCTCTACCTCGTCTCCCTCTCCCGCAGGTGCCTGCTGGACCCGACGACGTTGCACGCTCTCGACCTGCGGGCCCACACGCCACCGCTCGCGCGATTCCTCACCGAGATCAGCCGCTCCCAGGCCGCCGTCCTGACCCCATTCCCGTGGGCGTCTGCCACGGCCCTCCCGTACCTGCCGCGAGTGCGCTACGGCCGCACGATCCTCTCTCCAGCCAAGTGGCGGCTGGACCGGTCGGAGCTGCCCGGCCGCCGCACCTCATGGGAGGAATGGCACAAGGCGGTCGACGAGTGGCGCACGCGCCGCCGTGTGCCGGACGCCGTCGTGCTGACCGAGGGCGACCAGGGACTACCGCTAGACCTCTCCGTGAGCGCACACCTCGCGCTGCTGCGCACCCACCTGGACAACAGCGAAACGGCCGTCCTGACCGAAGGGAGGTGTGACAGCGGATGGTTCGGGGGCCGGGCCCACGAGATCGTCGTCCCGATGACGGCCGCCCGTGCGCCACAGTGGCCGACGGTCCCACCCGTGACCGCTGACCGGCTCCTCACCCGCGACCACGGTCACCTCCCGGGGTCCGCTCCGTGGATGCTGGTCACGCTGTATGGGCACGTCGAACGGCAACCGGCGATTCTGGCCCACCACCTTCCCGCGCTCCTGAACCAATGGGACGAGCCGCCGAAGTGGTGGTACATGCGCTACCGCGACCCGCGTTGGCATCTGCGCCTGCGCATCGCGGTCCCCGATGCGCAGGGCTTCGCGCTCGCTGCGCACCGGGTGAATGTGTGGGCGGCCGGACTGCGCCGGGCCGGGCTGCTGAGCGACGTGCGGTTCGCGACCTCTTACCCGGAAACCGGCAGGTGGGGCACCGGGCCGTTGATGAGCCTCGCTGAGGACGTCTTCGCCGCGGACTCCCGCGCCCTGGCCGTCCAGTTCGCCCAGAAGCAGTGCCCTCACCCTCAGGCTCTCACCGCGGCGAACTTCATCGCTCTCGCAGTTGCCTTCACCGGCAGCACCGCCGACGGCATGGGCTGGCTGATCGACCACGGCAGGATCACCGATCCGCGTCCCGTGGACCGGGCGGTGCTCGACGAGGCCGTACGCCTTGCCGATCCGACCCGTGGCTGGGCGGCGCTGCGCGCGGTCCCTGGGGGCGCGGCGATTGCTGCCGCCTGGCGGGAGCGCGACGAGGCCCTGGCCCGCTACCGGGAGCGGCTGAACGCAACCGACGGCATGGACCCGGATCTGGTCTTGGACTCGCTGTTGCACGCCCACCACATCCGCGCTGTCGGCATCGACAAGGACGACGAACGCATGTGCATGCGGCTGGCCCATGCCGTCGCAAGGGCTTGGACGCACCGAGGAGATGACCATGGAGCTGCGTGACGCCGCACGGGATGCCGCCGACGCCATCGCGGAGCGTCTTGCCGTACCGCAGGACGTACGGTCGCTGGCTCACCGGCAGGGCTGGTGGCCGCAGTCCCTGGCGCACGGGGCCGTCGGCGTCGCGTTGCTGCACATCGAGCGGGCCCGCACAGGTCAGGGGTCGTGGCAGCGGGCGCATGACTGGCTTGCCTGCGCCGCAGCAGAGTCGGCCGTCGGGGGCCCCGACAGCCACCTCTACTACGGAGCGCCTGCTCTCGCCTTTGCTCTGCATGCCGCCGCCGACCGGCCCGGACGGTATGCCCGCGCACTGGACACCCTTGACCAGTACGTCACGACGGCGATCCGGGTCCGGTTGGCCAGTGCCCACGCCCGCATGGACCGGGGCGAGACGGCCGCGCTGGCCGAGTTCGACACGATCCGGGGTCTGAGTGGGATGGGCGCTCTCCTGCTGCACCGTGATGTCCATACCGGACTGCTCCGGCAGACCCTGGCGTACCTGGTCAGGCTCACCGAGCCGGTCAAACACGATGGCGAGGTCCTGCCCGGCTGGTGGAGCCACCTCGGCCCCTCCAGTGAAGCGTCCCCGGACTATCCGGCAGGGCATGCCAACAACGGCGTCGCCCACGGCATCAGCGGCCCCCTCGCTCTGCTCTCCCTCGCTGCACGCCGCGGTGTCACTGTCGAAGGCCACAGTGAGGCGATCACCCGTGTCCTGGCCTGGCTTGACCAGTGGCAGCAGGAGGGCCCCGCCGGTGCGTGGTGGCCGTACTGGATCACCCGTGAACAGCTGCGATCTGGCCTGCCCGGCCCGGGCCCGTCGCGGCCGTCCTGGTGCTATGGGACGGCCGGGTTCGCCCGCGCCCAGCAGCTCGCTGCCCTCGCACTCAACGACCGTGAGCGGCAGCGCGCGGCTGAGCGCGCGCTCCTCCAGGTGATGACCGACCCCGCTCAGCTCGGGGCGACCGTGGACGTCTCTCTTTGCCACGGGTTCGCCGGCTTGGCACACATCACGCAACTCGTGGCTGCTGATGCCATCACCCCTGGTCTCACCGAGTGCCTGCCCCGGCTCCTTGCCTCGATCACCGATACCGCCCCCGGGGCGCTGACGGCTTCGTTGCTCGACTCTGCCGACGGCGGCGACATCGGGCTCCTTGAAGGCGCTGCAGGTGTCGCTCTCGCCCTCCACTCCTTCCAGACCGGAATGCCGTCCGCGTCCGGCTGGGACGCCTGCTTTCTGACCAGCTCGGTATGAGAGGAGAGAACATGGCAGCGGAGGAATGGCCGCAGCGACTCATCCGGTTCGCCGACTGGGACCGCGCGGAGACCACCGCCGTCCAGTACCTGCTTCCGGTGCTGATTGACCTGGAGGCGGACCTGGGGCAGTGGTCGTTCCTGCGGAAGTTCCCCTCGTGGCGGGTGCGATACCGGCCCGCGGGCCCGGACTCCTCCAAGGGCTTGGACGCGGCTCTGGACGAGCTGGTCGTTGCTGGTGTCCTCGCCTCGTGGACGCGGGGCATCTACGAGCCGGAAGAGACGGCCTTCGGTGGTCCGGCCGCCATGAAGATCGCGCACACACTGTTCCACTACGACAGCCATCACCTGCTGGAAGCGATGGCCCACGAGCAGGCGGCGACCGGTCCCGGGCTCGGGCTCGGGCGGCGTGAGCTGGGGATCGCCCTGCTCAGCGTGGCGATGCGCGCAGCGGGACTTGACTGGTACGAGCAGGGCGATGTCTGGGCGCGTGTCGCGGCTGAACGCCCCGGTGGCCAAGATCGCCAACCTCCGCGGCACAAGGCGGCCGTCCATCGCCTCATGACGGTCGACGTCAGCGCCACGAGCAGCAGCGTCACCGAGGGAGGCCTTGCGCCGCTGGCGGACTGGATAGCCACGTTCGAGTGGTTCGGCCAGCAGCTCGCAGACCTCAACCGCCAGGGCCGCCTGGAGCGCGGGCTGCGGGCCGTGATCGCCCACCACGCGATCTTCCACTGGAACCGTCTGGGCCTGCCAGCGCAGGACCAGCACACCTTGTCAACACTCGCGAAAGAGGTAGTCATGGGAACGAGCGACAACGCCGCGTCCGGCCAAGCTGTGAGGCCGCAGAGCACTACGGTCACCGGGGTGAACAGTGACACCATCGAAGCCAATTCAGCCGACCGCCTGCGCCATCAGCTGATCGACCACCTGGTCGAAAACGGATGGGTGCGCACGCCCCGCGTGGAGGAAGCCATGCGGACGGTGCCCCGGCACCTCTTCCTCCCGAACGCCTCGCTGGAGAAGGCGTACGGGAACGCCCCGGTGAACACCAAGCTCGACGAGAACGGCACGTCCATCAGCTGTGCCTCCCAGCCCGACATCGTCGGCATGATGCTGGAACAGCTGGAGGTGGAGCCCGGCCACAAGGTCCTGGAACTCGGGGCCGGTACCGGCTTCAACGCCGGTCTCCTCGACTATCTCGTCGGAGAGAAGGGGCACGTGACCACCATCGACGTCGATGAGGACATCGTGGACGGCGCCCGTGCCGGACTGGCCGCAGCCGACATCCACAACGTGGAAGTGGTCCTCGGGGACGGGGCAGTAGGCCACGCCCCGAACGCGCCATATGACCGCATCATCGCGACGGTCGGCGCGCACGGTGTGCCTCACGCCTGGCTCGAACAGCTCGCCCCCGGCGGACGGCTCCTCACCCCTCTGCGCCTGCGCGGCAGCGTCTCCCGCTCGATCGCCTTCGAGTACCAGGACGGAGTCTGGCGCAGCGTCGGGAGCCAGATGAACACGTTCATGCCGTTGCGGCAGGGCATCGCAGATGACCCGCGCGTCTTCGTCTCCCTGGACCCTGACAACACTGTCACCCTCGTCACCAACGGTGACCAGACGATCGACCAGGACGCCTTGAGCGACATCTTCCGGCAGCCTCGCGCCGAGGTGTGGACGGGCGTCACCTTCCGGGGCCCGGAGTCAGCGGAGTACCTGGAGCTTTGGCTCACTTGCAGCATGCCCCACGGGCTGAGCCGGATGCCCACACAGCCCGAAGCTGTCAAAAACGGCCTGGTCACAGCGCCCTATCCGTCCTCCACCGCAGTCGTCGAGGGCGCCACACTCACCTACCTCACCCGGCGACGGGCCCCCGAGAAGGCCCCCGACGGCGCCATCCTGTACGAGTTCGGTGTCATCGGACATGGCCCCGACGCTCAGGCGCTGGCCGGACACGTCGCCGAGCAGATCCAGGCCTGGGACCGTGACTTCCGCAGCCTCGACGTCGGTTTCCAGATCCAGCCGCTCGACGCGGCGCCCTCCACGTCGAAGCCCGGGCGCTTCGCCTTCGACAATGAGCTGAACCGCATCGTCATCGAATGGCAGTGACATGGACGTCGGCCAGATAGCACGGCGTTTCCCCCTGGTCGCCCGCCCGCGCCCAGCCTGCCCGCCCCTCGCGGACCGGGTCCGGGAGATGAGCGACCTGGCTGACACCGCTAAGCGGGAGGGCAAGGTGGCCTCTGCGACCGTCGCGCTGAACAAGGCGGCGCTGATCGCGAGTGACTGCGGCCTGCCGGATTTGGCGCGCGCTCTGTGCTGGCGTCACGCCCAAGTCTTCCTGTGCGCACAGCCTTTGGGCGCGCAGGAGGCTCGGTTCGCGCTGGAGCCCCTGGTCAACCTGGCCCGTCTACGTATCCGCGATGGCGACGGGAACGGCGGTTACCTCCTGCTCGACACACTAATCACAGCGGTGAGAGCGAAGTCAGAAGCGGAAATCGACGGCCGCACCGTGTCTTTCCAGCACCTCACAGACTCGGCGGACGCCCATCGAAGGGTGCACCAATGGCTGTGGACAGTCCTGCTCGGCGACGGGACGCGCGCCCTCGTTAAGGCCGGCCAGTGGGATCGTGCACGAGCACACATCGAGCGGCACCACGGTGTCGGCCAGCGCCTGTTCGATGGACGTCAAGTTGGGGTCCTGGTCCGCTGCCTCAGCGGGCAGCCCACGGAAGCACTGGGATATCTCAACCACAGCACGCTCTCGGAAGACTGGGAACACGCCGTAGCCGCATGCCTCGCAGTGCTCTGTATGACCACAGATGGGGATGCCCTTGTCGGCCCAGCCAAGACCATGATAGGGACCTACCTGGCCCTGGACACCTCGCCCGAACTGGCCTTCTTCCGTTCTCGTCTCGGGCTGGCTGTTCTCGATCTCTCCGCACGTTCTGAGCAGGCTGGAGTACTTGGCCGTCTCACTCATGAAGCAACGACACAAGAGGACGGCTATGTTGCTCGCGACGTCATTGCCCATCCGTCGTGCCGCGAGGAGATGCCCCAAGACAAGCTCCGCACGCTGACCGCCTCAGTCGCTTCGGCTGGTCTTGGCCGGGGCTACATCCCCGAGCCCTTCAAACGGGACCTTCTAACCGCTGTGGCCATCAGTTCATCTGTGGCGGAACACCACCTCGCCCAACAACGACGGGTGTGAGTAGCTGAGGGCATGAAGTCCGGTGAGACGATCACGGCTCCCGGTAGAAGGCCGCCAGGCTTGTGCGGAATTGGGTTCGAAGCCTTTGACGGAAAGACTTTTCGGCAATGTACGGATCATCTGGTGGGCTGCTCAGGGGTGCGTGGCCGCGCAGGATCAGCCGGGGGTAGATGTCGTCCGCGTCATTCAGGAAGAGGTGATTGGCGCTCAGAAGCTGTTGGCGGCGTGAGGGTCGCCGTAGGCCCGTACGGCCACATCTCTGGGGGTTTTGCCCTCCCGGACGGTGAGGTAGCGCGGCGTGATCCCTTCCTGCCCAACCTGGACCCGGTCGTCTACTGCGGTGACACCGGCGATATTGCCCAGGGCGAACAGGATTTTATCTCTCTGGTCCTGCACGGTGGCGTCCCCGGCCACGACGACGATGGCTCGACGCTCACCGAACGCACATGCGCCGGTAGAGCCACATCCCAGCCATGCTGGCCCCCAGCTCGCATCCCGTCAGCGTCCTCCGGCCCTATGCCTGACGGACGACGTCAAGAGCTCGCCCCTCGCTCTCGCGGCTTGACAGACGGCACTAGGAACAGTGAGATCACCTCATCTCAGGGCTTCCACTCTGCCCGGGGTGGTGCTTCAGCTCCAACTCGGCGAGGGTCCGTTCCGCTCTCCGTAGGGTACTGGGCGGCCTGTGAACCCATCCAGGAGAACACGGCGGCCTACTGGCTTGTCCAGCTTCAACGTCACCTCCCCGGTCCTCAATTCGCCAGTGCACGGGCCCTTCTTCGCCCCGACGATGAACGCGGAAAGCACCACGCTGCTCCGGGTTTCCAAGACATCGACAGCTTGCCCTTTATCGCAGGAACCATGGTTGGCAGCCACGACGACGGACCGGCCTTCTCCAGTCACCTTGACCAGTCGGCCGAGTGGTGCCAGCTCGGATGCCGACACTGCTCCTGCCGGTTGAATCGGCGGCTTGGGCAGCTTCGATGGACGGAGCGCAACCCGCTTAAGCGGGGTTTCGTAGCCCTCCAAGGCGAACATCCAGGCCGGGACAGTCGCTGGGCCACGGCTGGTGGCCAGAGTCATCTCCCCTAGCTGAGCCCCTGTCACGGTCAGGTGCGGCCCATCACTGCTGTTACGGTCCAGCGCCGTGTATGCCGCTCCAGCGTCTATCAACGGCAGGGTGAGCGAGCCACCGCTCTCCCACGTCACCTGGCCCTTCTTACGTGGAGTGGCGGGAAGGTTTCCGCGCAGGACGAAATTGTTTGTCAGGTATGCGCGCTTGTCCGCTTCATTCCGGAAGGTCTTCTGGGGGAGCTGAACCGCGTCCGCCATCGGGTAGTACCCCCTGCTCCACGCCACGGCTGCCCTAGATGCACCCCAGGCTTCGGCGACTTGGCGGGCGCGGGCCTCCCGCTTTGGTGAGGGGTCGCGTTCGTTAACCTCCGTGCTGCTGCTGTCGCCTTTGTCGCTTCCGCAGCCTGTGGCGGCACCGGTCGCGGCGGCGAGCAGGGCAAGCGCCGCGAGCACGTTGACAGTGCGTGTCGCGTTCCTACGCATGGTTCCTCCAGAGACTGAGGGGGACGCGTGAGCTCTTTCCGCTGGGGCGCATACTGTGCCGCCCCTGTGACGCAGCGACCCTCAGTCGAGTTCCACTGCGGCGGCACAGTGTTGGCATGTTGCCTCTATTCGGTCAACTAGTCGCCGTGGCTGGAAGGCTGCGGTCGCCAGCCGCTCCTCCGGAGAACTATGCGGTCACAGGCTGAGGCCAAGTGGACTTACGCTGAACGATGTCGGCGCAAGTCCACCTTCGGCCAGTATCAGGGCACGCAACTATGGGTTTGTCTGTCGCCACTTCGACCGATCAGGTCCGCAACTAGGGTGCGTGCCCCTCGCGTCAGGGACATCTCCGGCCCCCTTCCCTCAGGAAGGCAGATTCGGCTCTGCATCAGGTCCCATCCGAGAGTGACCGCCGGATCGCGCCCTGGCGACTAGTAGACGCTGAGGTGCTCCTTGTTGAGCACGTCCTGCACCGGGTGATAGTAGGACGTGCGGTCCCGCTGCCCATCAGTATTGCCGCAAGGTTCATCGCCGTAGTTGCCGCCCGAAGTGATGCCCAGCGCGGTCGTACCGCTGAACATGGGGCCTCCGCTGTCGCCGTGCTTACTGCAGAGACTGGCCTCGATCATGTTGTAGAGCGTGGCTCCGTCGGTGTAGTTGACCGTCGCACGCGGTCGCAGCACCTTCCCGTCGAGATCCTGACTTGTGGTGCCCGTACGCTTCACCTTCTCACCGTCAACAACCCAGCGGGAGCTTTTGATCTGGTGCTCCGACCCGTCTTTGTACTGGACCATCCCGTACGCCACGACATCCGGGTTGCGGTACTCAATGACCGCCCAGTCTCCTGGCTCGTAATCCCAGTCCGTCTGTCGACCGAGATAGACCATGCCGTTCAGCCGGGACCATTCATAATTTCCCCCTACGATGCAGTGCCCGGCTGTCAGGAAGAACCGCTTCCCCGAATCATTGGTGACGTTGAATGCGGCACTGCAGGTCCAGTCGGGAGAGGTTATTCCGACTCCACCACGCATTTCATAGGCGGAAGTTTTCAGATCACCCGAATGGCTTTCGATGCGTACCGCGTCTCCATGCGCTGCAGCGACGCCAGAAATTCGGTCCCGGTCGGCGGAGGAAACGCCATCATAGATCTTGACTGACACCTGGTTGCTACTCGGCTCGACGCCCCACGAAGTGTTGGGAATACCCGCCAAGCGGTCCAGGTCAGCGTGTACCGACTCCAGCGTGGCCGTGCTGCGAGGCACGACCTTCGCGAAACCGCCTGCGCTCCGAACTGATTCTGCGGCGGCCTCGTCGGTGACCGCGGTAACGAGACGCTCGTCCTCGTAGTAGACGCCAGCGGTGCGGTCGTCCCCGAGGGCCTTGGCCAAGGCGACGGCCTCGGCGGGGTCGGTCAGTGGTTCTGGGGTCGTTGCATCAGCGGGCGACACGGACGCTGCGAGCAGTCCGGCAGCCACAACTGCGATCAGCGTGCGAGGTAATCGAGATCTTCGCATCTGTTTCTCCCTCAACTGGCGAAGGACGCGTCGATCGACTGCGCCCCGATCACCCTGTCGACTCGTAGTGGCAAGCAGATGAACAAAGGCGGTCAGGTTGATAACGAGAAAATCCCCAGGTATGAGCATCCTCCTCTGCGGAGTGCTTGACTAAGCCTGACGGCCCCCTGACCTGGAGAACCCCTCACCTAGCCTCCGTTCGCCACCCGACCTACCACGCGAGCCCCCAGCAGCGTCTAGTCGCCGCGTGGCCTGTTTCATGAGGTGGGGCTGGAAAGAGCTGGCCGTGAATGACCTTTGTCCCCAGGACTGCGCAGGATCACAACTTCCTCTGGCCGACTCGTCCAGCGCAGAACCTCGGCCCGTGACTATCCCCAGTTCGACAAAGCCGACTTCGTTACATACCGGAAGGCCCGCCCAATCTGCCCCTGCGAAGCGACCAGCCGCCCTGGGCAACCTAACTTCGGGGGTGGGGTTACAGACCGGCGGCGTATCGCAGCCGTAAGACGTGAGAGGCGAACTCCCAAATCCGCTTCCCAAGCGTCGTTGCTTGCCGAGGAGTACTCGTTTCACGCACCTAGGGTCGATGGCATGAGCACGCACTTGGAGCCTCGCCGCGTTCACATCACCGCCCGCTATGAAGAGCCCGCAGTGATCGAGATCGACGGCCGGGATGTCGCCTCTGCAATCGAGGGCTATCGCATCACTCAAACCGTCGACGAGGGCCCGGAAGTCACCCTGTACGTACAGCAGGGCTGGCGAGGCCTGGAGTTCGACGGCATGGCTGACGTGATCGTAGAGCCGACGGATGTGCGGCAGGTGGTGATCGGGTTCCTAGATGCGGTGGACTGGCGAAGGCTCGACGAGGGAGTGCTCAACCGGAGCGATCTGGATGGAAAGCCCGGTGAGCTGACCCGTGGTCTGATCGCGCAGTTGAGGGAGTGGGCGGCGGGTGCTTGATCAGTCAGGAATTGCCCGCTTTGCCGAACGCCATCTGATGCCGGACATGGTCCACGTCAACCGTGGCGCTGGTGAGGATGTGCTGAACCCAGCGACCGGCGCTCTCCTGCCGGGGGCTTCGGTGGCCGTATATGCGGGCAAGGCGGGCCTGTACGCCCATCAGGAGCGGATCCGCACTAAAGGCGCCGGGCTGAACGGCGCGTGGGTCGAGGAGGTACTTGCCGGATACCGGCTTCTGCTGCCCCTGGACGCGCCCGAGTTGCGGGAGGGCGACTCCGTCCTAGTAGTTGAGGCCCGTGACGAGCAGGCGGTGGGCCGGACCTACCGGGTCACTGCGCAAGGCGAAGTGTCATCGTTTCCCGTGTTGCGCACGGTGTGGCTGGAGGAGCACAACCGGAAGCCGGTGACCGTGTGAGCGGTGGGAATTTCCAACACCCGTCGGCCCTCGCTGCCGCGCTCAGCCGCAACGGCAGGGCAGCGGTGAATGCAGCCGAGACGGCGATGCGGTACAGCGCGAAGGACCTGGGGGTGCAGGTGCAACACAATGCATCTGGGCGGCCCGGGCCCCGTGTGATCACTGGTCAGTACCGGGCATCGTGGCGGTCCGATGTCCACCGGATGGGTCCGGTGATCGTGGCCGAGGTCGGCACCAATGCCCCCCAAGGGCGCCGGCTGGAGTTCGGCTTCGTCGGGGTGGACAGCTTGGGGCGCCATTACAACCAGCGCCCGTTCCCTCACCTAGGTCGGGCAGTTGGGACGTTCGGGCCCCTGCTGGTCCATGCACTCGGCCAAGCGGTGGCGGAGGAGCTGTGACCGACATCGCAGACAGTCTTGAAGAGGCGTTGTCGGGAGTACTCGCCGAGCACGAGCGGGGTCTCCTGGCCCGAGCAGTGGTCGTGGCGGAAGTTCTGGATGAGGACGGGGAACGCACTCTGTCGATCCTCACGACCCCTGGGGTAATGGAGTGGGACGCACTCGGCCTGTGCCGATACGGCGTCCTGAGCATCGAAGGGCCTGCGGCCGCGTACTTTGCCGGAGGTGACCTGTGATCGACCGTTCCCTAGTGACGAAGTCTGTGCAGGCGTTGTTGGTTGCCACGACGGGTCAACCGACTGGCCGGGGTCATCTGCCGCTCCTCCGCGGCGAGCCAGCACCGTTGCCCTACACGGTGCTCTTCCCTCAGGGAGGAACCGTTGACGGGGCTCCCCTGGCTAACAAGTCGGAGGATGCCCGTCTCGTCTATCAGGTGACCGTTGTCGCTGCACGCACTGATCAGGCGGAGTGGTTGGCGGATCGAGTCCGGCAGGGGCTCTTGGGGCGAACACACACAGGAGAGTGGCAACACCCGATCAACATCCCCGGCATGGATGTGTGGGCGCGAGAGTTGCTGGTCGACGATGGTGTAGAAGCGGCCGATGCCGCTGACGGGGTCGTGACAGCGGTACAGAAGTATGAGTTGTCCGTGACTTCCAGATGAACGCGCCTCACCCATGGTCTCCCCTCACCGGCCTTCAGCCGGGAGCGTTGGCGCGTCCCGCTCTGACTCATACTGTGATCACACTTTTGCGTCCTTGGGGGGATCATGTCTGTTCAGCGCGCTTTCGGCCCCGAGCCGTCCGGGGATTCAGTCGAAGGGCGGGACGCATTTAAGCGGGCCGCCTGGCAGCAGGGATCTTGCGGATCCGTCCTCCTTGTTGTCGCCGCCTTGCTGGTGATCAAGGCGTATCCCGAGTGGATCACTGCTGACGGTGACTATTCGTTGTGGATGATCGGCTCCATCCTTGCCTGGCCCATCGCAATGGTCGGCTGGGGCTTCCTGAAAGACCTCATGATCGTTAGCGAGGCCCGGCGTCTTCATCCCGTGGAGCAGACCACCCCGACTGCCGCCTCGTCTATCGTGCTGCGCACGTGGCGCGACGCAGAGTTCTTGGCAGTCGCTCACATGCAGCAGATCGGCTATCCGGACGCCCAGGACACGGGACGCGGAAGTGATGGCGGAATCGACGCCGAAGCTGATGCCGCCATCGCTCAAGTCAAGATGCTGAGCAGGCCCGTGGGCCGTCCTGACGTGCAGCGTCTCGTCGGCGCAGCGGAGCGGGGCAAACAGCAGGACCTCCTCTTTTACAGCTTGCAGGGGTACACGCGCCAAGCATTGGAATTTGCCGATAGCCGGGGCGTGCTGCTCTTCCAGTTCGACCGGAGGTGCATGGTGTGGGCTGTCAACCAAGCGGCCCGTGACGCACTGAAGCGACCACGGACCTGACCACTGCGCCGTGGTCACGACTCGTATCCCAGGAGCGGTGACGCCGAGAGCAGTAGGGTGATCTACGTGCAGTAGCTGCGGCTCACTGGCTTTAGCTGAGTTTGGTTCTGCGACCTCACCGCGGAGGCCCCGCGCGGACGCCCACCCGAAACCTGGGATGGGCCGGTTCCCCGACATGTCGTCGAGGGGCGGGGCCACTCCACGTCGCACGTCTGGCTGCCGTCCCGGAATCGGACAGCAAGCCTTGCAGGTTAAGAAATTCTCCCGGCGCGGGGTAACCCGCGTGCTGTGGCTCAACAGTGTCAACGATGCGGGTCACGTCCCCACCCGCGCTGAGCTGACCGCTGGCACCGATCTCACGGATGCCATCGCCGCCATTGACGGCTGGACGCTGTCGAACCAGGCCATTGACGTTCCCGATCTGGGCTCGACGTTCGAGTCGAAGATTCCGGGCACCGACCAGGCCGACGACAGCAGCCTCGGTTTCTACGAGGACAAGGTGTCGGACGACATCGAGCAGCTTCTCAAGAAGGACGAGACCGGCTGGGTAGTGTTCCTACGCAAGGGCGATGTCCCTGGCTCGCGGTCCATGGACGTCTTCCCTGTGCGTGTCGGCTCCCGCAGTCCGAACTACTCGACGGACAACGAGGCCGCCAAGTTCACCGTCAGCTTTTCGATCACCGAGAAGCCGACGCAGGATGCCGCAGTCCCGGCTGCCACTGTCCCGCCGAAGGTGGAGAAGTGACGCCGGTGACGAGCGACGTGCAGGCAACGCCTGCTGCACCGGCCGCCGCCGTGGCGAAGGATGCGCATTGGGCGGCGAAGCTGGCGAAGCTGCGAGCCCGGCAGCTCCCTGAGTACACGCTGGTGATCTGCGACGACCTGCACGCCAAGCAGCACCTGGACGAGTCACTGCGTGAGCGCGCCCGCTGCCGCAGGGCGGACGCGGAGAACGGGCGTGATTACAGCGAGGCGACCCTCGCGGCAGAACAGGCCGTCGAAGAGGCGCAAGAGTTCTTCGACAACGTTTCCACGGAGCTGACGTTCAAGGCTCTGCCCCGGCCCATTCTGGACGGACTGATCAAGAGGTTCCCCCCGACCGAGGCCCAGGCCGAGGACGGTGATGCATGGAACCCGGAGACGTTTCCCGCCGCGCTGATCGCCGCGGCACACATCGAACGGGATGATCACGGGGCGGCGGTGGAGGGCATGAGCGAGGCAGATGCCCAGGATCTGCTCGACTCGTGGCCAGTCGCAGAGTCGAACGCGCTGTTCGCGGCAGCGTGGCAGGCGCAGCAGATTGTGCGTACGTCCACCGTGGAGCTGGGAAAAGGCTGATCACGGACGCACAGCTCCGCGCGGAGCTGGAGCTGTGCGACCGGTATGCCATCCCGCACTCGCAGTTCCTCGGAGCAGGCGACGGGCGCTGGAGTGAGCTGGACCGCGCGAAGGCGTTGGCGTTCACCGCCTTCCGGCGCAGCGTCTGTGACGGGTGCGGGACCCGCCCTGTGGAGTGGGACGAGGAGCACGGTGGGGACCGGTTCGCGTACGTCACCACGACGGTGCGCTGCCCGGGCTGTGAGCTGATCGCGCACGAGCAGGACCAGGTGCCCGATGGCGCCGACGGCTACGGGGTGCGCATCGGTTTGGTCCCGCGCGCGTAGCCGGGTGGGTGGGTGAGGGGCGGGGTTTCGAGAGGGCGCGTGGGGAGTAAGGGCGCCGGCGGGTGTCGTCCTACACGCTCAGCGTTCAGGCGCGAGCGGACTTCGCGAACCTCCTGTCGGAGATCCGGCAGGCCTCGCGTGCGATGCGCGGGCTGGGCCGGGACACCGATGCCCTCAACCGGAACCTTCGCCGGATCGGCTCGGGCGCCCGGGGTTCCGCTGCGGAGCTTCGGGGCCTGGGCCGTGACGCGGACCGGGCCCGGGCGGGGCTACGTCGTGTCGGCGCGGACGGGCATGCCTCGATGCGGCAACTGCGTCACGGGCTGCTCAGCGCCCGGCAGGAAGCCCACCACCTGCGCGGCCTGCTCGTCGGCGGGGGAATCGTCGCCGGGCTCGCGGAGATCGCGAAGGAAGGCAACGAGTACCAGCGCGCGATCAACAAGTGGGGCGCGGTCACCAATGCCAACGGGCAGGAGATGGTGCAGGCCGCCGCCAAGGCCCGCGAGCTGGGGGCGGACCTGCAACTGCCCGGTACGTCGGCGGCGAAGGCTGCGGACGCGATGCTGGAGCTCGCCAAGGCGGGCCAGACATCTACGTCGAGCATCGCCAACGCCCGCGCGGCGATGCAGCTGGCCGCAGCTGACAACCTCAGCGCCGCCGATTCCGCCCGCTACCTGGGCGACGTCATGGACCAGTTCGGGCTCAGCTCGAACCATGCCGGACGTGCCGCCGATGTGCTGGCCGCATCGGCGAACGCCGCTTCGGGCGGCTTGCAGGACATCTACTACGCGATGTCCTACACCGGCCCTGTCGCCGCTCAGCTGGGCATCTCGATCGAGGACACGTCCACAGCGGTGGCGATGCTGGCCCGTTCCGGCATCCTCGGCTCCAAAGCAGGAACGTCCCTGCGCGGGATGCTCACCAACCTGGCGCGCCCCACCGCGCGGGCCAGGCAGGGCCTGGCCGAGCTTGGGATCGAGGCGTTCGACGCCCAGGGCAACTTCAAGGGCCTGCGCACGGTGGTTGAGGGTCTGGAGAAGGCCCAGCACCGGATGTCGCAGAAGGAGTTCCTGGGCTCCCTAGCCGATGTGGTCGGCAAGCCTGCTCTGGCGGGTGCGTCGGCGCTGGCACACCAGGGTGTCGAGTCCTTCGACCAGATGCACACCGCGATCGCGCGGACGGGGGCAGCGGGTGAGATCGCCGCCTCGCAGACCAAGGGGCTGTCAGGTGCGGTCACCCAGCTCAAGACGCAGGCGAAGAACGCCGGTCAGGTTCTGTACACCGCGGCCGCGCCGGGTCTGGAGAAGGTCACCCGGCTGTTGACCGCAGGGATCTCCGCTGCGATGCCCGGTATCGCAGGGGCCCTGGATTACGTCCACGACCTCTACACGCTGGCCGGGCCGTCGGCGTCGAAGGCCGTCTCGGCCGGGCTGAGTGAGGTGAAGGGCGCCCTCGGTGGGCTGGGCGGGCCGGTGAAGGACCTGGCTTTCGACGCTGCCGCAGCGGGCGTGAACGTGTTGGTGAACGCGGGGCGCGCGCTCCTCGATGTTCTCGACAACGCGGCCTCGGCTGCGGCGCCCGTGGCGGAGGCCATCAGTGATGTCGCCGAGGAGGCCGATGCTGGTGGGACGGCGCTCGACATCATCGTCACGGCCCTGAACCTGATCTCCTCCGGTGCCGGCGCCGCCTCAGCAGTGCTGGTGCCGATCGGGCATGTCGTCGCCGGGCTGGTGCGCGCCTTCGGTGCTCTGCCCGGTCCGATTCAGACGGCGATCGTCGCGATGCTGATGGCACGCCGGGTCGCCCCGGTGATGGCGCGCCTGGGGCAGACCGTGTCCGGGCCGGTGGTCGGCGCGTACCGGTCGCTCGGGGACCAGATGCGGGTGCAGGAGCGGCTCGCCTCCGCGCAGGGGCAGTCCATCGGCCGCATTGGGCAGGCCCTGGCCGTCATGCAGACGCGGATCCCGGTCGTCGGGCAGATGACCAGTGCGTTCCGCAGCGCCTCCGGCCCGATCACCGGGGTGGCGCGGGCGATCGGCGCTGGTGTCGGTGGCGCTGCCCGAGGGCTGATGGGCGCGCTGGGCGGCCCGTGGGGTGTGGCGCTCGCAGGTGCGGGTGTGGCGCTGTCGATGCTCGCCTCGCACCAGCAGCAGGCAGCTCAGGCAGCGGCGGAGCACCAGTCGCGGATCAGCAGTCTCACCCAGGCGTTGCAGGAGTCGAACGGTGCCATCACCGGCAACGTTCGCGCGGTAGCCGCGCAGTCCGTCATGGACACGAAGGTCTTCGACGGCAAGGAACGGCTGGTCGACGTCATGTCGAAGGCCGGGGTGAAGGCTCGTGAGCTCACGGACGCCTACCTGGGCCAGGACGGCGGCCTCGACGCCCTGCAGAAGCGGCTGAACGACACGGCGGAGGCCAACGTCGAGTGGGTCGCGACGCAGGGTGGCGCAGCGAAGGCCTACAACGACCAAGGCCTCGCGGCGGGCCGGGCCGCGGATGCGCTGGGCTCGGTCAAGGGCGAGATGTCGCAGGCCGTGAAGGACGCCAAGGATCTCGCGGACGCCACAGGGTCTGGAGGGCGTTCAGCGGCCAGCGCGGTGGGACCGTTCGGGCAGTTCTCCGACGCGATGCGCCGCCTGTCGGACACGACCGCGGACGCGGACTCGCGGGCGCGCGCCCTGCACGATGCGCTCAACATTCTCGCTGGCGGATCGGTGGACCTGTCTGCGGCTGAGAGTCGGCTGAACCGGTCCGTGTCGGATGCGTCGGACGCGCTGAAGGGCGGCGTCGACCAGGCGCAGGGCTACGGCAAGTCCCTGCTGAACATGGACGGCTCGCTGTCGACCGTCACCCGCAACGGCCAGAAGCTGTACGACCTTCTGCAAGGCCTCTCTACGAATTCCGCGGATGCTGCGCTGGCCGCGTACCAGTACGCGGAGGCGTCCGGGAAGTCTGTGCCGGAAGCGTTGAAGGCCGCGCAGGCGCAGATGGCGACGGCCCGTGAGTCGGCGCTGGCTACCGCTGAAGGGTTCGGCCTGTCTGCGGAGAAGGCGGCGAGGCTGGCGGACAGTGCGGGTCTGGTGCCTGAGCAGGTGTCGCTCGTCTTGCAGACGGCCGGCATGGATGAGGCTATGGCCGAGCTGATCGCCGTCCAGCAGACGCTGAAGGCCGATCCGGACAAGAAGACGATCACGATCGCCACCCTGTCCGACGATGCTCGTGCGGACCTGGAAGACCTCGGTTTCAAGATCCACGACCTCAAGGACCGTCGCGTCGAGGTCACCGCGCCCACCGAGACCGCGCGCACGGACCTGGACTCGTTGATCGCGAAGATCGCGGAGACTCCCGGTAGCAAGAAGGTCAGTGTCACGTCGGCGACGCAGTCGACGATCACCAGTCTGGAGGAGGTCAAGCAGAAGATCGCCGGTCTCCCGCCCGGCCGGATGATCCCCATCAGCGCGCCCACGGCGGAGGCCCGGCGGCAGCTGGAGGCGCTCGGCTTCTCGATCACCGCCATCCCGGCGAGCAAGAACGTCTACGTGTCGGTGCCGGTCGGCGCCGCGACGGGCGACGTGGCCACGATCCAGGGCGCTATCGACAGCTTGCACGGCAAGACCATCGGCATCGGCGTCTACCGGACCGAGTACATCAACACCGTTCACCAGCAGGGCGGCAACTACGGGCCCTACAAGGACGGGTACCGGCTTGGCAAGGCCGATGGTGGCATCGTCACCTACGCGGACGGCGGCGTCCGCAAGGAGAACCATGTCGCGCAGATCGCGCGCGGCGGCACCTGGCGAGTGTGGGCGGAGGACGAGACTCAGGGCGAGGCTTACCTCCCTTTGGCGCCCAGTAAGCGGGCGCGCTCGAAGATCATCCTGAACGAGGTGGCTCGGCGCTTTGGCGGCCAGGTCGTCTACAACGCCTCCGGTGGCCTGTCCGACTGGTCCTATCAGCCGCTGGGTTCCTCCGGGCTGACGGTGTCGGATGTGATTTCCAAGTCGCAGCGCAAGGGCAAGGGTGGCAAGGAGCACTTCGACCTGCGCTTGTTCGAGAAGAACCTGCGCCGCTCCGTACGCACGGCACAGAGCTGGCGCAATGACCTGGCGACGGTGGCTCGCAGGGCGGGCACGGATGTCGCCAAGGCGTTGGAGGACATGGGCGAAGACGGTGTCGCGCTGACCCGGAAGATGGCTCACGGCTCGAACCGGTACGTGCGTTACATGGCCAGCCAGCTCACCAAGCTCGCCGGTACGGCGCGGGCAACGCTGAACGATTTCACCGGCCAGTTGAACAACGCCGTCAAGAACAACAGCGCGTTCCAGAAGAACCTGACCACGCTTGCTTCGCGCGGGTACACGGCGCTCGCGCAGCGCCTGGCCGAGCAGGGTGATGAGAACGCGGAGGCGCTGGCCGCTCAGGCGGTGAAGGACCGCAAGAAGGCGCAGAAGGCCAACACCGCGGCGAAGAAGGCGGCGACCTCTCTCGACGGTGACCAGCTCGCGGACCTGGTGAAGCTGGTCGGGGCCCTGTCGAAGAACAAGGGCATCCACTCGGTGGCCGAGGCTACGGGGCTGGCCGAGGACCGGATTATCGAGGTCGGGAATCTCGCAAAGAGTCACATCAGGAAAACGGGCAAGGCCGACCGGTTCTTGTCCGACCTGGTGAAGGCGAACGCGGGCAAGGCGTACGCGAACGGCGGGATCTGGGAGCCGGGCGTGTACTCCTCATCCCGGGGGCTGATCAAGTTCGCGGAGCCCGAGACGGTCGCGGAGTCCTACATCCCGCACGCCGGCGCGAAGCGGGGCCGGGCAACAGCGGTGCGGGCTGAGACTGCGGACCGGTTCGGGTACGGCCTCGCTCCGCGTCGGCTGGTCGACGCGCACGCGGGGCGCGGGCGGATCACGGTGGTACACCAGGCTCCGGCGATCGGGCAGCAGACGATCCACGTCTCCGGGTCTGCCGCCACGGCCGACGACATCGCGGCGACCGTCTCCTATCAGATGCGGCGTGCCCGCCGAGGCGGTGTCCTGCGATGAGTGAACTCACCGATTTCCAGTTGGAGATTGCCGGGGTGCGGCTCGGGCACGGCACGAGCGTGCCGGTCGCGCAGATCGAGGGTCTGGCCCGTCCATCTGTGCGGGGCGAGGTGGTGGAGCAGCCGAACGCGGATGGGGCCTGGCTCGGCGCGGACTGGTACGAGGCGCGCACGCTGCGCATCGACTGCGGCGTGAAGACGCCGGGTGATCCTGCTGCTGCGGCCCGTATCGTCGCCCAGCTGGAGGAAGCCGCCGACGATCCGCGGGTCCGCACGGTGGGCGGCGCGGTGACCGTGCTGCGGATCAAATGGCCCGGTGCTCCGGTCCGAGTCTTGTTCGGGCGGCTGCGCAAGGTGGAACCGTCGTGGGAGCAGGCCGCGTTGGGCTGGGTTCCTCTCGATCTTGAGTTCACCGCTCCCGATCCGCGGTATTACGCCGATGTCGAGCAGTCGGTGGGGCTGCGGCTGGGTTGGCTGTCCGGTGGCGGATTCACCGCCCCGGTTCAGGCGCCGATCCGGGTGAGCGATGGCGACCAGTCGGGGCAGGACCGGCCGGGCTGGGTGACCAACAACGGCACCGTCGACGCCTACCCGGTGATCACCGTGCACGGGCCGTGCGCGAACCCGGTGATCACTCATGTGGAGACGGGGCGGCGTATCGATCTGGGGATCACCGTGCCGGCGGGTGAGTACGTGCGGGTGGACACCCGGCCCGGGCGCCGCACGGTGACGCGGCAGGACGGCGGCACCGTCGCGACCACCTCGCCGCTGGGCAGCTTCCGGCTGCCGAAGGGTCGCAGCGAAGTGCGCTGGACCGCCTCCAATCCCACTGCGTCCGCCCGCCTGACGGTGGCGTGGCGTGACGCGTTCAAGACCCTCGTGAACCCGAAGGAGAATCTCGTTCAATGACGCTCGCCCAGGCCCCGCTGCTGGTGAACGGCGCTACCCACAGTGCACAGACGTTCCGGCAGATGATCAAGGATCTGTCACACGGATCGGAAGGGGTGACTGAGGCCGCCGACCTCAAGGTGGCGCCGCTGCCTGTCCCGGGCGGCGGTGTGCAGATCGCGGACGGCTCTGCGGTGATCCGCGGGAAGGCGTCGGCGTGGCAGGGCTCGTACACGGCGTACAACATCGGCACGGCGACGGTGGATATCGCGCCGACGGGTGCTGCGCCGCGTTCGGATCTGATCGTGCTGCGGGTGCAGGACCCGGAGTTTGAGGGCGGGCTCGATCCGGCGAAGGACGCGGTCAACTTCTTCGACGTCATCCCCAACGTGTCCTCCACTGCCACCGCGGTGCCGAAGGGAGTGACGGGGGTGCCGCTGGCCCGCGTGGATCTGCCCGCGAGCACCGGGACCGTCACCGCGGGAATGATTCGCGATCTGCGGCGGGTGGCGAACCCGCGCAGGGAACGCACCCTGTACACGGCGTATCCCACGAAGTTGACAAAGGCGTGGAAGGACGACGACAAGTGGCATGACTGGCCGCCTGAGGCGCGCTGGCAGATATCCGTGCCGGAGTGGGCGACGAAGGTAATTGTCACCATCACGGTCGCGGGTCTGCGGATGGACTTCGACTCGCTGTACGGGAAGCTCCAACTGGTGTTCGGCACGGTGCACGGCCAAGACACGGTCGTGGATGACAACCAGGGGCAGGTCGTACGTCGGCAGACGACGGTGGTCGCGGACACCCTCACGCTGCCCGCCTCGTACCGGGGCACCACGCAGGTGCTGTACATGCAGGCGAAGATGGCGAAGGACTGGAAGGGCGACCTGAGCGTCGACGGCGGCACGTCGATCATCGCCGATGTCGAGTTCACCGAGGGCCCGGTGTAACGGGCTGTGGCGTACAGGTATTTGACGCAGCACGCTCTGACCGGCGAGTGGCTATCCCACGACCTTCCGCTTCGCGGGGTGGAGTTCGGCCCGGATTTGAACGGGCCCGGCCACCTGCGGGGTGCTCTGTCGCCCCGCTTGGCGTGGTCACATCCAGGGCTGACGGATCCGGGCAACACGCTGCTGTACGTCGAGGCGGGCGGGCGGATCCGGTGGGGTGGCATCATCTGGCAGACCGAACCCGACGGCGGCACGATGCAGGTCGAGGCTGCGGGGTGGTCCTCCTACCTTCAGTACCGGCATGACCTGGACGGTGAGCTCGGTGGCCGGGGGCCGTACGTGAACACGGACCCGTGCCGAGTGATGCGGGACATCGTCTCCTACGCGCAGTCCATCCCGGACGGCAGCCTTGGCATCACCGTGGACGGCACGACGTCCACGGCGAAAGTGGGCAGCCCGGCGGAGCCGTGGCATTCACGCTGGTGGGAGACGCCGGTGCTCGGTGACCTCTTTGACGATCTGATCAAGGCCCCCGATTCGCCGGACTACACGTGCGCCACCTGGTGGGGCAAGGACCGGCGCCCGGTACGACGGATCCGCATCGGCTACCCGCGTCTGGGTGCACGCCGCAGTGACATCGCGTTCAGCTCGGACACCAACATCGTCGGCCACACGACGGTCACCTACAGCGCGGACGAGTACGCGCAGGTCGTGATCGCCACCGGGGCGGGCGAGGGGCGCTCGCAGCAGCGGGCCGTCGACGCAGTGCGCAACAAGCGGTTGCGCCTTGAGCACGTGCTGGAGCTGCCGGAGGTGCGCGGCCGTGACGCGCTCGCACAGCGGGCCAGGCGGGAGCGAGCCTGGCGGCAGAGCCTGGGACACGTGGAGGAGATCACCGTCCGCAACCATCCTGCGGCACCCATCGGGGCATGGCAGGTCGGTGACGACGTGCAGGTGTCGGTGCGCGACGAGTGGGCGAATTGGTCGGGCTGGTGCCGCATCACCGGCTTCACGATCCGCCCCGACACCGACTTCGGGGAGACCGCCCAGCTTCAGCTCGAACTGGCCGGCGCCCACCAGTACGCCCCCGCCGCCTGATACCAAGGAATCTGTTGTGCGTAACGACATCGGCGCCCGCCTGGCCCGCCTCGAAAAGCTCGTGCAGAGCATCATCCGCTCCCCCAAGCTCGTCAACGCCAGTCTCGAGGACGGAGCTCTGGACGTGTACGACGAGAACGGCTCACTGCGGGCAGTCTTGGGACGGCAGCCAGACGGGACGAGTGGGCTCACCGCGGTTAACGGGCCCAGACCTCCCATTCCCTCCCCTGCCCAGGTGGAACCGGTCCTCGGCGGTGTGCGCGTCACCTGGGATGGCACCTTCACCGACAGTGAGCCTGCTCCGTTGGATCTGTCTCGGGTACAGGTACACGTCCTGGATTCGGCTGATGACGAGCCGGACGTGCAGTGGCCTACGACAACGATCGAAGCCGCGTCGGGCGCGTCGGTGACGGTCGCAGTGAACCACTACGGGCCCGTGTGGGTGCGGCTGACTGCCGTGAGCACCTCCGGCACACCTAGCGGCGCCTCGCAGGCCGTGGAGGTCTCCGCACGCCGTGCTGTATCCGACGACCTCGGCAATTTTGTGGTACAGCGTGAGAACGTGGCGTTGGGGGCGATCACCGCAGATCTGCTGGCCGCGGATGCGATCAACGGGAAGGTGATCACCGGCGCCACGGTGCAGACCGCAGAGGATGGGCCGCGTGTCGTGCTGAACTCCGCTCGGCTGCGGGCAATCGGCACGAACGGGTCCGCGATCGGCATGGAGCCTAACGCCGTCTACCCGTATATCTACTGGGAGTCCGTCGACGGCTCAAATCAGGCGTACATCAACGTCAGCGGCTCCAACGCCGCGGATGCGAACATTGGCATCAACTCGGGCACCTTCACTGACCCGGACGACAACGACACGTATCGATGGCGGACGTTCTTCGGCAACGACTTCTACGCTGCGGAACGCATCACCGCGAAGGGGAACAGGCCGGTCGGAGGCCGCTTGTACCTCGGCAAGAGTTCCGCTCAGCTCGGGGCCGGGCCCGAGGGTGGCAGCCTGTCGCTCGCGCGCGGTGCCGCGTCCCTGTTCGCAACGTCGATCAGGGCAGCTGGTGTGCTGCGGGCGGACAACGTCGCCCTCGGTACGGCAACCATCACCCCGGTAGCGAACAAGCCGACCTCCATCACTCTGACCGGCGGCAACGTCAAAGGGACGAAGTTTCGGGCCTTCGTCACCCCTAACACCTCCGCGCCGGGCGAGAAGGTCGTGGGGGTAGGCGTCACCGGTGTCTCGTCGAGTGGGCTGACGATCTGGGTGCATCGCACGAACACGACGCCGACTTTGGTGCACTGGATGATCATTGGAGAGGACTGACTTCCATAGGACGGGCTGCCCCTGTCACCATGACCGCGACGTTTCACACCCGGGCCCCGGGGCTCAACGCCCGTTCACAGCACTGTTCAATCCGAACGCTGTACTGCAGAAGTGCAGCGATGTTTGCATGCGTTGTGCGCAGGAACTCACTGGGCCGCCTCCCCGACACGCCTTCGCCCCAGGACAGTACATGCGCCGGGCCGTCCCGCCGGGGGCCGCGCAGATACGGGAGCAGGTCGTGACGGGGGCTCAACTGCGGCTTCGCTCGGCACCGCACTCGCCCGCTGACCACTGTTTGACCTGCATTCGAGCGAGACGGTCACCCCCTTGCAATGCGGAATTCGAAGTTCCCAGTTAGCGCGAACACACGGGCCCAGATCGGCCATTCTGATGTTGGGTGGAGAGTTGAGAGGAACGGCGAGCTACCCCAGCCCGCCACGGCACGAGTTTCATGAAGCTGCTACGACCTGCTCCGTTGCGCTGTGCACTCTGCACGTAGCCACGCCTTCGGCTTCCCAGGCAGTCGGCTTAAACCGATCATTCACATGCCCCTCCCAATCGAAGATCGCCAGATCTCACCTTCGCGATGCTAATGTTTCCACCCCAGTAGCCCGACTGAATGAGGTGACTGTGCGCAGGAGTGTTCTCGTCATCATGCTGGCCGGAACCACGCTGGCGGCTGTTCCGGCCGCTAGCGTTTTGGAAACCGAATCCGGCCAGGCTGGCGTATTCGAAGTCACCGACACTCAGGGCAACCCCTTCCCTCAAAGGACCGGTTCCGAGAACCGCCACAGTCACAAGCAGGCAGAGACGCCGGACGAGGCCCAGAGACGAGCAGAATATCTACTGCGACTGGAAGAAAAACAGGCAGGTAATCGATAGCCACCCGGGGCACCAACAAATTCCTGCCACATAAGAATTCACCTGCACACCCAGCCGCTGCACCCTGTCGACCTTTCTCTATGCGCGTAGCACCTTTATGCGCATTGCACCTCGACGCGCTACGCAAAGGACAGGTTCTAGTTAGCCGTCCATCGGAAATTCAGGGCACACTACCCCCGCCATGTCATCCACTCACGCATCCATGAAAGCGTGAATGACGGCCAACGGGGCATGCCAACGGCCGAAACTGTTATTCCTCTAAGGGAGGTACTCCATGTTGCGAAGATCCCTCAAACGCAACTCGGGTAAAGCTGCGTACGCAGCGACCATGGCAATCATCGCGTTACTCGTGGGGTTATGCGCCCCTGCGGCTAACGCGCAGAGTCGGAGCGGCGGCACAGAAGCAGGATCCTTCACCATCACCAACTTGTCTGGAGAGCCGGCCACGGACATCTGGGAGGCGCCGCAGAACCTAAAAGAGCGTATGGGTAGGCGCCAGGCAGAGACACCGCACGAGACACACGAGCGCAATTCTTATGTGCAAGAGCTGCAACGTAAGGAAAAAAGGAAGGTTGGCCCACGTCAGGCGGGAGAGATTCCCCCGGGGGATATGTCTGACTGCTACAAAGCAGACCTCGGTGACGACGGTTCAAAGATCCTCACGCACTGGCAGTGGTGCAAAGAAGCCCTGGGTAGCTACCACTCTTTCGAGAAGTGCCAAGGCCCGCCGCCAGGGAATGGTTGCGTCGAAATTGGCAGTGTCCAGTTTCGCGTCGCAGTGATGGGTCAGGGGTACCAAGACAAGAATGACCCGGGAGCACGTAAGGTCCGGTACTGGATGCAGCTTGATAATCCCAAGATCTTCCTGCTGCCCCGCCTAACGGACCAGCTTTCTTTCACTGGCCGATGCGAGTCGTTCACTCCTGGAGGCCCATGCCAGGCGGCTGCCAGTAACGGACGCATTGACACCATTGCAGGATGGATGCAGGCGGGGCATGCCCGATGGGACTACAGCTCTCCAGAGGGAAGCATATCGGACCCCGACAAGAAGGCCTTCTTCAACTTCACCATGAAGTCGACGGTCCACCAGGACTATGACATTTCTGGAGACGTGGTTGAGGGCGGCGAAGCCGGCTTCCGCTGCGACTCCGCCAGGTACCAGCTGTGGCCAGTGGATCGACCATCGTATGGATGCGTATTTGACGGCGTCAATTCTATATGGAACTTCAAAGCCAAGGCAGACGTAGCTGAAACGGCGCGGCACGTTTGGACGGCGCAGTTTAAACCAAACCAGACCCGGCCGCCCAGCGTGCAAGACAAAAAGATCCCTGGCTCGATCAAAAGTTATATTCCGCTATCACGCCTAGCCGGGACAGGAGGAAGCGAAAACAAAATCCTCCATGAAAAGAATAGAAGTAAGTCCATAGCCAATTGCAAGACCAATTATGGCGTATCGTACTCGCGAAGCAAAACCCGCGACTGCGACGAATACCCAATGGCCTCGACACGCGAAGGTGCGTTTACAGGCGATGTCGAAGACGAAGACGGAACAAGCCACTTTTCAGTCAAGGCCATACCGAAGGACGACAATCAACAGGCAGGTCGGGATTTAGTTGATTCTACATCGACCAGCGCATCATCAACGACGACGATTTTTTCGTCAATGTCCTAGATGCGGACGGAGGAACATATCCTGGCACTCCAGAACCTGAAGGGGTCTCTTCCCCCGTATCAAACAGGCAGTGCGACCTGAGGCAGCCTGAGATATCAGACGTCAAAACTCAGGCAGCACCTGAGAAGACGTTCCTCGACTACGCTAAAAAAACGCCAGACGGATGGACCGGAGGTGACTCAACCTTCTCTGTCAAGCTTCCGGACGGTCGAACCCTCTGGCTATTCTCGGACACATTCTTAGGGCCGACAAGCAACGACGGCCGCAGCAGGCCAACGAGCGCCCCTCTCATCAACAGCAGCTTCGTCATACAAGATGGCGATCAAATGACAACGCTTCGCGGAGGAACAAAAACAAAACCCTCGGGACTCATGAAGCCGGCCGCGGCAAACCACTGGTACTGGCTCGGAGACGGTCTACTCCACAAGGAAGGAGGTAAATCGTATCTACAGGTCATCTTCCAGGAGTACTACAAGTTCGGACCAGGCGGCTGGGACTTCAGACACAAAGCCAACTTCGTCGCAACATTCTCACTCGACGATCTAGGTACACCCCACGGGCACGAACCGCTGTATATCGATCCCGTTCCTTCCACTCCAGGGGTCGGCTGGGGCTCGGCACTCCTGCCATCCAGCCTGAGCGGCGACGGCTACACCTACATCTACGGTGTGGATGATGCTCCCACTAATAAGAAGATGCGCATTGCTCGCGTCAAGGGCACTGACCTTCTCGGCAAATGGGAGTACCTCAACTCGGGCGCCGGCGGGTGGATGAAGAGCGAGAAGCAGGCAGCCAACGTCTACACCGGAATAGCGAACGAGTACAGCGTAACCCCTTGGAACGGCGGATTTGTCGCCGTGAGCCAGACCAGCACAGAAGCGTTTAGCGGTTGGATCAAAGCGTCCGTTTCGTGCTCCCCTCACGGCCCGTTCCAGCTGGACACCGACGTGTACCGCATGCCAGAACCAGGCCCCTACGGATTGCCCTACCTGAACCCCAAGGTGATCAGCTACAACGCGCATGTCCATCGAACGATGTTGCCGAGCGGCGGAGGTCCGCACACTCTGTCCTACAACGTGAATAGCATGGATAATCGCATTCACCCAGACGCTGACCTATATCGCGATGCGTCCATCTACAAGCCGCGATTCGTCTCGTTCAAGATGACTCCGGGCCGTCCCCTCCGCTAGGTTCCGCACGCGAAGCATGCTGACATCGTGTGGCCTGGCCGCTGAACCTCAGCCGAGGTCAGCGGTCAGGCCATACCTGTATGACCCAAAATTCCAGCGGATCCCCGTGCGGCCCATCAGACGGAAAGGGATCTAGCGCAAGTGAAGCCTCCAGGTGATCCCGTCCTCGGCAGAGCAACCGAAGACGGTACGGGCCTGGTTCGAGTGAAATCCTTCCATAGCACTCGGAGTAGAGGTCGAATACACCGAGACGGTCAAGCAGGGGGGACGTGAACTCCCGTTCGTACTCCCAGTCCTCCGTCGGCCTCACTGCGCAACCATCCCATACCTCCATGCGCACCAAGGGATAGAAGTCGTTATCGCTTGAGGAGAGGCTCCATCCCTCCCCAGGGATGGCAACAATGTCGTCTTCCGCTGGCTGCTCCTCAAAGAGGATAGGACCGATCTGGATCGTTCGGTGGAAGACACGTGGACGAGTGTCAATTGCTTCAACCAGGCTGGGCACTTGCTCTCCTCATCAGACGAGTATGGCGACATCGAAGGGACTACCGGCAAGGCATTGGCATCATGCCATGCTCAGCTACGTCATGTCGTACGACCTTGGGCTGTACAACTGAGCGGGGTTGTGACGTTGGATCGTCCCGGACAGAGTGCGGGCGGTAGCGCGTGGATGCTGGTACCTCTGTTATAGGTGACGGACTGGACGCAGGCGGTTGTTCGGGGTGACCTATCCATTGCACTCTTCGAGGTTGGAGTGAACCTCCTCTCCGTCTCTCCCTCTGCAGAAGGGTCCTCATTCGCAGTTGCACTCACAACATGGCATGGCATTCGTTGCCCCTGAACGCAACGGTCAGGTCAAGGTCACCGTGCTCCTCGCACCCGTACGATCACGGTAGGGCTCGGGGCTGCTCAGGAGTGATCGCAGTGTCCATGCCTCCCAGCGCCGAGCCGACGCTCTGGGAGCTGCACCGTGCCGTCTCGCAGCTTCGAGAGGACCTCCGTGGCGACCTCGCACGGCTGGCGGCACGCCTCGATCACGTCGTGACCGAGGACGTCTATCGGGCGGATCAGCGCGGGGTTGAGCAGCGGATCACGCACCTCGAGTCGGGCCTTGGCGCCTTGCGGGTCGAGGTGGATCAGAGCCTGGAACGCACGGAGCAGCAGCGTCGTGAAGATCAGGCGCAGGTGATGGCGACGCGTCGGCTGGTGTTCAGCTCGTTCGTCTCGCCGGTGCTGTTGATGGCCCTCCAGCTGTGGCTCGCCTCTCGAGGTACCGCCTCGTAACAGCCCTGGGCAGCAGGGATTTCAGATGGGGCGCGGGGAGAATAGTGAGCGCCGATCGTGGCGACACCTATCAGTGCCGACCGACTCGTTGCCGCGCTGCGCGCCGAAGGCGTGCGCGTGGTGGAACGGCCGGGGTGGAGAACCCACAACAGGAACCACAAGGGGCCGTTCGGCCCGGTGAACGGCGTGGTCATCCACCACACCGTGACCTCGGGCACCAGCAACACCGTCAACATCGTTGAGCGCGGTTACGCGGGTCTGCCGGGTCCGCTGTGCCACGGCATGATCGCCAAGGACGGCACCGTGCACCTCGTCGGTCACGGCCGCACGAACCATGCCGGCCGCGGAGATGGTGACGTGCTGCGGGCCGTCATCGCCGAGCGCGCGCTTCCCGCTGCGAACGAGGCGGACACCGACGGCAACACGCATTTCTACGGCTTCGAGTGCGAGAACCGCGGTGATGGCACGGACCCGTGGCCGAGGGCGCAGCTTGAGGCGATCGAGCGGGCGGCGGCGGCGCTGTGCCGCGCGCATGGCTGGAGCGCGGCGAGTGTCATCGGCCACAAGGAGTGGCAGCCCGGCAAGGTCGACCCCAAGGGCTTCACCATGAGTTGGCTGCGCGAGCGCGTGGCTGCCCGGCTGAAGTCGAAGCCGTCTAGTGGAGGTTCGAGCAGTGGATCGGCGGGGGGTTCGTCGACCTACGTGGTCAAGAGCGGCGACACGCTGTCCGGTATCGGCAGGAAGCTCGGTGTCCGTTGAGAGCTGCTGGCCCAGGCCAACAAGATCACCAAGCCGTTCGTGATCAAAGCGGGGCAGAAGCTCACTGTTCCGGAAAAGTCGAGCGAGAGCTCCTACTCCCCTCCTCCCTTTCCGGATGGTCTTGCTCCGGGCCGCTCGGCACCGTCTGCGAAGAGTCTTCAGAAGGCGCTGAAGGACACCGGTTGGCTGGACCGGTCGGTACCGCTGTCCGACGTGTACGGGCCCCAGACGCAGAAGGCCGTCGTCGGCTTCAACCGCAAGCACAAGCTGTTCACGTCAGGCCGCCCTCAGGACCCGGCGATTGGCCGCCGGGGCTGGAATCTCCTGCACGAACTCGCCTACGGGAAGTAGAACGTTGATCGACTTCATTCACGCTCACAGCACCCGCCTCTACACCATCGCCTCTGCGGCGCTGGCCCTCGTCGCCTACTTCGTGGACGGTCTGCCGACGGGGCTGATCCTCGCCCTGGTCGCCGCGATCCTGGGTACTGGTGAGGCCGTTCAGCGGGTGGAGGACCGCAAGACAGCCAAGGCTCTCTACCAGGAGCCGCCCACGGTCTCGTAAACGCATGTCAGCGGCATAGCCCCTTCGCTCCGCCTCTTCCCGCATGTTCCTGCGGGGGGAGGCTCGCTGCTTTGACGGTTCCAAGGGAAGGGAGCTGGTGCGCCTCCATCGAGTCACGAGAGGTGGGATATCGCGACCGCAATGTCCTGTTTCCGGGCAGAGGTTCACCAGCTCCTCGGCAGGCGGGCGGGAGCTGTGCTGATGGTGATGGTCGCCGCAGGCATCGTGACCGGACCGACCGCGACGCGACCAAGGAACTGCTGCTCTTTGCGTCACCTCGTCTACCCCGAGATCGCCATCGCCTGGGCCGACTCCGCCTACGCTGAGACAGCCGACGTGCTGGCTTCAGACGCGGGCCGTCGCAAGGTGGGTGAAGCGGCTAGCCAAGTGGGGTGTCGCGGTCTTCCTCCAGGCGTAGCTGTCCGGTGAGGATGTCGCGGGCGATGTCTTCGAGGAGTTGCTGGTGGCTGAAGGCGTGGGCGCGCATGCGGGCCAGGGCTTCGGAGACGGTGACGTTGCTGGCTTCCGCAGCCGCGCCGGCTGCCTGGTGCACGATGGGCGGATAGCCCACGGGGCCCGTCTCCGGAGCTGCTTGTTCCCAGCCGATCAGAGCAGGATGGGCGTCCAGGACCAGCAGCGCGAGGACCCGGGCATATGCCTCAAGCCTGGCCCGGTCCGCTGCGCTGAGCGGGACGGGGGTGGTGCGGTAGATATCCATGGCACCGACCGGGACGTTGTCGCCGACCAGGAGCGGCACGGCCACCACGCTGCGGATGCCGAGTTCATCGGCCGTCCGCAGAAAAACGGGCCACTGCCCAGAGGCGGGCTGCACCTGCGCTTCTACGATCCGCCGTTGCAGGTACGCCTCGGTGCACGGGCCTTCCCCCGCCACGAGCTGCGCGTCCTCCAGCCGGTAGCTGCGCTCATCGGCAGCGTAGGCCACGGTCCTGATGCGGCCCGAAGTGATCAGGCTGACTCCCAGGCCGTCCGCGCTCACATCTGCGCCGCACGCCGTCGCAGCGGACGGCAACGCCACCGGACGCTCGGCGACACTGGCGGTCTCGACGACGCGCTTCCACGCCGCGGTGTTCTGTCGCACATCCATGACGCAGCTCCTATGCCCTGCCTGGAGCGCGGTCAGGCCTTCCGTTCGCTCATCAGTACAAACAAGCGTAGACCTCCATTGGGACCACAGGCAGAAGGCTCCGCTCCGTTCACAGCCCGTAGGGCAGGGCTTTTCGGACATCAGGTGCGCGAGTCAATCGACCACGCGACAGCCCGGCACTCTTCAGAATGAGCCCCTCGGCGATCGGATCTGCGGGCGCTACCACTATTCTGCTCTCTTGGATACATCGTCATAGAGAGGAGGCAGAGGTGGCGAAGCCGCTGCTGTGCGGTCGTAAGGAGATCGGGCGGGTCTACCGCATCAAGCCCGAAGTGGTCAGCAACTCGTGGATTCACCGAGGCGTCCTCTCATACGAGGACGCCGTGATTGTGTCGGGTAAGCCGTTCTGGCCTGGTGGGTTCGTGGAGTCGCTGGCGTTGCCGCCGGGTAGTCGTGGCCGGCAGCTCGACGTCGAGGAGCTGGCCGCACTGGAGGCCGAGCAGAGTGCACGGGTGCGGCCGCGGAAGAAGGAGGAGCTGCCTCCGCTGGTCGGTGCGCAGGAGTACGCCGAGTTGTTCGGGGTGACGCAGATTGCTGTCGGGCAGGCCGCGAAGGCAGGTTCGGGCCGTGTGGCGGAGCCGGACTATGAGCTGTCCGGGTCGAAGGTGTGGCTGCTGGAGTCCGTGCTCGCCCATGCTCCGGTAACGATGGACAAGTCGCGCAAGAAGATCTGGGTGCTTCGGGACGAGGTCGCTGACGCTTTGCGTGAGGGCCGGTATGACGGTCCGGGGTCGTTCTTCTCTCAGCGGGGGAACAAGATGAAACCGGCGGCTTAGGCGTGTCGCGCCAGGCCGCTGACCCCGCGATGGATTGCTCCCCGTCGTGGTTCTCGGTGGGGCCTCGTCGTGCGCGGCACCCATGCGCCGCTTCGCACGAAGAGCTGTTCCGTGGTGGGCCATGGGAGTTGCACCCCCTCATTTTAAGAGTAGAATTTAACTAGAAGGTGTGAGGGGCGCCTGTGCGCTCCGGATACGTATGCCGCAATATAGGTCGCGATGAAAACTATGGAGGGTTGCATGGTCCCCGTTCAGATGGAGCTGTCGATCGCGCCTCTGCGTCACCCCGACCCGGGGGACGCAGGGGCGAGCATCCAGGATCGTTTCGAGGCGTTCCACCAGCTCAATCCCTGGATCCTGGTGCAACTGGAGTCACTGACCGCCGACTGCGCCAAGCGCGGGCTCCGGCGCATCGGTATCGGGATGCTCTTCGAGGTCCTCCGCTGGCAGTACGGGCGCGCGACGAGCGGCGAGCCGTTCAAGCTGAACAACGACTTCCGATCCCGCTACGTCCGGCTACTGGTCCAGCGGCATCCCGATTGGGCGGCCCTGTTCGAAACCCGGGAACTCCGCACGCCTTGAAATAGGTCCCGATACAAGAACTTGGAGATGCGCGTGAACCGCCCGATACCGAAGCTGCGGACCCGTAAGCCTACCGGCGTGATCCCCTGGCCGATCGTCTTGATCGAAGGCGAGGAGAAGAGTGGGAAGAGCCATCAGGCAGCGGAGTTCACCGGCTGCGAGCAGACCGGCCAGGCGTACTGGCTGGAGCTCGGCGAGGACACCGCCGACGAGTACGCGAACGTGCCCGGTGCGGACTATCTGCTGATCGAGCACAACGGCACCTACCGCGACATCCTCGGCCAGATCGAGGCCGTGCACGCGGAGGCGACCCGCGCGGCTGTCGCGAAGGAGAAGCCGGTCGTCCTGGTCATCGACTCGGGTTCGATGCTGTGGCGGATGCTCGTGGACTGGACCAACGAGCGGGCCAGGCGCTCGCGGACGGGCCAGAACGCCCTCAGGCAGGACCCGGACGCCGAGGTCAAGCCGTCCATGAACCTCTGGAACGACGCGGCCGAACGGTGGCAGCGGGTGATGTACCTGGTGCGGACCATGCCCGGCATCGTGGTCCTTCTGGCCCGCGGCAAGGAGGTCGCGGCGGTCGACGGAAACGGCGATCCGATCCCGCGCACGAAGGACTGGCGGGTGGAGGCGCACAAGTCTTTGGCCTTCGATGCGACGGTGTGGGTGCGTATGCGCCGCGAGGAGCCGCCGCAGATCATCGGTGCGCGCTCGTTGAAGTTCCAGGTGCCGCGCGGCGGCCAGCCGAAGCCGATGCCGGACTTCTCCATCGAAAAGCTCGTGTTCGGCCTGATGGGCTGCTCGATCCACAACCAGCCCAAGCCCACCCCGGAGCTGACGGGCGACCTCGCGCAGGCGTGGATGCCGAAGGTGCGCGAGGCCGCCGCGCAGGGCGTGGAGCATCTGAAGAAGCTGTGGCGGCAGGTCGAGGCCGATGACGGTTTGGACCGCGACGAGGTGCTGGTGGTACGCGCGGCGATCGAGCGTGCGGCCACGGAGCTGAAGAACCCCAGGAAGCTCAGCGATCCCACCAGCGATGACGTGTCCCGTCTACGGGCTGCTGCCAGCGAGCAGCAGGACCAGGACGCCGAGGGCACGTCCGCTGAGGAGCCCGGCGTCGAGTTCGCCGCCTGACCACGCTCCACTCCCCTCTTCTCTTTCTCTTTCCCCTGCGCTGCCGGGGCCCGCCACGTGACGGGCCGGGCCCCGGCGCGCCCTCTTGGAGACTGCTGTGACCGCCACAACGACCAGCACACCCGCGCCCCTGTCGATCTGGGATGCCGCACGAGCCGCTGACGCTCGGCGTCCGCGCTCGGTACAGACTCAGCTCGGGGCGTCGGACACCATCTGCGCACGCCGCGCCGGATACCTCCTGGCCGGCGCGGAGCGGACGAACCCCGGGGACAAACGGGCCGCCATCCTCGGCACGTACATCCACCAAGGGCTGCTCGAAGACGCGCGTCGCGAGTACGGGTGGCTGGTGGAGCGCACCGTCACTGACGCGACGCTGCGCGGGCACGTCGATGTCGTACAGCTCGACGCGGCGACGGCCGCTCGGCTGCCGAAGCGCCACCGGCCTATGCGCCCCGCGGATGTGGTGACCGTGGAGGACGTGAAGACCAAGTCCTCCCGCGTCTGGGACCGCGTCGTCCGCTACGGGCCGACTGCTGCCGAGATGCGCCAGATCCTGCTGTACGCCGACTTGTTGCGCACGGTCGGCTTCGCCGACGTGCCCGGCCAGCGGTACCTGCACCGTCTGGGCCCGGTGGATGTTCAGCGCATCCGGTTCAGGTTCGTGTGCCGTGACACGGGCGAGGAGCACATGCAGGAGTTCGCCTTCGACGAGTGGCTGGCCACGGAAGCACGCTGGTGGGTGGACCGGGTTCTGGAAGCCGATTCGCCGGAGGAGTTGCGCCGCGATCACGAGGGCCCGGGTCTGTCCGTGATCTGCGACAACTGCCCGTTCGTGCAGGCTTGCTGGGCTGGCGCCGCGCCCGGGCGGCCCGCGCAGACGATCCTCGTTCACGATGACGAGGACCGGGCCCGTGCCCTTGCCGACTACGTGCGGGCTCACGAGCGGTTCAGGGAGGCGAAGCGGGTCAAGGAGCTCGCGCGGGCGATGCTCGATGACTCCCCCGAAGGCAACTACGGCGAGAACCACCTGGGCTGGAGCGGCGGCAACGACAAGGAGGAGACGGACGTCGCCGCGATGGTCGAGGAGTTCGAGAACGCCGATCTGACCGTGCCGATGGTTCCGGACACCGACGCCATGGTGGCGATCCTCCGCCGTGCCGGGATGGTCGTTCCCCGCCGCAAGGCGGCTGGTCAGAAGACCGCGCGCACCATCAAGGTCACGCGGGCCCGTACGCGGTCCTGACGGCTCCTTGGCGGGCCTGCGAGGCCGGGCCCGCCTTCCCCTTCATCACCGCTCTGCTGCTTGTACTGCCCCTGGAGGCATGCTCCGTGACCATCCTGCGCCGCCATCTCAGCTCCGGTTACACCGTGCTGCCGACGGCCACCCTGGAAGATTCCCGCCTGTCGTTCCGGGCGCGCGGGATTCTCGCGTTCCTGGTCGCGAAGCCGGACGACTGGCAGGTACGCGCCGAGTCCATCGCCAAGATGGGCAAGGAGGGCCGGGATGCGGTGCAGGCCGCGTTGCGGGAGCTGCGCAACTGCGGCTATTACCGGGTGATCACAGAGCGGTTGAGCGACGGAAGACTGATCCGGATCACGGAGGTGTACGACACTGCGCAGGACTGGGCGGCCGAAGAGTACGCCCGCCAGGTGGTCCGTCGGGTCGAGCGCAGGCTGAAGGCCGAAGCCGAGCAGTCTCCACAGGCCGTGGAGGATGAAGGCGCCGAGACCGAGGACGGGTTTTCAGGCGTCGGTTCACCAGGCGTCGGTGAACCCGCCGCCGGTTCTTCAGGCTTTCTAGTTAGTAACCACACCAATTACCCACAGCAGAACCCCCCTCCCCCCGCAGCTGCCGCTCCAGGGGCGCCCGCAGCGGTATCCGGTTCGTCAGGCCGTGAGGGCAGCGGCTGTGCGGCTCACGCCGATCAGCCTGGCCGTCGCTGTCGCGCCTGCGGCACGAGTCCGCGCAAGCAGCGTGAGGCGCAGCAACAGGCAGAGAAGGAGAAGGTCAAGGCCTCTCGGCGTGAGGCCAATGAGCGGGTGCTGAAGTCGGTGCGGCGTCAGCCGGACGCGCAGGGTTTGTCCGCTGTGGCTCGCCAGAGGCTGGAGGAGATTCGGCAGGCGCAGGCCCGGGAGAAGGCGGACCGAAATCCCGACACGCCGATATAGGTCGCGCTCTTTGGCCTCACTGCTTACCGGAGAGCAAGCCGACAGTGCGGCGATAGAGTAGAATTTATGCGAGACGGAGGCTGCTGGGAGCCGAGTTAGCCCACCGACCCGCCCTCTTCGAATTGACAGACCGGTGCCGCTGCGATTTCTAATAGGTCGCGATACTCATTTAGATCGGATGCTCATGCTGGACACTGCCTCGATGGCCGCCGCCGCGCGCGCTGCGTACGGCCCGGAGGAGCTGGAGGCGCTCGCTGCCTACAGCGATCTATGCGCGGCCCTCGAATCCTGCGGGCTGCACCCCTACATCGAGACCCGCGGGGGTCTGGCGGTCTGCGCCTACACCGCGGACGGTTCGCTGATCGTCGTAGCGGGACAGGACGCCCTGCCGCTACGGCGGCAGTCCCTCAAGGGCTGGCACATCACCCACGTCCCCGAGGACTCACCTAGCCCGCCTTGGCGGTGCGCCGTCCACGACACGGTCCCGCAGGACCCGGCCAGCGAACCGCCCGGCAGTCTCGCCCTCGACAAGGCCACTGAGGCCGTCACCGCCCATCTCGCCTCCTGCCGGGCCGGGGCAGCGGCATGAGACTTTCCGACGACGACCGGCAGATGGCCGTCCGGGACTTCTTCATGCCGGTGCAGCTCCTGGAATTCACCGACCTACCCGACAGCGCGTCCCGCAGCGCATGGGGCAGACACGAGTTCAGCCGCCGTGGCGGTAGCTCAACCGTTCGCCGCCTGGAGGGTGAGCCGGATGCCGGGGCACTGGCCAGGTGGACGCCTGCGCCGGGCGGGTTCCGGTACGAACTCGACACCAGCAGAGGTGTCCGCGCGGACACCCTCACCTGGCCTGAGGTACGGGAGGCCATCGAGTCGCGCATGACGGCCGTCCGCTACGGAGCTCTACGCGAAGCGGTCGCACGGCAGGCGGAACACGAAAAGGCTTACATGCCCTGCCCGGGCCCGTACGCCGATGCCGCCATCTGGGACCGGGAGTACTACCGCAGGTGGTCGCGCCAGAGCTCAGCTCTCCAGCTTCGGGCCGCCGCCGCTCTGGACGCGATCTTGCCCGCCGCCGTCGCGCACCCGCCCCTCTTCTGAACCGCCCTCCATCAGGAAGCAAGCCCTCGTGATCACCTCTACATCGTCCACGGCATGGACCGAGCACGCCCCGTGCGCAGGCGTTGACGGTTACCTCCCCGAGGAGTCGTTGCTTCGTAAGCCACGGCAACTTCTCGAAGCGTGCGAGCCCTTGATGGAGGGCTGCGCTGCCTGCCCCTTCATCGTGCGCTGCTATGACCGCGTTCGCCCAGCGGCCAACCACTTCGACGGGGTGTGCGCGGCGCGGCTTTGGGTGAACGGCAAGGTGGCGGCGAGCGCCGAGGGGGTGGAGCCGTTGCCGAAGCTCCCGACCCAGGCCGGGACGTGCGGGACGAGCAGTGGGGTGAAGGGCCATCGGCGGCTCGGTGAACCGCTGTGCGGTGAGTGCCGGGTGACGGCCCAGCGGGCCGACGTGCGCCGTGCGGGCGCGGCCAGCATCCGTAAGCGCGCATCGCGCGGCAAGGCTCTCGCGTCAGCGGCGTGAGCCGCCACCGGCGTGACCCACCGTCCCGTGCTGGCGCTGGAGGGCGGCGATATCGCGGCGCCAGGACCGGCGCGCACACACGCCTCGCGGCAGGTGACGTGCTTTGACACCCCCTCCTTGGATAGTAGAATTTACTTAGAGCGGTGAGGGAAACGAACCGCCTGACCACCGAAGGAAGAAGCCCCATGCACGCACCACTGCCGGACCCGCTCGCCGTGCTCCAGGTCGCCACGCAACACCGGATCACCGAGGAGCAGGCAGCGACCGCCATCGAGTGGGCAGCACACCTGACGGTGCACGCATGGGGCACCTACGCCGGACTGCTCGGCATTGAGGAGCGCGACGGCCGCGCCATGGAGGCCTGGTTCCACTCCCTCCCGTCTGCCACAAGGGCCGCCGTGCTCGACGACGCGGTCACCGCGGTAGTCGACGCCGACAACGCACTCGCCGATATCTACCAGCAAAAAGACCGCCAAACCCGTGTCATACGTACTAACCGGCCCCGCGTACACATCCGCTGACACGAAACTCCCCCGGCCCGCCTCACATCGAGGCGGGCCGCGCCATGCCCACAGCCCGAACTCCACGAAAAGGAACGCCTGATGGGCGCGATCGACTTTTACACCCCGGCTACCGGCCCCGACCTCACCACGGCCTTCAACGCCGCCCGCAGCCACCACCGGTGGGAGTACGGGCACTCCGGGTTCACCGGCACCGTCGCGGAAAAGGACACCGTGGTGCTGATCGACGAACCCCGGCGCAGCGAACAGGAAGCAACCGCGCGCGCCGAGCAGCTCGTTCACGCCGACGACCCGCGGATCTCCTGCAAATGGGGCCCCGCCGGAGCATTGCCGATCACCACCGACTCCGGCGAGAGGGGGTGGCTGCTCTTCGGTACGGCCCCTCACTGACTCCAGCGGCCCACAGCGCCGGGCCGAAACGCTGCCCGGCCTGCGTGGTCAGCCATCCCGAGCAGTGACACCGACGCCCCCGAAACCCGCACGACCTGGTGGACCTCCTCCACCGCCCCCGACGAAACGGACAACGATGAGCGACAACACACCCGAGGGCCCCGTCGACCGCCAGTCGAGGAGGCAATCGCCCTCCACACCCTCATCAGCTCCGGCCTGGTCCTCTGCACGGTCCGCCGAGAAGGCCAAAGCCAGCCTGGGACTGAGCGTCCTGTGGGCCTACGTCTCCCCAGAAGTGTGACGCGACGTGCGGCTGCGCACCGCGTGGGAAGCCCACGGGGCAGATGTAGGCAGGCCGGAGGCGCCCGCGCCGCGGTGAGCCGTGGGTGGCGTGAGCTCGTAGCACCGCCTGTCGCGCAGGAGGGCCCAGAGAACGTTGACGCCGCGGCGGGCGAGCGCGAGAACGGCCTGGCCTAGGCGTTTACCCTCGGCTCGTTTGTGGTCGTAGAACCGACACGATCCCTCGCACGTGCAGTTGCTGAACAGCGCGGAGGTGTAGAAGACGCGCTGAAGTCCGTGGCTGGATCGCTGGGGACGCCGCAGGTTGCCGGAGTCACGCGGGACCGGGACAACCACCGCGCCCTGGAACGTGGTGGTCGCATCTTTCGAGGCACGGCCTAAAGGGTGTTGCACAACGGCGATCACGTTCGGATCCGGCCACCAACCACGAGGCCAACTGCCCGTTTCTGTACCCGTTTTCGCTGGTCTGGTTGGCACCGCTAAACGGTCGCGAAAGATCGTTCGGTCGTTGTGCAACACGCTTTACATACGGTCGAGCGACCGGCGGGGCGCGGGGATGTTCCGCGCGCGGAACGCCGACTTTGTCATCCGCTGGTGTTCCTGGGCGAACTCCGGGTCGGCGTCGTACGCGGCGTTTCCGCGGATCGGCGTGGGCAGTGGGCGTTCTTCGCTCCGGCCGAAGGCGATGGGGTCCCGCAACTGGACGTCGACTTCGGGACCTTCGCTCTCTCCCGCGGGGAACACCGGGCCGCCGATGGGATCGGTGGCCCGCCACAGATTGCGCCAGCTGTGCACGTCTCGGTGCAAGGCCCGGAGCTCCCGCTGCCCGAAGAATGCCGGGAACAGTCGTCCGTAGAGGCGCTCCAGAGGTGACCCGTAGGTGAGCAGCTGCACTCGGCGGCGTACGGACGGGGGGAGCTGCCAAATGGCGGCGACCGCGAGCACGCTGCCCTGGGAGTGGGCCGACACCAGGATCCGGCCGCCCGTCGTCCGGCACCACGTCGACATCCGCCACGTGAGATCGGGGACGGCCCGCTCCGAGTAGCTGAGCCGCGCGAACGGATGGGCGGCGCAGGGCCAAAAGGTGCCCAGGTCCCACACGATGCCTAGGAGGCCGCGGGGTGTGGGCGCACGGGAGGCCCGGCGGCCGGAGTTTAGGAAGACGACGACTCCAAGGGCGACCAGCCAGGACCCGATCCCCTTCAGCGCCTGGCCCAGCTCACCCAGGAGCTTCGGCAGTCCCGTCCCGGAGTGGCCCGGCGGGGCGTCCGTGACGAAGGCCCCCGTCAGGGTGGCCGCGCTCAACAACAGGAAGGCCGCGGCGACGGCGCTCAGCATCGTGGGGATCGAGTCGGAGATACGGGCGCGCGCGCGGGCGGCGGCGATCCGGCGCGCGCGCAGCGTGTCGTAGGGGTCGCGCGGATAGTCGGCCTGTGTGAAAGCGCGCAACCGTCGTGCGGTTCCGAGGAGTTGGATATGCGTCGCGCCGACGAGAGCCAACAGCACGACGAGCAGCACGGGGATGGCGGACACTTGCCAGGTCATCGCGGGAGGGGGCCCGGCGATGGCGCCGCCTGCCGTGCCGGGCTCGTCGTAGTTGCCGAGCCAGTCCGCAAGCCCCTGCACGGCACCGGCCGCCATCATGTTGTAGAGCGAGAAGGCGAGCGTCACGACGGTCGCCGGGGCGAGGCCCCGCAACAGGATGCGGGGGCCGGGGGTCCACCGGTACAACACCGTCCCGACCACGGCGAGCACCACCACCATCGCGCCTTGCACCAACAGCAGTCCACTGTGGATGAGTTCCGTACTCGGTAGCGGTCCCGCCGACCGCCACCCGGGGCGGGACCACATGGCGTACAGGAGGCAGAGCACGACGAGCGCGACCGAGCCGGTGGAGACGGATCGGGTGAACGTCCGGTCCAGCCGGCGGTCGATGCGCCTCTCGGAGCGGCCCCGACGACAGACCCCCCACAACGCCGCGGTCATGGCGAGGAAGGCGATGAGCACGCTCAGCAGCCAGCCGCACACGACCAGGGCGACCGGTCCGCCGGCTTGCCGGTCGTAGCTGCTCGGCGCCGCGACGAGCAGCACGGCAACGGTGCACAGCCCGGCGGCGGTGTGCGTCGAGTTGAGCCGGGCCAGGAGGCGTCTGCCGTACCAGAATCCTGGCGTCGACAGGGCAGGCCGGGGCTCCTCTTCCTCCTCTGGGTCGCTCCGATGGGGCAGTAGGTCTTGAGAGTCGTACGCATTCCATGTCTGCCGGGACAGCCGCCACAGCAGGCCGATGAACGCGCACGGCAGCAGCGATCCCACAGCGAGACGGCGGCCCGGCTGACCCCACCAGCCGGACTCCGCCGAGAGGAAACCCAGCCAGAAGCTCTGGTCGCGCGCGCATGCGGGCCGGCCCGCGCACTGCCAGGCGACGAGGTCCATGGAGAGTGCGCACGCGGCCGTCACCACCATGACGGTCAGGCTGAGCGCCGCGAGCCTGACCAGCACGGAGTGCAGTCTGATGGTGCGCCGGTGGCCACGGGCGGGTGGGCGCATCCAGTGGGCGAGGTTCACGAGCATGAAGGGGAGCAGCAGGAACCACAGCGCCCGACCGGGCCGTCCCGGCGCGAGCGGCCCCCAGCTGTAGGTCTCGGGCACGGTGCGCCCCTGATAGTCCTGCGGCCGCGACTCCGCGTCCGCGTCGGCGGCCCTGCGGTGCAGCGCCGCGATCTCGTCGCCGGCGATCTGTACGATGCGCGGGTCGGCGAGTGTCCGCTCGGGCGTGGCGCCTTCGATGCCGTGGACGAGGAGTTCGAGGACGAGATCGAAACTCGCGTGACGCTCCGGGGCCGAAGGACGTGGCGCGGTGGCCAGGGCTGAGCGGGCCCGGGCCGAGCGGGCGCGGCCCGTGGTCTCCTGCATGCGGGCGAGGGCCTTGCGCACCGCTTTGGCCTGCGGATGCCGAAGCCCCAGCGTGGTCGACGCCCGCTGGGCCGCCACCGCAAGGACGTCGATGAGCCGTTCCATGCCGGTTACATCGCCGTCCAGCACGGCGATTTCGTGCCGGGCCGAGGCCATCAGGACCAGAGCCTCAAGGGACCGGGGATGATCGTCCCCCAGCCGGTCCATCTGCTGGAGGCACAGCTCTTCGAGGCCGTGGGCCAGTTGCCGGACGCGGTCGTCGTCCTCTGCGCGGCCCGCGGACAGGAAGAGAACGGAGGTGGTGCGCAGGAGCGCGTCGAGGCGGGGCCCGGACTCCGGCAGCGAGCGGCCCAGTTTGTTCCCCTGCCGGGCGTGCGACTCAGCGGCCCACCACCTGCCCTGCTCGGCGGCGCACAGGGAGAGGTTCATATGGGTGTGGGCCTTCTCGACCGGGGTGTCCGCGGCGTCCAGCGCCGACTCCAGCGCAGTCAGAGCGGCGTCGAGGCGGGCGCCTCCCTCGTCGATGAGGGCCGCGGCGAGCCGGTTGTGCACCACGCACCGGTATCGCCGCTCGACGCGTAACGCGTCGATCCACTCCGCAGCCACGTCCAGCGCCGCGGCGAGCTCTGCGGCCATGTCCAGCTCGCGCAACAGCGTGACCAGATAGGCAAATCCCTGCGCGTCGTCGGGGGTTGAGAGAAGCATCTGATCGTCGGCGAGCGTCGTGAGGCGGGCGCGCAGCGCGTCCAGCGATCCGGGCTCGCCCCGCACCGCCCACTCGGCGTCGCCGATCCGCTGTGCCCACCCCGGAGTGGTGCGCTCAGTCACCCGAAGCCCCGTCCAGCCACTGGGCGTCCAGCGCACGAGACGCCCGCTCACGGCTCCGCGCGGCTTCCTCCGGCGTGATAAGACCGTCCTCGAGCAACTGCCGGACCTTCTTCAAGTACCCGTCGACGTCCACGGTCGGCGGGTCCGGGCGCGGCTCGGCCGAGGGTCTCGAGCCGGGCACGAGCATGGGCTTCCCGGCCGCGACCTCGCGCAGATGACCGATGTCAAAGTGCGGGAACCGCTGGGCCGCGTGCTGCACGGACGCCGCGAACACCACGTTCGTGTCCCGGGAGCCGTCCGCGCGGCTGAGCTCCTGTTCCATGAGGATGCCAACGACGGGCCGCTCGCCCGGTTCCGCGCCAGCGGGCACGGCGTGCACCGGGCTGCCGGAGTAGCCCGCGAAGTCGTGCACAAGCTGGTCAACGGTCATCTGCAGCCCCGTGAACTCGCCGTGCGCGTCGCTGCGATGAATGATCGGCGCGTGGGTGACCCGCCCGCTCAGCGCGGTCTTCGTATCCGGCGGCCGGTAGGTGCCGAGCCATGCCACGTCCGGCCGCGGACGGTCGGTGGGCGGGGCGAGCGGGAGGTCGTACGCGTGGGCCCCGAGGACCGCGACGAGCGCGAGGTCCGACTCCTCAATCCAGTCGCACAGTCTTCCCGGGACTCGCTGCCCACCCGGGAGGTGCAGCTCCAGGCGCACGTCGTCGCCGGAGGCCCCCGACACGACATGCAGCGCGGTCAGGACGAAGCCCCGCGTGAGCAGGAACCCGGCACCCAGGTGGGACTCACCCTCTTGGATCCGCACCCAGTACGCGTCCGCGTACGACTCCGCATTCACGGCGCACCGTCGGCCCGTTCGACCGTGAGTGTCACCTCGAGAGACGCCTCCGCCGAGGCCTTCGACAGGATGACGCCCGCCTCGGCGGCGAGCGTCAGGCCGAAGGTGACCTGCACGCTACTCACCGACCAGCCGTGCCGTTCGGGCACCTGGGCCAGAGAGTCCTGGGCGAGGACCGTCGCCTGCTGGATGGCCTCCCGCACCTCGCCGGCCCGCTCGACGAGCGGAGCCGAGCGGCGCGTCCTGTTGCTGATCTGACGCGAGCCGTGACCATCGGTCTCGACCGTCTCGATCCGTACGAGCGAAGGAGCATCCTGGTCAGCCATGGCCGCTCCCCCGTCGAGTCGTCCCCGTTGCGGGCCAGCGTAGACCTGAAGGCCGGAGGATGGAGGGGAAACGAGAGGGTCCTTTAACGAACCATCGACCGGGCCGCGTCCTTGACGCCCTTCCAAGCTGGTGGTGCTGACCGCGAGTTGGATACTCCTGTGCAACAACGAAACTCCTGGTAGACGGGTTCCCAACCAAGATCACCCGTGTCCGTCGGGAGCTTCGCGCGCTTGTGTACCCGTCCTCGATCGATCTGCCCCGTCACACCTCGCGGCTCCTCGCCAGACAACTGATATCCGCGCGTCAGGAGATCGGGACGCGGAGGTGGCGCCCCTCTTCCGCGGCACGGAAGGCCCTGCTCACCCTGGCCCACCTGCGGCGCAGCAACGCCTCTGCCCAGCTCGCTGCCGGATTCGGCATCGAGATCGCGACCACCTACCGCCACATCGACTGAATTCTCTCTCAGTGCCAGCATTCGCCCCTCCACGCCCAACCTCCACCTGCAACTCCTTCGAGCCGAGGATGCGCAGTTGCCCCACCGCCGACAAAGAGTAGAATTTAGCTATCAAGTGAGGGTGACACCGCCCCCTCACTCATTTCCTCAGCCCGACACGAACGGCACACATCCGCATGAGCATTACCACCGCCAACCCCGGCGCTAGCGGCATCGGCAGCTACCTCAGCGGCCTCCAACCCACACCCCGCAACCTCACCTCCGCCGCCCTCGCCCTGGCACGCATCTATGAACTGGGCTGGGTGCCGCTTGGCGGCTACTGCGGGAGCGACGTGCTGTGGCACGTGCACTGCCTGGTCTGCAACGACTGGAGCGGCCCGCGCTTCTACAGCCATCTGCGACGGAACCGGCCCGCCTTCCGCCATCCCGGGTGCATCGCCAAGAGCGAGCACCCTGCCGCCCTGACCAAGCTCGCCCTGCGCGCACGCACCACATGCTCGTGCCAGATCACCCACCCCACCACCGAGGACGACGTCGCCGCGACGCTCGCCGCGATAGCCGAGGCCCAGATCCAGCAGGACACGGACCGGATGCTCGCCCAGATCGACCGGTTCCTGGGCGCTTGCCCCGCAACCGGTGCTCGCGCCCGTGCCGTGACCGCCCACCTCCTGACGGTGGAGAACACCCGGAAGAAGGTCTGACATGGCGGGCTGGATGCGTGGGATGTGGCGAATCACCCTGTGGCACCCCGACCGGGACGACGGAACGTGCGTGTACCTGGTGCCGCACTGGCAGGCACGCACCGAAGTGGCCGCACGCTCCGTGGCCCTGGCGCGGCACGCCGACCGGGCCGCGGTGATGAACGAACCCGCCCACGCCTTGCAGATGACGGTCGGCGAGGTCGCGTTCACCCCGGCCGTGCGCTCTCAGGCACGGGCGGCAGCGTGGGTGGCCCTCGTCCAACACGACGCGATCACCGAGCGCGGATGGGCACGCAGTCCGCTCGATCGCCAGCACGTCGAGCGCGACGAGGAGTGGCAGCAGGAAGTGCACGCCGCCCATCACCGATACCGCGAGCGGATCATCGGCTTCGGGGACTCCATCAGAGGAGTCATGGCCTCCGTCGCCGGGACCGACGCGGCCTGGGACCTGGAGCCCTACCGGGACGGATTCGGCCGCATCCGCTGGGACGACGTCCGCGCCGACATCCACAAAGCGGCACTCACCCACATCTGGCATACGCCCTTCGGCGTCGTCTGGATCGACCTCGGCTAGCCCCGCCCCCCTCCCGCCTCCACGGCCCGCCCGCACCCCGGGCGGGCCGTCGCACACCCACACCCCCTCACCGAAAAGGACTCCCGCCGTGCCCCAGCAGCTCGACCTCTTCGCAGACCTGGCCTCTGACCCCGCGCCGGTGCCGGCCGCCTTCGCCGCGCAGCCGAAGCCGCAGGCTGCGAAACAGGCGCCGCGTCCGAAGACGGTTCCCGCCATTACCCCCTCACCGCAACAGCCCCGGCGCTCGGGCGGCCCGCGTCCGGTCCGTGAACCGCACCGGCGTGCACTGGAGATAGGTGAAGCTGTCGCAGCACGCTGGCACAACCTGCACGGTGGGGCCGTCCTTGAGGTGCCCATCGGCGTAGTCGCCGCTCTGTGCCTCATACGGCAGAAGGACCCCCAGGGGCCCGACCTCAAGGAGCAGATCCTCAACCAGGACGGCCCTCACCTGATCCGTATGCTCCGCGAGATCTGGTCGACGCACTGGCTGCACCGGCCCGACCTGATCGACCGCGCTCGCATTCTGCACGAGTGGCTCAACGACGACGTCGACCGGCACCGTGAGCACGCGGTACGCGCGATCACCGAGGCAGCTTTGAAGCGGGGCCTGTTGGATCTGACCGGACACGAGGACCCGTATCTGCGTTCCGCCACCGATGTGCTCTCACCGGTGATGACGTGCATGCGCTCCCACGGCGCCCGGAAAGGCCTTGGCGAGTACCACACCCCTGCCCCGCTCGCGGAAGCTCTCGGCGAGATGGTCGTCCAGCAGAACCTGGTCGACCTCAAGCTCGACCTCCTTCCCCCGAAGAAGGGGATGCACCTTCACGATCCCTGCGCTGGCAGCGGAGGTCTGCTGCGGGCGGCTGCCCAGCACATCCGTGAACGCGGGGCGGACCCGAAAGACTTCCAGTGGTCGATGGTGGACATCGATCCGATCGCGGCCGCCTGTGCCGCTGTGAACTCGATCGTCTGGGAGCTCGGGCCCCGGGTGACCGTCGCGTGTGCCGATTCGCTGGCGAACCCGAGGGCCGTCGAGGACGCGATGAAGGAGGCTCAGGCCGTTTTCGAGCATCGCGACGAGGTGTTCGGCAAGGCCAGCGTCATCGCGGGCACCAGGAAGATGCAGCGCCTGCTGGAGTCTGTCGCCGCATAACCCCCCTCTGAGCTGGGAAAACGGAGTTAACCCACTCCTCATGGAGAGTAGTATTTAGTTATCGGTTGGGGAGAGAGCACCCAAGGAGACAGGTCCCGCATGACCGAAACCACCCGCGCCCTGCGCATCGACCTGGACGGCAAGGCCACCGACCTGGACCTCGGTGCGACCCTCCACCAGCAGAAGAAGATTCTGGCTCGGGCGGTACGCGACTCGCTGGAAGTCGTCACCCGCATCAGGCAGCCGGACGGCACGACGGTCGTCGCTCTGGCCGGGGAGCACCGGCAGGGCAAGCACCCCAACTTCTATGCCTCACTCGCAGTTGACGACCTGGGCGGCGGTCTCGGCCACAGCCTGCAAGGCCCTGTCGTCTTCGCTCAGGTGACGGACGACGGCGAACTGACCGCGCTCCTCGACGCCCCCGTGTCCGCCATCAAAGCCCTCTGCCCCGCACGCCCCGACGGCATCTCCGTCTTCATTCACCTCCCCTGAAACACCCCCGCGGGGCGGCGCGACCAGCCGCCCCGCACGCACCCCCCGGTAGAGAGGACACCCACCCCATGAGCACGGCCCCCGCCCAGCAGCACACCGCACCCGAGCACGACGACACACAGGAGCCGCCCACTCTCTCCCCGGCCGACCTGCACCGGCTTTCCGACGCCATGGCCACAGAACTCGGCCCCTGGGAGCCCGTAGCCGACCAAGGCGACTGCCTTCACCTCGCCGGCCCCGACCAGCGCGCGATCGGCCTGCGCCTACTGTTCCGCGGTCGCGCCCTTCAGACGTTCGCCATCGGCGGCACCCCGCCCGACACCGCGTCCGAAGACGGCGCGCTGCCGCTGGCGCAAGGCGTGCGCTACAGCACCGGCGTCACCTTCACCTGCAACGAGACACCACTGGAGGCAGCTCTCCACGCCGTCCGCACCGTACTGCTCCCCGCCTTCGAGGGGCACCGCCCCCTCCTCACCTCTCGCGGCAGTCGCCCGGCCCAGCCCCCCGTGCCGAGCACGGTCGACACCTCGGCGCCGACCGAGGCCGTACCGCCGCCACAGGCCCCCAAGGCCCGCACGCGCAAGAGCACCGTGAAGCCGAAGGCGGAGCCCAAGCCCTGTACGCGCAAGGCGGCGTCCAAGCCGAAGGAGACCAAGCCTCGCCACACCAGCTCGAAGACCACCGCCAGCTGACTCCCGCCCGGATGCGAGAAGGAGCACCATGACCGTCACCGATACCACCCAGCCCACCGCCAACACCCCCGTCGGCGTGGAGGGGTTCGCCGGAACGTTCACCTGGGTCGACCCGCGCACCCTCGTGATCGACCCCTACAACCACCGCAAGTCGCCCACCTCCGCCACCAGCACCACAGATGCCGACGCCGAGCACGAGGACACCGCCGAGGAGCCCGCGCCGGGGGAGCCGGATACGACCGAACCGGATGCCCATCTGATCGCTTCCGTCGAAGAGGTCGGCGTGCAGACGCCGCTGCTGCTGCGCCCGCAGGAGGACGGCGAGACGCTGGGTGTCATCTTCGGGCAACGCCGCTGCAAGGCGGCCGTCCTCGCCGCGGAGAAGGCGATAGCCAAAGGCCGCCCCTACCGCAAGGTCCCGGTGATCATTCGCACCGACCTGACAGGGGTGGACGATGACGCGCTGACGCTCAGCCTCATCGAGAACAAGCACCGTACGGCCGCCACCGCACGCGATGAGCTTGCAGCGGTCCGGCAGCTCTCGCTCATGAAGATCAGCAAGACCCGCAAGACGAAGCACGCCCGCACCCTGGGGCTGAGCCCCAAGCAGGTCAAGGCGGCAGAGACCGCCGACAAACTGGGCGACAACCTGCTGAAGCGGGCCCTGAACTACGACTTCGACTTCCTGGAAATGGCCGACCTCCACGAGGTCCAGGACCTCGACTACGCCCTGTCCTGGCTGCGCGCCGCGAAACAGCGGGACATCGAGGAAGGCAGCGGCCAGCGCGGCCACTGGGCGCACGAAATGCAGGAGCTGCGCGAGCGCCTGGCCGACCAGGCGGCACGCAACACGGTCATGGAGGACCTCGCCGAAGCCGGCATCCCCCTCCATTCCCCAACCTGGGATTGGACGGTCACCTCCTCCCGCCCGCTCACCCACCTGGTGACGGCAGACGGCGCCCCCCTGGATGCCAAGGAACACGCTTCCTGTCCCGGCCACGCCGCCTTCCTCGACCGCACCGAGCCGGTGGCGGTCTGGCTCTGCCAGGACTGGCAGAAGTGCGGGCACCAGCTCGCTCCTCACGCTCCGAAGGACACGCGGGAACACAGGAGCCGGGAGGAGGAATTGCAGGCCCGGCGCACAGTCATCGCCAACAACAAGGCCTGGCGGGCAGCGAGGCCGGTGCGGCACGAGTTCCTGGCCTCCCTGTGCACGCGCAAGGGCAACGCCTCCACGGCGGCATGGTCGCTCATCCTGTCGACGCTGACCGGCACGACGTACATGTTCGAGCACTTCATCGGCACCCACGACACCTCGCTGACGAGCACGTTTCTGCGGGTGCCGGACCCGAACGCCGAGCGGAGCGGGAAGTGGAATCGGGTCAGCGATCCTTTCACCGACCTGATCGCGGTGACCCCGGCGTCACGGCGCTGGCAGATCCTGCTCGCACTCACCTGCGCGGCGTACGAGCAGCAGGCCATGGGAGACAGTGCGTGGCGCGGCGTCCCCAGCCCTGCGACCACTCGGTGGCTGGCGTTCTTGAAGTCGGAGGGATACACGCTGTCCGACATTGAAGCGCAGACCCTCGCGGCGGGCGAAGAGCGGGCGAAGGCAGAGCTTGAAGCGGAGGGTGGCGAGCCGCAGGCACATGCCGTCGAGGAGGACGAATCACCGCAGGCGACTGAACTGATAGCAGCCTGACCCCACCTCTGACCTGCACGTTCGCGATTGACACCCCCTCCATAAAGAGTAGAATTTACTTAACAGGCAGAGGGGGCGTCACCCCCGCACACTCACCGAACGGACCCCACCCGTGACCGCCACTCCCCAGCACGACACCACCCTCACCCCCCAAGAAACCGACCGCATCACCGCCATCACAGCCCGCCTCACCGCCGCGAACCTGCCACCCCTCGAACTCCACCGCACCGACTGGACCGAAAAGGGCGCACTCGTCAACGCCGACGACCCCGCCGCCGTCCACACATCCCTCGAACTCCTCGAACCCGGCGGTGCTCGCGTCACAGAAGTCCTCTGCAACCACGCACCCGACGAAGAGCAGCCCGCCCAGGCGCTCGCCGCCGCCGAGACCGCCGCCCTCCTGCTCGTACATGCCCCAGCCGACCTCGCCTTCCTCCTGCGGCTCATCAACGACAAGGCCAGCCGATGAACCGCACCTACGGCGCATCGGTCTCCGGCAAGCCCCACCTCGTCACCATCGCCACCTGGCCGTCCGACCCCAACCAGCTCGTCCTCACCCGCTGCGGACGACTCGCCCTGCGCGAGATCCCCGAACCCGCACCCGAGCATCTCTGCGGGAGCTGCCATCGTCTGCTCACCCGCGACCTGAACCAGCAGGCCGCCGACCGCCGGCACCGCCAGCGCCACGTCGAACCGGTCTGCCTCCGGCTCGCAGCCGAGATCCAGCTCCGGCGCCTGGAGCTCCTGTCCGGCCTCGACACCACCACGCGCCGGGTCATACCGCCCACCCGCACCGCCGAGCAGGCCGCGATCATCACCGGCCTCCTCCTCGCCCTGTCGATCGCCCTCGGCACCCCGGGTGACTACGACGCCGCCGAGCACTACACCCACGCGACAGCAGCCGCCGCCTTGAAGCACACCAATCCACACCCGCGACCAGACAAGGGAGTGGCGGCATGACCCCCGCGGGGATACCGCCCGCTGACGATCAGCCGCCCCTTGATCGACCCGGAACGAGAACCACCGCGCCCTCACCCCCTACCCCGCGAGGCTTCGTCGTCACCGTGCCCATCACCGCACCAGCCCCGGTCGCACGCCTGCGAACGAAGGACGCCTTCGCCCTGCCTGAAGCGCCCGACGACCACCTGGTCATCCGCTCCATCCAGACCCACCCCACCTCGGGCACCCGCCTGATCATCAACGCTCACGGCAAAGGGGCACCGCTCACGATGCACCCCGAAGAACCCGTGCTCCCCATACGGATGCTGCGCACCTTCGAGCTGACCTGCGCCCTGTGCCCGGGCCGCGCACGCCGAGTCCTCGACCTCGTGCTCCACGGCACCCCGCACGCCTGGGTCTGCCAGGCGTGCAGCTAGCCGAGCCGAAGCCAACCTCCCAGAATAGCGCCTTGTATCGTGACCTATTACACCCAACGCATCATTACCGGCGGCGCCGTCCAAGTCCTCATACGCACCAGCCACCGCACCCACCCCACCGTCACCGTCAGCAGGCAAGGCGACATCATCGTCCGCGGCCCAAGCACCACCACCGACGCAGAAGCCACCGCACTCGTCGAACGACGCCGCTCCTGGATCTACCGGCAGCTCACCCGCCTCACCGAGACCGCGCCCCCGACGACCCCCTCAAGGAGCTCGTCCCCGGCTCAGAATTCGACGTTTTCGGACAACCACACCGCCTGCGCATCATCCCCGATGACGAACAGGAGGAGCCGTCGACCCGCCTACACCAGGCCCCCCGGGAGCACAGCTCACTCTCCGGCACACCACAGCACTTAACCCGGACAAAGCACAGCGAACCATCATCAACTTCTACGCCACCGCCGGGCAGGAATGGCTCAAAACACACCACGATCAGATCGCCGCAAACACAGCGAACCAGGCACTAACGGGCACCCTCTCCACCCGAATGCGCACCACCTGGGCACGCAATCACCCGACCCGCGGACTCACCCTGCACTGGGCCACAGCTCAACTCCCACCCACCCTCCTGCGCGAACTCATCCGCCGAACCCTCAGCCTCCCCACCATCGCCAGCAACCGCGACCTCAACAACGCCCTCCGTCGACTCTGGCTCGGACGGCTCACCACCTCATATCCACACCCCCACCCCTCCCCACAAGCACCCGACGCCCTACACACCAACCACAAGGAAGAACAGCAGCAGTGACACCGCCACATGCCACCGCATACCGCCCGGGCCTGGAGAAGCATTGGTACGCCGTATGGGCCGTGACCTACTACGAGGCAGCCGAAGACGGTCTCGGCCCCTCACCGAGCGGACGCTGCTGGAGAACCGAACTCGAAGCACACCCACGCACCTCGAACCGAACCGTCAGCCACCAGGCCTGGCTATACATCAACCGCGAACGGCCAGACATACCCGAAGTCGACCTGAACAGCGCCCACATTCAACTCCAGGGCTACGCCGCCGGCCCACCCGACAAGACCGGCAAGCTGCCCCGCCTCCACGGCATACGTTGCACAGCGTGCGGCTCACCAGACGTCCAATTCATCGAGCAGCCCTGGGCCGTCTGCCTAACCTGCGGGACACGCGAGACACAGCGCAAGGCCACACTGTGCTCCTCACAGTGTGAGGAGTGCTCACTCCAGGGGGCGAGGCTTGGAACCCCCTGACCTGCAAGGCTTGGAGGTCAGGCCCCGCGCAGCGCAACAGCAACCATAGGCGCGCTCCTGCCTGCGTGCCCCCCGGCGAGTGCGCTAAGCCACGCATCGGGGAGCCGGTGGAAGGCAATGGCCGCCGCCTTACCCTCTCCGCCGCGAACTCTGAGCGGTAGTCAAGAAAAACCGTTGTGGGTGCTTACCTGCAAGGACGTCACGCTGGCGGAGCAAGTAGACGCAGCAGCTGTTCCTGGGGGCTCTCCGGGGGACAGGCGGGGGACAGAAGGGCAAGGACGGTCACGGAAAAGCCGGGAATGACCGGGCACGATCCGGCATCGAGGATCTGAGACCTCACCCTCCACCCCGCTGCCGAACTGATGAACCGTCACGGCCCTTCACGACCTCCAACTGCGCGTGTACCCGGCGGCGCAGGTCGGCGACGTGGCTGACGATGCCGACGCTGCGGTCCCGCTCGCGCAGCGAGTCCAGGACGTCGAGCACCTCGTCGAGGGTCTGGTCATCCAGACTGCCGAAGCCCTCGGCTCGCGGCCCGTCCAGGCGTCGACGACGTGCAGGCCGAGACCCGACCGGCCGCGCCCCGACCGGTCGTCGGAGTGGACGAGGGTGTAGCGCCCCGACGACATCCGGCGCAGCCGCGTCGTCGCGGCGGCGGCGACCTGTTCCAGACGGGCGGCGAGGACGTACGACTCCAGGCGCATCCTGCGTTCGTTGTCGGCGGAGGTCCCCGCGGCCAGGGTGGCGAGGCGGGCCACCCGGTCGTGGGCGTCGCGCAGCGGGGCGAGCCTGCGGGCCGCGGTGGCCGAGCGGGCCGAGAGCCGGTCGAGTTCGGCGCAGCGCCCCGCGGCGGCGTCGCACGCGGACGCGGCGGCGCGCACCCGCCTGCCCGCGGTCTCCGCGGCGGCCTCGGCGGCGGCGAGCGGCGCGGGCGGCCGCCGGTCCGCGGCGGCGGCGTCGGGCTCGGCGAGCAGGGCGCGCACGGCGGCCTGCTCGTTTCGCCAGGCGTCGATGCGGCCCTGTAGTTCGCGGTGGCCCGCGTCGTCGAGGACCGCGGCGGACGCGGCGGCCGGGGTGTCGAAGCCGGCGCGGAAGGCGGCGTCGGCGAGGCGGGCGTCGGCGTCCTTCAGGCGCTGGGCGGACTCGTCGGCGGCCCGCGCGGCGTCGGCGGCCTCGCCGAGGAGCGCGGCCTGCCGCTCCAGTTGCGCGGCACGCCGGGCGACGCTCTCGGACTCGCCGCGCGCGCGGACCAACTCCTCTTCCAAGCCGTGCTGTTCACGTACGAGGGCGTCCCGCAGGGCAGCGCGGGACTCGACGCGGCGGGCGGCTTCCTGCTGGGCGGTGACGCGGCGCACCTGCTCACGCTCGGCTTGGGCCAGCGCTTCCCGCGCCGCGTGCAGCCCGGCGGCACGGCCCCGGGCCTCGGCGTGCGCCTGCCGCAACTCCGCCACGGACGCGGAGAGTTCGTCGACGGAAGTGTCCGAGGCGGCGGCGGTGGCGGCCGCGAGGGACTCCCGTACGGCGGCGAGGTCGCGCTCGGCCGCGGCACGCGCCTCGTCCGCCTTCCGGTGGGTGGCGAGGGCGGCCTCCTCGGTGGCGCGGTCGACGTGGGTCGCGGACTTGCGTGCCGGAGCGGGGTGTTCGGTGGCGCCGCAGACCGCGCAGGGGGCGCCGTCGTCGAGGTGGGCGGCGAGTTCGGCGGCGATGTCCGCGAGGCGCTGCTCCTTGAGGGCGAGCCAGTGCTCGTGCGCCGCGGTGGCGTGCGCGCGGGCGGCGAGGGCGTGTTCCTGGGCCCGGCCGGCCTCCTCGGTGAGGCGGTCGCGGCGGCGGGCGGCGTCCAGTTTCTCCTGGGCGGGCAGGAGGCGGCCCGCGAGGTGTTCGGTGCGGGTGGCCGCTTCCTGCGCGGCCTCGATGCCGTCCTTCAGGCGCGCGCGAGTGGTCTCCCAGTCGGCGAGCCAGTCCGTGGCCTCGGCGAGGAGCTCGTCGTCGGCGCGCTCCCGCCGGTCCAGGTCGGCGCGCTGGGCGCGCAGCTCGGCCAGGCGGTGTTCGGCGCGCCGGGCGGCGGCGAGGCCGCCCAGTTCCTCGCTGGCCCGGCGTGCGGCGCCCGCGAGTCCTGCGGCGCCCTCGTCGGCGTACGAGGCGGGGAGCTCCGCGCGCGCACGTGCTTCGGCGGTGGTGGCGCGGCGGTGCTCCTCCTCGGCGTCGGCCCGCAGCGCGAGCGTCGGGACGACCGCCTCCGCCTTGCGGGCCTGCTCCATGCGGGCGGCGAGCCGCCGGTGGTCCTCGGCGCGCTCCTCCAGGGCGTCGGCGCGCTGCCGGGCGTCGGCGAAGCGCCGCTGTAGTCGGGCGAGTTCGCGTACGTCGTCCAGCTCGGCGGCGGCCGCGGCGTGGGCGGACTCCGCCTGGTCGAGGGCGCTGCGCGCGACGGTGAGGCGCTCGCGGGCGCCCGCGCGGGCCACGGCGGCCCAGGTCAGCACGGACTCGGCGAGGCCCGGGTCGCCGGGGGCGGCGTCGGGCAGCGGCAGCTCGGCGCCCCCGCCCCCACAGTCAGCCGCCTGCTGCATGCGGTGCGCGTCCGCGAGCAGCTCCGTGTCGCCCTCGCGCACCTGGGCCTCGGCGGTGCGGCGCTGCTCGGCGAGGCGCTGCTCGACGGCGGCGAACCTGCGGGTGTCGAAGAGCCTGCCGAGGAGCTTGCCGCGGGCCTCGGCGTCGGCGCGCAGGAAGCGCGCGAAGTCGCCCTGCGGCAACAGCACGACCTGGCAGAACTGCTCCTTGCTCATGCCGAGCAGTTGGCTGATCTCCTCGCCGATCTCCTGGTGGGAGCGGCTGAGGTCCTTCCAGCCACCCTTTCCGGGACCGGAGGCGGAGGCGGAACCGGAGTCGGAGGCGGAGGCGGAACCGGAGGCGGAACCGGAGTCGGAGGCGGAGGCGGAGGCGGAGGCGGCGGGACCGGACCCGAGGTCACCGGAGCCGGAGCCACGGCCACCCGCCTCCACCCGCTCCCGCAGCCAGCTCTGTGCCTTGTCCGTCGTCATGCCCGTGCCGCGCTTCTTCGGGCGCTCCCAGGGCGGCTGCCGGGTGATCTCCAGGCGGCGCCCGGCCACGGTCAGTTCGAGGCACACCTCCGTGCGCGTGTCCGGACGGGCGTGGTCGCTGCGCAGCGTCAGACCCTGGCCGCTGCCCTGGCGCGGTCCGGGCACGGACCCGTACAGCGCGTAGCACACGGCGTCGAGGACGGAGGTCTTGCCGGCGCCCGTCGCGCCGTGCAGCAGGAAGAGCCCGGCCGCCGACAGCTCGTCGAAGTCGATGTCCTGGGTGGTGCCGAAGGGGCCGAACGCGGTGATCCGCAGGCGGTGCAGCCTCACCGGGCCACCTCGTGGACGACATCGTCGGTGCGGACGGCGTCGAACGCGTCCCGCAGCACGTCCCGTTCGCGGGCGTCGGGCCCCGCGCCGCGCACATGCGTCACGAAGTCCTCCGCGATCTGCTGGTCGTCGCGGCCCTTGAGGCGCCGGGCGTACGAGACGTCCGGGTCCTCGGGGGCGCGGTCGGGGGCGAAGACGAGGCTGAGGGTGTGCGGGAAGCGCTCGGTGAGGCGGGCCATCGGTTCGTCCGGGCGGACCGCGTCGGTGAGGGTCGCCTCGATCCACGCCTGTTCGTGCCGGGCGAGTTCCGGGGCGTCCAGGAGCTCGTCGAGCGTTCCCCTGATACGGGCGAGGGGCCGGGGCACCGGGCAGTCGACGCGCTCGGCCGTCGTCAGCTCACCGGCAGGGCCCAGTTCGATCAGCCACATGCTCTTGCGGTGGTCGGCCTCCGAGAACGAGTACGCCAGCGGGGAACCGCTGTAGCGCACGCGCTCGGCGATGACCTGGCTGCCGTGCAGATGGCCGAGCGCCACATAGTCCACCCCGGCGAAGACACCCGCGGGCACGGAGGCCACCCCGCCGACCGTGATGTCGCGCTCGCTGTCGCTGACCTCGCCGCCGGTCACGAAGGCGTGCGCGAGTACGACGGAGCGGGTGCCGTCGGGGCGCGCGGCGAGGTCGGCCCTGACCTGGTCCATGGCGGCGCCGAGCACGTCCTCGTGCCCGGCTCGCTCCACGCCGAACTCGTCCCTGACCAGGGCGGGTTCGAGATAGGGCAGGCCGTAGAAGGCGACGTCGCCGTGCGCGTCGGGCAGCAGCACGGGTTGCCCGCAGCCCGCCGGGTCGGTCCGCAGGTGGATGCCCGCGCGGTCGATGAGGCCCGCGCCCACGCCGAGGCGGCGCGCCGAGTCGTGGTTGCCGGAGATCATCACCGTCGGCACACCGAGGTCCGCCAGGCGGTGCAGGGCGTCGTCGAAGAGCTCGACCGCGGCGAGCGGCGGCACCGCCCTGTCGTACACGTCTCCCGACACGACGACGGCGTCCACCGCGCGCTCGCGGACGGTGGCCACGAGATGAGCGATGAACGCGGACTGCGCGTCGAGCATGCTCACCCGGTGCAGCGCCCGGCCGAGATGCCAGTCGGATGTGTGCAGCAATTTCAAGAAACCGCTCCGACCTGCACGTTTTCCGCCCCTTACGCCTCAAAGACCGCCACGAGCCAGCATCGGCTCGCCGTTGGCACGCACCACGCTAACGCCTGGGGGCCCCTGCCCCACCATCGCCCACCATCAGCCACGGCACGCACGCGCCCGCGGGACGCGGCTTCACACCGCCGTGGTCTCGGTGACGATCAGCTCGGTGACGGCACGCAGACCTCCGTCGGCCAGGGCGCGGCGCTGCCGGTCCGCGTCCGTGCCCTCCTGGAGCAGCCGGTGCACGAGTGCGGTGACCTCTCGGCTGTCCCCGGCCGCGTCGAGGGCGGGCGTGATGTGGTCCATGAGCCGGGACAGCACGTCCCCGGCGCTGCGCAGCCTGCCCTCGCAGTCCATCAGCGAGCCGCCGAGGCCGTACCGGGCGGCGTGCCAGTTGGCGGCCTGCAACAGTTCCGGCGGGCAGGGCGGCACCGGCACACCGGCTTCGGCGTCCTGGACGGCGGTCGCCACCAGTGCCCTTACGAGGCCGGTGAGCAGGACGGCCTCGTCCGCCCGGAGTTGGACGTCGGCACAGCGCACCTCGATCGTGGGGTATCGGCTCGAGAGGCGGGCCTGCCAGTAGATCTGGCCCATGTCCATGATCGCGCCGGAGGAGAGCAGGAGTTTGATCCGCTGCTCGTGGTCGGCGAGGGAGTCGAAGTGCGGCGGCGGCCCGCTCACCGGCCAGCGCCCGAACACGATGGTGCGCCAACTGGCGAAGCCGGTGTCCCGACCGGCCCAGAAGGGCGAGTTCGCCGACATGGCCACCAGGACGGGCAGCCACAGTCTGATGCGGTTCAGGACGGCCACGCCGAGCTCCGGGTCGGGCACCGCCACGTGCACGTGCATGCCGCTCACCAACTGCTCGGCCACCAGTTGCGGGGCCCGCGCCCGCAGGGCCCGGTAGCGCGGCAGGTCGGTCACCGGAGCGGGCGCGTCCGTCTTGAGCGGCGGGGTGGCGCAGGCCGCGAGCCTGCAGCCGTGGCTCTCCGCCGCACGCCCCAGGGCGTGGCGCAGGCGCAGCAGATGGCCGCCCACCTCGTCGAGGGCGGTGCACACCGGAGTGGCGACCTCGATCTGCGCCGCCATCAGCTCGGGCTGCACCTCACGTTCCTCGGCGATCGGACCGAGCCCCGCGGCGGTACGCACCTGCTCGGCCAGCGGGACGGGCAGGCCCGTGCCGGGGTCGAGCAGCAGATACTCCTCCTCGACGCCGACCGTGATCGGACTCATGCCCCGCTCACCGCCCCGCCCCCTGCGGCGCGGGCGGCCCGCGCGAAGGCCTTGGCGTCGTGGACGGCGGCGCCGCCCGGGTCGTTGTTGAAGTACACGAAGACGTCCTCGGCGTCGGACCAGGTCCCGGTCACCCGCCGGACCCAGGCGGCGAGCGCCTGGCGGCCGTAGCGCGGCCACGGCCTGGCGCGCCCGGAGTGCAGCCGCAGATAGCCCCAGGCGGCCGTGCGCCAGAGCGGTGCGACGGGCCGCGATCCCACGTCGGCCCAGCACAGGGCGGCGCCCCTGTCGGTCAGGAGTGCGCGCACCTCGGGGGTCCACCAGGACGCGTGACGCGGTTCGACGGCGACCCGGGTGCCCTTGGGGAAACAGCGCAGGCAGGTGTCAAGGAGGTCCGGATCGGCCTTGAGGGTCGGCGGAAGTTGCAGCAGGACGGGGCCGAGCCGGTCGCCGAGGCCGCCGGCGTGGTCCATCAGTCTCCGTACGGGCTCCTCGGGCTCGCGGAGCCGTTTGACGTGCGTCAGGAACCGGCTGGCCTTGACGGCGACGACGAATCCCTCCGGGGTGCGCTCGCGCCAGGCGGCGAAGTTCTCCCGGGTGGGCAGCCGGTAGAAGGCGTTGTTGCTCTCGACGGTCACGAACGACCGCGTGTACTCCTCGAGCCAGAGCCGCTGGGGCACCCCCTCGGGGTAGAGCACGCCGCGCCAGTCTTTGTACTGCCACCCAGAGGTGCCGACAAAGAGGGTCATACCGCCATCAAAACATGTACGCGCACGGTCACGCGTCCCCGTACGCCTCCCCGCCGAGTTCGCACCGCGCGGTGCCCGCCGTGGCGTCCGCCAGCCAGGCCTCGAACTGTTCGACGTCGGCGTCGGGCAGACCGATCTCGATGGTGACCTCGGTGCCGTACCGCACGTCGCGCACGGTGCGTCCGGTCGACCGCAGGTCGTTCTGGATCTTTCCGGCCCGCTGGTGGTCGACGGTGACGGTGGCGATCCTGAAGCGGCGGCGGGTGCGGGTGCCGAGGGCGTCGAGGGCCTCCCCGACGGCTCCGCCGTAGGCGCGGATGAGACCGCCCGCGCCGAGCTTGACGCCTCCGTAGTAGCGGGTCACGACGGCTACGGCGTACCGCATGTCACGCCGGAGCAGCATCTGGAGCATGGGGACGCCCGCGGTGCCGCCCGGTTCGCCGTCGTCGCTCGCCTTCTGTACGGAGGCGTCGGCCCCGATGACGTACGCGAAGCAGTTGTGCGAAGCCGTCGGGTGCTCCTTGCGGACGCGCGCGACGAAGTCCTGGGCCTCCTGCTCGGTGGCGGCCGGCGCGAGCGCGCACAGGAAGCGCGAGCGGTTGACCTCGGTCTCGTGCACGCCCTCGCGGGCCACGGTGCGGTACTCGTCCTGCATCGGACCACCCTATGCGGCGACCGCCCCGGAACCTCGCGGGCCGCCCGGCGCGGGCCGCCGGTACAGTGATCGGCTGTGACGTCACCATCGAAGTCCACGGGCGAAGTGTTCGGTGAAACAGGCATATTGAGCTCCCTGCTCGCAGACGAGCCGGTGTTCGTCGTCGAGACCGACAAAGATCCGGCCGAGGCCGTCCTGTTCCCCGAAGAGGCCGCGTACGTCGTCAAGGCGGTGCCCAAGCGGAAGAACGAGTTCGCCACGGCCCGGCACTGCGCGCGCACGGCACTGGCCCGGATCGGCCTGCCGCCCGCGCCCATCCTGCGCGGTGACAAGGGCGAGCCGCTGTGGCCCGCTGGCGTAGTCGGCAGCATGACGCACTGCCTGGGCTATCGCGCCGCGGTGGTCGCCCGCTCCGGCGACGTCCTCTCGCTCGGCGTCGACGCCGAGCCCGCGGAGGTCCTGAAGGACGCCGGTGTCCTTGATCTTGTGAGCGACGAGACGGAGCGCGCGATGCTTTCCGCCCTCGCCGCCGACGACTCCTCCGTTCCCTGGGACCGGCTGCTGTTCAGCGCGAAGGAGACCGTCTACAAGACGTGGTTCCCGCTGACCGGGCGCTGGCTCGGCTTCGAGGAGGCGCGCCTGGACATCCGGGCGGACGGCACGTTCACCGCCGAGATCCTGGTGTCGGCCCCCGTGGTCGCGGGGACCGCGCTCTCCCGGTTCTCCGGCACGTGGCTGGTGCGGGACGGGATCGCGGTGACGGCGATCGTGATGCGGGCGCAGCGGTAGCCCGACGCCGTGGCGTCGGCGGTCACCCCGGGAAGCTTCGGATGTTAACTTCTACAATGTTGTAGAACGTAGTTCGCCGTGAGCGACGACAGATGGAGATTTCCCATGGCCCTGTGGGACCGCTTGAAGGACACCGCCTCGACGATGCAGGCGCAACTGACAGCGAAGAAGAACGACCTCACGAGCGGGGCCTTCCGCGATTCGAGCATGGCCATGTGCGCGCTGGTCGCGGCCGCCGACGGCACCGTGGACGCGGCGGAGCGCCAGCGCGTGGCGCAGCTCATCGCCACGAACGAGGTGCTGCAGAACTTCGCCGCCGACGATCTGCGCCGCCGCTTCGACGAGAACGTGGACAAGCTGACGGCTGACTTCGCGTTCGGCAAGGTGAGCGTGTTGCAGGAGGTCGCGAAGGCCAAGAAGAAGCCGGCCGAGGCGCGTGCGGTGATCCAGATCGGCATCGTCATCGGCGGCGCCGACGGCGACTTCGACAAGGACGAGCAGGCCGTGGTGCGGGAGGCGTGCTACGCCCTGGAGCTGCCGCCGCACGAGTTCGACCTCTGATCACCCCCGCGGCGCCGTAGTCCTCACAGGCCTCACAGGCCTCACAGGCCTCACAGCGGTGTGGCTGCCCGCAGGACGAGGACCGTTGTCACCGCCGCGTTCGCCGAGGTCATCGCGGACACGGCGGTGCCGCACGCGGCGCCCCAGAGTGCCAGGCCCACCGCCGTGAACAAGGAGGGCCGGGTACGGGCGGCGGGGGCCGGGGCGAGGAGGGCGGCGACGCGCCGCGGCACCGGGCCCGTCGCGGCGAACCCGGCGAGCGCCGTCACCGGCGTGGGCCCCGGCGCGAGCGCGGCCTTGCCGATGGCCAGCGCGACCACCCGCCGGTCCCGCACCGCCCCCGCGGCGGCCTCGTCGGCCCACCGCTCGGTGGTGTACGCGGTGGCCGTGCGCAGCGGCAGCAGGAACGGGTTGGCTCGCGCCGCCAACTGTGTCACCAGCAGGAAGCGGTGGTGACGCGCGGCGAGATGAGTACGCTCGTGGGCGAACAGGGCCCGCCGCTCGGCCGGTTGCAGCCGGTCCAGGAGTGCACGGCTGACGACGACGCGTCCACGCGACGGTACGCGCCGCGACGGCGCACACTCCGATCGCCCGCTGCCCCGCACGCCCGCAGCCCGCGCCCTCCCCGGCAGCGCGTACGCATAGGCCCTCTCGGTGTCCGGCAGTACGACCACCGTCGGGCCGGGCAGGCCTGCGAGTGCCCGGCGGCCCCGGTAGCGTACCGCGGCGTGGCGCCACAGCGTGTGTGTCAGCGCGCCGCACACCACGGCGAGCGCCGGAATCGCCGCCGTGCCGGTGAACTCGTCGTACGGCAGGGCGGCGCGGACCTCGGGGTCGGACCAGGCGTCGGGCAGGGGGTTGCCGGGGAGCCGGGCGGTGCCGACGACCATGAGAAGGGCCAGGCAGAGCGTGCTGCACAGCGCCATCACTGCGGCGAGGGCGGTCAGCAGGCGGGTGGCGGTGCGCGGATGCAGATGCTGCGCGGCGAGCCGGGCGACCGGCCAGGCGCTCAGTGGCAGCACGAGCGGCAGATAGACGACGAGCCCCATGCGTACGGTCAGCCCTCCGCGCCGTCGCCGCCCGCTCCGCCGAGCAGATCGCGCAGCAACCGCTCGTCGTCGGCTGACAGGGTGGTGACGAAACTGGCGAGCACCGCCTCGCGGTCGCTCTCGCCGTCGAGGACCTTGCGCATGCGCAGCGCGGCGAGCCCGGCCTCGCCGGTGGTGGGCCGCCACAAGAAGGAGCGCCCCGCACGCTCCCGGGTGACCACGTCCTTCGCGAGCAGCCGGGTGAGGATCGTCATGACCGTGGTGTAGGCGAGATCGCCACCGACGCGCTCCTGCACCCAGGCCACGCCGACAGGACCGCGCGCCTCGTGCAGGGCCGCGAGCACCTGGGCCTCGAGCTCGCCCTGGCCGCGCCTGCGCAGCCGCGGCTCGGGCCGCCCGCCTTCGCCCTGCGTCATGTCCTCCGCCATACCGTGCCCTCACCTCCCACCGCACCGCGTACGTCGCTCGCGGGGAGTGCCACATCGTAACGGGCGGGGTGCAACGGGCGGGGTCCTCGACTCGACTCCGCATATTTCTACACTCATGTAGATTCTAAGCTCCGGTCCTCAACCGGGGCCGGGACGATTTCCCGTACAGAGCACAGCAGGAGGACACCGTGGGAGTTTCCCTGGCCAAGGGCGGCAATGTTTCGCTGAGCAAGGAGGCGCCGGGTCTGACGGCCGTACTGGTCGGCCTGGGCTGGGACGTCCGGACGACCACCGGCACGGACTACGACCTCGACGCCAGCGCGCTGCTCTGCGACGACTCCGGCAAGGTCGTCGACGACCAGCACTTCATCTTCTACAACAACCTCACGAGCCCCGACGGCTCCGTCGAACACACCGGTGACAACCTCACCGGCGAGGGCGAGGGCGACGACGAGGCCGTCAAGGTCAACCTCGCCGGCGTCCCTGCCAACATCACCAAGATTGTCTTCCCGGTCTCCATCCACGACGCGGAGAACCGCGGCCAGAGCTTCGGCCAGGTCCGCAACGCCTTCATCCGCGTGGTCAACCAGGCCGACAACCAGGAGATCGCCCGCTACGACCTCTCCGAGGACGCCTCCACCGAGACCGCCATGGTCTTCGGCGAGCTCTACCGCCACAGCAGCGAATGGAAGTTCCGCGCCGTCGGCCAGGGCTACGCGAGCGGCCTGCGCGGCATCGCGTCGGACTTCGGCGTCAACGTCTGACACCCGCCCCGCACCGC
>NZ_JOAP01000051.1 GCF_000720475.1 Streptomyces aureocirculatus
CGCATGATCGAGATCCGCAAACAGAACCCCGCCTTCGGACTCGGCTCCTACACCGAGCTGCCCTCCTCCAACCCCGCCGTCCTCGCCTTCCTGCGCGAGTACCGGGACGACCTGGTCATGTGCGTGCACAACTTCTCGCGCTTCGCCCAGCCCACCGAACTAGACCTGGGGGTCTTCGAGGGCCGCCATCCCGTGGAGCTGACCGGCGGTGTCCGCTTCCCAGCCGTCGGTGCACTCCCCTACCTGCTGACTCTCACAGGACACGGCTTCTACTGGTTCCGGCTGCGCGACGACCTCCACCTCCCCCGCCCGGCGGAAACCGCCGTCCGCCTCTGAAGGGACGTGCCGCAGACATGCTGAAGACCGCACCGCACACGGACGCCGACCTCAGCCCTCCGCTGCTCCTGACGTCGCTCGCCGGACTGCTCCGGGAGTGGCTGCCGAGGCAGCGGTGGTTCGCGGCGAAGGGCTGGCCCATCACGGACTTCTCCGTGGTGTCGATGACCGAACTCCATCCGGGATGCCTGCATCTGCTGATCAGGACCAGTCACAGCGCGAGGTCCGCGCACTGCTACCAACTCGTCCTCGGCGTCCGCGAGGAGTTGCCGCCACAACTGCGTCACGCCCTCATCGGCCGCCCCGGCACCGGCCCCCTCGCGGGACTGAGCGTGTACGACGCGCTCCTGGACCCCCGGTCGGCGGGGTTGCTCCTGGAACGGCTCCGTACGCCTGGCGAGGCGGGGCCGCTGCGTTTCGAGGGTGACGGGCGGACCGCCGTACCCTCCGGGCTCGCCCCCCGGCTCCTCGAAGGCGAGCAGTCCAACACCTCGCTGGTGTACGGCGACCGCTACATACTCAAGCTCTTCCGCCGCATCCAGTACGGCACCAATCCGGACCTGGAAGTGCCGTGGGCGCTCGCCGGTGAGGGCTGTGCGCGCGTGCCCGCCCCCGTGGCCTGGTTCTGGACCACGCAGCCGCGCAGGACGACACTCGGCGTGCTCCAGCCGTTCCTGCGCGGGGCGACGGACGGCTGGACGCTGGCGCTGCGGTCCCTCGCGTCGGGCGAGGACTTCACCGCCGAGTCGTACGAACTCGGGCGGGCCACCGCGGAGGTGCATCTGGCTCTGGCACAGGTCTTCCCGCCGACAGCGCCGGAGCACAGCGGCCGGAGCCTGCTCGCCGCCGCGATGACCGGGCGTCTGGAGGCCGCCGCACGGCAGGTGCCCGCGCTCGTTCCGTACGTGTCCCGACTGCGGGCCGCCTACGACGCCTTCGCCGCGGGCGGTGCCGACCGGCCGGACCAGCGCATCCACGGCGATCTGCATCTGGGCCAGGTCCTTCGCGCCGGGGACCTGGACCGGTGGTTCGTCATCGACTTCGAGGGCGAACCGGCCCGGCCGCTCGTGGAACGCAAGCGGGTCGAGACCCCCGTACGCGATGTGGCGGGCATGCTCCGCTCGTTCGACTACGCGGCGCACTCCGGACGCCCCTGGCAGCCGCAGTGGGCGCGGCGCTGCCGCGACGCGTACTGCGCGGGTTACGCCGCGGTGGCGGCGTGGGACCCGCGCGAGGAGGCCGCGCTGCTGCGCGCCCACGAGACCGACCGCGCGGTGTACGAAGCGCTCTACGAGGCCAGGCACCGCCCCGACTGGCTGCCCGTGCCCATGGCGGCCCTCGCCCGGCTCGCGGAGGACCGCTGACCCGGCCTCCTCCCCCGGCGCCCGCCGTCCCCTTCAGCTTCTGCCCCCACCGTCAGCCGTTCCCGTCCAGCAGAGGAGAGCCCACCCCGTGGCCAGCATCGACACGTCCGCTCCCGAACCCTCGGCCGCCCTCCTCGAACGCCCCCCCGACGCCCCGCTCGACGAGGCGGAGCGCAGGCGTCTCCTGTCCGGGGCGCACCACGACCCGCACGCGCTGCTCGGTGCGCATCCGGTGTCCGGCGGTGTCGCCTTCCGGGTCCTGCGGCCGTACGCGCAGACGGTCGCCCTCGTTGTCGACGGCCGGACCACGCGCCTGAACGACATGGGCGACGGCCTCTTCTCAGGGGTGCTGCCGCTCACCGCGGTGCCCGAGTACGAGCTGCGGGTGACCTACGACGGCGAGGAGACCGCGGTCCAGGACCCCTACCGCTTCCTGCCCGCCCTCGGCGAACTCGATCTGCACCTCATCGGCGAGGGCCGGCACGAGGAACTGTGGCAGGCGCTGGGGGCGCACCCCATGACCCATCAGGGCACGCAGGGCACCCGCTTCACGGTGTGGGCGCCGAACGCCGGAGGGGTGCGGGTGTGCGGGGACTTCTGCCACTGGGACGGCGCCGCGTACCCGATGCGGTCCCTCGGCTCGACCGGCGTGTGGGAGCTGTTCGTCCCCGGCCTCGGCGAGGGCTCCCGCTACAAGTTCGACATCACCCGCCCCGACGGCACACACACCCTGCGCGCGGACCCGCTTGCGCGCCGCACGGAGGTGCCACCGGCGACCGCTTCGATCGTGGACGTGTCACGTCACGAGTGGCGGGACGAGGAGTGGATGCGGCGGCGCGGCGGCATACCCGTGCACGAGGCCCCGTTCTCCGTGTACGAGGTCCACCTGCCGTCCTGGCGCCCCGGCCTCACCTACCGTCAACTGGCCGAGCAACTCCCTGCCTACGTGGCCGACCTGGGCTTCACGCACGTGGAGCTGATGCCGGTCGCCGAGCACCCCTTCGGCGGCTCCTGGGGCTACCAGGTCACCGGCTTCTACGCACCCACCGCACGCCTTGGCACCCCCGACGACTTCAAGCACCTCGTCGACGCCCTCCACCAGGCAGGTGTCGGCGTCCTCATGGACTGGGTGCCCGCGCACTTCCCGCGCGACGACTGGGCGCTCGCGAAGTTCGACGGGGAGCATCTCTACGAACCCGGGGACCCGCTGCGTGCGGAACACCCCGACTGGGGCACCCTCACCTTCGACTACGGCCGCAAGGAGGTGCGCAACTTCCTGGTCGCCAACGCCACGTTCTGGTGCGAGGAGTTCCACATCGACGGCCTGCGCGTGGACGCCGTCGCCTCGATGCTCTACCTCGACTACTCGCGCGAACACGGCCAGTGGACCCCGAACGAGCACGGCGGCCGCGAGAACGAGGACGCCGTCGCCTTCCTCCAGGAGATGAACGCCACCCTCTACCGCCGCTGCCCCGGCGTGGTCACCATCGCCGAGGAGTCCACCGCGTGGGACGGCGTCACCCGCGCCACCCACGAGACCGGTCCTGGCGGCATCGGCGGCCTCGGCTTCGGCATGAAGTGGAACATGGGCTGGTCGCACGACTCGCTGGAGTACATCGCGCACGAGCCGGTGCACCGCAAGTACCACCACGGCGAACTGACCTTCGCGATGGTCTACGCCTACAGCGAGAACTACCTGCTGCCGATCTCGCACGACGAGGTGGTGCACGGCAAGCGGTCCCTGGTGTCGAAGATGCCCGGCGACTGGTGGCAGCAGCGCGCCAACCACCGCGCCTACGGTACGGGACCTCAACGACCGGTACCGGTGCGCGCCCGCCCTCTGGGAGCAGGACACGGTGCCCGCGGGCTTCTCCTGGGTGGCGGTGGACGCCGCGCAGGACAACGTCGTGGCGTTCCTGCGCCACGCCAAGGACGGCACCGTGCTCCTTGCCGTGTGCAACTTCTCCCCCGTGGTCAGGCACGACTACCCGCTGCGGGTGCCGGCCGCGGTCGCTGCCTGGGAGGAGGCCCTCAACACCGACGCCGGCCGCTACGGCGGCAGCGACGTCCGCAACACCGGGGTCCTGAAGCCCGAACCGGACGCCCTCGGAGACGGCGACGGGGACGGCGAGGGCGACGGGCACGGCTGTCTACGGGTGACCCTGCCACCCCTGGCGACCGTGTGGCTGCGTGCGCTGTGACACAGGACGACACAAGCCGACCGTTTTCATGCATGACGCGCGCCGTACAAGGCACCCGGTACCCAACGACGCCTGAGGAGGCCGTATGTCCGCCACGGAACCCGCCGCACCGGAACTGCCGCGTACCACGCTCCATGAACCGCCCGGCGGTTTCGAGGCGAGGAGCGCCGTCACCGGCCCGGTGGCCCCCGCGAAGGACGCGGGAGCCGTGCGCACATGTGTGCCCGCCCTGCCCTCCGCCACGGAGCCCGTCAACCGGGACGACTACATATTCGAGGTCAACATCGTGCGCGGCCTGGACTGACACCACGCTGCGGCGCCGCCGGACCGGGGCCGCCCGTGACGACCTGAGCCGTACGGACCCGTGCGGCCCGTCCCAAGCTGCGGACTCGTGCTTTTGCGAGGAAAGTGGAAGGGCAGGCGATTCACCGTGCTTCGGACAGGAGGCGCGACAGCGGAGCGGCAGAGCCGCTTGGCGCGCGGCCTCCTGTCCAGTTGGGCGCGAGGCCGTGCCGCGACATCACTCACACGTCGTCACGGCCCAGGAGCGATCCCCATGCCGAGCACCACCTCCTCCGGCGCGTCCCGGCGCGCTCACCACGACCGCCCGGAGACGGAGCAGGCCTTCAAGCACCTCGCCGGGCTGCCCGAGGGCCGCGAACGCGAGCTGCTCTGCGAGGAACTGGTCGCCGCCTGGCTGCCGATGGCCCACCGCATCGCCCACACCTTCCGCAACCGCGGCGAGAACCTCGACGACCTCCGTCAGGTCGCCGCCATGGGCCTGGTCAAGGCCGTCAACCGCTACGAGCCCGGACGCGGCGCCTTCGAGAGCTACGCGGTGCCCACCATCACCGGTGAAGACGGCCTCGAAGCCCTTGATGCCTATCAGTCCCTGTCCCTGGACGCCGACATGCACACCGCGTCGGACGACGGCTATCACCTCGCCGACACCCTCGGGGCCCCCGACCCCGGCTACGACCTGGTCATCGACCGCCAAACCGCCAGGGAGGGCCTGCGCCATCTGCCCGAGCGCGAGCAGACCATCCTCTACCTGCGGTTCTTCCGCGGTATGACACAGAGCGGCATCGCCGAGCAACTGGGCCTCTCACAGATGCACGTCTCCCGCCTCATCACCAAGTCCTGCAGTCAGGTACGCGCCGAGGCGATGGGCGTCGCCCCGTAACAGAACAACCGATCGGAAAGGTTTTTGCTCCATGCCCGCTGGATCCAGCAAGAAGCGTGAACGGCAGTACGAGCACATCAAGGACAGCGCCGAGGACCGGGGCGCCTCCACCGAGCGGGCCAAGGAGATCGCCGCCCGCACCGTCAACAAGGAACGCGCGCGCTCCGGCGAGTCCAAGACCGCGAGCAAGACCTCCACGCGCGACAAGAAGTCCGCGCCCCAGCGCGGTGGCGAGCGCTCCCACAGCGGCGCCCAGGGTCCGACCCGCGACCAGTTGTACGAGGAGGCCAAGAAGAAGAACATCGAGGGCCGCTCGTCGATGAACAAGAAGGAACTCAAGCAGGCCCTCGGCCGCTGATCGAGCGATGCGGCCCCGTGTGCTCAGCGTGTCGAGCACGTGCAGGCGTCAAGGGCTGACGGCCCCCGCGGGTCACCGGGTGTGGCGGTTCTGTGCCGCGAGGACGGCGTCCGCGTGGGCCGCGGCCCAGGCGCCGAGGGCCCGGATCGGGGCGAGCAGGGCGGTGCCCGCCTCGGTGAGGCTGTAGTCGACGCGGGGCGGGGCCTCGGCGTAGCGGCGGCGCTCCACCAGGCCGTTGTACTCAAGGCGCCGCAGGGCCTCGTTCAGGACCTTGGGGCTGATCCCGCCGATCCGGGCGCGGAGTTCGCGCGGTCGCTTCGGTCCGCTCTCCCCGAGGACGTGGACCACCACGCTGTCCCAGCGGTTGGCCAGCACCTCGAAGGCGATCCGGGCCCGGCAGTCCGCCGCGAACGGCTCCCCGCCCAGATCGTACGGCTCCTGCGGCTGCGGCTGCTGTACGCGCTCTCCCATGTGGACATCCTGCCGCGTTCGATGCCTACCGGACGGTGTGCGTCGAAACTCCTAGCGTTCCCGGCATGACATCCCACAACGCGAACGAACTGAACATCATCGACGACGGGAACGGCGGGGACGGCGGGAGCAGGACGATACGCATCGGCATTCTCGGTACGGGAGCGATGGCGGCCGCGCTCGGCGGGGCCTGGGTACGGGCCGGGCACGAGGTCATGGTGGGCGGCAGGGACGCCGCGGCGGCGGCCAGGACCGCGGCCGGTATCGGAGCCGCCGGGTACGGAAGCCCCGCCGAAGCGGCGCGGTACGGCGAGGCCGTCCTGGTGGCCGTGCCTGCGGACGTCGCACCGCGGTTGGCCGAGGAGCTGGCCGCGGACCTCGCCGGGCGGACCGTGCTCGACTGCACGGTGCCGATGGCCCCCGCCGCCGACGGCCCGGCCCTGACGACGCTCGGCGGCACGGATTCGGTGGCCGTACGCCTCGCGGCCGCGGCTCCTGACGCCCAGGTCGTCAAAGTCTTCGGCATCCTGCACGAGAGCATCTGGACCCTGCCGCGGCCGGCCTTCGAGGGTGCGCCGCTGGCCGTGCCCTTCTGTACGGACACCCCGCACGCCACCGCCCTGGCGACGGAGCTGATCACCTCGATGGGCTGTGCCCCGCAGTTCTGCGGCGGGTTGCACCGCGCCGCGCTGCTTGAAGCCACCGCGGTGTTCGCCATCGGCGTGTGGTGGTCCGGCGGTGAGACGCGGCACGCCTTCCCGGCGCCCGCGCTGGCCCCGGGCGCCGTCGACGACGCGCCCTGAGGGGCGCCCCGTCAGGGGCGCCCCGCCGACCGGGGCTACGCAGCCGGGGCGGTCAGGGCGCTGCGTCCCGCACGCCAGGCGTCGAGGATGTGGGCAGCCAGGCGGTCCTCGACGAAACCGGTGGCGTGCACGCCGAAGGCGATGTCGGCGTCGAGCGCCGGCTCGGCGGCCAGCAGCCCCCCGACGACGTCCCGGCGGACCACCTGCTCGTGCACGGCGTCCGCCTCCACGTGCTCGTCGTAGAACCGCTGCGCCGCGGGACCCGCCCCGACCCGCCGCAGGGCGGCCGCGAGGCGCCGGGAACCGGGCGACGAGGTGATCTCCACGGCGGCGAAGTGCCCGACCAGTGCCCCGCGCAGGGCCCGGTGCAGCCCGAAGAGGGACATCAGGTTGACGACCACGAGGGCCTCGGCCGGAGCGGCGTCCAGATGGTGTCCGTACGAGGTGTCAAGGCCGAGGTCCGCCATGAGGTCCGCGAACAGCCGCGCGTGGATGTCCTCCGGGCGCCCCGCGCCGAACTCGTCGAACTCCACGGCCACCATGGCGGCCTTGGCCCGCCCGTGCAGCCGCGGTATGACCCAGGCGTGCGGGTCGGCCTCCTTGAGGTGGTACAGGGACCGCAGGGCCGCGTACTCCCGTACCTGCCACAGCTCGCCGTCGCGTTGCAGGTGGTGGCTGACGCTCGTCCCGTCGTACCCGACGGGCTCGGTCAGGAGCCCGGCGATCGCTTCCTCGGCGCTTTCCGGACCGGTCGCGTCGGCACGCAGTGCCATAAGGAAACGCTGTTCCAGTGAGCGGCGCAGGACCAGCAGCTCCGGGTCCCACTCCCGGTCCTCGTCCACACCGGCGAAGCCCTGGTAGTGCAGTTCGTAGAGGACGTAGAGGGCAAGCTGTAGGTCGTCGCCGTACGCGTCGGCGTGCTCCGGCGCCGACTGCGGCAAGGGGCCGCCGCCGTGCCGCAGGGAGTCGATGACGGCACCGGACAGCTCGCCGCGGGGAGCGGGCAGCTCGGGGCTGCGCCGGCGGGACTCGGGGACGTCGCTGGCGGCTCCGGGGCCGCGGTGGGGTGACGGCTCGGCGCGGACGGTGGTCATGACGGCGGCTCCTCCTTCGTCTGCCGGGGGGTGGAGGTGACTCCGGCGTTCTTCTTGTCTTCGGTGTCTTCGGTGTCTTCGGTGTCTTCGGTCCCGGGGCCGGGAGCGTTCGCCGTGTCCGGCCGTGTCCTGCGGCGGTGGCTGGTGTCGCACCAGGGGTAGGTGCGGCTGCGGCGGCAGGTGCAGATCGCGACCGTGAAGCGGTCCGACACGGCGACGCTGCCGTCGTCACAGACCACTTCGACCGGCCCCTCCACCAGGAGGGGGCCCTCACGGTCGACCGTGACCCGGCGGGGGCGCTCGCGTGGGCGCTCGGCGGATGCGGGCACGGGTTCAGCGGAGCCGGGCACCGATTCAGCGGAGCTGGGCACGGATCACCACCAGCTCTTCCTGGGTCTCGGTGTCGTCGATGAGCCCCGCGCGGCGCAGCCAGGCCCGGCGGGACTTCAGGACGGGTCCGAAGGGGACATACGCCCGGTCGACGACGTGGGCCGTCATCCCGAGCCGGGTGAGCCGGTCGAGCGTCGCATGGACGCCGCACAGCCCGGAGTGCACCATCAGCAGGGTGCCGCCGGGGCGCAGCACACGGGGCGCCGCGTCGCACACGCGGTTCACGATCACCCTGCCCTCGGTTCCCGCGTCCCACGCGCGCGCCGCACCGCGTCGCGGCAGATGTGGGGAGGGGCTGGGTACGTACGGCGGGTTGCTGACCACGAGGTCGCAGCAGTCGTCGGGGAGCACCTCGGTCAGATCGCCGCGGCGCACCGTGACAGGCAGCCCGTTGCGCAGGGCGTTCAGCCGGGTGGTGAGCACCGCGCGCCGGGATATGTCGACGGCGGTCACCCGGGCCCCCAGCGAGGCCGCGGCGACGGCGAGCGCCCCGGAGCCGGTGCCCAGGTCCACGACGGTGGTGTTCTCGTCGATGGCCTCACGCCGCAGGCAGCGGGTGAGGAGGTTCGTGTCGTGCTGCGGTGCGTAGACACCGGGCAGCGTGAAGAGACGTGCGAGTCGCGCGGCTCCGGACGGCGCGCACGTGTGTGTCAGCGGCTGCGGATGCGTCTCCGCACTCATCTCCGCACTCATTAGGCATCTCCCGTCGCTCGGGGCCCACGAGAGGGGCCTGCTTTCACCCTCCGCCGGTTCTCCACCGACCACCACCAGAGCGCTCACTGATAGTGACTTAGCGGGAACTATGCGGATTTTTTCGTTGGCTCGATTCAGTCACTGAGTGCCCGCGTCTTCGTTTCTGACACCTGAATGGCCCTGTGCTACTCGGTACAACGCCCGAAACGGCCGCCTCAATGGCTGGCGCCCCGTCAGAGAATGTGTGCTCCCCACCCACTGAGCGGCGCACGGCTGCTGAACTCCCGGCCCTGAAGCGGCCGTTGCCATTCCGCGACATGCGGGACGAAGCCGTGACACGCGTGGGGACAACGGGTTCGCCGCCTCGCGGGTCGTAGGGAGCGTGAGTCGCCGCTTGGGGGCGATTCGATCCGCCCGGACGGACCGGACTGCGGGCGGAGCGAACCGAACGTGGGGAGATGAGACGTATGACTGCACGGGTGACCGCACGTATGACCGGGCGCATGACTGGGTGTACGACCGAACGCGTGGCTGGGCGTACGCCTGGGCGTCGGCAGGTGAAGCTGCTGGCGCTGACCGCCGCCGTGGCCGCATCAGGAATCGCGCTGGGGTCCGTCCCGGCAGCCGCGGCTGCCTCCGGCACCCCGCGCTTCCTGGCGCCGTCCGAGCTGCCGCCGCACGCGTCCTCGGACTGGTACGCGGGCCAGGTGACGCCGGGACAGCCTGACCCGCTGCCGATGTGCGGGGGCGAGGCGCTGCCGTCGATCTCCGTGCACCGGACCTACCGCACGGACCTCGACACCGGGGCCTTGCAGGTGACCGTCGTCGAGCGCAGCCCACAGCGGGCGAAGGACCTCGCCGAGCTGCTCCGCAAGGACCTCGCCAACTGCGCGAAGAAGGTGGCGCAGCAGCACCCCGACATCACCGCGGCACAGAAGTACTACGGCAAGGTCGACGCCGAGGAGGGCGCCCACGTCTACGGAGTCCACACCGAGGCCTCCTGGGGAGCCTCCGACATCAACCTGTACTCGGTCGGACGGGACGGCGACACCGTGACGCTCGTCCACTGGGGCCAGATGGGCGGCTTCGCCGACGCGCAGGTCGCCGACTTCAAGAAGACGACCGCCACGGCCGTGAACAAGCTGTACTGACGCGCCCCCGGTCCCGGGCGCGCCACCGCCCGGGACCGGGCCCGCTCATCGCAGGCCCTCAGGCGTCCCCGCCGCCGACGGACGGTTCCCAGACGGAGCAGTCGTGGGCGAAGAGGACGCGTCTGGGGTCGAAGTCCGCGAGGCGGTCGAGCCAGGGCCGGTAGCCGGGCAGCGGCTGTTCCGCCCCGTCCAGCGCCGCCCGGCGGGCCAGTTGCTCCGCCGCGAAGTGGGAGGCCAGGTCGTGCGCCTGTCCGGCGAGGACGACGGTGCCGTCCTCCTGGCGCACAACCAGCGACTGGTGCCCCGGCGTGTGCCCCGGTGTCGGCACGACCCATACGCCCGGCCATGTCTCGCTCTCACCGGAGAGCTCGTCGTAGACCGCGCCGGGGAAGTCCACGAGCGCGTCCACGGTGTAGTTCCCGCGGCGGGCGGTGGCCAGTTCGACGTCCTGGACGAGGACGGGCGTGCCTGCCAGAAGAGGATTGCCGCCGCAGTGGTCGAAGTGCAGGTGGCAGTTCACGACCAGGGAGATGTCCCCGAGTGTGACTCCGGCGGCCGCGAGGGCCTCCTGCAAGGGGCGGCGCCGGGGGCGGTAGTGCGCTTCGGTCTCGGGGTCGGCGTGGCCTATCCCGGTGTCGAAGAGCAGCAGGCCCCGCGCGTGGCGGACCAGATAGGCGAGTGCCGGTTCGACGCGTGGTTCCCGGCCGCCCGCTTCCGCCGCGGGCCGGATGAAATACCCCAGGTCGAGTCGGCGCACCGCGATGTTGTTTCCCATGCGGCCATTTTCGCCCAGGCGGCTGCTCGCTTTCACGGCGGTTTCGCTGCGGCTCGCTCGTTGCGGCGGTTTCGCGCTACGGCGGCTGTCTACGGGCTCTGCGCTCGTTGTGCCGTACCGAGAGCCGTCGTTCCAGCTCCGTCCGGATGTCGTCGGACAGCAGGCCCGTGTGCCCCCATTCGACGAGCTGTTCCGCCAGGGAGCCCACCTTGACGCCGGTGCGCATCGACATCTCCCGCAGGTCGTCCCACGCGTCGGCCACCGTCGTCCGCGCCACCGCGAGGATCACACCGACCGCCTGGTCGACCGGCGCGTTGCTCGCCAGGGCGGACCGCAACTGCTTGATCTCCTCCTCCAGCTCCCGCACTTGCGCCTCACCGGTCCGGCAGTCTTCACCGCCCCGCTCAGTGAGGTGGGCGTCAAACATCAGGGGAAACCTCCACGGCACGGGCAATCGGACACAGGAGCCGGCTGCTCCTCCTCCGGTCCGCTTGCCCTGCGAAGTCGGGACGACACGCGCAGGCTGCCGAATGGCCGAACGGCTCAAGAGCAGCAGGCGGGGTACACGACCGGAACCCGGTTCACGGAGCCGGGGGGATGTGGCACCACGACGGAAGGAGGGCGACCATGACCATCGTCGAAGCCGGCATCGTGGTTCTCGACTGCGGAGAGCCCGAGAAACTGGCCGAGTTCTACCGTGCGTTGCTGGGCGGGCAGAGCGAGTTCAATCCGGAGTCGGACCGGTTCGAGGTCATCAGTGACTCCGGTACGCGGATGGGCTTCCGCCGGGACACGGGCTTCACGCCCCCGAGTTGGCCCCGGCCCGACGACGCCCACCAGACGCACCTGGAACTGCTCGTGTCCAAGGAGAACATGGACGCCGCGGAGCGCGAGATCATCACGCGTGGCGCCCGCCCCGTCGACAACAACCCGCACGGCAGTCAGGACAAACGTCTGTACTCCGACCCCGCAGGACACACTTTCGCGCTGCGCGGCCACTGAGGCACCGCTGACCGCGCCCGCCTCGGTCCAGGAGGCGGGCGCGGAGGGAAGCGTCCGAATCCGGCCCGGGCTCAGCGGCGCACCTTGACCCGCGACAGCGCGGCCACCCCGAGCGCGGCCAGGACGATCTGGATGAGCCACTCCCCCCAGTCCACGCCGTCGGTGTCGGCGACGCCCAGACCGGAGGCGATGGCCGTACCGATCAGAGCCGCCACGATGCCGACGGCGATGGTCCACAGGACGCCGATGCGCTGGCGTCCGGGGACGGCAAGCCGTCCGAGTATCCCGATGACGGCGCCGATCAGAATCGCACTGATAAGGCCCGAGATCTCCATGAGTTCCCCTAGATCTAGCGGTTTGTACTGACCCCCCGTCCTCATCCGGGTGCCCTGGGTTGTGCCGAATACTCCCCACCGGTTACGGGGACGCCGTCACCGGTGGGGTGGCGGACACGGCGACGACCTGCGGCGCAGGCGGCTCAGGCGTCCAGGTGTTCGACGTAAGCCTCGGTCGGTGGTGTCGGGTTGGAGTGCGACATGCCCACCGACCAGAATGTGGAGGTACCGGGGACGCGTGTGACGTCGTTGAGGTACGGCGCCGGTGCCGGTCCCGCCGGGCCGCGCACGACCGTCCAGGCACCGCCGTCCCTGCGCAGATAGGTGCTGCGGCTCTGGTCCCGGTAGTCCCAGCCCGTGATCCAGGCGGCGCGGCCCCGCGCGTCGGCGGCGATGCCGCTCAGCGCGCCGAGGGAGAAGCCCGGCGGCACCGGGGTCCAGGCCGTGCCGTCCCAGTGGCTCAGGACGGCCGCGCCCGGGCGCCCCGGCGGACCGCCGACGCCGAAGTCGGAGCCCACCACCCACACGTCGTCCACGGCGTCCGGGTGCAGGTCGCTGACGGCCAGGCGAACCCCCTGGACGGTGGGAAGCACCGTCCAGGACCCGTTCCAGCGCGCCACGAATCCCGCCCAGCCACCGCCGGCCCCCTGGTCCCCGGCCACCCAGACCTCGCCCGAGGGGCGCAGCAGGATGCGGTAGACGTTGACGCCCGTCGCGGGCAGCGGGTCGAGCCAGCGCCAGCTCTTGCCGTCGCCGCGCAGCAGCGCGAAGGCGCCGTCGCGGGTGCCGCCGACCCACACCCGCCGGTCGGGTCCGACGGCCACCGCGGTCAGCCGGACGTCCTGTTCACCGCTGCCGGAAGACCCCGGGAAACCTGGGAACCCGGTCTCGCGCCAGGTGGTGCCGTCCCAGCGAAGGAGCGGGCTCGCCGTGCCGTTGGGCATGCCCACGCTCCAGGCCGCCGTGGCGCAGGTGCCTGCCACGTCGAGCAGCCGCGAGTGGTTCAGATGCGCGAGATCGGTCTTGGTCCAGGCGCTGCCGTTCCACAGCATGCCGAGGGCGCGCCCGTCCGCAGAGCCGTAGCGGCCCTCCTCACCGACGGCCCAGGCAAGTCCGGGTCCGGCGGCGGCGATGCGGCGCAATTGCGCGGCCGGGGTGCTGCCGGGCGCGGGCACCGGTCGCCAGTCCTGGGCACGGGCGGCGGGCGCGGTGGCGCGGGCCGTTCCCGCGCCGACGGCGATTCCCGAGAGCGCCCCGGCCGTCCCTGCGACAAATCGTCTTCGTCTCACTGCTGGGTCCCTTCCGCGATGGACAGGAGGGACCACGGTGAACCGATGCGGCGCGCCGGTCTAGCCACTCAGGTGACAATGCCGCCCGTTTGACAATGCCGCCCGTTCCTGTGGGTCAGGACGCGCGGGCCGTGCGCAACGGCCGGGCGTAGGTGACGGATTCGCGGTTCACCACGAACCCCGCCCCTTCGTAGAACCCGAGGGCGCCGGACGGGTTGACGGTGTCCACGGTCAACGACGCCGTGTCGTACCCGGCCTCGCGTGCCGCGCGCAGCAGTTCGCTCAGGAGGGCCGGAGCGGCGCCCCGGCCGCGGTGGGCCCGGCGGGTGCCGAGGTAGCCGACGTGGCAGTCCCTGCGGCCCGTCGCGGCGGTCTCCGCGTCGCTCTCCTCCGCGAGGAGGTACGCCGCCACCTCGCCGCCCGCCGCCGCGCCTTCCGCCGTGTCGCCCGGCCCGCCGGATTCCGTCACGAGCAGCCGTGACATCGCGGGCCGGAACGATCCCGGTCCCGTGACCCAGGTGTTCCAGTCCGTCCTGTCGTACGGGGTGAAGTTCCAGTGGTCGCGGAACGCGTCGTTGTGGGCGAGTCGGGTGGCATCGTCGTACGTCGCGTCGAAGGGGACCAGTCGGGTGCCATCGGGCGCGGGACGGGCCGGTGGGACGTCGCCGGTCAGCGGGTGCTTCATCTCGAACCACCAGCGGCACGGCGTGTAACCGCTCCGCTCGGCCAGGTGCCGCAGGCCTTCGTCCTTCGTCTGTCCGTCGAGCAGCAACTCGCCAGGCAGCGCGGAGAGATCCGGATGCGCGGCATGCCGGGCGGCCGCGCGGTCCTCCATCCGGGCGACCAGCCGGGACCCGATGCCGCGGCGCCGCCACTCGGGGTGCACCGCCGCGTCGCCCTGGAAGCGCGCCACGTCGAGGGCGCCGTGCGGGGTGTACACGACGGCGTACGCGACGAGGCGCGGGCCGTCCCACAGGCCCAGGGTGTCGTGTTCCAGGTCCAGTTTGGGGTCGCTCAGCGCCTCGTGGAGCTCCTCGGCGTCGATGTGCTCACCGGCGCGGTCGACCTGCTCCACGGCTTCGAGGAGTTCCAGCCAGGCAGGGACGCAGTCCTTGCTCAGGGGCTGTGCCCCAAGGCCCTCCTCGGCATCGGGTCCCGTCATGTCCGCCCTTCCGTTCACCGTCGGCCGCGGGGTCACGGCTGCCCGCGGGTCTCGCTCCGCGAAGCAACTCTGCCAAGCACCGTGCCGTCCCGCGACGGCGGGCGTGCTCCGCGTGCCGGGATGTGTCACCTGTGTCAGCCTGGGCACGCGGTCTGCACAGCACCCCCAGCCCGACCGGGAGGTCTCCCACGCATGGGCAGCGAGAACGACGACGGCGCGGCGCACGACGGTGCCTCGGCGCCGCCGGCCGAGCAGCGCACCGCGACCACGCTCCGGATCAACGCGGAGCGCCACACCCTCGACCTCGACCACCGGCGGGTACTCCTCGACGTGCTGCGGGAGGACCTCGACCTCACCGGCGCCAAGAAGGGCTGCGACCACGGCCAGTGCGGCGCCTGCACGGTGCTCGTGGACGGGCGCCGCGTCAACAGTTGTCTGCTGCTCGCGGTCGCCCTGGACGGCTGCGAGGTGACGACGGTCGAAGGGCTCGCAGGCGAGGGCGAGGAGCTGCACCCCCTACAGCGCGCGTTCCTCGACCGCGACGCGTTCCAGTGCGGGTACTGCACACCGGGGCAGATCTGCTCGGCCGTCGGCGCCCTGGCGGAGGCGGCCGCAGGGCATCCCTCGCACGTCACCGGGCCCGCCACGCCCTCAGGGCGTCCCGTGCCGCTGGATCCGGACGAGATCCGTGAGCGGCTGAGCGGCAACCTGTGCCGCTGCGGCGCCTACCCGCGCATCGTCGAAGCCGTGGAGGACGTGGTGGTGCCGTGAAGCCCTTCGGATACGTACGGGTGGCGAGCGTGGAGGAGGCCACCGAGGCGTTCGCCGCGCATCCCGGCGCCCGCTACCTCGGCGGTGGCACCAACCTCGTCGACCTCATGAAGCTCGGTGTGGAGCGTCCCGCCGTCCTCGTCGACGTCAGCAGGCTGCCCTTGGACGCGGTGGAGGAGCTCGACGACGGCTCGCTGCGCGTCGGCGCGGCCGTCCGCAACAGTGACCTGGCGGCGCACCCCCTGGTCCGCGACCGCTATCCGGTGCTGTCCCAGGCGCTCCTCGCGGGCGCCTCCGGACAGTTGCGCAACGCCGCCACCACGGGCGGCAATCTGCTGCAGCGCACCAGGTGCCCGTACTTCCAGGACACGGCCAAGCCGTGCAACAAGCGGGAGCCCGGGCAGGGCTGCGGAGCGCGCGAGGGCGTGCACCGGGACCACGCGGTGCTCGGGCACTCCGAGCAGTGCATCGCCACGCACCCCTCGGACATGGCCGTGGCGCTCGCCGCGCTCGACGCCCGCGTGGAGCTGCTCGACGAGCGGGGCGCCCGGAGCGTCCCCGCGGCCGAGTTCCACCGGCTGCCCGGGGACCGCCCTGAGCGGGACACGGTGATCCGTCCCGGAGAGCTGATCACCTCGGTGGTGCTGCCCGCCGCCACGGCCTGGCTGCCCTCGGCCTACCGCAAGGCCCGTGACCGGGCGTCGTACGCCTTCGCCCTCGCGTCCGTCGCCGTGGTCCTTCGGGTCGCGGACGGGCGCGTCGCGCACGCGGGCATCGCCTTCGGCGCACTGGCCCACCGGCCCTGGCGGGCGGCGAGGGCCGAGGAGGCGCTCGTCGGCGGCCCCGCCACGCCGGACGCGTTCGCGCACGCCGTCGGCCTCGAACTCGCCGCGGCCAGGCCGCTGCGGGACAACGGCTACAAAGTGCCGCTCGCCCGCAACATCGCCGTCGACGTCCTGACCCGGCTCGCGTCGGCCGAAGCGCCCTGACCGCAGCTCGCCGGGGCTCGAACCGACGGGCTCGAACCGACGGGCTCGAACCGCCAGGGCTCGAACCGTCACGTCACAGGAGGACTTCATGGCCGGCACCGGTACCGCGCCCGGGGCTACGCACTCCGCCCTGGGAGCTTCCGCCGAGCGGCGCGAGGGGCGGCTGAAGGTCACCGGCGGCGCCCGCTACGCCGCCGAGCACCCACGGCCCGGCCGGGCCCAGGCCTGGCCGGTGCCCGCCACCGTCGCCCGGGGCCGGGTCACGGCCGTCGACGCGACGGCCGCCCTGCGGATGCCCGGGGTGCTCGCCGTGCTCACCCACGAGAACGCCCCGCGGCTCGCCGAGCCCGACGACCGCACCCTCCTCGTCCTCCAGGACGCGTCCGTACCGCACCGCGGCTGGTTCGTCGCCCTCGTCGTGGCGGAGACCCTGGAGACCGCCCGCGCCGCCGCAGCGGCGGTCCGCGTCGACTACGCCGTGGCCGAGCACGACGTCACCCTGACGACGGATCACCCCGACGCGTACGAGCCCGAGACCGTCAACGGCGACTTCCCCGGCCGCCGCGAGATCGGCGGCCCCGACGGCACCCCCGCCGCCGTGCACGTCGACGTCGGGTACGAGGTGACGCCGCTGCACAACCACCCGATGGAACCGCACGCCAGCACCGCGCACTGGGACCAGGACCGGCTGACCGTGTACTCCTCCAGCCAGGGAAGCACCACGGTGCGCGACACGCTCGCGACGATGTTCGAGACGTCCGCCGAGCACATCACCGTCGTGTCCGACCACGTCGGCGGGGGCTTCGGCTCCAAGGGCACGCCCCGCCCCGACGTGGTGCTCGCGGTGATGGCCGCGCGGGCCACCGGGCGTCCCGTGACGGTCTCGCTGCCCCGGCGCCACCTGCCCGCCGTCGTGGGGCACCGGGCCCCCACCCTGCACCGGGTACGCCTGGGTGCCGCGCGCGACGGCCGTCTGGTGTCACTGGCCCACGAGGTCACGACGTACACCTCGCACGTCAGGGAGTTCGTGGAGCAGGCGGCGGTGTCGGCCCGCGTCATGTACGCCGCGCCGCACCACTTCACCACCCACCACGTGGTGCGCCTCGACGTACCGAGCCCGTCGTGGATGCGGGCCCCCGGCGAGGCTCCGGGCATGTACGCGCTGGAGTCCGCCATGGACGAGCTCGCCTGCGAGCTGGGCATGGATCCGGTGGAGCTGCGGGCCGTCAACGATCCCGAGCGGGAGCCGGACAGCGGCAAGCCGTTCAGCAGCAGGCATCTCGTGGACTGTCTGCGGGAGGGCGCCCGGCGCTTCAACTGGTCCGGGCGTGACCCGCGCCCCGGGGTCCGGGCGGAAGGCCCTCTCCTGATCGGTACGGGGGTGGCCGCCGCCACGTACCCGGTCCTCGTCTCGCCGTCGACCGCGGAGGCGGAGGCGCGGCCCGACGGCACCTTCGTGGTGCGGGTGAACGCCACCGACATCGGCACCGGCGCCCGTACCGTGCTCGCGCAGGTGGCGGCGGACGCCCTCGGGGTCACCCTCGAACGGGTGCGCACCGAGGTGGGCTGCACCACCCTGCCCGCGGCTCCGCTGGCGGGCGGCTCGTCGGGCACGTCCTCCTGGGGCTGGGCGGTGCACGAGGCGTGCGCGCGCCTCGCGGAGCGGCTCGCCGACCACGGCGGATCACCGCCCGTGGACGGGCTCACCGCCCGCGCGGACACCGAGGGCCGAGCCGACGCCGAGAGCGCCTACGCCCGCCACGCCTTCGGCGCGCACTTCGCGGAGGTCGCCGTCGACACCGTCACCGGCGAGGTCCGGGTCCGCAGGCTGCTCGGCGTCTACGCGGCGGGCCGCATCCTCAACGCCCGCACCGCGCGGTCGCAGTTCGTCGGCGGCATGACCATGGGGCTCGGCATGGCGCTCACCGAGACCAGCACGATGGACCCCGCGTTCGGTGACTTCGCGGAGTCCGACCTGGCCTCGTACCACGTACCCGTGCACGCGGACGTGCCCGACATCGAAGCGCACTGGATCGACGAGACCGACCCCCACCTCAACCCGATGGGGAGCAAGGGGGTCGGTGAGATCGGCATCGTCGGCACCGCCGCCGCCATCGGCAACGCCGCCCACCACGCCACGGGGGTCCGCTTCCGTGAGCTGCCGCTGACGCCGGACAAGGTGCTGCGGGGCCTCGGCGACTGACTCCGCCGGTTCCTGGTACTCGGGTCTCTCCCGGCAGATGCACATGTCTCTTCGGCTCGGACCAATCCCCGAGCACTCCGGCTACGGATGAAGGGTGTATCTGGACCGCTGCCCCGAAGGGCCACCGCGTTGAAAGAAGTAGTGCACATCGGTTCCCGGACGACGCCGGGGCCCGATCTCCAAGAGCTGATCGCCCGGGTGGCGCGCGGCGACCAGGAAGCTTTCGCGTCCGCCTACGACGTCGTGGCGGGCCCCGTTCTCGGTGTCGTACGCCGCGTGCTGCGCGACCACGCCCAGTCCGAGGAGGTCGCCCAGGAGGTCCTGGTCGAGGTGTGGCGCACCGCGCCGCGCTACCGCAAAACCCTTGGTACGGCCATGAATTGGGTGCTCACGCTGGCGCACCGGCGCGCCGTCGACCGGGTCCGCTCGGTGGAGGCCGCCGCCGCCCGTGACCACAAGGCGGCGCTCCTCGCGCAGACACCCGAGTTCGACGAGGTCAGCGAACAGGTCGAGGCCCGCTTCGAGCGCGAGCAGGTGCGCCGGTGCCTGCGCGGGCTCACCGAGATGCAGCGGCAGTCGGTGACGCTCGCCTACTACCGAGGGCTGACCCACCGACAGGTCGCCGAGCTGCTCGCACTGCCGCTCGGCACCGTCAAGACCCGCCTGCGCGACGGACTCATCCGACTGCGCGACTGCATGGGAGTGAGCGCATGACGAACCGGGCGGACCTGCACACCCTCACCGGCGCGTACGCCACCCACTCCCTCGACGACGACGAGCGCGCCCAGTTCGAGGAACATCTCGGCCAGTGCCCGGCCTGCGCCCAGGAGGTGCGGGAACTGTCGGCCACCGCGGCCCGCCTCGGCCTCGCGGCGGCCGTCGTGCCCCGGACCGCCATGAAGGACCAGGTGCTGCGCAGCATCTCCACGGTCCGCCAGGAGGCGCCGCACACCGAACCCGAACCGCCGGACCGCACGGCCGCCCGGCACCCGCTGCGCCGCGCGTCCCGGTGGGCTCTGGCCGCCTGCCTCGCGGCGGCCACCGCGTTCGGCGCCACCGCGATCTGGCAGCACCAGGAGGCCGACGACGCGCGTGACCGGGCCCGGGAGGTACAGCGGAGCGCCGAGGAACGGACCGCGGAGCTGGCGTCGCTGCTCGCCGCCCCCGACGCCCGGACACGTACGGCGGGACTCGCCGGCAGTGCCCGCGCCACGGTCGTGGTGTCCGAAAGCCGTGACCGGGCCGCCTTCCTCGCGACCGGCATGGCCGAGCCACCCCGCGGCAAGGTCTACCAGCTCTGGTTCAACGACAAGGGGACCATGCGTCCCGCGGGTCTGATGGACCCTGGCCGCACCACGTCGGCCCTCGTGATGCGGGGACGCGTCGGCGAAGCCACCGGCATGGGCGTCACGGTGGAACCCGCGGGCGGCTCGCCCGAGCCGACGACGGAGCCCGTGGCGCTCCTCGACTTCCCGGCCTGAGCGGGTCGGCTTGTAGAGGACGGGTCGGCTTGTAGAGAAATCGACCAATCCGCCGGGCCTTCGGCACCGAATCCCTGGTGTGAGGACATCGGGAAGCAGCACGGGCACGAGCGGCGCCGTACGAGGCAGCGTCTGGCGGGCCGCACTGAGAGGCAGCCTGACAGGCGGCCTGAGCGGAGTGGTCGCCGGGTTCGCCGCGCTGGCCGTCGCCGAGTTGGTCTCGGCGGCGGTGCGGCCCGAGGCCGGTCCGGTGGTGGCGGTGGGCGGCGCGGCGATCGACCGTACGCCGTCCGCGGTGAAGGACTGGGCGATCCGCGAGTTCGGCACCAGCGACAAACTCGTCCTGCAGTGGGGCATCCTCACCGTCCTCGCCCTCTTCGCGATGGCGCTCGGCGTCGTCGCCGTACGCCACCGTGTCGTCGGCGCGGCGGGGGTGCTGCTCTTCGGCGTCGTCGGGGCGTGGGCGGCCACGGGCAGGCCGGACTCGACCGGCTTCACCGACGCGCTGCCGTCCGTCGCGGGGGCCGTCGCCGGGGCGGTAATCCTGTACGGGCTTGTGGGACGTGCCGCTCGGCCCGTGCGGCGGGGGCCTGCCCAGGGCGGTGAAGTGGTCGGCGGAGGAGGGCCGCTGGGCCTCGGTGGCAGCGGTGCGGATCCGGTGGGTGACGGCCGGAACCCGGGGTGGGACCGGCGCGGGTTCGTCGTGGCGACGAGTGCCGTGGCCGTCGCATCCGCCGGGGCGGGTGTCCTCGGCAGGGCGCTGAACGCCGCACGGGGCAAGGACGCCGTCGCCTCACGCGAGCGGATCACGCTGCCCGCCCCCGCTTCGGCGGCGGCACCGGTGCCTGCGGGAGCCCGCCTGCGCGTGCCCGGCATCAGTGCGTTCCGCACGCCCAACAAGGACTTCTACCGGGTCGACACCGCGCTCGTGGTGCCGAAGGTCGACGCGGACACCTGGCGCCTGAGGATCCACGGCGAGGGCGTGGGCCGACCCGTGACCGTGTCCTTCGACGATCTGCTGCGCCGTCGGCTGATCGAGCGGGACATCACGTTGACCTGTGTGTCCAACGAGGTGGGCGGCCCCTACGTGGGAAACGCCCGCTGGCTCGGGGTCCCGCTGGCCGAGTTGCTCGCCGAGTGCGGTGTGGAGCCCCCGGCCCGCGGCGGCTCCGCGGACCAACTGGTGGCCCGGTCCGTGGACGGCATGACCCTCGGCACCCCCGTGGACGACGTCATGGACGGCCGCGACGCGATGCTCGCCCTCGGCATGAACGGCGAACCGCTGCCGTTCTCGCACGGCTTCCCCGTACGCATGGTCGTTCCCGGTCTGTACGGCTATGTGTCCGCCTGCAAGTGGATCGAGGACATCGAGCTGACCACGTTCGACGCCTATGACCCCTACTGGGTCAAGCGCGACTGGGCCCGCAAGGCGCCGATCAAGACCCAGTCCCGGATCGACACCCCCAAACCCTTCGCCAGGCCGAAGGCGGGCACGGTGACGGTCGCCGGTGTCGCCTGGGCACAGCACCGCGGCATCGGCAGGGTCGAGCTGCGGGTGGACGACGGGCCCTGGCAGCGGGCCGAACTCGCCGCCGAGGACACCCGGGACACCTGGCGGCAGTGGTCCTTCCGCTGGCGGGCGACTCCGGGCAACCACACCCTCACCGTCCGCGCCACCGACCGGACGGGCCGGGTCCAGACCGCGAGACGGACCCGGACCGTCCCCGACGGCGCGAGCGGCCGCCACTCGGTGGTGGTCACCGTGACCTGACCCGCGGCACCGAACCGCTCCCCCTCCCCCGCTTCCTTCAGCCCCCCACCCTCTATCAGGAGAAGACCATGAACACGCAGACCCTTCGTTTCCGTCGTACCGTCATCGCCGCGGCCGCGGCTCTCGCCCTGCCCCTGACGCTGACGGCCTGTTCCGACGACGACGGCGGCGACGGCGGCGACAAGGACAAGGCCGCGTCCGCGTCCGAGAAGTCGGCGGACTCCGGGACCGGCGCCGAGGAGACCCCCGCCGACGACACGGCGAGCATGACCGAGCCCTTCGGCCCGGCCTGTTCCTCCGTGCCCAAGGACGGCAAGGGCAGCTTCGACGGCATGGCGGCGGAGCCCGTCGCCACCGCCGCGTCGAACAACCCGGCGCTCTCCACGCTCGTCACCGCCGTCAAGAAGGCGGGCCTGGTCGACACCCTCAACAACGCCGAGAACATCACGGTGTTCGCGCCCACCAACGACGCCTTCGCCAAGATCCCCAAGGCCGACCTGGACAAGGTCCTCAACGACAAGGCCCAGCTCACCAAGATCCTCACGTATCACGTGGTGGGCCAGAAGCTGACGCCGAAGGACCTGGAGAAGGGCTCCTACGCGACCCTGGAGAAGTCCAAGCTCATGACCGCGGGCTCCGGCGAGGACTACAAGGTCAACGACAGCGCGAAGGTGGTCTGCGGCAACGTCAGGACCGCCAACGCGAACGTCTACATCATCGACACGGTCCTGATGCCCAAGGCGTGACCGTCGAGGGTGCGCTCAGGGGCGGCCGAGGTGATCGGCCGCCCCCCGGCGCGCGTGGTCACCGCCACGGCCGGGCGGGCGAACGTGTGTAGTTCTGCGGCGGCACGGGTGAAAGGCGCACGCTCGGCGACCGCGAGGAACGGCACGCGAGGAACGACGTGGAGGAACGGCACTGGAGCGGCCCTGCAAGAACGACAGCGGTCGCACCGCCACGCACCACCGAAGGGAACAGGAGTTCATGCGCCATCTCGCGGAGGGGATCGACAGATTCCGGAAAGAGGTCTTCCCCGGCCGTGCGGAGCTCTTCGCCCGCCTCGCCACGACCCACCGGCCGGGCACGCTGTTCATCGGGTGCAGCGATGCCCGCGTCGTCCCCGAACTGTTCACCCAGGCCGAACCGGGGGACCTCTTCGTCGTCCGTACGGCCGGCAACCTCGTCCCCGCCCACGTACCCGGAGAGCCCGGTGGTGGCGTCGCCGACGGAGTCGTCGCGAGCGTGGAGTACGCGGTCGCCGTCCTCGGGGTGGCGGACATCGTCGTGTGCGGGCACTCCGCCTGCGGCGCGATGACCGCACTCGCCGAAGGGCACGACCTGTCGGGCGTCCCTGCCATGGGCCGTTGGCTCCGCCACGCGGACACCGCCCTCGGCCGCGCCACCGCCGCCGCCGGCGAGCCGCCCGAGGTGGCCGCGCTCGTCAGGGAGAACGTCATGGTCCAACTGGCGCACCTCGCCACCCACCCGCCCGTGGCCCGGGCTCTGGCCACCGGCCGCGTGCGGCTGCACGGCTGGGTCTTCGACATCGCCACCGGCGGCGTCGAGGACCTCACCGCCGACGCCCGACGGTCACCCGCGGCCGCTGCCGACCGGTCGACCGGTCAGGCGCAGGACGCGCACACCCCGCGATAGGTGACCTCGACCTGGGACACCGTGAAACCGAACCGTTCCGCAGGGGGGAGATCGGCGAGGGGGTCGCCGCTCGGGTGGACGTCGCGGATGATGCCGCAGGCGGAGCACACCAGGTGCTGGTGCGGCTGGTGGGCGTTGGGGTCGTAGCGCTTGGCGCGGCCGTCGGTGGAGACTTCCATGACCTCACCGAGGGAGACCATCTCGCCCAGCGTGTTGTAGACGGTCGCCCGGGAGATCTCGGGCAGTCTCTCCGCGGCGCGCGCGTGCACTTCCTCCGCGGTGAGGTGCACGTGATCGCCGTCGAGGACCTCCGCGACGACGCGCCGCTGGGAGGTCACGCGCCAGCCGCGCCCCCGCAGCCGCTCCAGCAGGTCACTCATGTCGGTTCACCCATCCAGGATCGGTTGACTGCACCAAGGTTACCGGTAGCGGTACGAATTCCGATTGCATACGGACCAGTTGAGCTTCTTGACCTGGACTCTGTCCATCGTAGGATCGGTTCCCCGACGGTGACCGAGGGTTGGACAGGTCGGCGTCGGCCGTCACCAGTTCGAAAGGTTTCCCATGGCTGAGAACCCGGACGCAATCGTCACCGACCCGAAGTTCGAGGAGACGTCGGAGGGCACCGGCGGCTGCCCGGTCGCCCACGGCCGCGCCCCGCACCCCACACAGGGCGGTGGAAACCGGCAGTGGTGGCCGGAACGCCTGAACCTGAAGATCCTTGCCAAGAACCCCGCCGTGGCGAACCCGTTGGGCGAAAAGTTCGACTACGCCGCGGCGTTCCAGGCCCTCGACCTGCCGGCCGTGAAACGGGACATCGCCGAGGTCCTGACCACCTCGCAGGACTGGTGGCCCGCCGACTTCGGGCACTACGGCCCGCTCATGATCCGCATGGCCTGGCACAGCGCGGGCACGTACCGGATCAGCGACGGCCGCGGCGGCGCCGGTGCCGGTCAGCAGCGCTTCGCCCCGCTCAACAGTTGGCCGGACAACGTGAGCCTCGACAAGGCCCGCCGCCTCCTGTGGCCGGTCAAGAAGAAGTACGGCCAGAGCATCTCCTGGGCCGACCTTCTGATCCTCACCGGCAATGTGGCCCTGGAGACCATGGGCTTGCAGACCTTCGGCTTCGCCGGTGGCCGCGAGGACGTGTGGGAGCCGGAGGAGGACGTCTACTGGGGCCCCGAGACCAACTGGCTCGACGACAAGCGCTACACCGGCGACCGCGAGCTCGAAAGCCCTCTCGGCGCCGTCCAGATGGGCCTCATCTACGTCAACCCCGAGGGCCCCAACGGCAACCCGGACCCGATCGCGGCGGCCCGTGACATTCGTGAGACGTTCCGCCGCATGGCGATGAACGACGAGGAGACCGTCGCCCTCATCGCCGGTGGCCACACCTTCGGCAAGACCCACGGCGCAGGACCCGCGGACAACGTCGGCCCGGACCCCGAGGCCGCGTCCCTGGAGCAGATGGGCCTCGGCTGGCACAACACGTACGGCACCGGCAAGGGCGCCGACACGATCACCAGCGGCCTCGAGGTCACCTGGACCACCACCCCGACCCAGTGGGGCATGGGATTCTTCAAGAACCTCTTCGAGTACGAGTACGAGCTCACCCAGAGCCCGGCGGGCGCCAACCAGTGGGTGGCGAAGAACGCCCCGGAGATCATCCCCGACGCGCACGACGCGACGAAGAAGCACCGCCCGACGATGCTGACCACCGACCTGTCGCTGCGCTACGACCCGGTCTACGAGCCGATCTCGCGCCGCTTCTACCAGAACCCGCAGGAGTTCGCGGACGCCTTCGCCCGCGCCTGGTACAAGCTGACGCACCGCGACATGGGCCCGGTCGTCCGCTATCTCGGCCCTGAGGTCCCCTCCGAGGTGCTGCTGTGGCAGGACCCGCTGCCGGAGCGCACCGGCGAGGTCGTCGACACCGCGGACATCGCCTCCCTCAAGGAGCAGGTGCTCCGCTCCGGCCTCACGGTCTCCCAGTTGGTCTCCGCCGCCTGGGCCTCGGCCTCCTCCTTCCGCGGCAGCGACAAGCGCGGCGGCGCCAACGGCGCCCGCGTCCGTCTGGAGCCGCAGCGCAACTGGGAGGTCAACAACCCCGAGGAGCTCGCGCGGGTGCTGCGCACGCTGGAGGGCATCAAGGAGTCCTTCGACGCCGCGGGCGGCAAGCAGGTCTCCCTCGCCGACCTGATCGTCCTCGCGGGCGGAGCGGCCGTGGAGAAGGCGGCCAAGGACGCGGGCCACGACGTCCAGGTGCCCTTCACCCCGGGCCGCGTCGACGCCTCCCAGGAGCAGACGGACGTCGAGTCCTTCGCCGCGATCGAGCCCTCCTCCGACGGCTTCCGCAACTTCGTCGGCAAGGGCAACCGGCTGCCCGCCGAGTTCCTGCTGCTCGACAAGGCGAACCTGCTGACCCTGAGCGCACCCGAGATGACCGCGCTCGTCGGTGGTCTGCGCGTCCTCGGCGCCAACCACGGCCAGTCCAGGCACGGCGTCCTCACCGACAGGCCGGGCACGCTGACGAACGACTTCTTCGTCAACCTGCTCGACCTGGACACGACGTGGAAGTCGACGTCCGAGGCGCAGGACGAGTTCGAGGGCCGTGACGCCACCGGCGCGGTGAAGTGGACCGGCACCCGTGCCGACCTCGTCTTCGGCTCGAACTCCGAGCTGCGGGCGCTCGCCGAGGTGTACGCGAGCGACGACGCGAAGGAGAAGTTCGTGAACGACTTCGTCGCGGCGTGGAGCAAGGTGATGGACCTCGACCGGTTCGACGTCGCCTGACACAGCCGACGTCCACGTCCGGGCCGGTCCCGTCGGGGCCGGCCCGGACGTACGTGTTTCCCGTCGCCGGAGGGTTTGGCGAAAGCGTTTACGGCAACTCGTCGCGCCGGAGGTTGTCCGAGAACCCGGCGCAGCCGGCACCCGCCGCTGCCCGGCACCACCATGGTGTCCCTCCCGGCCGCGGGCGGCGCACCATGCCCACGGGAAGGCTGCGGCACCTGATGTCGATCCCTGTCACGCTCGTCGAAACCGATCCGTGGCCGTTCACGGTCCTGCGCTGCACCGCGCACCTCGTACGGGATCAGCAGCCCCCGGCCCCCTTCGGACTCAGCCTCCGGTACTCGCTGCACGACCCCTTCGCCGTGCACATGCTGCTCGAGGCCGGTACCGCGGCCGTGACGTGGACCCTGTCCCGGGACCTCCTCCTGTGCTCCCTGCTCGGCCACGACGGGATGGGCGACGTCGCCGCCTGGCCGGTGTCGCGCGGGCTGGGGGCCGACGTGGTGCGGGTGCGTCTCGGCCCCCCGGGAGGCGGCGCGGTCATCGAGATCGCGCACGCCGTGCTGAGCCAGTGGCTGGAGGTCACCCGGCGGCTCAGCCCCGTGGGCGAGGAATCGAGCCACATCGACTGGGACGCGGTGACACGCGTATTGCTGGACGCGGACAGCGGGTGAGCCGCGACTCGCACACCGGGTGAGCCGAGACTCGGACACCGGGTGTGCCGCGACCCGGACACCGGTTGACCCGCCGGGCGGCCCCGCCCCGGATGGCGGCGCCCGTGTTTGACGGCCCTTCACACGGGTCACTCGTTTCAGGCCCCTCTCTGTCGCACCGTCCCCCGGGCGGAGCCGGTACCGCTGCTCGCAGGGGGGCGCCGCAGCAGACCACGCTGGAAACGAGCCGTGAGGAGGCGCCATCCATGACGAAGAGCCTGCCCTTGAGGCACCCGGTCGGCATGCGGGTGGACGTCCACCGGGCCGTGCCGGTCGCCTTCGCGCTGGCCGTCGCGGGCCTCGCCGAGGCGCGGCTGCCCGCCGTCCATCCGGGTCGTTCCCCGTGGGTGTACTGGGCGGTGGGCCTGGTGGCCGCCGTGGTCTGCTTCGCGTCGCTGCTCGCGCGTGACGGTGCCCGTGCGGCCGTGGCCGGGCGCCAGGGGGTGGCCGTCGGCTCGTCCCTGCTGCGGTCCTCCTCCGGCGGGACCGCGCGCTCGTGGAACACGGCGCCGACTCCGGGGGCGGGGCTGCGGACGGCCGTCGTGGGCCCGCTGGTCAGCCTCGGCATCGCCCTGGTGACGGCACTGGCCGCGTATCTGGTCGATGCGGCGGGGCTCTCGGAACTGACGGCGGAGACGCTCGCGTGGCTGGCGGCGGTCAATGTGCTGCTTGCCGTGGGCCACTTGCTGCCGGGTACGCCGCTCGACGGCGCCCGGTTGCTGCACGCCGTGGTGTGGCGGCGTACGGGGGACCGGTCACGCGCCACGGCGGTGGCGGGCGCGGCCGGGCGCTACGTGGGGTGGCCGCTGCTGCTGCTCGGTCTCGCGCAGGTGGTGTTCGCCGACGACCTGGGTGGCCTCTGGCTGGCCCTGGTGGGGATATTCCTGGTGGCAACGGCGGAACACCGGCACACCTGAGACGCGAGGTGAAACGCAGTCATGACAGCACCATCACCGGCCATGCCTCCCGACGCCAATGCCCACACCCATGTCCACACCGGCACCGGTACCGGCACCGGCATCCGCACAGGCATGGGCACCGACGCGGCCACGGCCGCGGCCGCTCCAGGCCCGCTCGTCTCGCCGGTCAACTCGCACAACGAGTGGGACCCACTCGAAGAGGTCATCGTCGGGCGGCTCGACGGGGCGGCGTTCCCTTCGGACCACCCGGTCGTGACCTGCAACGTGCCGCGGTGGGCGGGCAGGGTGCAAGGGGTGGTCTCCGGGTTCTCCTACCCGCGGATGCTGGTCGAGCGGGCACAGCGCGAGCTCGACCAGTTCATCGTGCTCCTTCAGTCCCTGGGGGTCACGGTCACCCGGCCGGACGCAGTCGACGGCAGGAAGCGTTTCGGCACGCCGGAGTGGACCTCTCGCGGCTTCTGCAACGCCTGTCCGCGCGACAGCCTGCTGGTGGTCGGCGACGAGATCATCGAGACCCCGATGGCCTGGCCGTGCCGGTACTTCGAGACGCACTCCTACCGCACGCTCCTCAAGGACTACTTCCGGCGCGGCGCACGCTGGACGGCCGCCCCCAAGCCGCAGCTCTCCGAGGCCTTGTACCGGCCGGACTACCGGACACCCGCGGCGGACGAACCCATGCGCTACCTCCTGACCGAGTTCGAGCCGGTGTTCGACGCGGCGGACTTCGTGCGCGCGGGCCGGGACCTGTTCGTCCTGCGGAGCAATGTCACCAATGGCATGGGCATCGAGTGGATGCGCCGCCATCTGGGCCCGGGCTATCGCATCCACGAGATCGAGAGCCGCTGCCGCACGCCCATGCACATCGACACCACGCTCATGCCGCTCGCCCCCGGCAAGGTGCTCGTCAACCCGGAGTACATCGACGTGGACCAACTGCCGGACGTCCTCAAGTCCTGGGACGTCCTGCTCGCCCCGGAGCCCGATCCGATCGACGAGCGCCTCCTCAAGCTCACGTCGATGTGCGGCAAGTGGCTCAGCATGAATCTGCTGATGATCGACGAGAAGCGGGTGATCGCGGATCGGCACCACACCGACACCCTGCGGGCGCTCGAAAGATGGGGGTTCGAGCCGATCCCCTGCGACCTGCTGCACTATGCGCCGTTCGGGGGGTCGTTCCACTGCGCCACTCTCGATGTCCGGCGCCGCGGAGGGCTTGAATCGTATGTCGACTGACCGGTGCGCCGGTACCGGCCGCCGCAGGCGCCCCTGGCCGTGCACCGATCGCGGGATCGGCGTGTCGATCACCGTGATCGGGGCACTCGGCGGCCATGAGTGAGACAAATGGGAAAAATCCAGACCCTGACCCCCTCCGCACACCGGGCCTCGACCCGGGCGGCGGCGTACCGCCGGGCGAGACCCCACCTGCGGAGGGCAGCATCTCGGGCGCGGGCCCCGACGAGTCCCACAACCCCACGACCGGCTGGGCCAAAGCCCCGCTGATCATCATCCTCGCGCTCGTCGTCCTCGTCGCCGTCGGACTGATCGGCTACGCAGTGTCGCTGTGAGCGCCCGTGCCGCGTGTACGCCTCGCAAACACCCGCATATGACACTTGGCCGGAATCCGCCATCGCAAAGGGTGAGGAGTGCAAAGGGCGGGAAAAGAAGGTTCTAAGTACAACCAACTGGCCAAAAAGTGATTCCTTTCACGAGCGCCTCGGGAGGAGTCTGTCCCCCGTCGTGGTGTGGCGCGCCGGACGCGATCAGTCCGGTGCCCGTCCCCGAGGGGAGTCCGTGCATGGGGCGTGGCAGAGCGAGGGCGGAACGTGCCGCGGCAGGAGCCGCCGAACGATTACTGGAAGCCGGGCGGCTGCTGCGGCGGGCGCCGACGACGCCCGAGGGGAGAGCAGTCCTCCGCGCCGATCAATCGGTCAACGACCAGCCGTACAGGGAGCGTTGGGCCCACGACAAGGTGGTGCGCTCGACCCACGGAGTGAACTGCACGGGCTCGTGTTCGTGGCAGGTGTACGTCAAGGACGGTCTGATCGCGTGGGAGACCCAGGCGACCGACTACCCCTCCACGGGACCCGACCGCCCCGACTACGAACCACGGGGCTGCCCACGCGGCGCCTCCTTCTCCTGGTACACCTATTCACCCACGCGTGTGCGCTACCCACACGCCCGCGGCGTCCTCGTGGAAATGTTTCGGGAAGCAAAGCACCGCCATGGTGGTGACCCGGTGGCGGCGTGGGCCGAGGTCACCGGAGACCCCGACCGGCGGCGCCGCTACCAGTCGGCGCGCGGCAAGGGCGGCCTGGTGCGCATCGGCTGGGCCGAGGCCCTGGAGATCGCCGCGGCCGCGCATGTGCACACCCTCCAGGAGTACGGGCCCGACCGCATCGCCGGGTTCTCGCCCATCCCCGCGATGTCGATGGCCTCGCACGCGGCGGGCGCCCGCTTCCACGCGCTGATCGGCGCGCCGATGCTGTCGTTCTACGACTGGTACGCCGACCTTCCGATCGCCTCGCCGCAGGTGTTCGGCGACCAGACCGACGTACCGGAGTCGGGCGACTGGTGGGACGCGGCGTATCTGATGCTGTGGGGCTCGAACGTCCCCGTCACCCGCACGCCGGACGCGCACTGGATGGCGGAGGCCCGCTACCGCGGCCAGAAGGTCGTCGTGGTCTCCCCCGACTACGCCGACGCCACGAAGTTCGCCGACGAGTGGCTGCACCCGCACCCCGGCACCGACGGGGCGCTCGCCATGGCGATGGGGCATGTGATCCTGCGCGAGTGCTTCGTCGAGCGCAGGGTGCCGTACTTCGAGGACTACGTACGCCAGTTCACCGATCTGCCCTTCCTCATCGCCCTGGACGAGCGCGACGACGGCACGCACACGCCCGGCGCCTTCGTCACCGCCGAGGACCTGGACCTGGCGCCGGACGCCGCCGCGCGGACGCGCCGGTGGATGCCGGTGCTCTACGACGAGGCCACCGACGGCGTGGTCGTGCCGGGCGGCACCCTCGGCGACCGCTGGTCCAAGGAGGGCGAGGGGCGCTGGAACCTCGACCTCGGTCAGACCGTGCCGCTCCTGAGCCTGTACGGCAGGCCGGGGACGCGGTCGGCGGAGGTGACGCTGCCGCGCTTCGACGAGGAGGGCGCCACGGTGTGCCGCGCGGTCCCCGTGCGCCGCGTGGGCGGACGCCTGGTGACCACGGTGTTCGACCTGATGCTGACCCAGTACGGGGTGGCGCGCCCCGGCCTCGGGGGGCAGTGGCCCGTCTCGTACGAGGACGCGTCCACCCCGTGCACGCCCGCGTGGCAGGAGGCGATCACGTCCGTCCCTGCCGGGGCGGTGGTGCGGGCCGCGCGCGAGTTCGCGAGGACCGCGGAGCAGACCCGGGGCCGCTGCATGATCGTGATGGGGGCCGGCACCAACCACTGGTTCCACTCCGACACGATCTACCGCTCGTTCCTCTCGCTGCTGCTCCTCACCGGCTGCCAGGGCGTCAACGGCGGCGGCTGGGCGCACTACGTGGGGCAGGAGAAGGTCCGTCCGTACGCCGGCTGGCAGCAGTTGGCGACGGCCTCGGACTGGGCGCGCCCCTCACGGCAGATGCCGGGAACGCCGTACTGGTACCTGCACACCGGCCAGTGGCGCTACGAGAAGTTCACCGCCGACCTGCTCGCGTCGCCGACCGCGCCCGGCGGCCTCGGCGGCCTGCACACCGCGGACCTGGTGGCGCACTCCGCCCGCAAGGGATGGATGCCGTCGTACCCGACGTTCTCCGCCAACCCCCTCGACCTCGGGCGGCGGGTGCGTGAGGCGGGCGTGGACCCCGCGCGCTGGATCGCCGACGAGCGCGCGGCCGGACGCCTCGGCTACGCGTGCGAGGACCCGGACGACCCCGCCAACTGGCCACGCGTGCTCACGGTGTGGCGGGCCAACCTGATCGGCTCGTCGGCCAAGGGCAACGAGTTCTTCCTGCGGCATCTCCTCGGCGCCACCGACAACGCGAGCGCCGACGAGGCACCGCCGGAGGCCAGGCCCCGCGACGTGACCTGGCGGGAGGAGGCCCCGCGCGGCAAGCTCGACCTGCTGCTCGCCCTCGACTTCCGGATGACGTCGACCACCCTGTACGCCGACCTGGTCCTGCCCGCGGCGACCTGGTACGAGAAGCACGACCTGTCCAGCACCGACATGCACCCCTTCGTCCACGCCTTCTCACCGGCGATCGTGCCGCCGTGGCAGGCCCGCACCGACTTCGAGATCTTCCACGGCCTCGCCGCCGAGGTCAGCCGCCTCGCCGAGGGACGCCTGGAGACGGCGTACGACCTGGTCGCCACCGCCCTCCAGCACGACACCCCGGGCGAGGCACCGCCGGACGACGCCACCGGCCCGCAGTTCCACCTGGTGGAGCGGGACTTCACCGCGGTCGCCGACAAGATGGCCGCCCTCGGACCGCTGCCGGACACCGCAGGCCTCACGGCCAAGGGCATCACCGTACGCGCCGAGCCGGAGAGCCGCTGGCTCGCGGCCCGCTGCGGCACGGTCTCGCGGGGCCCGGCGGCCGGGCGGCCGCTCCTGGACACGGACGTCAAGATGTGCGAGGCGATCCTGGCCCTGTCCGGCACCACGAACGGGCGCGTCGCCGCCGAGGGTTTCCGGCAGCTCGCCACACGCTGCGGGCCCGCGTCCGAGTTACGGGAACTGGCCGCCTCGGTCGCCGAGCGGCGCATCGTCTTCTCCGACACCCAGGCGCGGCCCGTGCAGGTCGGGGCGAGCTTCGAATGGTCCGGCAAGGAGGCCCCCGACCGCCGCTACGCCCCGTTCACCGTCAACACCGAGCACCGCAAGCCCTGGCACACCCTCACCGGACGCCAGCACTTCTACCTCGATCACGCCTGGATCGCCGAGTACGGCGAGCAACTGCCCGTCTACCGGCCGCCCCTCGACCAGGCCGTCCTCGGCGAACAGCCGCAGGCGAGCGGCGAGGGGAAGTCGGTGACGGTGCGCTATCTGACCCCGCACTCGAAGTGGTCCATCCACTCCGAGTACCAGGAGAACCTGCTGATGCAGACCCTGGCGCGCGGCGGGCCCGTCATCTGGATCAGCGTGGCCGACGCCGCGTCGATCGGTGTGGCCGACAACGACTGGATCGAGGCGGTCAACGCCAACGGCGTCGTGGTGGCGCGCGCGATCGTCTCGCACCGGATGCCGACCGGCACGGTGTTCATGTACCACGTCCAGGAACGCCTGGTGAACGTACCCAAGTCCGAGACCACCGGGCGGCGCGGCGGCGTCCACAACGCCCTCACGCGGCTGCTCATCAAGCCCACCCATCTGATCGGCGGCCACGCCCAGCTCTCCTTCGCCCCGAACTACTACGGCCCCACCGGCAATCAGCGCGACGCGGTCACCGTCATCCGCCGTCGCTCCCAGGAGGTCACGTACTGATGCGTGTCATGGCACAGGTCGCCATGGTCATGAACCTCGACAAGTGCATCGGCTGCCACACGTGCTCGGTCACCTGCAAGCAGACCTGGACCAACCGGTCCGGCACCGAGTACGCCTGGTTCAACAACGTCGAGACCCGCCCCGGCCAGGGCTGCCCCCGCACCTACGAGGACCAGGACCGCTGGAAGGGCGGCTGGGCCCTCAAGCACGGCCGGCTCGTGCCCCGCAGCGGCGGCCGGGCGCGCCGCCTCGCCCGCCTCTTCGCCAACCCCGAACTGCCCTCTCTGGACGACTACTACGAGCCGTGGACGTACGACTACGAGAACCTGATCTCCGCGCCCCTCGGCGACGACGTGCCCACCGCGCCGCCCCGCTCCCTGATCGACGGCAGGCCCACCGCGGTCACCTGGGGGCCGAACTGGGACGACGACCTGGGCGGCGGCCCCGAACACCTCGCCGCCGACCCGGTCCTCAGGAAGATGAACGCCGATGTGCGCCTGGAGTACGAGCAGGCCTTCATGTTCTATCTGCCGCGGATCTGCGAACACTGCCTCAATCCCTCGTGCGTGGCCGTGTGCCCGTCCGGCGCCCTCTACAAGCGCATCGAGGACGGCATCGTCCTCGTCGACCAGGACCGCTGCCGCGGCTGGCGCATGTGCGTCACCGGCTGCCCGTACAAGAAGGTCTACTTCAACCACTCCTCCGGCAAGGCCGAGAAGTGCACCTTCTGCTATCCGCGCATCGAGGCGGGCGAGCCCACCGTGTGCTCCGAGACCTGCGTGGGCAGGCTGCGCTACCTCGGCGTGATCCTTTACGACGCCGACCGCGTCGGCGCGGCCGCCGCCACGCCCGGCGAACACGACCTGTACGAGGCGCAGCTCGACTGCTTCCTGGATCCGGACGACCCCGAAGTGGCGCGCGCCGCCGAGGCCTCCGGCATCCCGCACGACTGGATCACCGCCGCCCGCCGCTCCCCCGTGCACGCCCTGATCTCCCGCTACCGCGTGGCGCTCCCGCTGCATCCGGAGTACCGCACGATGCCCATGGTCTGGTACATCCCGCCGCTGTCCCCGGTCGTCGAGTCCCTCACCGCGACGGGACACGACGGCGAGGACCCCGCCAAGCTCTTCGCCGCCATCGACTCCCTGCGCATCCCCGTGGAGTATCTGGCGGAGCTGTTCACGGCGGGCGACCCCGTGCCCGTCGAGGCCTCCCTGTGCCGCCTGGCCGCGATGCGCAGCCACATGCGGCGGGTGAACCTCGGCGAGGAGCGGGACCCGGCCATCGCCGCGGCCGTGGGCATGGACACCGAGAGCATCGAGGCCATGTACCGCCTCCTCGCCCTGGCCAAGTACGAGGAGCGCTACGTCATCCCCACCAGCTACACGGCCCCCACGCCGGGCGCCGACGACGGCGGCTGCAGCCTCGACCACGACGGCGGCCCCGGTATGTACGGCGCGGACACCTTCCACGCCCCGCTGGTCGACGCGCCCGCGGGCGGCCCCTCCGTGCTGCCGGGCGGCCCCGAGCCGGAGCACGCGGGGACGTCGCTGCGCGGCCGGGTCAACCTCCTCGGCTGGAACGGGCGCGGCCGTCCCGCCGGTCTCTTCCCGCGCCGAGGGGACAAGCCCGAGTGAACACCTCCCGCACCCCCACCGCCTCCTCGCGCGCCCCCGCGACTTCCGCGCGCGGCCACGAGGCCGCCGCGCTCGTCCATCAGGCCGCCTCGCTCCTGCTGATCCACCCCGACGACCGGTGGCCCGACAGGATCCGTCTCGTCACGGACTGCCTGGCCGCGGTGCCCGGGCCCGCGGAGCGGTCGCTGCGGCGCTGCTGCGACGCCCTCGCCGGTGTCCCTGTCCTCGATCTGTCGGCCCGCTACATCGTCACTTTCGACCGCAGCCGGCGCCGCACCCTGCATCTGACCTACTACACGGACGGCGACACCCGCCGTCGCGGGCAGTCCCTGCTGACCTGGCAGGACCTGTACCGCACGCACGGCTGGCGGCCGCCCGCCGACGAACTGCCCGACTTCCTGCCCCTGGCACTGGAGTTCGCCGCCCGCTGCCCGGGGCCAGGGGTGCGCGCGCTCCAGGAGCACCGCGCGGGCCTCGAACTCCTCCGCCTCGCCCTCGACGACCACCGCAGTCCCTACGTCCACGTCCTGGAAGCCGTCTGCCACACCCTCCCGGGCGCCTCGCCCGCGGACCGCGCCGCCGCACTGCGCCTGGCACGCACCGGACCGCCCACGGAGACCGTCGGCCTGCTGCCGTTCACCGGGCAGGCCCCGCCCGGGCCCGTCGACCTGCCCCTCCCGCACGTTCCGCACCCGCACCCCCCACAGCCCACGGAGGCCGCACGGTGAACCACTTGCACACCGCCCTGTGGGGCGTGCTGCCCTATCTCTGCGTCGCTCTCCTGGTCACCGGGACCGCTTGGCGGTACCGCTACGACCGGTTCGGGTTCACCACCCGCTCCAGCCAGTTGCACGAACACCGGCTGCTGAGCGTGGGCGGCCCGCTGTTCCACTTCGGGCTGCTCTTCGTCGTCGCCGGGCACGTCATCGGCCTGGCCGTCCCCGAGTCGTGGACCGAACGCGCCCACGTCCACGAGCGGCTGTACCACGCCAACGCGCTCCTGGTGGGCGGCACCGCGGGCCTCGCCACCCTCGCGGGGCTCGTGATCCTGGTCTACCGGCGGCTGCGGGTGCCCGCCGTCCGCGCGGCGACCAGCCGCAGCGATCGCGTCGTCCACCCCGTCCTCCTCACGGTGATCCTGGCCGGGCTCGCCGCCACGGCCACCACCCTGCGACCCCACCCCTATGACTACCGCGTCGGCGTCTCGGTGTGGTTCCGCTCGCTCTTCGGCCTGGACCCCGACGTGTCCGCGATGTCGGACGCCCCGCTCGTCCACCAGCTCCACGCGCTGCTCGGCCTGGCCCTGTTCGCCCTGTGGCCCTTCAGCCGCCTGGTGCACGCCTTCACGGCGCCCCTCGGCTATCTGGCCCGGCCCTACGTCGTCTACCGCTCCCGCGGCGCCCGGCACGCCCCGACGCCACGGCCCGGCTCGCACCCGACGCCGCCCCCGGGCCCGCACGCGCCGCCGCCGGACGCCGTCGCGCGGCGGTGACGCGCACCAGGAACCGCGGGTGGTGACGGAGCGCGGGCACATGGAGCGGCGCCCCGCGGTGCCCCCGCGGTGGAGCCGGGAGCTGGCACCGGCCTGCTTCGCCCCCGTCATGGCCACCGGCATCGTCTCCCGCGCCCTGGCCCGCCCGGACACCCACCGCGTCTCGCAGCTCCTCTTCGGCGTCGCCTGTGCCCTCTACTGCGTCCTGCTCACCGCCACCGTGACCAAGGTCGCCCACTGTCCCGACCGCCTCAGGTCGGAACTCCGCGACCCCGCGCGGGTGTTCGGTCACTTCACCTTCGTCGCCGCCAGTGGTGTGCTGGCGGCCCGGCTGACCCAGGGCCCGGCGCGCTGGGCGGGATGGGCGCTCCTGGGGCTCGCCGGTGCCGTCTGGCCGGTGCTCGCCGTGTGCGTCCTGCGGATCCTGCGTACCGGCCGGGGTGAGGCGGCCGAGCAGGCGGACGGCACGTGGTTCCTGCTCGCCGTCGGGCTCCAGTCCCTCGTCGTCGCGCTCACCGGACTGCACCCCGGCGACACCGTCACGCTCGTCGGCACTTCCCTCTGGTGTACGGGCGTACTGCTCTATACGGCCACGCTCACGGTGATCGTCCGCCGACTGCTGCGCGACCCGCCAGGTCCCGCCCGGCTCACGCCCGTCTACTGGGTCACCATGGGGGCCGCCGCCATCAGCATCCTTGCGGGTGCCCGGCTCCTCGCCCCGGCGGACGTCCTGCCGGGTCCGCTGCACGCCCTGCTCGCCGGCACGGTCGTCACCCTCTGAGTGTGGGCCACCGCCCTGATCCCGGCCCTGCTCGCCGCCGGGGTCTGGCGACACCTGCGCCACCGGGTGCCGCTCGCGTACGAGTCCGCCCTGTGGTGCGTCGTCTTCCCCGCGGGCATGTACGCCACCGCGACCGCGCAGCTCGCCGGGGTCCAGCACATCCAAGCACTGACCGCCGCCACCCGCCCGATGGCCTGGGCGGCGACGGCGGCATGGCTCGCGGTGCAGACCCGCTACGTCACCGCCCGGGTACGGCGTGGCGACTGAGCGCCGCACCACGCCGTCCCCTCGGACAGGACTTAAACTCACCGGATGGCGAAGTACTTCGACGTGCACCCCGAGAACCCGCAGCGACGCACCATCAGCACGGTGGCGGACAGCATCCGATCCGGAGCGCTCATCGCGTATCCGACGGACTCCTGTTACGCGCTCGGCTGCCAGTTGGGCAACCGCGACGGCATCGGCCGGATCCGCTCGATCCGCAACCTCGACGACCGTCATCACTTCACCCTGGTGTGCCAGACCTTCGCGCAGTTGGGGCAGTTCGTGTACCTCGACAACGATGTGTTCCGCACCATCAAGGCGGCGACGCCGGGCAGCTACACGTTCATCCTCCCGGCGACGAAGGAGGTGCCGCGCCAGCTCCTGCACCAGAAGAAGAAGACGGTCGGGGTCCGGATCCCCGACCACGCCATCGCCCAGGCCCTGCTCGCCGAGCTCGGTGAGCCGCTGCTCTCCAGCACCCTCCTGCTGCCCGGCGAGGAGGCCCCGCTGACCCAGGGCTGGGAGATCAAGGAGCGTCTCGACCACGTGGTGGACGCGGTCATCGACTCCGGCGACTGCGGCACGGAGCCGACCACCGTCATCGACTTCTCCGGCGGCGACGTCGAGATCGTCCGGCGGGGCGCCGGGGACACCTCCCGGTTCGAGTAGGTTACGGCCCGCTCCGCCCCTTCACCCTGACGCACCACTGCGCTTCCTCGCAGTCGGCGGCCGAGTCCTATCAAATGGAGAACGTCAGCTCCCTCCCTCCCCACAGGAGAGCAATTCCATGCGTATTCGTACCGCCTTCGCCGCCGCCGTCCTGGCGGCCGCAGCCACCGTCGCCGCCGCCGGTACCGCCGCCGCCGACGACGCTCCCGAGCGCGTCACCAACGTCCACGCCACCGTCCACGCCATCGGCAACTCCACACCGACCTTCGGCGAGATGGACCTGGACTGACGTCCCGTTCCCCCGGGCGGCCCCGGTACCTCCCGGTACCGGGGCCGCCCGCTGTCCGCTGTCCGCGGCGGGGCTCAGCGGCGCACCGGCTCCCACTGGAGGTAGTCCAGGTTCCAGTTCTGCGGCACCTTGTCGTCAAGGGACAGCCGCAGGGTGTGCCTGCCGCTGTTCAGGCGGCGCGTGACACCGCTGCCCTGGAGGGCGAAGGCGTGGTGCGCCGTCGTGTTGACCACCCGGACGGGGCCGCTCGCCGGGCCGCGGTCGAAGGCGACGCGGTAGGTCCCTGCCGGTGAGTAGGGCGACGACACCCGGGCCCTGAGGGTGTAGTCACCGGTCCGCGGCACGTCCACGGTGTACGTCAGCCACTCCGTGCCGCGCATCCAGCACACCACCACCGCGCCGTCGTGGTCACAGATGTCGACCCCGTCGCCGGGCCGGCCGGGTCCGTCGCCCCGGTTCCCGGGATCGGTGTCGTGGTAGGCGACCCCCTCCTCGCCGGGTGCGTACGCCTCCCCCTGGACCCGCACCGCGCCGGGCGGCACCTGGTTCACCGGGCCTTTGGCCAGGTACGTCTTCAGCTCCTCGACGTTGTCGGTCTGGATGACCGTCGCCTGGTAGGTGTCGATGAGCCTGCCCCAGCCGCGCGCGGGGTCGATCAGGGAGGCTTCGTCGGTGTGCCGGGCGGCGAACTCGTCGCGCATGCTGTTGATCCATACGCGGCCGGTGCCCCGCACTCCCTTCAGGAAGGCGGCGTCGGCCACCGCGTCCTTGACGTCGTCGAAGACGACCTCGAAAGCGGGCGGGGCGGCGTCACCGAACTCCTTGACCGAACCGGCGTTGTCGTCGTCGACGAGGTGCATGTAGAGCGCGTCCGGGTGGCGGGTGCGGAACGCCCGTACCTCGGGCACGGCCGCCCGGGACTTGAACAGGCCGTTGCGCACGGTACCGGTCTGTTTCAGGACGCCCATGACGGCCTCCCGTTCCCGCCAGGCCTGGTCGAGGTTGACGAGTCCGCGGGTTCTGGCCGCCTTCATGGCGTCGGCGAGCGTGGGCACATGATGCTCGGTGAGCGCCGCCTGACGGCCGCCGAGACCCACGCGCAGGCGCAGCGCCCGCAGCTCGGCGTAGGTGATGTCAGCGACGCGTCCCGTGCCGTTGGTGGTGCGCTCCAAGGTCTCGTCGTGCATCAGGACGGGGACGCCGTCCTTGGTGAGCTGGATGTCGACCTCGACGATCTCGGCTCCGTCGGCGAACGCCGCCTCGATCGCGGGCAGGCTGTTCTCGGGGGCCTTGCGCCACTGGCCGCGGTGGGCGGCGGTCAGCACAGCGGCCTTGGGTCCGTGGTCGAGGAAGGCGCGGAGCGCGCGGTCGGCGGCGGTCTCCGACGGTGCTTCACGGGCCGCCGCGGTCGTCGTGCCCGGGGTGGTGGTGAGCGCCAGCGTGCAGGCGGCGGTGAGGGTGGTGACCAGTACGCCGTAGCAACTGCGGCGCGTGGTGCTGTCGGTCGACGAGGGCGAGGGCCTGGGCGCAGGCATGGGCTTGGGCATGGGCGTGAGCATCGGTCAGTGGAGGCCGTCCGTCCACGACCGCGCACGGCCTGTCGCGCCGAGCACGCGCACGTGCCCGTTCGCCCGGCTCCGTCGGGGGGAACGCGCCGACCGCCTTGATCGTTCGACGGTTCGGGCATCAGAACCGTACTTCGACGGTTCGGGCGTCCGTACCGTACGCCGCATCCGGACCGTACGGCGGTGCCGTTGTCCGACGCGTACGCAGCACCTCACAGGCAGGGAGAGAACATGGCAGCCACACCCCTCGTCCGCCCCGCCACGGAGCAGGACTCGCCCGCCGCCGTCCGGACGCTCACACAGGCCTTCGCCGACTACCCCTTCACCCGGCACGTGGTGGCCGCGGAGGGGCACGCCGAGCGCGTGGGGCGGCTCCAGGAGCTGTTCCTGACCCGGATAGGCCTTCCGTACGGGCGCGTGTGGGTCACCGACGACGCGCGGGCCGTGGCCGTGTGGACGACGCCGGAGCAGGACCCCGGGCCGGGCTTCGCCGAGGTGGGGCCGCGCCTCGCGGAGCTCGCGGGCGAGCGCGCACCGGCCTTCGCCTCCGCCGAGCAGGCCCTGGGGCCGCACCGGCCGACCGAGCCCGTGTGGTTCCTCGCGACCATAGGCGTCGCCCCCGACGCACAGGGACAGGGTCTCGGCCGGGCGGTGCTCGCGCCCGGCCTCGACGCGGCGGACCGCGCGGGGCACGCGGCGTTCCTGGAGACGTCCAGCGAGCGGAACGTGTCGTTCTACGAGCGCCTCGGCTTCGTGGTGACCGCCGATATCGAACTGCCCGACGGCGGGCCCCGCACCTGGTGCATGCTCCGGGCGGCACCCGGCGAACCGGAGCGGCGGGCCGATCGACGCCGGTGATCGTCAGGCCACCGGCTCCCCCGGCAGGGGCAGAGTCCACGGCCGCGGATGCCCCTGGCAGGGCCCGCGGCCGCGGCTCCCCCGGCGCGACGCACGGGCGGTCCCGTCCCGGGCGGTCCGCCGCCGTAAGGTATGGCGGACACCCCACCGCATTGCTGTACGAAAACGGAGCAAGTTCCCGTGCCGTCGACCCTCCAGCCGGTCCTTGACCGCATCGCCGCCGAGATCGAGGCCCTGCCGGGGCGCGGCAGCCCCGCCGACTACATCCCGGCGCTCGCCTGCGCCGACCTCCGGCGCTTCGGCATGGCGGTCGCCGAACTCGACGGCACGGTCTACGGAGTGGGCGACTGGCAGCACCCCTTCTCCTCGCAGTCCATCACCAAGGTCTTCACCCTCGCCCTCGACCTCTCCCTGGAGGGTGACGTGCTGTGGGAGCACGTCGGCCGTGAGCCGTCGGGCAACCCCTTCAACTCCCTGGTCCAGTTGGAGTACGAGAACGGCATCCCCCGCAACCCCTTCATCAACGCGGGCGCCCTCGTCGTCACCGACCGTCTCCAGACCCTGACCGGCGACGCGTCCGGCACGCTGCTCTCCTTCCTGCGCGCCGAGTCCGGCAACGACGGGCTGAGCTTCGACGAGAAGGTCGCCGCCTCCGAGACCGCGCACGGCGACCGCAATGCCGCCCTCGCCCACTTCATGGCGTCGTACGGCAACATCGGCACCCCCGTGCCCGCCCTCCTCGACGAGTACTTCCGCCAGTGCTCGGTCGAGGCCTCCTGCGCCGACCTCGCACTGGCCGCCGGATTCCTCGCCCGGCACGGCATACGGGCCGACGGCTCGACGCTGCTCACCCGCAGCCGGGCCAAGCAGGTCAACGCGGTCATGCTGACCTGCGGCACCTACGACGCGGCCGGGGACTTCGCACACCGCGTGGGCCTGCCCGGCAAGAGCGGCGTGGGCGGCGGCATCATCGCGGTCGTCCCCGGCCGCTGCACCGTGTGCGTCTGGAGCCCGGGCCTCGACCGGCGCGGCAACTCGGTGGCGGGCGTCGCCGCCCTCGACCGCTTCACCACGCTGACCGGGCTCTCCGTGTTCTGAGGGGTCCGGCCGTCTTCTGAGGGGTCCGGCGCCGGACTGTCAGGGCGTTGCGGGGCTCACCGACGGCAGGTAGCGGGGTGCGCGCCAGGCGTGGAGCTGTCGCTCCACCGCGGCTCCCAGCGAAAGGAGCGCGGCGTCCTGGTGGTCACCGGCCATCAGCAGGACGCCGACCGGGAGTTCGCCCACGGACCCGGCGGGCACCGAGAGGGACGGGTAGCCCGCGACGGCCGCGGGGGTCGAGGACGGGATCACGTCGTTGTCACCGCGCGCGCAGTCGGTCGTCCAGGCGGGCGGGTTCGCCGGCGAGGCGATGGCGTCGAGGTCGTGGGCGGCCATCGTCTCGTCGATCGAGCGCCGCGACAGGTCGGCGAGCTCCGCGCGCATGGCGCGGTACTCGGGGTCGGTGGTGGACGGTGCGGCCAGGGCCTGTTCGAACAGTTCCTGTCCGGCGAAGCAGGTCTGCTCCTGCGGGTGGGTGCGGTTGAACTCGATCAGCGCGGCGAGGTCGCGGGGGCCCTCGCGGGTGCCGAGGTAGGCGTCGATGTCCCGGTGGAACTCGCTGAGCAGCGCCGGGAACTCAAGTTCGGCGAGGCGCGCCTGGTACGGGGGCGTCACCTCGACGACCTCGGCACCGGCGCCCCGTAGCTTCTGTGCCGTACGGGTCATCACGGCGTCGACGTCGGGGCCGAGGGACGGCAGCCGCCACAGCCCTATCCGCTTGCCCCGCAGCCCGCCCTTCCGCACGTTCCGCGGGTCGAGCGGCCCGCCGGGGGCGAGGCGCTCGCCGCGGCCCGTGGAGCGGTCGCCGCCGAGTCGCCCGGAGTTGTCGCCGCCGATCACGGACAGGGTGAGCGCGGTGTCGATCACGTTGCGGGCCATGGGCCCCGCGGTGTCCTGCTCGGCGGAGATCGGCACCACGCCGGTCCCGCTCACCAGGCCGAGGCTCGGCTTGTGGCCGACCACCCCGTTCATCCCGGCCGGGCACACGATGGATCCGTCGGTCTCGGTGCCGATCGCCACCTGGGACAAGGACGCGGCGAGCGCGGCGGCCGATCCGGAGGACGACCCGCACGGGTTGCGGTCGAGCACGAACGGGTTGTTGGTCTGCCCGCCCACGGCCGACCAGCCCGATGTCGGCTTCGCCGCCCGGAAGTTGGCCCACTCGGACAGATTGGTCTTGCCCAGGATCACCGCGCCCGCCCGCTTCAGCCGGGTCACCAGGACGGCGTCCTTGGCCGGTGGCTCGCCTGCGAGGGCGAGGGACCCGGCCGTGGTCGGCATGTCCCGGGTGTCGACGTTGTCCTTGAGCAGTACGGGGATGCCGTCGAGCGGCCCGCGTGCCTCGCCGCGCCGGTGCCTGGCATCACTGGCCGCGGCCTGGCGGAGCGCCGCCGGGCTGGTGTGCAGCACCGCGTTGATCTTCGGGTCGACGGTCTCGATCCGCCGCAGGTAGGCGCGGGTCAGCGCCGACGACGTCAGGGACCCCTTGTGCATGCGCGCTTGCAGTTGGGGGATCGTCACTGTGTCCAGGTCGATCCCCTTCAGGGCGGACGACCCGGTCGGCCGGTTCTCGGCGTCGGGGCCGGCCGCCACCGCGTTCGGGCCCATCATGCCCGCAAGGAGCGACCCGGCCGCGAGGGCGACGGTCAGTACACCAACTCTCGTTTTCCTCATGGGTGTCAGCGCACTACACGTACCTCGTCCGGCGCAAGCACCTACGGGCAGTGGGCCGGGCAGCCGGCCGGTCATTCCATGGCGCGCAGAACGCGGTCGGCGGTGGCGCGGAGGTGCTCGCGGACGGCGGGGTCCGCGTCGAGCGTGTAGTCGGCGTCCAGTGCCGCCAGGGTCTGCGCGACGCGGGTGAGGACGTCGGCGGAGGCGTCGACGCGGCAGGTGTGGTCGTCGAGGGCCTTGATGCGGGCGCCCAGGCCGTGGGTGTGGGCGCGGACCTGTTCGGCGGGGGCGTCGACGGTGGCGATCGCGCGGTGGCGGGTGGGCGCGGCGGTGAGGTGCCGGGCCACGAACGCCGCGGGGTCGCCGCCGGGTACGGGGCGCGGCGGGACGCGGCGGCCTGTCGGGGCGGGGTCGGCCATGCGGTCGAGGCGGAAGAGGCGCCAGTCGTCCCGGGCGGTGTCGTGGGCCAGCAGGTACCACAGGTCGCCGGAGGCGATCAGGTGGCAGGGCTCGGCACGGCGTGGGGCGGCGGCGCCGTCCCGGGTGGTGTAGTCGAAGGTGACGATCTCATGGTCGCGGCAGGCACCGGCCAGGGTGGCGAGGAGCGCGGGGTCGGCGCGCGGTCCGCGGTCCTCCCAGGAGATGCCGCTCAGGGTGGTCTGGAGGGCGGCGACCTGCCCGCGCAGTCGGCGGGGCAGGACCTGTTCGAGCTTGGCCAGGGCTTGGAGGGCGGAGTCCTCCATGCCGGTGAGCCCGCCGGCCGCGGTGCGCAGGGCGACGGCGACGACCACGGCTTCGTCGTCGTCGAGGACGAGGGGCGGCAGTGCCGTGCCGGAGGCCAGGCGGTAGCCGCCGCCGTGGCCGCGGGCGCTGTGCACCGGATATCCCATGTCCCGCAGCCGGTCGATGTCCCGGCGCAGGGTGCGCGCGGTCACGTGCAGCCGGTCGGCCAGCTCCTCGCCCGCCCACTCCCGCCGGGCCTGCAGCAGGGACAGCAGCCGCAGGACGCGTGCGGTCATGTCACTCGTCATGGATCCCACTATGCACGCGTCAAAGGACAGAGACTGTCCGCAAAGCGGACTATGTGTGTGCCGACCGCGCGGTGCCCCCCGGACCGGGCGGGCGAGCCGTTCGGTCCGGAGGGTTCGGCGCCGTGGTGGTGTACGGGGTTACGGCAGGCGGACGGACTGTGCGTGCCGGAAGATGTTCTTCGGGTCCCAGGCCGCCTTCGTCTTCTGCAGGCGGGCGTAGTTGTCCTTGTAGTACAGGCTGTTCCACGTCGCCGACGAGGTGTTCCAGGCGGCGTCGCCGAGGTCCTTGTCGGGGTAGTTGACGTAGCAGCCGTCGTTGATCTCGTTCGGTACGGGGACGCCGCCGGTCTCCGCGTACACGTCCCGGTAGAAGTCCCGGATCCACGCCAGGTGGCGGGCCTCGTCGGCCGGGTCGGTCCAGTAGGTCTGGTACTGGAGCTTGAGCACCGAGTCGCGCTGCGGCACGGCGGTGTCGCCGGGCTTGGCCGCGTTGATGCGGCCGCCGTAGGAGTCGACCTGGACCAGGGCGTCGCCGTTGCTGTAGTCGGTCCGGGACAGGTGCTTGTACATCGCCTTGATCTGCGTGGCGGAGAAGCCCTTGCGCGCGTAGGCCGACTTGTACTTGCCGTACAGCGTGGGGTTGCCGCCGCTGAGGTAGTCGGTGGCGATGTACCAGGGGAGCTTGCGCGGGGCGGCGAACTGCGGCATGGCGGCGTGCTCGCCCATGCGGTTCGTCATCGCCTGACGCGTGACGCCCACGCCCGCGGTGACAGCGGCCAGGTAGTCGTCGAGCAGGCCCTGGGCGCCGGGGACCGTGGCGTCCATCTGCGTGAGCAGACCGATCTGGCCGTTGGAGCTGTGGTTCAGCTTCAGCAGGCCGAACAGGGAGTTGTACTTGGAGTCCGGGGCGCTGTTCTTCTCGTGCCAGGCGCCCCAGTTCTGCAGGAGCCGGGTGAAGGACGCCTCGGTCATGTCCTTCCAGGGGAAGGACGTGGCGTGCACGAAGACCTCGGACGGCGGCTTGGGAAGCAGCTTGGACGGGTCGGTGCCGGTGGCGCCGGGAGAGCGCAGCCAGTAGCGGGTGATCAGGCCGAAGTTGCCGCCACCGCCGCCGGTGTGGGCCCACCAGAGGTCCTTCAGAGCGGCGTCGCTGGAGTCGCGGGTGGCGACGACCGCCTTGGCGGTGCCGTTCTTGTCGACCGTGACGACCTCGACGCCGTAGAGGTGGTCGACGGTCAGGCCCTGGAGGCGGGACAGCAGGCCGTAGCCGCCGCCCGATATGTGGCCGCCGACACCGACGGACGCGCAGGACCCGGCCGGGAGCGTGACGCCGTACAGCTTGTAGAGGGTCTCGTAGACCTGGAGGTTGGAGGCGCCGCCCTCGACCGCGAAGGCGTTCCTGCCGCTGTCGTAGTAGACCTGCGTCATCCCGGACATGTCGATGACGACCTGGACGTCCTTGTTGAAGACGAAGTCCTCGTAGCAGTGGCCGCCGCTGCGCACGGTGAGCCTCTTGCCGGCGGAGACGGCCTCCTGCACGGCCCGTACCGCCTGCGCGGTGGTCGTGACCAGACGGACGTAGTCGGGGCTCGCGACCCAGCGCTGGTTGATGCCGCGCACCAGGTCGGGGAAGCGTGAGTCGTTCGGGACGACGGTGATGTAGTCGGTCGTGGCGACGGTGGTCCCCGCGTCGGCGACGGTGGTCGCGGCCACAGCCGCGGCGCCCGAGCGCGGCGCGGCTTCGGCTGTCGTGGGCAGCGCGGTGGACAGGGCCGCCCCGCCGGCGACCGCTGCGGCGCCGGTGAGGAGGGATCTACGGCCCACCTGTCTGTCCTGCTTCGCCACGTCCGACTCGTTTGCCTTGTTTGTCTTTCTCACGGACACACTCCCCCAACGGGTTTGCGCACACAGGAAGTTGAAGTTGCATCGAACGATGATCGATCATGAGATTGCCCCATGAGACAGGTGTGGCGCAATAGCTGCATTGAGAAAACTGTCCGAACTACCGTTCAAAACAGGGTTTGTTGCAGCATGTGCAACTAGTCCGATTGTCCAAAGGGCGGGGACGGCTTCGGACGCCCCCGCCCGAAGCCCGATTCCTCAGGCGTGCTGACGGGCGTGGACGAGACCGGCGATCAGGTGCGCCCGCTCGGCCATGGCGTCGATCACCACGTACTCGTGGTCGGCGTGGGCGCCACCGCCGACGGCGCCGAGACCGTCCAGGGTGGGCACGCCGATGGCGGCCGTGAAGTTGCCGTCGCTGCCGCCGCCGACCGCCTTGCCCTCGATGCCGGGGAGCAACGCCTGCGCCACGGCGAACAGTTCGACCGACGCCGACTCGGGCATCGGTGGCCGCCCGACGCCTCCGTGCACGGTGAGGTCGGCTCCGGCGAGATGCGGTTCGAGGACGGCGAACGCGGACTCCACGCGCTTCTTCTCGTCGACGGACTCCACCCGCACGTCGACGAGGACGGTCGCCTCCGCCGGTACGGTGTTGGCCACCGTGCCCGCCGACGCGACGGTCGGGGTCACCGTCGTGCCGATGGCGGGGCGGCTGAGGCTCGCGATGTCGAGCACCTGGTGCGCGGCCTCGATCAGGGCGTTCACACCGGCGGCGGGTTCGAGGCCCGCGTGCGAGGCCCGGCCGCGGATGGCGACCCGGAACGTGCCGCAGCCCTTGCGGCCCGTCTTCAGGGCGCCGCCGTCGGCGGCGCCCTCCACCACCAGGACGGCACCGCAGGCACGGGCCCGTTCCTCGATGAGGGCACGCGAGCAGGGGGAGCCCACCTCTTCGTCTGCGGTCACGAGCAGCTCGACGCCGGACAGGTCGTCGAGCGACGCGAGCCCGTGCACTGCCTGCACCAGGCCACCGAGCATGTCGAACACCCCGGGGCCCGTGGCGTACCCGTCCTCGGCCCGGAACGGACGGCGTCGCAGGGTGCCGAGCGGGAACACCGTGTCGTGGTGGCCGAGGATCAGCACCTTCGGCTCGCCGCCGCCCGACCAGTGGACGTGCGGCCCGGCCTCGCTGTCGATCAGCACCGCCTGCCCGCCCAGACGTTTCCCGACGATCGCGGCGACGACATGGGCCGACGCCGTCAGGGCCTCGATGTCGCGCGAGGGCGACTCGACCTCGACGAGCGCCCTGAGGTCCTCGATCATTGCGTCAACACTCACGTCTACGGCCCTGTTCATCGTCACGCGGCAAGGCTACGGGGTGGACCGCGATGCGTTGTCTCAGGTCAGGCCCGTAAGGCGCAGCCTCGGCAGCTCGCTGACCCGCAGGGCACGCGCCAGGAGCAGGAACGTCAGCACCATCGTGAGGCCACCCGCCGCCAGGGCCGTCGCGGGGGCCCACGACGCCGGGTCCGCCGACGAGGCGGCGCACACGTGGGCGACGAGCCAGCCGAGGGCTCCGGCCGCCACCGCGGACACGGACAGCTTGCCGTACGTACGGCACAGCCTCCTGCCGTCGAGGCGCCCGTCGAGACGGCGCCGCAGCCGCAGCGCGCTGAGGAGCAGGCCGACGGCGTACGACACGGAGTACGCCCCCGCCATGCCGGTGACGGCCCAGCGCGGGGGCAGGAACTGGTGGCAGGCTGCCACGAGGGCGATGTTGACGGCACCGATCCCCACGGCGAGGCGGAAGGGGGTGCGGGTGTCCTCGAACGCGTAGAAGCCGCGCAACAGCAGGTACTGCGCGGAGAACGGGATGAGGCCCAGGCCGAACGCCTGGAGCATGTATCCCAGCGGGCGGGCCGAGTCGGGTCCCGCCGCGCCGTGTGCGAAGAGGAGTTGGGCGATCTGCGGCCCGAAGGCGAGGAAGAAGAACGCGGCGGGCACGATGACGACGCCGCTGATCCGCAGCGCGCGGGACAGGTCCGCACGCAGATCGTCCAGGCGCTTCTCGGCGACGGCACGACTCATCCGCGGCAGCAGTGCGGTGACCAGGGAGACCGTGATGACGGCCTGGGGCAGCATCCAGATCGTCTGCGCGTTGGAGTAGGCGGTGAAGCCCACGCCGTCCTCGGGCAGGGCCTGGTCGGCAGCCGAGGCGTAGCGCGTCACCACGGTCCCGGCGATCAGGTTGGCCAGGACGAACAGCAGGGTCCAGCGGGCGGCGCCGACGCTCTTGCGCAGGCCCGTGCCCCGCCAGTCGAAGCGGGGCCGGAACCGGAAGCCCGCTGCCCGCACGAAGGGGATCAGGGCGAGCGCCTGCACCGCCAGGGCGAGGGTGGTGCCGACGCCAAGGAGCGTCACCTGCGCGGGGGTGATGTCCTCCACCCGCTCGGGGACGGTCAGCAGGGCCACGTACGCGCCGAACACCGCGGTCAGGACGACGTTGTTCAGGACGGGGGTCCACATCATCGCGCCGAAGCGGTTCCGCGCGTTGAGGACCTGCCCCAGGATGCTGAACAGGCCGTAGAAGAAGATCTGCGGGAGCAGGAACCTGGCGAACGTCACGGTCAGCTCGAACGCCTCGTGATTGGCGGGCGTATCGCTCTGGTACAGGCTGACGATCCCCGGCGCGGCCCACACGGCGAGCGCCGTCCCGACGCCGAGGACGCACAGCACCAGCGTGACGAGCCGCTGCTCGAAGGCGCGCCCGCCGTCGGCGTGCTCGGTCCTGGCCCGGACCAACTGCGGCACCAGGACGGAGTTCAGCGCGCCGCCGATGAACAGGAAGTACAGGCTGGTCGGCACGGTATTGGCCTGGGTGTACGTGGTGGCGAGCAGTCCTGTGCCCAGCGCGGCCGCTTGCAGGACCTGTCTGATCAGGCCCGTCGCGCGGGACACCACGGTGCCCGCCGCCATCAGCAGCGACGACCGCATCAGCCCTGTCCCCTTGCCCGCCCCGCTCTCGGCCGCACCCCTTTTCGTCACCCTCGTCGCTCCGGGCGCGGCGTGCCGCCCACGCCGCTGCTTCCTGTGGGACCGGCGTATTCGTCCGGTCTTCGTCCCCTCTGTCATGAAGTCAATCTACGCTTCGAAGATCCACACCGTGGCCGAAGTGTGTGCCCCGCGTCGGCGTAGATTTGCTCCTCTGCCCGTCGGCCGAAGGAGCGCCACCCCATGTCCCCCGCGTTGATCGCCAGACCCCACGTCGAACTCGGCAGACATGCCGTCTCCTTGGACGACATCACGGCGGACATGGCCCGTCAGCACGCGGATCTGCCCCGGCTCGCCGCCTATCTGCGGACGGCGCGGTCCACCGGCGTGCTCACGCGGTACTTCACCAGACCGCTGGATTCGGCCACCGTCGCCGGTGACGCGTCGTTCGAGGAGCGCAATCGCGCCGCCTACGACGACGCGCTCGAACTGTCCCTGCGCGCGGTGCCCCGAGCCCTGGAGAACGCCGGGCTCGCACTCGCGGACATCGACTGCGTCATCACCAGCCACACCACATCCTGGACCGCCCCGAGCCTCGACATCGACCTGGTGCAGGCCCTCGGCCGGGACGGGCTCCGTTTGGACATATCCCGCATACCGCTGGGCTCGCAGGGGTGCGCGGGCGGGGCGCAGGCGCTCGCCCTCGCCCATGACCACATCGCGGCTCACCCGGGCGCCCGCGTCCTCATCGTCGTCGCCGAGTGCCTCAGCGCCGCGACCTACAACCCGGTCGACACCAGCCGCGAAAGCATGATCTACAAGGTCCTCTTCGGCGACAGCGCCGCGGCCTGCGTCGTCTCCGGCCGCGAGGCCGACGGTGCCGACGGCGGCGGGCCCCGGTTCCGGATCGACGACACCTGGCAGTACGCCCTGCCCGGCAGCCTCACCGTCTACGAAGGGCGCCTCGACTCCTACGGGCTGCACTTCGACTCCACCCGGGAGGCGACCCGCGCCATCGGCCGCACGGCCCCCGCCCTCCACGCGTGGCTGAGCGAGGCGGGCGCGCCGTTCACACCCGACTTCTGCGTGGTGCACGCGGGCGGGCCCGCCATCCTCAACAGCGCGGAAGAAGTCCTGTGGGGCGCCTTCGGCCCGGACGGCGGCGAGTGCGGGCGCACGGGACCGCTGCGGCACTCCTGGGACAGCCTGGAGCAGTGCGGCAACCTCGGCGGGGCCTCCGTCCTCGACGTGCTGCGTCGCTCCTTCGACGACACCGAGCCGGGCCACCGGGGAGTGCTCCTCGGCTTCGGCCCGGGCTTCGCGATCTCCGGGTGCAGACTCAGCAGCGTGTGACAGTTCACGGTCGACGACAGTGGCGGACGGATCCTCGCCGCGGCCTCCTTGACGGTCCCGGTCTGCTGCGGCTGACGATCGCGTGACCGCCCGCCGGGACGCTGTCCGGCACAGGCACCGCTCCAGCAGGCCGCGCTCCCGCACCCGCCACGACCGCAACGTGCGTAAGCCACGCGTACCCGGACACCGGCGACGGTGAGAACGGAAGGCGGGCGGTCACATCCGCCCGCCACCTGCGTCGCAGGCATGTCACGGGCGTGCGGAACGGACCGCATGAGAATGTTCCAACGCTCCCGGCGCGGCGTGATTTCGCTGTCTTGTCAGCGGGACGAAAAATCCCCAAGCACCCTTCTGAGCTGGTGAGAAACGTCAGAGGGAAGCTGCCGTGCAGCAACTCCTGGGGTAAGTTCACGCCATTCCTTTCATGCCGTGCGGGCCTCCTGGAAAGCGCCCTGCGCACACATCTCGCGCACGGTCGTGAACGGCACCGTCAGCACGCACTCACGCGCCCCCATGTCGAGCAGTCCGGAGTCCACATGAGCGGATCGACCTCAGCGAACACCGCGCCAGGAACTGAGGTGTGGTTCAACTGGAACACCGTCAGAACGGAGGGTGCGCCTCCCCAACCGACGTGTACGGGAACGCTTTTCGACGAGACGCTCCGCGACGGACTCCAGACCCCGCACGTGCGGAATCCCGCCCTTGCGGAGAAGCTCGCGATCGTGGATCACATGGTGCGTTCCGGAATACGGTCCGCCGATCTGGGATTCCCGGGATCGGATGTGAGCGCCGCCCAGGAGTGCACCCGGATCACGGAGCACATCGTCGCGAACCGCCTTCCGCTGACACCCGGTTTCGCGGGCCGCACACACCCGGCGGACATCCACGCCATCTGCGAGATCGGGCAGACCGCGGGGATCGGCGTCGAGGCGTACGCGTTCATCGGGGTGAGTCCCATCCGGCAGTACGTGGAGGACTGGGACATGGAACGGGTCCGGTCCGCCATCCGCAGGTCGGCGGCCACCTGCCGGCGCGAGGGCGCTGAGTTTGTCCTGGTCCTGGAAGACACGGTCCGGTGCACCCCCGAGGTGCTCGACGCCGTCTACGACGTGGCCGTCGACACGGGCACCCGCAGGATCACCCTCTGCGACACCGTGGGGACGGCCGTGCCGAACGGGACCGAGGCCCTCATCCGGTGGACGCAGCGCTATTTCGCGGAACGCGGTCACGCCATGGCACTGGAATGGCACGGGCACAACGACCGCGGCCTCGCGCTCGCCAATTCCCTCACCGCGCTTTCACTGGGCTGTCTGCGCGTGCACGGCACCGTCCTGGGAATCGGTGAACGCGCGGGAAACGCTCCCCTGGACCAACTCATGGTGAACAGCAGCCTGGACGGCCACCACTCCTACGATCTCAAGGCCCTGCGCGCCTACTGCTCCTATGCGGCGCCCGTACTCGGCGTGGACATTCCGCAGAACTATCCCGCGCTCGGCCGCGATGTGTTCAAGACCAGTGCGGGCGTACACGCCTCCGCGATCCTCAAAGCCCATACAAAGGGAAACACTCTGCTCAAGGACAGCGTCTATGCGGGCGTCCCCGCCGCATTGCTCGGCCGGGAACAGGAAGTCCTCATCGACGCCTCCTCGGGCAGCAACAACGTCAAATACTGGCTGACCGTCCACGGATACGCCGCCGACAACCCCGATGTCATCAAAAAGGTTCTTGAAAAGGCGAAGGCCGGCAACGGCCCGCTGACGGACGACGAGATAGGACAGATCCTTGCAACGGCCGGATGATTTCACGGGCGGCGGCCCCGACCGCACCATCAGTCTGCGCGGCAACGTCCTGGTCGTCACGGAGGACCCGGACCTGCTCGCCGCCCAGCTCGACGGCAGCGGTACCCGCACGGCGGCGGAACTGCTGCGTGAGCCCCTGCGCGACAACATATCGACCGACGAGATCATCCCCGGCTGGTGCTGTTACTGGTACGACGAGAAACTCGGCGACTACGCCTACCTCGGCCTGCGCGACCGGACGTTCGGCGAGGGTGCCGTGAAGCGGTTCGCGCCGCAGATCGTCGTCAGCGGTGCGGCGAAGGGGTGCGGGTCCTCCCGCGAGCACGCGGTGTACGCCGAGAAGTACTCGGGGGTCCAGCTCGTGTTCGCCCGCTCCTTCGAGCGGATCTACCAGCAGAACTGCCGCAATGTCGGCATCGTCACGTGCGACGACTTCGATGTGCTCGCCGCACTGCTCGACGGCGAGGAGCTGCCCCTGGAGGCGTTCACGCGCGGCGCCAACGAGATCGAGCGCGCCATCATCGACTGCGGCGGCCTGTTCGGCTTCAACCGCGAACACCGCGCACACCGCGCACACCACGACGGCGAACAGTCCGCGATCCGCCCCGCGTTCAGCGGGCGCAGACCACTGAACGTGGTCGAGAAGATCATCCAGAGTCGGCTCTCACCCCGGAACCGCCCGCCGGGCGACGACAGCGTGCGCATCGGCGAGTCCTACTTCGTGGAGACGGACGTCAGGTTCTCGCACGAGTACGTGACGCCCATGGCGGCCGGCATGTTCGGTCGGCAGTTCGGCCCGCAGGCGCGGCTCGCCGACCCCGAGTCGTGCTACTTCTTCCAGGACCATCTGTCGCTGGCGGACCAGGTGCTCAAGCGCCGCGAGGGCGGCCCTGAACTCATCGCGCGCGTCGACGACCTCGGCCGCCGGCAGCAGGAGTTCGCCGAACTCGCCGGGGGTCACTTCATCGGTCCTTCGGACTCCGGGGGCAGCCGCGCCATCTGCCACAACCACATCCTCGAACACGTCGCCGGGCCCGGCGACGTCATCGTCGGCACGGACAGCCACACCTGCACGGCCGGTGCCGTCGGCGCACTCGCCTTCGGGGTGGGCGCGACCGACATCGCGAACTCCTGGTACAACCGCGAGATCCTCGTGAAGGTCCCCGCGGTCATCAGGATCAACCTCCTCGGCGGCCTTCGCCCCGGCGTGAGCGCCAAGGACCTCATGCTGGCCCTGCTCGCACACCCGCGGATCGAGGGCAGCCAGACCCTCGGCAAGGTCCTGCTCTTCACCGGCCCGGGATGCGCGGGCCTGAACATCGACGAGCGCGCCACCCTCTGCAACATGGCCGTCGAGGCGGGCGGCATGACCGCCCTGTTCGAGCCCGACGACGTGACGTACGCCTACCTGGCCGCACACCCGCGGGACGCCCGTGCCTCCGCTTCCGCGCCCCCGGAGGTCCCCACATCGGACGCGGACGCCACGTACGCCTCGGTCGTGGACATCACACCGGCCGACGTCGAACCGATGGTGGCGCTCCCCGGCGACCCGCGCAACGCCGTCCCCCTCGCGTCGGTCCGCGAGGAGGTCAAGGTCGACAAGGTCTACGGCGGGTCCTGCACCGGCGGCAAGGCCTACGACATGGACATGTACGCCGACGTCTTCGAGCTCGCGCGCGCCCGCGGCGCGAAGGTGCCCGCGGACGTCCAGGCGTACATCCAGGTCGGCAGCGAGAACGTCATGCGGTACGCCGTCGAGCGGGGCTACATCGCCCTCTTCGAGGAGGTCGGGGTGCAGGTCCTGCCCCCCTCCTGCGGCGCGTGCATCAACGCGGGACCCGGTGTGTCCGAGCGCCCCGACGAGGTCACGGTCAGCGCGCAGAACCGCAACTTCCCGGGCCGCTCGGGGCCGGGTCAGGTGTATCTGGCCTCCCCCTACATCGTCGCGGCCACGGCGATCGCGGGACGCCTCAGCTCGGTGGAGGACATGTTCGGGACGGGGGTACGGGCATGAGGCTGGCGGTGATTCCCGGCGACGGCATCGGCAAGGAGGTCGTCCCCGCGGCGCTCCCGGCGCTGACGGCCCTCGGTGAGGCCTTCGGGCTGGACATCTCGTACGACGTCCTCGACTGGGGAGCCGACACCTGGCTCGCCACCGGTGTGGGTCTCCCCCACGGCGCCGTCGAGCGCCTCCCCCGCGACTACGACGCCGTCCTCCTCGGCGCCCTCGGAGACCCGCGGATCCCTGACATGGCCCACGGCCGCGAGATCCTGCTCGGCCTGCGCCGGGGGCTCGACCTCTATGTGAACCACCGCCCCGTGGCCTTGAAGAGCGGCGTCATCGACATCTACCGCGAGAACACCCAGGGCCTCTACGCCGGGGTCGGCGGTTCGGTCACCCGGTCCGGCGCGGTCACCGTGGCGATCGACGAGTGCGTGCACACACGCGCGGCGGTCGAGGACTTCGTCCGGTACTGCCTGCGCAGGCTCCGCGACGACGGGCGGCGCAAGGTGACGCTGGTGCACAAGTCCAACGCGGTGCCGAACACGGGCCGACTGTGGCAGGACGTGTTCCGGCGGGAGCTCGCGGCGTTCCCCGAGCTGACCGGCTCCGAGGAGTACGTGGACGCCTTCTGCTACCACCTGGTCCGCGACCCGACGCCGTACGAAGGCGTCCTGGCGTCGAACCTCTTCGGCGACATCATCAGCGACATCGGCGCCGCCCTGATGGGCGGTCTGGGGCTCGCGGCCAGCGCGAGCGTGTGCCCGGAGACGCACTTCGCGCTGTTCGAACCGGTGCACGGCAGCGCCCCCGACATCGCGGGGAAGGGCACGGCCAACCCGTACGCCGCGCTGATGTGCCTGGCCCTGATGCTCGACCACTTCGGGCACGGCACCCCCGCGGAACTCCTTCGCACCTGTGTGCGCGAAGCCGCCGACGGCCCGACGGCCACCCCCGACATCGGGGGCCACGGGACCACCGGCCGGTTCATGGACACGGTCCTCACCCTGCTCGACCACCACCGCACCCCCTGACACCGGAGACCGTCCTGCCCATGTACCAGCGCACTCCTCCTCCCGGCCTCGCCGCCAGATCCGTCTCGGCGGGCAGTTCGGTGATCCGCGAAGCGCTCGCGCTGACCGGCCGCCCCGAGGTGATCTCCTTCGCGGGTGGGCTCCCCGCGTCGGAACTCCTCGACGTCGACGGCATACGAGCGGCGTTCGACCAGGTGCTCAGCGCGTCCCCGCACCGCGCACTCCAGTACGCGACCACACAGGGCGACCCCGACCTCCGCGATGCCGTCGCCGGGCGTCTGTCCCGGCAGGGGCTGCCGAGCGGCGCGGACGACCTGGTGATCACCACGGGAGCGCAGCAGGCCCTGTCCCTCCTGGCGACCACGATCCTCGACCCCGGTGCCGTCGTGGCGGTGGAGAACCCCACCTACCTGGCCGCCCTCCAGTGCTTCGGCTACGCGGGCGCGCGCGTCGTCCCCGTACCGACCGACGACCACGGCATCGTCGTCGACGCGCTGGCGGACGTCGTCGCCAGGGAACGCCCCCGGCTGCTCTATCTGGTACCCACCTTCCAGAACCCCACCGGGCACACCCTCCCCGCGGAGCGCCGCCACGCCGTGGCCCGCCTCGCCGCCCGGCACGGCTTCTGGATCGCCGAGGACGATCCGTACGGCGAACTGCGGTTCCGCGGCGCACCGGTGCGCCCGATCGCGGCACGCCCCGAGGCCGCGGACCGCACGGTGCTCCTGGGGAGCCTCTCCAAGGTCCTCGCCCCCGGGCTGCGCCTCGGCTGGCTGCGCGCACCCGCGGCCCTGTCCCGTGCCTGTGTGCTGGCCAAGCAGGCCCTCGACCTGCACTCCTCCACGGTCGATCAGGCGGCTGCCGCACGGTATCTGACGACCCACGACCTGGACGCGCGGCTGGTGTCCGCGCGGGCCCTCTACCGGGAGCGGTGCGAGGCCATGCTCGGCTCGCTGCCGCGTGTCCTGCCGCCCGGCAGCACCTGGAGCCGCCCGGACGGCGGGATGTTCGTCTGGGTCCGACTGCCCGAGGGGTACGACGCCACGGCCCTGCTGCCCGCCGCCGTCGACGCCGGTGTGGCCTATGTCCCCGGTGCCCCGTTCTTCACGGGGGCGGCCGACCCGGCCACCCTCCGTCTTTCCTTCTCCGCACACCGGCCGACCGAGATCGCCGCCGGTATGGAGCGGCTGGCCGGCGTACTGCGCTGACGTCAGCCGCCGCTGCTCCGGGCCCCTCCGGCCTCTTTTTTGTCTCTTCCCTGCTCCTGCCTGTCCTTGTTCGTGCTGTTTGTGTCCTTTGTGCTGTTCGTGTTGTTCGTGTTGTTCGAGGGAGTTGAACGTCGTGCGTTCCATCGGTGTGTCGCAAACACAGGAAAGTCTCTGGCTGGCTCAGAAACTCGCGCCCGAGGTGCCCAACGCGGTGGCTTCGAGGTGGCTCATCGAGGGCCCGGTGGACGCGGAGCTGCTGTGCACGGCCTTGCGCACGGTCTTCCGTGAGTACGCGGCGGCCCGGGTCAACTTCCGCCAGGACGGGGAGGAGTTGCGGCAGGTGGTCCGGGAGGACGACGTCGACGCGTGGAGCCCCGAGTTCCACGACGTGAGCGCCGCCGACGATCCCGAGGCGGCCGGACGGGACCGCGCCGAGGTGATCGAGCGGCATCCCTACGACTTGGAGCACGACCTCCTGTTCCGCGCGGGGGTCGTCCGGCTTTCCGCGTCACGTCATCTGCTGGTCCTCGCGGCCCACCACATCGTCGCCGACGGCTACACCGTGCTCCGCCTCCTGTCGCCGCGGACGGCCGCGTGCTACACGGCGCTCCTGCACGGCACCCCGGTCCCCGAGGCGGCGCCGGGCACCCCCGAGCTGATTTACGAGGAGGACCTGCGCCACCGCGCCTCGCCGCAGTTCACGCAGGACGCCGCCTTCTGGCGCACCCACCTCCAAGACGCGCCCGAGGCCGTGCGGATCCCGGGCGAGCGCGGCACGGGACGACCGGCCGTGCTGCACCACACGGTGGCCGTGCCCAAGCAGGACGTCGACGCGTGGTCCGAGGCGGCCAGGGCCGTCAAGGTGTCGCTGCCCGCCTTCCTGACCGCGGCGTCCACCGTGTTCTTCCGGCACCTCGGCGGGCGCGAGGACTTCACGTTCTCCGCTCCGGCGCTCGGCCGCACGGACGCCACGCGGTCCGTCTACTGCTCGCAGGCGACCATCCTGCCCGTACGGGTGTACGCACCGCTCTCGATGCCGGTCGCCGACCTCGCGCGGTCCCTCTCCGAGGAGTTGGGGCAGGTGCGTGAGCACTCGGCGTTCCAGGTCACGGACGTACGTGCGGCAGCGGGGACAGCCGATTCCGGTTCGGTCTCCGGCCCCTTCGGCACCTCACTCAACATCCTCCCCTTCGTCGCACCGCTCGACTTCGCCGGTGCGACGGCGCGCCTTCAGCCCGGCTCTCCGTGGGGTGCGATCGACGACCTGCAGTGCGCCATCTACTACGACGGCCGCGCACGGGACGACCTGCACGTCCGTGTGGACGCCAACAGCACGCTGTACAGCGCCGACGACACGCGGCGGTTCGCCGACACGCTCATCGCCTTCGTCAAGGCCGTGGCGCGGGACCCGCACGCCGTGGTCGGCGCGGTGGACGTGCTGGGACCGGGTGAGCGGGAGTTGGTGCTGCGGGGCGGCGTCGACGCGACTGCGCCGACGGCACCGATGTCACCGGGCGTCGGGGGGACCGTGGGTGAGCTGTTCGCGCGGCGGGTGGCGGAGGCTCCGGGCGCGGTGGCCGTGGTGTGCGGGGAACAGCGGTTCACGTACGCGGAGCTGGATGCCCGGGCGGAGCGGCTCGCGGTCGAGCTCGTCGGGCGTGGGGTGGGTCCGGAGAGCGTGGTGGCCGTGGTGCTGCCGCGCACGGCGGACCTGGTGGCGGCCCTGCTGGGC
>NZ_JOAP01000052.1 GCF_000720475.1 Streptomyces aureocirculatus
TTTCCTCCGGGCGCTTCCCTTCGGTGTTTCTTTTGTTCTTGCGTTTCCAACTCTACCAGATCCGTTTTCCGTTCCGTTCCCGGTTCGGATTTCATTTCCGGTGGCCGTTGGAGGGCCTTGCCTTATTGACTGCCTTTCGGCTGCCCTTCGGCGTGGTCACTACGTTAGCGGATTTCCCTGGCAACTCATAATCGAGTTCCGCGGATTCGAATTTCGACATGCAGGCATGCGAAACAGGACCCCGCTGGGGGAAGTCGTAGGTAGTGGTTGGCCGCTTCCGGCTGCAGGCTGAACGCCGTACCCGGGTCAAGCGGCTCGGGCCACGTTACGGCTCCAGCAAGGCCGCGTCAAGTTCGGCGGCGCCGCGGCACATGCGCCCGATAGGGGCTCACCGTAGGGTCGTTGGCCGTCCAGAAACGCCAGGGGTGGACGCTCCCCTCACCGCCCACTCCGGTGCGCGGGCCGTTGCTGACCTGCTCGGCGGGAGTGGGTATGCCACTGAGGAGAGTGAGGGGGGCGTCGGGGCCCGCGCAGAGGTCGGCGCCGTCGAGGTCCCGGTCCACGTCGAGGGCCGTGGCGAGGCGGGCGGGGCCTTTGGCCAGTTCCTTGTCGTTGCGGGCCGAGAGTCGCCGCTCGCGGGCCAGCTCGGCACCCTCGATGATCTCCCCCGCCCGCAGCAGGACCCCGCCTGCCGTCCCCTCCGGACCGCACACCACGTTCAGGCAGTGCCACATGCCGTAGGTGAAGTAGACGTACGCGTGCCCGGGCGGGCCGAACATCACGCTGTTGCGCGCCGTACGGCCGCGATAGGCATGGGACCCGGGGTCCGCCTCCCCCGCGTACGCCTCGACCTCCGTGAGGCGCAGCTCGATCGGGCCGTCCGGTGTGCTGCGCACAAGGACACGGCCGAGCAGTTCGGGTGCGACCTCGAGTACGGGGCGGTCGAAGAAGTCGCGGGGCAGGGGCGTACGGTCAGGGGCCACGATCATGCCTTACGAGCGTAGTGCACCGAACGTGTACGGGTTTGGCGTGGAGGCTGGCCTGCCGGCCACACCGCCGCGAGGGTGTGGGCGCGGGCACGGGCGTGGAACCGCGCGCGGCCCGATCGCGTTCGTACGTTGTCGAAGGTCGACGATCGATCGATCGAGTCAAGCCACAGGCTGGGCCTGGGGAGGAGAGTCATGGGGTTCAAGAAGCTGCTGGCGAGTCTGGGTGCCGGCGGGGCCTCCGTGGAGACGGTGCTCACCGAGGCCAACGTCGTACCGGGCGGTGTCGTCCAGGGCGAGGTGCGCATCCAGGGCGGCAGCGTCGACCAGCGCATCGAGGCGCTGTCCGTCGGTCTGCAGGCGCGCGTCGAGGTCGAGGGCCACGACCAGGAGACCAAGCAGGACATCGAGTTCACCAAGCAGCGGCTCGGCGGTGCCTTCGAGCTGAAGGCGGGCGCGGTGCACGCGGTGCCGTTCGGTCTCGACATCCCCTGGGAGACGCCCGTCACCCACTTCGCCGGACGTCAGCTTCACGGCATGAACATCGGGGTGACGACGGAACTGGAGATCGCCCGCGCCGTGGACTCCGGTGACCTGGACCCGGTGAACGTACACCCGCTGCCGGCGCAGCAGGCGATCCTGGACGCCTTCGGACAACTGGGCTTCCGCTTCAAGAGCGCCGACATGGAGCGCGGCCACATCCGTGGCACCCGGCAGAAGCTGCCGTTCTACCAGGAGATCGAGTTCTTCCCGCCGGAGCAGTACCGCGGCCTGAACCAGGTCGAGCTGAGCTTCGTCGCGGACGACCGGGAGATGGACGTCGTCCTGGAGATGGACAAGAAGCCGGGCCTGTTCAGCGAGGGCAGCGACTCGTACAAGACCTTCAAGGTCGGCCTGAGCGACTTCCAGGGCACCGACTGGGCGGCGTACCTGAACGAGTGGCTGTCCCACGTCGGGTCCAAGCGCAACTGGTTCTAGGCTCGACGACACTCGACGACAGCGGCGCGCGAACGCCGCCATCGCCCCACTGGAACCGATCAGGAGGTGCCTACGTGACCGAGGTCAAGAGGCCGCCGCTGCCCCATGACTTCCACCCGGCCGTGCCGTCGTTCACGGTCCGCAGCGCGGACTTCGAACCGGGTGCGGTACTGAAGGACGCCCAGGTGTACGCGGACGGGAACACCTCGCCGCACCTGCGGTGGGAGGGTTTCCCGCCGGAGACGAAGAGCTTCGCCGTGACCTGCTTCGACCCCGACGCCCCCACCGGGAGCGGGTTCTGGCACTGGTCCGTGTTCGACATCCCGGCGTCGGTGACCGAACTGCCGACGGGCGCGGGCAGCGGCAAGTTCGAGGGGCTCCCCGAGGGCGCCGTGCAGGTGCGCAACGACTACGGCACCAAGGACTTCGGTGGCGCCGCCCCGCCGCCCGGCGACCCGGCGCACCGCTATGTGTTCACGGTGTACGCGGTCGACCAGGAGAAGCTCGGCCCTGACTCGGACGCCTCGCCCGCCGTCGTCGGCTTCAACCTGCGGTTCCACACGCTGGCGCGGGCCCAGGTCCTCGCGGAGTACGCCGCGGCCGCCGACAGCTAGCGCGAGCTCCGGCGCAAGCCCGGCGTGCGCCCCCGGGGAATTCCCGACAGCTCAGGGTTCATGCAACGTTTGCCCGCCTCTGGTCTTGGAAGTGATCAGAGGCGGGCATCTTTTATTGCGTTGTCCAACCCGGCGTGCCCGGCCAGAGTTGATCCAAGCCCGCCAGGGGGTGGGCCGGTGCGCACGGGAGGGTGGGCGAGATGCGGGACACGCTGGTGCTGAACGCGAGCTTCGAACCTCTGTCGACGGTGACGCTGAACCGCGCCGTCGTGCTGGTTCTGCAGGACAAGGCCGTTGTCGAGCAGGCCCACCCCGCGCTGCGCGTGCGCGCCGCCGCCGTCGAGCTTCCGGTGCCCCGGGTGATCAGGTTGTGCCGTTATGTACGGGTGCCTTTCCGAAGACGCGCTCCCTGGTCGCGGCGCGGTGTCCTGGTGCGTGACCAGCACCGGTGCGCGTACTGCGGCAGAAGGGCGACGACCGTGGACCACGTGGTGCCGCGCTCCCAGGGCGGTGCGGACTCCTGGCTGAACACGGTGGCGTCGTGCGCCCTCGACAACCACCGCAAGGCGGACCGTACGCCGGAGCAGGCGCAGATGCCGCTGCTGCGCCAGCCGTTCGAGCCGACGCCCGCGGACGCGATGCTGCTGGCGCTCGGCCGCGAGGACTTCGAGGCCCTGCCGGACTGGCTGGCACAGCCCGCCGCGTAAGTGCGCGTACGACGTCGGGGGCGCCCTCTTCGGAAGAGGGCGCCCCCGACGTCGTACCCGTACGCGAGTACGTGAGTACGGGTAGTACGCGAGTCAGTCGATGGGCGGCTGTTCGCGGCGCTCCACACCGCTCGGGCTCTTCACGGCGGCCGCGCCGCCACCCCCGGAAGAACCGCCGCCGGAGAGCGGGCCGAAGTTGCCGAGCGCACCGCCGAGGCCCTTGAGGGCGTCGCCGATCTCGCTGGGCACGATCCAGAGCTTGTTGGCGTCGCCCTCGGCGATCTTCGGGAGCATCTGGAGGTACTGGTAGGAGAGGAGTTTCTGGTCCGGGTCGCCCGCGTGGATGGACTCGAAGACCGTACGGATCGCCTGGGCCTCGCCCTCGGCGCGCAGGGCCGCGGCCTTGGCCTCACCTTCGGCGCGCAGGATCGCGGACTGCTTCTCGCCCTCGGCGCGCAGGATCTCGGACTGGCGGACACCCTCGGCCTGGAGGATCGCGGCGCGCTTGTCACGGTCGGCGCGCATCTGCTTCTCCATCGAGTCCTGGATGGAGGTGGGCGGCTCGATCGCCTTGAGCTCGACGCGGTTGACGCGGATGCCCCACTTGCCTGTGGCCTCGTCGAGGACGCCGCGCAGAGCCGCGTTGATCTCCTCGCGGGAGGTCAGGGTCCGCTCCAGGTCCATGCCACCGATGATGTTGCGCAGGGTGGTGACGGTGAGCTGCTCGATCGCCTGGATGTAGCTGGCGACCTCGTACGTCGCGGCGCGGGCGTCGGTGACCTGGTAGTAGATGACGGTGTCGATGTTCACGACCAGGTTGTCCTGGGTGATCACCGGCTGGGGCGGGAAGGGCACGACCTGTTCACGCAGGTCGATGCGGTTGCGGATGGAGTCGATGAACGGGACGACGATGTTCAGGCCCGCGTTCAGGGTGCGTGTGTAGCGGCCGAAGCGCTCCACGATGGCGGCGCTGGCCTGTGGAATGACCTGGATCGTCTTGATCAGGGCGATGAAGACCAGCACCACCAGAATGATCAGGACGATGATGATTGGTTCCATCGTGGTTCCCCGTACCCTTCATGCTTCGTGTTCCCGGATGGTTGCGGTGTTCCGGAAGATCTTCCAGCCCGCCGGTCGAGTCTGTCAGAACAGTGCGCGGCCCGTGGGTCGTTCGGGATCACCCTGCCGTCACATGCCGTCACTTCCCGGCCGGGCGCGGCCAGTTGGCGTCGGCCGGGCGCCCGGATGCGGACGGACACTCAGATGACCACGGCTGTCGCTCCGTCGATCTCGACGACGTCCACCTCCTGGCCGGGCTCATAGCTCTGCTCGTTGTCGAGCGGCCGCGCCGACCAGATCTCGCCCGCCAGCTTGATGCGCCCCCCGGAGGAGTCGACCCGCTCCAGGACGACGGCGGATCTGCCCTTCAACGCCTCGACCCCGCTGACGAGTTCGGGCCGCTGGGAGCGGTGCCTGGCGGCGATCGGGCGTACGACCGCGATGAGCGCGACCGACACCACGGCGAAGACCACCGCCTGCAGGACCACGCCACCGCCGAGTCCTGCGGTCACGGCGGCGGCGACCGCGCCGACGGCGAGCATGCCGAACTCCGGCATCGCGGTCACTACCAGCGGGATTCCGAGGGCGGCCGCGCCGATCAGCCACCACACCCATGCGTCGATGTCCACACGGTCATGGTAGGCGCGCGGGTCCCGTGACCGACAGGGCGTATGCGATCAGCCGAGCGGGAGGCCCTGCGCCGACCAGCGGTCGCCGCGCTGCTCGACGACCAGCGGCAGGCCGAAGCAGAGGGAGAGGTTGCGCGAGGTGAGCTCCAGCTCCAGCGGCCCTGCGGCGAGCACCTTGCCCTGACGGATCATCAGGACGTGGGTGAAGCCGGGGGCGATCTCCTCGACGTGGTGCGTGACCATGATCATCGAGGGGGCGATGGGGTCGCGCGCGAGCCGGCCGAGACGGCGTACGAGGTCCTCGCGGCCGCCGAGGTCGAGGCCTGCGGCGGGCTCGTCGAGGAGCAGCAGCTCGGGGTCGGTCATCAGGGCGCGGGCGATCAGGGTGCGCTTGCGCTCGCCCTCGGAGAGGGTGCCGAACCTGCGGTCCAGGTAGTCGCTCATGCCGAGGCGGTCGAGGAAGGCGCGGGCACGCTGCTCGTCGATGTCCTCGTAGTCCTCGTGCCAGCCGGCCGTCATGCCGTACGCGGCCGTGAGGACCGTCTGCAGGACGGTCTGGCGCTTGGGGAGCTTGTCGGCCATGGCGATGCCGGCCATGCCGATGCGCGGGCGCAGCTCGAAGACGTCGACCTTGCCGAGCTGCTCGCCGAGGATGGTGGCGGTGCCCTTGCTCGGGAAGAGGTAGCTGGACGCGACGTTGAGGAGGGTGGTCTTGCCGGCGCCGTTCGGGCCGAGGATGACCCAGCGCTCCCCTTCCTTCACCGACCAGGAGACCTGGTCCACCAGAGCCCGGCCCTCCCGGACCACGGATACGTCCTGAAGCTCCAGTACATCGCTCATGAGCGCGTTGTCTCCCATTGCTCTTCTCGGCTGTCGCTCGCGTGTCCGCGTCTGTGGACGCGGCCCCCGGATAAAACCTACGCCACCGGTCGGCCGTTCCCGTGCCGAGCCCGGTCCTTAGGCTGTGTGCATGCTCTCGGAACCACGTTCAGGACGCTTGGCCGCTTGGGGAAACGCCCTTTTGGCCGGACTTGTTTCTCCCGATGACGCGGTGCACGCGATCGTGGGCGACGACGCGGTGCACCGGGTCGAGGGGCTGCCGGGCGAGTCCGCGCCGGTCGGACTCTCGCTGGCGCTCGGTCGGCTGCGGTCGCTCGGTGCGACGGGGCTTCGGGTGGCGCTGCCCGCGCCGGGGCATCCGCTCGGTCTGAGCGGGCCGCCCGCCTTCAACGAGCGCGCCCTGGAGGCCGAGGAGGCCGTGGTCGCGTCGGGTGCGCCGTACGGGCTCGTGCCGGAGGTGACGGAGGCGGGGCCCGAGGGTGCGGCGGAGGCGGCGGACGTCCATGTGGAGGTCGTGTGGCACTGCCTGCCGGTGCGGGCGGCGCCGCCCGCGGACGTGCCCTCGCTCGGCGAGGCGGAGCGCGAGCTCGCGGACGCGCTGCGGGAGGCCACCGAGGTACTCGCGCGGCTCGACGTGGCGGCGTCGGGCCCGGTCGCACAGGCCGCGATCGACGCGTACCGGGCACGGTCGGAGCCGGGACGCGAGCTGCTCGCGCCGGGGTATCCGCCGCGCGCGGTGCGGGTGTTGGAGCTGGCGCAGCGGGTCGGTCTGCTGATTTCGGTGGCGTACGAGAACGGGCACGGCGGGGCCGTGAGCGCGTCGCAGATGGGGGCGCGGGCGCAGGCGCTGCGGCCGGTGGAGCGGGTTGCGCGGCGGGCGCAGGTGGCCGCGTACAACGCTTATGTGGAGGAGCGGGAGCGGGGCGGCGGGAGGTAGGGGGCGCCCGGGGCCTCGGGCCCTGGGTGTGCGGTGCTCGGGGCCCTGGGGTGTGCGGTGCTCGGGGCCCTGGTTGTGCCTGGGTGGGTGTGCCAGAGGGCCCCGCGGACCTGGTGGTTCGCGGGGCCCTCTGCCCCGAGGGGTGGCGTGCGGCTACCCGAGGGGGCGGCGTGTCACCGGTTGACCGTCGCGTTGGCGAAGGTCGGGTTCAGGACGCCGATCACGTTCACGCTGTTGCCGGTGGCGTTCACCGGGACGTGGACCGGGGCCTGGACGAGGTTGCCGGAGCCGACGCCCGGGGACTTGGTGGCCACGCCGTTGGCCTCGGCGCCGGAGGCGGCGGAGGCGACACCGGCGGAGGCGCCCGCCGCGATACCGGCGACGGTGACGGCCAGGGCGGCCTTCTTGGCGATGTTCATGGGGGAGTGTTCCTCACTGATGACGCGGTGACCCCGGCTGTGGGGTCAGGACGTGTGCGACGCTTCGGCGCTCGCTACGCTCCGGCGCTCCGGCGTTTCGGCGGGGGGTGCCGGATGCAGGGGGTCCGGGGCTGTCGCCGGATCGCGCGGATGCGGCCGGATGCGCGGGTGCGCGGGTGCGCGGGTGCTGCGATCAGAAGTTCTCGCAGACGTTCCCGAACGCCGGGTTCAGGGCGCCGACCACGGTGATGGTGTTGCCGCAGGCGTTCACCGGGACGTGGACCGGGGCCTGGACGAGGTTGCCGGAGACGATGCCGGGGGAGTTCTTCGCCGCTCCGTGGGCGTCCGCGCCGCCGTGCGCCGTCGCGATACCGGCACCGGCCGCCACCAGACCACCGGCCACCATCGTGACGGCAGCGGCCTTCTTCAGGTTCTTCACTTCGTGCATCCTCCTGAGCAGAAGCTGCGGCCAGCCGCCGCAGCACGCACTGGAGAACGGCTGAGCCCCCGCCGGGTTGCGCCGAACAGGGGACATCCACACGACGGTATGAATCTCAGCCCGGAACGCGACGGTCCGGACTGGCCGGCAGGACCGCGCCGTGGCCTGCGGGGATCAGCCGGCCACGCCGTGCCGCACGGCCCACAGGGCCGCCTGGGTGCGGTCGGCGAGGTCGAGCTTCATGAGGATGTTCGACACATGGGTCTTGACGGTCTTCTCGGAGAGCACGAGGGCGCGGGCGATCTCGCGGTTGGAGCGGCCGTCCGCTATCAGGCCGAGCACCTCGCGCTCCCGTTCGGTGAGGGAGCTGCCTCTCCCCTGCGGGGTGTGGGTCTCTTCCTGGGACAGCAGCGCGCCCGCCACCTCGGGCTGGAGCAGTACGTGTCCGGCGTGCACGGAGCGGATGGCGCCGGCGAGGGCGTCGGGGTCCACGTCCTTGTACACATAGCCCGCCGCGCCCGCGCGCAGGGCGGGGACCACCGTGCGCTGCTCGGTGAAGCTGGTGACGATCAGCACGCGCGCGGGGTTGGCCAGCTCGCGCAGCTTGCGCAGGGCCTCGACGCCGTCCATACCCGGCATCTTGACGTCCATCAGGACGACGTCGGGCTTCAGCTCCTCGGCGGCCGCGACGCCCTCGGCGCCGTCCGCGGCCTCGCCGACGACCTCGATGTCCTCCTGGACCTCCAGGAACGTACGCAGACCGCGCCGGACCACCTGATGGTCGTCCACCAGAAGCACCCGGATCGCTGCCTTCGAATTGACCACGGCGTCAGCCACCAGGGACCTCCATCTCGATCGTCGTGCCCTTGCCGGGCTCCGACTCCACGGTCAGCCGTCCGCCGACCCCGCCCGCCCGGTCCCGCATGGAGACCAGACCCAAGTGCCGTCCCGCGCGCCGCACCGTGCGCGGGTCGAATCCCCTGCCGTCGTCGATGATGCGGAGGACCGCGCCGGGTCCGCGCTTCTGCAGGGCGACGCCGACGCTCTCCGCCTCCGCGTGCCGCAGGGCGTTGTGCAGGGCCTCCTGGGCGACGCGCAGCATCGCCTCCTCCTGGGCGGCGGGCAGGGCGCGCACTCCGCTGCTGTCGAACGTGACCGTGGCGGAGTGGGCGCGGTCGAGGACCTGGACGTGGGTGCGCAGGGTCGCGACCAGGCCGTCCTCGTCGAGGGCGGCGGGACGCAGCTCCACGACGGCGGCCCGCAGCTCGTCCGCGGCCTCCGCGGCGAGCGCCGCGACCTGCTGGAGCTCGCCCTTGGCGCGCGTCGGGTCGCGGTCCACCAGGGCGGCCGCCGCCTGTGCGGTCAGGCGCAGCGAGAAGAGCTTCTGGCTGACGGCGTCGTGCAGCTCGTGGGCGAGGCGGGAGCGCTCCTCGGCGATGGTGAGTTCACGGCTGCGCTCATAGAGGCGGGCGTTGGTCAGGGCGATGGCGGCGTGCTGGGCGAGGATCGACAGGAGTTCCTCGTCGTCCTCGTCGAAGCCGCAGCCGCCGGCCGGTTTGGCGCACCGCTTGTTGGCGAGGAAGAGGGCGCCGAGGGTCTCGTCGCCGTGCCGGATCGGCAGGCCGAGGAAGTCGGACATGTCCGGGTGGGCGGCGGGCCAGCCCTCGAAGCGGGGGTCCTCGCGGACGTCGGCGAGGCGCTCGGGCTCGGCCTTGCGCAGCATCGCGGCGAGGATGCCGTGCTGGCGGGGCAGCGGCCCGATGGCCTTCCACTGCTCGTCGCTGACGCCGTCGACGACGAACTGGGCGAAGCCGCCGTGGTCGTCGGGGACGCCGAGCGCCGCGTACTCCGCGTCGAGCAGCTCGCGGGCGGAGGCGACGATCGTCTTGAGGACGTCGCGCACCTCGAGCTGGCTGCTCATGGCGAGCAGGGCGGAGCTGACCGCGTACAGCCCCGATCGGGGTCCGTCTTTCATGGCCCAACCGTACCGGCGGGCTGTGACAGCGCGTATCCGTCCTGTGGCGGCCGATCTCTAGGACCCCGGCCCTAGGCCCATGGGTCCCCGCACGCGCGCGCCCGCGAGGAGGCAGCACGCGGGCACGCGCGCGTGCTCGCGGGTAGGAGGGGTCGGGAAGCCGCTCTCCGCCCCTGGCAGGACACCCACAGAAGCGGACCTCATCCCTCCGGATGAGTTTGCTCACCGAGAGCATTGCGTCAGCAACTGTTGGTGAGGTTGTTACGCCGCCGATGTGAGCCCGCGCATAGGACGCACATCACGTACGAAGCCGCCTAGTGGAGGTGAAGGTCCCATGGGGGTGGGACAGGGGCGGGGGTGCGGGCTCGGGGCCCGCCCCCTGATCCACTAAGCGGGATCGTACGTCACGCCTTTGCCACACAATTTTGCGCCCGCTAAGAATTGCATCCGTCGCTCGGCGCCGCGGTCCTCGCACCGCGGCGTTTCGCCGGTAGCAGTCCGTCCCCCGTCGGCGCAGAGCGGCCTCCCCGATACGAAGAGGTCCATCCCGCATGTCCAAGCACGTCCCCTCTGGTCATAGTCGCTCCACCCTGACCAAGGCCCAGAAGTTCTCGATCGCCGGTGTCGCCACTCTGGGTGCCGCCGCCCTCGCCTTCTCGATCGTGCCGGGCAACTCCGAAGCTCAGGCCGAGGCCCTCGGCACCCACTCGGCGGCCTGGACGACGCCCGCCCACGCCCAGACCGTGCAGGCGAGCGTCAGCAAGCAGCAGGCCAACGCCAGCAAGCAGGCCAAGGACGCCGCCGCGAAGGCCGCCGCCGACAAGAAGGCCGCCGCCGAGGCCGCCGCGAAGAAGAAGGCCGAGGACGAGCGCAAGGCCAAGGAGACGGCCAGCCGTGCCGCCGCCCGCAAGCCCGTCTACGCCAACAACCTCGACGGCTGGATCCGCCAGTCCCTCGACATCATGAAGTCCAAGGGCATCCCCGGCTCGTACGACGGTCTGCACCGCAACATCATGCGTGAGTCCACGGGCAATCCGAACGCCAAGAACGGCTGGGACATCAACGCCATCAACGGCACTCCGTCGATCGGCCTGCTCCAGGTGATCCAGCCGACGTTCAGCGCGTACCACGTCGAGGGCACCTCGACGAACATCTACGACCCGGTCGCCAACATCACGGCCGCGGCCAACTACGCCGCCGACCGCTACGGCTCCATCGACAACGTCAACAGCGCCTACTGAGCCGGACGACCTGGACCTCTTCCGAGGCTCGCAGACGCCGAAGGGCGGCACCCCGCGCGGGGTGCCGCCCTTTTTCGTGCCGCCCGTACGCCTTCGCGTATCCGTACGTCTTCGCGTACGGGCGGCACGTCGCTACTTGCGCATGACCTCCGGCTCGTGGCGGCGCAGGAAGCGGGCCACGAGGAAGCCGCACAGGGCGCCGAGGGCGAGCAGGGCGCCCATGTCCATGGCCCAGGACATGACCTCGTGGTCCCAGAGCGGGTCGGTGGCGCCCGGGTCGTCCGGGTTCGGGCTGATCCTGTTGAAGTCCAGGGTCGCGCCGGCGGCGGCGACGGCCCAGCGTGAGGGCATCAGGAACGAGAACTGGTTGACGCCGACCGTGCCGTGCAGGATGAACAGACAGCCGGTGAAGACGACCTGGATGATCGCGAACATCACGAGGAGCGGCATCGTCTTCTCAGCGGTCTTCACCAGGGCCGAGATGATCAAGCCGAACATCATCGAGGTGAAGCCGAGGGCCATGATCGGCAGGGAGAGCTCAAGGAGCACCCCGCCGCCGAGGATCAGGCCCTTCTCCGGGATCTCACGGGTGGAGAAGCCGATGGCGCCGACCAGGGCGCCCTGCAGCACGGTGATGGCGCCGAGGACGATGACCTTGGACATCAGGTACGCGGAACGGGACAGGCCGGTCGCGCGTTCCCGTTCGTAGATCACCCGTTCCTTGATCAGCTCGCGGACCGAGTTGGCGGCGCCCGCGAAGCAGGCGCCGACCGCGAGGATCAGGAGCACCGTCGTGGCTGTGCCGTTCGGGACGATCTTGCCGGTCCTGGGGTTCACGACCGGCAGCAGGCCCTTGTCCGGGTCGATGAGCAGGCTCACCGCGCCGAGCACCGCGGGCAGGATCAGCATCAGCGCCATGAAGCCCTTGTCGGAGGCGATCACGGACACATAGCGGCGGATCAGGGTGATCAACTGCGAGCCCCAGCCCTGCGGCTTGGGCGGGCTGATCGCGCGCGGCGGCGGCATATGTACGGACTGCGCGGCGACTGCGTCGATGTCCGCGGCGTACATCTGGTAGTGCTGTGAGCCCTTCCAGCGGCCCGCCCAGTCGTAGTCGCGGTAGTTCTCGAAGGCGGAGAAGACGTCGGCCCAGGTGCTGTAGCCGAAGAAGTTCAGGGCCTCCTCGGGCGGGCCGAAGTACGCCACCGAGCCGCCCGGCGCCATCACGAGCAGCTTGTCGCAGATGGCGAGCTCGGCCACGGAGTGTGTGACGACGAGGACCGTGCGGCCGTCGTCGGCGAGGCCGCGCAGGAGCTGCATGACGTCACGGTCCATGCCCGGGTCGAGGCCCGACGTGGGCTCGTCCAGGAAGATCAGCGACGGCTTGGTGAGCAGTTCCAGGGCCACCGACACGCGCTTGCGCTGACCGCCGGACAGGGACGTGACCTTCTTGTCCTTGTGGATGTCCAGCTTCAGCTCGCGCAGGACTTCGCCTATGCGCTGCTGGCGCTCCTGCTCGCTGGTGTCGGCGGGGAAGCGCAGCTTGGCCGCGTACTTGAGCGCCTTGTTGACGGTCAGCTCCTTGTGCAGGATGTCGTCCTGCGGGACCAGACCGATGCGCTGACGCAGCTCGGCGAACTGCTTGTACAGGTTCCGGTTGTCGTAGAGGACGTCGCCCTGGTTGGCGGGCCGGTAGCCGGTGAGCGCCTTGAGCAGGGTCGACTTTCCTGAGCCCGAGGGGCCGATGACCGCGATCAGCGACTTCTCCGGGACACCGAAGGAGACGTCCTTCAGGATCTGCTTGCCGCCGTCGACGGTGACGGTGAGATGGCGCGCGGAGAAGGAGATGTCACCGGTGTCGACGAACTCCTCCAGTCGGTCGCCGACGAGGCGGAACGTCGAGTGGCCGACGCCGACGATGTCGTTCGGGCCGATGAGGACCGTGGACGACTTCGCGATCGGCATGCCGTTGACGTACGTACCGTTGTGCGAGCCGAGGTCGCTCAGCTCGAAGCGGCCGTCGGGCGACGCCGTGAACTCCGCGTGCAGCCGCGAGACCTGGAGGTCGGAGACCACCAGCTCGTTCTCCAGGGCGCGGCCGATGCGCATCTTTCGGCCAAGCGCGAACTGGTGGTACGTCGTCGGGCTGCGGTCGCCGTAGACCGGCGGGGCCCCCGCCGCGCCGCCGGTTCCCACGCCCGCGCCCGGGCCCTGCTGCGGAACCTGACCGTGGCCCTGCTGCGGGACCTGCCCCTGCTGCGGCCAGCCCTGCTGCGGCTGCTGCTGTTGCATCTGCTGCCCGGGCGCCTGGTAGTGCGGCGCCTGGTGCTGCGGTGCTTGGTGCTGCGGCTGGTGCGGCTGCGGGGCCTGAGCGGCCCAGCCTGGCGCTTCCTGCTGCCCGGCGCCGGCCTGGCCGGGGCCCTGCTGCGGCGGCGCGTGCTGTGCCTGCTGCTGTGCCTGCTGCTGCGCGCCCGGCGCGGACATGGCAGCGGCGGCGGCGCCGTGAGCGCCGCCGGAGAGGACGAGCTGCGGGCCGTCGGTCGCGTTGCCCAGATGGACGGCCGACCCGGGGCCGATCTCCATCTGATGGATCCGCTGCCCCTGCACGAAGGTGCCGTTGGTGGAGCCGTGGTCCTCGATGACCCAACTGCGCCCGCCCCAACTGATCGTCGCGTGTCGCCAGGAGACCCTGGCGTCGTCGAGCGCGATGTCACCCTGTGGATCACGCCCAAGGGTGTACGCCCTGGACGAATCCAGCGTCCAGGTCCTGCCATTCAATTCCAGTACGAGTTCCGGCACTCCATGCCCCACTGAGTTGTCCCCCGAGTTGCCCCATCATGGGGAGTCTAGGGATGTCGAACATCGGGAGGAACTATTTCAGGCGGAGGCCTCTGACCGAAAGTCGAGCCTTGTGAAGACTGCGTACGGGCCACTATGACTGCCCCGTTGACGGGGTGGATACCACCCCGGAAAGTAGTAAGGGCTCTCAGCGAGTACGGATCGCGTACATAAAGTGCATGTCTCTCATGTCAGCGATGCGACGTTCTGTTCTGTTCGCCATCTCTGCCGTGTCCGGCGTGACCGGTGCGTCCGCACGAGGAGGGCGACGCGCTGCGAGCTCGGGGGGTCCGATGGAGACCGGCCGGTACAAGGACGTGCGCCGAGGCGTCCCCTGGGGGGACGTCCTGCTCTCCGCGATCGCCGCGGTCAGTTGGGCACTCATCGGAATGGCGGGCACCGCGGCGCTGGGGCTGCACCTGCTCGGCGCGGACGCGGCGGGCTCGCTCGGGCCGATGACCGCGGCGGCGGTGGCCCTGGGCGTCGGCGGTTCGATCAGCCCTTCCGGTGATGTGTCGGCCTTCGGTCTTGAGGGCGCGGAGGCGACCACCGCCATCGATGTGACCCCGCTCGGCGTGAGTCTGGTGGGGGCGGTGTTACTCGCTCTCTTCTTCTTGCGTTCCCTGCGCGGCGCGGGAGTTGTGATCTCACCCGCCGAACTCTGTGCCCGCGTGGGCACGGTGATCATCCTTTTCCTCGGCATGCTCGGTGGCCTCGCGTGGGCGGGACACGATGTCATCACGATCGACGGCGAACAGCTCGGTATCGACAAGGGAATCGACAAAGGCGTCGACAAAGGTCTGGACAATCTTCCCGACGGAATCGCCGACCGGATTCCCGACGGGCTCAAGGACATCGGCGGCATCGGGGACATCGGCGGGCTGCTGCCCGACCGGCTCGGCGATCTCGCGGAGGCGGAGGCCGCCGTCGGCTTCACCGTCGACACGGGTGCCACGCTGCTCGGTGGCGCCGTCTGGGTCACCGTCGTACTGATCGTCGCGCTGCTCGCCTCCCGCCACACCCCGCTGCCGCCCGGCTTCGGCGCCGTGCACCGCCTCGTGCGGCCCGCCGCGTCCGCCCTGGTGACGGTGGTCCTGATGGCCGTGCTCGCCGGGATCACCGCGGCGGTGTACGCGATGATCGGTGATGCCCACCCGAAGCGGATCGCGGGCGGTGCGCTGCTCGGCGCTCCCAACGGGGTGTTCCTCGGGCTCCCCGTCGGCCTCTTCGTCCCCTACGACGGGGAGGCGTCCGGCGCGCTCACCCGCTTCCTGCCCGACCCGGTGGACGATCTGCTGCGCGGCGACACGAACAAGCCACTGACCCTTGACCGGCTCGCGGAGCTCGACGGCAGGGTCTGGCTGCTCGCGGTGGCCGCGCTTCTGATGATGCTGTTCGCCGGAGTGCTCACGGCCGTGCGCAGCCCGTTGGTACGGGACGCGGGCGCCGCCGGTTTCGCCGCCCGCTGCGCGCTGTGGCTCGGCCTCGTGACGGCGGTCGCCCTGCCCCTGATGACCTGGCTGACCGGGGTCTCCGCGGACGCCTCCCTTTCGGTACTCGGCTTCGACGCGTTCGGGGCGGGGCTCGAACTGCGCGGCCGCGTCGGCATGGCGGTGCTTCTGGGGGCCGGGTGGGGTCTTGCCGCCGGGGCCGCGGGGGCCGTCCTCGCCCGGGCCACGGGGGCGGCGGGGGGTCGCGCATCGCCGCTGGCGCTGGGGCTCGGCGGGGCTGCGGAGGATCTGGTTCCGGGGGTGTCATCCCCTGGGCCGGGGGTGCCTTCTGCGCCTGGGCTGTCCCCTGAGTCGGGGGCGCGGCCCTCGGGGCCCGCGTCCGGGCCGTACCGGCAGAGCACGCCTTACCGGCCGCCGCGGGCGGAGACGAATCCGTATCTCCAGGCGCCACAGGTGTCGCGGGGCTGGCGGGATCGGGGGGAGGGACCTGTGGACGGTGTTTCCGGGGGCGGGGGGTACGGGGGCGCTGGGCACGGGGCCGACTCCGCGGGGGGCAGGTCCGGGGACGGTGGGCACGCGCCCGGGCCCGCGGGCAGTGGGTCCCGCGACGGCGGACACGCACCCGGACCCGCGGGCGGTGGGTCCCGGGACGGCAGGCACGCACCCGGACCCGCGGGCGACAGGTCCCGGGACGGCGGACACGCACCCGGACCCGGACCCGCGAGCGGCAGGTACGGGAACGACGCGCACGCACCCGGACCCGCGAGCAGTGGGTCCCGCGACGGCGGATACGCACCCGGGCCCGCGAGCGGTGGGTCCCGGGACGGCGGACACGCACCCGGACCCGCGAGCGGCAGGCATGGGAGCGACGCGCACGCGCCCGGGCCCGCGGGCAGTGGGTCCCGCGACGGCGGACACGCACCCGGACCCGCGAGCGGCAGGCATGGGAGCGACGCGCACGCGCCCGGGCCCGGGCCCGGGCCCGCGGGCAGTGGGTCCCGCGACGGCGGACACGCACCCGGACCCGCGAGCGGTGGGTCCCGGGACGGCGGATACGCGCCCGGACCCGCAAGCGGCAGGCACGGGGACGACGCGCACGCACCCGGACCCGCAAGCGGCAGGCACGGCTCCGGTGCGGGCGGCCCCCGTCGAGCGGAGGAGGAGCGCGACGAGCGGTGGTCGGGGGGCGGTGGAGGGGCGCCTGAGTACGGTCCGCCCGGGCCGGTGGCGCCGCCCCGGGTGAGCGGGGCGCCCACGGTTGCTGGGCCGACGGTGCCGCCGCCGGGTGACGGGTCACGGCGCGGACGCCGAGGCGAGGCGGACTGGCCGCCGCCACCGCCCCCTCCACCCCCGCCGCCCCCACCGCCACCTCGGCGAAAGCCGCCGCGGCGGCGCGAGGACTGAGGGCCCGCCGTACGCGAGCAGAACCCTGCGGCGAGCCCCCGCGCCCCGGGTGAACAAGCCCCCACTACCCGGCGGACCCCGGGCGACAGGCGGTCGAGAGGCCGGTGGGCCGGGCGTCCGAGGGCCGGACACCCGCGTCGGGTGGGGCGTGGGGCCAGCTACCGTGGGGATCACCATGAGTGCCTCGACGCCCCCCAAGATCCCCGGCGCGCCCGTGCTGGCAGGCTCCGGCGCGCCCGCGCCGGCGGAGTCCCGTACGCCCGCGCCACCGGCAGGTGCCCACGCCCCCGCCGACCTCCCCACGCTCCTCGTCAAGATCTTCGGCAAGGACCGTCCGGGAATCACCGCCGGGCTCTTCGACACCCTCGCCGCATACTCCGTCGACGTCATCGACATCGAGCAGGTCGTGACCCGTGGCCGGATAGTGCTGTGCGCCCTCGTCACCGCACCGCAGCCCGGCCTCGAAGGCGACCTGCGGGCCACCGTCCACAGTTGGGCGGAGTCCCTGAAGCTCCAGGCCGAGATCATCTCGGGCCGGGGCGACAACCGCCCGCGCGGCCTCGGCCGGTCCCTGGTCACCGTCCTCGGCCACCCGCTCACCGCCGAGTCGACGGCCGCGATCGCCGCCCGCATCACCGGGACCGGCGGCAACATCGACCGTATCTTCCGCCTTGCCAAGTACCCGGTCACCGCGGTGGAGTTCGCCGTCTCGGGTACGGAGACCGAACCGCTGCGCACCGCCCTCGCGACGGAGGCGCGCGCCCTCGGTGTGGACGTCGCGGTGGTCGCCGCGGGCCTGCACCGCCGCGCCCAGCGCCTGGTCGTGATGGACGTCGACTCGACCCTCATCCAGGACGAGGTGATCGAGCTCTTCGCCGCGCACGCGGGCTGCGAGGAGGAGGTCGCCGCCGTGACCACGGCGGCCATGCGCGGCGAGCTCGACTTCGAGGAGTCGCTGCACGCCCGCGTCGCCCTGCTCAAGGGCCTGGACGTGTCCTCCGTGGACAAGGTCAGGGCCGAGGTACGGCTCACCCCGGGCGCGCGCACCCTCATCCGCACCCTCAAGCGCCTCGGCTACCAGGTCGGCGTCGTCTCCGGCGGCTTCACCCAGGTCACCGACGACCTGAAGGAGCGTCTCGGCCTGGACTTCGCCCACGCCAACACGCTGGAGATCGTGGACGGCAAGCTCACCGGCAGGGTGACCGGAGAGATCGTGGACCGGGCGGGCAAGGCCAGACTGCTGCGCCGCTTCGCCGCCGAGGCGGGTGTGCCGCTGGAGCAGACCGTGGCGATCGGCGACGGTGCCAACGACCTGGACATGCTGAACGCGGCCGGTCTCGGCGTCGCCTTCAACGCCAAGCCGATGGTCCGCGAGGCCGCCCACACCGCGGTGAACGTCCCCTTCCTGGACACCGTCCTGTACCTCCTGGGCATCACCCGCGAAGAGGTCGAGGCCGCGAACATGCACCTGGACCAGGACTGAGGACCGGGCTGGACCGGCCCAGCCCGGGCTCGGCGTGAAAGACGGTCAGGGCCGACCCGGCACGAGCGAGCGCAGCGGGGCCCCGCGCCCGGCGAGACGCCGGGCCCCGCTGCGCACCGATGTCGTGCCGACCCCGCCGGTCGGTACGACACCTCACCATGCCGTTACTCCGAAGGCGCCCAATAGTCCACGAGAGTGGCCGTGCCCGGCTCCAGGGTCTTCCAGGAGCCGGTGTGCGTCAGGACGGCGAAGGCCGACGTCGGGAAACCGCGGCGGTTCATGCGCACCTGCGCGTCGCCCTCCGCGTCTCCGGCCAGGACGTCGGCGAGTCCGTGGACGCCCGGGTTGTGGCCGATCAGGATCACGTCCCGCGCGTCGTCCGGCGTTTCGTTGAGCACGGCGATCAGCTCGCCGGGCGAGGCCTCATAGAGCCGGTCGTCATACACCGTCCGGGGGCGCTGTGGCAGTTCCTGGACGGCGAGCTTCCACGTCTCGCGGGTCCGGACGGCGCTCGAGCAGAGGGCCAGGTCGAAGGCGATCCCGGTCTCGGAGAGTCTGCGGCCGGCGACAGGGGCATCCTTGCGGCCGCGCTCGGCGAGCGGCCGCTCGTGGTCGGACACCTGCGGCCAGTCGGCCTTCGCATGCCGGAAGAGGACGATCCTGCGGAGTTCTGCGACGCTCATGCGTCCCAGCTTCGCATGAAACACGCCATGGAGCGCGGGGAGTTGACCGGCTCTGCCGACACGAGTGACGGGGCGTCCACCACGTGACGTACGAGGTCGGCGGCGGTTTCCGGGCCGATCGCAGGCTTTCGGGCGTGTTCAACCGCGATCTTGTGTCCGTCCTGGTGGCGCAGCGGAACGGGGGCGGGCCAAGGGTCAGGCGGCGATGCGCAGGAGGGCGCGGAAGCGCTCCAGGAGGTCCGAGACGGCGGGCTCGCTGCTGGCCGCGTGCGCGTCTGCGGGGTTCAGTATGAGCAGGAGCAGGGCCGCGAAGGCGATCGCGGGCAGGGCTATGGCCCACCAGGGGAGCTGGATCTCGATGGCGGCCGGCTTCGCCTGGTCCGCCGGGTCGCGCCGGGTGTGCGAACGGGCCGACATGCCGCCTCCATGGTCTTCGAGTGCTCCGTGCCGCGTGTTCGCGGCCACATCTCGAAGGTACGGAGTCCGGGCTCCTCAACCCATCCGGTGATCCACCCAGTTAACCCTGACACTGACCCCCTAGGGGATGGTGGTGCTAGCCCCACCATGCGTCGGCGCGGGGCGCTCGCGGGTCTGCTGAGTCGACGTCAGGGCGAGGCCACCGCAGCGATGATTCCGATGACGACGGTGATGGCCAGCATCGCGCCGAGCACGATCAGGAGCTTCTTCTGGCCGTTCTGGGGGTTCGGGTCGAGCACGGGCATGGGGCAAGTCTCGCACCCTTCGCCCGCACGGGAGCCGCCGGGGTCGGGATCACGCCCCCGGTCACGCCCCCGGTCGCGCGGCCGACGCCCTGGCCGCCACCTCGTCCTCGACCGTGCGGTCACGGCCCGCGAGGATGCCGAGGGCGATCTGCGGCACCATCAGGCCCGCCATGAGCGCGATCGGCAGGCCCCAGCCGCCGCTGTGCTGGTAGAGCACGCCGACGAGCAGCGGTCCCGGGATCGAGATCAGATAGCCGGTGCTCTGCGCGAAGGCGGAGAGCTTGGCCACACCCGTGCTGCTCTTGGCGCGCATGCCGACCATCGTGAGGGCCAGCGGGAAGGCGCAGTTGGAGATGCCGCACAGCAGCGCCCACGCCCAGGCGCCGCCCGCCGGGGCGAAGTACAGGCCCGCGTACCCGGCGAGACCGCATGCGCCGAGGACGGCCACCACGGGACCCTGATGGGGCAGCCGCGTGGCCACGCGCGGGATGACGAAGGCGAGGGGCACACCCATGGCCATGGTGACGGCGAGCAGCACACCGGCCTCGCCTGCCGGTACCCCCGCGTCCCGGAAGATCTGCGGCATCCAGCCCATGGTGATGTACGCGGCGGTGGCCTGGAGGCCGAAGAAGCAGGCCAGTGCCCACGCGGTGCGGCTGTGCGTGATGCGCAGGGCCTCGTCCTGCCGCCGCACGGCGGCTGGCACGCGTTCGGCGCCCGCCTCACCGGCGGCGCGGTGGCGCGCCAGCGCGATCCACGGCACGACGGCGACGACGGCGATCGTCGCCCAGACCGCGAGGCCGGTGCGCCAACTGCCGCCCAGGGCGTCGGTCAGGGGCACGGTGGCGGCGGCCGCGAGCGAGGTGCCGAGCGCGAGGGCCATCGAGTACAGGCCCGTCATCGAACCGACGCGGTCGGGGAACCAGCGCTTGACGATCACCGGCATCAGGACGTTGCTGACGGCGATGCCCATGAGGGCGAGCGCGCTGGCGGCCAGGAAGCCGACCGTACCGCCGATGAAGGGGCGTATCAGCAGGCCCGCGGCGATGGCCACCATGCCCGCGCACACCACCGCGGGAGGGCCGAAGCGGCGGGCGAAGCGCGGCGCGAGGCTTCCGAAGACCGCGAAGCACAGCGGGGGCACGGAGGTGAGGAGTCCCGCCAGGGTGCCGCTCATGCCGAGCCCGTCGCGCACCTCTTCGAGGAGCGCGCCGAGGCTGGTGATGGCGGGCCGCAGGTTGAGCGCCGCGAGGACGATGCCGACGACGACCAGACGCGTTGCCCACGCGCGCGTGGCGGGCTGTTCGCCCTTGGGCGCTCCCGCGACGGATGACCCCGCGCTGGATGACCGCACGTCGGGTGACCGCACGCCGGACTCCCGCGTGCCGGACGTCCGGTCCACGGACTCCGGGTCCACGGACTCCCGCGCGGCGGATGCCCGCCCGGCAGGGTCCGCAGGAGGCGTCTTCGTGCTCGTGGGGGCGCCCGCGCCCGTGGTGGTCCTCGTCTTCGCTTCCTCACTCGCCATGAGGCCATCATAGAATCATGGGATGATTGGCTGTCCAATCGTAAATGTTCCGTCCGTCGTGACCGCTCGCCCGAAGGAACGTCATGCCGCTGACCACCCCTCGCCGCTCGGCGCTCTCCGAGCAGGTCATCTCCGAGCTGCGCAATCAGATCTCGTCCGGCGAGTGGCCGGTGGGCTCCCGCATCCCGACCGAGCCCGAGTTGGTGGAGCAACTGGGCGTGGCCAGGAACACGGTGCGCGAGGCCGTCCGCGCGCTCGCCCACAACGGCCTGCTCGACATCCGGCAGGGCTCGGGCACCTATGTGGTCGCCACCAGTGAGCTCGCGGGCGTGATGCAGCGCAGGTTCGCCGACGCGAGCCCCCGGCACATCGCCGAGCTGCGGGCCACGCTGGAGTCGAGTGCGGCGAAGCTCGCCGCGGAGCGGCGCACCGAACGGGACCTGCGGCAGCTCGACTCGCTCCTCGCCCGGCGCGAGGAGGCCTGGGCCTCGGGCGACGCCGAGGCGTTCGTGACGGCCGACTCGACCCTGCATCTGGCCGTGGTGGCCGCGTCCCACAACGACGTCATGACGGCGATGTACGCGGATCTGGGCGAGGTCCTGCGGGACTGGCTGCGCGAGGACATCGGCAGCGAGCTCACGCCCGCCGCCTACATGGACCACAGCCGCCTGGTGGAGGCGATCCGGGCGCAGGACGCGGAGGGCGCCGCGACGGTGGCGGCGAGCTATCCGTACCTGTGCCGTCCCGAGCGCCTCGCTGCCGACGCCTGACGAGCCGCCCGGCAGCCCACTCCGGGCCCGGTCGCGGTCAGGTCAGCGCTGGTGGCTGACCCACACCGCGCGGATCTCCTTCCAGCACCGCCCGGTGAGCCGCACGGTCGTGGCGGGTCCGGCCGCGACCGGGCGGCTGTCGCTGTCCACGTCCCACCACCGGTCGCACTCGATGTGCAGCCGGACGCGGTCGCTCTCGGGATAGGGGTTGTGGCAGTAGGCGACGGCCGTCGACCCCTGGATGCTGCTGCGGCACTCCGCGCCAAAAGGCCGGTCCTCGCGCGCGTCCTGGGCGGCGTCCGCGGGTTCTTCGCCGACGGCTGTGCGGGACTCCGACACTCCCCCGACGGGAGCGGGGGCCTCCGCCGCTCCCCCGACGGGAGCGCGGTTCTCCGAGACTTCCCCGACGGGAGCGCGCGTCTCCGACACTCCCCCGGCGCCGTGCGAAACGGTGTCGTAGGGAAGGTCGTCGTAGGAAAGGCTGTCGTAGGGAAGGTCGTCGTAGGAAAGGCTGTCGTAGGGAAGGTCGTAGGGAAGTGAGACGAGAAGGGCGAGGGCGGCGGCGAGCACCGCACCGGGTGACCAGCGCACACTCCAGGGTGCGCGGCACGGGCCCGCCCGCGCCCGGTCAGAAGGCCGAACGGGCGACGCCCCGCCCTCCGGCGCGGTGCGGGAAGGCGGGGCGTCGGTGAACCGGAGCGTCGGTGAACCCGTAAGGAGATCAGGCACCCATCATGTGCACGCCGCCGTCGACGTGGATGATCTCGCCGGTGGTCTTCGGGAAGAAGTCCGAGAGCAGCGCGACGATGCCGCGGCCCGCGGGCTCCGGGTCGGCCATGTCCCACTGGAGCGGGGAGCGCTCGTCCCAGACCTTCGCGAGGTCGGAGAAGCCCGGGATGGACTTCGCGGCCATGGAGCCGAGCGGCCCCGCGGAGACCAGGTTGCAGCGGATGTCCCGGGAGCCGAGGTCACGCGCCAGATAGCGGCTGGTGGCCTCGAGGGCGGCCTTGGCCGGGCCCATCCAGTCGTACTGCGGCCAGGCGAACTGCGCGTCGAAGGTCAGGCCGACGACCGCGCCGCCCTCCTCCGGCATCAGCGGCAGGCAGGCCATGGTCAGCGACTTCAGGGAGTACGCCGAGACATGCATGGCCGTGGCCACCGACTCGAACGGCGTGTTCAGGAAGTTGCCGCCGAGGGCGTCCTGCGGGGCGAAGCCGATGGAGTGGACGACGCCGTCCAGGCCGCCGAGCTCCTCGCGCACCAGGCCTTCGAGGCGGGCCAGGTGCTCGTCGTTGGTCACGTCGAGCTCGATGACCTTGGCGGGCTTGGGCAGCTTCTTGGCGATGCGCTCGGTGAGCGTGGGCCGCGGGAAGGCGGTCAGGATGACCTCGGCACCCTGTTCCTGCGCGACCTTGGCCGCGTGGAAGGCGATGGACGACTCCATCAGCACACCCGTGATCAGGATCCGCTTGCCGTCGAGAATTCCGCTCATGTGATCAGTGACCCATGCCCAATCCGCCGTCAACAGGGATGACGGCTCCAGTGATGTACGAGGCGTCGTCCGAGGCGAGGAACTTCACCGTGGCGGCGATCTCCTCGGGCCGCGCGTAACGGCCGAGCGGCACCTGCGAGACGATGTTCGCCCGCTGCTCGTCCGTCAGGACCTTGGTCATGTCCGTGTCGACAAAACCGGGCGCGACGACGTTGAAGGTGAGGTTGCGCGACCCCAGCTCCCGGGCGAGCGAGCGCGCGAAGCCGACCAGACCCGCCTTGGAGGCGGCGTAGTTGGCCTGCCCCGGCCCGCCGAACAGACCCACCACCGAGGAGATCAGGACGACGCGGCCCTTCCTGGCGCGCAGCATGCCGCGGTTGGCCCGCTTCACGACCCGGAAGGTGCCGGTGAGGTTGGTGTCGAGGACGGACGTGAAGTCCTCCTCGGACATACGCATCAGGAGCTGGTCCTTGGTGATGCCCGCGTTGGCGACGAGCACCTCGACCGCGCCGTGCTTCTCCTCGACCTCCTTGTAGGCCTGCTCCACCTGCTCGGTGTCGGTGATGTCGCACTTGACGGCGAGGACGCCGGCCGCGGTGAGGTCCTTGGGCGGCTCACCCGAGCGGTAGGTGATCGCGACCTGGTCGCCGGCGTCGGCGAACGCGCGGGCGATGGCGAGGCCGATGCCCCGGTTTCCTCCAGTGACGAGAACCGAGCGGCTCAACGGATCACCCTTTCCTTGGCTGTGTGGTCACCCGGAAATCTATCGGTCCTGTGCTCGATACGGGGAATCGGTGACCGACAGTGGCTCGGAAGACTCCCTGTGGGATCCCTACAGAAAGTCGGGGGCGGGCGGCGGGCAAAGGTGTGGCCCGGCGGCCGGTCCGCACGCGATGATCGGACGTGACCGGTGCCGGGAGGCGGCCGTGGGCCGGGGCCGGAGGCGGCCGCGTACCAGGGCCGACGCCGACAGGCCGGTGCCACCGCAGATGACACCGGTGCCCACCACAGGTGACAGCAGGGAGACATTCCGTGCCTCATTCGATCGATTCCGCCTTCACGGCGCTGCCGCTGAGGGCCCTCGCCGACGCCGCGCTCGCCCGCGCGCGTGCGCTGGGCGCCGAGCACGCGGACTTCCGCCTGGAGCGGGTGCGCAGCGCGGCCTGGCGGCTGCGGGACGCCCGCCCCGCCGCGTCCTCCGACACCACCGACCTGGGGTACGCGGTGCGGGTGGTGCACGGCGGGACATGGGGATTCGCCTCCGGCGTGGACCTGACGATGGACGCGGCGGCGCGGGTCGCGTCCCAGGCCGTGGCGATGGCCAAGCTGTCCGCGCAGGTGATCAAGGCAGCGGGGTCCGGTCAGGGGGGCGCGCGAAGCGCATCCCTGGAAGGGCGGTGGCGGGAGACGGGCGGGCGGGTGGAGCTCGCGGCCGAGCCGGTGCACGCGGACAGGACGTGGGTGTCCTCGTACGAGATCGACCCGTTCTCCGTGCCGGACGAGGAGAAGACGGGACTGCTCGCGGAGTGGAGCGGCCGCCTCCTCGCCGCCGAGGGGGTCGCGCACGTCGACGCCTCACTGCTCACCGTGCACGAGAACAAGTTCTACGCGGACACGGCGGGCACGGTGACCACGCAGCAGCGGGTGCGCCTGCATCCGCAACTGACGGCCGTCGCCGTCGACGAGTCCAGTGGCGAATTCGACTCCATGCGCACCCTGGCGCCACCGGCCGGCAGGGGCTGGGAGTACCTCACGGGGACCACCTGGGACTGGCAGGGCGAACTGGACCGCATTCCGGAACAGTTGGCCGAAAAGATGCGAGCGCCGAGCGTCGAGGCGGGCCGCTACGACCTGGTGGTCGACCCCTCGAACCTGTGGCTGACCATCCACGAGTCCATCGGCCACGCCACCGAGCTCGACCGTGCCCTCGGCTACGAGGCGGCGTACGCGGGCACCTCCTTCGCGACCTTCGACCAGCTCGGCAAGCTCGCGTACGGCTCGTCGCTGATGAACGTGACGGGCGACCGCACGGCCGAGCACGGCCTCGCCACCGTCGGGTACGACGACGAGGGCGTGGCCGCGCAGTCCTGGGACCTGGTCAAGGACGGCACGCTCGTCGGCTATCAGCTCGACCGCCGCATCGCGAAGCTCACCGGCTTCGAGCGGTCCAACGGCTGCGCGTACGCGGACTCCCCCGGGCATGTCCCCGTGCAGCGGATGGCGAACGTCTCGCTGCGGCCGGACCCCGCGGGCCTCTCCACGGAGGACCTGATCAGCGGCGTGGACCGGGGCATCTACGTGGTCGGCGACCGGTCCTGGTCGATCGACATGCAGCGCTACAACTTCCAATTCACGGGCCAGCGCTTCTACAAGATCGAGAACGGGCGGCTCACGGGCCAGCTCCGCGATGTCGCGTACCAGGCCACGACCACCGACTTCTGGGGCTCGATGACGGCGGTCGGCGGGCCTGAGACCTATGTCCTCGGCGGCGCCTTCAACTGCGGCAAGGCCCAGCCGGGCCAGGTCGCGTCCGTGTCCCACGGCTGCCCCTCCGCCCTTTTCACCAGCGTCAACATTCTGAACACCACGCAGGAGGCCGGGCGATGAGTTCCCGTACGAACGGCAGGAACGGCACGGCCGGGACGTCGCGGCCCCACGAGATCGTCGAGCGTGCCCTGGAGCTCTCCACCGCGGACGGCTGCGTGGTGATCGCCGACGAGCAGTCGACGGCCAATCTGCGCTGGGCGGGCAACGCCCTGACCACCAACGGCGTCACCCGCGGCCGCACCCTCACGGTCGTCGCCACGGTCGACGGCAAGGAGGGCACCGCCTCCGGTGTCGTCTCGCGCTCCGCGGTGACCGCGGACGATCTCGAACCGCTCGTGCGGGCCGCAGAGGCGGCGGCGCGCGCGGCCGGGCCCGCGGAGGACGCGCAGCCGCTGATCACCGGCGGCACGGCGTCGTCGGACTTCACGGACGCGCCCGCCGAGACCTCCTCGGCGGTCTTCGCGGACTTCGCACCGGCGCTCGGCGAGGCCTTCGCGCTCGCCCGCGCGGGCGGCCGTGAGCTGTACGGCTTCGCCAACCACGAGCTGACCTCCACCTACGTCGGTACGTCGACCGGGCTTCGGCTGCGCCACGACCAGCCGAACGGCACCCTCGAACTGAACGCGAAGTCGCCGGACCGGACCCGCTCCGCGTGGGCGGGCCGGGCGACCCGGGACTTCAAGGACGTCGACCCCGGCGTCCTTGACGAGGAGCTCGCGCGGCGCCTCGCGTGGGCGGAGCGCCGGGTGGAGCTGCCCGCCGGGCGGTACGAGACGCTGCTCCCGCCGACGGCCGTGGCGGACCTGCTCATCTACCAGTTCTGGTCGTCCTCGGGGCGGGACGCGGTGGAGGGCCGCACGGTGTTCTCCAAGCCGGGCGGCGGCACCCGGGTCGGCGACCGGCTCGCGCGGCTCCCGCTGACGCTGCGCAGCGACCCGTACGAGCCGGGCCTGGAGGCGGCGCCCTTCGTGATCGCGCACGCCTCCGGCGACGACGCGTCGGTGTTCGACAACGGGCTGCCCCTGGAGCCCACCGACTGGCTGCGCGAGGGCGATCTCGCCCGGCTGATCACGACCCGGCACAGCGCGAAGCTGACGGGCCTGCCGGTGGCTCCGGCGATCGGCAACCTGATCCTGGACGGCGGCACGGACCGCTCCCTCGATGAGATGGTCGCGGCCACCGAGCGCGGTCTGCTGCTCACCTGCCTCTGGTACATCCGCGAGGTGGACCCGGCGACGCTGCTGCTGACCGGCCTGACCAGGGACGGCGTCTATCTGGTCGAGAACGGCGAGGTGGTCGGCGAGGTGAACAACTTCCGCTTCAACGAGTCGCCGGTGGACCTGCTGTCGCGGGCCTCCGAAGCCGGGCGTACGGAGAAGACGCTGCCGCGCGAGTGGGGCGACTGGTTCACCCGGGCGGCGATGCCCGCGCTGCGGGTGCCGGACTTCAACATGAGTTCGGTCAGCCAGGGCGTATAACCTCGTAGACCGCACCCGAGGTGCACGGTCTTCGGAGACCGCACCCCGGGGTGCGCGATCCCCGGACACCGCACCCCCGAGGTGCACGGTTCAAGCACACCCAAGGAGACAAGAGACCCGTGACGGACATCGTCGACGAGCTGAAGTGGCGGGGACTGTTTTCCCAGTCCACCGACGAAGAAGCACTGCGCAAGGCGCTCGCGGACGGTCCCGTCACGTTCTATTGCGGCTTCGACCCGACCGCGGCGAGCCTGCACGTCGGACATCTGGTGCAGGTCCTGACCGTGCGCCGCCTGCAGCAGGCGGGCCACCGCCCGCTCGCGCTGGTGGGCGGCGCCACGGGCCAGATCGGCGACCCGCGGCCGACCGCGGAGCGCACCCTGAACGACCCGGAGACGGTCGCGAACTGGGTGTCGCGGCTGCGCACCCAGATCGAGCCCTTCCTGTCCTTCGAGGGCGAGAACGCCGCGGTCATGGTCAACAACCTGGACTGGACCGCGGGGATGTCCGCGATCGAGTTCCTGCGTGACATCGGCAAGCACTTCCGGGTGAACAAGATGCTCACCAAGGACTCCGTCGCCCGGCGCCTGGAGTCGCAGGAGGGCATCAGCTACACGGAGTTCAGCTACCAACTGCTCCAGGGCATGGACTTCCTGGAGCTCTACCGGCGCCACGGCTGCACCCTCCAGCAGGGCGGCAGCGACCAGTGGGGCAACCTCACCGCGGGCATCGACCTGATCCACCGCCTGGAGCCGGACGCGACCGTGCACGCGCTCGCGACGCCCCTGATGACCAAGGCGGACGGCACCAAGTTCGGCAAGACCGAGGGCGGCGCCGTCTGGCTGGACCCCGAGATGACGACGCCGTACGCGTTCTACCAGTTCTGGCTGAACGTGGACGACCGGGACATCACGACGTACCAGCGCATCCTCAGCTTCAAGTCCCGCGAGGAACTTGAGGATCTTGAGCGGCAGACCGAGGAGCGGCCGCAGGCGCGGGCGGCGCAGCGTGCCCTCGCCGAGGAGCTGACCACCCTTGTGCACGGCGCCGACCAGTGCGCGGCCGTGATCGCCGCGTCGAAGGCGCTGTTCGGCCAGGGTGACCTCGGAGATCTCGACGCGGCGACGCTCGCGGCGGCGCTCTCCGAGCTGCCGCACGTCCGGGTCGCCGAGCTCGGCCCGGCCGTGGACCTGTTCGCGGAGGTCGGTCTGGTGGCGAGCAAGTCGGCCGCGCGCCGCACGGTCAAGGAGGGCGGTGCCTACGTGAACAACGTGAAGGTCGCCGCCGAGGACGCCGTGCCGGCCCACGAGGACCTCCTGCACGGGCGCTGGCTCGTCCTTCGCCGGGGCAAGAAGAACCTCGCCGCGGTCGAGGTCACCGCCTGACGCCGGGCGTCGCGCCCCTGCACGCAGGCGTCGCGCCCCTGCACGAAGGTGCCGCGCACCCGTACACAGGCGCCGCGCACCACGTACGCGGGTGATGAGGGGCCGGTCCGGTGGACCGGCCCCTCATTCATGGGCCCGCTGGTCAGGTGCGCTGTCTGTTCCCCTTGATCATCTTGTAGGCGGCGTCCCCGAGTCCCACTACCACCAGTGCTGCGACCAACTGCAGGGCATGCCGCCCCCAGTCGATGCCTTTGGTCTCGTCGATACCGAAACCGGCAGCCATCCAGTTGCCGAGTACGGCGCCGATGATGCCGAAGATGGTCGTCAGCCACAGTGGACTGTGCTGCTTGCCCGGGAGAATCGCCTTGGCGATGAGGCCAAGCACGAATCCCACGATGATCGCCCACAACCAGCCCATAGCTGCCTCCTCAGACGGCTCGACATGAGCATTACGCTCAGTGTCGGTCCATCCGCCATACGGCGCATGTCGGGCGGTCCATACGTGGCGCGACGCAGTCTTTACCGGGAGCTGACCCGCCCCCCGGCCTACGCGTCTGCGCAGGCGGGGCGTAACGTGGAGGGGCGTCCAGGCCGGGGAGCGCCTGGCAGAGCGGCAGGCGGTGGAACGTGATGCGGAACCGGAGCAGCGCCCAGGTCTTCCGGATCACAGGGGCGAGGCAGGGCCTCGCGGACGACGTCCGGGGCCGGCAGCGACGGTATGTGATCTCCATGTCGGTCCGCACTGTTTCGGTCATTGCCGCCGCGGTGCTCTGGAACGTGGAGCGGCATGTCGCTGTGGTCGCGCTGGTGCTCGGAATCCTCCTGCCGTACGTCGCCGTAGTGATCGCCAACGCGGGCCGGGAGAACGCTCCCTCGCTGCCGTCAACCTTCGTACCGGCACCGTCGCGGCCGATGCTGCCCCCGACGGCACCCCGCGAGCGGGCCGCGGAAGCCGCCTCGGAAGACCCGGCCGGAGCCCGGTACGACAAGCGGGACACACCGTCACACGAACAGAGCTGACCGTCGACGTTACGCCAAGCTCAAGAAAAGCTCAGATCAATCATGTTGTTCCAGTGCCAGGCGGCCGGTTCCCCGTGACATACTTCGTACGCGCTCCGCATCCCCCGTCGGAGCGACAGACCGACGCCGGGCAGCTCCCCCCGTGGCTGCTCGGCGTCGCCTTGTTTGGGATGAGAACGTGAGCGACGAGACACCGATCTGTTCCGCCAAGGGCTGCCGCACCGCCGCGCAGTGGGTGCTCGCCTGGAACAACCCCAAGATCCATACGCCGGACCGGCGCAAGACGTGGCTCGCCTGTGACGAGCACCGGGAGCATCTGTCCCAATTCCTCGGTGTACGCGGGTTCTTGAAGGACGTCGTGCCGCTCGCCGAGTGGGAGTCGGCCCCCTAGCCGGTTCCCTCCCCCTCCCCCGCTAGCCGCCGATCGCGGACATCGGGCGGTCGGGCTGCAGGAACGTCGGGTCGTCGAGGCCGGAGCCTGCCTTCTTGCCCCACATCGCGAGGCGCCAGACGCGGGCGATCTCAGCGTCCGCGGCCGCGTCGGAGCCCTTGGCGGCGTCCTCGGGGGCGGCCCGCAGCGCCGCCCTGAGGTCGGTCTCCTCCCTGGCGAACAGACAGGTGCGCACCTGGCCGTCGGCGGTGAGCCGGGTGCGGTCGCAGGCGGCACAGAACGGGCGCGTGACGGAGGCGATGACGCCGACGCGATGCGGGCCGCCGTCGACGACCCAGCGCTCGGCCGGGGCGGAGCCGCGCCGCTCGGAGCCCTCTTCGGTGAGGTCGAAGCGGGTGCGGAGCGAGGCCAGGATGTCACCGGCGGTTATCATCCCGTCGCGCTTCCAGCCGTGCTGGGCGTCCAGGGGCATCTGCTCGATGAAGCGGAGTTCGTAGTCGTTCTCGACGGCCCAGGCGAGCAGGTCGGGGGCCTCGTCGTCGTTCAGGCCCGGCATCAGGACCGTGTTGACCTTGACGGGGGTGAGGCCCGCGTCGCGGGCGGCTTCCAGGCCTTCGAGGACGTCGCGGTGCCGGTCGCGGCGGGTGAGGGTCTTGAAGACGTCGGGGCGCAGGGTGTCCAGGGAGACGTTGACCCGGTCCAGGCCCGCGGCCTTCAGGGCCTTGGCGGTGCGCTTGAGGCCGATGCCGTTGGTCGTCAGGGACATCTTGGGGCGCGGTTCGAGGGCCGCGCAGCGCTCGACGATGGAGACGAGGCCGGGGCGGAGCAGCGGCTCGCCGCCGGTGAAGCGGACTTCCTCGATGCCGAGTTCGGTCACGGCGATGCGGATGAGACGGACGATCTCGTCGTCCGTGAGCAGGTCCGGTTTGGCCAGCCACTGCAGGCCTTCTTCCGGCATGCAGTACGTGCACCGCAGGTTGCAGCGGTCGGTCAGCGAAACCCGCAGATCGGTGGCCACTCGGCCATACGTGTCGATGAGCACGTGGGCCCCCTCCCCGGTCCGGATCGGCAGTGCGGCGTCTGTACGCCCTTCACACACCTGAGCCTACGTGACGGCTGTGACATCGAAAGGGCCTGATCCGCCAGGAGCGGCCCGGCCGCGTCGTAGAGAGCTACAACGATCTCCGCGGCGCGGCCGGGTGCGGGCCTCCGAGAAGCCGGGTGCGGGCCTCCCCCTTCGGCCGGGTCAGTGGGCTCCGGTGCCGGTCAGGGACCTGACTTCGAGTTCCGCGTACTTCTCCTTGTCCGGCTCCTCCTTGGAAAGGAGGGTGCCGAGCCAGCCGAGCAGGAAGCCGACCGGGATGGAGATCAGGCCCGGGTTCTCCAGTGGGAACCAGTGGAAGTCGACGCCCTTGAACATGGACGTCTTCTCGTTGCCGGAGACGACGGGCGAGAAGAGGACCAGGACGACGGCGGTGGTGAGCCCGCCGTAGATCGACCACAGGGCGCCCTGGGTGGTGAACCGCTTCCAGAACAGGCTGTAGAGGATCGTCGGCAGGTTCGCGGAGGCGGCGACGGCGAAGGCGAGGGCCACCAGGCCCGCCACGTTCAGGTCGCGGGCGAGGGCGCCGAGGGCGATGGAGACCAGGCCGATGAGGACGGTGGCCCAGCGGGCTGCCTTGATCTCCTCCTTCTCGCTCGCTTCGCCCTTCTTGATGACGTTGGCGTAGATGTCGTGCGCGAACGACGAGGACGAGGCGAGGGTGAGGCCAGCGACGACGGCGAGGATGGTGGCGAACGCGACGGCGGAGATCGTGGCGAGCAGGATCGCGCCCCAGGTGGAGTCGAGGCCGCCCAGATGGAGCGCGAGCAGCGGCGCCGCGGTGTTGCCCGCCGGGTTGGAATCGGTGATCTCCTTGGGTGAGATCAGGGCGGCGGCGCCGAAGCCGAGGGCGATCGTCATCAGGTAGAAGGCGCCGATGATGCCGATGGCCCAGTTCACGGACTTCCGGGCGGCCTTGGCCGTGGGCACCGTGTAGAAGCGGATGAGGATGTGCGGCAGGCCCGCGGTGCCGAGGACCAGGGCGACGCCGAGCGAGATGAAGTCGAGCTTGGAGGTGTCGGACACGCCGTACTTCAGGCCGGGCTCCAGGAACGGGGCGCCCTTGCCGCTCTTCTCGGCGGCGGTGCCGAGCAGGTCGGAGATGTTGAAGTCGAACTTCAGGAGCACCAGGAAGGTCAGCAGGAGCGCGCCCGCGATCAGCAGGACGGCCTTGACCATCTGCACCCAGGTGGTGCCCTTCATGCCGCCGATGGTCACGTACACGATCATCAGGACACCGACGAGGGCGACGATGCCGACCTTGCCCGCATCGCTGGTGATGCCGAGGAGCAGCGAGACGAGGACGCCCGCGCCCGCCATCTGTGCGAGCAGGTAGAAGATCGACACGACGATGGTGGAGGTGCCGGCGGCGGTGCGCACGGGGCGCTGGCGCATGCGGTAGGCGAGGACGTCGCCCATGGTGTAGCGCCCGGAGTTGCGCAGCGGCTCGGCCACGAGGAGCAGCGCCACGAGCCAGGCCACCAGGAAGCCGATGGAGTACAGGAACCCGTCGTAGCCGAACAGGGCGATGGCGCCCGCGATGCCGAGGAAGGACGCGGCGGACATGTAGTCGCCGGAGACGGCGAGGCCGTTCTGGAAGCCGGTGAACTGGCGGCCGCCCGCGTAGAAGTCGGCGGCGCTCTTGGTCTGCCGGCCCGCCCAGACGGTGATGACGAGGGTGGCGACGACGAAGACGGCGAAGAGTGTGATGATCAGCGGCCGGTGCTCGCTGGCCTCGTTGGCTGCCAGGACGGTGCCCTGGGCCGTGTGGACGCTCAGGGTGCTCACGCGCCGCCCTCCATCCGGGACTTGATCGCTTCTGCCTTGGGGTCGAGCTTCGTCGCGGCGTGCCGGGAGTACCACCAGGCGATGAGGAACGTGGTCAGGAACTGGGCGAGACCGAGCACCAGGGCGACGTTGACGTTGCCGACCAGCTTGGCGTCCATGAAGCCGCCCGCGTAGATCGACAGCAGCACGTACAGCAGGTACCAGGTGATGAAGGCGATGGTGAGAGGGAACGCGAACGAGCGGTGGGCGGCGCGCAGTTCACCGAACTCCGCGCTCTGCTGCACCTCGACGAACTCCGCCGTGGAGGGGGTACGGCGTGTGGGTTCGGGTTCGGGGCCGCCCTTCGGTGGTGGCGGTGCGTCGGTGGCCACGGAGTCTCCTCGTGGTGCGGGGGCGGTGGGGACGGAAGCGGTGCGGTCCATGGAGGTCTGCGTTCTCTGCTCTCGAAAGCCGTGCGAGTGATGCGGATCACGTGGCCGCGGTTGGTGATGCTAGGCGCACGGGACGGGATCCGACAGGGGGTTGATGTTGCTTCTGTGCCCTGTTCAACGCCGTGGCGACATGCCCGAAGCGGCCGAACTCACCCTTTTCCCGCTTTCTTCGGCAACCCATTGCTGGCCTGGGAGTTCGGGGGATAGCTTCGCCCTGCACCACTCGTCATGCACCTGCCCGAGCACCACCTGTGTTCGGGCAGTTCCGTACCCGGATGATGTGGAGATCCCATGGCTCATCTGCGCTCTTCGCGCACGTCGCGCTCCAGACGCCTGGCACTCGCCCTGCCGCTCGGTGTCGTGCTCGCCGCGGCGGTCGGCTTCGCGCCCGGCGTCGCGACCGCAGCCCCGCTCGACTCCCCCGGCTCCGCCGGCGCCCGGGCCGGGAACGCCGAAGCCCCCGCGGCCGGCGAGCTCGCGTACGTCGTGAACACCCGCACGGACGCCAGGACCATTGCCGCCGTGAAGCGCGCGATAGCCAAGGCCGACGGCACGGTCGTCGTCACGTACGCGAAGATAGGCGTGATAGTCGCCCACTCGGCCAACCCCGACTTCGGCAGGCAACTGCGTGACGTACGCGGTGTGCAGTCCGCGGGCGCCACCCGCACCACGCCGCTCACCCCGGCCGCCACCACGCAGGAGGGACCACCGACCTTCCTGTCGAAGGAGAAGGCCAAGGCGCTCCAGCAGCGGGCCGCGGCGGGCCGGGGCGGCGCTCCCGCCCAGGAGCCGCTTGAGGCCGACCAGTGGGATCTGCGCTCCATCGGCGCCGACAAGGCGGCGAAGATCAACCCGGGCAGCAAGAAGGTCACCGTCGGCGTCATCGACACCGGTGTGGACGACACCCACCCCGACCTCGCGCCCAACTTCTCGGCCTCGCAGTCCGCGAGCTGCGTCGGCGGCAAGGCCGACACCTCGGCGGGCGCCTGGCGTCCCACGAAGCCGGACCACTACCACGGCACGCACGTGGCGGGCGAGATAGCCGCGGCCCGCAACGACGTCGGCGTCGCGGGCGTCGCGCCGGGCGTGAAGGTCGCGGGCATCAAGGTGGCCGACCCGGTCAGCGAGCTGTTCTACCCGGAGAGCGTGGTCTGCGCCTTCGTGTTCGCCGCCGACAAGGGCATCGAGATCACCAACAACAGCTACTACGTGGACCCGTGGCTGTACAACTGCAAGGACGACCCGGACCAGCGGGCCATCCTCGACGCGGTCAACCGCGCCCAGCTCTACGCCCAGCGCAAGGGCACCCTGAACATCGCCTCCGCGGGCAACTCCAACCACGACCTGGACGCGGACGCGATCGTCGACGATTCGAGCCCCGACGACTCCACCCCGGTCGAGCGCACCATCGACCCGCACCAGTGCCTCGACGTGCCCACCCAGCTCCCGGGCGTGGTCACGGTCAGCGCGACGGGCGTATACGACGCCAAGTCCTACTACTCCACGTACGGCAACGGCGTCGTCGACGTCGCGGCCCCCGGCGGTGACCGGCGCTACCAGAAGCCGACGGACACGCCCTCCAAGGACGGCGGCATCCTCTCCACGATGCCGGGCGGCCAGTACGCGTGGCTGCAGGGCACGTCCATGGCGTCCCCGCACGCGGCCGGTGTCGCGGCCCTGCTGAAGTCCACGCACCCCAAGGCGGGCCCGGCCACGCTCCAGTGGCTGCTGAAGCGGCAGGCGGACAACCCCGGCTGCCCGACGAAGCCCTATGACCCGGACGGCGACGGCAAGGTCGACGCGGTCTGCGAGGGCGGCAAGAACAGGAACGGCTTCTACGGCCACGGGATCGTCGACGCGCTCGACGCCGTCAAGAAGTGAGGGCTCCGATGACCAGTCACCACACTCCCCTCGCCCGGCGCGCGCTCGCCCTGCCCCTCGGTGTCGCGGTGGTGTCCGCGCTCGCCTTCCTGCCCGGCACGGCCTCTGCGCAGCCCGACGCTCCCGCGGCTCCGGCGGCCGCGGGCACCGGCGCCGGCGTACTGGCCGCGGCCGCCGACGGTTCGTCGATGAGTTACGTCGTCAACCTCCGCGCGGGTCACGGCTCCTGGGCTTCGGCGTACGTCAAGAAGGCCATCGCCAAGGCCGGCGGCAAGGTCGTGATCTCGTACGACAAGATCGGCGTGATCGTCGCGCACTCCGCGAACCCCGACTTCGCGCGGCAGATCCGCAAGGTCAAGGGCGTGCAGTCGGCCGGTGCCACCCGCACGGCGCCACTGTCCGCGCAGACCAGCGACGACATCGACGAGGCGCGGCCGCTGTCCGTGAAGGAGGCGAAGGCCGCCGCGGGCAAGGCCGCGGGCGCGCAGGACGAGCTTGAGCCGCTGCAGTGGGACCTGCCCGTCATGAAGGCGGACAAGGCCCACAAGGTCTCCCTCGGCAGCCCGAAGGTCACCGTCGGCGTCCTCGACTCCGGCGTCGACGACACCCACCCCGACATCGCGCCGAACTTCGACAAGCGCGCGTCCGCGAGCTGTCTTGGCGGCGTGCCCACGCAGAAGGACAACGCGTGGCGGCCGGTGGCGCGGGAGAGCGACCACGGCATGCACGTGGCGGGCACCATAGCCGCCGCGAAGAACGGCACCGGCATCACCGGTGTCGCGCCGGGCGTGAAGGTCGCGAGCCTCAAGGTGGCCGAGCCCGCGACCGGCATGTACTACACGGAAGCCGTCGTCTGCGGCTTCATGTGGGCGGCCGACCACGGTGTGGACGTCACGAACAGCAGCTACTACACGGACCCGTGGCTGTTCAACTGCCGTACCGACGCCGACCAGAAGGCACTGGTCGACGCGGTCGGCCGGGCCTCGAAGTACGCGGAGCGCAAGGGCGCGGTGAACGTCGCCGCGGCAGGCAACGCGGAGACGGACCTCGCCCAGGACGAGATCGTCGACGAGTCGAGCCCGAACGACACGACCCCCGTCAAGCGGACGATCCGGACGGCGGACTGCCTCGACCTGCCGTCGCAGCTCCCGGGCGTGGTGACCGTGTCGTCCACGGGCGCGAAGAACATCAAGTCCTCGTTCTCGAACTACGGCAAGGGCGTCATCGACATCGCGGCCCCCGGCGGCGACTCGACGGCCTTCCAGAAGCCGCAGCCGCCCGCCACCAGCGGACTGATCCTGTCGACGCTTCCGGGCAACAAGTTCGGCTACAAGGCGGGTACGTCGATGGCCTCGCCGCACGCCGCGGGTGTGGCCGCGCTCATCAAGTCGTCGCACCCCAAGGCCTCCGCGGCCCGGGTGAAGGCCCTGCTGTACCGGCAGGCCGACGCGATGCCGTGCACCGACCCGTACGACATCGACGGTGACGGCAAGGTCGACGCGGTGTGCGAGGGCGGCAGGAACAAGAACGGCTTCTACGGCGTGGGCATGGCCGACGCGCTGGACGCCGTACGTAAGTAAGCCCGTGCAAGCCGTGCGCGGCGGGGTGCCCCCGCGCGCGTAGGGACCGGGGCCGGGCGGCGTGCGGACCGCCCGGCCCCTCACCTTTGCCCCCGTGAGGCAGGCTCGGGTGCGGGTGCGGGTGCGGGTCCGGGTCCGGGTCCGGGTCCGGGTCCGGGTCCGGGTGCGGACGCGCACCGCCAACCGGCCGGGGTCGGCCGGGCCGTGGCCGTCCTCGTCCTTGTGGCCGCCGCGGCGGTGATCCCGCTCTTCGGTGCGCTCGCGCCGCCCGGGCAGCGCCGTCCTTCCGCTGGCCGCCGTGATCGTGGCGGAGGCGCTGCGCGCGCATCCGCCGACGGAGGACCTCCCGCTCATCGGCTCCGGCCTCACCCTGGTGCATCTGGCCTGCGCGGCTCTGTGGGCGGGTGGTCTGCTGTACGCGCTGCGCACGGTGCGGTGCCTGCGGACGCGGGCTCCGGAGGCGGGGGCCGCCGTGTTGACCCGCTACGCGCGCGTGGCCGCCGTCCTGTTCGCCGCGATCACCGCCACGGGCGTCGTCAGCACCCTGCGCCGCATGCCGCCGGACACCGTGGCGGACCAACTGACGGAGACGGCCTACTCGCCCGGCGGCGGCTCGGCCGGTCCGCGGCGAAACGGGCGGCCACCGCGTACGCGCCCGCGCGTGCCGAGGTGGTCGTGCTCGGCCTCGTGGTGGCGGTGTCGGCGCTGCTCACCGTCGTGCCGTTGCCGATCCGCTGGTGAGGACGGCTCTGGTCAGGAGTGCCTGGGCGGCGATGTAGGTCAGCATGACCCAGAAGTCGGGGCGGGGTGCCTGCGGCCAGTCGGCCACGTCGGTGGCGATGAGGGTGTCCGACAGGAGGAACAAGGCGCCGCCCGCCGCCGCCGTGCGGCCCAGCGTGGTCGCGCCGAACGCCATGGCGGTCAGGAGCAGGCTGTAGCCCGCGACCGGGACGCACATGTCCGGGGGCAGGTCGGGCCACAGGAGCGTCACCGTGACAACGAGGGCTCCGGCGTATGCCGCCGCGACGAAGGCGGTGCGGGGGCGGGTGCTGTTGCCGTACCGGCGGAACAGGGTCAAGTAGCAGACGTGGCCTGCCGCGAAGGATGCCATGCCGGTGAGGAAGGCCGGGTCGGCGTCCGCCAGGAGGAGGGTGTCGCCTCCCCAGCCCAGGAGGAGGGCTGCGGTGAGGAGTCGGGGGCCCTGGCGGAGGGTGACGTATGCGGCCAGCAGGGGCATGAGGAGGGGCTTGAGGAGGGTGTGGCCCGCGTCCGACCCGGCCGCGAGGGCGACCAGGTCGGCGATTGCGACCACGGCGAACGCCATGAGGGTTGCTGTGCCGTAGCGGTACCTGGTGGACGCCGACAGAACGGTGCCCGGAGCCGGGGGGCTGCCTTTGAGGGTCGGGATCCGCCCTGCGGAACGATTGCCCACAGCGGGAGCGGGGGCGGAAGCGGAAGCCGGGCCGGTGCCCACAGCGGGAGCGGAGGTGGGAGCCGGGCCGCTGCCCGCGGTGGGGGCCGGGGGCGGTGGCTTCTCAGGGGTCACGCGACCTTCTCCGGGGCCGGTGTCGCGACCGGCGCCGATGCCGGGGCCGGTGTTGGGGCCGGTGTCGGCGTCGTGGCCGGTGTTGGGGCCGGTGTCGGCGTCGTGGCCGGAGGCTGTTGTGGCTGCCAGCCCGGGCCCCGGAACACCCTGCCCGCGCGTTCGCGCCACGTAGTGGCCTGCTTCAGGTCGCGGGCTATCGCCACGTACTCGTGGGTGGCCACGCGCAGGGGGTTGTAGGTGTGGATGTTCTTGGTGAGGCCGTACACCGGGCGGTCCGTCTCCGGTACCCAGGAGCCGAACATCCGGTCCCAGACGATGAGGATGCCGCCGAAGTTGCGGTCCAGGTAGCCGCCCTGGGAGGCGTGGTGCACGCGGTGGTGCGAGGGCGTGTTGAAGACGTACTCGACGGGGCGGGGCAGCTTGCCGATGCGTTCGGTGTGGATCCAGAACTGGTAGACCAGGTTGGCCGACGAGCAGAAGGCGAGGGCCGCCGGGTGCACGCCGAGGGCGATGAGCGGCAGGTAGAACGGCCACACCGTCAGGCTCGTCCAGGGCTGGCGCAGCGCGGTGGTGAAGTTGAACTTCTCGCTGGAGTGGTGCACCACGTGGCAGGCCCACAGGACGCGGATCACGTGGTGACCGCGGTGCGACCAGTAGTAGAAGAAGTCCTGCGCGAGCAGCATCAGCGGGATCGTCCACCACAGCACGGGCACGCGCAGCGGGGTCAGCGCGTAGACGCCCGAGTAGATCGCGACGATGGGGATCTTCCACAGGAAGTCGAAGACGAGACTGCCGAGCCCCATGGTGACGCTGGTGGCGGCGTCCTTGGTCTCGTACCCGGCGGCGTCCTCGTCGGGATGGACCCGGTGGCCGATGATCTCGATGACCGTGAGCAGCACGAAAGCGGGGATGGACCACAGCACGACATCGGGCAGGTTCGGGGACATGCGTGCACCGTAGAACGGCCTTCGGCGCACCGCCAGAGGTTGTTACCGATAAGTATTACCGCGGGTACGCCCTGGATTTTTGGTGGTCTCCGCCAACAGGTCGGCGCCGCGCGGCCTCCCGTGGACTGCCCGTGGGCTCCCTGTGGTCTCCGTGTGCCCCGGTTGCTCACCAGACGCGGACCGAACCCCCCGGGGCGAACACCGGGCTCGTCGCGTCGGCGGGCGGCTCCTTCAGGGGCTCGTCCAGTTCCGCTACCGTCGGCCCGACCTCGGCGGCGACCTCGTCGAGGAGGGCGAGGTCGAAGCCGTACACCCGGGCGGCGTTGCCGCCGACCATGGCGGCGATCTCCGCGCGCGGCAGTCCCGCGTAGGCGGTGCGCAGGCCCTCGCGGGAGTAGGGGTGGGTGCCCTCGTCGTGCGGGTAGTCGCTGCCCCACATGATCTTGTCGAGGCCGACGCGGTCGCGCAGCGCCGCCTCGTGCGGCCGCATGAAGCTGGCGCCCACGTAGCAGTTGTCCCGCCACACCTCGGACGGCCCCTTGCCCATGGCCTCGGCGAGGCCCGCGCCGAACTTGGACTCGGCGGTGTCCCGCCGGGAGACGGCCGCGACGAGCCGCTCGTGGTAGTAGTCCAGCATCGCGAGCACACCCGGGATCCAGCCCGAGCCCTGCTCGGTGAGGACGAGCTTGAGCTCCGGGTGGCGCCGGAACGCGCCGCCGAACATCAGGTGCCACAGCGCCCGGTGTGAGAACCACGTCGTCTCGACCATGAACACCGCGCGGGCGGCGGGCTCGTCGCCGAGCGGCGGCGACGCCGAGCCCGCGTGGTGGTTCACGGGCACGCCGAGCTCCGCGCAGACGGCCCACAGCGGGTCGTACGTCTTCGAGTACAGCTCGGGAAGGCCCGATCCCGGCGGTGTGCCCGGGACCAGGACGCCGCCGGTCAGGCCCGCGGCGACCGCCCCGCGGACCTCGCGCACCGCCTCGTCGACGTCGTTGAGGAGGATCTGGAAGACCCCGGCCCTGCGCCCGGGGGCGGCAGCGCAGAAGTCCGCGAGCCAGCGGTTGTGGGCGCGCAGGCCCGCCCAGCGCCGCTCGTACTCCTCCCGGGTCGGCGCCGGGGCCATCAGGGACGCCGAGGGGAAGAACGGCGGGATGGTGTTGGGGAACACGACCTCCGCGACGATGCCGTCCGCCTCCAGCTCGGCGATCCTGCGCGCGGAGTTCCAGTTGCGGTCGGCGGTGTCGGCGAGCAGGTCCTCGTACGGATTGACGTAGGTCGCGGCCCAGGCGTCGAAGGCGTCGTGGTGGCGCCGTTCCAGATACGGGCGGTAGTCGAGCAGGTCGGCGCCGGCGTGGCAGTCGGCGGAGATGACGGTGTAGCGGTCGGTCGCGGCGTACGCCCTGGCGTCTTTCATGCCTGCCGTGCCTGTCATGCCTGCCGTGCCTGTCATGTCTGTGCCTGTCATGTCTGTCATGGGGTCACCCCGAGCGTCGGGAAGTCGTGGCCGGTCAGCCAGTGGCGGCCCACCTCGCGCGAGCGCGCCCAGGACGCCGCCACGGCCTCCTGGTCGCCCAACTGGCCGAGGTCGGCGGGGGTCGGGCCGATGCGGCGGGCCAGCGGCGCGAGCCTGCCGGTGTCGAAGCCGAAGACCTCGGCGGCGGCGAGGCCGAGCATCCGGCGGGTCTCGGCCACGGGGATGTCATGGAAGGTCTTCCGCAGCCAGGTGCGGGTGTCGGGCCAGGTGCCCTCGGGGTGGGGGAAGTCGCTGCCCCACAGGATGTTGTCGACGCCGATCTCGTAGCGCTGGGCGAGTTCCCGGCGCTTGGTGTTGGTGGCGCAGACGAAGATCTGCCGGTCCAGGTACTCGTGCGGCGGCCGCTTCAGCTCGGCGAACGGCGACAGCTTCTTGCCGCCGTGCGCGCCCAAGTAGAGCCGGTCCATGAACCACAGCAGGTTCGGCAGCCACCAGCAGCCGGACTCCGCGACGCCGAACCTGAGTCCGGGATGCCGTTCGAAGACCCCGGACCAGAGCAGGAACCACAGTGGGCGCGCGGGCCACCAGGTCACTTCGGAGACGTAGATCCCGAGGTGGTCGCCGTACTCGTGCCGGGGCGCCGCTCCGGAGTGGGTGAGCACGGGCATGGCGCACTCGGCGGCCGCCGCCCACACGGGGTCGTAACGCCGGTCGTGGTAGGGCGCCTTGTCGACCCACATGGAGGGGATCATCAGGGCGCCGAGCCCGGACTCCTTGGCCCGGTGCACCTCGGCCACCACCCGGTCGACCTCGGCGGTGACGGGCAGCAGGGCGACACCGCAGTGCCGTTCGGGGTGCTCGGACACGAACTCGGCGAGCCAGCGGTTGTGCGCCCGCGCGCCCGCCATGCCGAGGTCGGGGTCCTGGTCGCCGGAGAGGCCGAGCCCCACGCCGAAGGGTGCCGCGGTCCCGCTGTCCACGGCGTCGGCGTCCGGGAAGACGACCTCCCCGGCCACGCCGTCGCCGTCCAGCTCCTTCAGCCGCTGCCCGGGGTCCCAGCCCCCTCGCAGGCCCTCCTCGTTGTCCCTGAACCACTTGGCGGCGAAGGTCTCGTTGCGGATGCCGAGCCGGGTCATCTCCTCGCGGCGCCGCTCGCGCCCGGCGAGGAACTCCTCGAAGTCCCGGTGGAAGCGGGCGTCCAGATAAGGCCGGTACTCCTCGGTGGGGAGGCCCGCGTGGCAGTCGGAGGAGATGATCAAGTACGGGTCGCGGTCGTCCTGAGCCGTCATCGTCAACTCGCAATCCACTCTCAGTCCAGGATGAAGCTTTCGAGGTACGAGGGGTTGGCGCGCTCCAGCATCGAGCGGGAGCGCGCGCGGATCTGCCGGTCGCTGTTCTCGCTCTCGGGGAGCATCCAGAAGCGGTCGGCGCGGATGCCGTCCACCACGTGCCCGGCGACCTCCTCGACCGGGGTGAAGTCCACCTCGTGCCCGGCCTCCCGCATCGCCGTCTCCCACTGGCCGAGGCTGCGGTAGGGCGTCCTGCGGGGCCGGGACTTGGCGTACCGGTCGGGGCGGTTGCGGTGCGACTCCCACAGGCCGGTGCGCAGCATGTGGGGCCCGGGGAAGAGCACGGAGGCACCCACGCGCGCGTGCTCCGCCCGCAGATGCGCGTACAGGGACTCCGTCATCGTCACGACGGCCGCCTTGGTGACCGCGTACACGGACGCGGTGGGCAGCGGAGCGATGCCGCCGTCGCCGGAGGAGGTGTTGACGACGTGGCCCTCGTCGCCGCCCGCGAGCATCCGCGGGACGAACGCCTGGATGCCGTGGAAGACGCCCCACACGTTGACTTCGAAGGCCCACTTCCAGTCGTTCGGGTCGTGCTCCCACAGGTGGCCCTCGGCGCCCGAGCCGACTCCGGCGTTGTTGCACAGGACGTGCACGGCGCCGAACCTGTCGTACACGTCGTCGGCCAGCGCGACGACCTGTTCGCGCACGCCGACGTCGACCACGCGCGCGTGCACCGCCGCCCCGCCCGCGCGCAGCCCGGCCGCCGCCTTCTCCAGGGCGCCGTCCTCGACGTCGGCGAGCACCACGGCCAGTCCTTCGGCCGCGAACCGCCGTGCGAGGGCGAGCCCGATGCCGCTCGCGGCGCCCGTGACGACGGCGACCTGTCCCGCGCGCAGCTCCATCTCAGAGGCTCCCCTCGGGCGGCCCGTCGAGGACCTGCCGCGGGTCGTCGTAGCGCTGGTGGATGTACGGAAGGAGCGCCCGCGCGCTCACCCGCTCCACCACCCGGCCGTGCTGGTCGCTGGTCTTCTCACCGATGGTGATCTCCACCAGACGGCATACGGGCAGGTCCGCGACCGGGTCGTACATCGACTCCCGCAGCACCACGTCCCCGGTGACGCCCTCCAGCTTGCGGACCCGCTCGTTGCGTACGCAGTGCACGAGCACCGGATCCGCGTCGAAGCCCGAACCGTCCACGCCGGGAAGGAACTTGAAGTAGAAGTCGGTCTTCCGGGCGGGCTCCGGCAGCGGCAGGGCGCCGCTCACGGCCCCGCGCACCTCCACGAACGCGATGCCGTGCCGGGCCATGGCACCCCGCACCACCAGACCGTCCCGCTCGACGGTGACCTCGCCCAGCTTCTTGGGCTCCCCGAAGACCTCACGGCCGCCGGTCAGGGCACGCTCGTGCGTCATCGGCATCACCAGCGGATACCAGCCCGACACGCCGCCGTGCTCCGCGGCGACGGCCACCGAGCCCGCACCGAGGGGGTAGCCCGCGAGAGCGACCCTGCTGATGCTCGCCCGCACCAAGGGGCGCCCGGTGGGCTTCAGGGGCGGTGGCAGGACGGCCGCCACGACGTCCGGATCGCTCTCCCAGACGGCCACGAGGCCGGTGGACCAGATGTCGGGGAGCCTGCTGCTCGCGGTGCGCGTCGCGGCGATCTCCGCCTCGGTGCGCGCGCCGTAGCGTACGCGTGCCATGCCGTACCACCCTTCGCTGACGGGCCTTTCGGAGGCTTGCGGGGGTTCTGTAACACAGTTACAACAGGAGGCGTGAAGGGTAAAGAGACGCGTTCCGGTCACCTGCCAGGGCGGCGGGACCGCGAGCAGGTACGCGGGCGGCTCGACCGCGAGCGGGTCCTCGCCGCCGCCGCGGACCTCGTCGAGCGGCACGGGCCCGCCGCCCTGACCATGCGGGGGCTCGCCGCCGAACTCGGCACGGCCGTCACCTCCATCTACTGGCACGTCGGCAACCGCGAGTCGCTGCTCGACGCGCTCGTGGCGCGCACCCTCGCCGACCTAGGGGAGCTCCACCCGGTGGGCCGCACGCCCGCCCGGCGCGTGGTCTCCGTCGCGCGCGCCCTGCGCCGACAGTTGCGCGACCACCCGCACCTCGTCGCGATGGTCCACGAACGCGGCCTGACGGAGCGGATGTTCCTGCCCGCGCAGCGTGCCCTCGCCCACGAGATGCACGCCGCCGGGCTGCGCGGCGCCCGCGCGGCCGACGCCGTGCGCGCCGTCCAGGTCCATGTCGTCGGCCAGGTCCTGGTGGAGCGCGCCCGCGAGCGCGCGCCGGTGCAACGCCCCGACGAGCATCAGTTGTGGGAGGCACGGACGGTGGACGGCGATCCGGCGCTCGCCCGCGCGCTCGCCAAGCCCCTGGACGCCGAACGGCTGTTCACGCTGTCGGTGCGGGCCCTGGTGGCGGGGCTGCTCGGGCCCGGCGGGGAGGCGGCGGCCGGAACCGGCGACGGCGCGGCGGAGTCCGGGGAGGACGCGCCGGGGTCCGGTGGCGAGGCGGGCGGGACCGGCGGCGACGCGAACACGCCCGGCCCAGGGAACTGACTGTCAGTCGCGGCCCGTATCCTCATGGACCATGCTCGAAGACCGCACGACCGCACCGCCGACGGAGGGGCCGGAGGCACCGAAGGGGCCCCACGCACCGCAGGCACCGCAGGGACCGGCGAGGGGGGAGGCGACCGCGGCGACGGTCGTCCCCGGACCCGCCGTGCCCTGGCCCACCGCCTACCCTTCGGGGTACGCGGTCGTGGACGTCGAGACCACCGGTTTGTCCAGAGACGACCGGATCATCTCGGCCGCGGTCTACCGCCTCGACGCCCGCGGCGAGGTCGAGGACCACTGGTACACCCTGGTGAACCCGCAGCGCGACCCGGGCCCGGTGTGGATCCACGGCCTGACGAGCGACAAGCTGGCCGGCGCCCCGCTCTTCGCCGACATCGCCGAGGAGTTCGCCGCCCGCCTCGCCGACCGCGTCCTCGTCGCGCACAACGCCGTCTTCGACTGGTCGATGATCGCCCGTGAGTACGCGCGCGCGGCGCGCACCGCACCCGTCCGCCAGCGGCTGTGCACCATCGCGCTCTCCAAGGAGCTCGGCCTGCCGCTGCCCAACCACAAGCTGGAGGCACTCGCCGCCCACTTCGGTGTCGTCCAGCGCCAGGCCCACCACGCCCTCGACGACGCCCGTGTGCTGGCCGAGGCGTTCCGGCCGAGCCTGCACGCGGCGGCGGGCGGCGGCGTGCGGCTGCCGCTCCTGGAGTGCCGTGCGCTGACCGAGTGGTCCGACGGCGCTGCCCGCATCGGCCACCAGAGCACCGGCCCCGGCTCCATCGGCGGCGCCAACTCCTCGTACCGCCCGGGGAGTTGGCGTCCCTCCCGCAAGCGCCCCGCCTGCCCCCACCCGAACCCGGGGCGGTGGCAGGACGGCAAGCCGCTCCAGCAGGGCATGCGGGTCGCGTTCTCCGGGGACACCTCCGTGGAGCGCGAGCTCCTGGAGGACCGGGCGTTCGAGGCCGGACTGCACATCGCGACCAGCGTGTCGCGGCTGACGAGCCTGCTGGTCACCAATGACCCGGACTCGGGCACGTCGAAGACGACGAAGGCCCGGGCTTTCGGTACGCCGGTCGTCGACGAGGCCGCCTTCGGCCAGTTGCTCCAGGACGTCGCGCCGGCCGAGGGCACGACGGGCAGCGTGCCCCCGCCCGGCGGACCCGCCCCCTCGGACGGGTGATTGCCGGGCGACTCGCCCGGCCACCGCTCGCCCCGCCCCGCCGCCGGGTCCCACCCTGTGGCGCATGGCACGTTGCGAGGTCTGCGGAAACGAGTACGGCATGTCCTTCGAGGTGCACGCGCAGGGCGCGGTGCACGTCTTCGACTGTTTCGCCTGCGCCATCCACCGCATGGCGCCGATCTGCGAGCACTGCCGGTGCCGCATCATCGGGCAGGGCGTCGAGGTGGAGGGCCACTGGTACTGCGGGGCGCACTGCTCACGCGCGGAGGGGCGGGTGGGGATCGTCGACAAGGTGTAGGCGACAAGTCGACAAAATGTCGGCGCGAGGTGCCCCACCCCCTGTCGGACACCCCATGGCCGAGTTGTACCGTCATGGGGTGTACCGCTTCCTCTTGACCCGCCAGTGGGTGATCCTCACCCTCATCGGCCTCGTCCTCATCCCCGTGATGATCGAGCTGGGCTTCTGGCAGTTGCACCGTCACGAGCGGCGCGTGGCGCACAACGCGAAGATCGGCAGGGCGCTCGACGCCGCGCCGGTCCCCGCCGAACGGCTCACATCGCCCGGCCGTGACGTGCCGGACGACGCCGTGTACCGCAGGGTCACCGCCCGCGGCACCTACGACCCGGAGCACGAGGTCGTCGTGCGCCGCCGCACCAACGCCGACGACGAGGTCGGCTTCCACGTCCTGACCCCGTTCGTCCTCGACGACGGCAAGGTGCTGCTCGTCAACCGCGGCTGGGTCCCGGCCGACGGACCGCAGACCGCCTTCCCGAAGATCCCCGCCCCGGCCCGCGGCGAAGTCACCGTCACCGGCCGGCTCATGGCCGACGAGACATCCGCGGCCAGCGGCATCAAGGACGTACGCGGCCTGCCCGACCGGCAGATCATGCTGATCAGCAGCGGGCAGCAGGCGCACGCCCTGGGCAAGCAGGTGCTCGGCGGCTACGTCGAGCAGACCTCGCCGCGCCCGGACGACGACTCCCCCCAGTTGCTCGGCGAGCCCGACCACAGCGGGATCGGGGCGCACATGGCGTACGCCGTGCAGTGGTGGCTGTTCGCCGCCGGGGTGCCCGCGGGCTGGATCGTCCTGGTACGCCGCGAGGTCAAGGACCGCAGGGCGGCGGCCGCGAAGACGGCGTCCGAGCCCGCGGAGGAAGCCACTCCGGCCACGGCCTGACCCGTCCGGCACGGGTCGACGCCACAGCCCGGCCGCGAAGACACGTCCGCGTGCCCCCGATTGACGGCCCCGTGATGCGGGAAACCGTCACCCGTGCGACGCCCCATCGAGGACTACGCCCTGATCGGCGACCATCAGACCGCCGCCCTGGTCTCCCGGACCGGGTCGGTGGACTGGCTGTGTCTGCCCCGCTTCGACTCGGGAGCGTGCTTCGCCGCGCTGCTCGGCGGCGACGAACACGGCCACTGGCGCATCGCCCCGGAGAACGCCGACGTCTGCGCCCGCCGCGCGTACCGCGAGAACACCCTGGTCCTGGACACGGAGTGGGACACTCCGGACGGTTCGGTACGGGTGACCGACTTCATGCCGCAGCGCGACCGCGCACCGGACCTCGTCCGGATCGTCGAGGGCCTGACCGGCGAGGTGACCCTGCGCAGCACACTGCGACTGCGCTTCGACTACGGCTCGGTCGTGCCGTGGATGCGCCGGTCCGACGGTCACCACGTGGCCGTCGCGGGCCCCGACGCGGTGTGGCTGCGCATCGAGCCCGAGATCCGTTGCGAGGGCCGTGACTTCACCACGTACACGGATGTCACGGTGGCCGCGGGCGAGCGCGTGACGTTCGTCCTCACCTGGCACCCCTCGCACGAGCCGTGCCCGCGGCTGCTCGACACCGAGCAGGCGCTGCGCGACAGCGTCTCGGACTGGCGGGCGTGGGCGGCGCGCTGCCGGTACGAGGGCCCGCACCGCGAAGCGGTGGTCCGTTCCCTGATCACGCTCAAGGCCCTCACCTACGCCCCGACCGGCGGCATCGTCGCCGCGCCCACCACGTCCCTGCCCGAGGAGATCGGCGGCGTCCGCAACTGGGACTACCGCTACTGCTGGCTGCGCGACTCCACGCTGACGCTCGGCGCACTGCTCGCCGCGGGCTATCTGGAGGAGGCGGAGGCGTGGCGCGACTGGCTGCTGCGCGCGGCCGCGGGCAACCCGGGCGACCTACAGATCATGTACGGCCTCGCGGGTGAGCGACGGCTGCCCGAGTACGAGGTGCCCTGGCTGCCGGGGTACGAGGGTTCGGCGCCGGTGCGCATCGGCAACAAGGCGGTGGAGCAGCACCAGCTCGACGTGTACGGCGAGGTCGTGGAGACGCTCGCGCTGGCCCGCCGGTCGGGTCTCGCCACCCGCGCGCACGGATGGCGGCTGCAACTCGCGCTCATGGAGTTCCTGCGGGAGAACTGGCACCGCGAGGACGAGGGCCTGTGGGAGGTGCGCGGGCCGCGCCGGCACTTCGTGCACTCCAAGGTGCTCGCGTGGGCGGCCGCCGACCGCACCGTGCGCGCCCTCGACGAGGACCCGGAGCTGCCCGGCGACGTGGACCGCTGGCGGCGGTTGCGGGACGAGATCCACGCCGAGGTGTGCGAGCGCGGCTACGACGCGGAGCGCAACACGTTCACGCAGTCGTACGGCTCGCGCGAGCTGGACGCCGCCCTGCTGCTGATCCCGCGCGTGGGGTTCCTGCCGCCCGACGATCCGCGCGTGGCCGGCACCATCGACGCGATCCGCAAGGAACTCGGTACGGAGGACGGCTTCCTGCGCCGCTACACCACCGCCGGCACCACCGCCGGCGCCGACGACACGACGCCCCACGACACCACCGTGGACGGTCTGCCCGGTGACGAGGGCGTCTTCGTCGTCTGCTCGTTCTGGCTCGCCGACGCCCTGCACATGACGGGCCGCACCCGGGAGGCCCGGGAACTTTTCGAGCGGATACTGACGCTCTGCAACGACGTGGGGCTGCTCTCGGAGGAGTACGACCCGGTGGCAGGGCGCCAGCTCGGCAACTTCCCGCAGGCTTTCTCCCACGTCGGCCTCGCGGGCACCGCCTTCACCCTCTTCGGTCCGGACGCGGTGGGATAGAGCAGGATGGAGCCATGGATCTAGGACTGAACAACCGTGTGTACGTCGTCACCGGTGCCACCCGCGGCCTCGGCAACGCCGCCGCCCGTGAGCTCGTCGCGGACGGCGCGAAGGTGGTCCTCAGCGGCCGGGACGAGAAGACGGCCGTCGCCGCGGCCGCGGAGCTCGGCCCGAACGCGGTGGGCGTCGCCGCGGACAACTCCGACGCCGGGGCTCCGGAGCGGCTGATCGCGGCCGCGCGCGAGCACTTCGGCAGGTTCGACGGCATCCTCATCAGCGTCGGCGGGCCGCCGCCGGGCTATGTCGCCGACAACACCGACGAGCAGTGGCAGGCCGGGTTCGAGTCGGTCTTCCTGGGGGCGGTGCGGCTCGCCCGTGCCGCGGCGGCGGAGCTGGGTGAGGGCGGTGTCGTCGCCTTCGTCCTCTCCGCTTCGGTGCACGAGCCGATCCCCGGCCTGACCATCTCCAACGGTCTGCGTCCCGGGCTCGCCGGCTTCGCGAAGTCCCTCGCGGACGAGTTGGGGCCCCGCGGCATCCGTGTGGTCGGTCTGCTGCCCGCCCGCATCGACACCGACCGCGTACGTGAGCTCGACGGCCTCTCGGCCGACCCGGAGGCGACCCGTGCGGCCCACGAGTCCCGCATTCCGCTACGGCGCTACGGCACCCCGCAGGAGTTCGGCCGCACCGCCGCGTTCCTCCTCTCGCCCGCCGCGTCGTATCTCACGGGCGTGATGCTTCCCGTCGACGGCGGCGCCCGCCACGGCTTCTAGGGCCTGCCCGGTCTGCGGCTGCCCGGTCTGCGGTTGTCTGGCCTGCGGCTGCCTGGCCTGCGGCTGCCTGTGGGCCGGTCCTGCGGCTGCCTGTGGGCCGGTGGGACAGCGCCCACCGGCCCACCCGTCACCCGTCAACTGACCCGCCCGGCACGGTGCCGCACCGCGCGCAGTCGCACGGTGGCGGGCAGCCGCTCCAACCCCGCGGAGTCCCGCGCGTGCGCGAGGGCTCCCGTACACATCCCGCGAAGCGCATCGCCGGGCACAGCGTCGGGCCCGAGGAGCAGCTTCACCCGGGCCTCGGGGGCGTTGCGCCGCCCGGTCAGCCGTACCCGGGCGCGCGCGACACCGTCGAGTGCGCCCGCGTCGCTCTCCAGGGCGTCCTCCATGGCTCGCCCCCGCAACAGCGCACCCTCACCGTCGCCGGTCTCCACCAGGACCTCCGCGAGCCGGCGCCGCCGCAGTTGGGCGGTCAGCCACCACAGGGCGAGCAGCACGACCAGGGCGAGCACGCCGATGACCACCGGCCAGAACCAGCCCTCGTCGCGCCACCGCGCCCGGTCGGCGTCACTGAGCAGCACGTCGTGGCGGCCGTCGTGCACCCACCACGACGGCGGGCGTGCGCCGAGCCCGACGGCGAGCACGGAGGCGCCGAACAGGAGGAGTACCAGGCCGATCAGGCCGAGCAGAACACGGTTCACCGTACGCAGCATGACCCGTTCACCCCTTCCGGCCGGGCCGCGCCACCCGCACCGCGAGCGCGGGCGGCCTGCCGAGCCCGAGGTCACGGATGGTGTCGGCCAGCGTCGCGTCCAGGTCTTCGCGTACGTCGTCGAGGTCACGGAAGTGCGCCACGGCCCGGACGGCCACCTTGGACCTGCTCATGCGCACCCGTACCGACCGCACCCCGGCCACGTCCATGGCCCGGTCGCGCAGCACCATCGCCGCGGCGCCGCGGTCGAGCCCGGCCCGCACATCGGCGTGCGGAGCCCGCATCGGCAGCAGCCGGCGAAGGCCGGGCGTCACCGCGAGCACGAACAGCCACAGCCCCAGGGCCGCGGCCACCGCGGCCCCGGTGAGCACCGCCGTGCTGTCCAACGGCCGCTCCGCGAGCTCCCGCGCGAGGGAGCGCCGCCACCGCATCGCGGGGTGGTCGGCCCGTACGGCGACGACGTCGTACAGGAGGAGACCGGCCGCGCCGAGGATCACAAGGGCGAGGATCCCCGCGGGGATCCGGCGCGCGGACCAGAAGCGGTGGGCGTCGCCGTCCTCGCCGTCGAGGGTGGGCAGCGGCTGGCGGGCAGCGGCCGACGCCGACTGCCCGAGCCGGGGCCCGGAGCCGGAGCCGAGGCCGGGGGCGGAGCCGGGGGCGGGGGCGGAGCCGGGGGC
>NZ_JOAP01000053.1 GCF_000720475.1 Streptomyces aureocirculatus
GCCGGGGGCGGGGCCGGGGGCGGGGCCGGGGGCGGGGCCGGGGGCGCGGCCGGGGGCGGGGCCGGGGGCGGGGCGTCGGCGCCGACCACCGCCGCCACCGCCACCGCCACCGCCACCGGCGAGAACCGGTGGTGGTCCACACCGGTCGCCCGGAGCGTCCTGCTCGCGGCGGGCACCGGCCTCCTGCTCGCAGGGCTCCAGCTCCGCCAACTCGCCCTCCTGCTGCCGCTGGTGGCGGTGGGCGCCGCCACGGCCGTCGTCGCCCTGCGCCGGGTCACGCCCGCGGGCACCCTTACGGCACGTCCGGGCGTACCCGCGGGCGTCGTCCTGCGTTTCCTGCTGTGCGGCGCCTACTTCGGCAGCGAGGCGTTCCTGCCCCTCGGCCTGGTCAGGCTGCGCGAACTGAGCGCCTCGGAGGCGGGATTGGGGTTGTCCGCGGGCGCCATCACCTGGGTGCTCGGGGCGGCGTGGCAGGGCCGGGCGGACAGCCGCTGGAGCGGGCGCTCGCGTGCCGCGCCGGTCGCGGCCGGGTTCGCGGTACTGCTCCTCGGCATCGCCGTGATGGCTCTCGGCGTCCTCGTGGACGAGGTGCCCGCGCTGACAGCGGTGGCGGGCTGGGCCGTCGCGGGCGCGGGCATGGGCGTGGCCTTCAACGCCGCGACCACCGACGCCATGGAGCAGGCGTCGGCGGACCGCCAGGGCGCGGCCAGTGGCGCGATGCAACTCGCTCAGACCCTCGCCGTCGCCGTCGTGAGCGGGCTCGGCGGCGCGGCCGTCTCCCTCTCCACGGCCCACGGCGGCTCGGTGTCCACGGCCCTGACGGCGACCTTCGCCCTGACCGCGGCCCTGGCCGCCATCGGAGTCCTGACGGCCCGCCGCATCAGGCCCGCCGCCGTCTGACGCACACGGGGAGTGCGGCCGCATGCGGGGAGTGCGACCGCACGCAACAGCCGCACTCTCCTGCGCACCCCGTGCGCCCCCTGAGATCATGGGCCCTCACTCGCGCACACAGGGAGCACGGCATGCGCCTCACGCCAGCCAACCGCAAGCAGCCGCACGACCGGGGCACCCCCCTGGGGGCACCGGCCGTGGCTGCCACCGTACTGACCGGTGTCGTCGCCCTCTACATCGCGCTCGTGGCGTTCGGCAACATCACCGACTTCGGCACCAACCAACAGTTCGTACGGCACGTCCTGGCCATGGACACCACCTTCAAGGACGACGACCTGATGTGGCGCGCGGTCGAGTCGCGTGCGCTGCAGGACACCGCGTACGTCGCCATCATCGCCTGGGAGACCCTTGCCGCCCTCGTCCTCATCACCGCCACGGTGAGGTGGGCTCTGGCGGTCCGCCGCGGCGACGGCTCCCAGGACCGCGCCCGGCGCCTGAGCACGGTGGGCCTGCTGATGCTGATGCTCCTGTTCGGCGGCGGTTTCATCGGTATCGGCGGCGAGTGGTTCGCCATGTGGCAGTCCAAGAGCTGGAACGGACTCGACGCCGCCACCCGGGTGTTCACCCTTACCGGCATCGTCCTCCTGTTCATCCACCTGCCCTGCACCGGACGCGGCCGCCCCGGGGCCCCGGACGAGGCTCCGGACGACATTCCGGATCGTGCCGTCCGTCACTGACAGCGGCCGCCGGATCGAACCCGCCCCGTCACACGAGCCGCCCCCCACCCCGCTGACCAGCGCGCACGGAACAACTCGCGCGGGGCGCGCACTTCCTGCGGCGCCTGCGCCCCGATCACATGCCGCAGGTGTGCGGTAGCTGACAGTTCCGATTGTCGGAGCCATCCCCTAGGCTTGACGCCATGCCCTTAACCCCCCAACCCCGTGGTTCCGTGCGGTCGTCGGCCGAGTTGAACGAGCGGATCCGAGGCCTGTGGCTGCGTGCCGGCGGCCGTCTCTCCGTCGAGCAGCGGCGGGAGTACGAGCAGTTGGTGACCGAGTGGGCCGAGGCGGTGCGCGCCGAGATCGTCCAGGCCGCATAGACCGCCACCGCCGGGACGACGCCTTTCGCCCTGCCTCTTGGCTCCGCACCTCCGGTACCCAAGACTGAGCCGATGACGCAGCGCGTGGAACTCGCCGCAGTCCTTGACCGGTTGGCCATCGACTCCCTCATCACCGATTACGCCATCGCCGTCGACGACGGTGACTGGGACGGCTACCGCCAGTTGTTCGCGCCGGGCGGACGGGCCGACTACCGCTCGGCCGGCGGCATCGAAGGATCCGTCGCCGAGATCTCCGACTGGCTGGCGAAGACCCTGCGTGTCTTCGAAATGCGCCAGCACCTCGTCGTCAACCGCAGGATCCGCTTCGGCCTCCGCGAGCAGGACATCGGCGACAGCGCGCGGATACAGGCGGACTACACCAACCCCATGCGGTTCGCCACCGCATCCGGCGACGCGGACCCCTTCGCCCCGGCGGACCCGGCCGCGCCCGCCGACGCCCCGCCCCCCGACACCGCACCGGACTTCGAGTGCGGCGGCCGCTACGAGTTCACCGCCGTGCGCACCCACAGCGGCTGGCGGCTGCGCCAGGTCGTCGTACAGGAGAAGTGGCGCAGACAGCACGGACGTGGCGGACAGGCCTGAACCCGCGCGGTGCGGCACATCGGGCGCCCCCTGTCCTGGATCGTCGCGGGCGCCCACACTGGAAGGCACGGCGGTGTCGAAGCCGGGCCAGGGAGGCGCGCTGCATGGACGTACTCGGCGGCATCCGGCGGCCCCGGCCAGTGGCGTCGGGGCAGGTCACGGCGCCGTGGTGGCGGCGCCCGGGACCCGTGCTCGATCCGGCGCGCGGGCGTGCGCTCCTCGCGTCATCGTGGTGGCGCGGCGCCCTGGCCGCGCTGTGCGGTGCGCTGCCCGCCCTGGCCTTCCCGGCGCCGTCGTGGTGGTGGTTCGCCCATGTCGCACTCGTGCCGTGGCTGCTGCTCGCCCGCTCGGCGCCGACAGGACGCCGCGCGGCCCTGGACGGCTGGCTCGGCGGGCTCGGCTTCATGATCGCGGTGCACCACTGGCTGCTGCCGAGCCTGCATGTGTTCACACTGGTCCTCGCCGCGCTCCTCGGGCTCCTGTGGGCGCCGTGGGGCTGGCTCGTACGCCATCTCCTGGGCGGCGTGCCCTCGCCCGGCCGGGTCGCCACCGCGCTGCTCGTGCTGCCGTCCGGCTGGCTCACGGTGGAGCTGGTGCGGTCCTGGGAGGGGCTCGGCGGGCCCTGGGGGCTGCTCGGCTCCAGCCAGTGGCAGGTGGAGCCGGCCCTGCGGCTCGCGTCGGTCGGCGGGGTGTGGCTGGTCAGCTTCCTGGTGGTCGCCGTGAACACGAGCGTCGCCGTGCTCGCCGCCCACCGTGCCGCCCGTGTTCCCGCGCTCGCCGGTCTGGTCGCCGTGGCCGCCGCCTCGTCCGCGGTCTGGGTCTGGTCCCCGCGCCCGGATGCCGCGGGCAGCGTCCGTGTCGCCGTCGTACAGCCCGGCGTCATGAACGGCCTCGGCGGCGCCGACAAGCGCTTCGCCCGCGAGGAGGAGCTGACCCGCGCGCTCGCGGGCCGCGACCTGGACCTGGTGGTGTGGGGCGAGAGCAGCGTCGGGCACGACCTGGCCGACAGGACCGACCTCGCCGCCAGGATCACCGCGCTGTCCCGGCAACTAGGCGCGGACATCCTCGTGAACGTCGACGCCCGCCGCTCGGACCGCCCCGGGATATTCAAGAGCTCGGTGCTCGTGGGCCCCGAGGGGCCGACCGGCGACCGCTACGACAAGATGCGCCTCGTCCCCTTCGGCGAGTACGTGCCCGCCCGCTCGCTGCTCAACTGGGCGACCTCCGTCGGCAAGGCCGCGGGCGAGGACCGCAGGCGGGGCGAGCGGACCGTCGTGATGGACGTCGGGCACGGGCTGCGGGTGGGACCCCTTGTGTGCTTCGAGTCGGCGTTCCCCGACATGAGCCGCCATCTGACCCGCGAGGGCGCGCGACTGCTGCTCGCCCAGTCCTCCACGTCGACGTTCCAGCGGAGCTGGGCGCCCGAACAGCACGCCTCGCTGGCCGCGGTGCGGGCCGCCGAGACCGGCCGCCCCATGGTGCACGCCACGCTCACCGGCGTCTCGGCGGCCTACGGCCCGAGCGGCGAGCGCCTCGGCCCCTGGCTCGGCACGTCCGCGTCGGACACCGCGGAGTACGAGATACCGCTGGCCACGGGCACCACCCCCTATGTGCGGTTCGGCGACTGGCCGGTGCACGCGGCGCTCGGCGTCCTCGCCCTCCTCGGCGTGGCCGAGGGCGCCAGGGCGTTCAGGAGGTCTGCTCCCGGACGGCCCGCACCACCCGCTCACACAGCTCATGGGTCGCCAGCGCGTCCCGGGCGCTGACCACCTTGCCCGCGCGCACGGCGTCCAGGAAGGCGAGCACGACCTGCTCGATCCCGCGCTGCCGCGCCACCGGCACCCAGTCGCCGCGCCGCCGCACGGTCGGCTGGCCCTTGTGGTCCACGACCTCCGCGAGGTTGAGCACCTGCCGCTTGGTGTCCTGCCCCGACACCTCGAGGATCTCCTCCGTGGACCCGCTCAGCCGGTTCATCACGCCGATCGCGGTGAACCCGTCGCCCGCGAGCTGGAGCACCACGTGCTCCAGGAGGCCGTCGTTCGTCCGGCCGCGCACGCTCACGTGGTCGACCGGACCCGGCACCAGGAACCGCAGCGTGTCCACCACGTGGATGAAGTCGTCGAGAATCATCGTGCGCGGGTCCTCCGGAAGGCCCACGCGGTTCTTCTGCATCAGGATCAGGTCGCGCGGGTGCTCGGCGCACTGGGCGTAGCCGGGGGCGAAGCGGCGGTTGAAGCCGACCGTGAGGCTCACACCGCGCTCCTCCGCCAGGCGCACGAGGCGTTCGGAGTCCGCGAGTTCGTACGCGATCGGCTTGTCCACGTACGTCGCCACGCCCGCGTCGAGAAGGCGCGTGACGATCTCCGGGTGGGCGGCGGTCGGCGCGTGCACGAACGCCGCGTCCAGGCCCTGGGCGAGCAGCGAGTCCAGGTCGGTGTGGCAGCGCGCCGCGGGAATCGAGTGGGCGGCCGCGACGCGCTCCAGGGTGGCGGGCGTACGGGTCTGCAGGTGCAGCTCGACTCCGGGCTGCGCGGCGAACACGGGGAGGTACGCCTTCGTCGCGATGTCGCCGAGTCCGATGCAGCCGACCTTCACCACTGTCTCCCTACCGTCGTGCGGATGCACTCTCCTGCGCCCCCGCGTCCGTTCCCGCAGCATACGGGGGCCCCGGCGGCTGCCAGTCGGCGATGGCGGCGAAGCCCCGCATGATCATGTTCGGGCCGATCCTGCAGGCGGTCCGCAGCACGGTGTCGCGTACGGTCAGGAGCGTGCCGTTGGTGAGGTGGTTCAGGCGCGCGGTGCGTGCGGACTGCCGCACGATCGCTGTGGTCCGGGGCACGCGGGCGGCGCTGTAGGCGGCGAGTCCGGCGAAGAGGTCGGTGTCCGGGGCCACATGGTGGGCGAGGACCACGGCGTCCTCGATGGCCTGGTTGCCGCCCTGGCCGAGGGTGGGCGCCATGGCGTGCGCGGCGTCGCCGAGGAGGGCGGCGCGGCCGCGGTGGTAGGCGGGCAGCGGCTCGATCAGGTGGCGTACGTCGTTGCGCAGGATGTCCTCGGGCCCCGCACCGGCGATGATCTCGGGGATCGGGTCGTGCCAGCGCGCGAACCTGCGCTCCAGTTCGGCCTTCTCGCCGTCGGGCGCGCGACCGCCCTGCGGGACGAGGGCGGTGGCGTACGCGTACACCCGGCCGTCCTTGAGCGGGTGCGTGCCCCAGACGCCGCCGCGGCCCCAGGTCTCGTGCGGCTCGAAAGGGCTCTTCGGCGCGGGTACGACGAGTCGCCAGGCGGTGAAGCCGGTGTACCGGGGCCCGGGGTGGGCGGGGAACAGGGCCGACCGGACGCGGGAGTCGATGCCGTCGGCGCCGACGACGAGGTCGGCTTCGATGTCGCCGTCGCCGGTCGCGACGACGGCCCTGTGGCCGGGGCCGCCGTGGTCGACGAGGCGGGCGTCGGTCCCGAGGCGCAGGCAGTCGGCGGGCAGGGCCCCGACGAGCAGATCGACGAGGGTGGCGCGGTGCAGGCTGACGAGCCCGCCGCCGAACTCCCGCTCCGTCGCGGCGGTGCTGGTACGCACGAGCCAGCGGCCGTTCCGGGCGCGCACACCGCCCGCCCCCTGCCATGCGGAGAGCCCGCGCACCTGGTCCCCGAGGCCCAGGACGTCCAGGGCGCGCTGGGAGTTGGGCGCGAGCCCGATGCCCGCGCCCACCGGTTCCAGGGACCCGGCGCGCTCAAGGACGGTGACGCGCCAGCCGGACCTGTGCAGGGCGATGGCGGCGGTCAGACCGCCGATGCCACCGCCCGCCACCACGGCGTGCGGCACCTGACGCCTCGCTGTTCCAGCCATGATCTCTCCTTCGCTCGCACTCGCCCACGTCACCGGTTCGACCACATCCGACTACATGTGTAGTTCCGACAGGACACGAAGGTACTACATGCGTAGTGTCAGCGGTAGGGTGAGCCCATGCCTGCACGCGTCACGGGCTCGGCCCGCACCGAACTCATCGCCGACACCGCTCTGGCCCTGCTCGCCCAGCGCGGAATGCGTGGCCTCACGCACCGGGCCGTCGACGAGGCCGCGGGCCTGCCGCTGGGGTCGACGTCGAACCACGCCCGCACCCGGCTCGCCCTCCTGGAAGCCGCCGTGCGCCGCCAGGCCGAGCGCGAGAGCGAAATCCTCACCCCGGCCGAACTCCCCGACGCGGCCGGCAGCCGCGACTCCCTGGCCGACGGCCTCGCCCTGACCCTGCACCGCTACCTCAGCGGCGACGACCACCGCGATCTGCTCGTCTCCCGCTACGAACTGGCCCTGGAGGCGACCCGGCGCCCCGAGCTGCGGGCCTACTACGACGCGGCGGGCGCCCAGTTCCGCGAGCCGCTGACCCGGATGATGGCCGCGGCGGGCTCCGACGACCCCGCCCGGCACACCCTGTCCCTGGTGGCGTGGAGCGACGGTCTGCTGTTCTCGTGCGCCGCGGGGTCCTACCACGCGACGACACCGACGTGGGACGAACTGCGGTCCGGGTTCAGGGAGTTGCTGCACGGGATGCTCGACGGGGGTGCCGCGGCGGGCGGCACGCGGAGCGGTGCGCGGGGCGGGGGGCATCAGGAGGTGTGAGGGCCGGGGGCTGGTCGCAGCTTGGCTCCGGCGGGCCGGGACGCGGACAGCCCCGGGGTCGTGCCGGGACGCGTACAGCTCCGGGGTCGCACCGGGAGACGTACAGCTCCGGGGTCGTGCCGGGAGACGTACAGCCCCCGGGGGTCGCGTCCGGACGCGACCCCCGGGGGGCACGCCCGGACGCGTACAGCCCCGGGGCCGTGCCGGGAGGCGTACAACCCCTGGGGGTCGCGCCCGGACGCGCACAACCCCCGGAGGGCACGCCCGCACGCGCACAACCCCCGGGGGGCCACGCCCGCACGCGTACAACCCCCGGAAGGCACGCCCGCACGCGCACAACCCCGGGGCCGTGCTGGGATGCGCACAACCCCGGGGGTCGCGCCTGCACGCGTACAAGCCCCGGGGGGCCACGCCCGGACGCGTACAACCCCGGGGCCATGCCGGGACGCGTACACCCCCTGGGCCATGCCGGGACACGTACACCCCGGCCCATGCCGGGACACGTACACCCCGGCCCATGCCGGGACACGTACACCCCGGCCCATGCCGGGACACGTACACCCCCGCGTCGTCGCGCGGGACCGTGTCACCCGTGCGGGGGCATGCCCAGGCGTTCGCCTCCCGGGGGCGTGCCGGGGGCAGCAGAGTGGCGTGGGTGCAGCGATCTACGTTCACCGCGGTGGTTCTGGTGCCCACGGCCGTGCTGGCGCTGTCCGGCTGTACGGGCGTGGAGCGGCCCGCCGGGCGGAGCGCCACGTCAGCCGGGTCAGCCGTGTCGGCGGGACCGGCCACGACTCCCGGCGCCCCGCCGAGCCGACCGCCCCGCGCGGTGCAGGCCCCGGCCCACGACACGCTGCAACGCATGGGCCCCGCGGTGCCGCCGCGCAGCTCGCCCCCGCTCGCCACGAGCACCCCCCGCCGCCCGCCGCCGTCGACACCGCCCGGATCGCCCGCCGCCGGGCCGAAAGCCACCACCGGCCGCGACCGTCCCGCGCACCGCGAACCCCCGGGACCGCCCGCGCGCGGCCACGGCCATGGCCACCCCCACGGCCCTCCCCCGCGCACCGCACCGGCGGCGCCCCCGCGCCCCGAGCCCACCCGTCCCGCCGTCGACCTCTGCGCGCTGGGCAAGGTCCACGCGGGTTGGAAGCCGGACAGTCCGGAAGCGGTCATCTGCCGCGAGGCGTACGGGCGTTGAGCCGGGGGCGCCTACTCCCCGACGGCCCCCTCCCCCACCTGCGCCTCCAGGCGGTCCAGGGCCGCCCGGATGCCATCGCCGTAGCCGTCGTCGCCCAGGGCGCCCACCGCGCCGCGGGCGAGGCGCAGGTGGCTGCGGGCCGCGGCGGGGCGGGAGAGCTTCACATAGTCGGCGGCCAGGTTCAGATGCAGCGAGGGGTAGAACCCGCGCACCGCCAGAGACTTGTCGTGGGCGCTGACCCGCTCGTCGGTCAGTTCGTGCGCGGCCGACAGGGCCCTCAGGTCCCAGGCCAGTTCGTCCGCGGGGTCGTCCTGCGTATCGGCCATGTAGTGCGCGAGGGTGCAGCGGTGCAGGGGGTCGCCGCCCTCGCCGATCTCCGCCCAGAGGGCGAGGAACCGGGTCCTCGCCTCCTCGCGGTCACCCGCGTGCTGCAGCATGACCGCCTGCCCGATCCGGGTCATCACGGCGCCCTCGCCGTCCGCCGCCGTCTGTTCCTGCCGCTCCGTCACCGCGTCGCCCTCCGCGTCCGCCGGACGGACCGCGGGCCTTGGCCGGCCCGCGGAACGTCCCTCGCCAGTCCGTCGGCTGCTGCCGGTGCCCAGCCGCCGGTCGTCCGTCGTCCGCGGCAGTTGGGCCGCCACCGGCCTGGAGTCCCACGGACGCTCCCGACGCTAGCGGCCACCACTGACAATCCCGGTCAGGCGCGGTGCGGGGCGAGGCGCTCCCGCCTGCTCAGCCCAGGGCGGCTGTGCAGCACAGGACGGCTGTGCAGCACAGGACGGCTGTGCAGCACAGGACGGCTGTGCAGCACAGGGCGGCCTGCCCGGCCGAGGTCCCGCCTGCCCGGCCCAGGGATGCGCCTGCTCAGCCCGGGCCCCGGCTGCCCGGGCCGGAGACGGACCTGCTCGGCCCGGGCCCCGGTCGCCCCGGCGGGGACGGGGCCTGCTCAGCCCAGGTCGGGAATGCGCCAGTCGATGGGCTCGTGGCCCTGGGCGGCCACCGCCGCGTCGATCTGCGTGAAGGGGCGGGAGCCGAAGAACTTCTTCGCGGACAGCGGCGAGGGGTGCGCGCCCTTCACGACGACGTGCCGCTCGGTGTCGATGAGGGGCAGCTTCTTCTGGGCGTAGTTGCCCCACAGAACGAAGACCGCCGGGTCGGGGCGGTCCGCGACGGCGCGGATCACCGCGTCCGTGAACTTCTCCCAGCCCTTGCCCTTGTGGGAGTTGGCCTCGCCGGAGCGGACCGTCAGGACGGCGTTCAGGAGCAGGACGCCCTGCTGGGCCCAGGGCATCAGATAGCCGTTGTCCGGCACGGGGTGGCCGAGCTCCTCCTTCATCTCCTTGTAGATGTTCCGGAGCGAGGGCGGCGTCCGCACTCCGGGGCGGACCGAGAAGCACAGGCCGTGGCCCTGCCCCGCACCGTGATAGGGGTCCTGGCCGAGGATGAGGACCTTCACCCGGTCGTACGGCGTCGCGTCCAGGGCGGCGAAGACCTCCTCGCGCGGCGGGAAGACCGGCCCCTTCGCCCGCTCCTCCTCGACGAACTCGGTGAGCTCCTTGAAGTAGGGCTTCTGCAGCTCCTCGCCGAGGACTCCGCGCCAGGAAGCGGGCAGCATGGCGATGTCGGTCACGGCAACAACCTCCGGGGTGCGTTCAGTTCTGCACCACAGAACCTACCGGCGCCCACTGACAATCCGACCGGCACCGCCGTCCGAGCGGCCCTACCAGCTCGTCTTCCGCCCGAGCTGCCACATCATCATGATCGCCGACGGGTCCATGGCCCGCTCCGCGCCGGAGATCTCCTCGCTCGCCATGACGTACTGCTTGCCCTGCCACAGCGGCAACAGCCGTACGTCGTCGACCAGGATGCGCTGCGCCTCCTGGAACTGGTCCACGACATTGCTGCGGTCCGCCTCGCGGCGGGAGCGCGGCAGCACCTCGTCCGTGATCCGCGGCACCTCGTAGGGAATGTTCAGGCTGTTGTCGCGGCCCACGAAGGGCGCGATGAAGTTGTCCGCGTCAGGGAAGTCGGGGAACCAGCCGCGCCCGAAGACGGGGTACTCACCGCTCTTGTAGCCCTTGTCGAACTCCTGCCACGGCCTGCCCTTGATCGTGATCTCGAACAGGCCCGAGTCCTCGAGCTGCCGCTTGATCTCGGCGAACTCCGGCCCGGTGGCGGAGCCGTAGCGGTCGGTGGTGTACCAGAGCGTGAGCGGGACGGGCTCGGTGATGCCCGCCGCCTGGAGGATCCGCCTGGCCTTGACCGCGCTCGGGTTGCCGTACCGGTCGAAGAAGGCCGTGCCGTGCCCGGTGACCCCGCGCGGGACCATCGAGTACAGCGGCTCCACGGTGTCCTTGTAGATCTTGTGGGCGATGGCGCCGCGGTCGATCACCTGGGCGAAGGCCTTGCGCACCGCGGGTTTGCGCGCCCACGGGTCCTCGGGGTTGAACACCAGGTAGCGGATCTCGGTGCCCGCGCCCTCGACGAGCCGGATCGCGCTCTCCTTGCCCGCTCCCTGCTGTGCCACCACGTCCCGGGCCGCGAGTCCGCGGAAGGTCAGGTCGATCTCCTTGGCGCGCAGGGCGTCGACCATGGCCTCGGAGTCACGGAAGTAGCGGATGGTCACGGCGTCGTTCTTGCGGTCGGCCACGCCTTCGTAGTGGTCGTTCTCGACGAGTTCGGCGCGTTCGCCGACGCGGTAGGTCTTCAGCGCGTACGGTCCCGAGCCGCTGACCTCGGCGCCCTCGCGCGGCTTGTCCGCCGGGTACTCGCCCGGGTCGACGATCGACATGGCGGGCGTGGTGAGCACGAAGGGGAAGGTGGCGTCGGGCTTGCGGAGCCGGAAGACCACCGTCCGCTCACCCCGCGTCTCGACCTCGCGCAGGGAGCCGAGCAGCCCGGCCGGGCCGCCCTTGACGGCTATGCGGCGCATCCGGTCGAAGGAGAACTTCACGGCCTTCGCGTCCAGCTCGTGACCGTCGGAGAACTTCAGCCCCGCCCGCAACGTACACGTGTAGACCATGCTGGAGCCGTCCGTGAACCGACATCGCTCGGCGGCGTCGGGCTGCGGCTCGGTGGCACCCTCGGGGAAGCTCAGGAGCGTCTGGAAGATGTTGCGGTACAGCTCCCAGGAACCGTCGTAGGCGACCGCGGGATCGAGCGTGCTCGGCGCGCTCGTCGTGCCGACGGTGATGACGTCGTCGTCGTCCGATCCCTCGGAGGACAGCACTCCGCATCCCGCGACCAGGGACACGGACGCCAGCAGCGTGACCGGCCGCAGGCACCGCAGGTGAACTCTTGTGAACACGCGCACGCTCCTCGGTCTGCCGTGCCATGGATCGGCAGACCATACCGCAGTGCCCCGCCGTACCAACTCCGTTGCCCGACGGGGCACTTCATGCGCGGAAACATCGCTTACGGACGACAGCCCGGCCTTTGCCGTACTTCGCCCCGATCCGTCATCCGACGCCCGCGTTGAGGAACATGCCCCCGTCGACCTGGAGCGTCTGGCCGGTGATCCAGTCGGACTGCGCCGAGGTCAGGAACGCCGCCGCGCCCCCGATGTCGGACGGCACACCGAGGCGGCCGAGCGGGTAGGCGGCCGCGGCCTCCTCCTCGCGGCCCTCGTAGAGCGCCTGCGCGAACTTGGTCTTGACCACGGCCGGGGCGATCGCGTTGACCCGCACCTTCGGCGCGAACTCGTGCGCGAGCTGAAGGGTCAGATTGACCATGGCGGCCTTGCTGATGCCGTACGCCCCGATGAACGGCGACGGCGCCACCCCGGCGATGGAGGCGATGTTCACGATCGCGCCACCGTGCTCGCCCTGCCAGGCCTTCCACGTCAACTGGGCGAAGCCGAGCGCGGAGATCACATTGGTCTCGAAGACCTTGCGGGCCACGTTCAGGTCCAGGTCGGCCATCGGGCCGAACACCGGGTTCGTGCCGGCGTTGTTGATCAGGAAGTCGACGCGGCCGAACGCCTCCATGGCGCGCTCCACGGCGACCACCTGGTGCGCCTCGTCGTGGGCCTTGCCCGCGACGCCGATGACGCGGTCCGCACCGAGCCGTTCCACGGCCTCCTTGAGCGCGTCCTCGTTGCGTCCGGTGATGCACACGCGGTCACCGCGGGCGACGAGGGCCTCCGCGATGCCGTAGCCGATGCCGCGGCTCGCACCGGTGACGAGAGCCGCCTTGCCGCTGTCCTGCACTGCCATCTGTGCCGTCCTTTGCGAAAGAGCTGGTCCTTGGTGGGCGGGCGGAGCCCTAGTTGAGCGGGCCGCCCGCCACGTACATGACCTGGCCGGACACGAAGCCCGCCGCGTCGCCGGTGAAGAAGGCGATGGCGTTGGCGATGTCCTCCGGCGTGCCCACGCGCTGCACCGGGATCTGCGTGGCGGCGGCGGCCTGGAAGTCCTCGAAGCCCATGCCGACGCGCTCCGCGGTGGCCTTGGTCATCTCGGTCGCGATGAAGCCCGGCGCCACGGAGTTGGCGGTGATGCCGAACTTGCCCAGCTCCTTGGCGAGGGTCTTGGTGAAGCCCTGCATGCCGGCCTTGGCCGCCGCGTAGTTCACCTGGCCGCGGTTGCCGAGGGCGGAGGAGCTGGAGAGGTTGACGATGCGGCCGAAGCCCGCGTCCACCATGTGCTTCTGACAGGCGCGGGCCATCAGGAAGGCGCCCCGCAGATGCACGTTCATGACCGTGTCCCAGTCGTTCGCGCTCATCTTGAACAGCAGGTTGTCGCGCAGCACGCCCGCGTTGTTCACCAGGATCGTGGGCGCGCCGAGCTCGGCCGCGATCCGGGCGACGGCGGCCTCGACCTGAGCCTCGTCGGACACGTCGCAGCCGATGGCGACGGCCTTGCCGCCGGCGGCGGTGATCTGCTCGACGGTGTCCTTGCACGCGGCCTCGTCGAGGTCGAGCACGGCGACGGCACGCCCCTCGGCGGCGAGCCTGACGGCGGTCGCCGCGCCGATGCCTCGCGCCGCTCCGGTCACTACCGCTACGCGCTGCTCTGTGGTGGACATGCTGGCTCTCCTCGCCCTCGGGATGCGGTCCGCCACCCGGTGAGCGACCGCTTAGTACCTTCAGCAGACGAGACGCTAGAAGCCCTGGCACCCGGTGTCAACGGCCCACAGCCGCACTGTGACTCATTACGTCTCCAGGGCGCACTGAACACGCCCGCCCCGAGCACCCTCCGGACAGCTCAGCGCACCAGGAGCCCCACGAGTCGCTCCACCTCCGCCGCGGGGTCCACGGTGAGGCCGGTGTGCACCGGGCTCGACTGCACGACGGTGGAGCGCGGCGCGATCAGCCAGCGGAAGCGCCGCCCCGCGTCGTCCGTCGCCGCCTGTCCGGCCGCGTCGCCGCCCGCGCAGACCCCCTCGACGGCCCGCAGCGCCGCGCGCACGCCTGCCACGTCGGCGTCGGGGTCCAGGGCCCGCAGCCTGGCCTCGTCGAGGTGGGTGCGGGCCGCCACGAAGGACCGGGCGCGGCAGTAGAGCAGGACGCCCGCGTTGATCTGTTCGCCGCGCTCGATCCGCGGCACCACGCGCAGCAGCGCGTACTCGAAGACATGCCGGGTGGGGGCCCCGTGGGTGGTGGTGTCGTTCACTTTCCCGCGCCTTCCAGGGTGATCCGTTCGTGGATGCTCGCCGCGCGCGGGAGCAGCACGTCCGCGTACGCCCGCCGCACCGCGTCCGCGTCGTCGAATCCGGGCTCGTCGGCCAGCCAGGCGTCGGGCACGTCGGCCGTGACCTCGGCGAGCAGCTTCTCGGTGACCCGCGGGGCGAGTTCCGCGGCGGCCGCGGCGACATCCGGCCGGAAGGAGGCGAGTACGTGGTCACCGGCGTGGTACGGGCGTGCCGCCGCGGCCGGTGCCGTGGGCCAGTTGTGGTGCCAGATCATGCTCGCGCCGTGGTCGATGAGCCAGACGTCGCCGTGCCGCACCAGGAGGTTCGGGTTGCGCCAGGAGCGGTCGACGTTGTTGATCAGCGCGTCGAACCAGATGACGCGCCCCGCCTCGACCGGGTCCACCGCGAAGGCCAGCGGGTCGAAGCCGAGGGCCCCCGACAGATACGCCATGCCCAGGTTGAGGCCGCCGCTGGACTTCAGGAGCTGCTGCACCTCCTGGTCGGGCTCCCCGAGGCCGAGGACCGGGTCGAGCCGGATCGCCGTGAGCTCCGGCACGCGCAGGCCGAGACGGCGCGCGAGCTGCCCGCAGATCACTTCGGCGACGAGCGTCTTGCGGCCCTGGCCCGCGCCGGCGAACTTCATGACGTACGTCTCGTACGTCCCGTGGCCGTCGTCGGTCTCGACGAGTCCGGGCAGCGAACCGCCCTCGCGCAGGGGCGTCACATAGCGGACGGCGGTGACTTCGGTGAGCATCGCCCCAGGTTACTGCCGTGGTCCGGCGTCACCGCCCGCTCCTCCCGGCGTCGAGGGCGGGCTCGGCGGTACGGCCGATCCGCTGAACCTGGAGCCCTACTTCACGAGAAAGTCCTTGAACGGCTGAACATCTCGGCGACGCCGTCCGTACCATCCGGCATGACTGCTTCCAGGGAAGAGCAGGACGCATCGCTCCTGCGCACGGTCGACTGCCCCTTCGCACTCCCCTCGGCCGACTCCGCCGCCCGCGTCGGCCCCGCCGAACCAGCCGGAGCCGCCGCGCCCGTGGCGTCCCGCCCCGACCCCACGCGCCGCACGGTCGTCACGGCGGTGGGCGCCGCGGGCCTGGCCGCCGCGCTCGCCGCCTGCGGGTCGGACGACGACCCCTCGGAGCCGGCCACGGAGGCCTCGGAGAAAGAGGAGGGCGGGGGCGGGGGCGCCGTGCTCGCCATGACCGCGGACATTCCCGTGGGCGGCGGCAAGATCTTCAAGGACGAGGGCGTGGTGGTCACCCAGCCGACGAAGGGCCGGTTCAAGGCCTTCTCCCACCTCTGTACGCACAAGCAGTGCCCGGTGACGAGCGTCGAGGGCGGCACCATCAACTGCCCGTGCCACGGCAGCAAGTTCGACATCAACGACGGCAGCGTGCAGCAGAAACCGGCACCGAGGCCGCTGCCCGCCAAGGAGATCACCGTCGAGGGCGACTCGATCAAGCTGGCCTGACGCACCGCGCCGTCCCCGCGTGTGCTCAGCGCGCGTCAGGTCCAGGGTCTGTCCCACGACAGGCCCTCGGGTCGTGCCGCACCGGGAGGCTCACCCGGTGCGGCGCGGCCTCTTCCACGCGCCGAGGACGTCCTTCGTCGTCGTGACGGTGGCGACCAGGGCCAGGGTGTGGCGCACCAGGGCGGGGGTGTAGTCGGCGGGAACGCCTGCGATGGCATCGGCGGGCACGACGGCGGTGTAGCCGAGGTTCACCGCGTCGAAGACGGCGTTCGGGATCGCCACGTTGGCGGAGACCCCGGTCACGATCAGGGTGCGGCAGCCCAGATTGCGCAGCAGCGGGTCGACTCCGGTGCCCGCGAGCGGCGAGAGGCCGTGCAGTCGGCGTACGACGAAGTCCTCCTCGGCGACCTCGATCGGCGCCGCGATCCGCACGGCCGTGGTCCCGGACAGTTGCTGCACGGGCAGCCGCTCGGCGGCGCGGAAGAGCCGGGCGTTGCGGTTGGCGCCGCGGCCGTCGGGGCGCCGCTCGGCCACGGCGTGCAGGACCTGGACACCGGCGAGGTGCGCCGCGGCCACCATCCTCGCGACGTTGGCGAGCGCACCGGACGCGCGTGCCTCCTCGGCGAGTTCGGGCAGCGCGCTCTCGGTGCCGACGACGCCCTGCTGGCACTCGACGGTCAGCAGCACGCTGGTGGCGGGGTCGAGGATCTCCCGGAGCTGTTCGAAGGACGGCATGGCTCCCCTCTGGGTCGCGGTGCGCGGGAGGCTAACCGGCATTGCCTCGCGACGGAAGACACTCCATGCTTTCCTGACGCCTGGTCAGTTACGGGAAGCAGTGGGCAGGTTCCCGTACCAGCAAGGGAAGGATGACACATGGCCGAGACACAGCGGCGCGGTCGCCGGATCATGATGACACCGGAAGAGGTGGACGCCTTCCTCACCGCCGAGCGCACCTGCCGGGTCGCGACGGTGTCCGCCGACGGCGCCCCGCACGTCAGCGCGTTGTGGTTCGCGTGGGACGGCACCTCGCTGTGGTTGTACTCGATCACGCGGAGCAGGCGGTGGGCCGAGCTGCGCCGCGACCCGCGGCTTGCCGTGGTCGTCGACACGGGCGAGGACTACGGGGAACTGCGCGGCGTGGAGCTGACCGGCACCGCCGAGTTCGTCGGCGAGATACCGCGCACCGGTGCGCCGTGCCGCGAACTGGACGTGCCGGAACGGCTCTTCGCCCGCAAGAACTTCGGCCTGGACGAGATGGTCCACGACGGGCGGCACGCGTGGCTGCGGCTAACTCCGGAGGCGATCACCTCCTGGGACTTCCGCAAGCTGGCACAGCCGTAGCCACGGACGCCGGGACCGCGGACTTGCCGTGCCGTCGCCCGGCCGCTTCCGGGCCCGGCACCTCACCCAAGACCGGCCCCCGCCACCCGCAGCGCCTCCACCGCCGCCCGGATCGACGGGCGGCGGTCGGCGTCCGCGCGCCACACCACGTACACATGGCGCCGCACCCGGTGCCGCACCGGCACCGTCCGCACGCCCGTCGGCATCGGATCGCGCCCCAGGCGCGGCGCCACGCACACTCCGAGCCCCGCCGCGACCAGGGCGAGCTGCGTGTGATGCTCCTCCGCGCGGTGGGCGATGCGCGGTTCGAAGCCCTTGGCGCGGAGCGTGAACATCAGCCACTCGTGGCAGAACTCGCCCTCCGCCCAGGTGATCCACTCGTCCTCGGCGAAGTCGTCCAGATCGACTTCGGGACGGTCGGCCATCGGGTGGGCCGCCGGCATCGCGACGTCCGCGGGGTCGTCGAGGAGCGGTGCCTTCATGAGGCCTTCGGGCACGGGCAACGGCTTGTTGTACCAGTCGAGGACCACCGCCACGTCCAGGTCGCCGCGCACCACACCGCTGACGCCCTGCTGCGGCTCCAGCTCCTGGGCGTTGACGCGCAGGCCCGGGTGCCCGACGCGCAGGGACGAAAGGGCCGCGGGCAGCAGGCCGCGCATCGCGGTCGGGAACGCGGCGATCCGCAGCTCCCCCACCGCCTTGCCGCGCTGCTGCTCCAGGTCCGACTGGGCCAGCTCGACCTGGGAGAGGATGCGCGCCGCGTGGTCGGCGAGCAGGCGTCCGGCGTCGGTGAGGCGCACGCCTCTGCCGTTCTTCGCGAGCAGTTGCTGGCCCACCTCCCGCTCCAGCTTGGTCATCTGCTGGGACACGGCGGACGTCGTCACATGCAGTCCCGCCGCGGCACCGCTCACCGATCCGTGCCGGGCGAGGGCGTCGAGGGTCCGCAGGCGCTCCAAGTTCAACATATAAGCAATGCTACGCGATACTCGGCAATAAATTTCGCTTGTACTAAGATGTGGGATGCCTCATCGTGGCGTGCATGAGCACCCCCGCGGCCCCTCCCGCACCGGCCACCACACCCGTTGCCGCTACGCCCGGCACGGCAGCCCCCGTTCACCTGCCGCCCCCGGCCACCGCGGGGCGGCGCGCCCTTGACTGGCGGATCCGTTTCGCCGTCCTGTCCCTGATCTGGGGGTTCAGCTTCCTCCTGATCAAGGTCGGGACGCAGGGGTACGCACCGTTCCAGGTGACGCTGGGGCGGCTGTTCTTCGGCACGGCGGTGGTCGCGGCGTTCCTGATCGCCAAGCGCGAGCGGCTGCCGCGGTCCCCGCGCGTGTGGGCGCATCTCTCGGTGGCCGCCCTGCTGCTCAACGCGCTGCCGTTCTCGCTCTTCGCCTACGCGGAGCTGACGATCCCCTCGACCCTGGCCGGGATCTGCAACGCGACGTCACCGCTGTGGGGCATGCTGCTGGCCCTGGTCGCGCTCTCCGAGGACCGGCCGACGCGGCGCCGGGTCGCGGGACTCGTACTCGGCTTCGCCGGCGTCCTCACGGTGCTCGGCGTCTGGCAGGGCTTCAGCGACCTGGAGCCCCGGGGCACGGCCATGGCGCTGCTCGCCTCGCTGAGCTATCCGATCGGCTGGATCTACGTACGTCGTACGCTGGCGGGCTCGGGGCACTCGAACCTCTCCCTCACGGGTGCGCAGTTGCTCGTGGCGACGATCGAACTGGCCGTGGTGACACCGCTGTTCACGACGATGCCCACGCACTTCCCGATGGGCCCGCTGTTCGCGGTGGTGGCCCTGGGCGCGCTCGGCACGGGGATAGCGCTCCTGACCCAGTACGGCATCGTCGCCGAGGTCGGCCCCACCACGGCGCAGATGGTCACGTACTTCATCCCCGTCATCGCGACGGCGGCCGGTGTCGCGGTGCTCGGCGAGTCGCTGACCTGGACCACACCGGTCGGCGCCGCCGTCGTCCTCGCCGGGGCGGCGCTCACCCAGTCCACACCGCGCCCCCGCAGGCCCCGGGCACCCCGGTGACTCCTCACCCGTAGCGCCGCGCAGGCGCGGGGCCCACCGCCGCGGCCACCGCCCCGGCCACCTCCTCGATGTCGTCGCCGGACAGCCCGGACACGGTGATCCGGATGCCGGGCGGCGCGCCGAGCCGGTACCGCGCCCCCGGCGCCACCGCCCAGCCCGCGTGCAGCAGCCGGGCGACCACGCCGGTCTCGTCCGGCACCGGCACCCACACGTTCATGCCGCTGCGGCCGTACGCGACGACACCTCGCGGGGCGAGCGCGGAGATGAGCGCGTCCCGTCTGCGCCCGTACGCCGCCGCGACCTCCCGCGCGTCCACGGCGCCGCTCTCCCACAGGTTCAGGACGGCCCGCTGCAGCACCTTGCTGACCCACCCGGGTCCGAACCTGACCCGGCCCTGCACATGGTCGACGGTCTCCGGGTCCCCGGTGAGGACGGCGAGCCGCAGGTCGGGCCCGTACGCCTTGGCGGTCGAGCGGACGAAGGCCCACGCGTGCGTGACGCCCGACAGCGTGTGCAGCGGCAGGTCGACGATGCCGTGGCCGTGGTCGTCCTCGACGACCAGCGTCTCCTTGTGCACGGCGAGCACCTCGCGCACGGCACGCGCGCGTGCGGCACCGATGGCGGCACCGGTCGGGTTCTGCGCGCGACTGGTGACGACGAGGGCCCGCGCGCCGGACTTCAGAGCCCGTTCCACATCGTCGGGCAGCGGCCCTTCGTCGTCCACGCGGACCGGAACCGCCCGAAGGCCGAGCCCCGACACGAGGTCGAGCAGACTGCCCCAACCGGGGTCCTCGACGGCTACGGCGTCCCCCACCTTGAGGCGCACGGCAAGAACCCGCTCGATGGCGTCGAGCGCCCCGGAGGTGACGGCGACGGGCCCGTCCGGCACCCCGTCCCGGTCGAGGGCGGCACGCGCGTACCACCCGAGCTCCGGGACGACGGGAGCCTCGCCGTACAGCGCCGGAGTCCGGTCGGCCAGGGCCGCGGCCGCCGTGAACGCCTCGGTCAGCGGCGGCAGCAGGGCCACGTCCGGGTTACCGCTGGCGACGTCCCGAACTCCCGGCGGCACGTCGAGGCGGCTGTACTCACGGGCCGTCGTGGCCGGCTTGCTGCGCACGCGGCTGCCGCGCCGCCCTGCCGTCTCGATCACACCGCGCTCCCGCAGGGTGCGGTACGCCGCCGCGACCGTATTGGGATTCACGCCGAGGTGGCCCGCCAACTCCCGCATGGGAGGCAGCGATTGCTCCGGCTCAAGCTCGCCGCGGCCCACCGCGCGCTCCACGCTCGCCGCGATCTCGGCTGCGCGGCGGCCTTCGATCGGATACTCTCCTAGCACAAAGCACATTATGCACTAGTGCAATTCTGACACCAACCGGGCGCCCCGTGAAGAGCGCCCTGTGAAGTGAGGGAGAAGGCCATGGAGACGACGACGCAGCCGGGCACGCCGGAGAGCGCCTCCTACGCACCGACCGACCGCACCGTCCCCACCCGCTCCCGCGACCGCGCCACATACGACCGCGCGGCGGTGCACGCGATACTCGACGCGTCGTACGTCTGCCACCTCGGCTTCGTGCGCGACGGCGCGCCCATCGTGCTGCCGACGCTGTACGGCCGGGTCGGCGAGCGGCTGTACGTGCACGGGTCCACGGGCTCACGACCGCTGCGGATGGCGGGTGCCGCGCCCGAGGGCACGGCTCCGGAGGGTGCGGCTTCGGAGAGTGGGCCTTCGGAGGGCGGGGCTTCGGAGGGCGTGGCTTCGGAGGGTGCGTCGGACCCGGGTCTTCCGGTGTGTCTGACCGTCACGCATGTCGACGGGCTCGTCCTGGCACGCTCAGCCTTCCACCACTCCATCAACTACCGCTCCGTGATGGTGCACGGCATCGCCCGGCAGGTCACGGACCCCGACGAGAAGCGCACCGCCCTCGACGCCCTCGTCGACCACGTCGTGCCGGGCAGGTCCGCCGACTCCCGCCGCGCCAACGCCAAGGAGCTCGCCGCCACCGCCGTGCTCAGCCTCGACCTCGACGAGGTGTCGGCGAAGATGCGCACGGGCGGACCGGACGACGAGCCGGAGGACATGGACCTCCCCCACTGGTCCGGCGTCGTGCCCCTGCGCAAGGGCTACGACCCCCTCATCCCGTCGGCCGACCTCGCCCCGGGCATCGAGGTCCCCGACTATCTGACCCAGGTCTGACGTGATGATGCTCGTCCACCCCTGGGACGCACCGGCCGACGACACCGAGTGGCGGACCTGGCTCGCCGACCACGACTTCGGCCAGCTCGCCGTGAACGGCCTGCCGGGCGAACCGCCCCACATCCAGCCCACGCACTTCGTGTACGACGCCGACGCGGGCCCGCGTGGCCGCGTCCTGCTCCACCTGGCACGCCCCAACCCCCTGTGGAGCGCCCTCGATGCGGACCCGGAGGTGGTCCTGAGCGTGGTCGACGACTACGTCTTCGTGCCGGGACCGTGGGCCGCGGCCCCGGAGTCCCCGCCCGAGCACGGCGTGCCGACCAGCTTCTACGCCGCTGTGCAACTGCGCTGCACCGCCCGGATCGTGGACGACCCCGCCGAGAAGGCCGAGCTCCTGAACCGCCAGGTCGGGCACTTCCAGCCGGACGGCGGTTCGGCACCGACGGCGGTGGGCGAGGCACCGTTCGGGCGGCTGCTCTCCGGCATCCGGGGCGTGTGCCTGGACGTCGTCGACGTACAGGCGAAGTTCAAGTACGCCCACCACAAGCCGACGGAGGTGCAGGACCGCATCGCCGCGGGCCTCCGGGAGCGGGGCGGCCCGCGCGACGGTGCGGCGCTGGTCCACCAGTTGCGCGGGCGCGGGACGGAGTAGCCGGGCGGGGGCGGGCCGGGGCGTGGACTCCCCCTCGCCCCCGGCTCCCCGTACCGAACGGCCCCACTCCCGCCCCCTCACCCGGCCACAGCGCCGCGCCCCCCTTCAGCCGGTCACAGCGCCCGCGCCCCGCTGCACCCGCGCCCATTCAGCCCGTCACCGCGCCCGCCTCCGTACCCGAATCCCCCTCCGTACCCGAATCCCCCTCCGTACCCGGATCCCCCTCCGCACCCCGCCCCCGCCGCGTCCGAGCGGCCCCCCGCGCCTCGGCCGCCGCGAGCCCCGTGACCGCCGCGAGCATCAGGCACGTGCCCCCGACGGTCGCCGCGTTCAGCTCCTCGCCGAGCAGGGTGACGGCGATGACGGCCGCGCTCACCGGCTCCAGAAGCATGATCACGGAGACGGTCGCGGAGCGGACGACCGCCGCCCCGGCGAAGTACAACGCGTACGCGAACGCAGTCGGCACGGCCGCGATGTAGAACAGCAGGCCCAGGACACGCACGGGTTCGGCGGTGTGCGGCACGAGCCCTTCGACCGCGGCGAGGGGCAGCAGGCACAGCGACACCACGGCGAAGGCCCACACCGTCGTGTCCGAGGAGTCCGCCCCGCCGTCACGCCCCCACCACCGGGTCAGCAGCGTCATGGCGGCGTAACCGGCGGCCGAGAGCAGCGCGAACGCGACGCCCCACGGGCGGACCGCGGCGTCCCCACCGCCCAGGAACAGCACCCCGAGTCCGGCGAGCGCGCCACCCACCGCACAGGCCCCGCCGAGCCCGAGCCGCTCCCCCAGGGCGAGGCGGGCGCCGAGCGCGATGAGGACGGGGCCCGCGCCCAGCGTGACGACGGTGCCGACGGCAAGCCCCGTTGCCTGCACGGCGGCGAAGTAGGCGGTCTGGAAGACCGCCAGGGTCACGCCGGTGACGACGATCCGCAGCACCCTGCTCCGCCGCGGCACGCTGTCGCCGGGGCGCCCGGGGTGCTCGGGGCGCCCGGAGCAACCGGCCTGCTCGGAGCGCCCGGCGCGAACGGCACGCCGCCGCCGCGCCATTCGCGCCGGTCGTGCCGCGAGCAGCAGCAGGAACCCGCCAGCGCAGCGCCAGAAGGAGAGAGCGACGGGCCCCATGTCGCCGGCCGAGAAGACCAGCGACGCGGCAGCACCCGCGGTGCCCCAGGCGACACCGGCGACGGCGAGAAAGAGGAGGCCGCGCCCGACGGACAATCGGGCGGGCAGGTGCGTGCTCGACGCACCCGACGACATGCTTGACACACTCGACACGCTCGACACGTGGATTCTCCGCAGAAGTTCAGGAAGGAGACCGCGTCACGGGCGCGCGAACGTGCGCACGTGCGTGCACATCCGTACGGCGTACGTACGGGGCGTGGGGACACGAGCGGGCGCGGGACCCGGTGACGCCGGTCCTGGGAGGACGTCTGCGGGCAGCACCGTTCCGCCCGGCCGGTGGCCGGGCGTGATCCGTGGGAGGCCCGCGCTAGGGCCTGTCTGGCAATTCCCGTCGTCGCCCGGAGGGCGGCCACGCGGCGTCAGGTGCGTGCTGTCGGCGTGCCGGGCGCGGGCCCTCGTACTGGACGTACTTGCGTCTGCGTCCGGTACGACGGAGAGGGCGTGCATGGCGTCGCGTGGCAGACAGGAACTGTCAGACAGGCCTAGGCGGCCGGGGGCGGAAGAACGAGTGCGCGTGCGTGCATGATCGTCACCCTAGGCGGCGCTGCCGCTGCGGGACAACTCTTCTTCGCAGCCCGGGACGGGGCCCGCCGGGGGCTGCGGCTTCGCCGGTGTCGACGACTGGGCGACGAACGCGCCCGCCAGGACGACGGCGCCGCCGACGAGTTGGGGCGCCGACAGGCGTTCGCCGAGCATCACCCAGGCCAGGACGGTCGCTATGACCGCTTCGAGGCACGCCACGACACCTGCCACCGGCGGCGACAGCCTGCGGACGGCCACCACCCCGGTGACGTAGGCGACTACGGTCGCGAGGAGCACGATCCAGCAGATGAGGAGCCAGGCGGGGACCATCGTGCCGTCCATCGCCGCGCTGCCGCCGAGCACCTCCCAGTCCATGCCCCAGGGGCGCGCGATCAGTGTGAGTACGACGGTGCCGACGAGCAGCCCGTACGCGATGACCCCGAGCGGGTCCGGCGCCTCGTCCCCCGCGTCGCTGCCCTGGTCGGACAGGACGAAGTAGCCGACCTGGCAGCACGCTGCGCCGAGCGCGAGCAGCAGGCCGACCGCGTCGAAGCCGAGGCCCGACCACACCTCGACGACGCAGGCGAGACCGCCCACGGCGAGGACCACACCGAGGGCCGCGGCCCTGGTGACGGGCCTGCGCTGGACGAACCGCACCCAGCCGAGGACCAGCGCGGGAGCGAGGTACTCGACGAGCAGGGCGACGCCGACGGGGATGCGCGAGATCGCGGCGAAGTAGCAGGCCTGCACACCGGCGACGGCGAGCAGGCCGAAGCCCGCGAGCAGCGCGGGCCGCTGCCTGACGAGCGCACGGTGGCGCCAGGCGACCGGCAGCATCACCAGGGCGGCGCCCGCCACCCGCAGCCACACCACGTGCAGCGAGTCGAGGCCCGCCTCGATCAGCGGTTTCGCCGCGACGCCCGAGCCGCCGAACGCGAGCGCCGACAGCAGGGCGAGGCCGAGGCCGAGCCCTCTGCCGCGCTCCACCTGGCCGGGCGCACCGCCCTGTGACTTCTTCCGAGACCCGAGCATCGGCACATGATGGCAGCCGAGGTCATGACCGTCACCCTTGATGACCCCTGTCTCGGTGGGCGGACGACCACAGACTCACGCCCGGAAGCCCGCCCCGGAATCGTGCCCGCACTCGTCCTCCGCGTCGATCCGCCGCAGCAGTTCCGGTACGTCGACCCCGGCGCGGCGCAGCACCTCGACCGCGCGGCACTCGGTGTCGGCGGCCAGGGCCACGAGCAGGTCGACGCCGTCGGCCTGCGGTTCGCCGCGCAGCACGGCACGCTCAAGCGCGGCTTCCATGGCTCCCGCGGCAGCGGGCGAGAGAACCGTTTCTTTCGCCGAGGCCACCAGGGGCACGGCGCCCGAGTCCTCCACGGTGCCCTGCCACTGCAGTCCGTACCCGATGCTGCGCTGGACGAGATAGCCGAGCAGGCGCGCGATCTGCGGCCCGCCGTCGAAGACGGCCCGTACCCGTGGTTCGTACTCAAGGAGCGAGTGCAGCAGGTGAGCCGTGTCGATCTGCCGGTCCCCGTCGCGCAGGGCACGCCGGCGCGCGCCGGCCGTCACCGAGGTCAACGCCGCGCTCAGGCCGGTTTCGATGTCTGCGGGGGTCGGGCCGGGTTCGGCGCCCTGGGGGGTACGGCTTTGCACACCTCCCACCCCATCAGCCCTCCGGCGCACCGGGCATCGGCGGCGGGAAGCATTTCGCCGTCCGACACAGGGTGGGTATGGGCGACCGGGTTGTCCTCCTTACGGATGACATCTCACCGTTCCCGCAGGTGGGGCGCGCGCCGTCGTGCACCGACTTGCGGTGGGGCCGAGGTGCGTCAGGAGTTGGTCAGGTGTCAGGGGTTGTTCAGGTAGGTGAGCACGGCGAGGACGCGGCGGTTGTTGTTGTCGTCATCGGTGATGCCGAGTTTGCCGAACAGGGAGGTGGTGTATTTGCTGATGGCGCTTTCGCTGAGGAAGAGCCGCCGGCCGATGGCCTGGTTGGACAGTCCTTCGGCCATGAGGCCGAGCACGGAGTGTTCGCGTTCGGTGAGCCGTTCGAGCCTTCGGTACGAGGATCCGCTGGACAGTAGTTTGGCGATGACGGCCGGGTCCATGGCGGTCCCGCCGGCGGCGACGCGTTCCAGTGCGTCGATGAACTGGTCGCCGTCGAAGACGCTCTCTTTGAGGAAGTAGCCGATGCCACCAGCGCCGTCGGCCAGGAGTTCGCGGGCGTACAACTGCTCGACGTACTGGGAAAGGATGAGCACCGGCAGTCCGGGCAGTTCGCTGCGGGCGGCAAGAGCCACCCGCAGGCCCTCGTCCGACTGGGTCGGTGGCATGCGGACGTCGACGACGGCGATATCCGGCCGCCACGTCAACAGCGCGTCCAGCGTCTCGGGTCCGGTGGCTGCGGTCGCCACCACCTGGTGTCCATATGCCTCGATGAGGCGAACCATCCCGTCACGCAGGAGGTAGAGGTCTTCGGCTACAACGATTCGCACGGCACCATCATCCTCACCCGCGTGGGGCCGCCTTCGGGGCTGGTGATCTCCAGGGTGCCGTCGAAGACCGCGAGGCGGCGGCACAGCCCCGCGAGTCCGCCGTCGGCTCGCAGGACGGCTCCGCCGCGGCCGTCGTCTTCGACATCGATGACGATGCCGGTGTCGTCCTGGGTGATGGAGATCCGGGCCCGGGTCGCACCGGCGTGCTTGACGGAGTTGGTCAGCAGTTCGGCGATGGCGAAGTACAGAGCGGACTCGATCGACGGGTCCAGGCTGAGTCGCAGGTCCGCGCTGACAGCCGCTTCGAGCGGGCTGTCCAGGGCAAGGGCGCGAACGGCATCGATGAGCCCGCGGTCGTTCAGCACGGGCGGGTTGATCCCCTGGACCAGTTCGCGGAGTTCGGTCAGCGACGCGGTGGCACCGGCCCGCGCTTCCCGCATCAGCGTCCTGGCCTGGTCAGGGTCGGTTTCCAGCAGCTTCTCGGCAGTCGCCAAGGAGAGCCCGAGCCCGACCAGGCGGGCCTGCGCCCCGTCGTGCAGGTCCCGCTCGATCCGGCGGATCTCGGCGGCCTGGGCGACCGTCGCGTCCGCGCGCTGAGCAGTCAGCTCGTCCACCCGGTCCGCCAGCGCCATCGCGGGTGACGGGCGCAGGAAGCGGACGGCCACCGGCTCGACACACCGCCAGGCGTACGGGGCGCCGGCGACAGCCACGACCAGGCCGAGCGCGCCGACGACGCGCGCGGCGGGCCCCGGCCGGCCGAGCCCGAGGATCGCCACGGCCACACCCGTTGGCGGCAGGGATGCGACCAGGCCCGCGGTGAGCGGCGCGATCACCGTGAACCGCAGGTCGCGCCAGTTGGCGGGGTCGCTCCACCGGACCCGCCACTTCTGGTCCAAGAGGGCGTCGCGGCGGGTGCGCTCGTAGCTGAAACCGTTCCACCAGTACCCGGTGGACATCCGCGTCACCGGCCCGGCCTGCCGGTATCCGGCGGGGATGACGGTGGCCGTCCACCTCGCGACGAGGAAGCGGACCATCCGGCAGACCGGGCGGGACAGGACGAGCGTGCTCCCGCACACCAGCACGACCGGTGCGACCCACGACCACGGGTTTCCCGCTCCCCACCAGATCCCCAGCGCCACGGCGGCGGCCCACACGGCCGGGACCAACATGGTGACGACCGTCACGACGCACGCCCGTACGAACCCCACACCGACGCGCGCCGGCCACGAACCCAGCAGTCTCATGACTCTTCCTCCGCTTTCCGTTCGGTGCTCCCACTGTGCACCGCACGGAGCCCGCTACCGTCCTGGTCAGCCGGGGAGTAGGGCTATCCCCACCCACCCGTGGGTCTGGACGGATACCGCGTCGGCCCGGCGCTTTTTAGCGTCGGTGAGCATGGAAACCAACAAGCACACGACTGAGGCGGCACTCCTCGACAGCCCCCGCGCCCAAGAGGCCTTCGCCACGGCGAACAACAGCGTCAAGGTCTACGGCGCACTCGGCGCCGTCGCCCTCCTGGCGGTCGTCGTGGTGTCGACCAGCGGTCATATGGTGAACACGTTCATGTGGGTCCGGGCTGTCCTGCTGCCTGTAGTCGCCGTGCTGCTCCACCGGATGACCGTCTCCGCTTCCCGGGGATCCCAGCGGGCCTTCGAGCGCGTGAGCGCCCTCGCCGTCATCATGCCGATCGCGATCATCGGTGTGGACCTGGTCCCGGGTGTCTGCCCGCCGTGGTACGCCGTGACGCAGGCCGTCTGCATACTGCCCGTCGTCCGAGTCGCGTTCATCACCCGCGGCTCCGCACTGCGCGCCACCTTCCCCAAGTCACGCTGACCCCACCCCTAGCTCCTGCGTGCTTCCCGACTGCTCCTGCGTGCTTCCCGACTGCACCAACGGCATCGTCCGACGCATCCGGGGCGCGTACACCTTCGCCTGCCGTGACCAACACGGCGCCGTTACGCAACCACCGCGCACCGGCACTCGTCGTGACACACATGGAGAGCAGGTGCTGGTTGGTCACCCTGCCGGCCGTGGACGGCAGACAGTACGTGTACCGGGTGTACGCCCCCGCGGACGCGCTGCTCGCGGACCTGTTCTGGGAAGCCTGGCACTGCCACGACGAGGGACCGTTCCCCCGCGCCCTGGACCTGTTCGACGCGGCGGTGATACAGCACGTCGGATAGTACGAGGCGTCAGTTGCCGTGCGCCCCGGGCCCGGCGGTCCCCACCACCACCGTCGCGTACAGCTCCTCATCCGTCACGACCCGCGCCGCGAGACCGGCCGCCCGCACCGCCGTAACCGCCGCAGACACCTGGCGCTCACTGGTCTCGAAGAGCAGCCGCCCGCCCGGCGCCAGCCACCGCGACGCGTCCAAGGTCACCCGGCGCAGCACGTCGAGCCCGTCCGAACCCCCGTCGAGGGCCACCCGCGCCTCGTGCTCCCGAGCCTCGGACGGCAGCAGCGCCACCTCGTCCGACGGCACGTAGGGAACGTTCGCCAGCAGCACGTCGACGCGGCCCGCGAGCCGCTCGGGCAGCGCCGCGTAGAGGTCGCCCTCGTGAACGTGGCCCTGCGCGGCCCCGACATTGCGGCGCGCGCACGCCACCGCGGCCGGGTCGACGTCCGCCGCGTGCAGTTCGACCCGCCCGAGGGCGGCGGCGAGCGCGGCACCGAGCGCGCCCGAACCGCAGCACAGGTCGACCACCACGGCACCGGGCCCGGCGAGCGACGCGGCCTCACGGACGAGGAATTCCGTACGGCGGCGCGGCACGAAAACACCGGGGTCGACGGCGATCCGCAGCCCCCCGAACTCGGCCCACCCCACCACGTGTTCCAGCGGCAGCCCGCTCACCCGGCGCGCCACCATGACATCGAGGTCACCGGCGTCCGACGCCGCGGCGAGCAGCACGTCCGCCTCGTCCTCGGCGAACACACAGCCGGCCGCGCGCAGTCGCTCGACGACGGCGGAGTGGACGGTCAGGGGCATCGGGGGCCTTCCCACGTTCCGGGCAAAGAGGCCGACGGCAACCAAGCCAGCGGCAAAAAGATCTACCCTACCGGGCAGCCAGACCTGACGGTTCATCAGTATTGAATGTTCCGGGCGCCCCGGCTACGTTCCGCGACACCATGACTGCGCCTGCCGCAGCAGCCGACGAGAAGGGGTGGCCGCCTTGGCCGAAGTCAGCGCGGAAGCACACATCGAGGCACCGGCGGAGAAGGTCTGGGCGCAGCTCACCGACTTCTCCTCGTACGGGCAGTGGAACACCACCCACACCAGCTTCCCGAAGGGCGGCCCCACGACGCTCGCGGTGGGCGGCACCTTCGCGGAGAACCTGAAGCTGATGGGCTTTCCGGCCGAGGTGAACTGGACGATCGAGGACCTGGAGACCGCCCGGACGTTCGCGATCACGGGCCAGGGCCCGATGGGCGTCGACGTCGGCACCCGTTACACGCTCACCCCGGACGGCGACGCGACGACCGTCCGCATCGACGGCCGGTTCACCGGCGCCGCGGTGTCACTGATGGCGGGCAGACTCAAGGACTCGGCGACGGCCGCGCTGAACGAGTCACTGCGGAAACTGGGCGCCCTTGTGACCTGACCGGCCAGGTGACCCGTACGACAGCGAGGCACCCCGCGCGATCCACACGGGGTGCCTCGGCACAGCAGGACGCCTCAATACAGCGGGGTGCCTCGGTGCAGGAGTGCGGGCGCACGCGCACATCGGCCCGCACCGCTCCAGCACCTCAGCCTTAGCCTCAGCCCTCATCGGCAAGGATCAGTCCTCATCGGCGAGGATCAAGTACATCTTCTTGCGGGCGTCGTTGACGACGGCGAGCGCCTTCTCGCGCTGCTCTTTGGAACCGGACTTCCAGACCTGGCCGAACGCTTCCATCAGGCCGAAGCCCGCCTGCCGGATCTCGGTCAGGGCCTCCCAGTCGACCCCGCGCCCGGCCTCTTCCCAGGGCGCGTCCGGGCCTTCGGCGGCCGCCTCGCGGCCTGCCTCGGTGAGCGAGAAGAGCTTCTTGCCACCCTCGCTCTCGCTGGTGATCAGGCCCTCGTCCTCCAGGAGCTGGAGGGTCGGATAGACGGAGCCGGGGCTGGGCTTCCACGCCCCGCCGCTGCGCTCGGCGATCTCCTGGATCATCTCGTAACCGTGCATCGAACGGTCCTTGAGGAGGGCCAGGATCGAGGCGCGTACGTCACCGCGCCGCGCCCTGCCCCTGGGTCCGCCCCGGCCACCGCGACCGCCGCCCCAGGGGCCGCCGCCGAAGCCGGGTCCGAACGGGCCGAACGCCGCGCGCCGCCCCTCGAAGCCTTCCCGGTCCTCGCGGCCGGGTCCGTACGAGCCGCGCCCGCGTCCGTGTCCATGCCGGTGCTCGTGCTCAAAACCGTGGGAACGCATGTCGATCCTCCCTTTCGTCGTTCCGTGCTGGAGATCTGGAGATACCGCGACACCTTCGATCAGCAGCCTCTGATATCGATCAGCAACATCTTTGATCAGTCGCGATGCTTCAACGATATATCGGGACTGTTCGTCTGACAACCCCGTACCGAGCACCGCCTCCGACTGCACCTCGTACGCATGACCAAAATGACCCCGCCACGCCGAAACCCAGGCCAGTTGGACGGAATTGGCCTTGGCCGAACCCTCGGTCGGCCCCTTAGCGTCGCCTCATGACTGCTGAAACCCCCGGTACCGCACGGACCCGGATCCGCGTCGTGGACGCCTTCGCCGACCGCCCCTTCACCGGCAATCCCGCGGGTGTCGTGCTCCTCGACGCCTTTCCTGACGACACCTGGCTCCAGCGGGTGGCCGCGGAGGTCAATCACGCCGAGACCGCGTTCGCGCACCGGCTTCCGACGGGCGGCGCGGCCGACTGGGCGCTGCGCTGGTTCACGCCCGCCACCGAGGTCGACCTGTGCGGCCACGCCACGCTGGCCACCGCGCACGTCCTGCACACCACGGGCGCCGCCACCGGCCCCGTGCGCTTCGCCACCCGGGCCGGCGTGCTCCTGGCCACGGCCCACGCCGACGGCACGATCACGCTCGACTTCCCGACCGCGCCCCTCACCCCGGCCGAGCTCCCGGAGCTGGCCGTCGAGACCCTGGGCGCCGAGCCGCTCTCCGTCCACGACACGGGACCGCACCTGGGTGATCTGCTGATCGAGCTGGCCGACGAGAAGACGGTCCGCGCGCTCACGCCGGACCACCGGGCCCTCGCCCGGCACTCCCGGCGCGGAGTCATCGCGACCGCGCCCGCCGAGGACCCGTCCCGGGGCTACGACTTCGTCTCACGCGGCTTCTTCCCGGGCGTCGGCATCGACGAGGACCCGGTGACGGGCAGCGCGCACACCGCGCTCGCCCCGTTCTGGAGCGCCCGCCTGGGCCGCAGCGACCTGACGGGCCTCCAGGCCTCGGCGCGCTCCGGGCTCGTCGCTACCGCCGTACGCGGCGACCGCACCCTGCTGACCGGCAACGCGGTCACGGTCATCGAAGGCGATCTGCTGGCGTGACCCGGTTACCGCGTCAGGCCGTCGGCAGCCACCCCACCTTGCCCGCGAGCAGCGCGTATCCCACGAACGCCCCGATGTCGAGCAGGGAGTGGGCCACCACGAGCGGCCCGACCCGGCCCCACCGCCGGTACAGGAGCACGAACACCACCCCCATCGCCATGTTCCCGACGAACCCGCCGATGCCCTGGTACAGGTGGTACGAGCCGCGCAGCACCGAACTCCCGATCAGCGCCGCCGTCGGCGTCCAGCCCAACTGGTCGAGGCGGCGCAGCAGATAGCCGACGACGATCACCTCCTCCAGTACGGAGTTCTGCAGCGCGGAGAGCACGAGTACGGGGTACTTCCACCAGACGTCCGGCAGGTCCTCCGGCACCACCGTGAGGTTGAAGCCGAGGCCGCGGGCCGCCAGATAGAAGGCGATGCCGGTGGAGCCGATGACCGCGGCCACCACGGTCCCCCGGCCGAGGTCGGGCCAGGGCCTGCTCCGGTCGAAGCCGATGGCCCGCAGCCCGGAGCCCTCGCGCAGCAGGAGGTGCGCGACCAGCGCCACCGGCACGAGCGCGGTGGTGATGCCGAACAACTGCCAGGCGAGATCGAGCCAGGGGCGACCGGGGGCGGCCGACGAGTTGAGGGTCGCCGCCTGGTCCTTGAGCCCTCCCGGCCGTGTGACCGAGCCGATAAAGCTGATCAGCGCGGACACTCCGCTCGCGCCCAGCGAGAGCGCGAGGACGAGCAGCGTCTCGTCCCGGAGGAACCGCCGCGAGGGCCCCGCCTCAGTAAAAGAACCGGCCATAGGCCCCGGCTCCGCTTGCACCCCTGCCTCCAGTTGAGTAATCCCGCCGCCACCCGCCCGCGTGCCACCGCACCGGGGAGGGCAGCACCGCCGTGGGACGTCACAGCTTGCCCGATGAACGCAGGACGGAAGCAGCCGACCCACGCTCACGGGGCCGCGGGCGCACCGTGGCCCTCGCCCTGGGCGTCACCTGCGGGCACGGCGGTCGCGGTCCGCGGCGGATTCCTGCCCCTCGGCGGATGCGGTCGCCGCGCGGGAGCCGTACGCGGGAGCCGTACAAGGTCGCCGACAAGCTCCGCCCCGACGTATCCGAGTCCGCGTACGACGTGTGGGTGCCCGACTCCACGCGCTGGACCCAGCGTGCCGACCCCGGCGACGGCAACACGCGGCGGCGCGGCGGCGCGGCGGCTGAACCGCCGTACGGCCGGACCGCCGAACCGCCCGACCGGCCTCAGCGCCCCGGCAGCGCCGGTTCCGGCAGCCCCACCGGCCAGGTGTGCACCGGTTCGCCCGCGTGCATCAGCTCGCAGTAGCGCCGGGTGGTGGCCGCGAGTGCCGCGTCCCGCTCCAGGCCGCGCTCCAGGGCCCGGTGATAGGTCGCCGTCTGCCAGGAAGCCCCGTTGACCCGCCTGCGGCACCGCTCCTCGATCACGCCGAGATACAGGTCTCGGTCGGCGGGCTCCACGCCCCAGGCGTCCAGGCCCGACGCGGCCAGCGGCAGCAGCTCGTCCTGTACGAGATCGACGGCGGCCACCTGCGTCGTCCCGCCGTACCGCCCGCGCCGCGGCCACTCCAGACGCGCCTCGATGCCGTGGCGGCAAGCGGTGTCGAAGTTGCGGGCCGCGGCCTCGAACGGCAGCCGTGACCACACCGGCCGCGTCTCCTCGGCGAGCGCCCTGACCACCCCGTAGTAGAAGGCGGCGTTGGCGATCACATCGGTGACCGTGGGCCCGGCGGGCAGGACCCGGTTCTCCACCCGCAGATGCGGCACGCCGTCCGCGATGCCGTACACCGGCCGGTTCCAGCGGTACACCGTGCCGTTGTGCAGCGCCAGCTCACTCAGCTCCGGTACGCCGCCCGCGTCCAGGACGGCCAGCGGGTCCTCGTCCTCGCACAGCGGGATCAGGGCCGGGAAGTACCGCAGGTTCTCCTCGAAGAGCTCGTAGGCGCTGGTGATCCACCGCTCGCCGAACCAGGAGCGCGGCCGCACCCCCTGCGCCTGGAGCTCGGGCGGCCGGGTGTCCGTGGACTGCAGGAACAGCGGCGGCCTCGACTCGCGCCACAGTTCGCGCCCGAACAGGAACGGCGCGTTGGCGCCGACCGCGACCTGCGCCGCGGCCACGGCCTGCGCGGCGTTCCACACGGCGGCGAACTTGCCCGGCGTGACCTGGAGGTGCAACTGCACGGACGTACACGCCGCCTCGGGCGCGATCGACGCGAAGGTGCACGTCAGCCGCTCCACGCCCTCGATGTCCAGCGAGAAGCTCTCACCGCGCGCGGCCACGATCTGATCGTTGAGCAGGGTGTAGCGCTCGGCGTCGGAGAGGTTCGCGGAGACCAGGTCCTGACGCGAGAGCGTCGGCAGAATGCCGATCATCACGATACCGGCGTCCACCTCGATCGCTTTCCTGTGGGCATAGCCGAGACCCGTGCGCAGCTCTTCGGCTAGACGGTCGAGAACGCGTCCGCCCAACCGGTGCGGGGCAATGTTCACTTCCAGATTGAACATTCCGAGCTCCGTCTGGAAATCACGACTCGCGATGCGCTCGAGAACTTCAGCATTCATCATTCTCGGCATCCCGTCGGGACCCGCCAGATTCAGCTCGATCTCCAGTCCCATCAGATTCTTGGGCCGGTCGAACCGCTGCTCCTCCAGGAGTCGTCCAAGTCCGGTCAAGCACCGCTGCAGCTTGATCCGGTACTGGTGGCGATCGGACAGGTCGAACGTTTCTGCCGCGACCTTCTCCCCCATCGAAGCGTCCCTCCTCGGATGGGCTGCCGGCGACCCGGCCGCTGCTGTGTACGGGGGATGATGCCCAGCCGATGTGATCCGTAACGCCCCACGCGGGGCCATGGCCCCCTATGGTGGAGTGAGTTTCCACACGGCACATTCACGGGGCATGAAGAAGTTCACGGTTTTCGACCCTCCGGTTGTGGTGAAAAAACCGATGAGAATCAGCCGACCGCGGCCGCACGGAATATCGAGGTCAGGGCCGGGGACCGGGATCCGGAACCGGGCGAAATGCCGCAGAGGCGCGACCAAATAGCGACTTGCAGAGGCCGTACACAGCGGCTAGTGGAAACAATGCCTGAACATATGTCGTATAAACTCCGCGGTTGAGGCGGAGAGTTTGGCGCGCGCGGTCCCCCTGCCCCGCCCCTCTGGCCCAGAGCTGACAGCGTCGTCCGCACCTGCCCCCGCTCCACCGTGCCTGTCGAACGAGAGAGGCGACCCACCATGCCCCTGTACGTCCCCCCGGCTCCCGCACCCGCCCTGCGCAGTGTCCTCACGGCCCTCGGCTCCCCGACCGCCGTCCGCGAAGCCAGCACCCCGTCCCTGCGTGCCGCCAAGGGCCCCACGAGTGCCGAACTTCCCCTGCCGGTGCACGAGTTGGAGCGCGTCACGGCGACCGGCGCAGCCCCGACCAAGCTCACCGGCTGGCGCTTCCTGGTCCGCAGCGGCGAACGCACGGTGGCCGCCGCGGACACCATGCTCACGCCGGACGGCTGGGCGTTCTCACACTTCCGCGAAGGCCCGTACATCGCGTCGGCCGAGCGGGCCCTGCGCCACGCCGAGGCCATGCCCAAGGCATACCAGCCCCGGCTGCTCTCCATGCCGGAGCTCTACATGCTCATGCTGTGGCTGCACGCCGACTGCACGGACGACGGCGCCGAGGGGTCCCTCGCTCCCACCGACCTCCTGGTGCCGCTCGCCCCCGCGCCCCCGGGCATCGCGGCCCACCGCCCGCACCGCGCCGCCGACCTGCTGCCCGTGCTCACCCACCGGCTCACCCCGGTCCCGCTCCTGGGCTCCCCCGCCTGACTCAGGCCACCCCCGGCCGCGCCACCGCCACCACGCGCTCCAGGTCTCGGTGAGCCAAGCTCGAGCCGCTTGCCTTGCCGAGTCCTGCCGAGTGCTGCACTGTGCTGCCCTGAACCCTGTTGAACCCTGCTGCCCAACCGGACTAGCCCACTTCGGCTACGGCGAACCACCCAAAGGGACAGGGAAGTTGGGCTGAACCGTCCGGGCGGGTGATACGTCATTAAGCAGTAGGAGCCCGCTACAGCAAAATCCCTGCGGAATCACGCTCGTAGGGCAACACTGGATCGGACCGAAGAAAACGGGGGAACGGCCATGAACACCTCAGCGAGCCGTGGGACAGACGTCCCCACCATCACGACCCAGCGAAAGAACCCTTCCATGTGCCAGCACCAGCCGCCCTGCCCGACAGCCGAATCCGCCGACCGGGAGGCCGCGCTGCTCGCGGCGCACCATCCCGAGCAGGGCTGGAGTCTGCTGTGCAACGGCGTCCTGCTCTTCGAGGACACCGGTGAGCTGCTGCCGAACGGCGAGATCATCGCCCCGCACCGACCGCTGGGCACCAGTCAGGTGATGACGGCCGCCTGAGCCGTCCACCACGCACACAAAGGGCCGGCCCGGACTTCCGTCCGAACCGGCCCTGACTCATGTCCGCCGGCACCGCACGACCGGTGCCCACGTCATGGGTGCTGCCGCTGCATCAGTCCTCGTACGCGTCCAGGGGCGGGCACGAGCAGACCAGGTTCCGGTCACCGTACGCCTGGTCGATACGGCGCACCGGCGGCCAGTACTTGTCCGCCACCATCACTCCGGCCGGGAAGACGGCCTCCTCGCGGGTGTAGCCGTGCTCCCAGTCGCCGCCGAGCGCGGCGGCCGTGTGCGGGGCGTTGCACAGCGGGTTGTCGTCGGCGGACCAGGCGCCGCTCGCGACCTTCTCTATCTCGCCGCGAATGGCGATCATCGCCTCGCAGAACCGGTCCAGCTCGTCCAGGTCCTCGCTCTCCGTCGGCTCGATCATCAGCGTGCCCGCGACCGGGAAGGACATGGTCGGCGCGTGGAAGCCATAGTCGATGAGGCGCTTGGCGATGTCGTCGACACTGACGCCCGTGGCCTTGCTGAGCGGACGCAGATCGATGATGCACTCGTGCGCGACGAGGCCGCCGGGGCCGGTGTAGAGCACCGGGTAGTGCGGCTCCAGGCGCTTGGCGATGTAGTTCGCCGAGAGCACGGCGACCTGCGTGGCGCGCTTGAGGCCCTCGCCACCCATGAGGCGTACGTACGCCCAGGAGATCGGCAGGATTCCGGCCGAGCCCCACGGGGCGGCGGAGATCGGGCCGACGCCCGTCTCGGGCCCCGCGGCGGGCTGCAACGGGTGGTTGGGCAGGTACGGGGCGAGGTGCCCGCGCACGGCCACCGGGCCGACACCGGGACCGCCGCCGCCGTGCGGGATGCAGAACGTCTTGTGCAGGTTCAGGTGCGAGACGTCGCCGCCGAAGTGACCGGGCTTGGCGAGGCCCACCAGGGCGTTGAGGTTGGCGCCGTCGACGTACACCTGGCCGCCCGCGTCGTGCACGGACGCACAGATGTCGGCGACGTGCTCCTCGAAGACGCCGTGCGTGGACGGGTAGGTGATCATCAGGACGGCGAGCTGGTCGCGGTACTGCTCGATCTTGGCGCGCAGGTCCTCGACGTCGATCTCACCGTCGTCCGCGGTCCTCACCACGACGACCTTCATGCCCGCCATCACGGCGCTGGCGGCGTTGGTGCCGTGCGCGGAGGACGGGATGAGGCACACGGTCCGCTGGTCGTCGCCGTTGGCGCGGTGGTAGCCGCGCACCGCGAGCAGTCCGGCGAGCTCGCCCTGTGAACCGGCGTTGGGCTGCAGCGACACCTTGTCGTACCCGGTGACCTCGGCGAGCCGCTCCTCCAGCTCGCGGATCAGCGTCAGATAGCCCTGCGCCTGCTCGGCGGGCGCGAAGGGGTGCAACTGGCCGAACTCCGGCCAGGTCACCGGCTCCATCTCCGTGGTCGCGTTGAGCTTCATGGTGCAGGAGCCCAGCGGGATCATGCCGCGGTCGAGCGCGTAGTCGCGGTCGGCGAGGCGGCGCAGGTAGCGCAGCATCGCGGTCTCGGAGCGGTACTGGTGGAACACCGGGTGGGTCAGGTACGCGTCGGTGCGCAGGAGGCCGGTGGGCAGCGAGTCGGCCGCGGCGGCGTCGAGCGCCTCCACGTCGGCCTCGACGCCGAACGCCGCCCACACCGCGGCGAGCTGCGCCCGCGTCGTGGTCTCGTCGCACGCGAACGACACCTGGTCGGCGTCCACGAGGTGGAGGTTCACGCCACCCTCGCGAGCCGCGCTCACGACGTCGGCGGCCCGCCCCGGGACCCGGACCGTCAGCGTGTCGAAGTACGCCTGGTGCACGACCTCGACGCCACCGGCCTTCAGGCCCTCGGCGAGGATCGTCGCGTACCGGTGGGTGCGCCGGGCGATCGTGCGCAGGCCCTCGGGGCCGTGGTAGACGGCGTACATACCGGCCATGACGGCGAGCAGCACCTGCGCGGTACAGATGTTGCTGGTCGCCTTCTCGCGGCGGATGTGCTGCTCACGGGTCTGCAGCGCGAGCCGGTAGGCCTTGTTGCCGTCGGCGTCGACGGACACGCCCACGAGCCGTCCCGGCAGGCTGCGGGCGAACTTCTCACGCACCGCCATGTAGCCGGCGTGCGGGCCGCCGAAGCCCATCGGCACGCCGAAGCGCTGGGTGGTGCCGACGGCGATGTCCGCGCCGAGCTCGCCGGGCGAGGTGAGCAGCGTGAGCGCCAGCAGGTCGGCGGCCACAGAAACGATTGCTCCCAGCTCGTGGGCCCGGTCGATGAGCGGCTTGATGTCCCGTACGGCTCCGGAGGCGCCCGGGTACTGGAGGAGCACCCCCACCACTCCGCGCTCGGCGACGTCGGCCGGGATCCCGTCGCTCAGGTCCGCGACGACGACCTCGACGCCGGTCGGCTCGGCCCGGGTCCGGATCACGGCGACGGTCTGCGGCAGGACGTCGGCGTCGATGAGGAAGACGCCGTTCTTGACCTTGCCAAGGCGCCGCGAGAGCGCCATGGCCTCGGCGGCTGCGGTGCCCTCGTCGAGCAGCGAGGCGCCGGAGGTGGGCAGCCCGGTGAGCTCGGCGACGGCGGTCTGGAAGTTGAGCAGTGCCTCGAGGCGGCCCTGCGAGATCTCCGGCTGGTACGGCGTGTAGGCCGTGTACCAGGCGGGGTTCTCCATCACGTTCCGCAGGATCACGGGCGGCGTGAACGTGCCGTAGTAACCGAGCCCGATCATGGAGTCGAGCACCTGGTTGCGGTCCGCGAGCGAGCGCAGCTCGGCGAGCACCTCGGCCTCGGTACGCGCGCCGGGCAGCTCAAGAGCCTCAGCGTTCTTGATCACGTCCGGTACCGCGGCTGCCGTGAGTTCGTCGAGCGAGCCGTAGCCGACCTGGGCGAGCATCTTGGCGCGGGCTTCGGCATCGGGGCCGATGTGCCGCTGCTCGAAGGGAATTCCCTGTTCGAGCTGCGAAAGCGGCGTACGAGGGGTGGCGGTCATTGCGGAGGCCTCCTGGTCTGACGCGACCTGCGAGGGGCACCACGGCGCGGGTACCCGGACGGCCTCCCCCTCTGTCATCTCAACCTGAGAGCTTCACAGCGCCGCCGCGAGGAGACACTGCTTTCACCGTCGGTGAGGAAGGGTTTCGAACGTGCCCGCCCGACGCCCGCCCTGCTTTCCAGAGTGACCTCGTCCGTGCGGTACATGGGCCTGAGAGATTCCGGGGAGGAGTTGCTCCTTCGGCGCCTCCGGTGCTGCCACCGAAGAGCTCTCCCGCACGGGGTCAACAGCCGTTTGCCAGCCTACCAGCGAGGCCCGTGGCCGGTCCCTCGAGTGGCCGCCTGCCCCGAAGTGCTCTTTCGTAGTGATTACGAACAAAATCCGACCGCACCCCGAACGAGGTTTGGACCAGTACGCCCGAGCATGAGCGAATTGCGAACCGTTGGAGGGACCGTGCAGACCGAAATCGATCCGCGCAACCTGATCGGCCGCAAGGCGTTCGACCGCGACGGAGCCAAGATCGGCACGATCGACGAGGTCTACCTCGACGACGCCACCGGTGCCCCGGAGTGGGCGGCGATACGCACGGGCCTGTTCTCCAGGGACGCCTTCGTGCCCCTGGAGCCCAGCGAACTGGTCAAGGACGGCACCCTGCGCATCCCCTTCGAGCGCGCCCTCATCAAGGACGCCCCCGACTTCGGCGTCGGCCGCCACCTGTCCCCCGAACAGGAACTCCAGCTCTACCGCCACTACGGCCTCGACCTGGCCCCGCCTCCTCCGCCACCGGACGTGGACTTCGGCCACACGGCGAACGCCACAGACACCTGAGCGCACGCTGCCGGGTCCGCCCTGCCGGGTCCGCCTTGCTGGGCGGCTCTGCTGGGCGGCTCTGCCCCCCTGCCGGGCCTACGAGCAGGTTTCCGCCCAGGCCTGCGCGGCGAACCAGGCCGCCGAGGCCCGCTCCCGCCCCGCTCGGCACCCGCCTGGGGCCCACGGAGGTCGTCCGCCTGGGGCCACGGGGGGCTCCGCCTGGGGCCACGGGGGGGCTCCGCCTGGGGCCACGGGGGCGTCCGGCCTCGGTGATACGGGGCGTGGCTGCCTCACGCTGGGGCACAGCCGCTCGCGCTCCCTGGCAGCGACGCGCGTCCTGCCGGACAGGACCACCTCCCATCGCGCATCTCCCAGCCCAGAAACTTCCCCAGCCCTAGCCGCCCGCTAGCTCCGCCCCCCCGGGGGCTACACCTCGGCCACCGGCGCCGCAACCGTCAGAACCGGAGCAGAGCCGGGGCCGGGGCGGGGGCCGAGGCCGGGGCCGGGGCGGGGGCCGAGGCCGGGGCCGGGGCCGGAGCGGGGGCCGGAGCGGGGTCCGGACCCGGAGCCGGAGCCAAGGCCGGGGCCAGGCCCGGGGCCGAAGCCGCGTCCGGGGCCGAAGCCGGGCCCAGGCCCGGAGCCGAGACCGAAGCCGAGGCCGGAGCCGAAGCCGGAGCCGAGGCCGGGTCCAGGCCCTGAGCCGAGACCGAAGCCGAAGCCGAGGCCGGAGCCAAAGCCGAGCCGGAGGCTACCCCGCACCCGGCACAGGCAGCCCCGCCTCCGGGCCCACGACCGCCGCCCCCTCCCCCGGACCGGGGGCTGCGACAAGCGGGAGCGGATCCGACGGTTCCAGTTCCGGATCGTCCGTACGGAACGTCCGCACCCGCCCCGGCACCGACTGCGGCGTCTCGAACCGCACCGTCACCCGCCCCAGGCCGCTCCCCTGGACCCACCCGGCCCCGTGCACGGCATGCCGTACGTCGTGCCCGGAGGGCCACCTGCGCTCAGCGGGAGGCACCGGCTCGGCCCCGCCGGACTCGGCCGGGCCCGGCTCGACCCCACCGACGCTCTCGCCCCCCGCCCCCTCGGCAGGCAGCCCGCCACCGCCCTCCTGGGCGGCCCCAGGGTCACCATCCGCCCCGGCGGCCTCCGCGGCCTCCGCCTCCGCCTTCGCCTGGGCCTGTGCGAACAGGTCCTCCTGCGTGTAGTCGGCGAGCCCGCTGACGCCGACGCCGAGCAGCCGTACACCCCCCGTGGTGTCCACGGACTCGAGCAGCCGCGCGGCGGCCTCCCGCACCACGCCGGGGTCGTCCGTGGGCCCTCGCAGCGTCTCGGACCGCGTCAGCGTCGAGAAGTCGAAGCGCCGCACCTTCAGCACGATCGTCCGCCCGGAGTGCCCCGCGGCCCGCAACCGCTGCACACACCGTTCGGCGAGGCGGGCCACTTCCATCCGCACCCGCACCCGGTCGTGGATGTCCACGTCGTACGTGTCCTCGACACTGACCGACTTGGTGTCCCGCTCGGCCACCACGGGCCGCTCGTCGCGCGCCAGCGCCATCGCGTACAGCGCACCGCCGTGCGCCTTGCCCAGAAGCCGTACCAGCTCGTCCTCGCCCGCCTCGGCCAGCTCCCCGACGGTGGTGATCCCGGCTCTTCGCAGATGGTCCCCGGTCGCGGGACCGACGCCCGGCAGGATCCGCACGGACATGGGCTCGAGCAGCTTCCGCTCCGTACCGGCCGGTATGAGCACCAGGCCGTCCGGCTTGGCCTGCTCGGAGCCGATCTTCGCCAGCATCTTGCACACGGCGAGCCCCACCGAACCGGTCAGACCCGTCACCCGCAGGATGTCCGCCCGCAGCCGCTCCCCCACGGCCCGCGCCGACGCCTCGTCCGAGGCCACACCGCCCGCCTCCAGGTCCACGAAGGCCTCGTCCAGGCTCAGCGGCTCCACGAGCGGCGACAGCTCCCGCAGCAACCGCATGACCTGCTCGCTGATGTCACGGTAGAACGAGAACCGCGGCACGAGATACGCGGCGTTAGGAGCGAGCCGGCGCGCCTGCCCCATGGGCATCGCCGAGTGCACCCCGAACCGGCGCGCCTCGTAGGAGGCGGTGGCGACGACTCCGCGCGGGCCGAGGCCACCGACGACCACGGCCTTGCCGCGCAGGCTCGGCTTGGCCGCCTGCTCGGCGGACGCGTAAAAGGCATCCATGTCGAGATGCAGAATCGTCGGCGCGCTTCTCACATCTCCGATGCTGCCCTAAGCCACTGACAATCCCGGTGCTCCACGGCACAACGACACCACCACACCGACCAGGGCAACACCGGCACCCCGCCAGACGGCCCGACCGCGACCGCCCGGCGAACCGCCTCAGACGGCCGGGCGAACCGCCTCAGACAGCCCGGTTCCGCCGTCTGGCGAGCTCGTCCGCCGGATGGTGCCCCACCAGGGTCTCCCCCGTGTCGATCCGCTCCCCGTGAAGTTGCGAAAGCGCGGCCTCCACATCGCGCCACACCACGCCCACGGCGATCCCGAAGACACCCTGTCCGCCCTGGAGGAGGTCGTGGACCTCGTTCGGCGATGTGCACTCGTAGACGGTCGCGCCGTCGCTCATCAGCGTGGTGCGCTCCAGATCGCGGAAGCCGCTGTCCCGCAGGTGCTGCACCGTGGTGCGGATGTTCTGCAGCGAGACCCCGGTGTCGAGGAACCGTTTCACGATCTTCAGCACGACCACGTCGCGGAAGCTGTAGAGCCGCTGCGTCCCGGATCCGCCTGCCGCACGCACGCTGGGCTCTACGAGCCCGGTCCGCGCCCAGTAGTCCAACTGGCGGTAGGTGATGCCCGCGGCGGCACACGCCGTGGGACCTCGATAACCGACCTGCTCCCGCTCCGGGTCCACAGCCTGACTTTCCGTTCCGGAGGTGCCCTCAGGCACTGCCACCGGGCGTTTCGGAGAGTGCTCGGCCGAACCGCTGTGCAGCGGATACGGACCACCCACCGCTGTGCCGTCGCCGCTGCTACTCACGCCGACCTCCGTCCTTGACCTGCCCCCTCGAAGGTAGGCAGTCACCAGGGGCTCGTCAACGAACGCCACACTCGGCACGCCGAGTGATAATCACCCTACGAGTGGTTTCCCGTCCCGCGCTGCGGGGAAAGGCTAGCCGAATGCTCCGGCAGCGGCCTCCTGAGAGGGGCCGACCGGGCGACGGACGCGGCGGCACTCGGGCCCGAACCGGCGTCCGGCCGCGGCTCACTGACTGTTGGTACCGAAGTCCTCGGGCGAGATCTGGTCGAGGAACTCGCGGAACTTCTCCACCTCGTCCTCCTGCTCGTCCGGGATGGCGATGCCCGCATCATCGAGGACACCGTCGCTCCCGAAGATGGGCGTCCCGGTGCGCAGCGCCAGCGCTATGGCGTCCGAGGGACGCGCGCTGACCTCGACACCGCTCGCGAAGACCAGCTCGGCGTAGAACACGCCTTCTCGCAGGTCGGTGATGCGCACTTCGGTGAGCTCCTGGCCGACAGCCTCCAGCACGTCCTTGAACAGGTCGTGGGTCAGCGGCCGTGCGGGCGCCATGCCCTGCTGTGCGAAGGCGATGGCGGTCGCCTCCCCTGGTCCGATCCAGATGGGGAGGTACCGGTCGCCTCCCACTTCACGCAGGAGCACGATCGGTTGGTTGGAGGGCATTTCCACCCGGACACCTACGACGTCGAGCTCGTTCACACAGCAACCCTAGGACGTGCCCGGCAGGTTTGGGTAGTCGGGCACCCGTCGAGTCAGCGCACCGGGACGCCGAGCGCACTGTGAACGAGTGCGGCATGCAGCTTTCCGATGAGCCCCGCGAGCTCCTTCGTACGGGCTTCCGCATGGGCTCTGGTCTGCGGATTGCGGTGCCGTCGCAGTGGCGCGACGATCTGGTCGACGAGCCCCGCCTCCCGGTCGGCCGCACCCTTCATGGCCCGCAGATGGCGGGGTTCGATACCGAATCGGCCGAGTTCGGCCACGAGAGCGGCGACCGTTACGGCATCCGCGTCGTAGCTGCCGTCCGGCAGCGGTGCGACCAGGCCGTACGTCTCCCATTCGGCGAGCTGCTGCTCGTCGGCCTCGGCGGCCGCGAGCAGGGCGTCCCGCCCCAGCCGCGCCACTGTGCGCTCCTCCTCGGCCTCCAGGAGGTCGCTGCCGCCCGGATCGGCCGACGGCGCCTGCACGGGCAGGACGGAGCCCTCGCCCCGCTCGGAGGCGTCCAGGTGGTCGCGGATGACCTTGAGCGGCAGATAGTGGTCCCGCTGCATCCGCAGCACGTGCCCGAGCCGCTCCACGTCCTCGGGGCTGAACTTGCGGTATCCGGACGGTGTGCGCTGCGGCTCGATGAGCCCCTCGGACTCCAAGAACCTGATCTTGGAGATCGTGACCTCGGGAAATTCGTCGCGCAGCGTGTTCAGCACGGTGCCGATGCTCATCAGCCGATGGTCCGCAGCGGCGGTGCCGTTTCCGGCACCGCCCCTCGGTGTCTCCAGCATGGACCTTCCTGGGGGGTCCCCCCGGACGTGGTCCGGGGGATGGGTCAGATGCCCCGCTGGCTCGCGTAGAAGACCAGCCGGTACTTGCCGATCTGCACCTCGTCGCCGTTGGACAGCGCGACGGAGTCGATCCGCTCCCGGTTCACATACGTGCCGTTGAGGCTGCCCACGTCGGCGACGGTGAAGGAACCGTCCGCGAGACGACGGAACTCCACATGACGGCGCGACACGGTCACGTCGTCCAGGAAGATGTCGCTCTGCGGGTGGCGCCCCGCCGTCGTCAGCTCGCCGTCCAGGAGGAAGCGGCTGCCCGAGTTCGGACCGCGACGCACCACGAGCAGGGCCGAGCCGAGCGGCAGTGCGTCGACGGCAGCCTGCGCCTCGGGTGAGAGCGCCGGAGACGGCGTCTGCCCCGTGACCTCGGCGTCGTACGCCTCAAGACCGGAGATGGAGATCGTCGAAGTGGTCTCGGACGGACGCTCGGCGACCGCTCCGGCCCGCAGCGGCGCACCGCAGTTGGAGCAGAACCGGCTCGCCTGCGCGTTGCGGTTCCCGCACCTCGTACACACCAGGGCCGACATGGACGGATCCTCCTGCCGCGGCTGCCCCCCGGGGGCATGGGACGCGTACGGGTCGGGGGTGTACCCCGCACCCGCACCTGAGGGCGACGGTTCCCCGAAACCTATGCGTCCGGAACTGGCAGGGTCAACAGATGACGCGCCCTGTCCGCCCGAAATGTCTCCGCCTACCTGGTCCCGGAACAGGGGGCGCTCGCCCACCTGGGTCTCCGGCACGTCTCCAGCGCGCGGCGCACGGTGACGGGCGTCCTCACGTGCGCTCTTGCCGAACAACTTCGCAAACAACTTCACGGGCGATTCCCCTTGACCGAAACAGACCCGCCCGTGGGGCAGGACGAACCCTGACTGCACACACCGTCGTACCGCGGCACCACGGACATCCTCACAACGTCCGTAGCCGCCAAACAGTTTCCACCACGCACCCCGTCTACAGTGCGCCGACCCCCCGCAACCTCATGCCCTGGACCAACGGCCCCCATGCCCCTGCCCCTCACTGGGAGGACGACCGAGCGTAGTCAGGCCGCTTCGCCGGTCGCAAGGCGTCCACGACGATCTTCTCCGTACGTGCGACAGTGACCGTGGCCTGCTCCTTCTCCAGAGTCTGCACCACCCCGCCGGGGATGTTCAGCGCCGGCTCCAGGTCCTGCGGCTTGCCGATGACCTTGAAGCGGTAGGGCGCGGCGACCTTCCGGCCGTCCACACGTACTCCGTCACCTGTCGCATCCGACAGATGGGTACTGGCCACCACCCTGACGTCATTGACCTGGATGGCCTCCGCACCGGCGGCACGGAGCTCCTGGATGGCGTCGAGCAGCATGTCGGCCTCCACCGTCCCCTTCTTGTCGTTGATCGTCAGCGTGATGCCAGGACCCTGCGCGGCCACGGTGCCCGCCAGAATGCCGAGTTGCCGTTCCCTCTCGACCGTCTGCTTTCGGGCCTCCTCGGCCTGGTCCGAGCTGTTCTCCAGACCGGTGCGCTGCTCCTCCAGTCTGCGCTTCTCATCTTCCAGACGCTGAGTTCGGTCATCCAGTTCATCGAGAATGCGTACGAGATCTTCCTGACGTGCTCCGCGCAGCGCGCTGCTGTCGTTGGTGGACCGCACCTGGATGGCGAGACCCAGGCCGAGCACGAACAGGAGCAGGGCCACGATGAGTTGAGCACGGGTCAGGCGCGGCGGCCACAACCCCTTCACCAGGCGCTGACGGCCGGTCAGGGAGGAGCCCCCGCCCCGCGCGGTGCCCTCACCCGCCTGCGCGGCCGACGCGCCGCCGCCTGACACCCGGGGTGGCACCGGCACCTCAGCGGGCAGTTCCCTGCGTCGGCCGTGGCCGGAAGGGGCGTCCCCGTTGTTCATGGGATCCTCGGGGTTCATGGAGCTCATCGGCGTCACGCCCGGAAGACATGCCGACGGATCGCCGCGGCGTTGGAGAAGATCCGGATGCCGAGGACGACGACGACACCCGTGGAGAGCTGGGCGCCCACGCCCAGCTTGTCGCCGAGGAACACGATCAGCGCCGCCACCACCACGTTCGACAAAAACGACACCACGAAGACCTTGTCGTCGAAGATGCCGTCGAGCATCGCGCGCAGGCCGCCGAACACCGCGTCGAGCGCGGCCACCACGGCGATCGGAAGATACGGCTCGACCACCGCCGGTACCTCGGGCCGAACCAGCAGTCCGGCCACGACTCCCACGACGAGGCCCAGTACGGCGATCACGATGTGCCCTTTCCTGCCTTCGGCTCTGCTGTACGTACGGTCACACTGGGCGCGGCCGGAAGCCGGACGTCGTCGACCGCTGAGATGCTGGTCCGAATGCCGAAGTTCTCCTGCAGAGAGTGCAGATACTGACCGTCGCGGCTGTTCTGGAACCTGGTGCTCAACTTCTGGCCGTCACCCACCGCGAGCACCGTATACGGCGGCACCAGCGGCCTGTTGTCGACCAGTATCGCGTCACCGGCCGCCCTGATCGCCGATAGTGCGGTCAGCCGCTGGTCATTGATCGCGATCGCCTCGGCACCCGACTCCCACAGGCCGTTGACGACCCGCTGCATGTCGCGGTCGCGCACCCGGCCGGTGTCGGAGAAGCCCGCGCTCTCGCGGGGGCCGCCGCCGCCCTGGTCGGCCTTCTTCTTGTCGTCGACCACGAGCTTCACGCCGGGGCCGTGCACCTCCGTCGCACCGGAAAGCAGCGAGACCAACTCCGCCCGGCTGCCGCCGTGTTTCTCCAGTGCCGCCCGCTGCCGTGCGCTCACGTCGCCGCGGAGGTCGTCGATCTCGTCCTCCAGATCGTCCGCGTCCGCGGTGGCCGACTCGACCCGGTCGATCAGCTCCGAGCGCTCCTTGGCGAGCACCGGGGCCTCTACCCGCGCCTGCGCCGCGCCCACGGTCACCACGAGCGCGGCGAGCACCAGGCCTGCCGCGAGTCCGAGCTTTGCCCGCAGCGGCTTGGGGACACCGCCGGTGCCGGATTCCTCCTTGCGGGCGGCGGCTTCCGCGTACCCCTCGTCGAGGCTGTGGTCCATGACGGTGGTGAGCAGCGACATGGAGGCGTCCGGGCGCCTGGGGCGCGAGACGGCGCTCCGTGTGGGGGGCTGCTGCGGCATGCCGCACATCGTCGCACGTCGCGGGCGCTACCTCCGAATGGCCCCACCGGTGTGCCGGACAGCGCCACTTACGGGTGCTGTCCGGCACACCTGCGCCATCAGTCCCCGGCGCTGTCCACCACGGCGGCCCACTCGTCGAGCAGGGCCTGGGCCGAGGCCTCGTCGGGCCCCTCCGCCCACAGATGGGTGACGGCTTCGGCGGGGTCGGGGAGCACGAGCACCCACCGGCCGTCCGCCTCGACGACCCGTACGCCGTCGGTCGTGTCCACGGACCGCTCGCCCGCGGCCTCCACGACACGCCGCATCACGAGCCCCTTGACGGCCCACGGCGTGGCCAGGTCGCGCCGCTGTACGTGGGCGCGCGGGATCCGCGCGTCGATCTGGCTCAGCGTGAGCTGGGTCCGCGCCACCAGGCCGATCAGCCGTACGAAGGCCGCCGTACCGTCGAAGACGCTGCTGAACTCGGGCACGATGAAGCCGCCGCGCCCATCACCACCGAAGATCGTCGAATCGCCGCGTCCGGCCCGCGTCAGATCGTCCGGCGACGTCGTCGTCCAATCCACCTGCGTGCCGTGGTACGCGGCCACCTGCTCGGCGATGCGCGTCGTCGTCACCGGCAGCGCGACCCGCCCGCTGCGCCGCTCGGCGGCCACCAGGTCCAGCATGACGAGCAGCGCCCGGTCGTCCTCGACGATCCGGCCCTTCTCGTCGACGAGCGAAAGCCGCTCGCCCACGGGGTCGAAGCGCACACCGAAGGCCGCTCGCGCCGATGCCACGATCTCACCGAGTCGCACGAGACCGGACCTGCGCGCGTCCGCCGACTCAGTGGGACGTGACTCGTCAAGACCCGGGTTGATCGTCAGCGCGTCGACGCCGAGCTTCCCGAGGAGGCTGGGCAGGACGAGCCCGGCACTGCCGTTGGAGGCGTCCACGACGACCTTGAGCTCCGACTCGGCGATCCCCGTCGTGTCGACATTGCGCAGCAGCGAGCCCGTGTAGGAGTCGTAGACGCTGGAGGGAAAGTGCAGGTCACCGATCTCACCGGGGAAGGCACGACGGTATTCCTGACGCGCGTACACCCGGTCGAGCTTCCGCTGGCTGCCCTGGGAGAGGTCCGCCCCGTTCCCGTCGAAGAACATGATGTCGACGGAGTCCGGCACACCCGTCGTCGTACGGATCATGATGCCGCCGGCGCTGCCTCGCGCCGTCTGCTGCCGTGCGACGGGCAGCGGCACGTTCTCCAGGTCGCGTACGTCGATGGCGCTGGCCTGCAGTGCGGAGATCACCGCTCGCTTCAGTGCCCGGGCGCCGCGGGAGTGGTCGCGGGCCGTGGTGACAGTGGAGCCCTTCTTCAGCGTTGTCGCGTACGCGCCGGCGAGGCGCACCGCGAGTTCCGGGGTGATCTCCACGTTCAGGATGCCGGAGACACCGCGGGCGCCGAAGAGGTGCGCCTGGCCCCGGGACTCCCAGATGACCGAGGTGTTGACGAACGCGCCGGCCTCGATCGTCTTGAAGGGATAGACCCGCACATTGCCCTGGATAATCGATTCTTCCCCGACGAGGCATTCATCACCGATGACGGCGCCGTCCTCGATGCGTGCTGCTCGCATGATGTCGGTGTTCTTGCCGACGACGCAGCCGCGCAGGTTGCTGTGCTGCCCGATGTAGACGTTGTCGTGGACGACGGCCTTGTGCAGGAAGGCCCCGCTCTTCACGACCACGTTCGAGCCCACCACGGTATGTTCGCGGATTTCGGCGTCGGCTTCGATCTTGGCGTAGTCACCGACGAACAGGGGGCCGCGGAGAACGGCGTCGGGGTGTACTTCGGCGCCTTCGGCCACCCATACCCCGGGGGAGATCTCGAAGCCGTCCAGTTCGACGTCGACCTGGCCTTCGAGCACGTCTGCCTGGGCTTTCACATAGCTTTCGTGAGTGCCGACGTCCTCCCAGTAGCCCTCGGCGATGTACCCGTAGATGGGCTTGCCTTCCTTCATGAGCTGGGGGAAGACGTCACCCGACCAGTCCACAGGTACGTCGGCCTCGACGTAGTCGAAGACTTCGGGCTCCATGACGTAGATGCCGGTGTTCACCGTGTCGGAGAAGACCTGTCCCCAGGTCGGCTTCTCCAGGAAGCGCTCGACCTTGCCTTCTTCGTCGACGATGGTGATGCCGAATTCCAGCGGGTTGGGGACGCGCGTCAGACAGACGGTGACCAGCGCGCCCTTTTCCTTGTGGAAGCGGATCAGGTCGGTGAGGTCGAAGTCGGTCAGAGCGTCACCGGAGATGACGAGAAAGGCGTCGTCCTTCAGCGCTTCCTCAGCGTTCTTCACGCTGCCGGCGGTGCCGAGTGGCTTCTCCTCATTGGCATACGTGAGCTCCATCCCGAGCTCTTCACCGTCGCCGAAGTAGTTCTTGACGAGTGACGCCAGAAACTGAACGGTCACTACGGTCTCGGTGAGCCCATGCCTTTTCAGCAGGCGCAGCACATGCTCCATGATCGGCCGGTTGACCACCGGCAGGAGTGGCTTGGGCATGCTTGAGGTCATGGGGCGCAGGCGTGTGCCTTCGCCCCCGGCCATCACGACGGCCTTCATGTCGGTAACGTCCTCCTTGATAGACGACGGTCTGTCCGACTCGGCCCACCAGGTTTGGCCCGTTCAACCAGTCACGGGCCTTCGAGTCCGGTGGCCGTCATATCGGCAGACTCAATCGGCCATGGCATCCGCCTTGACAAGTCGGCGGACTTGAACCACATACAGGATCCCTGCCCACCAATACAGAGTTGTACCCCATCCGGCGAACGCCCATCCGAAAATAGCAGCGAGTGAGTGGATCCAGCCACTTCCGTCACTGAGCAGAAGTAGCGGAAAGGCGTACATCAGGTTGAAGGTGGCCGCCTTGCCGAGGAAGTTCACCTGCGGTGGCGGATAGCCGTGGCGTCGGAGGATCCCGACCATCACCAGGAGTACCAGCTCGCGCAGCAGCAGTGCCGCGGTGAGCCAGAGCGGGAGAATCTCCCGCCAGGTGAGGCCTACCAGGGTGGAGAGGATGTACAGCCGGTCGGCGGCGGGGTCGAGGAGCCGGCCGAGGCTGCTGATCTGGTTCCAGCGCCGTGCGAGCTTGCCGTCGAGGTAGTCGCTGACTCCGCTCAGCGCGAGCACGAGCAGCGCCCAGCCGTCGCTCTTGGGCCCGCCGAACTCGGGCCTGAGGATCAACCACAGGAAGAGGGGTACGCCTACCAGGCGGGCCATGCTGAGGATGTTCGGGATGGTGAGGACCCGGTCCGTCTGGACGCGAGTCTCCTGGACCTCCACCCGGGGGCCTCCTGTGGGGAACGAGCCAATGATGCCTCCTGACCTTACCGTCAGTTGTCGGACGACTGTGCAGAGGGGTGGCGCGGCTCCCCGCCCGAAATGGGGGGCACGTGGCTGCTTAGTGGTGGTGCAACGCAAAAAAGCCGTACCCCCGAGTCGGAACTCGGGGGTACGGCTTCTTATCAAAATTAGTTCGGCGGCGTCCTACTCTCCCACAGGGTCCCCCCTGCAGTACCATCGGCGCTGTGAGGCT
>NZ_JOAP01000054.1 GCF_000720475.1 Streptomyces aureocirculatus
GGGATGAGCGCGTCAGTGTGGTGGAAGGGCGGGCGGGTGGGGGAAAAGAGCCCGTCCGGCGGTGAGGACGGGCCAGGCCGCAGGCCGCGATCAGGGACGGCCAGAAGAGAGCGCGCGGGCCTCGGCCCGAGTCTCCACCGCCGGCGCAGACCCAGGCAACGGCCGCCCCGCCGACTCCGTCATGTACCAGACGGCGACCCCGCCGACGACCGCCGCCGCCATCATGTAATAGGCGGGCATCATCACATCCCCGGTGACCCCGATCAACGCGGTGACCACCAGCGGAGTCGTCCCGCCGAAGATCGAGACGGAGATGTTGAAGCCGATGGAGAGGGAGCCGTAGCGCACGGGAGTGGGGAAGAGGGCGGGCAGCGCGGAGGGCATGGACGCCGTGAAGCAGACCAGGAGGAGGCCGAGCGCGGCCATGCCGAGGCCGATGGCCCACAGCGCCCCGTCGCGGATCAGGAGCAGGGCGGGGACGGACAGGAGCAGGAAGCCCGCGCAGCCCGCGGCGATGACGGGGCGGCGGCCGACGCGGTCGGTGAGGGCGCCCACGAACGGCTGGACGCACATCATCAGGGCCATCACGACGAGCACCACGAGCAGTCCGTGCGTCTCGTCGTACTTCAGCTCGCTGGTGAGATAGCTCGGCATGTACGACAGGAGCATGTAGTCCGTGACGTTGAAGACCAGGACGAGGCCCATGCACAGGAGCAGGGCGCGCCACTGGCCCGTCACCATGTCCCGCACCCGCACCTTGGGCCGGGTCTGCTCGTCCTTGTGCGCCTTGTCCAGCTCGGCTGCGAACGCGGGGGTCTCCTCCAGGCGCATCCGCAAGTAGAGGCCGATCAGGCCCATCGGGCCCGCGATCAGGAACGGGATGCGCCAGCCCCAGGACTCCAGGTCGGAAGCGGACAGCAGGGCCGTCATCAGCGTCACGAGGCCCGCGCCGCCGATGTACCCGGCCAGCGTGCCGAACTCCAGCCAGCTTCCGAGGAAGCCGCGCTTCTTGTCGGGCGCGTACTCGGCGATGAACGTCGAGGCGCCCGCGTACTCGCCGCCGGTGGAGAAGCCCTGCACCAGGCGGGCGAGGAGGAGCAGGACCGGGGCCCAGACGCCGATCGAGGCGTACGACGGGATCAGGCCGATCGCGAAGGTGCCGGCCGCCATCATGATCATGGTGAGGGCGAGCACCTTCTGGCGGCCCACGCGGTCGCCGAGCGGTCCGAAGACCATGCCGCCGAGCGGGCGGATCAGAAAGGCGGCGGCGAAGGCTCCGAACGTGGAGAGGAGCTGCGCCGTGGGATTGCCGGAGGGGAAGAAGACCTTGCCGAGGGTCACCGCGATGTAGCTGTAGACGCCGAAGTCGAACCACTCCATCGCGTTGCCGAGCGCGGCCGCCTTCACGGCCCGCCTGACGAGCACGGGGTCGGTGACGGTGACTTCCATGGCGGCCGGTCCTCCGGGGGGCGGACCCGCCGAAGCGTTCTCGGCCGAGGCCGAGGCCGAGGCTGACACGGGGGTCGAGGCGGAGGCGAGAGCCGGGCCGGTGGGGGAGGAGGCCCCGGAGGTGCGGGATCCGACGTGTTGCGCGGTCGGCAAGAGCTCGCTCGCCTGCCTTTCGTGGACGACTTGGACCCCGCGACTTTAGGTGCAGCAAGCATCATTACGGGGGGTCGCGGGTTGATCGCACACAGTGGGCAATAGCGCTGTATTCAGGCTAAACAGGATCACTTCCGGCAGTGGCGGCATGAGCCTCATGTGATCTATGTCGCCTCCGGGCGGTGCAGTCGCACAGGGGGACAGCCGCAGTCCTCGCACGAATGAGCCTCGTACGAGCCTCGTACGAGCGCCGAAGGGGGCCGTGCAGGCGCCGTCGCGGCTCGCGTCCGCCGGGGTCCGGTTGGGCACCGGACCCGAAAAGCCGGTAAAAAGCGGTGTGGCTGCCAGGTGACGTGGGGGTTGCGCGCGTCTCTCCCAAAGGCATGCGAGCCTTTTTGGGTGAGATCAGGGATCTCCTGGCACTGTGAACAGAGAATTTGAACAAGGGTGACGGATGGGGCGGGAGGGCCGACAGGGCGTGGCGAATGTTGAGCACAGGCGACCGGGGGATGCCTTGGGTACGGGGGCATCCGGGACGCCCGATCCAAGGATCGGGGCCGTCCGCGTCGCCCTCTGGCTGATCGCCGCCGTCCTCGCCGTACGGCAGGTGGCCGTCGTCCTGCGCACCCCCAAGGGCGAACGCCTGACCGACCTGGAGACCTGGATCGGGCCGAACGGCGTGCTGCACGTGGCCGGCTCGCTCTACGACGCGGACAAGTTCACCGGCACCCCCTTCGCGGGCCTCGCCCTCAAGCCGTTCGCCAACTCCGCGGAGAACGCCCTCGGCTGGGCCTGGACCTTCGGCACCCTCGGGCTCGTCGTGGTCCTCGGTCTCGTCGCCGCCCGCGCGCTGCCGCAGCCCGTCTCGCGCCGCGTCTCGCTGCTCGCGGCCCCCGTCGCGATCTGCCTCCTCATGCTGTCCCTGCCGGTGCGCAACACCCTGCACCTGGGCCAGACCAGCATCATCCCCGTGCTCCTCGTGCTGTTCGGCTGCTTCGCCGTGCGCGGGGAGCGGGCCTGCGGTGTCCTCATCGGCTTCGCCGCGGCCCTACAGCCCACCGTCCTGCTTTTCGCGCCGCTGCTGTGGTTCACCGGCCGCAAGAAGGCCGCCGGGACCGCGGGCGCCACCTTCGCCGCCGCCACCGCCGTCGCCTGGGCGGCCATGCCGCACGACTCGACGACGTACTGGGTGCACCACCTGGCGGGCGCGGGGCTCGGCGCCAACCCGGACGCCAACGCCAACCAGTCGCTGCACGGCGCCCTGCTCCGCCTCGGCATCGAGGGGCCGCTAGAGATAGGGCTCTTCCTGGCCCTCGGCGCCGCCGTCGCCGTCATCGGGCTGCGCCGCGCGGTGACGTACGCACGCGACGGCCAGTTGCTGCTCGCCGTCGCGCTCACCGGCTGTGTGGCCATCGCGGTGTCCCCGACGAGCTGGCAGCACCAGCTCCTGTGGCTGCTGCTCGCCGTGGTCGGCCGCGTCGGCAGGCGCGCGTCCGACCGGTACGTGTGGCCCATCGCCATCGTCCTGGTGATGACGCTGCCGTCGAAGATGATGCTGCCGAACATGTCGGTCCTCGATCCGCTGCGCGACAACGTCGTCCTGCTCGCCGCGCTCGCCTCGGCCCTGATCGTGCCGTTCCTGTCCCGCACGGCCCCCGAGTACCAGAAGCCGATTCCCACCTCGTACGCCGATCCCGTACCGGCACGCTGGAAGTGGGTGCCGCTGTTCCCGTTCTGGCGGCGCGTCCTGACCCGCCCGAACCTGCTGCTCGAACTGCTTCTGATCCGCGTCGGCTACTCCGCGTACCAGCAGACCCGGCTGGCGGCGACCGGCGGCACCATCTCCGGCGGCCGGGAGCGGGCCGAGACGCACGGCGAGCAGATCCACTCCATCGAGCAGTTCCTGCACATCGACATCGAGCACTGGTTCAACCATCTGACGGCGCGCACCCCCTGGATGGAGAGCTTCTTCAACTTCTACTACACGTCGTTCCACTTCGTGGTGCCGCTGAGCGTCCTCGCGATCCTCTATCTGCGCCGCCCCGCCCAGTACCGCTGGGCGCGCTCCGCCCTCGGCTTCGCCACGGTCCTCGCGCTCGTCGGCTTCTGGGGCTACCCGCTGGCGCCGCCGCGGCTGATGGAGAACCTCAACTTCATCGACACCATCCACGGCCCGCAGGACTTCTCGCAGCCGGACTACGGCACGCTGACGAAGCTCACCAACCAGTACGCGGCGATGCCCTCGCTGCACTTCGGCTGGTCCCTGTGGTGCGGTCTGACCATCGCGATCCTCGCGCCCAAGTGGTGGATGAAGGCCCTCGGCCTGCTGCACCCGTTCTTCACGGTGTGCGCCATCGTCGGCACCGGCAACCACTGGATCCTCGACGCGGTGGGCGGCGCGGCCGTCGTCGGCGCCGGGTTCGGCCTGACGTACCTGCTCCAGGGACCGCGCGTGAAGGAGGTCATCCGGATCGGTACGGGGAAGCAGCCCGCGGTGGCCGGGGCGGTACCGGAGGAGGCGCCCCCCGCCCCGTCGCCGGGGAAGGCGGCGCCGAACAAGGCCAGGGACCCGGCGGCGGAGGTGCCGGACGCGCCGGACGCGCCGGACGCGCCCCTCAGCAAGCCGCAGGGCGCGGCGGGCGACCGTACCCCGAGCTGATCCGGTAGGTGCCGGGCGTCCGGACCGTGAGCCGGGTGAACTCGCCGTGCCGCTCGATGCACGCGCCCCCGGCCCTGAGCCACGGCGAGTACGCGATCCGCACGGTCACCGCGCCCCGCTCCGGCACCCGTACGACCACGTCCGTGCTGGTGGAGCGGACCACGGAGGCGGGCGCCGACACCATCGGCACCGCGTTGCGCACCCGGAGGATCCGCCAGTGCTCGTCCTGCCACACCGGCTCCAGCCACTTCGGCCCGCTGCGCACCAGGGCGGCCTCGGCGAGCGCGGGCCCGTCCGGGCGTCCGGAGGGCAGGACGACGAAGCCGACGGCCCAGCGGTCGAGCCAGGCCCGGTACGTCGCCGCCGAGAACGAACCGTCGTAGAAGAGGCGGCCACGCTCGATGTCGAGCTGGCGGTTCCAGCCGCGCGCCATGTTCACGTACGGCGCGAGCGCGGTGGCCTCGCGGTGGTTGCGGGCGGGCACCACCTCGACCCGGCCCCGGTCGGCGCCGAGCCGCTTCAGCTCCGTCAGGACGCCATGGGTCTCCGTGGCCCAGGCGGGGACGGCCGTGGACACCTGAAGGTCGTCGACGGTCTTCTGCGCCACCCACACCGTCGACAGGACGAGCGCGGTCACGAGCGCGAGGCGGCGGAGCACGGACAGCGCGGGGGTGAGCAGGGCGGCGAGCAGCAGCGCGGGCGCGACGAGTTCGGCGAGGCGCTCGACGTTGGTGCCGATCGGGGAGGGGATCAGATACGTCAGGACGGTCCCCGCCGCGTACACGCCCGCGCCCCAGCGAAGCACCCGCCACTCCCGCGGCCCCGCCACCACGAGGACCAGGCTGAAGAGGGCGGGCGGGTAGATCCGGTGTGCCCACATCAGGTGCTCGCCCTTGAAGGGGAAGAGCAGCGTCGTGAGGCCGACGACCACGACGGGCGGCACGAGCAGGGCCAGGGCGCGCCCCCAGTCCCGTACGAAGAAGTAGCCCGCCCCCGCCACCAGGAGGAACAGGCCCGCCACCGGTGATGCCATGGTGGCGAGCACCGAGCAGACCACCGCGACCGTCAGGCGCTTCTCGCGCAGCAGGGCGAGCACGGCGCCGAGGCCGAAGGCGAGTCCCAGTGCGAACGTGGTGCGTCCGGAGGCGACGTTGCACCACACGGCGAGGGAGGCGAGGACCGCGGGCCACAGCGGGTGGCGCACGCCGGAGCGCTCGATGAGGACGGCGACGAGCCAGGCCCCCGCGACGCCGGAGAGTACCGTGACGGTCTTCACGCCGATCGCCGCCATCAGGTACGGGGATATCAGGCTGTAGTTGGCGGTGTGCATGCCGCCGTACCAGAAGAGGCCGTACGCGGCGGAGCCGTGGTCGTCCGCGAACCTGGCCCAGGCCTCCTGTGCGGCGAGGTCACCGCCGCCGGTGGCGAGGAACGCCGCCCACAGCGCGTACAGGGGCAGGGTGGGCGCGGTCGCGAGGACGGCGACGCGGTGGCGCCGGTAGAAGGAGCGGGCCGCGCGGAAGGGGCTCTTCCGTTCTGTGGGCGAACTGCCGGTCGGGACGATCGAGAGGTCGGCAGAGGCCACGGCCACCGTTTCCGTTCGAAGTCTTGGAGGGGCAAGGGTCACCCCACTAGACGCTCGATGCATCGAAAACGTTGGCGATTGCCGCCGAGTACATGAACATTTGGCGGATTCACCCGCTCAACTGACGCTGACCTGGAGTTCTTTGACCCCGTTGAGCCAGGCCGAGCGCAGTCGGCGGGGTGCGCCGGTCAGGCGCAGGTCGGGCATGGCCTCGGCGAGGGCGTGGAAGATGAGGTCGATCTCGAGCACGGCGAGGGACTTGCCGAGGCAGAAGTGCGGGCCTCCGCCGCCGAAGCCGAGGTGCGGATTCGGGTCGCGGGTGATGTCGAACTCGTCGGGGCGGTCGAAGACCTCGGGGTCGTGATTGGCGGAGGAGTAGAAGATTCCGACCCGGTCCCCCTTCTTGATCCGCGCGTCGCCGAGTGCGGTGTCCTGGGTCGCGGTGCGCTGGAAGGACACCACGGGCGTGGCCCAGCGCACGATCTCCTCGGCGGTCGTCGCCGGGCGCTCACGCTTGTACAGGTCCCACTGGCCGGGGTGGGTGAGGAAGGCGTGCATGCCGTGGGTGATGGCGTTGCGGGTGGTCTCGTTGCCCGCGACGGCGAGGAGGATGACGAAGAACCCGAACTCGTCGGAGTTGAGGTTCCCCTCGTCCTCGGCCGCGACGAGCCGGCTGACGATGTCCTTGGCCGGGCACTCCTTGCGGGCGGCGGCCAGGTTCATCGCATAGCTCACGATCTCCATCGCGGCCTCGGCGCCGACCTCCTCGGTGATCGCGTACTCCGGGTCGTCGTACGCCGCCATCTTGTTGGACCAGTCGAAGATCTTGGTGCGGTCCCCCTGGGGTACGCCGATCAGCTCGGCGATGGCCTGGAGGGGGAGTTCGACGGCGACCTGGGTCACGAAGTCGAAGGAGCCGTCGGCGGCGGCGTTCGCGAGGGCGGCCTCGGTGATCCGGCGGGCGCGGTCGCGCAGGGCGTCCTCCAGGGACCGGATGGCGCGCGGGGTGAACCCGCGCTGCACGATCTGGCGGACCCGGGTGTGCTCGGGCGGGTCCATGTTGAGCATGATCATTCTCTGGACGTCTATCTTGTCGCGGCTGATCGACTCGTTGAAGCGGATGACCGCGGTGTTCAGCGATGAGGAGAACAACTCCGGGTGGGTGGACACGTACTTGACGTCGGCGTGCCGGGTCACCGCCCAGTAGCCCGCGTCGTCGAAGCCGGCGATGCCGGGCCGCTGGGCGATCCAGCGCACCGGCTCCGACTGCCGCAGCCGAGCGAACTCCGGGAAGGGCACGCGGTCGTGCAGGACGTCGGGGTCGGTGAAGTCGAAGCCGTCGGGCAGGGCGGGACAGGACATCGCAGCCAGCTCCAGACGTTCATCTGACGGGCCATCAGGAGGTGGGTACGCAACGTAATAACGGGTTCTACAAGTCGCAAGGCCCATGACGTGATCGATGCGGCCGCTTCGAGTGCGGAGTTGTGCGGGCGTTGCGTGCACGACCCTTGCGGGAGCGGGGTCGGGCTCAGCAGACTGCTGAACAGAACTAGAACGCGTACTAGTTCTCACGCGCGGGCTGCCGGGACGCCCCGCGGGCCGTGGAGGAGAGGACGATCCTGTGGTTGCTGAACCTGTCATCGTCGAAGCCGTACGCACTCCGATCGGCAGGCGCGGGGGCGCGCTCGCCAATCTCCATCCCGCCTATCTCCTGGGCGAGACCTACCGCGAACTCCTCGGCCGCACCGGCATCCACGCCGACTGCGTGGAGCAGATCGTTGGCGGCGCGGTGACCCAGGCCGGCGAGCAGTCCGCCAATCCGGCGCGCACCGCGTGGCTCGCGATGGGGCTGCCGTACGAGACCGCGGCGACCACGGTCAACTGCCAGTGCGGCTCGTCCCAGCAGGCCGCGCACATGGTCGCCGCCATGGTGGCGGCGGGCGTCATCGACGTCGGGATCAGCTCCGGGGTCGAGTCGATGTCACGGGTGCCGCTCGGGTCCGCCTCCAAGCACGGGCCCGGCAAGCCGTTCCCCGACGAGTGGAACGTCGACCTGCCCAACCAGTTCGAGGCGGCCGAGCGGATCGCCCGCAAGCGGGGGCTCACCCGCGAGGACGTGGACTCCCTCGGGCTGATCTCGCAGGAGCGGGCGCGGGTCGCCTGGGGCGAGGAGCGCTTCAAGCGCGAGACGTTCGCCGTGCAGGTGCCCACGAACGAGGCGGAGCAGGCCGCGGGGCAGGGCATGTGGCGGCTCGTGGACCGCGACGAGGGGCTGCGCGACACGTCCATGGAGGCTTTGGGCGGTCTCAAGCCCGTCATGCCCACGGCCGTGCACACCGCGGGCAACTCCTCCCAGATCTCCGACGGGGCCGCCGCGCTCCTGTGGACCTCCAAGCGGACGGCCCGCGCCCTGCGGCTGCGGCCGCGCGCCCGGATCGTCGCCCAGGCCCTTGTCGGGGCCGACCCGCACTTCCACCTCGACGGGCCGATCGACGCGACACGGGCCGTGCTCGGCAAGGCGGGCATGTCCCTGCGGGACATCGATCTGGTCGAGATCAACGAGGCGTTCGCGTCGGTCGTACTGAGCTGGGCCCAGGTCTTCGAGCAGGACCTGGAGAAGGTGAACGTCAACGGCGGCGCGATCGCCCTCGGGCATCCCGTGGGCGCGACCGGGGCGCGGTTGCTCACCACCGCCCTCCATGAGCTGGAGCGGGCGGACAAGGAGTTCGCGCTGGTGTGCATGTGCGCGGGGGGTGCGGTCGCTACCGCGACGCTTCTTCAGCGGCTCTAGCCCTCCCGGGCCGGGGGTGGGTGCGTGTGCGCGGGGCGCGGGGGCTGGGGCCTATCGGCGCTCCGCGCCTCGTCCTCAATCGCCGGACGGGCTTGATCTTGCCGGGGTCGGCTGTCTCTCATCGGTTCGCGGTCGGCAGCGAGGGCGCGGTGGGCGATGAGGGTGGGTGGGTGGGGGACAGCCCGTCCGGCGATTGAGGACGAGCGCGCAGCGCGAAAAGGGCGGCACCCCCGAACCGGGGGTACCGCCCACGCGCTGCTCAAGGCCCAGGGGCCAGGCTCAGTAGTGACCGTTGGCCTGCCAGAAGCTCCACGCGTCGCAGGGGCTGCCGTAGCGGTCCTTCATGTACTTGACGCCCCACTCGATCTGGGTCTCGGGGTTGGTCTGCCAGTCGGCACCCGCGGAGGCCATCTTCGAGCCGGGCAGGGCCTGGACCAGGCCGTACGCGCCGGAGGAGGCGTTCTTGGCGTTGACGTCCCAGCCGCTCTCGTGGGCGACGATGCGGTCGAAGCACTTGAACTGCGCGTCGTCCGAGATCATCCGCTGAGCCACGGCCTTGGCCGAGTCGGACGTCGCGGCCGCCGGAGCGGCCTGGGCGGGGGCCGCAGCGAAGACCATGCCGGTGGCGGCCGCAGCGACGGCGCCGGTGGCGAGAGCCTTCTTCGGGGAAGCGATGCGGCGGAGGAGCGAGACGGACACAGAGGACCTTCCGGTGGGGGACTGGATCGTCGCGGGCATGCCGTGGTCACGCGGACCGTGGGGGGAATGCCTCGGCGCCGAGGCCCTCAGGGGCACGTCGGCGCCGTGCGACTCATCCAGAGAAACAGGGCTGACGCGGCGTGGCAATGCCCCCTCTTACTAGTGGCACTCGCACGAAGACCGGAGGTCCCCCGTGTGATCTGGCTCTCAATGGCCAGGTCAGACCGCCTTTTGGTGCGTACGCGTCAATGGGGCGTGGCTACGGGCCCGGGTAGTAGAGGACCAAAGGCCTGTGGGCCGCTTCACGGACGAGCCGCCCTTTTCCTCACGGAGCGCGCAAACCCGCTCACCGTTCGGACGGCTCGAATGTGACCGGCGTCTCGAACGCGGCCCGCCGGGTGGCCCGGCGCAGTGCCTTCAGGACGGCGGGGCCGAGCGTCAGACTCAGAACCACCGTGACGACGGCGCGCGGCAGGTCCCAGCCGAGCGAGGTGGCCAGGCAGTACGCGAGGAAGCGGCCCAGGTTCTCGCCGACCGGGTCGCCCGGCACGAAGGAGACGCCCGTGGCGAGTCCGCCGATGTAGGGCCAGCCCTGGAGGTTCATCACGACGCCGTAGAGCACGGACGAGACCGCCCCGTACGCCCCGAGGAGGTACAGCTCGGGGCGGCCACGGAGGGGGCCCGCGCCGTTCGGGCGGAGCCGGGAGCGCGAGACGGTGTCGGCGCCCGGCAGCAGGCCCGCCCCCATGCACACCCATCCCATGGCCAGCATCTGGAACGGCATCCAGGGCCCCACCCCGCCCGTCAGCAGCGCGGACGCGAACATTGACACCGCGCCGAGCACGAACCCGAAGCCCGGCCCGAGCACCCGCCCGCTCAGCACCATCAGGAAGAACATCGGCTCGATCCCGGCCGTCCCCGCGCCCAGCGGCCGCAGCGCCGCGCCCGCGGCGGCGAGCACCCCCAGCATCGCGATGGCCTTCGCGTCCAGGCCGACGTCGGAGATGGTCGCCACCACGACCCCGAGCAGCAGCGGAAGCAGCGCCGCGAACAGCCACGGAGCGTCCTGCGCGTGCGCGCTGAGCGACGAGTCGCTGCCCGCGAACAGGGGCCACCCGAAGGCGACCACCCCGACCGCGCTGACGAGCCCCAGGGCGGCCACGGACCGGGGCCCGAGCCGCACGGGGCGGACCTGCCGGTGGGAGTGGTCGCCTTCGGGTGGCGTGCCGGGCGTGCCGGGCGTGCCGGGCGTGGGGGACGGGGACGACGGGGACGACGGGGACCGCGGGGGCTTCGGGGCGTCCGGGGCGTCCGGGGCGTTCGGGGCCTCCGGGGACTTCGGGGCGTCCGGGGACTTCGGGGCGTCCGGGGACTTCGGGGCGTCCGGGGACTTCGGGGACTTCGGGGACTTCGGGGACCTCGGCGGCTTCGGCGGCTTCGGGGCATCTGGGGCATCCGGAGCCTCCGGGGGCTTCGAGGGCTCCGGGGACTCCGGGGACCTCGGGGGCTTCGGGCCGGTCACGGTGTTTCTCCCTCCGCCGCCCGCAGGGCACCCCGCACCTGGGTCGCCGTCAGCCACGGCTGCGGTGCGAGCACCTTGGTCACCTGTGGGGCGAACGACGGTGAGGCCACCACGACGTCCGCCGTCGGGCCGTCCGCCACCACCTCGCCGTCGGCGAGGATCACCACCCGGTGGGCGAGCTCCGCCGCCAGTTCCACGTCGTGCGTGGCCAGGACGATGGCGTGCCCCCGCGCGGCGAGCCCGCGCAGGACCGTGACCAGGCGGGCCTTGGCCCCGTAGTCCAGGCCGCGGGTCGGCTCGTCGAGCAGGAGCAGCGGCGGGCGCGCGGTGAGCACGATCGCGAGGGCGAGGGCGAGGCGCTGGCCCTCGGACAGGTCGCGGGGGTGGGTGTCGTCCGCGATGCCGGGGAGCAGCTCGGCGACCAGCGCCCGGCAACTGCCGGGCGCGGCGTCCGCGTCCCCGTCGGCCGCCGCGCACTCCGCTGCGACCGTGTCCGCGTACAGCAGATCGCGCGGCTCCTGCGGTACGAGGCCGACGTGCCGGATCAGCTCACGCGGCGGCATGCGGTGCGGCACCGCGCTCCCGACCCGCGCCGACCCGGAGGCGGGCGCGAGCAGCCCGACCAGGGTGGAGAGAAGAGTGGACTTGCCCGCGCCGTTGCGCCCCATCAGGGCGACGGTCTCACCGGGGGCGACGGTAAGGTCGACGTGCCGCAGCGCCTCGACACGCCCCCGCCGCACAGCGAGCCGCTCGACCCGCACGGCCGGACCCGCGCCGTCGGCACCGGCTGGCGCGCCCGCGCCCACCCCGCCGCTCCCCGGGGGCACTCCTGCCCCCGCGGGCACCTCCACCCTCGCAAGCCGCTCCCGGAGCCCCGCCGTCCTGCGCCGTGCGTCCCGCACCGTCAGCGGCAGCGGGTCCGCGCCCGCCAGGCGGCCGAGGTCCACGACCGGGGGGTAGACCGGGGAGACGGCCATGAGGGCGGCGGGGTCGCCGAGGACGGGGGGTTCGCCGGGGGCGGCGATGAGCAGGACCTGGTCGGCGTACTGCACGACGCGTTCCAGGCGGTGCTCGGCCATGAGGACGGTGGTGCCGAGGTCGTGGACCAGGCGCTGGAGGACGGCGAGCACCTCCTCCGCGGCGGCCGGGTCGAGGGCCGACGTCGGCTCGTCGAGGACCAGGACGCGGGGGTGCGGGGTGAGGACGGAGCCGATGGCCACGCGCTGCTGCTGGCCGCCGGACAGTGTGCTGATGGGGCGGTCCCGCAGGTCGGCGAGGCCGAGCAGGTCAAGGGTCTCCTCGACGCGGCGGCGCATCACGTCCGGCGCGAGGCCGAGCGACTCCATGCCGTACGCCAGCTCGTCCTCGACGGTGTCGGTCACGAAGTGGGCGAGCGGGTCCTGGCCCACCGTGCCCACCACGTCGGCCAGCTCGCGCGGCTTGTGGGTACGGGTGTCGCGCCCCGCGACGGTCACGCGGCCGCGCAGGGTGCCGCCCGTGAAGTGCGGGACGAGCCCGCTGACCGTACCGAGCAGCGTCGATTTGCCGACCCCGGACGGGCCGACGAGCAGCACCAGCTCCCCCTCGGGGACGCTGAGGTCGACGCCCCGCACGGTGGGCCCCGCGGTCCCCTCGTACCGCACGGAGACGTCCTCGAACCGGATCATGGTCATGAGGGGTTCTCCTCGGTACGGGATGTGCGGGACGTACGGGATGTGCGGGACGTACGCGGTACGCGGGGTGTGCATGGCGTACGGGGTGTGCGGGGACGGTGGCGTTCGCGCACCGGCGCCTCCGCGGGCGGCGGTACCGGTGCCACGAACGCAGGAAGCAGCCCGATCAGGACCGCGGCGGCGGGCAGCAGCGGCAGCTCGGGGGCGATCAGCGGGACGACCCCGGGGTGCAGGGCCCCCGCGTCGCCCGAGTTCGCCGCGATCATCAGGGCGGCCACGGCGGCGCCCGACCCGGCGACGAGCCAGGCGCGCCACCCCCACCGGTCCGGCCGGTAGCGGGTGCGCACCGAGCGGCGGCCGCCGAGCCACAGGCCGCCGAGCGCGGCGGCGGTGCCGATGCCGAGCACCGGCAGGCCGTACGTCGTGCCGTCCGCGGTGAGCAGTCCGTACGTCCCCGCACAGACCCCCATCAGGCCGCCGAGCGTCAGTACCGCCGTCGTCCTGCGCACCCGGGCGGGCACCGCGGCGGTGCGGCCGAAGCCGCGCGCGTCCATCGCGGCGGCCAGCGCGACGGAGCGCTCCAGGGCGCCCTCCAGGACGGGCAGGCCCACCTGGAGCAGCCCCCGCACCCCGCGGTCGGGGCGCCCGCGAAGGCGCCGGGCGGACCGCAGCCGCTGCACGTCGGCGATCAGGTTCGGCGCGAACGTCATCGCCACGACGACGGCGACCCCGACCTCGTACAGCGCACCCGGCAGCGACTTGAGCAGCCGGGCCGGGCTGGCCAGGGCGTTGGCGGCGCCGAGGCAGATCAGCAGGCCCGCCAGGCGCACCCCGTCGTACAGCGCGAACACCACGCCCTCCGCGGTCACCCGGCCGCCGATGCGCACCCCCTGCGCCCAGTCCGGCAGCGGTACCTCCGGCAGCGTGACGATGAGGTGCGTACCGGGGATCGGCGAGCCGAGGACGATCGCGAAGACCAGGCGGATGCCGATGACGACGAGGGCGAGCTTCACGAACGCGCCGTAGGAGCGGGCCCACGGCGCGGACGTGCGGCGGGCGGCGACGACATAGCCGGCAACGCCGATGAGCAGCCCGATCAGGAGCGGATTGGTGGTGCGGGACGCGGCCGTGGCGAGGCCGAGCGCCCACAGCCACCAGGCTCCCGGGTGCAGGGCGTTCGACCGGTGCGCCTGCGGGGCGACGCGGCGCCGCCGGACGCGCGGGAGGGGGGCCGCGTCAGCCACGGCGGCGGCGGGCCTGCCAGACGGCGGCGGCACCGAGCACGACGACGGCCGCGATCCCGGCGAGCAGGCCGACGGAGGGCCCGCCGTCGCCCTCGGAGCTGTCCGCCGCGGAGCTGCCCGCCGCGGTGCTGTCCCGCTCGCCCGCGGACTCCTCGCCCGCCGACTCCTTGCCGGAGACCTGCTCGCCGCAGCCTTTCCTCGGGTAGCCGGAGATGGCGCACAGCAGCGCGTCGCTGTTGTAGCGCAGCGGCTTGGCGACGGCGGCGAGGGCGTCGGCGGTGGTGCCGTCGGAGCCGATCCGCGCGCACGCCGTACGCGTCTTCGGGGGCGTCTCGCCCCCGGGCGCGTCGCCCGGCGTGCCGAAGTCGACGACGACCGCGATCCGCTTGCGGCCGTCGCGATCGGCCGTGTCCGCGCAGATCGCGTCGAAGTCGGCGGCGCCGCGCGGCTTCATGGCGCTGCCCGAGTCGGCTGACACCGCGAACCGGAAGCCCTCCACGTCGCCGTCGTCGGGCCGCGCGACGGAGGGACCCTGCGTGGCGTACACCCACGCGCCGCCCTTGTCCTGCTGCCAGAACGACCAGTAGCGGTAGTCGGCGGCCTGCGCGGGGCTCGCGGCCAGGAGGGCGACGAGCACCGTCAGGAAAGTGGCGAGCGCGGCGGCCGCCGTGCGCGGGCCGCGCCCGGGGCGGCGCGGGCTCACAGCGTGTTCTTCTTCTTGCGGCCGCTGAACAGGATGCCGATGCCGATGCCCGCGACCAGACCGATGCCGACGATCCACCAGACGTTGACGCCGGAGGAGTCGTCCTTCTCGTCCTTGTTCCCCGCCTCGTCACCCGCGTCCACGGCCTGGGGCTTCGGGCCCTGCGCGGTGAGCTGCTCGACGAGGTTCGCGCCGCCGAAGTCGCGGGCGTCCATGCCCGCGGCACGGGCGGCGAAGATGAGCTGCGCGTACGCGGCGGGGCCGCTGTCCTTGGCCCACGCGGCGGAGTTCTCCGCCAGCCACTCGGCCGACTTCTTCGCCTGGTCCTGCTGACCGGCGGCGGCGAGCGCTACGACGGCGTCCGCGGTGTTGCCCACGTCCGGCTTGTCGTCGGCGCCGGGCAGCGAGGAGGTGAGGTGGCCGGACTCGGCGAGGGTCTTGAGGAGGTACCCGGTGCCGTTCCGCGCGGCCTGCGCCGCGTCGTCCGGCTTCGCGCACTTGGGCGCGGCGTCCGCCTTCTCGTCCGCCTTCTCGCCGGCCTTCTTGTCGAGGAGCAGGCCCTTGCCGAGGCCGCCGAGCACACCGGCCGCGGTGGCGTCGGCGTTCGGGGTGAGCTTGCCGGACTTGGCGTCGGCGAGGCCGAAGGCACCGCCGTCCTTGCCGCAGTCCATGGCGAGCTTCGCGAGGGCGTCCAGGGGCGACTTGCCCTTCTGGGACTTCACGGCGGCCGGCTTCTCACCGGCGGCGGCGAAGGCGCCGACGACGATGCCGGTGGAGTTGGCGTCGCTGGGCAGACCCGGGTTGTAGCCCCAGCCGCCGTCCTGGTTCTGCACGGACTTCAGCCAGCCGATGCTCTTCTTCACGGTCTGCGCGGACTTGCCCTGGTCGCCGAGCGCGGCGAGGGCCTGCACGGCGGCGGCGGTGGAGTTCGAGTCGACCTGCGTCTTGGAGCCGCACGGCTCGCTCGCGTCGGCGCGGTACGCGGCGAAGCCGCCGCTCGCGCACTGCTGGCCGGTGAGCCAGTCGACGGCCTTCGCCGCCGGGGTGACGCCCGTGGTCTTCTGCGCGAGGAGGGCGTACGACTGCCGGAACACGCCGTCGAACTGCGGGTCCTTCTTGCCGTAGAGGCCGGACGGCAGCGGGCCCGCGGGCGACGGTGAGGCGTCGTCGGCGAGAGCGGCCGGGGCGGCGGCGGTGCCGAGGGCGGCGACGGCCACGGCCAGGGCGACTGCGCTGCGGCGAACGTTCATGATGCGGCGGGTGCCTCTCCCTGCGGGGAGCCGGGCGGCACGGCACGGGTGGGCACCGGGCGGCTCCGGCTCCGTATACCTCGACGGTGCCGGCCATCGGCGGTCCCGATGACACGAGCCGGTCATGCGGCGGACGAGGCATTCCGGCTTCCCGTGCCGGGCGCCTCTCGGCTCCCGTGCCGGGACACGGCTGCGGGTCAGCGCCGGATTCGCACCGGCTTTCCCTCGTTCACGCATGATGACGACCCGCCCACTCTACCGGCCCGTACGCGGCCACCCCGGGCCCGGCACAGGGCCCGCGCTCGCGCCGGCGGCGGCCCGGCTACTCCGTCGCCGTGTACGCGACGGGCCCGGGGCCGAGCACGGCCTCCGCCCGGCCGAGCTTCACCAGGCGCCGGACATGGGCCTCGGCCTCCGACACGGCGATGTTGCGCGACGCGTACGGGATGTCGGCCCAGGGCCTGTTCCACTCCATGCGCTCGGCGAGCTGCCACGGCGTGCGGGGTTCGGTGAGCAGGGCGCACAGGCCGTCGAGGCGCTGCTCGTGGTGGGTGAGGAGTTCCCGTACGCGGGCACGGGCGCCGGGGAACGCGTACTGATGGGCGGGCAGCACCTCCGCCACACCGAGCCGCCCCAGTTGTTCGAGCGAGTCGAGGTAGTCGCCGAGGGGATCGGTGACGGTGGTGACGGTGGTGTCGTCGGGGTCCTCGTACAGGCCGATGTGCGGGGTGATGCCGGGGAGCACATGGTCGCCGGAGAAGAGCCGCCCGCTGCCCCGGAGCCCGGCCGGGTGGTCCTCTTCCAGGTGCAGGCAGACGTGGCCCGGTGTGTGGCCGGGCGTCCAGATGGCACGCAGCCTGCGTCCTGGCAGGTCGAGGAGTTCACCGGGGGTGATCGTGCGGTCAGGCAGGGCGAGGGAGGGAAGATTCGGGGTGCGGCCCGCGTCCCGCGCGGCGAGCAGGGGGGCGACGTGCGCCGCGGGGGCGCCGGCGGCGGTGAGCTTGTCCGCCATGTAGTCGTACCAGCGCGCGGGCGGATACTCCCGGGTCCGCCTGACCACGTGCGCGTCCGCCTCGTGCAGGGCGATCCAGGCCCCGGAGGCGTCCCGGACCCGCGCGGAGAGGCCGTGGTGGTCCGGGTGGTGGTGCGTGATCAGGACACCCCGCACGTCCGCGACGGCGGCACCGCACTCGGCGAGGCCCGCGACCAGGGTGTCCCAGGACGCCGGGTCGTCCCAGCCGGTGTCGACCAGGACGGGCCCGCTGTCGGTGTCGAGCAGATACACGAGGGTGTGGCCGAGCGGGTTGTCCGGGATGGGCACGCGAATGCTCCACACCCCGCCCCCGTGCGCACTCACCAGCGCGCCGATCGCCTGCGCCATCCGCTTCCCCGCTTTCCTGGTCGGCTCAACTGGGTGCTGCGGCAAGGCCATTGCCCACTATAACTAGAACTGATATCAGTTCTGAAACAACGTCAGAAAGTGCGGCGGGCGTCCCACAGGAGGGCAGTCGGTCATGACCGAGCTCGTGGAACACGGACAGTTGTTCATCGGCGGGAAGTTGACGGACCCGCTCGGCAAGGACGTCATCGAGGTGGTCTCGCCGCACACCGGTGAGGTGTTCGCGCGGGTGCCGCACGCCGCGGCGGCGGACGTCGACCGGGCCGTCGCCGCCGCGCGCCGGGCCTTCGACGAGGGGCCCTGGCCGCGTATGACGCTCGACGAGCGGATCGAGGTCGTGGCGAAGATCAAGGACGGGCTCGCGGTGCGGCACGAGGAGGTCGCCCGCGTCATCAGCTCCCAGAACGGCACCCCGTTCACCTCGTCCGTGATGGTGCAGGCCCTGTCCGCGATGATGGTGTGGGACGCGGCGATCACGACGGCACGCGGGTTCGTGTACGAGGAGGCGCGGGCCGGGGTGCTCGGGCCGATCCTCGTGCGGCGTGAGCCCGTCGGCGTCGTCGCGGCCGTGGTCCCGTGGAACGTCCCGCAGTTCACCGCCGCGGCCAAGCTGGCGCCCGCCCTCCTCGCCGGCTGCCCGGTGGTCCTGAAGACCTCGCCGGAGGCGCCGCTCGACGCCTACATCCTCGCCGAGATCGTCGCGGCGGCGGGGCTGCCGGAGGGGGTGCTCTCGATCGTCTGCGCCGACCGGGAGGTCAGTGAGTACCTGGTCGGGCACCCGGGTGTCGACAAGGTCTCCTTCACCGGTTCCGTCGCCGCGGGCAAGCGCGTCATGGAGGTCTGCGCCCGCAACCTCACCCGCGTCACCCTGGAGCTCGGCGGCAAGTCGGCCGCGGTGATCCTGCCGGACGCCGACGCCGCGGGTGCCGTGGCCGGGATCGTGCCCTTCGCGTGGATGATCAACGGGCAGGCGTGCGTGGCCCAGACCCGCATCCTCGTCCCGCGCACCCGCTACGACGAGTTCGCCGAGGGCTTCGCAGCCGCCGCGAACGCCCTGAAGGTCGGCGACCCCCTGGACCCCGCCACCGAACTCGGGCCCCTCGTCGCCGAGCGGCAGCAGCGCCGCTCCCTCGACTACATCCGGATCGGACAGGAGGAGGGCGCCAAGATCCTGGCCGGGGGCGGGCGTCCGGCCGGGTTCGACCGGGGCTGGTACGTGGAGCCGACGCTGTTCGGCGGCGTCGACAACTCCATGCGCGTCGCCCGCGAGGAGATCTTCGGGCCCGTCATCTGTCTGCTCCCGTACGGCGACGAGGACGAGGCCGTGCGGATCGCGAACGACTCGGACTACGGGCTCAGCGGCAGCGTGTGGACCGCCGACGTCGAGCGCGGCATCGACGTGGCCCGCCGGGTGCGGACCGGCACGTACTCCGTGAACACCTTCAGCCTCGACATGCTGGGGCCCTTCGGCGGCTACAAGAACTCCGGCCTCGGGCGGGAGTTCGGGCCCGAGGGGTACGGCGAGTACTTCGAGCACAAGATGATCCATCTGCCCGCCGGGTACGAGCCGGGCGGTGCCTGATGGGCGACCGCTGGCACGTCGAGGTCGACCGGTCGGTGTGCATCGGCTCCGGGATGTGCGTGAGCACCGCACCGGCCGGCTTCACCCTCGACTCCGCCCGCCAGTCGCACCCCGCGCGGCCCGAGGCCGACGCCGCCGAGGAGATCCTGGAGGCGGCCGAGGGGTGCCCGGTGGAGGCCATCACCATCTCGCTGGTCGGCAGCGGGGAAGTGGTGTTCCCGCCGGAGGAGTGAGGCCCTCCGGGGGGTGCCTTGGCCCCGCCAGGGGCGCGGGGAACTGCGCGAGCAAGCAGCGATAAGTCGCAGGCGCGTCTGCTGGGTCAGTGGGCAGATGCGTCTGCGGCTTTTCTTGGGCTGGGCGCGCAGTTCCTCGCGCCCCTTTCGGGGCGCCCGGGGGCGGGTCTTTTGAGGGGCCCGGGCCCGGCCTGCTACGGCGTCTCGGGCGCCGTCAGGTCGATCAGCCTGCACACCGTCTCGATGTCGATCTTGACCTGGGCGATCGAGGCGCGCCCGGACAGCCAGGTGATCAGGGCGGAGTGCCAGGTGTGCTCGATGACCCGCACGGCGGAGAGTTGCGCGGGCGTCGGCTGCCCTGCCAGGCCCATGGCGTCCAGGATGATCGTGGTGGTGAGCCGCGAGACGGTGTCCACCTCGGGGCTCACCGACCGGTCGGCGAACGTCAGGGCGCGCACCATCGCGTCCGCGAGGTGCGGCTCGCGCTGCAGCGCCCGGAAGGCCCGCATCAGCGTCTCCGCCACCCGCTCGGCGGGGCGCTCACCGGCCGGGGGGCGCTTGCGCAGGGTGGTGTGCATGTGCTGCAACTGGTCCTGCATCGTCGCGACGAGCAGATGCACCTTCGACGGGAAGTAGCGGTAGAGCGTGCCGAGGGCGACGCCCGCGGCCTCGGCGACCTCCCGCATCTGGACGGCGTCGAAGCCGCCGCGGCTGGCCAGTTGGGCGCTCGCGTGCAGGATGCGGCGGCGCCGGGCCTCCTGGCGTTCGGTGAGGGGCGGCGAGGCCGGATCTGTCGCGCTCGCTCCGGCCGTTCTCGCGTCAGCAGTCATAGTTCCGTCGCCCCGTCGGTCCCGTTCGCCCCGTCAGTCCTGTCGCCCCGCAGGGCCGCCCGCATGCTCCGCCCCGCAGGGCCCGCCCCGCAGGGCCCGCCCACCGTACGGGCCCGCCCGCGGGACCGCACAGCATGGCAGCACGGCCGCCGTGGCGCGAATCACCTGTTCCGGGGCCTTCCCGCCCGGCTACCTGCCGGTAGATTCGAGCGGGTCCGGCGATCAAGGGCGATCATGAACAGGAACAAGTCTGAAACTTGTTCTACATTACCGTCCCGGCGTAATCTCGCGGACAACTGAAGGCAGAAGGGGGCCGAGAGTGACCGCTGAGGCCATGGAGGCGGGTCCCCTTCCGGGGGCGGTGCCGGGCACGTCGCCGCGGGTACCGGCCGGAACGGCCGCCGACGGCGGGACCGCGCTGCGCATCGCGCTCCTCACGTACAAGGGGAACCCGTTCTGCGGCGGCCAGGGCGTCTACGTACGGCACCTCTCGCGCGAGCTCGTCCGGCTCGGCCACCGCGTCGAGGTCATCGGCGCACAGCCCTACCCCGTGCTCGACGAGGGCGAGGACCTCGCCGGACTCGGCCTCACCGAGCTGCCGAGCCTGGACCTCTACCGCTCACCTGACCCCTTCCGCACCCCCAAGCGCGATGAGTACCGCGACTGGATCGACGCCCTCGAAGTGGCGACGATGTGGACCGGCGGCTTCCCCGAGCCCGTCACCTTCAGCCTGCGGGCCCGCCGCCATCTGCGCGCCCGGCGCGGTGAGTTCGACGTCGTGCACGACAACCAGACGCTCGGGTACGGCCTCCTCGGCGACCTGGGCGCCCCGCTGGTGACGACCATCCACCACCCCATCACCGTCGACCGCCGCCTGGACCTCGACGCCGCCCCCGACTGGAAGCGCCGCGTCTCCGTGCGCCGGTGGTACGCGTTCACACGGATGCAGAAGCGGGTCGCGCGCAGACTGTCCTCGGTCCTCACGGTCTCCGGTACGTCACGTCAGGAGATCGTCGACCACCTCGGCGTACGGCCCGACCGGATCGACGTCGTGCACATCGGCGCCGACACCGACCTCTTCTCGCCGGACCCCTCGGTCGCCGAGGTGCCGGGGCGGATCGTGACGACGTCGAGCGCCGACGTCCCGCTGAAGGGCCTCGTCCACCTCGTCGAGGCCCTCGCGAAGGTCCGTACCGAGAACCCGGCCGCGCACCTCGTCGTCGTCGGCAAGCGCGCCGAGGACGGCCCCGTCGCCGCCGCCATCGACCGCTACGGCCTCGGTGACGCCGTCGACTTCGTCAAGGGCATCACCGACGAGGAACTCGTCGACCTGGTCCGCTCCGCGCAGATCGCCTGTGTGCCTTCCCTGTACGAGGGGTTCTCGCTGCCCGCCGCGGAGGCGATGGCGACGGGCACGCCGCTGCTCGCCACGACCGGCGGCGCCATCCCCGAGGTGGCGGGCACCGACGGCGAGACCTGCGTAGCCGTGCCCCCCGGCGACGCGGAGGCCCTGGCCGCGGGCCTGAACCGCCTCCTCGGCGACCCCGCGCTGCGGGCCCGCCTCGGCGCGGCGGGCCGGGAGCGGGTCCTCAGGAAGTTCACCTGGGCCCGGGCCGCACAGGGCACGGTGGAACGCTACCGCGAGGCGATCGCCCGCGAAGCGGCAACCGCCCGCGCGGCGGGCAGCGGCCCGGCCCGTCCGACGGGCACCGGCCCCGCCCGCCCCGCAGGCGCCGCGGCCACGGAAGACCCCGGCCCCGCGCCCGGCGGCCCCGGGCACCCCACCTCCAAGTCCCCCGCCCTGGCGCCCACGCCCGAAGGAAGCAGGACCCCGTGCTGACCGTCGACTTCACCCGCTTCCCGCTGGCACCGGGGGACCGGGTCCTGGATCTGGGGTGCGGGGCAGGGCGGCACGCCTTCGAGTGCTACCGGCGCGGCGCCCGGGTCGTCGCGCTCGACCAGAACGGCGAGGAGATCCGCGAGGTCGCCAAGTGGTTCGCGGCGATGAAGGAGGCCGGTGAGGCGCCGGCGGGCGCGACGGCCACCGCGATGGAGGGCGACGCGCTGAACCTGCCCTTCCCCGACGAGTCCTTCGACGTCGTGATCATCTCCGAGGTGATGGAGCACATCCCCGACGACAAGGGCGTGCTCGTGGAGATGGTGCGGGTGCTCAAGCCGGGTGGCCGGATAGCGGTCACCGTGCCGCGCTACGGCCCGGAGAAGGTGTGCTGGGCGCTCAGCGACGCCTACCACGAGGTCGAGGGCGGCCACATCCGGATCTACAAGGCGGACGAACTCCTCACCAGGATGCGGGAGTCGGGCCTCAAGCCGTACGGCACCCACCACGCGCACGCGCTGCACTCACCGTACTGGTGGCTCAAGTGCGCCTTCGGCGTCGACAACGACAAAGCGCTGCCGGTGCGGGCGTACCACAAGCTGCTCGTCTGGGACATCATGAAGAAGCCGCTGGCGACGAAGGTCGCCGAGCAGGCCCTGAACCCGCTGATCGGCAAGAGCTTCGTGGCGTACGCGACGAAGCCGCACCTGCCCAGTGGGGCGGCGCCCGCCGACGCGAAGGCCGGGGCGTGACGAGTCCCGAGCGCACCGAACACCTGGTCCTGCCGGGCGTTCTGACGGCCGATCAGGCGATGGCGACGGTCCGCGGCATCCTCGCCGTGCAGCGCGAGGACGGCGCCATCCCCTGGTTCCGCGGCCACCACCTCGACCCCTGGGACCACACCGAGGCCGCCATGGCCCTGGACGCGGCCGGCGAGCACGCGGCGGCCGCCCGCGCCTACGAGTGGCTTGCCCGGCACCAGAACACGGACGGCTCCTGGTACGCGGCGTACGCCGACGGCGAAGCGGACGCCGTCACCGACCACGGCCGCGAGACCAACTTCTGCGCGTACGTGGCCGTCGGCGTCTGGCACCACTACCTGAGCACCGGCGACGAGGCGTTCGTCGACCGCATGTGGCCGGTGGTCGTGGCGGCCGTGGAGTTCGTCCTCGCGCTCCAGCAGCCCGGCGGCCAGATCGGCTGGAAGCGTGAACCCGACGGCACCGCCGTCACGGACGCGCTCCTCACCGGCTCCTCGTCCGTGTACCAGGCGCTGCGCTGCGCCCTCGCCCTCGCGGAGCTGCGCGACGACCCGCAGTTGGACTGGGAACTGGCCACGGGCGCCCTCGCCCACGCCGTCCGCAGGCACCCCGAGCGCTTCCTCGACAAGGACCGCTACTCGATGGACTGGTACTACCCGGTCCTCGGCGGCGCCCTCACCGGCGCCGAGGCCAAGTCCCGCATCGAGGAGGGCTGGGACCGCTTCGTGGTGCCAGGACTCGGCGTGCGCTGCGTGCACCCCAACCCGTGGGTGACCGGCGGCGAGAGCGCCGAACTCGCCATCGCCCTGTGGGTCCTCGGCGAGTCCGACCGGGCCCTGGACATCCTCAAGTCCATCCAGCACCTGCGGGACGCGGAGTCCGGTCTGTACTGGACGGGCTACGTCTTCGAGGACGCGGCGATCTGGCCGGTCGAACTCACCACGTGGACGGCGGGTTCACTGCTGCTCGCGGTGGCCGCGCTCGGCGGCGACGACGCCACCTGCGCGGTGTTCTCGGGCGAGGAGCTGCCCGCCGGACTGGACCCGGACTGCTGCGCCTAGCCGCCGGGCGCGGCGCCCGGCGCCCGGCTCAGTACCGGCGCAGCTTGCCCGCGACGGCGTGCCCCACGACGGCGTACACCACCGCCGCCAGGCCGTACCCGCACACGACCCGAGCCCATCGCTCGTCGAAGGTGAACAGGTCGTGCGACCAGCCCGCCAGCCAGCGGGCCACGTCGTGCACGAACTGCACCAGGTCGTTGCCGCGGTTCGCGTCCAGGAGGTCCATCAGGATCCACAGGACGAGGATGGCGGCCATCACGTCGGCGACGAGGACGATGATCCGCGCCGCTCCGTCGCTGCCGTTGGTCGAACGCCGGGTGGTGCCTCGTGTCAGGGGAGACATGGGTACCGGGTACCTGGCCCGGCGCCGTTGAAACCCGGACGGGGGCGCCCGGCCGGCGGGGTGGCGGGCCCCGGGCGAGGCTGCTGCGGGGAAAGCCGTCCCCGTCCCCTCCGGGAGGTCTCCGTGTTCTCCTCCGCACCGGCCGCCGCGGCCCGCCAAGGGCTGACTCCCGAAGCGGCCAGACCCGGCTGACGGCCTGTCATTTCACTTGTGTTCACCCGGAGTTGGTGATTCCTGGGGAGAGAAGTCGCCGTCGTCGCCGATGATCCTGCCCTCGTCACAGGCAGGAGAGCCCGGTGTCCGACGACCCGCGACCGCCCACCGAAGAGCCCCGCCTGACCACACGCCTGCCCACCCGGCGCCGCCCCCGCTACCCGCTGCACGTCGTCGCCGCGATGCCCCTCGCCCTCGCGGGCCTGATCGCCCTGCTGGTCTCGGGCAACACCCTGCGCCCCTTCGACCGCATCACCACCGTCGACGGCAAGATGGCCTCCAAGTCCGACTACTTCAAGGACCCCGAGGTCCGGCGGCTGCTCCTGAAGCACGGGATACGCGTCGACATCCACCGTCTCGGCTCGCGCGGCATCGCCACCCAGTCGCTGCGCGGCATGGACGTGGTGTTCCCCTCAGGACAGCCCGCCGCGAGGCTGATCAGGCAGCGGCAGCAGCGGTCGGTGAAGGCGGCCCGGCCGTTCGTCACCCCGCTGGTGCTCGGTACGTTCAGGGACTACGCGCGCACGCTGGTCGCGGCGGGCGTGGCGCGCCCGCAGCGGCCCCCGGGCGGCGGCGAGACGCTGTACTACGACCTCGACATGCGGGGGTTCATGCGGCTGATCGAGGACGAGGAGACCTGGAACGGCATCGACTTCACCGCCCACTCCCGGCGCAGCAACGACGGCCGCGTCCTCGTCCGCACCTCCAGCGTCTGCGAGTCCAACGCCGCGGGAACGTATCTGAGCATCCTCGCCTTCGTGAAGAACGACAACCAGGCGCCCGGCACGGAGCGCCGCAACCGGCCCGCACGGCGGACCGCGGGCGACCCGGTCCTCGATGTCGCCGCCCAGGTCAAGCCGTTGATCAACCTTCAGGGCATGGCCGCGGACGAGCAGGCCGACAGCTACTTCTCCGACGAGGGCGAGGCCATCGCGCCGGTCTCGCTCATCTATGAGCACCAGTTCCTGAAGCACCAGGTGGACCACCAGAAGAAGCACGGCGAGCAGGACCGCAGGCGCGTCCTGCTCTACCCGTCCCCGCACGCCCTCACCGAGCCCGAGCTGATCTCCCTCAACGACGACGGCGACCGGCTCACCACCCTGATGGAGACCGACGCGGACCTGCGCCGCCGCGCCATCGAACTCGGCTTCCGGGTCCGCTTCTCCGGCGAGGACGGCACCAGCGAGCAGCTCAACGCGTATCTGCGCGAGCACGAGGTGCAGGTGCCGACGCCCAACCCGGACCAGACGAAGGTGGACGCCCCGGACCTGGCCGCCCTGGAGCGGATCATCAACCACGTGGGCAACTGCCCGCCGCCCGGCCAGGACGGGCCGAGGTGACCGCGCGCCTGCGGCAGCCGGCGCTCGCCCTCGCCCTGCTGCTGCTCGCCGCGCTGCTCAGCGGCTGCACGAAGGACTCCGAGCCGCACACCCTGCGGGTCCTCGCCAGCCCCGAACTCGTCGACATGGAGCCACTCCTCGACGAGTTGAAGGACGACACCGGCGTCGAACTGAAGCTGGACTACAAGGCCACCCCCGATCTGTCCGGGCCGCTCGACGGCTACGACCTCGCCTGGCCCGCCACCGACCGCTCGTATCTGCTGCGGCTCGGCGCGTCCGGCGAGCCTGCGGCCAGGCCCGAGTCCACGGCGGTCATGCGGTCCCCGGTGGTCGTCGGCCTGACCCGGGACACCGCGGACCGGCTGCGCCGGGGCGTGCCCGGCGGGCGGCTCACCTGGGCGGACATCGCGGACGCCGCCGCCGAGGGGTCTCTGCGCTTCGGCATGGCCGACCCGCGGCGCAGCGACACCGGGCGGGCCGCGCTCGTGGGCGTCGCCACGGCCGCCGCGGGCACCGGCCGGGCGCTGCGCACCCAGGACGTGTCCTGTGACCAACTGCGCGGCTTCCGCTCCGGCCAGACACTCACCGGCGCAAGCTCCCGCGAACTGATCGACACCTACGTACGCCGCCCGGACGCCGCCGACGCGCTCATCGCGCACGAGTCGGAGCTGCTCACCCTGAACGCGGCCGGGAAGCTGGCGCGGCCCCTGGAGATCGTCCACCCCGAGGACGGCATGGTCCTGTCCGACTTCCCGCTGCTGCTCCTGAACGCCGGTGAGCACCGGGCCTACCGCGAGGTCGTCGACTGGCTGCGCCGCGACGACGTGCAGCGCGACCTCGTGCGGCGGACCTGGCGGCGGCCCGTGGGCCAGGACGTGCCGCGCCCCGCCGCGCTGCGCGGGGACATCGGCAACGCCCTTTCGTACCCGGACCGGCCGGAGGTCGTCCGGCGCCTCATGGACTACTACGGCACCCCGGGACGCGACACCGGTGACCACGTAGTGTTCCTGCTCGACTTCTCGACGTCGATGCGCGGGCCCCGGATGGCCGCGCTGCGTGCCGCGTTCGCCGACCTCAGTGGCGCGGACCCGTCCGCGGCGGGGAAGTTCGCCCGCTTCTACCGGGGCGAGCGGCTCACCGTGGTGCGGTTCGCGGGCCGCGTCCTGGGCGAGCGCACGGTGACCGTACGCGGCGACAAGGACCTGCGGGCGCTCAAGTCCTTCGTCGCCGGGGGAAAGTTCGGCGACGACACGGCCGTCTGGTCGGCGCTCGCGCACGGCTACAGGAACGCGTCCGACGCGCTGCGCGAGCACCCCGGCCGCCCCCTGTCGATCGTCCTGATGACGGACGGCGAGAGCAACGCGGGTCTTTCGTACGCGGAGTTCACCCGTCGGCACGCCCGGCTCGCGCCCGCCGCGCGGTCGGTACCGACCTTCCCCGTCCACTTCGGCGAGGCCGACGCGAAGGCGCTGCGCCGCGCCGCCGACGCGACCGGCGGACGCATGGTGGACGCCAACTCCTCTTCTCTCTCCCAGGCGTTCAAGGAGATACGTGGCTGTCGTTGACGGCAAGTGGTGGGACGTGTGGTGGCCGTGGCTGACGGTCTGGCTGGCGACCGCGGTGTGCGTGGCGGTCCTCGTGCGGTACGCCGTGGCGCGCTGGGCCTTCGGGCGGACGGGGCGGCGGCGTGCCGCGCGGCGCCGCCGCACCTTCCACGGCATGTGCTTCTACCTGCACGAACAGCGCGTCATGGACCTCTACCAGACCGGAGGCTTCTCGGCCGCCCTGGAACAGGAGGTGGCCGATCGCACCAATGTGACGTCCGGGTACGGCCTGTGGGCGAAGGTCACCGGGGCGGCGGGTGCGAAGGCACGCCGTGACGTGACGAAGGAACGCTTCACCACCTACGTCCAGCAGAACACCCCCATCACCGTCATCGGGCTGCTCCTGGACACGATGCGGCGCGAGGACGCCGTCGTGCACGCCGACCTCACCACCGGCCGTCTCGTGCCCAACCGGTCCCTCGCCGACACGCTGCGCCACAGCGGTGACGACGAGCGGGTACCGCTGAGCGCCGTCATGTCGGAGTTCGTCTCCGTGACCGGTCGCTTCACGGCCCGCCGCGTCGGCGGTGACGCGGTCGTGCTGCGGGCGCGCTACGGCGACGGCGATCCGCCCGCGCACGTGCGCATAAGCTGCGCCGCGGACGGCATCCGCGCGGAGTTCCTGCACGAGGACGACTACTTCAGCGGGGAGTTCCAGGCCCGCTGCCTGGGCAAGGTGCGCACCTGGAACCGGGCGGCGGGGGAGCTGACCCTGGACGCGGTGGCGATCTTCCGCTGAGCGGTGGGGGCTGGGTGCTGAGCGGTGGGTGCTTGGTGTTGGGTACTGGGTCCTGAGCCGGGGCGTACGGCAGCTACGCGTCCGACTCGCGCTACGCGTTCAGCTCGGCCAGCACCCGCAGCGTCCCCGGGTCCCGCGCGAGGACCAGCAGATCCGTGACCGGACCCTTGCGCCACGCGTCGAGCCGTTCGGCGATGCGCTCGCGCGGCCCCACGAGGGAGATGTCGTCCGCGAACGCGTCCGGCACGGCGAGCACGGCCTCCTCGCGCCGCCCGGCCAGAAACAGCTCCTGAATGTGCCGAGCTTCCTCCTCGTACCCCATCCGTCCCATCAGATCGGCGTGGAAGTTGCGCGCGGAGTGTCCCATGCCGCCGATGTAGAAGCCGAGCATGGCCTTGACCGGAAGGAGCCCCTCGGCCACGTCGACGCAGAGCGTGGCGCGCACGAGCGGCGCGACCATGAACCCCGGCCGCAGTCCCGCGCCGAGCGCCGCCTCGTACACGTCCGTGCGGGTCGGCGACCAGTACAGGGGCAGCCAGCCGTCCGCGATCCGGGCGGTCTGGGCGATGTTCCTGGGGCCCTCGGCGCCGAGCAGGACGGGCACCCGGGTGCGCAGCGGATGCGTGATGGACTTCAGCGGCTTGCCGAGCCCGGTGCCGTCGTCACCCCCGTACGGCAACGGGTGGAACCGTCCGTCGAGGGCCACGGGCCCCTGCCGCGCGATGACCTGCCGTACGACGTCCACGTACTCGCGCGTCGCGGTGAGCGGCGACTTCGGGAACGGCCTGCCGTACCAGCCCTCCACCACCTGCGGCCCCGAGAGCCCGAGCCCGAGGAGCACCCGGCCACCGGAGAGGTGGTCGAGGGTGAGGGCGTGCATCGCGGTGGTGGTGGGGGAGCGGGACGCCATCTGCGCGACGGCCGTGCCGAGCCGGATGCGCGAGGTGTGCGCGGCGATCCAGGTCAGTGGCGTGAAGGCATCCGACCCCCAGGCCTCGGCCGTCCACACCGAGTCGTACCCGAGCCGCTCGGCCTCCCGCACGAGCGCCAACTGCCCGGGGTCGGGGCCGCGCCCCCAGTAGCCGAGCGCGAGACCGAGCCGCATACGCCCTCCCCGGTACGAGAACTGACGTGCCGTCAGATCCAGTGTCGCCGCCGCGGGCCCGTACGGCAACGGCCCCCCGCCCGGAAGGGCGGGGGGCCGTTGCCGCGTGCGGGGTGCGTGGGCTCAGCCGCGCTGGATCCCCGTGGTGTCCTGAAGGACGCCACGACGGCCGTCCTGCGTCTGCGCCACCAGGCTCTGGCCGCGCTGCTCCACGGCCAGGTACCAGGTACCGGGCGCCAGTTCCGCGATCGGGGTCGGCGAGCCGTCCTCCGGGTACAGCGGACGCGGGACCGGAACGGCGAACCAGAACGGCGAGAAGTCGCCCGCCGGAGCGGCCGCCTGCTGCGCCTGCGCGGGCGGCGGCGTCTGGCCACCACCCTGCGGCTGGCCGCCGTACGGCTGCGCGGCCGCGGGCGGCTGAGCGCCGTAGGGCTGACCGGGCTGGCCGCCCTGCGCGCCCGGGTAGCCGTAGCCACCGGAGGGCTGGCCGCCGTAGGGCTGCGCGGGGGCGGCGGGGCCGCCTGCGCCCATGAGGGGGGCCTTGAGGGCGGGGACGAGCTGCGTGGCGATCGCGGCGGCCACCAGGATCAGGGCGCCGATCAGTCCGAGGATGAGGCCGACACCGGCGTCGGGGCTGTCGGCGCCGCCGCCGCCACCGCCACCGAACCTGCTGTTGAGGAGTTCGATGAACTTGTCGTAGGACTGACCGGTGTCGAAGATCGCACCGAGCGAGCTCCAGGCGGCGGCGAAGGCGAGACCGATGCCGAAGGTGCTGAGGTCAAGACCTGCGACCTTGCGCTGCGAGCCCATGGCGCGGCCGACGACGATGAGTACGGCGCCGATGATGCCGGCGAGGTACACGCTCATCAGCAGGTTGCCGTTGTCCCAGGCGGTCGGCGCTTCGTCGCCACCGCCGTCAAAGGTGTCGAGGAACGAGGCGATGAAGAGCAACACCGCTGCTCCGATCACCACGCCGTCGCCTCGAGTGAGGGAGCGGAAATTCACTTCAGGTCCTTCGTCAGTCGTCTCGTTGTTGGAGGCGTCGCTGTCGCCGTAGTCGCGGTCGTGTCGCGGTGCGCGAAGCGCGGGGGTGGCCCCTCATCGTAGGGAGGACACTATCGTTCGGTCAGCCCGGATGTCTGCTCGGGATAAAGATCGTCACTCAGTGAAGATCTCGCGGTTGCCGTCCCGTGACGAGACGGCGTCGAACAGGTCACGACATGGGGTGATAGCCCGCGAAGTGCCCGGAGGGCGGTTGGCGACAGGCCCTAGGCGCGCAGGAAGTCCGAGATGCCGTTCGCGATGCCGAGGGATGCCTTCTGGCGCCAGCGGCCGCTCGTGAGGAGTGCCTCGTCCTTCGGGTCGCGCATGTTGCCGCACTCGATGAAGACCTTCGGGACCTTGGACAGGTTGAGGCCGCCGAGGTCGCCGCGGGTGTCCAGGCCGGTGCCGCCGCCGACGTAGTTGGAGGGGGCGCTCCCGGTGGCGCTCAGGAACCTGCCCGCGACGCGCTCGCCGAGGTCCCGGGACGGCGCGACGATGGCCGTGGTGTCCGCGGCGCCGCCCCGTACCGTCGCGGGCAGGATGACGTGGAAGCCGCGGTTGCCGACGGCGGAGCCGTCCGCGTGCAGGGAGACCACCGCGTCGGCGCGGGCGCTGTTGCCGATGCGGGCGCGCTCGTCCACGCAGGGGCCCCAGGGCCGGTCGGCGTCGTGCGTGAGGCGTACGGTCGCGCCCTCGCGGTGCAGTTGGTCGCGCAGGCGGTGGGCCAGGTCCAGGGTGAACCGGGCTTCCGTGTAACCCCTGTTGGTGGAGGTGCCCGTGGTGTCGCACTCCTTGGAGTTCGTCCCGATGTTCACCTGGCGGTTGATCTCGGCGGTGTGCCGGAAGTTGCCCGGGTTGTGGCCCGGGTCGATCACGACGACCTTGCCCTTGAGGGGGCCGGACGCGGCGGGACGGCCCGCGTCGGGGCGGCCGGACGGCTTCGCGTCGCCGCCGCCGGGCTTCCCGCTGTCGTCCGGTTCCGAGTCCTCGGTCGGCTTCGGGGCCGCGGTCGGCTGACCGGACCCGGCCGGTTTGCCGGACCCGTCCGGGTCCGCTCCGCCCGGCTTCGACGGGGAACCCTGCTCGGAGCGGCCGGCGGACGGCAGCGATCCGGCCGGCTTGCCGCCGTCCGGGTCACCGGCGGAGTCCCAGAGGAGATAGCCCGCGAGGGAGCCCGGCACCAGGACGGCGAGGGCTAGCACGAGCGGGCGGCCGCCGGGGAAGCGGCGGGGCGGGCGTGGGGGCTGACTGTCCGGGCCTACGTACGACACGGAGCGAGCCTATCCGCGCCGCCCGGCGGCCACACCGGTTCGGCGCAGGACGCGCAGCGAGTCCGTGGCCGAGATCTCCGTGAATGTGCCGGATTCCAGGGCACGGAGGTAGATCCGGTACGGGGCCTGCCCGGTCCACTCGTCCACCGGGTCGGGGAACACGTCGTGGATGACGAGCAGCCCGCCGTCGGCGACGTGCGGCGCCCACCCCTCGTAGTCCGCGCCCGCGTGCTCGTCCGTGTGCCCGCCGTCGATGAAGACCAGGCCGAGTGGGGTGTTCCACAGGGCGGCGACCTGCGGGGACCGGCCGACGACCGCGATGACGTGGTCTTCGAGGCCGGCGCGGTGCAGGGTCCTGCGGAACGTCGGCAGGGTGTCCATCCGGCCGATCTCCGGGTCCACCGTCCCCGGGTCGTGGTAGTCCCAGCCGGGCTGCTGCTCCTCGCTGCCCCGGTGGTGGTCGACCGTGATCACGCTCACTCCCGCCGCGCGCGCCGCGTCCGCGAGCAGGATCGTGGAGCGGCCGCAGTACGTGCCGACCTCCAGGAGCGGCAGCCCGAGCGCCGCGGCCTCGGCCGCCGCCGCGTACAGGGCGAGCCCTTCCTTGACGGGCATGAAGCCCTTGGCGGCCTCGAAGGCGTCGAGAACGTCAGGACCGGGCTCGGCGACGGCCATGGGCTCCTCCTCGGGGCGGGCGGGCGCCCGCGGATGCGTGTTGCGCGGGCGCCCCATGGTGCACCACACCCCCCGTCATGGTGGCCCCGGGGGGTGCGGTGGTCTTCGGCCCTCACCCCCCGGGGGCCCCGTTAGGGGCGCGGGGAACGGCGCGCGCAACCGGTGAAAGGCCGCAGACGCGTGTGCCGAGGGTTCCGCAGATGTGTCTGCGGTTGTTTCGTGGCTGGTCGCGCAGTTCCCCGCGCCCCTTCGGGGCCCCGTGAGGGGCGCGGGGAACGGCGCGCGCAACCGGTGAAAGGCCGCAGACGCCTCTGCCGAGGGTTCCGCAGATGCGTCTGCGGCTGTTTCGTGGCTGGCCGCGCAGTTCCCCGCGCCCCCTACGGGGGGCACCCGGCGCGCGGCGGTTGAGGGCCTCAGGCCAGTACTTCGCTGGGGCCCGGCAGGGACAGGTCGACCTCCACCGGAGATCCCTCGCCCCGGTGCGTCGCCGATGCCGCGTGCGGCGCGTGCCCCGCGGCCGTCGCGGCCAGGACGTAGGCGCCGCCCGCGGGGACCGCGAGGGCGTACCGTCCCTCGCCGTCGGTGAGCGCGGCGCCCGCCTGGCGCCCGCGGTGGTCGATGAGCGTGACCTTGGCCCGCTCGACCGGCGTCCCCGAAGGACCGAGCACCCGCCCCCGGAAGCCGCCGAGGGCCCGCTCGGCCGCCTCCAGGTGGGCGTCCTCCTCGCTGCTTGCCCGCAGTTGCGGCTTCTGCTCCGCCACGGCCCGGCTGCGGCCCGGCAGGAACAGGGCGAGCAGCAGGCCGAGCGCGACCGCGCCGGTGGCGATGAGGAAGGAGATGCGGAAGCCCGACATCGTCGGTACGTCGACGCTCCCCACATGGTCCGCCGTGTTGGCGAGCACCATGCCGATCACGGCGCTCGACACCGACGTACCGATGGACCGCATCAGCGTGTTCAGGCCGTTGGCCGCGCCCGTCTCGGAGGCGTCGACGGCGCCGATGATCAGGGCGGGCAGCGAGGAGTAGGCGAGGCCGATGCCCGCGCCCACGATCACCGAGATGACGATGGTCTGCCAGGGGGCGCTCATCAGGCCGAGGCCCGCCCCGTAGCCGATCATGATGATCAGCAGGCCCAGGATCAGGGTGCTCTTCGGCCCGTACGTCGCCGAGAGGCGCGCGTACACCGGCGCCGTGAACATCATCGTCAGGCCGAGCGGCGCCACGCACAGCCCCGCGACGACCATGGACTGGCCGAGGCCGTAGCCGGTGGACGCGGGCAGTTGGAGAAGCTGCGGCAGGACCAGCGAGATGGCGTACAAGGCGACCCCGACCATGATCGAGGCCAGGTTGGTGAGGAGCACCTCGCGGCGCGCGGTGGTGCGCAGGTCCACGAGCGGCGCCGTCAGGCGCAGTTCCATCACGCCCCACAGGACCAGGACCACGGCCGCCGCGGCGAAGAGCCCGAGGGTCAGCCCCGACCCCCAGCCCCAGTCGCTGCCCTTGGTGATGGGCAGCAGGAACAGGACGAGTCCCGCGGACAGACCGAGGGCCCCGAGCACGTCGAAGGTGCCCTGGGCGCGCAGCGGGCTCTCCGGTACGAAGAAGACGATGAGCGCCATGGCGAGTACGCCGAGGCCCGCCGCCCCGAAGAACAGCGCGTGCCAGTCGGTGTGCTGGGCGACGAGCGCGGCGGCCGGAAGGGCGAGACCGCCGCCGACGCCGATGGACGAGCTCATCAGGGCCATCGCGGAGCCGAGCTTCTCGCGCGGCAGCTCGTCCCGCATCAGACCGATGCCGAGAGGTATCGCACCCATCGCGAAGCCCTGGAGCGCGCGACCCACGATCATCACGAGCAGATCGTCGGTGAACGCGCACACCAGGGAGCCGACGACCATCACGGCGAGGCTGGTGAGCAGCATCCTCCGCTTGCCGAAGAGATCACCGAGACGGCCCATGATCGGGGTGGACACGGCGCCCGCGAGCAGCGTCGACGTCATGACCCAGGTGGCGTTGGAGGGCTCGGTGCCGAGCAGGGCGGGCAGGTCCTTGATGACGGGGACGAGCAGCGTCTGCATGACGGCGACGACGATGCCCGCGAAGGCGAGGACGGGGACGACGCCGCGGGTGCCGCGCGCTGCGCGGGCCGCGGCGTCCGCGGCGTCCTCAGGGGAATGGGTCGTCGCTCGGGACATGGGCGTGCGGCCTCCGGGGCGAAGGTGTGGCGCGGGGCCGCGGGCGCGCGGCGGGCGGGGCCCCGCAGGTACATGCAGCATGAACCTGTCTCCCCGGGCGACTATTCCTACGCATGTCGAACCAGAGGAACTCTTGACTCTCCATTGACTCGGCCGTTGACTCGTCCGCCATGCCCCTGACCTTCCGTCAGATTGGAACGTGTTCTAGTCTGGCGCCCGCCCCGGCAGCGGCTACGGCACCTCGGCCCGCCGAGGGACTGAGATCCCCCGCACCCCCCAAGGAGCCCAGCGGTGAAGAGCTACCTCGTCGGTGTCGGCATGACGAAGTTCGAGAAGCCCGAGAGCCGGGACTGGCAGTACTGGGACATGGCCAAGGAGGCGGGCACCGCAGCCCTCGCCGACGCCGGGGTGCCGTACGCGCGGGTGCGGCAGGTCGTGGCGGGCTACTGCTTCCAGGCCTCGACGGCGGGGCAGCGGGCGGCATACGAACTGGGCCTGACCGGGGTGCCGGTCTACAACGTCAACAACAACTGCGCCACCGGTTCGACGGCCCTGATGCTGGCGCGGCAGTTGGCCGAGGGCGGCACGAGCGACTGCGTACTCGCCCTGGGCTTCGAGAAGATGCGCCGCGGCGCACTCGGCGCGGGGGGCGGGGACGGCGACTTCGCGACGTCCCCCGTGGCCCGGCACTACGGCGTCATGGCCGCCCGCCACGGCTTCGAGGCCGCACCGCCCACGGCCCAGATCTTCGGCAACGCGGCCCGCGAGCACATGGAGCGGTACGGCACCACGCCCGCGCAGCTCGCGGCGGTGGCGGCGAAGAACCACCGCCACTCCACGCACAATCCGCTCGCCCAGTTCCAGGACGCGTACACCGTCGACGACATCCTCGCCGCCAAGCCGATCCACGCCCCCCTCACCAAGCTCCAGTGCTCCCCGACGTCGGACGGCGCGGCGGCGGCCCTGGTCGCCTCCGAGGCGTTCGTGGAGCGGCACGGCCTCGCGGAGCGCGCCGTCGAGATCACCGCGCAGGCCATGACGACGGACACCGAGGAGTCCTTCGCGTCGGGCAGTTGCGTCGACGCCGTGGGCCGCCCCATGTCCAGGGCGGCGGCACGCCAGGCCTACGACGCGGCGGGCCTCGGTATCGACGACGTCGACGTCATCGAGCTGCACGACTGCTTCTCCGTCAACGAACTCCTCACCTACGAGGCGCTGGGCCTGTGCGAGGAGGGCGATTCGGGCAAGCTCGTCGAGTCCGGCGCGACGACGTACGGCGGCCGCTGGGTGGTGAACCCCTCCGGCGGCCTCATCTCCAAGGGCCACCCCCTGGGCGCCACCGGCCTCGCCCAGGCCGCCGAACTCACCTGGCAGTTGCGGGGCGAGGCGGGACCGCGCCAGGTCCAGGGCGCACGCGTGGGCCTCGCCCACAACATCGGCCTCGGCGGCGCGGCGGTGGTGACGTTGCTCACGCGGCCGGGGGCGCAGGCCGACAGGAGGGGCCAGGCCGACAGGACCTAGGTCCCGCGCCCCAGGACCCTGCCGCTTTTTTCCGATGTACGGGACATGTTTGCGCTGCCACCATGGGGCGCATGCTGCAGACCCCCGCCGACACCCCGACCTCCCGGATATCCGGCCGTTCCGCCCCGCCGACGTGGCTCGTCGTGGCCGTGGCCTGCGCCGGCCAGTTCCTCGTCGTCCTCGACGTCTCCGTCGTGAACGTGGCCCTGCCGTCGATGCGGACCGATCTCGGGCTGAGCGCCACGGGGCTGCAGTGGGTCGTCAACGCGTACTCCATCGCCTTCGCGGGATTCATGCTGCTCGGCGGCAGAGCGGGAGACCTGTTCGGCCGGAAGCGGATGTTCCTGGTGGGCCTCGGCCTGTTCACGCTGGCCTCGCTCGCCGGCGGGCTCGCGCAGGAGGGCTGGCAACTCCTCCTGGCCCGGGCGGTGCAGGGCCTCGGGGCGGCCGTGCTCGCGCCGTCGACCCTGACGATCCTCACGTCCGCCGTGCCGGAGGGCGCCGCCCGGGTGCGGGCCATCGCCACCTGGTCCGCGGTCGGAGCGGGCGGCGGCGCCGCGGGCGGCCTCGTCGGCGGCCTGCTCACCGACGGCCTCAACTGGCGCTGGGTGCTGCTCGTCAACGTCCCCGTCGGCGTCCTCGTCCTCGGCGCCGCGCTGCGCTGGATCGCCGAGAGCCGCGCGTCGGCGGCGCGCCGCCTCGACCTGCCCGGTGCCGTCCTCGTGACCGGCGGCATCGCCACCCTCGCGTACGGCATCGTGCAGACGGAGTCGGCAGGCTGGACGGCCGTCGGGACACTGGTGCCGCTGGCCGCCGGACTCGCCCTGATCGCCGCCTTCCTCGCCGTCGAGGCCCGCGCCAAGGCACCGCTGATGCCGCTCGGCCTGTTCCGCGTGCGGTCGGTGTCCGCGGCCAACGCCACCATGTTCGTCTGCGGCATGGGCATGTTCGCCATGTGGTTCTTCATGACCCTGTACGCGCAGAACGTCCTCGGCTACAGCCCCCTGGAGGCCGGACTCGCCCTGATCCCGAGCTCCGTCAGCGTGGTCGTCGGCTCCAAGGTCGCACCCCGCCTCATGCGGATCATGGGGGCGCGCAGCGTCACGGTCATCGGCGTCCTCGTCGCCGCCGTCGGGTTCGTGTGGCAGTGGCAGGTCCTCGACGCGGGCGGCGCGTACGTCACCTCGATCATGCTGCCCGGCATCCTGATGATGCTCGGCGCCGGACTCGCGGGCACCCCCCTCGCCTCCCTCGCCACCAGCGGCGCGGCCCCCGGCGACGCGGGCCTGGTCGCCGGCCTCATCAACACCTCCCGCACCATGGGCGGTTCCCTCGGCCTCGCCGTCCTGTCCACGATCGCCGCGGCGCGCACGGGCACCCGCGAAACCGCCCACGCCCTCGCGGAGGGCTACGCGCAGGCGTTCCTGTGGGGCGCGGTGTTCCTCACGGGGGCGGTGGCGGTGGTGCTCGTCGCGATGCCGCGCGCCGAACGGGCTGAAAGCCCGTCCGGCACTTGAGGCCGAGCCGGGGTGGTGGTTCTCAGCCCGTCCGGCGTTTGAGGACGAGCCGTTCAGGCGATGGCGGGGGTCCGGGGGCGGCAGCCCCCGGGCGGCACCCCGGCGCCGGGCACGGCACGGACTACAGCCACCCCTGGTGACGTGCCTCCCGCACGGCCTCCATGCGGTTCCGCGTCCCCGTCTTCCCGATGGCAGCGGAAAGATAGTTCCGCACAGTCGACTCCGAAAGATGGAGCGCCGAGGCGATATCGGCGACCGTCGCCCCGTCGACGGCCGCCGCAAGCACATCGGCCTCCCGCCCCGTGAGCGGATTGGGCCCCGCCCCGAGCGCCGCCGCGGCAAGCGCGGGATCGACCACCGTCTCCCCGCGCAGCACGGCACGGATCGCCTCGGCGAGCTCCTCCACGGGCCCGTCCTTGACGAGGAACCCCGCCGCCCCGGCCTCCATCGCGCGCCGCAGATAACCGGGCCTGCCGAAGGTGGTGAGGATGAGGACCCGGCACTCGGGACACTCCGCACGCAGGTCGGCCGCCGCCTCCAGGCCGCTGCGGCCGGGCAGCTCGATGTCGAGCAGCGCCACGTCGGGCCGCGCGGTCAGCGCGGTGGGCACGATCTCGTCGCCCGTCCCGACCTGAGCGACGACCTCGATGTCCGTCTCCATGCCGAGCAGCAGCGCGAGCGCGCCGCGCATCATGCCCTGGTCCTCGGCGAGCAGGACTCTGATCATGGACTGTGCTCCTCCTGGGCGCCCGCCCGCACGGGTGCGGCGGTTCCGTCCTCCGCCCGCACGGGCCGGGGCTCGGTGTTGTCGGTGACCGGCAGCACGGCCGTGACCCGGAAGCCACCGCGCGGCCCCGGCCCCGACGTGAGCGAGCCGCCCGCCGCCGCGAGGCGCTCGGCGAGGCCCTTGAGCCCGCTGCCGGGCGTGGTCGAGCCTACGCCGCGTCCGTCGTCCGTGATCAGCAGACGGGTCTGTTCGGAGGTGCCGACGACCTCGATCTCGCACCGGGCGGCCCGCGCGTGCCGTACGACATTGGTGGCCGCCTCCCGCACCACCCAGTTGAGCAGCGCCTCCGACTGCGGGTCGAGCGGCGGCCCCGACTGCCGGACGGCCACCTCCACCCCGGCGGCGTCGAGCAGGTCCCCGACGCGGTCGAGCTCGGTGGCGAGCGTCCCGTCGCGGTAGCCCGTGACGGCCTCGCGGATCTCGGTGAGCGCCTGCCGGCCGACGGACTCGATGTCCGAGATCTGGGTCAGTGCCGCGTCCATGTTCCGCGGCGCGAGCCGCCGCGCCGCCTCCGACTTCACGACGATCAGCGAAAGGGTGTGGCCGAGCAGGTCGTGCAGGTCCCGGGAGAAGCGCAGCCGCTCCTCGGCCACCGCGCGCCGGGCCAGCTCCTCGCGGGCGGCGCGCAGATCCCGTACCGCCTCCGAGAGGGACAGGATCGCGGCCGTGACCATCGTGGACAGGAAGGTGCCGTACGCGATGTTGATGCCGTCCCAGCCCGCCCTGAACCCGGCGACCGCGCCCGCGAGGGTGCTCAGACCGAGACTCACAGGGCCCAGACGGCGCCCCCGGACGACCGCGCCCACGGCAAGGCCGAACAGCGGGAAGTACATCAGCCAGCCGCCGCCGTACCCGGCCCCGAGGCCGACGGTGAGCACGCCCATCGCGACCAGCGCGGCCATCGTCGCGCGCGACTCCCGCGCCTGCTTGTCGAAGGCGCGGAAGGCCACGGCGACGTAGAGGGAGTTGAAGGCGAACAGGCCGATGCCGCCGATCCACGGGTTCGGCGTCCTGCCCTGGAGCAGGTGCGAGAGCGCGCCGAGGCCCATGAGCAGCCAGGGCAGCAGCGCGAAGCCGTTGGGCGGCCCCGACTGCGTGAGGGCGTCCGCCTCGCCCGTGCGTTTCAGCTCCCGCCATTCGGCCTTCTGCTTCCGCCAGGCGTTCCGCTGCTCCCGCCAGGCGGCGCGGTGGGCGCGCAGGCCGTGCAACCAGCAGCTCACCCCGGTCTTCCAGGACATGTCTCGTTCTCCGTTCCGGTGGGCCCGCGTCCCCCGCGGTCCCGTGCGGGCGCCCCGCGCGTCACGCGGTTTCCGCCTGCCCTGCCGACGGTACGGAGGCACGCCGCCGCGCGACACGTCGGTCCGTACCGAGTCGGCCGGTACAAATGTCACCGCGGGGCCCGCGGGGCGGCCGGACCCGACCGTATCTGACGAGACGTCAGCGCTCTTCCCAAGCATGGGGCGCTGGGCTATACATGGGCCATCGGCCTAGAACGCGTTCTAGAACGTACGAGAGAGGTGCCGGAACGGACGCCGGGCCGCCGCAGACGACCTCGGTGCGGCCGACGGTGCGGACGGACGCACCGAGGTCTTCCCCCCGCACCCACACCCCGCACCTCGCACCCCGCAGTCCGCACCCCGCACCCGCACCCGATGTCCGCAGCCCGCGAGGAGCCGCCTCCCCATGCCCATCGATGCCGCGAAGGCCCTGGCCGCCGAACCCCGCAGCGCCGGGATCACCTGGGACCACAAGGACGTCCAGCTCTACCACCTGGGCCTCGGCGCCGGTGCCAACCCCGATCTGCCGAACCCCGCCACCGACCCCGACGAACTGCGCTACACGCTGGAGTCCCGGCTGCACGTCCTGCCCAGCTTCGCCACCGTCGCGGGCGCCGGAATGGGCATGATGGGCGGCCTCTCCGCACCCGGCATCGACGTGAACCTCGCGGCCGTCCTGCACGGCGGTCAGCGCGTCGAGCTGCACCGCCCGATCCCCGCCGAGGGCCGCGCCGCCACCACGTCGAAGGTCGCGGCCGTGTACGACAAGGGCAAGGCCGCCGTCATCGTGCTGCGCTCCGAGGCGGCCGACGACGAAGGACCGCTGTGGACGAGCGACGCCCAGATCTTCGTGCGCGGCGAGGGCGGCTTCGGCGGCGAGCGCGGTCCCTCCGCCCGCCTCGATGTGCCGCAACGCCCCTTCGACCGGACCGTGGAGCGCCCCGTACGGGCGGACCAGGCCCTGCTGTACCGCCTCTCCGGCGACTGGAACCCGCTGCACGCCGACCCCGAGTTCGCGAAGCTCGGCGGCTTCGACCGGCCGATCCTGCACGGCCTGTGCACGTACGGCATGACGCTCAAGGCCGTCGTCGACACCGTCCTCGGCGGCGACGTGACCCGGGTGCGCGCCTACACCACGCGGTTCACCGGCGTCGTCTTCCCCGGCGAGACGCTGCGCATCGGCATGTGGGAGTCGCAAGGGCGGGTCCAGGTGGTGGTCACGGCCGTCGAGCGCGGCGACGCGCCCGTCCTCGCGGACACGGCCGTGGAACTCGACTGACGACGAGAGGAGTCGCACGCCATGCGCGCAGCCCTACTGCACGAGACAGGCCAGGACAAGCTCGACGTGCTCGACGACGTGGAAGCGGTGGGCTTCGGCCCCGGCAAGGCCAGGATCCGGGTACGGGCCACCGGCCTGTGCCACTCCGACGTGTCCGCGATGAACGGCGTCCTTCCGCAGCCCGCGCCGTTCGTGCCGGGCCACGAGGGCGCGGGCGAGATCCTCGACGTCGGCGACGGCGTCACCCACGTCGAGCAGGGCGACCGGGTCCTGGTGTGCTGGCTCCCGGCGTGCGGGCGGTGCCCGGCGTGCCGGCGCGGTCAGACCCAGTTGTGCCTGGCCGGTTTCATGACCGCGGGCACGCCAAACTTCCGGCGCACGGGCGACGGTTCGGAGGTCTTCGGGTTCGCGGGCACCGGCACCTTCACGGAGGAGGTCGTCGTCGACGCGTCCTGCGCGGTGCCGATACCGGACGACGTGCCGTTCGACATAGCGGCGCTGATCGGCTGCGGCGTGACGACCGGACTCGGCGCCGCGATCAACACGGCGGACGTCGCCGCGGGTTCGTCGGTCGCCGTCATCGGCTGTGGTGGCGTCGGTGTCTCGGCGATCCAGGGCGCGCGGGTCAAGGGCGCCGCGGAGATCGTCGCCGTCGACCCGGTCGCCTCCCGGCGCGAGGCCGCCCTCAAGTTCGGCGCCACCCGGGCCGTCGCCCCCGAGGACCTGGCCGACGCCCGCCGCGGCGTGACGGCGGACGAGGGCTTCGACTACGTCTTCGAGGTCGTCGGCAAGTCGTCGACCGCGCGTACGGCGTACGAGACGACGCGGCGCGGCGGCACGCTGTGCGTGGTCGGGGCGGGCGCCATGGACGACCAGGTGCAGTTCAACATGTTCGAGCTGTTCTTCGACGAGAAGCGCATCCTGCCGTCGCTGTACGGGGGCGGGGACGTGCTCCGGTCGTACGAGCGGGCCATCGCGCTGTGGCGGGCGGGCCGGATCGACCTGGAGGGCATGATCACCCACCGGGTGCGGCTCACCGAGATCAACGAGGCCCTCGAACAGATGCGGTCCGGTGTCGCCCTGCGCACCTGCATCGAACTCTGAACCGCACGGTCCCCTCGGGACCTCTCACCCCCCGGGCCCCTTCGGGAGAGGAGCACGCCCCCGTATGTCACTGCCACACGAAGTGTCTCTGCCGCTCGAAGGTCTGGCGGCCGTCGTCACCGGAGCGGGCCGCGGGCTCGGCAGGGCCGAGGCCATCGAACTCGCGCGGCTCGGCGCGGGCGTCGTCGTCAACGACTTCGGACAGTTGGGCCGCGACGGCTCCGGCGACTCATCGGCGGGCCCCGCCGAGGAGGTCGCCGCCGAGATCCGCGAGGCGGGCGGCAAGGCCGTCGCGCACACCGGCGACGTGGCCGACCACCAACAGGCGCGCGATCTCGTCCAACTGGCCGTCGAGACATACGGAAAGCTCGACGTCCTGGTCAACAACGCGGGCATCCTGCGGGATCGCATGGTCTTCTCGATGTCGGAGGACGAGTGGGACTCGGTCGTACGGGTCCACCTCAAGGGCCACTTCAACACCATCCGCTTCGCGTCCGCCCACTGGCGCGAACGCTCCAAGGAAGCGGGCGGCCCGGTGTACGGGAGGATCGTGAACACCTCGTCCGAGGCGTTCATCGCCGGGTCGGCCGGGCAGCCCAACTACGCCGCGGCCAAGGGCGGGATCGTGGGCCTCACCACGTCCACCGCCCTGGCGCTCGCCAAGTACGGCGTCACGGCCAACGCGATCTGCCCGCGGGCCAGGACCCGGATGACCTCGGACGTGTTCGCCGGATTCGCCGAGCCCGCCGAGGGGGAGCTGGACCCGCTGGCTCCGGAGCACGTGGCGCCCCTGGTCGGCTATCTGGCCTCGCCCGCGGCGCGGCGGGTCAACGGGCAGGTGCTCGTGGTGCACGGCGGGATGGTGGCGGTGGTGGAGCGGCCGCGGGTGGCGGTCAAGTTCGACTCCGCGGCCGGGGTCTTCGACTTCCGAGAGCTGGACGAGGCGATGTCGCCGTACTTCGCGGGGCGGCCGGAGGGGGAGACGTTCGCGGCGCCGGAGGTACTTGGCCTGCGGCGCGGTTGAGCGGGGTTGCCTCGCGGGGCGTTCCGTGCGGGTCGGACTCCCGGTGGCGGACCCGAACGCCTGGCAGGACTGCGGCTGTCCCGTCTCACAGAGTTCGGCGGCAGGACAGCGCCTTGATTTTTTGCGCTGTGGGGCGGGTCTCGTCCATGCCGCGCTCGTATGCGGTGGGGAGGCGATTCTGGAACTTGCGTAGCCAGGTATCGCTGCTCACGTACTTCACCATGGCGTCACGGAGGCGTTCGCAGTCCTTGGAGTGGCCCTTGGGCAGGGCGACGCCATAGTCGACGGGCGCACCGAAACTGATGTCCGGGACGACAACGAGCTGATCTCCGTGCTCCTCCGCCAACGCGGAGAGCGCCAGACTGTCTGCGGCGAGCGCATGGACCTCCATATTCCGCACGCTGTCGATGCAGGAACTGAAGTCCGGCTCCACTCGCAGTGCGATCTCCCTGTAAGCGCTCTTCTTCAGAGCGTCTGCCGATGTCGAACCCCTCTGGACGCAGACGTGCTTGCCGTTGAGGTCGCCGATCTTCTGGATGCTCTGCATGTTCGTGGCCCGGACCAGGACACCTTGAGCACTGGATGCGAAGGGCCCCACGAAGTCGACCTCCCGCATACGGCTCGGCGTGATGGTGAGCGCGGCGTCCAGGTCCACCGCACGTTTCGCCAACTCGGATATCTGGCGGTCCCACGGGACATTGACGTAGATCGGTTCCGATTTGATCCGCGCCTCTTTGAGCAGATCCAAGAGCACATCCACGCTGTAGGCAGAGAATCCGCCCTCAGGGGGCCGGTAGTGACCGGTCTCGAGCCTGTCGACCCTCATTCCGACCTGCACCGTGTCGTCGTCGAAAAGACTTGAACCCCTCCCTGACGAATCACCACGTGAGCCCGCATCCGAGTCGCTCGTCAGCGGATTCCCCCACAGTGAGGAGAGCAGCGCCACGGCGGACAACGCGATGGCGGCCAGAACGGTTCGTGACCTCCTGCGGCGGGGCGTGGCTGGAGCTGTCGCCGAGCCGGTATCCGCGTCCGGCGGTGCCTGCGTGCCCGCTGCGGACGGCGTCTCCGTATCTCTGACCGGCCCCCGGACCAGGGAGAGTTCGCCGACCGCGCCGACGGAACGCCGCTGCGGACGAGGGAGACCGAGCCCGGCCAGCTCTCTGTCGATGTGGAGGTGCACCTCGTCCAGGGTGAGTGGACCGGGAACGGTCAGCGCGTGCAGCATCGCTCCGGTGAACGCCGTATGGGCGGCGCCGGGCGGGGCATGGGAGGGAGCGGTGGCCGTGGTGGACGTCAGGGTGTAGGTACCCGTCAGATTCAACTGTCCCAGGGCAAGCCCGCTCGGTCCGGCCATGGCGGAGACCGCCTGGCCGGAGAAACAGCAATCCAGCACGAGCACCCGGGCCTTGGCGCGGGCCCCGCCGACCATCCGCTTCACCAAGTCGAGGTGGACAGCGGAGAAACCGACGTTCTCGGTGTCGGTTCCGGTGAGGGCGAAGTGCAGCAGCCCGGCGTCGTCGAGCAGGCCGTGCCCGCAGTAATAGACCAGCAGCAGGTCCTCGGACTCACGGACCGCTCGGGACAGCGCCGCGCCGACGGAGTTCTGGTCCTTGGGGTCGTCCACCACCACGCAGTGCTCGGGCGCGAGCACACCATGAACCGGGTGGGTGAGGGTCCGCCGTAACGCGTCCAGGTTCGCCTGCACGGCAGGGATATCCGGCAACGCGGGATCGTGGAACGTACCTGTCCCGATCAGCACCGCCCAACTGGCCGCACCCTCCGGGAAGCGTGTGCCACTCATCCGGACCGCTCATCTGGTGCCGGAAACCGCTCTGCCACCTCCCGCAGGAGCGCCTGAGGATCGGCTGCGCGCCGTACGTCCAGCTCGATCCGCCGCCCGTCCTCCGTACTGACCGTGATCTTGATGTCGGTGCCGCGGGAGGTGAGCCAGGTGCACACCGACTGGATGAGCACTGCCAGGACGCCGCCCGAGCCGAGAGCCACCGTCAGCAGCTCCACGGTGGAGCCCATGTGTCCCGCAAGGGGAGGCTGCCGTCGGAGCCGCACCCGGCCGCGCAGGGCATCCTCGGAGACCAGCCAGTCGCGCAGCGCGATCATGTGCGCCTCGGCCTCCGGCGTCCCCGGGTCCTCGACGGCCACCCTCAGTTCCGTTCCGGCGTACATCCCCCGCACAACACCCCCATGGCGCAACGGACTTGATCTCATCATCATGGCACGGCTGCATCTCCCCGGTACGAAAAGTCCCCGCCCGCCCGCCCCGGGAAAGGGGCGGGCGGGCGGGGAATGAAGGAGGCTCAGGCCTGGGCCGGTTCGCGGCGGTGGCGGCCCCGGGGAGCCGTCTCCTCGTCGTGCTCCGCCACCGGACCCCGGTGCCGCCCACCCCCGGCGCGGTCCGCACTCCCGGCGAAGGCGTGGCCCTCCCGGGGGTCCCTCACACCCGGTTCGCGCGGCTCGGCAGCCACATTCTCGATCATCAAGAAACTCACCCCGTAGCAAAGATCGTTCGTACAGCCGGGCGAGTCTAACCGGCCGTACCACGTCCGCCGAGGGGTGCCTGCTGCAACGGCACGGGGCGCCTCGCCCGTACCGCGCTCGCTGCCGCCGCCACCTCGGCGGATGGATCCGGCGCGCCCCCCGCGTCCGGCGTGTCGCGCTCCGCGCCCGCGGGGCCGGCACCCCGCCCCGGAGCGGGCACCTCGACCCTGGCCATCCCGCAGGGCACGCTCCCGGTGACGTACGGCAACTCCAGGACCCCCTCCGGCGTGCAGCGCCCGGCACCGGGGAACCACCCCTCGGGGGCGCGCAGTTGATGGAGCCTGCGCTCGGTGGGCCGCCAGCCGTAGAGCCAGGGGGCGAAGGCGCCCGACCCGTCGTCCACGCGCAGAGCGACCGCGCAGCTCTCCGGCAGCAGCGCCTGCCCGGGCTGGATCGCGAACGGTGTCACCGCGCGCCCCGGAAGATGCAGACATTCGGGGAAGCGCACGGGCCGGGTGCTGCCCAACACACCCCAGCCGAGGCGGGTTTCGCCGGGGGCGTCGGAGCGGACGACGACGAGGCCGCTGTCGGCGTCGGCGAGCAGCAGCCGGTCGTCGCTGTCGGCGGTGATCTGGAGCAGCGGCGTCACCTCGCCGCCCCGCTCCAGATCCACCGCCACCGTCTTGGTGCGGCCGTCGAGAGCGCGGTCGAGCGCCAGTATGCGGTTGGCGCGGTCCAGCCAGACGCCGCCGGTACAGCGCCCGGGGATCTCCGCGAGATGCTCGGGCCCGAACGAGCCGCCCGCCACCAGCCACACGGCCGTCGAACGCGCCCCCGCCGCGAGGGCGTAGGCGTAGGCGCCGTGCGGAGCGGGCGGCAGCAAGGTCAGCTCGGCCCCCGCGTCCTCGGCGAACTCCACCCCGCCGAGCGGTACTTCGCCGGTGCCGGGGTCGGTCGGGTAGAGCAGCGAGAACAGGTGCCGTCCCGCGGCCCGGCGGTGCACGAGCACCCGGCCGTCGGCCATCGGCAGGACCCGGGTACCGGGCTCCTCCGGCTGGTGCGCGGGCAGCGGCACCGCGTACGGCTCGGCGGAGTCCAGGGTCCAGCGCTCGGGGAACCAGCAGCCGCCGCGCTGCGCGAGCCGGGCCGCGTAGGTGCCGTCGGCGGTGATGGCCGGGGGAGCCGCGGGTGCGGTACCGGTACCGGGGCCGGGCCTGGCGGCCGCCTTGACGCGGGTGCGGATCCAGGCCGAGGGGGCGCCTCCCGGCAGGGAAGTGGGCGGGGGTGCGGGGGGCGAGGGCGCGGCCACAGGGGCTGTCATCTGGGGTCACCTCCGTCGGCGACGTTAGTTTTCCGCCGTGGCCGGGGGGCTCTCGGGGCGTGCCCTTCACGCGTATGTGTGGCGGAGTGACGATTCGCCTGAGGGGTGGGGGGTGGGTGTGCTGGGTGGGGGCGAGCGCCGCTCACGCGGTGCTGGATTTTCCAGCCCGTCCGGCGTTTGAGGACGAGGCGCGGAGCGCCGATGAGCGGGGGGGCAGGGCCCCGAACCTCGGCCGAGGTCGCGGAACAGGCATAGCCGCTCGTCAGCGGGCCGTCGCTGTCCGTTACCCAGGAGCCCGGCGGGACGGCGGGAAGGTAGCCTTTCCCCGTGCCCCGTCTGTCTGAAGTCATCACCGCCCTCGACGCCCTGTGGCCCCCGGAGCGGGCCGAGCAGTGGGACGCCGTCGGCACGGTGTGCGGCGACCCCGAGGCCGAGGTCTCACGGGTCCTGTTCGCCGTCGACCCCGTCCAGGAGATCGTCGACGAGGCGGTGCGGATCGGCGCGGACCTGCTGGTCACGCACCACCCGCTCTATCTGCGCGGGACGACGACGGTCGCCGCGTCGACCTTCAAGGGCCGGGTCGTACACGACCTGATCAAGAACGACATCGCCCTGCATGTCGCACACACCAACGCCGACACCGCGGACCCGGGGGTCAGCGACGCCCTCGCGGGCGCCCTCGACGTCCGCGTCGTACGCCCCCTCGTACCCGATCCGACGGACGACCGCGGCCGCCGCGGCCTCGGCCGGATCTGCGAGCTCGAACACCCGCTGACCCTCGCCGAGTTCGCCGAGCGCGCCGCGGAGCGACTGCCCGCCACCGCGCAGGGCGTCCGTGTCGCGGGCGACCCGGGGCAGACGATCAGGACCGTCGCCGTCAGCGGCGGCTCCGGCGACAGCCTGTTCGACGCCGTGCGCGCCGCGGGCGTCGACGCCTTCCTCACCGCGGACCTGCGCCACCACCCGGTGTCGGAGGCCCGCGCGCAGGCATCGCTCGCGCTGCTCGACGCCGCGCACTGGGCCACCGAGTGGCCCTGGTGCGAGCTGGCGGCCGCCCAGCTCGACGAGATCTCCGACCGGCACGGATGGGGTCTTCGCGTGCACGTCTCGAAGACGGTCACCGACCCCTGGACCGCACACGCGGTGTCGTCATCCGCGCACCCGTCTGCCGCCGCCACCCTCGCAGCGAGCGCCTCCTCCGCCCCTACTGATTCCCTTGGAGCCCCCAACTGAACGCCGCGCCCGCCGACCAGATCCGTCTCCTCGACCTCCAGGACCTTGACCTCCGCCTCGCGCAGCTCGCGCACAAGAGCACGTCGCTGCCCGAGCACGCCGAGATCGAGTCGCTCACCAAGGACCTCACGCAGTTGCGCGACCTGCTCGTGGCCGCGCAGACCGAGGAGAGCGACTGCGCCCGCGAGCAGACCAAGGCCGAGCAGGACGTGGACCAGGTGCGCCAGCGCGCCGCCCGCGACCAGAAGCGTCTGGACTCCGGTGCGATCAGCTCCCCCAAGGACCTGGAGAACCTCCAGAAGGAGATCGTCTCCCTCGCCAAGCGCCAGGGCGACCTGGAGGACGTCGTCCTTGAGGTCATGGAGCGCCGCGAGTCCGCGCAGGAGCGCGTGAGCGAGCTCACCGAGCGCGTCGGCTCCGTCCAGTCGAAGATCGACGACGCGACGGGCCGCCGTGACGCCGCCACGACGGACCTCGACCGCGAGGCCGGGACCGCCACCAAGGAGCGCGAGCTCGTCGCCGGGTCCCTCCCCGCCGACCTGCTCAAGCTGTACGACAAGCTGCGTCAGCAGCAGGGCGGCGTCGGCGCGGCCAAGCTCTACCAGCGGCGCTGCGAGGGCTGCCGCCTGGAGCTGAACATCACCGAGGTGAACGAGGTCAAGGCCGCGTCCCCCGACACGGTGCTGCGCTGTGAGAACTGCCGCCGTATCCTGGTGCGCACCTCCGAGTCCGGCCTGTAAGGGGCGGCAGCGGTGCGGGAGTTCATCGTCGAGGCCGACGGCGGCTCCCGGGGCAACCCGGGCCCCGCCGGCTACGGCGCCGTCGTCATCGACCCCGTGACCGGGGAGACCCTGGCGGAGGCCGCCGAGTACATCGGCGTGGCCACCAACAACGTCGCCGAGTACAAGGGCCTCGTCGCGGGCCTAGGTGCCGCCCACGGGCTCGACCCGACGGCGCGCGTGCACGTGCGCATGGACTCCAAGCTGGTCGTCGAGCAGATGTCGGGCCGCTGGAAGATCAAGCACCCCGACATGAAGCCGCTCGCCGCGGCGGCCGCGCGGGTCTTCCCGCCCGGCCGGGTGACGTACGAGTGGATCCCCCGCGACCGGAACAAGCACGCGGACCGCCTCGCCAACGAGGCGATGGACGCGGGCAAGCGGGGCGAACAGTGGTCGCCCTCGACGTCCACAGCCGACCTCGACCGCCCTGCCCGCACCGGCGCGTCCGCGTCCCCCGGTACGTCCGGTGCCCTTGGCATCGCGCCGGGAGGGCCACCCGGGGACGCCGCGGCGGGTGCGGCGCGGGCGCGGGCTGCGCTCGCGGGGGCTGGAGCGGGGGCTGCGACGGCGTACGTGACCGATGCCGAGGCCCGCGGTGCGGCGGCGGACGCTGCCGACGCGCGGGCGGCGCGGTCGGTGGCGGCGGCGGGCGTGGAGCCGGTGGGCGGCAGCGGCGTGGCTGCCGACGCGGGGGGCGGGGCGGCTACCGGCATGGTGGGCGGCCCGGCTACCGGCGCGGTGGGCGGTCCGGTCACCGGCGCGGTGGGTGAGCCGGTCACCGGCGTCGACTCCGCCATCGACTTCGGTGCCGGAGCCGGGACCGGGACCGGCACCGGAGTCGATGCCGGAGTCGACGCCGTGGCCGCGGTGCCGCCCGTGGGGTGGGCCGCCCCCGCTGACCTCGGTGCGCCCGCCACCTTCGTGCTGCTGCGGCACGGCGAGACCCCCCTCACCCCGCAGAAGCGCTTCTCCGGCAGCGGCGGAAGCAATCCGTCCCTCTCCGACGTCGGCAGGGAGCAGGCCGTCCGCGTGGCGGCCGCGCTGGCCGCGCGCGGCACCGTGCGGGCCGTGGTGTCCTCACCGCTGCTGCGCTGCCAGGAGACCGCCCGTACCGTCGCCGCCCGGCTCGGCCTCGGCGTACAGATCGAAGAAGGGCTGCGGGAGACGGACTTCGGCGCCTGGGAGGGGCTGACGTTCGCGGAGGTGCGTGAGCGGCAGCCCGACGAGCTGAACGCCTGGCTGGCGTCACCGGAGGTGGCACCGCCGGGCGGCGAGTCCTTCGCCGAGGTCACCACGCGGGTGGCGGCGGCCCGGGACAAGCTCCTGACCGCCCACGCGGGCCGCACGGTGCTGCTCGTCACGCACGTCACGCCCATCAAGACCTTCGTCAGGCTCGCCCTCGGCGCGCCCCCCGAGGCGCTGTTCCGCATGGAACTGGCGGCGGCGTCGCTGTCGGCGGTGGCGTACTACGCGGACGGCAACGCGAGCGTGCGCCTCCTCAACGAGACGGCGCACCTGCGCTGAGCGCAGCCGCCTCCCGGGCCAGGGACTCCACCCGCGCCCAGTCCTTCGCGGCGACCGCGTCGCCCGGAAGCATCCAGCTACCGCCGACGCAGCCGACGTTGCGGAGGGCCAGGTAGGCCGGGGCGGAGGCGGCGGAGATGCCGCCGGTGGGGCAGAAACGGGCCTGCGGGAGCGGACCCGCGAGGGACTTCAGATACGCGGTGCCCCCGGCGGCCTCCGCCGGGAAGAACTTCATCTCGTCGACGCCCTGTTCGAGGAGCGCCACGACCTCCGAGGTGGTGGAGACCCCCGGCAGGAACGGCACCCCGGACGCCTTCATCGCGTCGAGCAGAGCGGGTGTCCAGCCCGGGCTGACGAGGAAACGGGCGCCCGCGTCGACCGCGTCCCCGACATGCGCCGCCGAGATCACCGTTCCGGCGCCGACGACCGCGTCCGGCACGCCGTCGGCGATGGCCCGGATCGCCTCCAGGGCGACGGGTGTCCGCAGCGTCACCTCGATCGCCGGCAGGCCGCCCGCGACCAGGGCGCGCGCCAGCGGCAGCGCGTTCGCCGGGTCGTCGATGACGACGACGGGGACGACCGGGGCGAGATCCAGCACGGAGGCCTTGGCGGCGGCAGCGGGGTTCATGCGGTCATCGTGCCCCGGGGTGCGCACGCCGCGCAAAGCCCGTTGCGTACGTTGCAACGGGCGTACGTGACCCGCGACCGCCTCACCCTCACCGCCGGACGGGCTCTTTCCCCCGCCCACCCGCCCTTCCACCAC
>NZ_JOAP01000055.1 GCF_000720475.1 Streptomyces aureocirculatus
ACCGAAGCCGGGGTCGGGGGCGGAGCCGGAGTCGGGGGCGGAGCCGAAGCCGAAGCCGGGGCCGGAGTCGGGGGCGGAGTCGGGGGCGGAGTCGGGGGCGGGGGCGTTCTCGGTGACCGGTACCGTCTCGGTCTGATCGGTCGCGTCGGTCTGCCGGGGCTCGCTCATCGGATCCTCCCCTGCGCCGCGGCCCGTGCCTGCGCCGAGTGCAGCCGTTCGACCTGGACCGCCACCTCGGGCACTTCCATGCCCGCCAACGCCCTTACCCGCTCGGCGACTTGGCGACGCACGGCACCGCACTGGCGGCCGATGTCGCTGGGGTAGTCCAGTTCGAGGCTGACGCGCACCCGCGCGCTGTTGTGCCGGACGCCCACCGTCGCATGCGGCGGGGCCGCCTCGGCGGGCAGCGCGGGCAGCGCCTCACGTGCCGCGCGGGCCGCGATCTTCGCGACGACGCGGTCGGCGATCCGGGTCGCGCCGCGCTCGCCGGGCGCGACCTGTCCCACGACCTCGGCCGCCACCGCTCACCGCCGCCGGTCGCCGCGCGTACGGAAGAAGTCGCCGGGTTCCAGGTCCCCCTCCAGGAACCGCCCCGCCACGAAGCCGATGGCGCCGAGGGCGGCCACCAGCAGGAAGGCCCCGAATCCGCCGAAGTACCCGGCGAAGCCGAGGGCCATACCGGCGATCATGCCGATCACGGCATAGCTCATCGTGCGCTCCTTCGTTGCTGCCGTTGCCTGCCCTTGCCGTCTGCCGACGTCTGCCCTTGCCGTACCCGTTACTGGAGCCGCGAAGGCTGCTCGTCGTCCTCGTCGTCCGGCAGCTTCACGTCGCTCACGGCGATGTTCACCTCGACGACCTCAAGGCCCGTCATGCGTTCGACCGCCGTGACGACGTTCTCCCGTACGTCCTGGGCGACGTCGGCGATCGGGACGCCGTACTCGACGACGATCTCCAGGTCGAGGGCCGTCTGTACCTCGCCGACCTCGACCTTCACGCCGCGCGTGACGGACTTGGAACTGCCGGGCACCCGGTCCCGCACGGCCCCGAAGGTCCGGGCGAGCCCGCCGCCCATGGCGTGGACGCCGTCCACGTCCCGCGCGGCGAGCCCCGCGATCTTCTCCACGACCCCGTCCGCGATGCTGGTCCGCCCGCGCGTCGCGGGGTCTCCCCCGCCGCGTCGCGCCGTGCCACCCTGCTCGGCGTCCTGGCCGGGCGACTCCTTCGTGAGCGTCTGGGACGTCGTGCGCTCTCCGGTGTCGGTCATCGCGTTGGTCCTTTTCAGCAGGGGATCTGCTCTTTCCTCCACATTAAGCGCGGCCTCGTACTCGCGCGCCCGGGATGGGGCAGTCTTGAGCCATGACGGGTGACCTATGGACCTCTGCGGTGCGGCGCCAGTTGGGCCTCGGCCGGGTGCTGCCGCTGGGCGGAGCGGGTGACGGTGCGTGGCTCACGGAGTCGGCGGCGCGGGTGGCGCTGCTCGGCCCGGCCGAGCGGGTGGCGGGCGCGCGGGTGACCGGGCTGCGCGTGGGCCCGGCCGGGTCTGCGGACGGGCGGGCTCCCGCGAAGGGGTACGTCGCCGCGGTACCGGCACCGCCGAGCGCGCTGCCGCCCGGGCCGCTGCGGATCAGCGCGGACTTCACGGCGGGCACGGACGAGCCGCTGCCCGCCGTCGCCGCCCGACTGCGCACGGCCCTGGGCACGGCCGCCGTGGAACGGCTGGGCCTTGAGGTGGCGGAGGTGGACCTACGGGTGACGGGGTTGTCCGAGCCGTCCGCCGAGGATGCCGGGGCACCGGCCACGCGACCGGGCGCCCCTCCCACGCCGTCCACGCCGCCCAAGCCGCCCACGCCGCTCACGGATGAACCCGCCGCCACGCTCACCGCGGGTACCTCCGGCGAGGACGCGCTCCCTGGCGAAGCCGTGCCCTCGCTCGGCGATCCCGAGGGCCTGGCGTCCGCCCCCGACTCCGACGAGGGGCGCGTGACGCGGGCCTGCCTCGCGGTGCCGGGCGTGACCCGTATGGCGGGCACCCTCGGCGGGCTTGGCCGCGCCGTCCATGTCACGGAGCAGTCGGCGCCGCACGCGCTGCCGCGCCGCCATGTCCGCGTGGAACTGGCGGCGGACACCGATCATCGCACCCTGGACGTGGCCCGCGCGGTCCGCACGGCCGTCACCGAAGCCTTGCCGGACCACCCGACGGTCGCGGTACTGATCACGTCCCTGGAACGGCCGCAGGCGAAGTCGAGCTGACGGCGAGAACAGGAGCCACCGGGCAGCCCGCGCCCGCAGGGGGGCGGGGCCGCCCGGAAGCCCGCCCCCGCCGCGCCGGCGGGAGTCACCCCGCCGCGCGAGCGGAAGCCGCCCCCGGGTGTCCCGCCGAGCGAGCAGCCGCGCCCGCAGGGATTCAGTCGCCGAGGCCCGCCAGGTCCCGGAGCCTGCGGGCCTGTGCGGCGCGTTCGGCGTGGCGCTGGTCCTCGTACGAGCGCCCCGCCACGCCCTGCAGCAGGGCCTTGGTCTCGATCACCGCGTCGCGCGGGGCGGCGAGCAGGGCCCCGGCCAGGTCCTGGGCGGCGGCGTCGAGCTGGTCGCCGGGCACGACGAGGTTGGCGAGGCCGATGCGCTCGGCCTCGGCGGCCTGCACGAGGCGGCCGGTGGCGCAGATCTCCAGGGCGCGCGCGTACCCGACCAGGGAGACGAGCGGGTGCGTGCCGGTGAGGTCGGGCACCAGGCCGAGGCTGGTCTCGCGCATGGCGAACTGCGCGTCGTCCGCGGCGACCCGCAGATCGCAGGCGAGGGCGAGCTGGAACCCGGCACCGATCGCATGGCCCTGGACGGCGGCGATGGACACGAGGTCACCGCGCCGCCACCAGGTGAACGCCTCCTGGTACTCGGCGATGGTCGCGTCGAGGGCGTCGTCATCGCCGCGCGCGAGGTCCAGGAAGGACGGCTCGCCGTCGAAGCCCTCGGGCGTGAACGCCTGCCGGTCGAGGCCCGCGGAGAAGGACTTGCCCTCCCCGCGCAGCAGCACCACGCGGACGCTTCCGGGCAGCGCCCGGCCGGCCTCCGTCAACGCCCGCCACAGCGCGGGAAACTGGGCGTTGCGCTTGGCCGGGTTGGTCAGCGTGACCGTGGCCACGGCATCGTCGACCGTGAGGCGTACGCCGTCACGGTCGAGGACCGTTGCCGCGCCCGGTGCCGCTCCGCTGGGAGCACGCGTGGGCGAACCGCTGTCGGACGAAGCCATCAGTGCCTCCGGATGGGTGCAGTCAGGTGGACGCACGCCCACCTGCGCCCGTGCGGACGCGTGTCGGCGCGCGCTGTGGGCGCGATGCCGCGCCCACAAGTGACTGCACAGTAACCACCCGGCCGATCAGACGATCGACCGGGTGGCACACCGGCCCACCGGAGCCGGACGGCCGCGAGAAGCAGGTCAGCCGGTAGCGGCCCTCTTGCCTCGCGTCGCCCCGCCACGTCCCCGCAGCGTGACTCCGGACTCACTGAGCATGCGGTGCACGAACCCGTAGCTCCGGCCGGTCTCTTCGGCCAGCGCCCGGATGCTCGCTCCACCGTCGTACTTCTTCTTCAGGTCTGCCGCGAGCTTGTCGCGCGCGGCGCCGGTAACCCGGCTGCCCTTCTTCAGAGTCTCGGCCACCCGTGCCTCCTCGTGGGAAGTGCGCTCTGGACTTCTCATGATCACCCCTACCGAGCCTCCTGGCCACCCATTCGGCAAGGTCCGTGCGACTTGATTCGCCGCACATTCAGCGGACGACACGAGTGGAATTAACGATTCCGCACGTTGTGATCCGTGCAGCCGAATGAGTTTCCCGAGGAACCGGCAGGTCAGCGACGTGCGGGGAAACACGGGACTGCCGGGACCAACGGGCACCGAAATGCGTGTATCGCACACCTCGGTACGAGGACGTCTCACACAGATGAAGGATCACGGATCGGCCGAATGATCCATAGGCAGTGGATCAGTCATTCGATCAAGCGAACTGGACGCCACTCCCAGGGCACCCCGGGGGCCCGTCAGGCCAGGGCGACCAGGTCGGCGTAGTCCTGGCCCCACAGGTCCTCGACCCCGTCCGGAAGCAGAATGATCCGCTCCGGCTGCAGCGCCTCGACGGCGCCCTCGTCGTGGGTGACGAGGACGACGGCGCCCTTGTAGGTGCGAAGGGCGCCGAGGATCTCCTCGCGGCTCGCCGGGTCGAGGTTGTTGGTGGGCTCGTCGAGGAGCAGCACGTTGGCGGAGGAGACGACGAGCGTCGCGAGGGCGAGCCGGGTCTTCTCCCCGCCGGAGAGCACACCGGCGGGCTTGTCGACGTCGTCCCCGGAGAAGAGGAACGAACCGAGCGTCTTGCGCACCTCGACGAGATCGAGGTCGGGGGCGGCCGAGCGCATGTTCTCCAGGACCGTGCGGTCCGGGTCGAGCGTCTCGTGCTCCTGGGCGTAGTAGCCGAGCTTGAGGCCGTGGCCCTCGATGACCTGGCCGGTGTCGGGCTTCTCGGCGCCGCCGAGGAGCCGTAGGAGGGTGGTCTTGCCCGCGCCGTTGAGGCCGAGGATGACGACGCGCGAGCCCTTGTCGATGGCGAGGTCGACGTCGGTGAAGATCTCAAGGGAGCCGTACGACTTCGACAGGCCCTCGGCCATGAGCGGCGTCTTGCCGCACGGCGACGGCTCGGGGAAGCGCAGCTTGGCGACCTTGTCGGACTGGCGCACCTCCTCAAGACCGGCGAGGAGCTTGTCGGCGCGGCGCGCCATGTTCTGCGCGGCGACGGTCTTGGTGGCCTTGGCGCGCATCTTGTCGGCCTGCGAGTGCAGGGCGGCGGCCTTCTTCTCGGCGTTCTGGCGCTCGCGCTTGCGGCGCTTCTCGTCGGACTCGCGCTGCTGCTGGTAGAGCTTCCAGCCCATGTTGTAGACGTCGATCGCGGAGCGGTTGGCGTCCAGGTAGAAGACCTTGTTGACGACCGTCTCGACCAGGTCGACGTCGTGGGAGATGACGATGAAACCGCCCCGGTACGTCTTCAGGTAGTCGCGCAGCCAGACGATGGAGTCGGCGTCGAGGTGGTTCGTCGGCTCGTCGAGCAGGAGGGTGTCGGCGTCCGAGAACAGGATGCGGGCCAGCTCGATGCGGCGGCGCTGTCCGCCGGAGAGCGTGTGCAGGGGCTGGCCGAGCACACGGTCGGGGAGGTTCAGGGCGGCGGCGATGGTGGCGGCCTCGGCCTCGGCCGCGTACCCGCCCTTGGTCAGGAACTCCGTCTCCTGGCGCTCGTACTGCTTCATGGCCTTGTCGCGCGTGGAGCCCTGGCCGCTCGCGATGCGCTGTTCGTTCTCGCGCATCTTGCGGATCAGTACGTCGAGTCCGCGCGCGGACAGGATGCGGTCGCGGGCGAGCACGTCGAGGTCGCCGGTGCGCGGGTCCTGCGGGAGATAGCCGACGTCTCCGGAGCGGCTGATCGTGCCCGCCGCCGGGGTGCCCTGGCCCGCCAGGCACTTGGTGAGCGTCGTCTTGCCCGCGCCGTTGCGGCCGACGAGGCCGATGCGGTCGCCCTTGGCGATGCGGAACGAGGCGTTCTCGATGAGGATGCGGGCGCCGGCGCGCAGCTCGATACCGGAGGCGGTGATCACGGTCAGACTCCTGGACAGGGTACGGACGGCGGGAGATATGCAGGGATGCAAGGACGATGCACGATGCGATGCCGCGCGGTAGCGCGCCGCTCAGCCGTCTAATGCAGGAGGAGAATGGCCATGGGCCAATTCTAACGGTGCCGCGCAACCGCTTTTCCGGCGGCGGTCAGCGGGCCCGGTCCGCCGTCCGGTCCGCGGGCGCGCCCGGTGGATCGTTGCCGAGGGGCGTGCGGTGCGGCGTGATCCGGCCGAGGTCGTCCACGGCGGTCAGCTCCGCCGTCCACGCCCTCGTCGAGGGACGGCAGGGCTGGGCGATCAGGAGCGCGCCGTCGCGCCACAGGGAGCGGGCGGGCTCGAAGACGCATCCCTCGCGCGCGGGCAGCGTCCAGCGCAGGTCTCCGTCGGCCGTGCGGTAGGCGGCGACGCGGTGCGGGGTGACGACGGCCAGCATGCGGCCTTCGCGGTCCAGCGGCCGCAGCACCCCCGCGCCGCCGCGCGCCCGCGCGGTGCCGAGCCAGCGGGCGGTGGCCGGAACGGCCCGGTGCCAGCGCACTCCGCCGGACGCGGTGTCCGTGACGAGACCGTCGCTCCAGAGCGCGAGGGCGTGCCCCGGGGCCGCCATGGAGCGCAGAGCGCGCCGCCCCTCCCGCGCGTACGTCCACCGCGCCCGGCCGCTCTCCACGTCGTACGCCTCGACGGCTCCGCCCCGCGTCCGCAGCGCCGTCGGCGGGGCGGCGGCACCGTCGTCCACGCGCGCGTGGACGGTGAGGCGGTCTCCGTAGGGCGCCGTCTGCCGTGAGTGGTGTGCGGCGGCGAGGAGCGGGAGGGCGAGGGCGAGGACCGACCCGAGGAACAGCAGACGGCGCGGGCGCCGGGCTTCGGCTGTCGCTTCGGTGGGGGCTGTGGGGGCAGCGGGGACTGTAGGGACTGCCCCGGCTGCGAGGGCTGTCGGGATTGCCCCGGCTTCGGGGGCTTCGGGGTCCACCTCGGCTACGAGGGCTTCGGGGCCTGTCCCAACTGCGGGGGCTTCGGAATCCGCCCCGGATGCGAGGGCTTCGGAGCCTGTCCCGACTGTGGGGGCTTCGGGGGCCGCCCCGGCTTCGGCTTTCGGGTCGGGGTGGGCTGGGAGCCGCGTCGCGGGGTGGTCGGCAGGGCGGGCCGTCGGGACGTTCGGGGGGCGGGTGGTGTGGTGGAGCGGGTCGGTGGGGGCCCGGGGGCCGGGTCGCTGCGGGGTGCCGGTGGTGTCGGTCCGGCCAGCGGTCATGGGCGCCCCTTCGCTCCCTCCGGCGGCGGCACCGGTACCCCTGGCCGCCGGATCAGGCGCAGAGCGTAGCCGCGGACGCGGGGGGCGGGGCCCGGGGCGGGCGCGACACGGCGGGCGGCGGGCGGCGGCGTCCCCCGTTCGGACCTCCGTCCGGAGCCGGGCTGCGGGTGGCGTAGAAGGATGAGGTGGCCGGGCGTCCGGCGCAGGGCGGCGGAGCGTCGTCCCGCAGGTGAGGCAGCCCGCCCGCGCGCGGGACGGCGGCTCTCGCACGGGAGGCGGAGGTGGTACGCCCATGCAGTTCGACGACGACGCGAACCTGGACACCTCGGAGGTCCAGGACGTCCGCGGCAGCCGCATCCCCGGCGGCAAGGCGACCGTGGGCGGCGGCGTCGCGGGCCTGATCGCGCTGCTGCTCGGTCTCTTCTTCGGCGTCGGCCCCGACCAGCTCGGCCTGACCGACGGCGACGAGGAGCCCACTGCGCAGTCGTCCTCGCTCGCCGAGGTCCAGCGGAGCTGCCGTACCGGCAAGGACGCGAACGCCCGAGACGACTGCCGCACGGTGGCGGTCGTGAACAGCGTCCAGGACTACTGGCGGCAGGAGTTCCCGCGCCGCCAGGGCCGGTACACGGCCGCGCCGACCGTGTTCTACAGCGCCCGGGTCGGCACCGCCTGCGGCGCCGCGTCGTCGGCGGTCGGCCCCTTCTACTGCCCCGGCGACCGGAAGGTCTATCTGGACCTCGGGTTCTTCGACGAGCTGCGGACCAAGTTCGGCTCCAGCGGCGGCCCGTTCGCGCAGGCGTACGTCGTGGCGCACGAGTACGGGCACCATGTGCAGCACCTGATGGGCACGCTCGGCCGGTCGCAGGACGGGCGTACCGGCCGCAACAGCAACGCCGTACGGGTCGAGCTCCAGGCCGACTGCTACGCGGGCGTGTGGGCGCACCACGCCACGCGCACGCCCGACGAGTCGGGCAGACCGCTGGTCACCCGGCTCACGGAGGCCGACATCCGCGATGGCATGGACGCGGCGGCCGCGGTGGGCGACGACCGGATCCAGGAGCGCTTCCAGGGCCGTGTGACCCCCGAGTCCTGGACGCACGGCTCCGCCGAGCAGCGCCAGAACTGGTTCCGCCAGGGCCTTCGTACGGGCGACATGGCGCAGTGCGACACCTTCCGCTGAGGGCCGGGCCGCGGCCGAGGCGGGCACGGTGGGTCGTTGTCACACCCCGGTGCAAGACTTGTGGGGCAGGTCACGTTCAAGCGGTTCGAAGGACGAAGAAACGAAGGAACGAAGGGGTGAGCGGGATGGCGGACACCGCCAGGGTGCGTCCGAGCATCTTCCCGACGCTGCTGTACGCGGACGCCAAGGCCGCGATCAAGCAGCTCACGGAGGCCTTCGGCTTCACGGAGACGAGTGTGTACGAGAGCGAGGACGGCAAGATCCTGCACGCCGAACTCACGTACGGCAACGGCGCGGTGATGCTCGGTTCGAAGGGCCGCGGCGGTCTCTTCTCCGAGATCATGGAGGAGGCGGGCCCCTCGGCGGCGTATCTGGTCGTGGCCGACGTCGACGCCCACCACCAGCGTGCCGTGGAGCACGGCGTGGACATCGTGATGCCCCCGACGGACCAGGACTACGGCTCCCGTGACTACATGGCGCGGGACCTGGAGGGCAACATCTGGAGCTTCGGTACGTACGCCCCGGACATAACCGGGAGATAGCCGGGAGCCGACCCGCCGGTCGGCGTCACACCCCGCCCTGCGTCACCCCCCGCCCGGTGTCACACGCCGCCGGTGTGCACCTGGAACGCGGCGCGGCGCACGGCCTTGGCGAGCGCCGGGTCGGGGTGGGCCGCGGCGAGCGCCACGAGCACCTGCACGGTCCGCGGATGCCCGACGGTGCGCACCTCGTCGATGAGTGCGGGCACGGTGGGCTGCGGCGCCGAGTCCAGGTGCCGTACGAGGAGTTCGGCCTCGCCGTGGTCGGCGACGGCGGCCGCGGTGTCGACCCACAGCCAGGTGGACTCCTCACGGGTGAGGACGAGATGGACGTCCTCGGGGTCGGTGCCCTCGTGCTCGGCGAGCCACAGCAGGGCGTAGGGCCGCAGCGAGGTCTCGTCCACGACGGCGCGCACGTCCGGTTCGGCCGGGGCGCCGACGACCCGCAGGGCCTCGAAGGCGAGGCCGCGCAGCAGGGCGTCCTCGCCGCGGGCGGCGTCGAGGAGTTCGGTGATGGCGCTGCCCGCGTCCCTGGCGGCGAGCCAGGCGCGGTATTCGGAGCGGGCCGCGTTGGGCCGCAGCCGGGCGCAGCCGCGCAGCATGTCCTCGGCGGACTGCTCGATGTGCCCGGCGGGGCTCTGCGCGGCGACACAGATCTGCTCCAGCTTGACCCACACCGCCCAACTGCCCAGCGGGGTGAGCGTCGCCTGACCGTCGTCACAGGTCAGGGCGCCGACGGCGGCCAGGGAGCGCAGGGCCCAGTCGAGCAGGGCGGGCAGCGGGGGCGTGGCATCGGCGTGGTCCGCGCCGGGGTCCGCGCCGGGTGGGACGGCGGTGTCGGGTGTCCGGGGCTCGGGGACCGCTTGCGGGTCGTACGGGATCTCGCAGCGTTCGGTGCGCAGTTCGCGGACGCGCTGGTCCAGGAGGTCGAGGAGCTGGGGCACGGGCACGGGGCCCGCGGAGAGCTGCAGGAAGGAGAGGAGCTGGGGGGCGGCCTCGACGGTCTCCGCGACGGTGGCGGGCGGCAGTTCGACGGGGGCCGGGTGGACGAGCGACCAGGCGTCGAACAGGGCGACCCAGCCGCGCAGCACGGCGGCGTCGTCGCGGTCCCAGGCGCGCAGCCGCCAGCCGGGCCGGGCGACGGCACCGTGCACCTCGACGAGTCCGGCCAGGCGTGCGGTGTCCCAGTCGGCGCGGAGCTGGTGGACCGTCACGCCCAGTTCGGCGGCCGCGCGTTCGGCGGCGGCGTCGGACAGCGCGCCGACCGCCCTGCCGGAGCCGTTCTCCCCACCGGTGCCTTGGCCGGAGGCGTTCTCTCCGCCGGTGCCTTGGCCGGAGGCGTTCTCTCCGCCGGTGCCTTGGCCGGAGCCGTTCTCGCCACCGGCGCCTCCACCGGAGGTGTTCTCACCACCGGCGCCTTTGCCGGAGCCGCCTGCGACGCCGCGCAGCGGGCCGGTGCCGGGGCGCAGGGCGCGGTCGGCCCAGCGGGCGACGCGCACCGCGTCCGCCAGGCCCGCGCGTGCCATCCGGGCCAGCTCGGCGGGCGCGGGCGTGCCCTCCGGCGGCGGGGGCGCGGGCCGGCGCGAACGGCGCTGGGTCACCGCGCCGGGGGCGCCGAGGGGGCTGCGGCTTCGGCCGCGCTCCGCCTCCGGTCGCCTTTCGGCCTTCGAGGACGGTGTGCGGACGAGGTGGAGCCGGGAGTCGCGCGGGATACGGGACGTCACGGGAGCAGTCTTCCTGTTGACGGTCCGAAAACCCAAACGGAATCCCGGCGGCGCTCTCGCGCGGAGCCGGGGCGAGGGCCGCACACCGCCCGGCATCGGGGCACCGAAGGGCTCACAGCGGCTACATCAGGGGGGTGAGGAAGCGCCGCAGGGCCTCTTCGTACCGTGCGGGGTCGGCGTTCCACATGGCGCCGTGGGGCGCATCCGGAACGGTGTGCAGAGTGACGAGGTCGGGTCGCTTTCCAGCCAGTCGACGGGACAGCGACCAGGGGGCCACGGCATCGCCGGGGCCGTGCAGGATGAGGGTCGGCACCCTCAGGGCGCGGGGGTCGGCGGCTTCCGCGATCCTGCCCCCGCGCAGGCCGGTGCGGCCCTGCGCGGCGCGCACGGCCAGCGGCAGCAGGGGCCCCGGGGTGCGCCGGGCGGTGGCGAGAGCGCGCAGCGTGGTCTCCCAGTCGAGCACCGGCGAGTCCAGGATCAGCCCGCTGACGCGGTCGCGCAGCCCGGAGTGGGCGGCGGCGTGCAGGGCCATCGTGGCGCCGGTGGACCAGCCGTACAGGACGACGTCGCGGGCACCGTGCCGCACGGCGTAGCGGATGGCGGCGTCGAGGTCGCGCCACTCGGTCTCGCCGAGGTGGCCGAGGCCGTCCGGTGAGCGGGGCGCGCCCAGGTCGCCGCGGTAGCCGAGGGAGAGCACCGGGAGCTGCTGGTGGTGCAGGAAGCCCATGACGACCATCGGGTGCTCGCGCGTGGTGCCGAGGCCGTGCACGGTGATCACCCAGGTGTCGCGGGTGCCGGGCACGAACCAGGCGGGCAGCGGACCGAGTTCGCCCGGGATGTCGACGTCGGCGTGGTCGAGGCCGAGCGCGGCGTGCGGGTCGCCGATGTGCACCTGTGGCGTGAGCCAGACCCGGTCGCCGGGCTCCAGGGTGCCGTGGGTGACGCGTTCGAGGCGGCGTACGACCGAGTCGGCCCCGTGCGGGGCGGCGTCGACGACCGGGCCGACCACGGCGTGACAGCCGTTGCCGCCCAGGCCGTAGCGGCCGGGGCGCAGGGAGGCCAGGGCCCGGGTGAGGGTGACCTGCCCCGCGGCCGTGGCGTGCACGGTGAGCCGTGGTTCGGTCGGCAGGGGCCGGCCCGCGGGGGCCTTCAGGGCGGCGTCACTGGCGTAGCGGCCCGCCGCGACGGCCAGGGCGGTGGCGCCTAGGACGGCGGTGACGGTGGTGACGGCTGCGGTGGCCGTCGCTTTGGCTGGGCGCACGGACCCAGTGTCCGCGCGGTCGGGGGGCGCTGCCAGTGGGCGTACCGCGCGAGAGTGCATTCCCGGCACCCGACGGGTCGGTCGGGTCAGCTCCGCTGCCGTGTCCCTCCAGCTCCGCTGCCGTGTCCCTCCAGCCCCGCTGCCGTGTCGCTCCAGCCCCGCTGCCGGCGCTCCCTTCAGCCCCGCTGCCGGCGCCCCTTCAGCTTCGCTGCCCGTACCCCTTCAGCTTCTCCCCCGTCTCCCGTACCTGGGCCGCGGACAGGATGTTCGGCGTGTGGCCGGGGACCGAGGTGGCCGTGAGCCACAGGCGGCACATCCACTCCAGTTGGGCGGTGCGGTCGAAGGCCTGGGCGAGTGTGTCCCCGTGGACGACCGTTCCGTGGTTCTGCAGCAGGCAGGCATTGCGGTCGCGCAGGGCGTGCAGCATGTTCTCGGCCAATTCGTCCGTGCCGTACAGCGCGTAGGGGGCGACGCGGACGGTGCCGCCGAGGGCGGCGGTCATGTAGTGCACGGCGGGGAGCTCCGGTACGAGGGTGGAGACCGCGGTGGCGTGCACGGCGTGGGTGTGGACGACGGCGCGGGCGTCCGTGGCCCGGTAGATCGCCAGGTGCATGGGCAGTTCGCTGGTCGGGGCGAGGGTGCCGAAGAGCCGTTCGCCGTCCAGGCCGACGCCGAGGACGTCCGCGGGCGTCAGCTTGTCGTAGGCGACGCCGCTCGGTGTGACGAGGACCGTGTCGCCCACCCGTACGGAGACGTTTCCCGAGGTCCCGACGACGAGGCCGTCCGTCACGGTCCTGCGGGCGGTCGCGACGAGCTCGTCCCAGGCCCGTGTGACCGCCACGCTTCCCGGGCCCGCGTCGGTGTGCCGCTGCTCAGTCATGCGGTGATCCTGCCAGAGGGCCGGAGGGGCGGGCAGACCGCGTGCGGGCGGCAGACCGGGACACGTGATCAGTATCTCCTCCCGGTTTCCGCACCCGGCTCGGGAGGCCGGCGGGCACGTCACCGAACCGGTGCGCGAACCTCGTACAAGCCCCCCGGACGGCGGAATTCCGGGCCTGCGGCGGGCCCGCGGCGAGTCCGCGGCGTCCGGGCCGGGGCGAGCCGGAAAAATGGCGCGTGGCCACAAGCAACCATGGGTCACCGCACGGCCCGACCCAGTTCACTTTCCGTTCACTCAGTTTGCTTACGTTCCACTTGCCACTGACGTCCAACAGAAGCCTGGGTAAATGGAACACATCACGCTTCTCCTCGGGATCGTGATCGTCACCGCTCTCGTGTTTGATTTCACGAACGGTTTCCACGACACAGCCAACGCGATGGCTACGACCATCTCGACCGGCGCTCTCAAGCCCAAGACGGCGGTGGCCATGTCCGCCGTGCTGAACCTCGTCGGAGCGTTCCTCTCCGTCGAAGTCGCCAAGACGATCTCCGGCGGCATCATCAACGAGGACGGTCTGAAGACCGAAGTGATATTCGCGGCCCTGGTGGGCGCGATCCTCTGGAATCTCCTGACCTGGCTGCTCGGCCTGCCGTCCAGCTCCTCGCACGCCCTGTTCGGCGGCCTCATCGGTGCCGCCGTGATGTCCATGGGCTGGTCCTCGGTCAACGGCGGCACGGTCGTCACCAAGGTGCTGCTGCCCGCCCTCGCGGCCCCGCTCGTCGCAGGTATCGCCGCGACGCTCGCGACCCGCCTGACGTACCGGATCAGCAGCCGCGCCGACGAGAAGTCCACCGCCAAGGGCTTCCGCGCGGGCCAGATCGCCTCCGCGGGTCTCGTCTCGCTCGCCCACGGCACGAACGACGCGCAGAAGACCATGGGCATCATCACGCTGGCTCTGATCACCGGCGGTGTGCTCAACCCGGGCGCCAACCCGCCCATGTGGGTCATCGTCTCGGCCGGTCTCGCCATCGCGCTCGGCACCTACCTGGGCGGCTGGCGCATCATCCGCACCATGGGCAAGGGCCTCACCGAGCTGGCCCCGAAGCAGGGTTTCGCGGCGCAGACGTCCGCCGCGACGGCCATCCTGGCCTCCTCGCACATCGGTTTCTCGCTCTCCACCACCCAGGTCTGCTCCGGCGCCGTGATGGGCGCGGGCCTCGGCCGCAAGGGCGGTGTGGTCCGCTGGTCCACGGCGACGCGGATGTTCGTGGCGTGGGGTCTGACGCTGCCGGCCGCCGGTCTGGTCGGCGCGGGCGCCGAGCTGCTCACCAAGCAGGGCGCGTGGGGCATCGCCACCACGGCCGCGCTGCTCATCGGCGGCTCCGCCGTCATCTGGGTCCTGTCGCGCCGCCAGCCGGTCGACCACACGAACGTCACCGACGACGAGATCGGCACGCCCGCCGCTCCCGCGGGCGTCGTGACCACCGCCATCGCGGCCGTCTCGCCGCCCCCGGCGGGTCCCTCCCTCGCGATCACAAAGGACACCGTGCCGTTCTCGGCCGACGTCCCTGTGTCGCACTCGTCCGCGTCCGCCACGGCCGTGGCGGATCCCGCCCGGCCCGCCACGGTCTGAGGAAGAAGCAGCATGAAGATCGACTGGGCAGCCCTCGCCTCCGTGTTCGGAGTCAGCCTCCTGGTGACCGTCGCCCTCGTGGGCCTGTTCACCCTCGGCGTCATCGGCCTCTCCAAGCAGGAGCAGGCCCGCGAGGCCCGGGCCACCGGCGGCGGCACCGCCACGCTGCCGACGCAGGTCGGGGCGTACGCGTGCTTCGCGCTGTGCGCCGCGGCGGTGGCGTACGGCATCTATCTGATCGTCGCCTGACCCTCGCGCACCACACTCCCGAAGCCCCGAAGCCCCGGGGCGGCCGTCACGGCCGCCCCGGGGCTTCTTCGTTCCTCTTGCCGGACGGCGGCTCGCTCTCGTTCGATTAGACATGTGTCATAATGGGTAGCCGCAGCATGCTAGGGTCGGTCCCACATATGTCAGACAGAGCGGCTGCGCTGCGCTCCACGGCGGAGAGACAGCCTTCGTTAGGCATACTTGCGTAACGCTGTCATCCGTACGGCTGTGTGGCGAGGTCGACTCCTGGTCTTCGTGAAGGAGCCCCATGCCCAGCGAACTGGACCCGAGCCTGAGCCGCCGCAAACTCCGCATCGCCCTGCGCAAGGCCCGTGAGGACGCGGAGCAGACCCAGGGCGAGGCGGCCTCCGCCCTCGAATGGTCACTGTCGAAGCTGAACCGCATCGAGAAGGGCACGGTCAGTGTCTCGGTGACCGATCTGCGGGCGCTGCTGCGGCAGTACGGCGTGGAGGCCGAGGAGACCGTCGCCGAGCTGGTGGACGCGGCCCGCGGCTCCAAGGGGCAGTCGTGGTGGATGCAGTGGGCGGACGTGGCCAACCCCCGCTTCACCGAGTACCTGCCCTTCGAGGCGGCCGCGGCCTCACTGCGTACCTACCACCCCATCGTCATCCCCGGCCTCCTGCACACCGAGGAGTATGCGGACGCCCTGGCTCTTCCGGACATCAGTGACGCCGGTACACGCCGCCGTCTCGTGGAGTTCCGCACGGCCCGGCAGGAGCGGGTGTTCGAGGACAGCGGCATCGACGAACTCCACTTCGTGATCGACGAGTCGGCGCTGCGCCGGCAGATCGGGAGCCCCGCGGCGATGCGCGCCCAGCTCCAGCGGCTCATCGATGTCGCCGAGCGTCCCCACTGCACGCTCCAGGTCCTGCCCTTCACCGCAGGCTCACTCTTGAGCACGCAAAGGGCGTTCGTCCTGCTCGGCTTCAAGGACGACGACGACCTGATCTACCTGGAGAGCGCCCAGTCCGTCATCGCCACCCGGGACGACTACGAGCTGGTCGCAAACTTCCAGGACTGCTTCGAACAGTTGCGGCAGATCGCCTACAGCGACAGCCGCGCGATCGACCTCATCCATGAGGTCAGGGAAGGCTTCGCAGGCTGACCCCTGGAGCCGATGGCTCCGGGACGAGGGGAGGGCTGGCGCGATGCCGGTCGTCACGTTGGCACGGTGGCTGTTGGGTCACCTGACGGCCACGCAGTCCACCGACACGTCCGGAGACACACCTCCCGCCTGCCGGACGGCAGCCGGCGGGCCGGGCGCGACCGATCCCTCGGGAGACCCCCAGGACGGCAGCGCGCCCGCCGCCCCGGATCCCGCTCCGTCGCAGGTGCACGACCTCATCCGGGAAGGCATGAAGGATCCCGCCTTCGCGCGCGAACTCGACCGCCTTCTCGACAGCGAGCACCGCCGCAGCCTGCACTCCCAGGAACAGCAGACCCTCAGCTTCCTGGCGAAGGCGGGCTGCGTCTCGGTGTGCCTCGTCGCGGTCCTCGCGGCGCTGGTCCCGGCCGCGATCATCGCCAAGGGGGTCGTCGCGCAGTACGACATCGATCCTTGGCACTTCGTCACCGCCGTGGCGGGAATCTGCGGCTTGCTCATCGGTGGTGTGGGGTGGTTGGTGCGGACGCTGCGGCGTGGGCGTCCCCGGACCGGGCCTACGGACGAGCCGGGCCCTCCGGCGGAGGGGGCCGCCGCGGACGGCCCGGCGCCACGGGCGGGCGCGGGATGAGCGGCGCGCGACCCCACAGGATCCCGGCCCCCGTCGCCACGGCCGCGGAGGTCGCGAGCCAGATCGCGAGCCGGACGGGCAGGCCCTCGACGAGGAGGGAGGCGACAGCGCCCGCGAGTGTGGCGACGGCGCCGCAGAGCACGCAGTACGTCACGAGGACGAGGCGCCCGGCGGGGTGCGGCGCGTGCCTGTTCAGCGGCAACCGCTTGCTCTCGACCTCCATGGTCTCCAGCCTTCCGTGCACGCGCTGGGACTGCTCACTCCACCCCGACACTCCCCGAGGCGACCGCCCTGACAAACGCGTGCCACGCCCACGGCGTCACGCTCATGTGTCCTTCGTCGCGGTGATTCGAGTCACGCACCCACATCGCCCCGTCAGGGCGGGCCACTTCCACGCACTCACCGCCCGTGGCCGTGTAACTGCTCTTGAACCACCGCTCCGCCGGTATGTACTCGTCGGCCACACCGCCCCCTGCCCTCTTGCCCGCGCGAGAGCCTGACTTGCCCGCGCGAGAGCCTGACATCTGCAAGCGTACGGAGGGCTTACAGGCATGCCTAGCCTCAAACCGGCCCCCCGGCCCGCGGGCCCCGTGTGGAGCTCCGCACACTCTCCCACCGCAGGTCAACAGCGAGTTGACGGGCGTCGCGGGCCGTGGTGAACTGCCGAAGCCAATTTACGGCGGCAGGAGAGGAAGCCGGTGCGAATCCGGCGCGGTCCCGCCACTGTCACCGGGTGACCGAACGCGGTCTCCGGGAGCCAGGAACTCTCACCGCCGGTCTCGTCGAACCAGGGCGCGGACACCCTGAGTGAGGACATGTCGTCATGCGCGGGCGCCCGTTGCCGGTTCCCTTTCCCCTGCCCCTGCGGGTGCCGTCGACCGTACCGCCGCACGCAGCGGCGGGCTGAGCCGTGCGTGCCGATCGCGACTTCGCGTACGGCGCCGCCGCGGGTCTCCTCGGTGACCTGTTGCTCGGCGACCCCCGCCGCGGCCACCCGGTCGCCGCGTTCGGGCGCGCGGCAGCGGCCGTCGAACGCGTGCTGTGGCGCGACCACCGCGGCTGGGGCGCGCTGCACACGGTGGTGTGCGCCGGGGGCGCGGCGGGCGCCGGTGCGCTCGCTTCCTTCGCCGTACGCCGCTCCCGTGCCGCATCCGTGGGGCTGACGGCCGCCGCGACCTGGGCCGTCGTCGGCGGGACCTCGCTCGGCCGGGAGGCACGTGCCGTCGCGGGCGCCCTGGCCGCCGGTGACATCGACGTGGCGCGGGAGCGGCTGCCGCACCTGTGCGGGCGCGACCCCGAGGCCCTGGACGCGGACGGGATCGCCCGTGCCGTCGTGGAGTCCGTCGCCGAGAACACCTCGGACGCCGTGGTGGGAGCGCTGGTGTGGGGCGCCGTCGCGGGCGTGCCGGGGCTGCTCGGGTTCCGCGCGGTCAACACGCTCGACGCCATGGTCGGGCACAAGTCGCCCAGGCACCGCCGTTACGGCTGGGCCTCCGCCCGCCTCGACGACGTCCTCGGCTGGCCCGGCGCCCGGCTCACCGGCGTGCTGGCGGTGGCCGCGGGCGGCTCCCCCGGCGCGGCGGCGCGGGCCTGGCGGGACGACGCCGCGCACCACCCGAGCCCCAACGCGGGTGTCGTGGAGGCCTCCTTCGCGGGGGCGTTGGGCGTACGGCTCGGGGGGACGCTCTCGTATGCGGGACGGGTCGAGCACCGGCCGGTCCTGAACGGCGGCGGGCGTCCCGTCGCCGTGACGGACATCGAGCGGGCCGTGCGTCTGTCCCGGCGGGTCTGTCTGCTCGCCCTCGGCGTCGCCGTGGCCGCCGACCTCGCCCGGGGCGCCCGCACGGCCGCCCGGGGCACACGAGTGGCCCGGCGGCACCCGGCGCCGGGGACCGCCACAGCGCTGCCGGGCCGCGGAGGTCGTACATGAGTGGAGGGCTGCTCGTCGCGGGGACCACCTCCGACGCGGGCAAGAGCGTCGTGACCGCGGGCATCTGCCGGTGGCTGACGCGCAAGGGGATCTCCGTCGCGCCGTTCAAGGCGCAGAACATGTCGCTCAACTCCTTCGTCACCCGCGAGGGCGCCGAGATCGGCCGGGCGCAGGCCATGCAGGCGCAGGCCGCGCGCGTCGAGCCCTCGGCGCTGATGAACCCCGTGCTGCTCAAGCCTGGCAGCGACCGCTCCAGCCAGGTCGTGCTCATGGGCAAGCCCGTCGGCGAGATGAGCGCACGCGGCTACCACGGCGGGCGGCAACAGGCGCTGCTCGACACCGTCGTGGGATGCCTGGAACAGCTTCGGGGCACCTATGACGCCGTGATCTGTGAAGGCGCGGGCAGCCCCGCCGAGATCAATCTGCGGCGCACCGACATCGTGAACATGGGCATCGCGCGCGCCGCGCGCTTCCCCGTGGTCGTGGTCGGCGACATCGACCGCGGTGGCGTCTTCGCGTCCTTCTTCGGCACCGTGGCGCTGCTGGCGCCCGCCGACCAGGAACTCGTCGCCGGTTTCCTCGTGAACAAGTTCCGCGGTGACGTGTCGCTGCTCGAACCCGGTCTCGACATGCTGCGGGGCCTGACCGGGCGGCCCACGTTCGGTGTGCTGCCGTTCCGGCACGGGCTCGGCATCGACGAGGAGGACGGCCTGCGGGTGTCGCTGCGCGGTGCGGTACGTGAGTCCGTCGTGGCGCCGCCGCTCGGCGATGACGTGCTGCGCGTCGCCGTGTGCGCCGTACCGCTGATGTCCAACTTCACCGACGTCGACGCGCTCGCCGCCGAACCGGGCGTCGTCGTGCGGTTCGTGGACCGCGCCGAGGAGCTCGTCGACGCCGACCTCGTCGTCGTACCCGGCACCCGCGGCACCGTGGGCGCCCTGCGGTGGCTGCGCGAGCGCGGCCTCGCGGACGCGCTGGCCCGCAGGGCCGCCGAGGGTCGCCCCGTCCTCGGCATCTGCGGCGGCTTCCAGTTGCTCGGCGAACACATCGAGGACGACGTGGAGTCGCGCGCCGGGTCCGTCGACGGGCTCGGGCTGCTGCCCGTACGCGTCACCTTCCGGCGGGAGAAGACCCTCGCGCGCCCCGTCGGTGAGGCGCTCGGCGCACCCGTCGAGGGGTACGAGATCCACCACGGCGTCGCCGACGTCCTCGGCGGTGAGTCGTTCCTGGACGGGTGCCGGGTCGGCGCGGTGTGGGGCACGCACTGGCACGGCTCGCTGGAGTGCGACGCGTTCCGGCACCGCTTCCTCACCGAGGTCGCCCGCGCCGCGGGCCGCCGCTTCGTACCCGCCCCCGACACCTGCTTCGAGGCGCTGCGCGAGCAGCAGCTCGATCTGCTCGGCGACCTCGTCGAGGAGCACGCGGACACCGCGGCGCTGCTGCGCCTGATCGAGTCCGGCGCGCCCGCCGGGTTGCCCTTCGTCCCACCGGGAGCACCGTCGTGACCACCCCACCGCACCACCCCTGCCCGTGACCCCCGTCGATCCGCACCCCCACCCCGTCCCACGGCCTTCGGCCACGTCCGCGAACACCGGGCGCGCCGAGCGGTCACCGCAGCACACTCAGGAGGTCACCGCGTGAGCACCCCGTACCCCTTCACCGCCCTCGTCGGCCAGGACGACCTGCGCCTCGCCCTGCTGCTCAACGCCGTCTCCCCCGCCGTCGGCGGCGTCCTGGTGCGCGGCGAGAAGGGCACCGCGAAGTCCACCGCCGTGCGTGCCCTCGCGGCGCTGCTGCCCGCGGTGGACGTCGTGCCCAACTGCCGGTTCTCGTGCGCGCCGGGCGCACCCGACCCGGGGTGCCCCGACGGGCCGCACGAGGCGGGTACCGGCACGGCGCGGCCCGCACGCATGGTGGAGCTGCCCGTGGGTGCCTCCGAGGACCGCCTGGTGGGCGCCCTGGACATCGAGCGGGCGCTGGCCGACGGTGTGAAGGCCTTCGAGCCGGGGCTGCTCGCGGACGCGCACCGCGGGATCCTGTACGTGGACGAGGTGAACCTCCTCCACGACCACCTGGTCGACCTGCTGCTCGACGCGGCGGCCATGGGCGCCAGTTACGTGGAGCGCGAGGGCGTGTCCGTGCGGCACGCGGCGCGGTTCCTGCTGGTGGGCACGATGAACCCCGAAGAGGGCGAGCTGCGGCCGCAGTTGCTCGACCGGTTCGGGCTCACCGTCGAGGTCGCCGCCTCACGCGAGCCCGACCAGCGCGTGGAGGTGGTGCGGCGCAGGCTCGCGTACGACGACGACCCGGACGCGTTCGCCGCGCGCTGGGCCGAGGACGAGGCCGAGGTGCGGGAGCGTGTCGTCGCCGCCCGGGCGCTGCTGCCGAAGGTGCGGCTCGGCGACGGCGCGCTGCGCCAGATCGCGGCGACCTGCGCGGCCTTCGAGGTGGACGGCATGCGTGCCGACATCGTGATGGCGCGGACGGCGACCGCCCTCGCCGCGTGGGCGGGGCGCGCGGACGTCCTCGCCGACGACGTGCGGCAGGCGGCGCTGCTCGCGCTGCCGCACCGGCGGCGCCGGAACCCCTTCGACGCGCCGGGCCTCGACGAGGACAAGCTCGACGAGACGCTTGAGGAGTTCGGCGACGACGACCCCGGTACGGGCCCCGAGGACGACCCGGACCCGGACGGCGGCCCCGACGGCGGCCCGGACGGCGGTGGCGGGCAGCCCCCGCGGGACCCCGGCCCCGAGCGCCCCGGCGGCGACGGCACCACCGAGACCCCTGAGGCCCCTGATACTTCTGAGGCCCCCGATTCCCCCGAGGCCCGGGACGCCACCGACCCCGCCGAGTCCCCCGACGACCGGCAGCCGCAGCCCGAGCCCCAGCGTGCCGCCGCCCCTGAGCAGCAGCCCGTACGCGCCGGAGAGCCCTTCCGCACGAAGGTCCTGAGCGTGCCCGGGCTCGGCGAGGGCGCGGCGGGCCGGCGGTCGCGGGCCCGTACCGAGCACGGCAGGACGACGGGGGCGCGGCGGCCCCGCGGCGCCCTCACGAAGCTGCACCTGGCGGCGACCGTGCAGGCCGCGGCGCCGCACCAGCGGGCACGCGGGCGGTCCGGGCGTGGGCTCGTGGTGCGCAGGGACGATCTGCGGCAGGCGACCCGGGAGGGGCGCGAGGGCAACCTCGTGCTCTTCGTCGTGGACGCGTCCGGCTCGATGGCGGCGCGGCAGCGGATGACCGCCGTGAAGGGCGCGGTGCTCTCGCTCCTTCTCGACGCCTACCAGCGGCGGGACAAGGTGGGTCTGGTGACGTTCCGTGGGACGGCGGCGGAGGTGGCGCTGCCACCGACGTCGTCGGTCGACGCCGCCGCGGTGCGCCTGGAGTCGCTGCCGACGGGCGGCCGCACCCCGCTGGCGACCGGCCTGCTGCGGGCGCACGACGTACTGCGGATCGAGCGGCTGCGGGACCCCGCCCGGCGCGCCCTCGTGGTCGTGGTGACCGACGGGCGGGCGACGGGCGGCGTCGAGCCGCTGGTGCGGGCGGGACGTGCCGCCCGGCTCTTCGCGGCCGAGGGACATGCCTCGGTCGTCGTGGACTGCGAGTCGGGTCCGGTGCGGCTCGGGCTCGCCGGGCAGTTGGCCGGGGAGCTCGGCGGGAGTGCGGTGACCCTCGACGAACTGCGGGCGGACTCGATCGCCGGACTCGTCAAGGATGTTCGGGGCGGCACCCTTGGTGCGGCCGGTGTACAGGGCGGGCACCGTGCCCGCGGCGCGAAGAGGAGGGTTGCCTGATGCCTCAGGGACAGCCGAGTGTGGTGCCGAAGGACGGCCTGACGACGCGACAGCGGCGCAACCGCCCGCTGGTGTTCGTCCACACGGGGATCGGCAAGGGCAAGTCGACGGCCGCGTTCGGGCTCGCGCTGCGCGCCTGGAACCAGGGCTGGCCGATCGGGGTGTTCCAGTTCGTGAAGTCGGCGAAGTGGAAGGTCGGCGAGGAGAACGCGCTGCGGGTGCTCGGTGCCAGCGAGCAGGGCGGCACCGTCGACTGGCACAAGATGGGTGAGGGCTGGTCGTGGATCCAGCGCGCCCCCGCCGAGGGCGAGTTGACCAACGAGGACAAGGCCCGTGAGGGTTGGGAGCAGGTCAAGCGGGACCTCGCGGCGGAGCGTTACCGGCTTTACGTCCTCGACGAGTTCGCCTACCCCCTGCACTGGGGCTGGATCGACGTCGAGGAGGTCGTCTCGGTGCTTCGTGACCGGCCGGGTACGCAGCATGTGGTGATCACCGGGCGCAACGCCCCGGAGCAGTTGGTGGAGTTCGCCGACCTCGTCACCGACATGTCCAAGGTCAAGCACCCGATGGACGCGGGCCAGAAGGGGCAGCGGGGCATCGAGTGGTAGCACGTCTCGTCGTCGCGGCGCCGTCGTCCGGAAGCGGGAAGACGACGGTCGCGACCGGTCTGATGGCCGCCTTCGCCGCGGCCGGGCTCGCCGTGTCCCCGCACAAGGTCGGCCCCGACTACATCGATCCCGGGTACCACGCCCTCGCCACCGGGCGTCCCGGGCGGAACCTGGACGCCTTCATGTGCGGGCCCGGCCTGGTCGCGCCGCTGTTCGCACACGGCGCGCGCGGGTGCGACCTCGCCGTCGTGGAAGGCGTGATGGGCCTGTACGACGGGGCCTCCGGGCAGGGCGAGCTCGCGTCCACGGCGCATGTGGCGAAGCTCCTTCGGGCCCCCGTGGTCCTGGTCGTCGACGCGTCGTCGCAGTCGCGGTCGGTGGCGGCGCTCGTGCACGGCTTCGCGTCCTGGGACCCCGAGGTCCGGATGGGCGGGGTGATTCTGAACAAGGTGGGGTCGCAGCGCCACGAGGAGCTGCTCCGGGACGCGCTCGGATCCTCCGGGGTGCCGGTGCTCGGCGCGCTGCGCCGGGCCCCGCAGGTGCGGGCCCCCTCCCGGCACCTGGGTCTGGTGCCGGTGGCCGAGCGGGGCGCGGCGGCCCTGGAGTCCGTGGCAGCGTCCGCCGAACAGGTGCGGCAGGGCTGCGACATGGACGCGCTGCTCGCCCTCGCCCGCAGCGCGCCGGAGCTTCCGGGGGCGGCCTGGGACCCCCACGAGGCCGTGACCTCCGCCGCGGGGCTGCCCACCGCCACGGGGGCCGCGTCCCCGGTGCCCGGTGCGGCGCCCGTCGTGGCCCTCGCGGGCGGGGCCGCGTTCACCTTCTCGTACGCGGAACACGCCGAGCTCCTGACCGCGGCGGGCGCCGACGTCGTGCCCTTCGACCCGCTGCACGACGAGGAGCTGCCGCCCGGCACCCGTGGCCTCGTCATCGGCGGCGGGTTCCCCGAGATGTACGCGCCGGAGCTGTCCGCCAACGAGCCGCTGCGCAAGGCCGTGGCCGACCTCGCCGCGAGCGGGCGCCCGGTGGCCGCCGAGTGCGCGGGGCTGCTGTATCTGGCGCGGGAGCTCGACGGCAAGCCGATGTGCGGGGTCCTGGACGCGCGGGCCCGGATGTCGGAGCGGCTGACCCTCGGCTACCGCGAGGCCGTCGCCGTGTCGGACAGCGTGCTCGCGGCCGCGGGCACCCGGCTGCGCGGGCACGAGTTCCACCGCACGGTCGTGGAGCCGGGCGCGGGGGCGGTGCCCGCCTGGGGCATGCACACCCCGGAGCGGCGCGTCGAGGGGTTCGTGGAGCGGGGGGTGCACGCCAGCTATCTGCACACCCACTGGGCCGCCGAGCCCGGGGTCGCCCGCCGGTTCGTGGCCCGGTGCGCGGCGTGAGCGGTGTGCCGCCCGCAGCCCCGGCCCGCTCACTCGGCGAGGCCCACCACCAGCCAGATGAACGCCGCGCCCGCCACCGTGCACAGCAGCGTCGAGCGCGCCGGGTGGTCGTGGTGCGCCTCGGGCAGGATCTCGGCGGCGGCGAGGTAGAGCAGGGCGCCGCCGAAGAAGCCGAGATAGCCGCCGAGCAGCGGCTCGGGAATGGTGAAGGCCAGCGTGGTCGCCGCGCCCACGACGGGGGCCACGGCGTCCGCGAGGAGCATCAGGACGGCCTTGCGGCGCGCGTTCCCGTAAAGGCGGGTGATCGTGTACGTGTTGAAGCCGTCCGCGAAGTCGTGGGCGATGACGGCGAGCGCCACCGCGGCGCCCATGCCGCCGCCGATCTGGAAGGCGGCGCCGATGGCGACACCGTCCATCACGCTGTGGCCGACCATCGCCGCGGCGGCCGTCAGGCCCACCTGCGGCACCCGGTCGCCTGCTGCCTCCGCCCCGCCGTGCGCCGCCCGCCGCAGCGCGAGGAGCCGTTCCACCACATGGGCGAAGAGAAAGCCCGCGACGACGAGCAGCAGCGCCGCGGGCACACCGAAGACCGGCCCGCCGGCCGCGTCGAGGGCCTCCGGGAGCAGGTCGAGGCCGACCACACCGAGCATCAGGCCACCCGCGAGGCCCAGGACCAGATGGCGCCGGTCGGTGACCCGCCCCGCGGTCCAGCCGCCGACGAGGGTCATCAGGAACGCGCCGAGTGCCACGAACACCGCCATGCGCCCTTGCTAGCGGATTGATCCCGTCCGTGCACCGCGCACCCGCCCGCGGGCCCCGTGAGCCACTCGCCCGGCCCCGGCCGCACCGCTCCCCCGGTGCCCGATCTATTCTCGGCGGTTGTCCGCTGTTCCGCTGTCCGCCACGCTCAAGAGACATCAGGTACTCCCCATGGCCGAAGTCGCGCCCACCGGCAGGGCGGCATTCGGCGACGCCGGGTTCGACACGCTGGGGTTCCCCGTGGAGGGCGACATCGCCGGGGTGACCCGGGCCATCCTCGGCGGGGAGCCCGTGGCACTGGACGCGGAGCTTGCGTGGCCGCTGCCCGCCCTGCCGCCCAACGTCACTCCCCTCGCCGCATCCGGCGAAGGACCACGGCCGGTCCTGGCGACCGTGCGGATCTCCGACCGCACCTGCACGCCGTCGCTGCGCGAGGTCACGCTCCGGCCGCCCTCCCTGGTCGTGGGCGTCGGCGCGGGCAGCGGCGCGCCCGTCGACGAGGTCCTCGAACTCGTACGGGATTCGCTGCGGGCCGCGGGGCTCTCCGCCCTGTGCGTGCGGGAGTTGGCCACCGTCGCGGGCAAGCGGGACGAAGCCGGGGTGGCCGGGGCTGCGGCGCGCCTCGGGGTGCCGCTGGTGACGTACCCCGCCGAGGAGTTGGCGGACGTGGAGGTGCCCCACCCCTCGCGGGCGCCGCTCACCGCCGTGGGGACGCCATCGGTCGCCGAGGCCGCGGCGCTGCGCGGCGGCGGTGAACTCCTCGTGCCCAAGCGGAAGTCGGAGCGCCCCGACGGCGGGCCCGCGCGCGCCACGTGCGCCGTGGTGCGGCGGCCCGCGCGGGGGCGCCTCGCCGTCGTGGGCCTCGGCCCCGGCGACCGGGACCTGCTCACGCCCCGCGCCCTGGACGAACTGCGGCGGGCCGGGGTGCTGGTGGGCCTCGACGGGTACGTCGAGCGGATCAGGGACCTGCTGCGGCCGGGTACACGGGTCGTCGCGTCGGGCCCCGGCGCCGAGGAGGAGCGGGTCCGCACGGCCGTGGCCGAGGCCCGGGCGGGGCGGGCCGTCGCCCTCGTCGAACCGGGAGACACCGGTGGGCACGCCGGACACGCGCTGGCGTCGCCCGCGCTCACCGACGCCGGGGACGGCATCGACGTCGTCGGCGTGCCCGGGGTGACGGCCGCGGCCGCCGCCGCGGCGCTGCTCGGCGCTCCTCTCGGCGCCGACCACGTCGCGATCGCCTGGTCCGACGCGCACACACCGTGGGAGCTCGTGGAGCGCCGGGTGCGGGCGGCGGCGGAGGTGGACCTGGTGGTGACGTTCCACGCCCCGTACGCCTCCGGTGCCGGACGCCCCGGTGACGTCCCGGGCGACGTCGGGCAGCGGCTGCCGATGGCTCTGCGGCTCCTTGCCGAACACCGCGCGCCGACCACCCCCGTGGGCGTCGTACGCGATGCCGCGCACCCCGACGCGAGGGTGCGCCCCGACGAAAGCGTGCGCCTGACGACCCTGGCCGCGCTCGATCCGGACGACGTGGACCGCACGGCCGTGGTGATCGTCGGCAACTCCGTGACCCGGACGGTGGCGGGCCGCATGGTGACGCCGCCCGGCGGCCACCGCCCGCCCCCTCGTCCCGAGGAGCACCAGTGACGACCACGTACGCGTACGAGAACGAAGACGAGCACGATATGGGAGCAGCGGCAGCCATGGGCACTTCCACTGACGCGGAGCCGGAGGCCGAGGTCCCGGCCGGGGCCGAGGTCGATCTGCGGCATCACGGGGACGCCGAGGTACGCGGCGGGGACGGGCTCGTCGACCTCGCTGTCAACGTCCGTGCGGGTACGCCGCCCGCGTGGCTGAAGCAGTGTGTCGCGGAGTCGCTCGACGGGCTCGCCGCCTATCCGGACGGGCGGGCCGCGCGGGCGGCGGTGGCGGCGCGGCACGGGGTTCCGTCGGAGCGGGTGCTCCTGACGGCGGGGGCCGCGGAGGCGTTCGTGCTGCTCGCGCGGGCGCTGCGGGTGCGGCGGCCGGTGGTCGTGCATCCGCAGTTCACCGAGCCGGAGGTCGCGCTGCGTGCCGCCGGGCACCGGGTGGGGCGGGTGCTGTTGCGGGCCGATGACGGTTTCCGGCTCGATCCGGACGCCGTGCCCGCGGACGCCGACCTGGTCGTCGTCGGCAACCCGACGAACCCCACGTCGGTCCTGCACCCGGCGGCGGACCTGGTCAGGATCGCCCGTCCCGGGCGAATCCTGGTGGTGGACGAGGCGTTCATGGACGCGGTCCCCGGTGAGCGGGAGGCCCTCGCGGGGCGCGTAGACGTGCCCGGGCTCGTGGTGCTGCGGAGCCTGACGAAGACGTGGGGCCTCGCCGGGCTGCGCATCGGCTATGTCCTGGCGGACCCGGACATCGTCGCCGAACTCGCCCGCGCCCAGCCGCTGTGGCCGGTGTCGTCGCCCGCCCTCGCCGCGGCGGAGGCGTGTGTGGGGCCGCGCGCGCTCGCGGAGGCGGGGCATGTGGCGCACCGGGTCGCCGCCGAGCGGAGTCATCTGGTGGCGGGGCTCGGCGAGGTGCCCGGGGTGACGGTGACGGGGCCCGCGGAGGGGCCGTTCGTGCTGGTGCGGGTGGACGGGGCGCTCGGGGTGCGGGAGCGGTTGCGGGAGCGGGGGTTCGCTGTGCGGCGCGGCGACACGTTTCCTGGCCTGGGGCCTGAGTGGGTACGCGTCGCGGTCCGCGACCGCCCCACCACGGACACCTTCCTCACCGCCCTGCGGGCGGCTTTGCACCCCCCGTCCTGAGCCCTCACGTCATCACACCGTAGGCGGTGGGCTGTGCCCACCCGTTCCGCCCTGTGGGCGGCCCCGCTGCTTACAGGGGAGATGTGCCCCCTCCTGCTGTGGGCAACTGGTCCGCCAGGGGCGGAACGGGTGGGCACAGCCCGGCTTCCGGTGCCGTTATGCCTGGCGGAGGGGGACACCCCTGCCCCGGGCCGGGGATACGGTGCCCCGGCCCGGGGGGGCCGGTCAGCGTCGGCGGCGGGTGTAGGCCAGAGCGCCCCCTCCGGCAAGGAGGAGAGCCACGGCACCTCCGGCCACGTACGGGGTGGCGGAACTGCCGCCGGTCTCGGCGAGGTTGTCGTCGGGGGCCTCCTTCTCGGCGACGACCGGCTCCGCCGCCTTGCCCTGCGGGACGGGCTCCTGCTTCTGCGGCCGCGGCAGCGGCTTGGCGCCGGGCCCGGGCACGGTGCAATCGGCCCCGGCCAGCGTCACGGTCCCCTCCACCGCCGCGACCCCGAGCTTCAGCGGGTCCACGGACACCTTGAGCCGCAGGGCGACCGCCGCCGCCGTACGGGACGTGGTCCGCGTCGACGACAGGTCGAGCCGCACCTCGCCGACGCCGGGCACGGCGACCTGAGTCGAGCCCGCGGCCTTCAGCGCGACCCGCTTGCCGAGCACGGTCACACCGCCGAGCAGTTCCGACTCGGCCACGGGCCGCTTGCCCGACACGCACACGGCCTTGGACGTCACCTGGTCCACCGCGACGAGGGGCAGCGTCGGCAGCCCGGGCAGGTGCACCTTGGCGCGCACGAGGTTGCTGTACCCCTCCGCCGTGCCGCCCTTCACCGTGGCCCGCGCGGTGGCCACGTCCGCGCGCAGCACGTGGAAGGGGCGGCCGCCTTCGACTCCGTCGAGCTTCGCGGTGAGCGTGGTCCTCGTGGCGTTCGCGGGCGCGGCCACGTCGTTGAGCGCGGTGTTCAGCGGAAGGTTCACCGTCTTGTTGAGCAGGGACACGTTGAGGCCGGTGCGGAGCACGACGGCGCTCGCGCGGCCGCCGCGGTCGTCGTCGGTGGCGTGGGCGGTGCCCGCGGAGGCGAGCGCCGCGGAGCCCATGGCGACGACCGTTGCGGCGGCGATCGCGCCGATGCGGCAGGTGGGCAGTCTGCGGAAGGCGTTGCTGGTCAAGGTGGTGGGACCTCACATGAGTCACGGAAGTGCCGACCGCGCACGCCACACGGGGACATCGCGTGCGCGGGGCACCGCGGATGCCGGGGCGCGTCTTGCGGCGTCCCGACTCCGGGAATCTTTACGCACTGAGAGTGAACGGGCGGCAACCTGGCGTGAGTTCACTCCAAGGAGAGGTTTCCGTCGATGCATTCGAATCTGGCGGCACGGGCGTTCCCTCGGGTCCCGTCCGTGCCGGTGACTTGCGGGTTCGTCGCGTTGACGCCCGGGGGCCGCGAGGCGGTTATAACGAGCCCGAGCGCTGCGGGTAACTCCTTGTCAACAGGGAGGGGGTTGCCGGGTGTCCTGCCGGAGGCTCCCCCCAGCCCCGCCCCTTCACCGCAACCAGGGGTGACCTCTCAGCCCACCACCCACCCATTCACCACCACAGCCTCCGGCGCCCCCAACACCCGTACATCGGCCCGCGGATCCTCCCCGTACACGACGAGGTCCGCCGGTGCGCCCTCCACCAGGCCGGGGCGGCCGAGCCAGGTGCGGGCCGACCACACGGCGGCGGACAGCGCGTCGACGGTGGGGATGCCCGCCTTGGTGAGTTCGGCGACCTCGCCGGCGATCAGGCCGTGGGCGAGGGAGCCGCCCGCGTCGGTGCCCGCGTACACGGGGACGCCGGCGTCGTAGGCGGCGCGGACGGTGTCGTACCTGCGGGCGTGCAGGCGGCGCATGTGGGCGGACCACTGGGGGAACTTCGTCTCGCCGCCGGCGGCGAGCTGCGGGAAGGTGGCGATGTTGACGAGCGTCGGGACGATCGCGACGCCGCGCTCGGCGAACAGCGGGATGGTGTCCTCGGTGAGGCCGGTGGCGTGCTCGATACAGTCGATGCCCGCCTCGACGAGGTCGCGCAGCGAGTCCTCGGCGAAGCAGTGGGCGGTGACCCTGGCGCCGAGCCGGTGGGCCTCGGCGATGGCCGCCTCGACGGCGCCGCGCGGCCAGCACGCGGTGAGGTCGCCCGCTTCGCGGTCGATCCAGTCGCCGACGAGCTTGACCCAGCCGTCGCCGCGCCGGGCCTCTCGGGCGACGTACGCGACGAGGTCGTCCGGCTCGATCTCGTGGGCGTAGTTGCGGATGTAGCGGCGGGTGCGGGCGATGTGCCGCCCCGCGCGGATGATCTTCGGGAGGTCCTCGCGGTCGTCGATCCAGCGGGTGTCGGACGGCGAGCCCGCGTCTCGAAGGAGCAGCGCGCCCGCGTCGCGGTCGGTGAGCGCCTGCTTCTCGGCCTCCTCCGGCGGGACCGGGCCGTGCGCGTCGAGGCCCACGTGGCAGTGCGCGTCGACCAGGCCGGGCAGTGCCCAGCCCCGGACCGTGAGGGTGTCCGCGGCGGCAGCGGGGCGCTGGTAGGTCACCCGCCCGCCGACCACCCACAGCTCGTCCCGTACGTCCTCGGGCCCGACGAGTACCCGCCCCTGCACGTGCAGCACCGCGCGATCGCTCATGGGCAGCAGCTTAGACAGGACCGTGGCGGGCGAGAGGGCTGACTTGGGCGGTCGGTACGCTCGACGGCGAACGGCCAGGGCCCAAGCCCGCGGCCACCGCACCGACCCGCCGTACAGGCCCCCTCACCGAAGCGAGCAGCAGCGTGACCCACCCCTTCCTTGACCTGGCGCCGCTCGGCGCCGCGCACTTCGCCGCCATCGAGGACCGGGTGGCCCGGCTCCTGGACACCGAGCAGGACGTCGTGATCATGCAGGGCGAGGCGCTGCTGCCGCTCGAAGGCTGCATCCGCGGCGCCGCTCGGCCCGGCACCACCGCCCTGAACGTGATCACGGGACCGTACGGGCAGACCTTCGGCAACTGGCTGCGGGACTGCGGCGCCACGGTCGTCGACCTCGCCGTGCCGTTCCACACCGCGGTGACCGCCGCGCAGGTCGAGGCGGCCTTGGCCAGCAACCCGGAGATCGACTTCGTGTCGCTCGTGCACGCGGAGGCGGCCACCGGCAACACCAACCCCGTCGCGGAGATCGGGGAGGTCGTGCGGGCGCACGGCGCCCTGTTCATGCTCGACGCCGTGGCGTCGGTGGCCGCCGAGCCGCTGCTCCCGGACGCTTGGGGCGTGGACCTGTGCGTGATCGGCGCGCAGAAGGCCATGGGCGGGCCCGCGGGCGTCTCCGCGGTGTCGGTGAGCGAGCGCGCCTGGCAGCGGCTCGCCGCCAACCCGCAGGCTCCGCGCCGCTCTTACCTGTCGCTCCTGGACTGGAAGGAGCGGTGGATCGACGGCGGCCGCAAGGCGCTCCTGCACGCGCCCGCACAACTGGAGATGCTGGCGCTCGAGGCGTGCGTGGAGCGCATCGAGGCGGAGGGCCTCGACGCGCTCATGCGGCGGCACGCCACGGCCGCCACGGCGACGCGCGCGGGCGCGGTGGCGCTCGGCGGCGGCATCGAGCCGTATGTGTACGAGGCGTCGGACGCCGCACCCGTCGCCACGACGCTGCGCGTCCCGCAGGAGGTCGACGCCTCCGCTCTCGTCGCCCGGGCGCTCGCTGCCGACCCGGTCCTGCCGCTGGTCGCGGGCGGCGGCGCGCTGGCCAAGGAGATGATCCGCGTCAACCACTACGGTCCGGACGCCACGCGCGGCGTGGTGCACAACTGTCTGGCGGCCCTCGGCGCCGCGCTGGGCGAGCTGACGGGCGGGACGGGACACGCGGTCGATCTGGAGGCGGCCCGGCGTGCGGTGACGGCGGCCTGGGCGTAGGTACGTACGAGGACAGGACGGCCGCGTGCTGCCGCCTCCTGCGGCGGTGGTGCGCGGCCACGCAAACCTCCACGGCAATTCACGCGCGAATTCACACGCGCGCTTTAATGAATTCTTTATGCGAACAGCTTCCCATATTCTTCTGCCCGCTTTCGGGAAGGCTAAACACTAAGGTTTTGTAAGAGCCAAAGGCCGCAATTCGGTCACATCCGTCGGCATTGCGGCTCTGTGACGTACTCCACAGAGCGCCCGTAATGCCGGAAATAAACTGGACAAATCACCATCAAGTACCTGCCTTTCATGCGGGCGTACGCGCATGCGTGATAACAGACAACAGTGCCTGGCGTAACCCCTTCCCCCGATGCAATCCCAGAAATTGCTCGGTAAATTCAATCCGCATGACCGCTGCACAAGCCGATCTACCGACCGACCTGCAAGCGAAATTCCTTGGAATGCCCGAGGGGCTGCGACTCGACACCCCGGGCGTCGCCGACGGCGCCGCGATCTGGCGGATCGCCCGCGACTCGAAGGTCCTCGACCTCAACTCGTCGTACAGCTACCTGCTGTGGTGCCGCGACTTCGCGGCGACATCCGTGGTGGCCAGGGACGCCGACGGCGCGCCCGCCGGCTTCATCACCGGTTACATCCGCCCCGACAAGCCGCGCACCCTGGTGGTCTGGCAGGCGGCCGTCGACCACGCACACCGTGGCCGGGGCCTCGCCGGTGCGCTGCTCGACGGGCTTGCCGCGAAGGTGGCCGCGGACCGCGGCCTCGATGCCCTGGAGACCACCATCACACCGGGCAACACCGCCTCCGAGCGGCTGTTCCTGTCGTTCGCCGAGCGGCACGAGGCAGGCGTCCAGCGGACCGTGCTGTTCGACGCGGCCCTGTTTCCCGGTGACGACGGCGGGCACGAGCCCGAAGTCCTCTACGACATCGCCCCGCTGTCCTTCTGACCTCGCCTGACGGGGCGCCGACGACGCCCCGGTCGGCTGCCGCGGCCCGGTCCTGACACACCGTCATCAGCCGTGGCGCGACTCACGTCCACTCAAACCCCTCACGACATTCCATCTCCCAGGAGATTCGCTGTGACCATCACCCAGCCCGACCTGAGCGTCTTCGAGACCCTGGAGTCGGAGGTGCGCAGCTACTGCCGCGGTTGGCCCACCGTCTTCGACCGCGCGCAGGGCAGCCGCATGTTCGACGAGGACGGTCATGAGTACCTCGACTTCTTCGCGGGGGCCGGCTCGCTCAACTACGGCCACAACAACCCGGTCCTCAAACGCGCCCTGATCGACTACATCGAGCGGGACGGCGTCACCCACGGCCTCGACATGTCGACGACGGCCAAGCGCGCCTTCCTGGAGTCCTTCCAGAACCTGATCCTGCGCCCGCGCGACCTGCCGTACAAGGTCATGTTCCCGGGCCCGACGGGCACCAACGCGGTGGAGTCCGCGCTGAAGCTGGCCCGCAAGGTCAAGGGCCGCGAGTCGATCGTGTCGTTCACCAACGCCTTCCACGGCATGTCGCTCGGCTCGCTCGCCGTGACCGGCAACGCCTTCAAGCGCGCGGGCGCCGGCATCCCGCTCGTGCACGGCACGCCGATGCCGTTCGACAACTACCTGGACGGCCGCACCCCCGACTTCATCTGGTTCGAGCGCCTCCTGGAGGACTCGGGGTCCGGCCTGAATCAGCCCGCCGCCGTGATCGTGGAGACGGTGCAGGGCGAGGGCGGCATCAACGTCGCGCGCGCCGAGTGGCTGCGGCAGCTCGCCGACGTCTGCAAGCGCTGGGACATGCTGCTCATCGTCGACGACATCCAGATGGGCTGCGGCCGCACCGGCCCCTTCTTCTCCTTCGAGGAGGCGGGCATCACACCGGACATCGTCACCGTTTCGAAGTCCATCAGCGGCTACGGCATGCCCATGGCCCTCACGCTCTTCAAGCCCGAGCTCGACGTGTGGGAGCCCGGCGAGCACAACGGCACGTTCCGCGGCAACAACCCGGCGTTCGTGACGGCCGCCGCGACCCTGGAGACGTACTGGGCCGACGGCTCGGCCATGGAGAAGCAGACCCGGGCCCGCGGCGAGCAGATCGAGCAGGCCCTCGTCGCCATCCGTGACGAGCACCCCGAGGCCACCGTCGAGTACCGCGGCCGCGGACTGGTGTGGGGCATCGAGTTCCGCGACAAGGCGCGCGCGGGAGCCGTCGCCAAGCGGGCCTTCGAGCTCGGCCTGCTCATCGAGACCTCCGGCCCCGAGAGCGAGGTCGTCAAGCTGCTCCCGGCCCTGACCATCACGGCCGACGAGCTCGACGAGGGCCTGCGCACGCTCGCCCGCGCGGTCCGCGAGACCGCCTGACCGCGCGCCGCGCGGAGACCCTCGTACCGTACAGACCCAGCACAGAACAGGAAGCACCCACTGTGATCGTCCGTTCGTTCAAGGACATTGAAGGCACCGACCGGCACGTCAAGGCCGCGTCGGGCACCTGGGAGAGCAAGCGCATCGTGCTCGCCAAGGAGCGCGTCGGCTTCTCGCTGCACGAGACCATCCTGTACGCGGGTACGGAGACCTCCATGTGGTACGCGAACCACATCGAGGCCGTGGTGTGCACCAAGGGCGAGGCGGAGCTCACCGACCACACCAACGGTGAGACCCACGTCATCACCCCCGGCACCATGTACCTGCTGAACGGGCACGAGAAGCACACCCTGCGGGTGAAGGAGGACTTCCACTGCCTGTGCGTCTTCAACCCGCCGGTGACCGGCCGTGAGGACCACGACGAGAACGGCGTCTACCCGCTGCTCACCGAGCCGGACGCCGAGTAGACCCGCACCCCCCACACACAGACATCCCGCACCAGGGCCGTACGAGAGGAGAGGCAGGCACCACCATGACCACCGCACCCGAACGCACCGCCGACCTGTACCCGACCCGAGGCACCGAGGAGGTGCTCATCGAGCGCAAGGACCCCGTCGTGTGGTCCGAGCCGGGTACACCGGGTCCGGCGTCGGCCGACGAACTCGCGGGGTTCGAACGCGACGGATTCCTGGCGATCGAGCAGCTCATCACGCCGGACGAGGTGACCGGCTACCACGCGGAGCTGGAGCGCCTGATCAACGACCCGGCGATGCGTGCGGACGAGCGCTCCATCGTCGAGCCGCGCTCCCAGGAAATCCGGTCGATCTTCGAGGTGCACAAGATCAGCGAGGTCTTCGCGCGCCTCGCCGCCGACCCGCGCGTCGTCGGCCGCGCCCGGCAGATCCTCGGCTCGGACGTGTACGTCCACCAGTCCCGTATCAATGTGAAGCCCGGCTTCGGGGCCTCCGGCTTCTACTGGCACTCGGACTTCGAGACCTGGCACGCGGAGGACGGCCTCGCGAACATGCGGACCGTCTCGGTGTCGATCGCGCTCACCAAGAACCACGACACCAACGGCGGGCTCATGATCATGCCCGGCTCGCACAAGACGTTCCTCGGCTGTGCGGGCGAGACGCCGAAGGACAACTACAAGAAGTCGCTGCAGATGCAGGACGCGGGCACGCCGTCGGACGAGGCGCTCACGAAGCTGGCGTCCGAGCACGGCATCCGCCTGTTCACGGGCGAGGCCGGTTCGGCGACGTGGTTCGACTGCAACGCCATGCACGGCTCCGGGGACAACATCACGCCCTACCCGCGCTCGAACGTCTTCCTCGTGTTCAACAGCGTGGAGAACACGGCGGTCGAGCCGTTCGCGGCGCCGGTCCGGCGCCCCGAGTTCATCGGCGCGCGGGACTTCACCCCCGTGCGGTGACGCGGCACCGACGTGCGCGGGCCCGGGACCTGGTCAGGTCCCGGGCCCGCGCGTGTGTGCGTCCGGGGTGTCAGAGCGCGGGGTAGTCCGTGTAGCCCTTGGCGTCGCCGCCGTAGTAGGTGGACTGGTCCGGGGTGTTGTACGGGCCACGCGTGCGCAGCCGGGCCGGCAGGTCCGGGTTGGCGAGGAACAGGGCGCCGAAGGAGAGGATGTCGGCGGTGCCGTCCTCGATCAGGGCGAGTTCGTCGTGGCCGGTGGGGCCCTCGGTGTGCGGGTTGAGGACGAACGGGCCCTCGAAGTTCTTGCGCAGGGTGGTGACCAGGTCGCGGACCGGGCCCACCTCCATGATGTGCAGATAGGCGAGGCCGAGCGCGTCGAGCTCGCGCACCAGGGCCGGGTAGGTCTGCTCGGGCTCGGGCTCGTCGATGTCGTTGAAGGGGTTGCCGGGCGAGAGGCGGATGGCCGTGCGCGCGGCCCCGATCTCGGCGGCGACGGCCTTGACGACCTCCACCGCGAACCGGATGCGGTTCTCCGGCGAGCCGCCCCACTCGTCGGTGCGCCGGTTGGAGCCAGGCGCGAGGAACTGGTGGATGAGGTAGCCGTTGGCGCCGTGCAGCTCCACACCGTCGAAGCCCGCGTCGACGGCGTTGCGGGCGGCGGTGACGAAATCGCCGATGGTGGCGCGCACCTCGTCACCCGTCAGCTCGCGGGGCGTGACGAAATCCTTCGGTCCCTCGTGCGTGTACACCTGACCCTGCGCGGCGACCGGGGACGGGCCGACGTTGACCAGGCCTTCGGGCAGCAGCACGGGGTGGCCGACGCGGCCGGTGTGCATGACCTGCGCGAAGATCCGGCCGCCCGCGGCGTGCACGGCGTCGGTCACCTTGCGCCAGCCCGCGATCTGCTCGGCGCTGTGCAGACCCGGGGTGTCCGGGTAGCCCTGGCCCACCGGCGAGGGCTGAATGCCCTCGGTGATCACGAGCCCGGCACCGGCGCGCTGGGCGTAGTACTCGGCGCTGAGGTCGGTGGGCACACCGCCCGCACCCGCCCGGCTGCGGGTCATCGGCGCCAGGGCGATGCGGTTGGGGAGTGCGAGGCCTGACAGGTCGATCGGGTCGAACGCGGTGGTCATCACGGCTCCAGGACGTATGAGGATGGGCCGCCGGAAGAGGGGACGGCCATACAATTGGTCGGCCAAGTAATCCAGCCGGGAGTCACTGTAGCGCATTTCTTGGCCGACCAAGTTAATCTCGTGGGAGTTGCAGGACGACACTGGTGGCGACGGCAGCGGCGGACAGGGCCGCGCCACCCGAGCGGGCAGGAGTTCCGGATGAAGGCCGAGACGAACACGGCGGGGGCCGCGCAGGACGACCCCGCCTGTAGTGCGCGGCTGCCCCTGGCAGCGCGGAACGGCCCGGTCTCGATGCTGGTGAGCCGTGTCGCCAGGCTGCACCGGATCGCGGCGGGCAAGCTCCTGAAGGGCCTCGGCCTCTACCCCGGCCAGGAGTTCCTGATGATGCACCTGTGGGACACGGGCCCGGTGCGCCAGTCGGAGCTGATCAAGGCGGTCGACCTCGACCCTTCCACGGTCACCAAGATGCTCCAGCGCCTTGAGCAGGCGGGCCACGTGCGACGGCGCCCCGACCCCGAGGACCGGCGCGCGGTACTCGTCGAGTCCACCGAGACAAGCTGCGCCCTGCTCACCGAGGTCCAGCGCTCCTGGGGCGAGCTGGAGGAACAGACCCTCGCGGGCCTCACCCCGGACGAGCGCGTCCAGCTCGCCCGCCTCCTCACCCGCGTCGAGGCCAACCTCTGCACGGAGACGGCGGACTGCCCGGAGGAGGCCCGCCGGGCGGCACTGCGGTGAGGGCGCACGGCGCGTGGTGAGGGCGCACGGCGCGTGGTGAGGGCGCACGGCGCGTGGTGAGGGTGCCCGGCGGCGTGGTGAGGGTGCCCGGCGGCGTGGTGAGGGTGCCCGGCGGCGTGGTGGGGACGCACCGCGGCGTGGTGAGGGTGCCCGGCGGCGTGGTGGGGACGCACCGCGGCGTGGTGGGGATGCCCGGCAGTGTGGCGGGGATGCCCGGCGGCGGCCGGGTGCTGGGTCAGCCGGTGCGCAGCGCGTCCAGGGCGCGCCGCACGTCCGCCTCGGTGTTGTACAGATGGAAGGCGGCCCGCAGATTGCCCTCCCGGTCAGACACCTCGATGCCGGACGCGCTCAGTTCCGGCTGCCAGCCGCCGAGGCCGGGCACGGACACGATGGGCGACCCCGGCGCGGGCACCGGCTCGTGGCCGAGCTCGGCGAGCCCGGCGCGGAAGCGGTCCGCGAGCGCGAGGTCGTGGGCGCGGATCGCGGCCACCCCCAGCTCCTCGATCACGTCGAGGGAGTGCCGCGCGCCCGCGTACGCGAACAGGCTCGGGCTCTCGTCGAACCGGCGCGCGGAGCGGGCGAGTTCGGCGACAGGGCCGTAGCAACTGTCCCAGGGGCGCTCCCCCGCTACCCAGCCCGCGAACAGCGGGGGCACACCGCCGAAGTCCTCCCGCTCTCCGGGTACGACGAAGAACGCGACGCCGCGCGGGCAGGTGAGCCACTTGAAGGCGACCGACGCCAGATAGTCCACGTCCGCCATGTGAGCGGCGAGGTCCAGCCAGCCGGCGCCCTGTGAGGCGTCCAGGTAGAGACGGGCGCCGTGCGCGCGGACCGCGGCGCGCAGCGCGGGCAGATCGACGACCCGGCCGTCGGCCGACTGCACCGCGCTGACCGCGACCAGCGTGGTCCCCGGCCGCACGGACTCGGCGATCCGCTCAAGGGGCACGGTACGTACCTTCAGGTCGCCGCGTATGTGGAAGGGGTTCACCGTCGAGCTGAAGTCGCCCTCCGCGGTGAGGACTTCGGCGCCCGCGGGCAGGGAGGCGGCGACCAGGCCCGAGTACACGGCGACCGACGCGCCCGCCGCGACCCGCTCCGGCGCCACGCCCATCAGGCGCGCGAAGGAGGCCCGGGCCGCCTCCACGTCCGCGAACATGTTCTCGGGGCGGCCCGCCGCCACGGACAGGGCCGCGCGGTGCATGGCGCTGACGGCACGGGCGGGCAGCAGTCCGGTGCTCGCGCTGTTCAGGTAGGTGGTTCGGGGGGCGAACTCGGAGCGTACGAGGGCGGTGAAGCCCTCAGGGGTCGGGACGGACTTGTCGTGGCCCTGGCCGGTGGTCTCCATGGGCTCACTCTGCCCCGTCGACCGGGCGGGGTCCATTGCGCATGACTGAGGCGTACTGCTCAGCGATGCTTACGCATGGCCTCCGAACAGGGCTTTCACCCGTCCCTGCGGTGTCAGGCGCGCGGGATCTCGCAGCCGTCCGGGCCGCAGGCCGCGCCGTCGCTCTCAGGGCCGTCGGCGCTCTCAGGGCCGTCCGCGCCGATGACCGTCAGCGGGGGCCGGGCTCCCCATGCCTGCTCCAGGGCCTGGGTGAAGACCTCGGCGGGCTGGGCGCCGGAGACGCCGTACTTGCGGTCGAGAACGAAGAACGGGACGCCGTTCGCCCCCAGTTCCGCGGCCTCGCGCTCGTCGGCGCGGACGGCGTCGGCGTACGCGGTGGGGTCGTCAAGGACCGCGCGGGCCGCCTCCGGGTCCAGGCCCGCGTCGGCGGCGAGGGCCACCAGGCGTTCGGTGTCGTCGAAGACCGAGCGCTCCTCGGCGAAGTTGGCGCGGTAGAGCAGGCCGATCAGCTCGTCCTGCCGCTCCCTGCCGCCCCGCTCCGCCGCGAAGTGCAGCAGGCGGTGCATGTCGAAGGTGTTGCCGTGGTCACGGCCCTCGGTGCGGTACGCGAGGCCCTCGGCCGCCGCGTTGTCGCCGAGGCGGCGCTCGGCGTCCTTCGCCTGTGCCTCGGTCATGCCGTACTTCTGCGCCAGCATCGGGATCACCGCGGCGGTGTCGCCCTTGGGGCGGTCGGGGTCCAGCTCGAAGGAGCGGTGGACCACCTCCACGGCGTCGCGGTGCGGGAAGGCCGCGAGGGCCTTCTCGAAGCGGGCCTTGCCCACGTAGCACCAGGGGCAGGCGATGTCGCTCCAGATCTCGACGCGCATCTGTTTCTTCCTCGGATCGTACGAAGCGGAGACGTCCTCCGCGTCCTGGTGCAACCCGTGCCTGAGGTCATCCATTCCCCCGCCGTTCCGCGCCGGGGAAGGTCTCCCCCCGCCCGTTTCCAGCCGGACGCGGGCTTCCGGCTCCCTGTGCCGCGCGTGGCCGGATGGCGTCTGCGGGTCGTCACGGGCCGGTCAAGCCGAAGTGGTGCGTGTTGGTGCGGATCCATGTGCGCAGGTGGGCCAAGGGCTCCAGCGCCCCCTCGCCCAGGGGAGTGAGCTCGTACTCGACGCGGGGCGGGACCTCCGCGAAGACTGTGCGCCGTACGAGCCCGTACTCCTCGAGCCGCCGCAGCGTCTGCGTGAGCACCTTCGGGCTCACCCCCTCCAGCTTCGCGCGCAGCTCCCCGAAGCGCCGCGGTCCGTCGGCGAGCGCGGTGATCGCCAGGCCCGTCCACTTGTTGGCGAGCAGCTCGAACACCTCCCGCCCGGGGCACAGCAGGCCGTAGATATCGTGCTGAGCTGTCATGGTTTCCAGAATATAGTTGCCGCCCTTGCGGGTGACCGGCCCTCGGGGCCTACGTTCTCGCCATGATCGAGAACGCACTCGCCCACGGCACCGGAACCGTCAGCGCCGGAACCGTCGGCACCGTCGGCACCGTCGGCACCGGCACCATCGGTACCGGCATCGTCGGCCTCTCCGCCCGCTCGGGTTGGGCCACGCACTCCCACCTCCCGGCCCTCACCCGCCTGCCCGGCTACGACCTGCGCGCCCTTGCCGCCTCCACCCCGGAGTCGGCCAGGGCGGCCGCCGAGAAGTACGGGGTCGCCCGCGCCCACCACAGCGCCGCGGGTCTCGCCGCCGACCCGGCCGTCGACCTGGTCGTGGTCAGCGTCCGCGTACCCCTGCACCGCGAGGTGATCCTGGCGGCCCTCGCGGCGGGCAAGCACGTCCTGTCGGAGTGGCCGCTCGGCAACGGCCTCGGCGAGGCCGAGGAGCTGGCGGCCGCCGCCGGACGCGCCGGGGTGCGGACCTTCGCCGGGCTCCAGGCACGCTCCGCGCCCGCGGTGCGGCACGTGCGCGACCTGGTCGCCGACGGCTATGTGGGCGAGGTCCTCGCCACCAGCCTGATCGCGTCCGGGCGCCGCTGGGGACCCACGTTCGAGCCCGGGGGCGCCTATCTCCTCGACCGGCGGAACGGCGGCACGATGCTCACCATCCCGTTCGGGCACACCGTGGACGCGCTCACGATGGTGCTCGGCGAGTTCACGGAGGTGTCGGCGACGACGGCGACCCGGCGGCCGCTCGTACGGGAGGAGGGCGGCGGGCGCACCCTCGCCATGACCGTCGAGGACCAGCTCGCGGTGAGCGGCAGGCTCGCGTCCGGAGCCGTCGCCTCCGTGCACTTCCGGGGCGGGCTCTCGCGGGGCACCGACTTCCACTGGGAGATCAACGGCACCGACGGCGACCTCGTCGTCACCGGTGACCACGGTCATCTCCAGCAGGCCCGGCTGACCGTACGCGGCGGACGCGGCTCGGCGACCGGGCTCACCGAACTCCCGGTCCCCGAGCGCCTCTTCGACGTGCCCGAGCTCGACGACCTGCGCGACACCGCCGCGTACAACGTCGGCGTGCAGTACGCCCACGTCCTGCGCGACCTGCGCGAGGGCACGCGGGACGTCCCGGACTTCGCGCACGCCGCGCGGCGGCAGCGGCTGCTCGACGCGGTCGAGCGGGCCGCGGCTACCGGCACGCGCGTGACGCTGTGACGCGGGGCGGTCCGGCACGGGGCGCCCCACCTCGGGACGTCCGGCGCCGGGGCGCCCCGACGTCTGCCGGTCACGAGCCGTCGCGCAGGCCCTTCGGCCAGTTCGGGCGGAACTCGATCCCGTCGAACGTCACCACGCACCCCTCACCCTGCGGGGACTGCGCGAGGAAGCCGACGAGCGCGGCGGCGGCAGCCTGCTCGTCGCCGAGCTGGAAGATCCGCACGAACGTCCAGCGCTCGCCGTCCGTCGAGGCGTGGAAGGCGAACGCCGTACCGGTGCGGCTGATCCGCAGCCAGACGCTCGAGCCGTCCACGACGAAGGCGTTGGCGTCGTCGGAGCGGCCGCGCGTGACGACCGTGCAGATCGTTGGCCGGTCCGGGGAGCGCTCGAAGCACAGCTTGGCCCACTCGCGCTCGCCCACGTGCAGATAGAGCACGCCCGCGTCGAAGGCGGCCGCGAACCCGACCGTGACGCGTGCGATGAGCTGGAAGTCACCTTCCGGCGCGCCGAGCAGCCGGGGCGCGTCCGACGCCGGGTCAAGGGCCTCGCCGGTGGGCGGCACGAAGCGGTCCTGACGGGGTCCCGCCCAGCCGGTGAGGACGCCCTCGGTGTCGTCGTACGACCAGTTCCCCTCGGGCCCGTACGACCGCAGGGGGAAGGGGAGTTCGGGCAGGGTCAGGCTTCCGGTCTGCTTGGCGTTCATGCCGTCAGTGTTCCAGGCGGCCGTCGTAGCGGCGGGGCAGTCCGAGGGGATTGGCGTCATGCAGCTCCGGCGGGAGCAGCGCCTCGGGGGTGTTCTGGTAGACGACGGGGCGCAGCCAGCGTTCGATCGCGGTGCCGCCGACGGAGGTGGAGGTGCTGGTCGTCGCCGGGTAGGGGCCGCCGTGCTGCTGGGCGGGGGCCACCGCCACACCGGTGGGCCAGCCGTCGACCAGGACCCGCCCCGCCAGCGGGGTCAGTTCGGCGAGCAGCCGCGTGCCCCTGCTGTGTCCGGCGGCACCGCCGATCCCATTGGCCCCGTCGGCCCCATTGGCCCCATCGGTCCTGTCGGCCCCGTCGGTCCTGTCGGTCCCTGCCGCCTCGGCGGCCGACAGGTGCACGGTCGCGGTGAGGTTTCCGGGGAGGCGGGAGAGCACGGCCGTGATCTCGGCGTCGTCCGTGTACCGGGCGACGACGGTGACGGGCCCGAAGCACTCCTCCAGGAGCAGGTCGTGGGCGCCCCCGGCGGCGAGCCTGGCGGCGGGGACGGTCAGGAACCCCGCAGTCACCGTGTGCTCGTCGCCCGCGCCCGGCTCCACCGGGGCGGACACATCCGGCAGTTGGGCGCGCTCGGCGACCCCGGCGACGAAGTGGTCCCGCATGCGGTGGTCGAGCAGCACCCCGGCGCCGGTGGCGCCGACGGCCTCCGTCAGGGCCTTCAGGAGACGGTCGCCGCCCGCGCCGACGGGTGCGAGGACAAGGCCGGGCTTCACACAGAACTGGCCGACGCCGAGCGTCATCGAGCCCGCGAGTCCGCTGCCGATCTCCTCGCCGCGCTCGGCGGCCGCGGCCTCGGTGACGACCACCGGGTTCAGGGAGCCGAGTTCGCCGTGGAAGGGGATCGGTACGGGGCGTGCGGCCGCCGCGTCGAAGAGGGCGCGGCCGCCCCGTACCGAACCGGTGAAGCCCGCCGCGGCGACCAGCGGGTGGCGTACGAGCTCCACGCCCGCGTCGAAGCCGTGCACCAGGCCGACCACGTCCGCCGCGATCCCGTGCCGCCCGGCCGCCGCGCGCAGCACGGCGGCGACGCGCTCGGACGTCGCGGGGTGGTCGGGGTGCGCCTTGACCACGACCGGGCAGCCCGCGGCCAGGGCGCTCGCGGTGTCACCGCCGGGCACGGAGAAGGCGAAGGGGAAGTTGGAGGCGGCGTAGACGGCGACGACACCGAGCGGGATCTTGTAACGGCGCAGGTCGGGGACGGGCGGTGTGGCCGTGTCATCGGGGTGGTCGATGACGACGCCGAGGAACGCGCCCTCGTCGACGATGTCCGCGAAGGCCCGCAACTGGTAGCAGGTACGGGCGAGTTCGCCGGTGAGCCGCGCGGTGCCGAGGGCGGTCTCCGCGTCCGCCACGGCCACGAGGTCGTCCTTGGCGGCGTCCAGGAGGTCGGCTGCGCCGCGCAGGAACGCCGCGCGGACGGTGCGGTCCGCGAGCGCGGCACGCGCGGAGTGCGCGGCCCCGACCGCCCGGTCCACGTCCTGGACGGTGGCTTCCGCGCCGACCTGCTCGCGCTGCTTTCCGGTTCGGGGGTCGACACTCCAGACTGGTGCTGCTGCCACCGCGGGTCCCTCCACTGGTCCGACTCGTCCGACTGATGGTCCGGCTTGCTGACTGATGGTCCGGCTTGCTGACTGCTGGTCCGACTTGCCTGTGTGCCCTGATCTGCCGCCGCCCGTGAGAGGCGTTCGATATACTGAACGCTGTCTCTGGTGATGAATCTTCGGGGGCAGTGGAACTATTTCTCGTCGGACGTGAGGGGTCAAGGGCGATGTCTGCTGGGGAGACGGGCGGGGGCGCACAGGTCAAGTCCGCGGTGCGGACGGTGGAGTTGCTGGAGTTCTTCGCGGGCCGGCCCGGCATGCACGCGCTCGCCGACGTCCAGGAGGCCGTCGGGTACCCCAAGTCCAGCCTCTACATGCTGCTCCGCACCCTCGTCGAGCTGGGCTGGATCGAGACGGACGCGACCGGGACGCGGTACGGCATCGGGGTGCGCGCGCTGCTCGTCGGCACGTCGTACATCGACGGCGACGAGGTCGTCGCGGCGGCCCGCCCCACCCTCGACCGCCTCTCGGACGACACCACGGAGACCATCCACCTCGCCCGCCTCGACGGGACGAACGTGGTGTATCTCGCCACCCGTCAGTCCCAGCACTATCTGCGCCCCTTCACCCGCGTGGGACGGCGGCTGCCCGCCCACTCGACGTCGCTCGGCAAGGCGCTGCTCGCCAGCCACACCGACGAGCAGGTGCGCAAGCTGCTGCCGGAGACCCTGCCCTCGCTGACCGAGCACACCATCACCGACCGCGAGAAGCTCATCGAGGAGCTGCACACGGTGCGCGAGCAGGGCTTCGCCATCGACCGCGAGGAGAACACCCTGGGCCTGCGCTGCTTCGGCGTGGCCATCCCCTACCGCACGCCCGCGCGCGACGCCATCAGTTGCTCGGTGCCGGTGGCGCGGCTCACGCCCGCCCACGAGCAGATGGTCAAGGACGCGCTGTTCGACGCGCGGGACCGGCTGACGCTGGCCACTCGTCGACTCTGACCCGTCCCGGTACGGCCTCGCCCCGGTGCGGTCTCGTCCCGGTGCGGTCACGTCCCGGTACCGTCTCCCCCGCGCGGCGGAGGCGGTTCACCGGCAGGCAGGAGGTGGGCGGGGCCGCGCCGCGCGAGCGTGGAGGCATGACCCAGGCACACGTCCCCGCCCCGCCCGCAGGCCGCGCCGCGCGCAACGCCACACGCCCGCTCCCCGGGTCTCCCGGGCGCCTCGGCGGACCGCGACGGCTGCTGCGTGCCGTCGCCATCGTCTCCTGCCTCCCGTACCTCTCCCTCAAGGTCGCCTGGATCGCCGGAAGCCACGTCGGCATCCCCGAGGGCAGTTCCCTCCTGGAGCACCGCGGTCTGATGGCTGCGGCCAACAGCCTCACCGTCCTGATGGACGGCGCCGTCATCGTCCTCGCACTGCTGCTGACCCGGCCCTGGGGGCGCCGCGTCCCCGCCCGGCTGCTCGGCCCGCCCATGTGGGCCGCCGCCGGGCTGCTCCTGCCGATCATGGCCGGGTTCCCCGCGCAGCTCGCGGTGCGGGCCCTCGGCGGATCGGCGCGCAGCGCGCAGGACACCGGGCGTGAGCCGTTCCTCGACGAGTGGGTCTTCGGGGTGGTGTACGGCGGGTTCATCCTGCAGGGCATCTGTCTGGGGCTGCTGTTCGCGCTGTACGCCCGTGACCGGTGGGGGCAGGTGTGGCGGGGGCGGGTGCGGGACCTGCCGCGGGATCCGTCCGGCGGGCGCGGGGCACGAGTGTGCGCGGTGGTGGCGGCCGTCCTCGCGCTGTTCCCCGCGGGGCTGCGGCTGCTGTGGGCGGCCGGATCGTCGTCCGGCCTCGACGAGGCGCGGGCCGCGGAGCGCACGGCCGACTTCACCGTCCTGTCGGTCCTCGAAGTCGGCTACCTGACGGCGGCCGCGGCCGGTGCGCTGATGCTCGCGTTCCGGTGGCCGCGGGCACTGCCGGTGAAGGTGCCGCTGGCGCTGGCCGCTGCCGGGTCGGGGGCCGTGGCGTGCTGGGGCGCGTGGCTGTTCACGACGTCGTTCGCGAGCTCGACGGGGGTGGCCGAGCGGCCCACGCCCCTGCTGCTCCTGGCCTACGCTGTGCAGATGATCACCGGAACGCTCGTGGCCGCCATCGGTGTGCGCTTCCTCAAGGAGCGTGCGGCCGGGGCGCATGGGTGCCCGTCGTGAGACGGTCCGCGACACCTGGCGAGGAACGGCCCGCGACGCCGGGCGCGAGACGGTTCGCGAGGCCTGGCCTGCGACGGTCCGCGACGCGCGGCGAGGGGCGGCCCACGGCACGCGGCGCGATGCGGTCCGCGACGCCCAGCGAGGGGCAGTCCGCGACGCCCGGCGAGGAACGGCCCGCGACGCGCGGCGTGAGGCGGTTCGTGGGGGTTCTTGTCGGGCGGCGGGCGCGGCGGCGGTGGGTTCATCTGATCCTCGGTGGCGCCGTTTCCATGCCGTACGTGTTCGTCGGTTCGATCCTGGCCGGGCCGCTGCTCGGCGACAGCGTGATCCTCGGCTCCTTCGCCTCCCAGCTCCTCTCCTTCGCGTTCGGGCTCCCGCTCGCCGCCGTCACCGCGCTGTTCCCGCTGACCCGGCCCATGTCGGTGGCGGCGGTACGGGCGCTGTGCGACGTGCCGGACGCCTCGCTCGCCGACGGGCCGCCACGGTCGCGGGCCGCGCGCGGTCGCACCGTGGCCTGGTTCACGCTGCACCTCGGCTTCGGCGGGATCGTCAGCGGGATGACGCTGGCCCTGGTGCCGTTCGCCCTGTTCCTGCTTGCGCTGCCCGTGACCGTGGGCCTCGCCGACTCCTGGATCGGCTTCCCCGAACACTTCCACAACGCCTGGACGCCGCTGCTCGCGCCGGTCGTGGGCGCCGTGTCCCTGGTCGCGCTCGCGGGGTGCGCCGCGGGGGCGGGCGGACTGCTCGCCCGGTGGGCGCCCGCGCTGCTCGGGCCCACGCCCGCCGACCGGCTCGCCGACGCCGAGCGGCGCGCCGCCGACCTCGCGGTCCGCAACCGCCTGGCCAGGGAGTTGCACGACTCGGTGGGCCATGCCCTGAGCGCCGTCACACTGCAAGCGAGCGCGGCCCGCAAACTCCTGGACCGGGACCCGGAGTTCGTCCGCGAGGCCCTGGCCGCCATCGAGGACACCACCCGCCGCACGGTCGGCGAGCTCGACGCCGTCCTCGGCGTACTGCGTGAGGGCGGTGAACGCGGGCGCGACGGCCACGCGGCCCCCGCGCCCACGCTCGACGCCGACCTGGACGGGCTCCTTCGCCGCACCCGCGCGGGCGGCCTGCGCGTCGACGCCACCGTCGACCTCGGCGGGCCCGGGGGCGCGGCGGCGCTGCCCGCGATGGTCTCCCGCGAGGGCTACCGCATCGTGCAGGAGGCCCTGAGCAACGTACTCAAGCACGCGGGCCCCGACTCCGAGGTCACGCTGTGCGTCCGCCTCGACGGCACCGGCCTGGAGATCGTCGCCGAGAACCCGCTCCCGGACACGGCACGGCCGCCCGCCACCCGCCCCGGCGGCGGCCACGGCCTGCGCGGCATCGCCGACCGGGCCCGCCTCCTCGGCGGCACGGCGGAGGCGGGCGCCCACGACGACCTCCCCGACAGGCACCGCACGCACCACCCGGAGGGCTCGGACGGCTCGCACGACACGCACCACCCGTACGGCACCTGGAGGCTGCGCGTGCGGCTGCCCCTCCATACCCACGCCTGAGAGGCAGGACACCCCATGACCGGCACCGACTCCCCCGCTCCGCTGCGCATCGTGCTCGCCGACGACGAGCGCATGGTGCTTACCGCGCTGCGCGCCATCCTCGCCGCCGAACCCGACCTGGAGATCGTCGGCGAGGCGGCGACCGGCGCGGAGGCCGTGTCCGTCGTGCGCGAGCTGCGCCCCGACGTGGTGCTCATGGACGTACGCATGCCGGAGATCGACGGCATCCGCGCCACCGAGCAGATCCTGCGGGGCATGGCCGACCCGCCGCGCATCGTCGTCGTCACGACCTTCGAGAACGACGCGTACGTGTACGAGGCGCTGCGGGCCGGGGCCTCCGGCTTCCTGCTCAAGCGGGCCGAGGCCGAGGCGCTCGTGCAGGCGGTGCGGCTCGTCGCGCGCAGTGACTCGCTGCTCTTCCCCGCGGCGGTGCGGGCGCTCGCCGCCGAGTACGCGCGCGCCGAGACCGCGACGGCCCCCTGGGTGGCGCGGCTCACCGGACGTGAGAGCGAGGTGCTGCGGCAGATGGCCGCGGGTCTCACCAACGCGGAGATCGCCCGGCGGATGGAGGTCGGTCCTGCCACGGTGAAGACGCATGTCGCTGCGGTCCTCGCGAAGACGGGGGCGCGGGACCGTACGCAGGCGGTGATCGCGGCGTACGAGGCCGGATTCATGCGGAATTCATGAAGTGCCGGATCCATGAGGAGTTCCTGAGAAAACGGACACTTCGGCGCAAGAGGGGAACGGAATGCCGGGAGGTGCTCGTCCTCCTGTGGGATGAACAAGACGATCAGGCACACCTCGGTCTTCGTGCTGCTCCTGGTGCTCGCCCTTCTCGTACGGGCCACCTGGGTGCAGTTCCACGACTCGAAGGCACTCGCGGACGACAAGCTGAACCGGCGCAACGCTATCGAGCAGTACGCGTATCCGCTGGGCGACATCATCGTGGGCGGGAACGCCGTCACCGGTTCGAAGCGGACGGCGGGCGGTGACCTGGCGTACAAGCGCACGTACAAGAACGGGCCGCTGTACGCCGCCGTCACCGGCTACAGCTCACAGGTCTACGGCGCCACACAGTTGGAGGGCATCTACAAGGACCTCCTCGACGGCACCGACAACCGGCTGAAGAGCCCGCTCGACACGCTGACCAACAAGCGTGCCGACCCCGGTGACGTCCTGACGACCATCGACCCGGCCGTGCAGAAGGCCGCGTACGAGGCGCTCGGCGACAAGAAGGGCGCGGCCGTCGCCGTCGACCCGAAGACCGGGAAGATCCTCGGCATGGTGTCCACGCCGTCGTACGACCCGTCGAAGATCAGCGGGTCCACCGATTCCGCGGCGTGGCAGGCGTTCACCACGGATGAGGACAAGCCGATGGTCAACCGCGCGATGCGTCAGCCGCTGCCGCCCGGTTCCACGTTCAAGCTGGTCGTCGCCGCCGCCGCCCTGGAGGACGGGCTCTACGGCTCCGTCGACCAGAAGACCACGAGCCCGAACCCGTACACGCTGCCCGGGACGCGGACCGTCCTCAAGAACGAGAACGCGTCCGCGCCCTGCGAGGACGCGTCGATCCGCACGGCCCTGCAGTACTCCTGCAACAACGTCTTCGCCAAGATGGCCGTCGACCTCGGGCAGGACAAGGTGAAGGCGCAGGCGGAGAAGTTCGGCTTCAACGCCGACAAGCTCGACGTGCCCGTGCGCGCGTCGAAGAGCGGTTACCCCTCGGGCATGGACAAGGCGCAGACCGCGCTGACCGGCATCGGCCAGTTCGACGTGACGGCGACGCCGCTGCAGATGGCCATGGTGTCCGCCGCGATCGCCAACGGCGGGGAGCTGGCCGCGCCGCACATGGTCTCGAAGGTCACGGACGCGGACGGGAACGTGCTGCGCGACTTCGACGGCGGGGGCTCCCGGCGGGTGGTGGGTGCCGCCACCGCCGAGGGGTTGCAGTCGGCCATGGAGACGGTGGTGGCGGAGGGTACGGGGGCCAATGCGCGGATCGGCGGGGCTCGGGTGGGGGGCAAGACCGGTACCGCCCAGCACGGCGAGAACAACTCCCAGACTCCCTACGCCTGGTTCACTTCCTACGCCAAGGGCGGGTCCGGCAAGGAGGTCGCTGTCGCGGTGATCGTGGAGTCTTCCGATGCGGCGCGGTCCGAAGTGAGCGGGAATGGGCTTGCGGCGCCTGTTGCTTCGGCGATGATGCGGGTCGCTTTGCGCTAGCTTGCGGGGTCCGGCGCTACCGCGCCGGGTTCCTCCCCGCCCGCCCGCCCGTTTCCAGCCCGGCGTGGGCTTCTGGCGCCCTGTGCCGCCCTCGGTCCCTCGGCGGCCGCCCCGCCGTCTCGTCACCGCCGCTACCGCGGCGAAAAGCCCTCCCCCCCGCCCGCCCGTTTCCAGCCCGCCAACAGTTTCCGGCGCCCTGTGCCACCC
>NZ_JOAP01000056.1 GCF_000720475.1 Streptomyces aureocirculatus
GCTTCGGTGGCGGCGTCGGCGTCGGCTTGGGCGGGGGAGTGGGCTCGGGGGGTCTGGGGGGCGTGGGCTTGGGGGGCTTGGGGGGTTTCGGCGTCGGCTTCGGCGGGGGCGTCGGGGACGGCGTGCACCGCACACCGCTGCCTGCGGCGGCCGTCGCGGTTCCGCCCGACGCGTACGCGCAGGCGTCGGCGGGCGCCGCCGCGGCGCCCGCCGGAGCGCCGAGTAGCAAGGCCAGAGTGAGCAGCGCGAGGGCACGGGTGACGGGGGCCGAACGGCCCCGGGAGGATCCGGGCACGAGCAGATCATGAGGCGTGCGCCGCCCGCGCGGGCGCGAGGAGGCGCACGATCGCTCGAAGGGGGGAGCGGTCGGACGGGGGTTCGCCACCCCGAGGAGCGCGTGCCGAGCGATCCCACACCCGTACACCACAGGAAATTTTTTCCCGGGCGCGTTGAACGCTGCGCCCGTTCCTTCTCGTACCTAGGGCCATGCGTGACGCAGCAGGCGTCACCGTGACGCGAGTGGCGTCACCACGGCTGAGCGACAGCAGGAGTAAGAGATGCGGCATGTATCAGGGGGCTCCCTCCGGGCCCGGCGGAGCGCCTCGCTCGTAGCGGCGGCTGCGGCCCTGCTGGCGCTGACGACGGCGTGCGGTCAGGAGAAGGGCGAGCAGTCCCCCAAGGGCCAGAACGTGGGCAACGAGGCCCCGGTCAAGGACGGGGCGGGGGCGGGCGACGGCTATGGCTCGGGCAACGGCTACGGCTCGGACTCGGGGAGCGCCGAGGGCGCGAGCAAGGCCAAGTCCGCCGGGAAACTGGCCGTGTGGGACAGCGAGAAGCTCGGCGAGGTCGTCACCGACAGCGCGGGCCTGACGCTCTACCGGTTCGACAAGGACACCGCCCAGCCGCCCAAGTCCAACTGCGACGGCGCCTGCGAGACCGCCTGGCCCGTCGTCGCGGCCAAGGGCTCCGAGGCCGCCCCCGGCGTCGACAAGTCGCTGCTCGGCGAGGTCACCCGCGCCGACGGCACCGAGCAGCTCACCATCGACGGCTGGCCGATGTACCGCTTCGCCAAGGACAAGAAGCCCGGCGACGCCAAGGGACAGGGCGTGGGCGGCACCTGGTACGCGGCGGCGCCCGACGGCAAGAAGGCCGCACCCGGCGCCGGGGGCGGCGCGGACGCAGGCGCGGACGCCGGGGACGACGCGGGGGACGCCGGGGACGACGCCGCCCGGCCCGCCGACCCGGCCGGGCTCTCCACCCGCAACGACCCGAAGCTCGGCGAGATCGTCGTCGACAAGAACGGCATGACGGTCTACCGCTTCACCAAGGACTCCGCCTGGCCCATGAAGTCGGCGTGCACCGGCGCCTGCCTGAAGAAGTGGCCGGTCGTCGAACCCGTCGGGAAGAACGAGACCAAGGGCATCCTGAAGAAGGGCTTCGTCACCTTCGACCGGCCCGACGGCATCAAGCAGCAGACGATCGACTGCTGGCCGCTGTACACGTTCGCGGGTGACAAGAAGCCCGGCGACACCAACGGTCAGGGCGTCGGCGGCACCTGGTACGCCGCGGCACCGAACGGCAAGGCGGTGGGCGCCACCAAGTAGCCCGCCGGGCCCCGAAGGCCCCGCCACCCCTCGGCCGGTCCGTTCCTTCCGCACCAAAGGGAAGGAATGGGCCGGTTCTTCGGTGTGTGTACGGCACTTGCCAACGGCAGTGACCGAGAACGGACGGCCAATTTCCGTTTTGACTCGCTCCGTTGGCCGACGATCAGTAGCCTCACCTTCGAACACCGGCTCGCCTTGACAACGATCTTTGCCCGATCCTTGGAGTGTTGATGGAGCGTCCCGACTGGGCCCCGCCGGGCATCGACATCGCGATGCCGAGCGTGGCCCGGGTGTACGACCACTACCTGGGCGGCTCCCACAACTTCGAGGTGGACCGGGTGGCCGCGCGCAGGGCGATGGAGTTCATGCCGGGACTGCCCAAGATCGTGCAGGCGAATCGTGCCTTCATGCGCCGAGCCGTGCGCTTCGCCGTCGGCGAGGGCGTCACCCAGTTCCTCGACATCGGCTCGGGAATCCCTACATTCGGAAACGTGCACGAAGTGGCCCAGGGGGCCGACGAGGCCGCGCGCGTCGTGTACGTCGACCACGATCCGGTCGCCGTGGCGCACAGCCGTGCGGTTCTCGAAGACAATGACCAGGCCGCTGCGGCCTACGCGGATCTGCGAAAACCCCGCGACATCCTGGGCAGTTCCGAGGTGCGGGACCAGTTGGACCTCGACCGGCCGGTCGCGCTTCTCCTGGTGGCCATACTCCACTTCGTCGAGGACGCGTACGATCCCTACGCGGCGGTCGCCGAACTGCGGGACGCGTTGGCGCCCGGCAGCCTGATCGCCGTGACACATGCCTCGTACGAAGGGATACCGGTTCCGCAGGAACAGGCCGGCGGGACCGTCGGCGTATACAAGGACATCCGCAATCCATTGATCATGCGATCGCGTGCCGAGATCGCGCGGTTCTTCGAGGGATACGACATGGTGGAACCCGGCCTCGTGCCGATGCCGCACTGGCGGGCCGACACGGAGCTCGTGGACGAGGACCCGTGGTCCTTCTCCGGGTTCGCCGGCGTGGGACGCAAGCGTTGAGCGCGGAACCGGACGGGCCGGAGGACAGACTGCGCAGGTTCGCCACGATCTGGAGCCGTGCGCTGTTCCCGGTGACCGCGACCTCGATCACCCGACCCGACTTCGAGCGCCTGCTGCTGCCGCTCGCCCGGCAGTTGCGCGCCGCCCTCGACGAGCGGGTGTTCGTCGCCGCCGGGAGTGAGGCCGTGGGCGAGTCCCTGGTCGCCGCGCACTGCACCGAGCCGGAGGCGCTGAGCCGCACCCTCGATGTCGTCGACGCCTACCTCGTCCTCTACTGCGGCGCGGACGGCGGCACCGGTGAACGCGAGGAGCTGCGGGCGCGCTGCTCCCGGATCCAGCACGCCGTCGCGGCCGGATTCGCCCGGGCGCTGCGCGAGCGGACCCTGATCGAGCAGGAGGCCATCGCCCGGGCCGCCCTGGAGGCGCGCGGCACCGTCGCGGAGGCCCTGCACGCCAGCGAGGCCCGGTTCCGCGCGGTGTTCCACGGCGCCGCCGTCGGCATCGGCATCGCCGACCTCGACGGCACGGTCCTGGAGGCCAACGACGCGCTGATCCGTATGTTCGGCGGCCTGGAGCAGCACCTGCGCGGGCGCAACATGGCCGAGTGGACGCACCCCGACGACTCCCCGCACGTGTGGAAGCTGTACGAGGAGCTGGTGCGCGGCGACCGTGAGCACTACCGCGTGGAGAAGGCCTTCTACCGTCCCGACGGCACGGTCCTGTGGACCAATCTGACGGTGTCCCTGCTGCGTGACGCCGACGGGGCGCCGCAGTACCAGTTGGCGCTGATGGAGGACACCACCGAGCGCAGGCTCCTGAACCTGCGCCTGCGCTACGAGGCCACCCACGACGCCCTCACCGGACTGCCCAACCGGACGCTGTTCTTCGAGCGCCTGGAGAAGGCGCTCGCGGCCGGTGAAGGCGCCCGGTTCGGGCTCTGCTATCTCGACCTCGACGGCTTCAAGACCGTCAACGACAGCCTCGGGCACGCGGCGGGCGACCGGCTCCTGGTGGAGGTCGCGGACCGGCTGCAGGCCTGCGCGACCGCGCCGGGGGAGATGGTGGCGCGGCTCGGCGGCGACGAGTTCGTGGCGCTGACCACGGGCCCCGACACCAAGCGCGAGGTCGACGACCTCGTGGGCCGCATCATGAACGCGCTGGCCACCCCGATCCGTGTCGAAGGCCGCGAGCTGACCGTGCGCGGCTCCATCGGCGTCGTCGAGGGACCCGCCGCCGACCGCGGGGCCGCGGAGGTGCTGCGCAGCGCCGACATCACGATGTACCGCGCCAAGCACGCGGGCGGCAACCGCTACGAACTGGCCGACCCGGAGGCCGACGCCCGCGCCATCACCCGGCACGGGCTCACCACGGCGCTGCCGGTGGCCCTGGAGCGCGGCGAGTTCTTCATCGAGTACCAGCCCCTCGTGCACCTCGGCGACGGCAGCGTGCGCGGCGCGGAGGCCCTCGTACGGTGGCTGCACCCGCAGCACGGCGTCATCAGTCCGGACCGCTTCATTCCGCTCGCCGAGCACACCGGACTCATCGTGCCGCTCGGCCGCTGGGTCCTCGAACAGTCGGTGCGGCAGGCGCGTGCCTGGGAGGCGCGCACCGGAGCGGAGCAGGCCGTGAGCCCGCTGCGCGTCAATGTGAACCTGTCACCGTGCCAGCTCACCCACCCCGGCCTGGTCTCCGACACCGTGGAGATCCTGGAGCGCGCGGGCCTCGCACCGGACTCGCTGTGCCTGGAGGTCACCGAGTCCGCGCTCATCGGCGCCGACGACGACCTGCTGAAGCCGCTGCGCAGGCTCGCCGAGATGGGCGTCGACATCGCGCTCGACGACTTCGGCACCGGCTACTCCAACCTCGCCAATCTGCGCCGCCTGCCGGTCAGCATCCTCAAGCTCGACCGCGCCTTCACCCAGGGCATGCAGCACTTCCCCGCCGACCCGGTGGACCTGAAGATCATCGAAGGCATCGTGTCCCTCGCGCACAGCCTGGACCTGGCCGTCACGGTCGAGGGCGTCGAGACCGGCGCGCAGGCCGACCAACTGCGTGAGCTGGGCTGCGACACCGCTCAGGGCTGGTACTACGCGCGGCCCGGGCCGCCGGATCGGTTGCACGAGCTGGCGCTCGCCGACACGCGGTAGCTGGCGGGGGCGCCTTGGGCGGTTGCGCCTCGGGGTGCCGCCTGGGGCTTGCTGCGCGGCTGCGGGTGTGTTGCGGCTGGGCGCGCTGTTCCCCGCGCCCCTTCGGGGCGCGTCGTTCAGGGTGCTCCGGCTAAGGGTGCTCCGGCCTAAGGGCGCTCCGGGGTCGATGTCGTCGACGGGGACGGGCTCGGGGTTTCGACCGGGGACGTGACGTTGTTCGCCCATGTCGTCGCGAGGACGGTGGCCACGGCTGCCATGGTCGCGACGAGTACCGCGCTGAGCGGGGTGGCCAGCGAGGAGAGGCGGCGGAAGTTGCGGATGTGGCCCCACAGCAGGTCCGCCCTGCGCACCAGGCGGATCTCCCAGTACAGGGCGAGGCCGAGGGCCAGGACGGTGCTCTGGGCGAGCAGCAGGAACACCGAGAGCGCGATCGGCCCCTGCGGCACGCGCAGCCGCGGTACGAGCAGCAGGACCTGCACCGCCGACATCACCGCCCACAGCCAACCCGCCTTGGCCACCGGGGTGTTGCCCCGCAGCCACGGATACAGATAGCCGTAGGCGAAGCCGTGCGCGAGCCAGACGCAGGTCGGCGCGCCCGCGACGGTCACCGCCTCGGGCACCCCGCTGTAGCCGTCGGCCTGCCACAGCGTCCACGCCGTCCACGGCAGGGTGAGCAGCGCGGTGACCGCGGCCGCGGTGATGCCGTTGCGCCAGGCGGTACGGCCCGCGGAGCCGCCGAGCGCGACGGCCTTGAGCCGCGCCGTCTCGCGTGCCGCGTCCGCCGCGGTGGGCTGCCGCAGGCTCTGCCAGGTCTCCTCCCAACTGTCGGCGGCCAGCGAGGTGTCGGCGAGGGTGGAGCGGGACGAGGTGAGGAAGCGGTGTCTGCCCTCGGCGAAGAGCAGCGCGCGGGCCAGGGAGTTGAGCAGCCTGGCGTGGGCGGCGCCGGACAGCGCGTGCAGGCGTTCGGCGTGGGCCGCGCGGGCGGGCGGGAGCAGCAGGTGCGCGCCCGCCCAGGCGGTGAGCAGGGCGGCTGCCGTGGTCCAGTACGGCAGCCAACTGTCGGGTGAGCCGATGACGGTCGCGGACGCGGCGAACAGGAGCAGCGTGACGCAGTCGCGGCGGGCCCCGGGGCCCCAGCGGCCACGATCGGTGCCGCCGGCGTAGAGGTGGGCGAGGAGCACGACGACGGCGGCGCACCACATCACCTGGACGGCGGGGGCGATGGTGCGCACTCCGTAGATGAAGTCGTCGCCGGGCCACTGCCCCGCGAGCTGGGCGAAGAGGTCGCTGGTGGCCGGGCGGTCGGTCCTGCGCAGCGACGTCCACCACGGGAGCAGGGCGGTGACGAGCACCGCGCCAAGGGCGAGGCGCCCCTTCCAGGCGGGGCGGATCACCGGTGGCAGCAGCGGGCAGGCCAGCAGGAGCAGCGCGGTCACCCAGGGCACGGGAAGCAGGAATGCCAGGGGCCAGGAGACGCCGACAACACGGTCGGTGAGGGTGACGGTTCCGTCGACGGGTGAGAGCTGGAACTCCCACGGCAGGACCTGCAGCACCACGACGGCCGCCACCGCCGTCCAGGCCGCCACGGCGAGCGGCGCGGCCCAGGGCCGCGCGGCGGACCCGCACAGCCGCCACCGCAGCGCCGCGTACACGGCGCAGGCGGCGGCCGACGCGGTCACGACGCAGGTCAGCACGGCCCGGGTCCAGTGGCCGCCGCCCATGAGCCAGGCCATCAGGACGAGGGCCGGTGCGGGGGCGGCGAGGAGGCAGAGCTCGGCGCGGTGCGGGAAGCGGCCGGCGCGCAGACGCAGTGTGACGGTGACCGCGAGCACCGGCAGGACGAACAGGACCGCACCCAGGAGCGTGCCCTGGGTGCGGGACTCCAGGGGCAGGGTGTTGGGGACGAGCGCGTTGTGCGGATAGCTGACGGCGCCCCAGAGCCAGAACAGGACCCGCCACTTGCTGGAGTAGGAGTGCACGAGCAGCGCGGCGACGGCGCCGAGCAGCGCGGTGACGGTGAGCGCGACGGCGGCACGGGTCCGCCTGGGGCTCGCGGCCGAGCCGCCGGGTGCGGTGAGGAAGGCGGACAGCGCGCCTACGGTGACGGCGGCCAGGGCGAGCAGTGAGAGCAGGGCCTCCTGGCTGCTGCCCGGACGGACCTGCCAGGCGGGGCGGCGCTCGCCCTTCTGCGTGGTGCGGGGCCCGATGAGCTCGGCCACGACCGACATCGGCGCAGGCCGCTCCGGCAGCGTGTACCGCACCGTTCTCGCCGTCTGCAGGGTCGGCCGCCCGCTCACGCTGAAACCCCAGCCGCCGGGTACGTCCATGCGCCAGCGCCAGCGTCCCGGCGGGCGCGGTACGGGCTTGGCTTCGGTGTCCACGGGCAGGGTGCCGAGGCGGTAGGCCATCTGGGCCCCGCGCTGGAGGTTCGTGAACGTCATGCTGTGCTCGGCCGTGACCGTCACGGTGCCGTGGGCGGACGCCTGGCTGACGGTGCCGCGCTCGGGGTAGGTCCGGTCCGTGTCGTTGCGCCGGACCGCGAGGGCGGTCGCGTAGCCGCCCGGCATGATGGCGGAGACGCGGCCGAAGAGGACCGGCTGGGCCCTGAGCCGGGCCACGAGCGGGTCCGACTCGCGCAGCAGCAGCCGGTAATGTGCTGTGACCCGCCAGTCGGCGCCCTTGGCACGGCTGACGCGCACCACGATCTCACCGCTGCTGCCCTTGCCCGGCCTGTCGTTCGCCGTGGGCACGGGGAGGACCGACGGGTTGGTGGGTTTCAGTGTCCTGAGCCCGGCCTGCGCGCGTTCCACCTGCTGCCCGGCGACCTGGCGCCGAGTGGTGTCGCCCCACTCGTTCGACGCCCACACCGCACACCCCACGACCACCGCGCACAGCAGCACCACGGCCGTCGCCCGGCCCGCCGCTCCGCCCGCAGATCTGCCCGCGGCGGTGCTGCCCGCCGCCGTGCCCCCGCCCTGAGCCGTTGCCATGGGGCGCCCCCTCCCGCTCAAGGAGAGTCAGGTTAGAGCCGGGCGCACGGCTCGCGGCACCCTCGGGATGGCGTGAAATACCCAGCGCGCAGGGCACTGTCCCGGGGCGCGCGCGACGGCTCGCGCCCCCTGGCCGTTCAACGCGACAACAGCATCCGCTGCAACTCGCGCGCCGCCCGCGGCGGCGCGACGTCGCTGCGGTGGGCCAGCGCGATGGTGCGGCGCAGCCGTGGGCGGGACAGGGGAGTCATGCGCAGGTCGCTGCCCGCGCGCTCGGCGACCATGCGGGGGACGACGGCGACGCCGAGTCCCGCGCGGACGAAGCCGAGGACGGCGTCCATCTCGCCGCCCTCGACGGCGAACTCGGGCTCGAAGCCCTCCGCGCGGCAGGCGGCGACCGTCAGCTCCCGCAGGTCGTACCCGTGCCGGAACATCACGAGGCGCTCGCCCTGGAGGTCGGCGACCCGAGCGGACGCGCCGAGGCCCGGAGCGCTCGGCGCGGACACCACCACCAGGTCCTCGCGCAGCAGCTCCACCGTCGTCAGGGCGGGCGACGCCGTCGGCAGCGGAAGCACGACCAGGGCCAGGTCCAGGGCGCCGCGCGCGAGCTGGCGGACCAGGTCGTGGCTGCCGCCCTCCTCGATCAGGAGCTGGATGCCGGGGTGCCGGTCGTGGAAGTCGCGCAGGACCTGCGGCAGCAGACCCGTGCAGACGCTCGGCGTCGCCCCGAGCCGCACCCGGCCCCGGCGCAACTGCACCAGCTCCTGCACCTCGATCCGGGCCGTGTCGGCGTCGGCGAGGATGCGGCGAGCCAGTGGAAGCAGCGCCTCGCCCGCGTCGGTGAGGGCGATGTTGCCGCGCGCCCGGCTGAACAGCTCGGCGCCCAGCTCGTTCTCCAGGGCCCGCACCTGCTGCGAGAGCGACGGCTGCGAGACGTGCACCTGCTCGGCGGCGCGCGTGAAGTGCCGGGTCTCGGCGACGGCGACGAAGTAGAGGAGCTGTTGGAACTGCATGGGCGCCACGATACGCCTTCATAGGTATTGGCTATGAAGATGAGCAGAACCATCTCTTGGACTGATGGGGACCTTCGGCCGTAGCGTGCCTGACATGGCTCTGGCAACGCGGACGGACCGACGGCCGTCCCTCCCGCGCACGGTGTGGGACTCCACCGTCGGCAAGAAGACCGTGATGGCGGTGAGCGGCCTGATCATGCTCCTCTATCTGGTCGCCCACATGATCGGGAACCTGAAGATCTTCTTCGGGCCCGGGGACTTCAACCACTACGCGCACTGGCTGCGCACCCTCGGCGCGCCCGTCATGCGCTGGGAGTGGACCCTGTGGGTCGTCCGCTTCGGCCTGGTCGTCGCCGTCGTCGCGCACGCCGTGTCCGCGTACCAGCTCAGCCGCCGCGACATCGGGGCACGTCCGAGCAAGTACGTGCACAAGAAGCCGCGCGCGAGCTACGCCACCCGCACCATGCGGTGGGGCGGGATCATCCTCGGCCTGTTCATCGTCTGGCACATCCTGGACCTGACGACGGGCACCGTGCACCCGGGCGGCTACGAGCATCTGCACCCGTACCAGAACGTCATCGACACCTTCTCCACCTGGTACGGCAACGTCATCTACATCGTGGCCGTCTGCGCCCTCGGCCTCCATGTGCGGCACGGGTTCTGGAGTGCCGCCCAGACCCTCGGCGTGGGCAGCGCGGCCCGCGACCGCGTCCTGAAGACCTGCGCCAACGGGCTCGCGCTGCTCCTTACCGTGGGCTTCGTCTCCGTACCCGTCGGTGTCATGACCGGAGTGGTGAGCTGACCGATGAATTCCTCCGCCGAGAACACCGAGAACACCGAGTACGCGGAATACGCCGCGTACACCACCGGGGAACCGGTCGCCGACACCAAGGCGCCGCAGGGCCCCGTCGCCGAACGCTGGGACACCCGCCGCTTCGAGGCCAAGCTGGTCAACCCCGCCAACCGCCGCAAGCACACCGTCATCGTCGTCGGCACCGGCCTCGCGGGCGGCTCCGCGGGCGCCACCCTCGCCGAACAGGGCTACCACGTCGTGCAGTTCTGCTACCAGGACTCGCCGCGCCGCGCCCACTCCATCGCCGCGCAGGGCGGTATCAACGCGGCGAAGAACTACCGCAACGACGGCGACTCCGTGCACCGCCTGTTCTACGACACCGTCAAGGGCGGCGACTTCCGCGCCCGCGAGTCCAACGTGCACCGCCTGGCCCAGATCTCCGTCAACATCATCGACCAGTGCGTGGCCCAGGGCGTGCCCTTCGCCCGCGAGTACGGCGGGCTCCTCGACACCCGGTCCTTCGGCGGCGTCCAGGTATCCCGCACCTTCTACGCCCGCGGCCAGACCGGCCAGCAGCTCCTGCTCGGCGCCTACCAGGCCCTGTCGAAGGAGATCGCCGCGGGGAACGTGGAGCTGCACCCGCGCACCGAGATGCTCGACGTGATCGTCGTCGACGGACGGGCCCGCGGCATCGTCGCCCGGGACCTCGTCACCGGGAAGATCGACACCTACTTCGCGGACGCTGTCGTCCTTGCCACCGGCGGCTACGGCAACGTCTTCTACCTGTCGACGAACGCCATGAACTCCAATGCGACAGCCGTCTGGCGGGCCCACCGCCGCGGCGCGTACTTCGCGAACCCCTGCTTCACCCAGATCCACCCCACCTGCATCCCGCGCACCGGCGACCACCAGTCCAAGCTCACCCTGATGAGCGAGTCGCTGCGCAACGACGGCCGTATCTGGGTGCCGAAGGCCAAGGGTGACACCCGGCCGGCCAACGAGATCCCCGAGGACGAGCGCGACTACTACCTGGAGCGCGTCTACCCCTCCTTCGGCAACCTCGTGCCCCGCGACATCGCCTCCCGCGCGGCCAAGAACGTCTGCGACGAGGGCAGGGGAGTGGGCCCCGGCGGCCAGGGCGTGTACCTGGACTTCGCGGACGCGACCCGGCGCATGGGCCGGGCGGCGGTCGAGGAGAAGTACGGCAACCTCTTCGACATGTACGAGCGCATCACCGCGGAGAACCCCTACGAGGTGCCGATGCGGATCTACCCCGCCGTGCACTACACGATGGGCGGCCTGTGGGTCGACTACGACCTCCAGACCACCGTCCCGGGCCTGTTCGCGATCGGCGAGGCCAACTTCTCCGACCACGGCGCGAACCGGCTCGGCGCCTCCGCCCTGATGCAGGGCCTCGCGGACGGCTACTTCGTGCTGCCGTCCACCATCAACGACTACCTCGCCCGCCACCCGCACCAGGACGAGGTCGACGACGAGCACCCGGTGGTCCGCGAGGTACTCGCCGAGACCGAGGACCGTCTGAACCTGCTGCTCGCCGTCGACGGCGACCGCACCCCCGACTCCTTCCACCGCGAACTCGGCGAGCTGATGTGGGAGTTCTGCGGCATGGCGCGCACCGCCAGCGGGCTGCGCAAGGCCCTGGAGCGCATCCCGCAGATCCGGGATGAGTTCTGGCGCCGCATCAAGGTCCCCGGCACCGGCGAGGAGTTCAACCAGTCCCTGGAGAAGGCCAACCGCATCGTCGACTACCTGGAACTCGCCGAGCTGATGTGCCTCGACGCGCTGCACCGCGCCGAGTCCTGCGGCGGCCACTTCCGCGAGGAGTCCCAGACCCCGGACGGCGAGGCCGAACGCCGGGACGAGGAGTTCTCGTACGCGGCCGCCTGGGAGTTCTCCGGCACCGGCACCGCGCCCGTCCTGCACAAGGAAGACCTCGTCTTCGAGTACGTCCACCCCACCCAGCGGAGCTACGCATGAAGCTCACCCTGCGCGTCTGGCGCCAGCGGAACGCCGACGCCGACGGCGCGATGTCCACGTACGAAGTGGACGGCATCTCGGCCGACATGTCCTTCCTGGAGATGCTCGACACCCTCAACGAAGAACTCATCGTCAAGGGCGAGGATCCGGTCGCCTTCGACCACGACTGCCGCGAGGGCATCTGCGGTGCCTGCTCGCTCGTCATCAACGGCGACGCGCACGGACCCGAGCGCACCACCACCTGCCAACTGCACATGCGGTCCTTCAAGGACGGCGACACCATCGACATCGAGCCGTGGCGGGCGGCCGCGTTCCCGGTCGTCAAGGACCTGGTCGTCGACCGCTCCGCCTTCGACCGCATCATCCAGTCCGGCGGTTACATCAGCGCCCCCACCGGGTCCGCCCCCGAGGCGCACGCCACCCCCGTGCCGAAGCCGGACGCGGACTTCGCCTTCGAGCACGCCGAGTGCATCGGCTGCGGCGCCTGCGTCGCGGCCTGCCCCAACGGCTCGGCGATGCTGTTCACCTCGGCGAAGGTCAACCACCTCAACGTCCTTCCGCAGGGCGCCCCCGAGCGCGAGACCCGGGTCCTCGACATGGTCACGCAGATGGACGCCGAGGGCTTCGGCGGCTGCACCCTCACCGGCGAGTGCGCCACCGCCTGCCCGAAGGGCATCCCGCTGCCGTCGATCACGGCCATGAACAAGGAGTGGTTGCGGGCCACGCGCAAGGCCCGGCGCTGACGGCGGCGGCTTCCCGCGGCTACCCGCGGGGCCGCAGATCCGCCCCGTACGCCGTCTCGTAGTCCGGCACCACGATCCGGGAGCCGGGGCTGACCGCGCGGGCCCGGTCGAGGAAGTCGTCCAGGCCCGCGCCGTCCTTGCGGGGCGGCAGGCTCAGCGGCCGCTCGAAGTCGTCCCAGTGCACCGGCACGAGCACACCGGGACGGCCGAGGGTGTCGAGCAGCCGCGGCAGATAGCGGTATGTCGACGCGGTCGATGCCACCGCGACCATCGCGATGTCCGGCGCGAGCCCGGCGAAGGACCGTTCGTCGAAGTCGCTCGCGCCCATGAACAGCGCCGAAGGGGCGTCGTCCGGGGTCACCTTGAAAGCGAGCGTGTCGCCCTCCGGAAGATCGGAGACCGTACGCGGCGCGGTCGCGGGCGGCGCGTTGAGAGTGCCGGGGGCGAAGTAGGAGTACGAGCCGTTGCGGCTGTGCCGGGAGCTCGCCACCTCCACCACGTACCCGTCGAAGTCCAGGACTTCCCCGCCCTTGACCACGATGATCCGTGCCGCGTCCACCCCGAACGAGCGCAGTACGTGGTACGTCGTCTCGGTGCCGATGACCCGGGCGCCCGTCGAGCGGGCCAGGAACGGCACGTCGTTGAGGTGGTCCCAGTGGGTGTGCGTGACGCAGATGAGCTCCGGTGTGCCCGCGTGCCCGCGGACCAGCGCCTTGTCGGTGCGCAGTTGGGTTCCGGGGTCGAACGCGCCGGTGAACAACCCCGTGGGGAAGCGGGTCACATAGGGGTCGACGAGCACGGTCGCCGACGGCTTGTCCTGCCGCCGCAGGTCGATCCGCCAGCCCGAGGTGCCGAGCCAGCGGTACGAGACGGAGCCCGCGGTCCGCTTTCCGGTGGCCGGCGCGGGGGTGTCGGCCACCGCGGTGCCCGGAAGGAGGGGGACGGCCGCGCCGATGGCGGCGCCGCGCAGCAGGGTGCGGCGGCCGGGACTGAGGTGTCGCTCGTCGGTGTGCATGGCGGCAGGAGACCAGGCCGGAAGCCGCCATGTCCAAGATCTGATCGATCCGGAGTCCATATGGTTTCCGATATGACAGCAGGTCAGAGGCCGTGCCTTGAGGGTCATGCACGGGGAGAAGTCGCCCGTGCCAGATAGGGCGCCGTCCGGCTGTTCGCCACCGCGGCCACCTCCGCGGGCGTTCCGGCCGCGACCACGCGCCCGCCCTCCGTGCCACCGCCGGGCCCGAGGTCGATCACCCAGTCCGCCCCTGCCACCACGGACATGTCGTGCTCGACGACCACCACGGAGTGCCCCGCGTCCACCAGCTCGTGCAACCGCCCCACAAGGACCTCCACGTCCGCGGGATGCAGCCCGGCGGTGGGCTCGTCGAGGAGGTAGAGGGTGTGCCCGCGGCGCACCCGCTGCAACTCGCTCGCCAGCTTGATCCGCTGCGCCTCCCCGCCGGACAGCTCCGTCGCGGGCTGCCCGAGCCGCAGATAGCCGAGCCCGATGTCAAGGAGCGTGCGCAGGCTGCGCAGCACGGCCGGGGTGTCGGCGAAGAAGCCCGCGGCGGCCTCGACGGTCAGGTCGAGTACGTCCGCGACGGTGAGCCCGCCGTGGGTGACCTCAAGGGTCTGCGGGTTGTAGCGGGCGCCCCCGCAGTCCGGGCAGGGGGCGTAGGTGCTCGGCAGGAAGAGCAGCTCGACGCTCACGAACCCCTCGCCCTGGCAGGTCTCGCAGCGGCCGCCCGCCACGTTGAAGGAGAAGCGCCCCACGCCGTAGCCGCGCGCCCGCGCCTCGTCCGTGTCGGCGAAGACCTTGCGGACGACGTCGAAGAGCCCGGTGTACGTGGCGAGGTTGGAACGTGGGGTGCGCCCGATCGGCTTCTGGTCCACGCACACGAGCCGGTCCACGCCCGCGAGGCCGTCGGTGAGCTCGCCGATCAGCGTGGACTTGCCCGACCCCGACACGCCGGTCACCGCCGTGAACGCGCCGAGCGGGAACTCCGCGGTCACGTCCCGCAGGTTGTGCCGCGACACCGGCCCGACCTTCAACCAGCCCCGTGGCACCCGCGCCTGACGTGCCGTCACGGGTGTCCGGTCGAACAGGAAGCGTGCCGTCGCCGACTCGGTCACCGTCTCCAGGTCGGCCACCGGGCCGCTGTGCAGCACCCGGCCGCCGTGCTCGCCCGCCCGCGGGCCCACATCCACCAGCCAGTCCGCGTGCCGCATCACGTCGAGGTGGTGTTCGACCACGAACACCGAGTTGCCCGCGGCCTTGAGCCGGTCGAGGACGGTGAGCAGCGACTCCGTGTCGGCGGGGTGCAGTCCCGCCGACGGCTCGTCGAGGACGTAGACGACGCCGAAGAGCCCCGAACGCAACTGCGTGGCCAGGCGCAGGCGTTGCAGCTCGCCCGCGGACAGGGTGGGGGTCGCGCGGTCGGGGGAGAGGTAGCCAAGGCCAAGGTCGGTGATCGTGGCGATGCGGGCGAGCAGGTCGTCGGTGAGGACCCTCGCCAACTGCGCGCCCGCCGCTCCCGCCCCCGACCCCGCCGCGTCCCGCAGGCACCGCGCGAGGTCCGTCAGGGGCAGCGCGGACAGCTCCGCGACGGTGCGGCCCGCGAAGGTGACGGCGAGTGCCTCGGGGCGCAGCCGGGTGCCGCCGCACGCCGGGCACGGCTCGCTGGTCAGGAAGCGCTCCGCCTTCGTGCGCAGCGTCGGGGACTTGGAGTCGGCGAACGTCTTCATGACGTAGCGCCGGGCGCTCATGTACGTGCCCTGGTACGGGCGCTGGATGCGGCCCGCGTCGCGCACCGGGTGGACGGTGACGACCGGCTGCTCGTCGGTGAACAGGATCCACTCGCGGTCGGCCTTCGGCAGCTCGCGCCACGGGCGGTCCACGTCGTGGCCGAGTGCGTCGAGGACGTCCCGCAGGTTCTTGCCCTGCCAGGCGCCCGGCCAGGCCGCGACGGCACCCTCGCGGATGGACAGGGAGGCGTCGGGGACCAGGAGTTCCTCGGTCGTGCGGTGCACCCGGCCGAGGCCGTGACAGTCGGGGCAGGCCCCGGCCGCGGTGTTGGGCGAGAAGGCGTCGGAGTCGAGCCGCTCCGCGCCCGGCGGGTAGTCGCCCGCGCGGGAGAACAGCATCCGCAGCGAGTTGGACAGCGTGGTGACCGTTCCCACGGAGCTGCGGGAGGTGGGGGCGGCGCGGCGCTGCTGGAGCGAGACGGCAGGCGGCAGCCCCGTGATCTCGCCGACCTTCGGCGCGCCGACCTGGTGGATCAGGCGGCGCGCGTACGGGGCGACGGACTCGAAGTAGCGCCGCTGGGCCTCGGCGTAGATCGTCCCGAAGGCGAGCGAGGACTTCCCCGACCCGGAGACCCCGGTGAACACGGCGAGGACGTCCCGCGGCACGTCCACGTCGACCCCGCGCAGATTGTGCTCCCGGGCACCCCGGACCCGTACGAAGGGATCGTGGCCGTGGTCGGGGCGACTGTGCATGGGGCGGGCTCCGTACGCGGATCGGGGGCAAACCCCACGATTCTAGGCCGGGGGGTTTTCCGCACCCCGGGGGCGTCCGGTGCCTTGCGCGAGGGCGGGTGCGGACGTGGGCGTGGACGCGACGGGGGTGGGCGAGGGGGCGGGCGGGGTCAGTCCGGTGATCCGGGCGAGGCGCCGGAAGGAGTCGCGCAGGCCCTCGCGGTCGTAGCTGCTGGTGGTCACCAGGACCTCCTGCGCGCCGCTCTCCCCGATCAGGGTCTCAAGGGCCTCGGCGACCTGGTCCTCGGTGCCGTGGATGTGCCCGCGCAGCCCCGACTCGTAGAGGTCGCGCTCCTTCTGGCCCATGGCGCCGGTCGCCGCGCGCTCCTCGACGCGTTCGGCGGGCGGCAGCGGCGGAAACGTGCCGTGGGTGCGCGAGTGGGCCATCGACCAGGCCTCCGGCACGAGCAGGCGGCGGGCCGCCGCCTCGGACTCCGCGACGGCGACGGTGCCCGAGACCACCACGTACGGCTCGTCCGACCAGACGGAGGGCCGGAACGCGGCGCGATAGCGGTCGATGGCGGCCAGCATCTTCTCGCGGCCCCTGATGTCGCCGATGACCAGCGGCAGACCCGCGGCCGCCGCGATCGCGGCGCCCTCGCCGATGGCGAGGACGAACGGCGGGACCTTCAGGCCCTCGCTCGGACGGGCGTGCACGCCCGTGCCCGACGTGCCGCGGAACCAGCCGAGGAGTTCGGTCAGATCGGCGGCGAAGTCGTCCGCGTCGTGCTTGTCGTGGCCGAGCGCCCTGCGCACACCGTCGGTGAAGCCGACGGACCGGCCGAGCCCCATGTCGATCCGCCCCGGGAAGAGCGCTTCGAGCACCCCGAACTGCTCGGCCACCACCAGCGGCTGATGGTTCGGCAGCATCACACCGCCGGTGCCCACGCGGATCGTGCGCGTGGCCGCGGCGACCGCCGCCGCGAGAACGGTCGGCGCCGAACCCGCGACCCCGGGCACACCGTGGTGCTCGGACACCCAGAACCGGTGGTAGCCGAGGTCTTCGAGCTCCCGCGCGAGCGTCACGGAGTCCCGCAGTGCCGCGGTGTCGTCGTGCCCCTCCCGGGTGCGGGAGCGGTCGAGCACCGAGAACCGCACCCTGGGGACGGCGGGGGCCCGGCCCGTTGCCGCGGGGGAGCCGCCCGGCTCTCGGTCCCGCGTGCCGCCGCTCATGCCGTGTGCCGTACGAGTACGGCGTCGACGAACGTGACGAGCCGTTCGCCGATGCGGTCCACGCTGCCGTTCTGCGCGCTCACCTGGGCCCCCTCCAGGGCGAAGGTGATCTCCGCCGCGGCCCCCTCGGGGTCCGTGAGACCGGCCGCCGCGCACATGGCGGTGAGACGGCGGAGCTGTCGCGCCTTGTGTGCCTCGATGACCTGGCGCGCCGGGTGGTCGCGGTCGGGCAGCTCGGCCAGGGAGTTGATGAAGGGGCAGCCCCGGTGCGAGATCGTCGACAGGGTGTCGACGACGAACGCCGCGACTCCCCTGATCTGCGCCAGGGGTTCGTCCGGCCACCGTTCCTCGACCCGGTCGAAGGCCGCCACGTAGTCGGCGGCGACGATCAGCAGCCACTGCGCGACCAGCGCGTCCTTGGTGCCGAAATGGCGGTACAGCGCGGCCTTGGTGGTCCCGGCCCTGTCCGCGACGGCCTGGACGCCGACGCCCCTGATCCCCTCGGCGTGGAACAGCTCCTCGGCCGCGTCGAGGATGCGCTCACGGGGTGGCAGTTTGGCCACGCGGTTCGCGCGGCCGGGCCTCGCCTCTTCTGCTGCTTCCGGCATGTCTGCCCCCTTCCGTTGGGATCCGTTCAGACAATCGGCGCTTCGCGCCTCGTCCGCAAACGCCTGACGGGCTGGAAGGACCCCGTCCGACCGTCGGCGAGATCCCATGCTACGGTACCGTCCGGTCTTGCATGATACCGATCGGTATCATTCGGAACCGAACGGTACTGGCTGTGAAGGGATTCCCATGAAGCTGTCGGAGTACGTGACCCATGACGCCGTGGGGCTTGCCGGGCTCGTCGCCCGTGGTGAGGTGACAGCGGCCGAACTCGAAGCGGTCGCGCTGGAGGCAGTCGCCGCCGTCAACCCGCTGGTCAACGCGGTCGTGGAGACCTGGCCCGCCGAAGGCGGCGAGACGGCGGGCCCGGCGGCCGCCGGGCAGGCGCCGCTGGCCGGGGTGCCCTTCCTGATCAAGGATGTGGGCGTGACCATGGCGGGCAAGCGGTCGGAGCTGGGCAGCCGCCTCGCCGAAGGCCTGATCGCGCCGGACGACTCGTATCTGATGCGCCGCTTCCGCGCGGCCGGCCTCGCGACCTTCGGCCGCACCGCGACCCCGGAGTTCGCCTATGGCATCACCACCGAGCCAGTCCTGTACGGGCCGACCCGCAACCCCTGGGACCTCGGCCGTTCGGCGGGTGGCTCCAGCGGCGGCGCGGCGGCGGCGGTCGCGGCCGGTGTCGTCCCGATCGCCCACGGCACGGACGCGGCGGGCTCGATCCGCATACCGGCGTCCGGTACCGGACTGTTCGGTCTGAAGCCGACCCGGGGCCGGGTTTCCCTGGGGCCCGACGCCGACGAGATCTTCAACGGCCTCGCGGTACAGGGCTCCGTCAGCCGCACGGTGCGCGACAGCGCGGCGCTGCTCGACCGGATGCGGGGGCCCGAGAGCGGCGACCCGTACTTCGCCGCGGAGCCGGACCGCGTCTACGCCCACGAGGTCACCCGCGACCCGGGCCGCCTGCGCGTCGGCGTCGTCGCCGGGGCGGGCGGGGGCCGCGGCACCGAGGGCCCGGTGGCCGCCGCCCTGTCCCGCACCGCGGAACTCCTCGCCTCGCTCGGCCACGAGGTGTCGGAGGCCACGCTGGACCTCGGCGTGAGCTGGGCGGAGTACGTGCTCGCCAACGCCCGGCTGTGGACGGCCAACCTGGTCCCCTGGCTCGACGGCCTGGCCGCCGCCACCGGCAGGACCGTCGGCCTGAGCACCGTGCAGCCCGAGACGCTCGCTGGCTACTTCTGGGGCCGCCGCGTCACCGGCGCCGACTTCGTCCGCGCGCTCGGTGTGCGCAACACCGTCGCCCGCAGCGTCGGCCGCCACTTCTTGAGGTACGACGTGCTGCTCAGCCCCACCCTGCCGGAACTGCCGCCGCGCCTGGGCGAGTACGCCGAAGGAGTCGAGGACCTCGACGGCGCCGGATGGATCGACCGGATCTTCGACCGCTCGCCCTTCACCGCCGTCCACAACGTCGCCGGGACCCCCGCCATGTCCGTGCCGCTGGAGTCCGACGCCGCCACCGGCCTGCCCGTCGGCCTGCAGTTCGCCGCCGGACACGGCCGCGAGGACACCCTCTTCCGCCTCGCCGGGCAACTGGAGCGCGCCGCCCCCTGGGCCCACCGCGTCCCGGGCGTGTGGGCCGGGTCGGCTCCCCTGGACACCGGCCGTGCCCCTGCCCGCTAGCCGTGCCCCCTGCCCGCCAGCCGTGCCCCTGCCCGCTAGTCGCAGGTGAGCAGGCCCGCGCGCAGTCGTGCCAGGGTGTGCGAGAGCAGCCGCGACACATGCATCTGCGAGAGGCCGAGGACCCGGCCGATCTCGGCCTGGGTCAGCTCCTGACCGAACCGCATCTCGATGATGCGGCGCTCCCGCTCGCCGAGCTCCGCCAGGAGCGGGGCGAGGGCGTGCAACTGCTCGACGATCTCCAGGGCGGGGTCGGGCGCGCCCATGACATCGGCGACCGAGCGGCCGCCGCTCCGGGTGTCGCCGTCCTCGCCCGGATCGTTCGGGGCGTCCAGGGACCCGGCGGCGTATCCGTTGGCGGCCACGATCGCCTCCAGGGCCTGCTCCTGCGGCACTCCCAGGTCGGCGGCGAGCTCCTTGACCGTCGGCTCACGGCCGAGGACGCAGGAGAGCCGCTCCTGGGACCTGGACAGCTCGGACCGCAGCTCCTGGAGTCTGCGCGGCACGTGCACGGCCCAGCTCGTGTCACGGAAGTGGCGCTTGATCTCGCCGAGTATCCAGGGCACGGCGAACGAGGTGAACTCGAAGCCGCGGCCCACGTCGAACCGGTCGATCGCCTTGATCAGCCCCACCGTCCCGACCTGGACGATGTCCTCCATGTGGCCGCTGCCGCGGTTGCGGTACCGGCTCGCCACGTAGTGCACCAGGGTGACGTTCATCTCGATCAGGGTGTCGCGCGCGTACGCGTACTCGGGCGTGTCCGGCTCCAGGCTCTGGAGCCGGTCGAAGAAGAGCTTCGTCAGCTCCCGCGCGTCGCGCGGCGCGACCTGGACCGCCTCCTCGATCCACGGCAGGTCGACGTCGGCCGTACGGGAGCGTGCGTGCCCCCTGGCGTGGCGCATACCGGTCTTGCTTGGCACAGCCCTAACTCCCTCAGCCGGTTCGTGCGGTCTGGCGTCTGGTTCCGCGATCGGCGGCGCCGCACACGGGGACCTTGCGCACGAACCGCCGGGACCATGGCCCCTCGGCCGGGAGGCCAGAGGACCCGCGCACGCACCGGGGCCGAGCACGGGCGGGATCCGGAGCCCGGTGTGAGACTGCTCCCGAGGCGGTGATCACAGATGGTGAGCCAACCGAGGGCGTCCGGGCCGGGGGAGCAACTGCTCGAAGAGCTCCTCGCCGCGGCGCACGCGGCGACCCCGGCGGAGCTGCCCGCCCTGGTGCAGCGGTTCGCCGACGTCGAGGGCCTGGACCGGATCGACGTGTACCTCGTGGACCTCCAGCAGCGGTCCCTGGTGCCGCTGGCGCAGGGGCCGCCCGCCCTGAGCGTGTCCGCGTCCGTCGCCGGATCGGCCTATCGGGCGCAGGAGCTGCGCGTGGAGGAACTGGCCAGGGGCGGCAAGATCACCACGTGGCTGCCGCTGATCGACGGGGCCGAGCGGCTCGGCGTGATCGGCGCCACCGCACCGTTGATCGACGGGGTGCTGCTGCGGCGCTGCCGCATACTGGCCTCCATCCTGGCCATGGTGATCACCTCGAAGCGGGCGTCGAGCGACAGCTTCGCGCTCCGCACCCGCTCCCAGCCCATGCAGCTCCCCGCCGAGATGCTCCGGGCCTTCCTGCCGCCCCGTACGGTCGGCAACTCCCAGGTCGTCTCGACCGCCGTACTCGAACCCGCCTACAACATCGGCGGCGACGTCTTCGACCACTCCCTGACCAGTTCCACCCTGCACGTGGCGATCCTGGACGCCATGGGCCACAACCTCGCGTCGGGCCTGACGACGTCCGTGGCCATGGCAGGCTGCCGCAACGCCCGGCGGGCCGAGGCCGAGCTGCCCGAGCTCGTCGACACCATCCAGCACGCGCTCGCGCGGTGGCTGCCCGAGCAGTTCTGCACGGGCATCCTCGGCCAGCTCGACCTCGCGAGCGGGGTGCTGCGGTGGTGCAACTGCGGGCACCCGCCGCCCCTGCTCATCCGCGACCACCGAGTGCTCGGCGGCGCGCTCGAACGCCCGCCGCAGCCGCCCCTCGGCACGCCCGCCCTGCTGGCCGACGTCCCGTGGGTGGTCCACGAGGAGCCCCTCGAACCCGGCGACCGGGTGCTGATGTACACGGACGGCGTGACGGAGCTGCGCACCGGCGGCGGCGCCCAGTTCGGTCTGGAGCGGTTCACCGACAGCATCATCCGGGCGACGGCCGCGGGTGAGTCGGCCCCGGAGGCGCTGCGCCAGCTCATCCACTCCATCCTCGACCGGCAGGGGAACCAACTGCGCGACGACGCGACGCTGTTGCTCCTTGAGTGGTGCCCGACGGGCAGGTGACGGGCGGGTTCCTTAGGCTGGCCGCGTGACGTACGACAAAAGCTGGGGCGAGCGGCCCCTCGCCGTGTTCGACCTCGACAACACGCTCGCGGACACCGCGCACCGCCAGCGCCATCTGCGGCGCAGACCGCGTGACTGGAACGCGTTCTTCGCGGCCGCCTCCGCCGACCCGCCGCTCGAGCGGGGTGTGCGGCTCGCGCGCGACAGCGCCGATGAGTGCGAGGTCGTCTATCTGACCGGGCGGCCCGAGCGCTGCCGCGCCGACACCGAGGCCTGGCTGGCCGCGCAGGGCCTGCCAGCCGGGCGGGTCTGGATGCGCGGCGACCAGGACCGGCGCCCCGCCCGCCACACCAAGCTGGAGATCCTGCGCCGCCTCGCCCGGAACCGGGAGGTCCGGATGCTGGTGGACGACGACGAGTTGGTGTGCGCCGACGCGGAGCGGGCCGGGTTCACGGTGGTGCGGGCGCGCTGGGGCAGCGCGTCGGCGGAGCTGCGGGACGCGCAGGAGCGGCAGGGGCGTACGTGAGAGGCGCGCGACCGACAGCCGAGCCGTGCGGGCCGGTCGCGCCCCGGGACGCGACCTCGAACGGGGCGGCCCGGGACGCGTCCTCGAACGCGGGGGCCCGGGACGCGTCCTCGAACGCGGGGCCTAGGAGGCGTCCTCCAGGCGGAAACCGACCTTCATGCCGACCTGGAAGTGCTGGATCTCCCCGTCCTCGATGTGGCCGCGTACCTGGGTGACCTCGAACCAGTCGAGGCCGCGCAGGGTCTGTGACGCGCGTTCGATGCCGTTGCGGATGGCCTGGTCGACGCCCTCGTGCGAGGTGCCGACGATCTCGGTGACCCGGTAGGTGTGGTCGGACATGGGCGGGCTTCTCCTCTCCGCGGCAGTGCGGTGCCCTCCACGGTAGTGCCGGGTACGTGTGCGGGCCTCCCGGAGGAATCGTGGGAATCTGTGGGCACGCGTCCACCTAAGTGCCACAGATGTGCCACAAATGTGCGCACGCCCCTTGACCGGCGAGTTGGTCCATACCAAAATCCTGCACACCCGTTCGAGCTTGTGCTCCTTCGAGCTTGAGCTCTTCCCCACGTCGGGCTACCCCCGTGCTGTCCGCAGTCAGAAAGTGACCGACGTGAACCCGCGCCGCCTCCGTATCGCCCTTTCCCTTACCCTGGCTCTCGCCTCCACCGCCCTGCTGCCCGGCTGCAGCCATCTGCCCGGTGGCGGTGACGACCGCAGCACCGTCACGGTGTGGCTGATGCGGGGGAGCGCCTCGGACGCCTTCCTGAAGCGGTTCACCGAGGACTTCGAGAAGCAGCACGGCAACCTCGACCTGGAGATCGAGCTCCAGGAGTGGACCGGTATCGGCGAGAAGGTCAAGACGGCACTGAAGGACGACGACGGGCCCGACGTCATCGAGGTCGGCAACACCCAGGTCGCCCAGTACGTCGACCAGGGCGGCCTGGAGGACCTCACCCTGGAGTCCGCCCGCGACCTCGGCATGGAGGACTGGCTGCCGGGCCTCGCCGAGCCGGGCCGCTACGACGGGGGCCAGTACGGCATCCCCTGGTACGCGGCGAACCGTGTCGTGATCTACAACAAGGACCTGTTCGCGCAGGCCGGGATCAAGCAGCCCCCCAAGACGCGGCAGCAGTGGCTCGCGGACACCGAGCGGCTCAACTCCGGCTCCACCCAGGGGATCTACCTCGCGGGCCAGGACTGGTACACCCTCGCCGGCTTCATCTGGGACGAGGGCGGCGACCTCGCCAAGGAGAGCTCCGGCAACTGGCAGGGCGCCCTGGACACGCCCGCCGCGCTGCGCGGCATGGACTTCTACCGGCAGTTGCAGGCACTCGGTGAAGGACCGCCGAACGCGGACGAGGAACACCCGCCGCAGGCAGGCGTGTTCGCCAAGGGCGACGTCGCGCAGCTCATCGCCGTGCCCGGTGTCGCCCGCGCCATCGAGGAGAAGAACCCCGAACTGAAGGGCAAGCTCGGCTACTTCCCCGTCCCCGGCAAGACCGCCCGCAAGCCCGGCGCCGTCTTCACCGGCGGCTCCGACCTGGTCGTGCGGGACGGCACCGGCGAGCGCAAGGGCGCCGTCGAGGTCGTGAAGGCACTCGCGGGCGAGAAGTGGCAGCGGGACCTCGCGCGCACCATGGACTACGTGCCGAACAAGACGACGCTGGCCTCCGCCGTCGCCGGGGAGGCCGCCGTCGCCGCGATGGCCACCGGGGCCGCGCAGGGCCGGGCCACGCCCAACTCGCCCCAGTGGGCGGCCGTGGAGGCCGACAACCCGATCAAGAAGTACATGTCCAAGGTGCTCGGCGGCGCCGACGCGCCCGCCGCGGCCAGGGCGGCGTCCGCCCGGCTCACCGAGGAACTGGACGCCTCCTGACCGCGACGCCGGGGGTCGGGGCGCGTGGTGTGCCCCACCCCCCGGCGCACGGTCAGAAGGCGACCCGCTCCGGTCGGCCGCTCAGGACGGTGTGCTCAACGACAGCGCGAAGCGGTTCCGCTCGTCCGTCCACCAGTGGGTCAGCGAAAGACCGGCATCGGCCAGCTCGGCGCGTACGCCCTCCGCACGGAACTTCGCGGAGATCTCCGTACGCATCTCCTCGCCCCGCTCGAAGTGCACCGCGAGGTCGAGCGCGGGAATCTTCACGGTCTGGTCCACGCCCGAGCGCAGCCGCATCTCCATCCACTCGCGGGCGGAGTCCCAGACCGCGACGTGCGTGAACGCGTCCGGATCGAAGTCCGCGCCCAGCTCGCGGTTGATGACGTGCAGGACGTTCTTGTTGAACGCGGCCGTCACCCCCGTCGCGTCGTCGTACGCCGACACGAGCACCGACTCGTCCTTGACCAGGTCCGTGCCGAGGAGCAGCGCGTCACCTGGGGACAGCAGGCCGCGTACGGAGCCGAGGAACGCGGCGCGCTCGGCGGGCAGGAGATTGCCGATGGTGCCGCCGAGGAACGCGACCAGACGCGGCCCCGGCGTGCCGGGCAGCGCGAGACCGCGGGTGAAGTCCGCGACGAGCGCGTGCACGTTCAGGGCGGGGCGCTCGGCGAGCAGGGTGTTCGCCGCGCCGGTGAGCGCGGACTCGCTGACGTCGACGGGCACATAGGTGTGCAGGGCGGGCAGCGCGTCGATCAGGTGCCGGGTCTTCTCGGAGGAGCCCGAACCGAGCTCGACGAGGGTGCGCGCGCCCGTCACCTCGGCGATCTCGGCGGCGCGGGCCACCAGGATCTCCCGTTCGGCACGCGTCGGGTAGTACTCGGGCAGGGTGGTGATCTCCTCGAACAGGACGCTGCCGCGCGCGTCGTAGAACCACTTCGGCGGCAGCGACTTCACCGTCGGGGCCGGGCCGGGGCGGGCGGAGTCCTGGGCGGGGTCGTGGGCGGCGGATCGGGTGAGGCCGTGCAGGACGTCGGCGCGCAGCGCGGCGCCGGTGGCGTCCTCGGGCAGGGTGCGGGTCAGCAGGAACGGGCTCACGCGGTGGGCTCCTTGAGCGGGGTCAGCAGAATGTCGGTGCGCCCTGCGGCGAGCAGGGTGCGGTCGGGCACCTCGCACCAGCGCGGGTCCTCGTCGTACGGCTCGGAGGCCACGACGGTGCTCCGGCCGGGCTCGGCGCGGTACCAGAGGGTGTCGCCCCAGGCCGTCGCGGCGATCGTCTCGCCGTCGGTGAGCAGCAGGTTCAGCCGGGAGCCCGGCGCGGCCCCCGCGACCTCGACGGTGACGTCACCGAGCGCCTGCGCCATGGCGTCGCCACGCCGCAGCCGCTCCAGGACCAGGGCCCACACCAGGGCGGAGTCGCAGCGCGCCTCCAGGGACAGCAGGTCGGCGGGCGGCAGCGCGGTCGCGACCGACGCCAGCGTGCCGGGCCAGCCGGACACCGCGCCGTTGTGGCTGAACAGCCAGGGCCCCGAGCCGAACGGCGCCGCCGCGGCCTCCCCGTCCGCGCCCGCCTCGGTGGCGTCGCGCACCGCGGCGAGCACCGCCGCCGAGCGCACCACGCGGGCGAGGTCGGCGAACGACTGGTCGGCCCAGATCGGCCCGGCCCTGCGGTAGCGCGCGGGCACCGGATCGCCGTCCGCGTACCAGCCCACACCGAAGCCGTCCGCGTTGACCGTCCCGTACCGCTGTCTGCGGGGCGCCCACGACTGCCGGAAGAGGCTGTGCGCGGGCGTCACGAGCAGCGCGCCAAGGGTCTCGGGCTCGCCGACGAAGGCGAGGTGGCGGCACATCAGGCGAGTCCCGCGGCGGTCTCGGCCGCCGTGAGGTCGCGCGCGGTGCGGAAGCCGGAGAATATCTGCCGCCGCACCGGGTGGTCCCAGTTGCGGAACGTGCCGCGGCAGGCGACGGCGTCCACGGAGAAGGCGCCGCCGCGCAGCACCTTGTAGTCGTCGCCGAAGAAGACTGCCGAGTACTCAGGGTAGGGGAAGGCGACGAAGCCCGGGTAGGGCAGGAAGTCGCTCGCCGTCCACTCCCACACGTCGCCGATCAACTGCCGGATGCCGAGCGGCGACGCGCCCTGCGGATAACTGCCCGCGGGCGCCGGACGCAGGTGCCGCTGGCCCAGGTTGGCCCGGTCCGGCGTCGGGTCGGCGTCCCCCCACGGGTAGCGCGTCGAGCGGTCCTCACCGGGGTGGTGGCGGGCGGCCTTCTCCCACTCGGCCTCCGTGGGCAGCCGCCGCCCGGCCCAGCGCGCGTAGGCGTCCGCCTCGTACCAGCTCACGTGCAGGACCGGTTCGTCGTCGGGCACCGGCTCGATGTGGCCGAAGCGGCGCCGCAGCCACTGGCCCGCCTCGCGCCGCCAGAACAGCGGCGCCGTCAGTTTGTCGCGGCGTACGGTGTCCCAGCCGCGCTCGTCCCACCAGCGAGGGTCGTCGTAGCCGCCCGCGTCGATGAAGCGCCGGTAGGCGGCGTTGGTGACCGGTGTGGTGTCGAGGAAGAACGGCGGCACGACCTGCCGGTGCGCGGGCCGTTCGTTGTCGAGCGCCCACGGCTCCGTCGTCGTGCCCATCCGGAACGGGCCGCCGGGGACAAGGACCTCGGCGGGGCCGGTGAACGGGGGAGCGGGCTCGGGATCGGGGGCGGTGAGCGCAGGGGAGCCCGCGCGCAACTGGTGCGTGATCAGCATGGTCTCGTCGTGCTGCTGCTCGTGCTGCGCGATCATCCCGAAGGCGAAGCCCGCGTCGGTGAGCCGCGAGCCGTGGAACGGCGTGCTCCGAAGGACGTCGAGCGCACGGCCGCGCACGTCGGCGGCGTAGCGGCGCGCCTCGTCCGGCGCGAGCAGGGGCAGCGAGGGGCGGGCGGCCCGAGGGTGCTCGAAGGCGTCGTACAGCGAGTCGATCTCGGGCCGCAGCGCGTCACGGCCGCCGACGGCGCGCAGCAGCCACTGCTCCTCCTGGTTGCCGATGTGCGCGAGGTCCCACACCAGCGGGGACATCAACGGTGAGTGCTGTGCGGTCAGTTCGGGGTCCTCGACGCAGGACGTGAGCAGCGCGGTGCGCTCCCGCGCGGCGAGCAGCGCGGTGTGCGCGCGCTCGCGCAGCGCCTCGGGATCGGCCGGGGCGTCGTGGGGGGTGGTCGAAACGTCGTGGGGGGCGGTCGAAACGTCGTCCTGGATTCCGGTCCTGTCACCGGTCATCGGTGTGCGTCCTTCCCGGGAGGGGCATGCCAAGTCCCTGTGCCCCATGCGTCCCGTGTGTCTCGTGTGTCCCGTGCGCGGGTTCGCCGTCGAGCAGGTCGTCGGCGGGGCAGCGGCCGTGGGCCACGTACCGCTCGGCGTACGCGGCGACGGCCGCGAGCACCTGCCGGTCGGCGCCGAGCCGCGGCAGCGCGTCGAGCGCGGCGGCGAAGCAGACCGCGGCGGTCTCGTGCAGCTCCGGGTCGGTGAGGCCGTGCCGGGCCGCGTCCAGCCACAGCGGGCTGTGCGGCGGCGGCGTGGCCCCCGCGCGCTCGGCAAGGGGCTTGACGGCGCGGTAGGCCGTCTCGGCCGCCTCCGCGTCGTCGAACAGCGCGCAGGTCACCGCGAGCGGCACGATCCACCCGTCGTCGCCGGGCTGCGCGTCGACCATCCGCAGCTCCAGGTGCCCGCGCGGCCTGACCGGCGGGAACAGCGTGGTCAGGTGGTAGTCGAGGTCCTCGCGGGTGGGCGCACGGGGTGCCCTGGAGCGCGCCCAGGACCGCAGGGTCAGGCCCTCGGGCACCAGCCACGGCGCGCTGTCGGCGGGCTCGGTACGCACACACATCACCGGCGCGTCCAGGGCGTGCCGTGACCAGGCCGCCCGCGGCTCCTCGTCGAGGGCGGGAGCACCCGACCTGCCGGGGTCGATGCCCGCCCACACCGCCTGCCGCGTGGAGCGCCAGCCGGTGCGCCGGCCCTCCTGCAACGGGGAGTTGGCGAAGGCGGCGACCAGGACGGGCCCGAGCAGGTGCGCGAGCCGCCAGCGGCGGGCGTAGCCGAGGGGCCCCGGCTCCTCGTACCCCGCGTCCAGGCAGATCTGCACGGACGCCGTGGAGCACATCATCCGGCGCCCCGCGTCACCCGCCCGGTCGAACCAGGACTCCATCGCGTCGTAGCGCGGCTCGTGCAGGATGCGGCTCGGGGCGCGCCAGGGGTCGGCGCCGAGGCCGGTGAGGGTGAGATCAAGGTGTCTCAGGGTGTCGCGCACGACGGCCAGATCGGCCGATACGGCTGCGACGCACTCCATGAGCGAGCCGGCGGGCAGCGAGCTGAGCTCCAGTTGGCCGCCGGGTTCGACGGTGACCGCCGAGTGCAGGGACTTCGTCCCGAGGGCCGCGCGGGCGGCTTCGACGCGGGCGGACGTCAAGGGGGAACCGGGTGCCTCCGGTCGGTGCAGGAGCCATTCGAGCTCCACACCGGTGACGGTGGGCGGCCCCGTCTTGAAACAGATGCCGCGCACCAGGGCCTCGATCTCCGGCTCCGTCACGGCTCGGCCGAGCCGCGCGGGGCGTTCCGTACAGTCTCCCTCTGGCATGTCGGGGATCCTCCTGTTCCGGTGTGCACGGGCGAACTGCCCGGCAGCGCTCGTAACACCCAAGACCTTGAAGCTATTTCGCACAAGACTGCCTTCATGGCCGGGAAACGCTGTTGCGACGGCCGTCAGGAGCGGCACACCATCTGTTCACGCACGGCACGGGGGAGATCGGTCCGACGGACGGGTTCATGTACAGGATGTGCGAGGTCGCGGCGCGGGGCACGTGGAGTGCGGCGCGGGGCGCCGGGGCGGCGGTGAGCGTACAGCGACCGCGTCGTCCACGCGCCCGCCGTCCCCGTCTTCCGCGACGACCGCGGCCGGCTCCTCGACACACCGTACGAGGCGGGGTTCCGCACCTCGCCCGCGCCCAACGCGGGCGTGGTGCGGCGCACGGCGCCCGAGCGGGCCGGCGCGCTGCCGGGCGCGCCGGCCGTCCGGGCGTGTCTTCGCGACCTGGGGGGCGTCCGGGGCGGGCGAGGGTGAGCGCCCGGCTCAGGTGGTGCCGAGGCCCTGCTCGATGCGGTACTGCTCCGCCAGCTCGTCGAAGGTGTCCGTGACGGCCTCACGGAGCACCACCCGGTGCGCGGCGCCGACGAACGACCGCACCCGCGCCAGGACCTCCGCGGCCTTCCGGGCGTCCGCGAAGATGCCGAGCACGAGGACATGCTCCGGCTCGCCATGGCCGTCGCGATCGCGATCGCCGTCGCCCTCGCCGTCGCCGTTGCCCGGTTTGTCGCGCAGCGTGCAGCCCCACGGCACCTCGCAGGGGCCCTCGTGGTCCTCGACGGGACACAGGAGCCGGGCCAGGGGTTCCTGGAGGGCAAGGGCCTCGTCCGTCCCGGCGCATCCGTGGATGTGGATTTCGTAGATCTGCACGTTCTGGACGTTAGGCGCACGGGAGCGCGTACGCACAGGTTTTTCACCGCTTGCCGGTGTCAGGGCGTCGCCCGGGCGTCGGCGAGCGGCTCGGGCCAGTGCTCGTGCCAGCGCAGGTCGTCCTCCAACTGGGCGGCGAGCGAGATGAGCAGGGGTTCACTGCCCGCGGGGCCAAGGAGTTGGGCGCCGACCGGCAGACCGCCCGCGACCCGGCCCGCGGGCACGTTCACGCCGGGCCAGCCGAGCACGTTCCACGGCCACGCGTACGGGCAGGCCGCGATCATCGCCTGGTCGGTGCGCCAGCCGCTGAGCTCGGCCATGGCGCCCACGCGGGGCGGCGGGGTCGCCGTCGTCGGCGCGAGCACCACGTCGTAGGTGTCGAACACCGCGCCGACCCGGCGGTGCAGCGTCGCCTCGGCGCGGCGCGAGAGCCGCAGCGGCGCGCCGCCGAGTAGACGGCCGAGGCGCGCGGCCTCCTTGGTGCGCGGGTCGAGCAGCGACGGGTCGGGCACCCGGCGCACCCAGTCGGCGACGCCCGCCGTGGCCCGCGGCACGAAGGCGAGGCCGATCTGGCCGTAGTGCGGATCGGCCTCCGCCACCTCGTGGCCGAGCGCGGCGAGGCGCTCCGCGAGCTCGACGACCTTGCCGTGCACCAGCGGGTGCAGTTGCTTCGGCGTGGCGGTGAAGGGCATGCGCAGGGACAGGGCGATCCGCAGCCGCCCCGGGTCACGCCGCGCCGCGTCGGCGGCCCGGATGGCGGCGGGCCGGTGCGGGTCGTCCGTGTGGTTGCCGCTCGCCGCGTCAAGGAGCAGCGCGGCGTCGGCGACGGTACGGGCCAGCGGGCCGTTGACGGTGATGCCGTTGAACGCCTCCGGCCACGGCCAGGTCGAGATGCGCCCGCGCTGCGGCTTGATACCGATCAGATGCGTCCACGCCGCCGGTATCCGCACCGATCCCGCACCGTCCGAACCGAGCGCGGCGGGTACGAGGCCCGCGGCCACCGCCGCCGCCGAACCCCCCGACGAGCCGCCCGGGGTGTGCCCGGTGTGCCACGGGTTGCGGGTGTCGCCGAAGGCCGGGCCCTCCGTGAACGGCCACTGCCCCAGCTCGCACGTGTTGGTCTTGCCGACGATCACCGCACCCGCCGCCCGCAGCCTGCGCACCGCCTCCGCGTCCTCGGCCTTCGGCGGGAAGTCCCCCGGGCAGCCGAACGCGGTGGGCTCACCGGCCACGTCGGTGTCGTCCTTCACGGCCACCGGCACGCCGAGCAGCGGCGCCCGCACCCCCGCCGCCAACTGCCGGTCGGCCGCGTCCGCCTCGGCCCGCGCGGCCTCGGCGCGCACCACCCGGAACGCGTTGAGCACGGGCTGCGCCGCCTCGACCCGGACGAGCGCCCGCTCGATCACCTCCCGCGCGGACACCTCCCCTTCGGCGAGGGCACGGGCGGTCTCGGCGAGTCCCGCGGAACGGTCGGCGGTCATGTGGCGGCACCTTTATTCGGGCGGCGGGGCGGCGGGGCGGTGACCGGACGGGCGTACCGGTCGGTGGCCGGGCAGGTGGGCGGGGGCGGGTCGGGGGCCGGGCGGGCGCCGGGTCGGGGACCGGGTGGGCGTGTGGGTGAGCGCACGGTAGCCTCCGGCGTCCCAACGCGCCATCCGCGCGGAGGAGTTCACGCCGCCCCCGGGCGCGGCGACCACCGCGGAGGCGCGCGAGGGCGGCGTGCGACCCCCCGCCGGGGTCGCGTGTGCGCCGCTGCGGGGCGCGCATGACGAGGCGCGCGACCAGGCAGGAGGCTGTGCGCGGCCATGCCCCGCCGCCTGCCCGGCAGCGCCCCCGCGCCCGCCTGGGTGCGCCCCGGGTTCGTCTGGAAGGATTGCGGACGTCATGGTGCAGATACCGAAGCAGCAGCCCGTGCCGGGCCCGACGCCGGCCGCGCCGAGCCCCCCGCCCGACCCCGTGCCGCAGGGCACGCCGCACTCCGTGCCGACGAGCGCCGACGTCGCCCGCCTCGCCGGCGTCTCGCGCGCCACCGTCAGCTATGTCCTGAACAACACCAGCGCCGTCCGGATCAGCGAGCCGACCCGCCGCCGTGTGCGCGCCGCGGCCAAGGAACTCGGCTACGTCCCGCACGCCGCCGCCCGCAGCCTGCGTGCCGGGCACTCCCGTATGGTCCTCATGCCCACGCCACAGATCGCTGTGGGGCCGCTGTTCAGCGCGTTCCTCAACGAACTCCAGTGGGCGCTCAGCCGGTTCGACTACACGGTCGTGCAGTACGGCAGCCTCGGCCTGACCGGCGAGGACGCGGCCCGGGCCTGGGCCGAACTGCGTCCGGTGGCCGTCCTCGCGCCCGACGCCACCGCGCTCGGCGCCCGCGGCGTCGCCGTACTCAAACGCTCCGGCGCCAAGGCCGTCTTCACCCTCGGCCCGCAGCGGGCCGACGGCGCGCACGCCCTGCTCATGGACCAGCGTCTGGTGGGCCGCGCCGCCGCCGAGCACCTGCTGGCCCGCGGCCGCCGCCGCATCGGCGTCGTCGTCCCCGAGGAACCAGGGCTCGAAGTCTTCTCCCGGCCGCGGCTGGACGGCGTCCGCGCCGCCGTGCGCGGTGCGGACAACTGCGAGGTGACCGAGCTGCCGCTCGCCTACACGGAGGAGTCGGCCGCCCACCTCACCGACCACTGGTCCGCGCTCGGCCTCGACGCGGTCTTCGCGTACAACGACGACTACGCCATGCTCCTGACGCGCGCCCTCCAGGACCGTGGCGTCGCCGTCCCCGAGGACACCGCCGTCGTCGGCGCCGACGACCTGATGCTGGCCCGGCTCCTGAGACCCCGCCTGAGCAGCGTGCGCATCGAGCTGCCCTCGGGCCGCGAGCTCGCCGAGCTCGTCGACCGGGTGGTGCGCGAGCCCGGCGGACGGCCGGAGGTGCACGACGTGCTCGGCGCGGGCGTGGTGCACCGCGAGTCGAGCTGACCGCACGCACAGAGTCGGGTGGGGGCGGCGAAACATATGTTTCGCCGCCCCCACCCGACTCCGCTCGGCTCCGAGGCCCTGTGGCCCTTCACTGCCCCTGTTCGCCGGCCTGCTGCTCGGCGACGGACTTGCGCACCTCGTTCATGTCCAGCTTGCGGGCCTGACCGATGACGTCTTCCAGGGCCTCCTGCGGCAGGGCGCCGGGCTGCGCGAACACCGCCACCTGATCGCGGACGATCATGAGGGTGGGGATCGACTGGATGCCGAACGCGGCGGCCAGCTCCGGCTGGGCCTCCGTGTCGACCTTGCCGAAGACGAGGTCGGGGTTGGCCTCCGCGGCCTTCTCGTACACCGGCGCGAACTGGCGGCAGGGCCCGCACCAGGACGCCCAGAAGTCGATCAGGACGAAGTCGTGCTCCGTCATCGTCTGGTCGAAGTTTTCCTTCGTGAGCTCCACTGTCGTGCTGCTCATGGTCTGTCTCTCTTCCTGATGAGGGCGAAGCCGTCGTGCACAACGGCCGGGGGGACGGCCGTATTCCGCGCGCGTACCCGTGTGGCCACGCCGCACACCTGGGACCAGACTGTCCCCATGACGGAAGCCCAACAAGCCAGCCGGACGATTCCCTACGACGTCGTGGTCATCGGCGCCGGACCCGTCGGCGAGAACCTCGCCGACCGGGCCCGCGCGGCCGGTCTGAGCGCCGCGATCGTGGAGAGCGAACTCGTCGGCGGCGAATGTTCGTACTGGGCCTGCATGCCCAGCAAGGCCCTGCTGCGCCCGGTCGTGGCCCGGGCGGACGCCCGCCGGGTCCCGGGCCTGAGCCACCTCGTCGACGGCGACCTGGACGCGGCCGCCGTCCTCGCCCACCGTGACGACTACACCTCGCACTGGAAGGACGACGGCCAGGTCGGCTGGCTGGAGTCCGTCGGCGTCGACCTGCACCGCGGCCACGGCCGCCTCACGGGCACCAAGGAGGTCACGGTCACCGGCGCCGACGGCACCACCGTGCGCCTGACCGCCCGGCACGCCGTCGCGGTGTGCACCGGCAGCCGCGCCGTCGTGCCCGACCTGCCGGGCGTCGCCGACGCCAGGCCGTGGACGAGCCGGGAGGCGACCAGCGCGGACCGGGTGCCCGGGCGCCTTGTCGTGGTGGGCGGCGGGGTGGTCGGCGTGGAGATGGCCACCGCCTGGCAGGCACTCGGCTCCCGGGTGACGCTGCTGGTACGCGGTGGGGGGCTGCTGCCGAAGATGGAGCCGTTCGCCGGGGAACTGGTCGCGGACGCGCTGCGCGAGGCGGGTGCCGACGTACGCACGAACGTCTCCGTGACCGAGGTCCGCCGGAACGGGGACACCGTCACCGTCGGCCTCGACGACGGCAGCGCCGTCGAGGCCGACGAGATCCTCTTCGCCACCGGCCGCGCCCCGCGCACCGACGACATCGGCCTGGACACCGTCGGCCTGGAACCCGGCGACTGGCTGCCCGTCGACGAGAGCTGCCGGGTGACCGGCAAGGACTGGCTGTACGCCGTCGGTGACGTGAACCGGCGGGCACTCCTGACGCACCAGGGCAAGTACCAGGCGCGCATCGCGGGCGCCGCCATCGCCGCCCGCGCCCAGCGGGTCCCCCTCCTGGAGACCGACCGCTGGGGCGCACACAGCGCCACCGCCGACCACGCCGCGGTGCCGCAGGTCGTCTTCACCGACCCCGAGGCGGCATCGGCGGGCCTCACGCTCGCCGCCGCCGAGTCCGCCGGCCACCGGGTACGAGCCGTCGACTACGACCTCGCGAACGTCGCGGGCTCCGGCCTGTACGCCGACGGCTACCGAGGCCGCGCCCGCATGATCGTCGACCTCGACCGCGAGATCCTCCTGGGCGTCACCTTCGTGGGCCCCGGCGTCAGCGAACTCCTCCACTCGGCCACGATCGCCATCGCCGCCGAGGTCCCCATGGACCGCCTGTGGCACGCGGTGCCCGCGTATCCGACGATCAGCGAGATCTGGTTGCGGTTGCTCGAGACGTATCGGGGGTGAGGGGGCCGCGGGGCGGCGGGTGCGGGCCCGGGGGGTCCGGGCTGCCCGGCGGGTGGGGGACCGGCCGGTTGGGTGCCCGAGCGGACGGGTCCGGGGCCGGGGCGGCCTGCCGGGCGGGCTGGGTCTGGCGTCCGTCGACGGTCTGCCTGGCGGGTCAGGCCTGGCGCCAGCCGCAGGCGGTTGAGCGGCTCGGGTCCGGGGCAGCGGCGAGCTGCTGCCGGACCGGCCGGGCCTGGCGTCAGCCGACGTGCTGTCCGGCGGCCCGGGTTCGGCGCCAGCCGCCCGGGCTGCCTGGCGGAGGCGGCCTGGCGGTCGGGTCCGGCGGCTGGGGTGACCTGCCGGACGGGCTGGGCCCGGCGTCAGCCGACGTGCTGTCCGGCGGGCCGGGTGCAGCGCCGGTCGGCGAACCGCCGGACCGTCCGGGTCCGGCGCCAGCCCCGGTCTGCCTGGCGGTTGGGGGCAGGTACCAGCCGGTGAACCGCCCGGCGGATCTGGCCCGGGGCCAGCCGACAGGTGGCCCGGCGGTCGGGTCCCGAGGCCAGGGGCAGCCTGCCGGGCGGGCTGGTTCTGGCGACGGTCTACCTGGCGGGCCAGGCCTGGCACCAGCCGCAGGCGGTTGAGCGGCTCGGGTCCGGGGCAGCGGCGAGCTGCTGCCGGACCGGCCGGGCCTGGCGTCAGCCAACGTGCTGTCCGGCGCACCCGGCGCAGCACCAGTCGGCGAACTGCCGCACGGGCCGGGTCCGGCGCCAGCCGATGGCTGCCTCGTGGTTGGGCCTGGCGGCAGTCCTCGGGCTACCTGCCCGGCCGGGCCGGGCCTGGCTCAGGCAGGGGTTGCCTGGGGGTCGGGCGCGGGGGCGGTCGGCGGGCTGTCCGGTGGCCAGTTACCCGGCGGCGGGGTCGGGCTCAGCGGCAGCCGAGGGGTGACCCGGCGGGTCGGGCCTCGCGTGGGCCATGGGTGACCCGGTGGGTCGGGTTCAGCGGTAGCCCGGGGGGCGGCCTGGTGGGTTGGGTCAGTGGCAGCCGACGGACTTACCGGCGGGTGGGGCCTCGCGTGGGCCATGGGTGACCCGGTGGGTCGGGTTCAGCGGTAGCCGAGGGGCGGCCCGGCGGGTCGGGCCCCGCGTAGGCCACGGGTGACCCGGCGGGTTGGGCTCAGCAGCCGAGGGGCGGCCCGGTGGGTTGGGCCAGTGGCAGCCGACGGACTTACCGGCGGGTCGGGCCCCGCGTGGGCCATGGGCGACCCGGCGGGTCGGGCGGCGGTCGGCGGGCTGTCCGGCGGCCGGCTCGCGCTCAGCAGCAGCCGAGGGGTGACCCGGCGGGTCGGGCCCCGGCTCAGCCCGCGTGCCGCAAGCCCGGCTCAGCCCGCGCGCCGGAAGCCCGCCTCCGCCGCCTCCCGGGCCGCAGCCCCGGGAGGCGCCCCGCGTCGCTCCGCAGCGCGGCGCCTGCGGCGCAGTGCCGCCAGCTCGCTCTCGTCCTTGCCGCCCCACACGCCCGACATCTGGCCTGTCCGCAGTGCGTACGTGAGGCACTGGCGTGCCACGGGGCAGCGTTCGCACACCCGCTTCGCCTCCTCCTGATCACGTTCCGCTGGGCCGGTCGTGCCGACCGGGAAGAACAGCTCCGGATCCTCGTCGGCACACGCGGCCTCGTGGATCCACTCCTGTCGCAGGGGTACCTCATCCATGCGACGGCGGGTGCCCGACGCATCGATGGACAAACGGAGTTCGGAAAATCGCGTGCCCCCGGCCTCACGCCCCGTCCGCGAGGATCGCCTCCAGATGGCGCAGCGCCGTCGTCACCCGGGCCGGGTCCTGCTGGAAGAACGGGTCGTCAGGAACCGGCAGCGACCCGGCCAGAGCGATCCCGCGGCCCCGCGCCCAAGTCGCGTCGTCGGCGCCGACCGCCGCACGGAACGTCGCACGCGCCGCGGCGGGCAGGAACAGCCACGCCGGGATCAGATCGCAGGCGGGGTCGCCCACGGCCAGCGTGCCGAAGTCGATCACCGCGGAGAGGTGGCCTTCGACGGCGAGGAGGTTGCCGGTGGCGAGGTCCCCGTGCAGCCACACCGGCGCCCTGTCCCACGCGGGCGCCGCCAGCGCCTCTTCCCACACGGCCGTGACCGCGTCCGTGTCGACCATTCCCCGCAGCTTCGCGATCTTGGCGCGGACCAAGGAGTCGGCGGTCAGCGCGTCGCACTCGGCACCGACCCGAGCGCCGCGGAAGGCGTTGCTCCACTGCGGTCCGGGGCCACCCGTCGCGTCGATCCCCCGCAGAGCCGTCACGAACGCCCCGAGCTCCGCCGCCGTACGGTGCGGATCGGCCAGGCCGTCCGTCGTCGCGGGCACACCCTCCAGCCACCGGCACACCGACCACGGGAAGGGATAGCCCTCGCCCGGCTCGCCCTGCGCGAGAGGCCGGGAGACCTCCAGCGGCAACTGCGGCGCCAGCCACGGCAGCCAGCGCTGCTCACGCTCGACCTGCCCGACCCAGCGCTCGTACCGGGGCAGCCGCAGCGCCATGTCGTCACCGAGGCGGTACGTCGCGTTGTCCATCCCCGAGCGCGGCACCGGCCTGATCGGCAGATGGGCCCACTGCGGGAACTGCGCGGTGAGCAGCCGCCGCAACAGCGACTCGTCGATGCGAGGACCCCCGTCGACCTCGTCGTCCCCGTCGTCCCCGGCACGTCCGGAACCTCCGGCACGTCCGGAACCTCCGGCACGTCCGGAACCTCCGGCACGTCCGGAACCTCCGGAACCTCCATCGTGCCTGCCGGCCGTGCCCAGGGCCCCGTCGGCGCCGTCGACCTCGTCGACGTCCTCGTGGTCCTCGAACTCGTCGTGGTCCGCGTACTCCGCGTACGCCGTCGGCTCCTCGCCACCACCTGTTGACACGAACTCTCCTCTGCGGACCTCAACCGGACCGGGCCCGGCGGCAGCCGGACACACGGACGCTCATCCCACCCACCGGGCGAAAGGATGTCCACCGAGTTTCCGTACGCCGCCCGGACGGCCCGAGTGGCCCGGCCCCCGGGGCGGCGGCTAGCCTGGTCCCCGCGGTGATCTTCTGCGGACGCCGCGCGGCGGTGGGGCCCGCCGCACCCGAACCGCGGCGACGGCGCCGCCAACGGTCCCTGCTTGCGACGGAGCGCGCCCGGTGCGGGGCGCGCGGCGAGTAGGAGACGTACGCATGTCCACGGAACCCGGTCGGCACCCCGCCCTGCTGCGCGGGCAAGGGCACGTCCTCGCGGTCGTGGCCATCGGCGGCGCGCTGGGCGCCGCCGCCCGGTACGGTGCCGCGCTGATCTGGCCGGTCGCCGCAGGCGGCTTCCCCTGGACGACGTTCGCGGTGAACGCCGTCGGGTGCGCGGCGATCGGCGTGCTGATGGTCCTTGTCACCGACGTCACCCCCGAGAGCGGCCCGGCGCACCCGCTGCTGCGCCCGTTCCTCGGCACCGGGGTTCTCGGCGGCTTCACGACGTTCTCCACGTACACCGTGGACGTCGAGCGCCTCGCCGACGCGGGACACGTCCGTACCGGCCTCGCCTACCTGGCCCTGACGCTGCTCGCGGCACTCGCGGCCGTGTGGTGCGCGACAGCGGTCACGCGGCGCGCCGTGGCGAGACGGCGCCCGTGCCCGGGGGAGGTCCGGTGAGCTGGCTCCTGGTGGTGGCCGGGGCGATGATCGGCGCGCCCCTCAGATATCTCACCGACCGCGCGGTCCGGACGCGGTACGACACCCTCTTCCCTTGGGGCACGTTCGCCGTGAACGTCGTGGGCAGCCTCGTCCTCGGCCTGGTGACGGGCGCGGCGGTGGCGGGGGCCGCGTCCGCGCACACGCAGTTGTTCCTCGGCACCGGCCTGTGCGGCGCCCTGACCACGTACTCGACGTTCTCGTACGAGACCCTCAGGCTCGCGGAGGAGGGCGCCCGGCTCCCCGCCCTCGTCAACGCCGTCGCGAGTGTGCTCGCCGGGCTCGGGGCCGCGTTCGCGGGAGCCGCTTGCGCGCAGGCCTGGTGGGGATGAGGAACCCGACCGGTCCCGGCGGGCGTGAGAAACCCGTCCGGACCCGGCGGGCGTGAGAAACCCGACCAGGCCCGGTGAGCGGCGAAGCCCTGCGCAGGCGCCCCCCACCGGGACGGTCCCCGTACCCTCAGCCCCGCAGCGCAGACGACACCTCAGCCCCGCAGCGCCGACGACACCTCCGCCGCCCACCGCCACGGCTCCGCCGTACCGCCCGGCTGCGAGTTGAAGTACTCCCAGCCCATGACGCCGCCCATGTCCGGGTACTTGGCGACCAGGCTGCGGACCGTCGACTTCAGCCGTGCCGGGTCGACATAGCCGCTGCCGCCGTTGGAGGGGTCCGTCAGGGTGCCCGCGACGACCTTCGACACCGGGACGACCCCGCGCCGCACGACCGCGTCGCAACTGGCGGTGGACGTCATGCTGCCCCAGCCGTTGTAGAACTGGGCGTTGAACCAGGCGATGTCCTTGCCCCGGTCCCGGTAGAGGCGCTCGTAGTTGAACCCGGAGAGATTGCCGCCGCCGCTGAGTGCCGAGCCCACCGGGGCGAGCGTGATGAGGAACCCGGGACCGAAGTCGGCGCGCAGCGCGTCGATGACACGCTCGATGCCCGCGAGGGACATCCGCTCCTCCACGTCCAGATCGACACCGTCGAGCCCGTACCGCCGAATGAAGTCGCGCAACAACGGGTAATACGTGTCGAATTCGGTGTCGAGCCGTGTGAAACTGCCCGGCGCCGCACCGCCGACCATCGCCAGGACATGCACGCCCTGCCCCTGCATCGTCTTCAGGTCGCGCCACATCTGGTCGAACTTCGCGGCCGTCGGTGGATCGTCGTTCAGATGCACCGGCGCATACGGGCCGTTGATGTCGTTGAGGTGCACGGCGGCCACGAGCACATCCGTCACACCGGTGTTGTTCCTGGTCAGACCCAGCGGCGAGACATATCTGCCGTTGGTGTACTGCGTCTGGTAATAGACGACGACGCGCCTGCCCGCCGCGGCGCGGGGCGCGGCCGTCGCCGTCGCGCCCGTCGCCACCGTCAGGGCGAGGGCGCCGAGAAGGACGCTCCGTCTCTTCATCCTGAACTCTCCTCCGGGTACGTGGAATTGCCCGGGTAATGCCGCTCCGGGTGCCGGCAATTCTGGCGAGCGGGGCGAGCGGAGGCTAGAGCACGGAGAGAACTAATGCGCTTTAGTGAGCGGGGCGCAGCCGCCGGAGCACCCGTCCCGCCAGCTTCCGCGCCCGCCGCACGGACCGTCTCGGCGCGCTCCGGAAAGCACGTTTGCGGCGTGCGGTGCGCAGCTCGGCGAAGAGGCGTTCGTGGCGGGCGGCGATCGGCCCCGGGTCGTAGCGGCGGGCGCTCTCCAGGGCGGCGGCGCCCATCGTCCGCCGCAGCCCGGGGTCCTCGATCAGCTCGACGAGGGCCTTGGCGAGCGCCGCGGCGTCGCCGCGCGGCACGAGCCTGCCGTCGTGTCCGTCCGTGATGATCTCGGCGGGGCCGAGCGGGCAATCGGTGGACACCACGGGGACCCCGCAGCGCATCGCCTCCACCAGTGTCATGCCGAACGACTCCGCGTCCGAGGCCGAAGCGACGATCGACGCCCGGGCGAACTCGGGCTCGATGGGGGAGCGCACCCCCGCGAGCTCCACGTTCTCGCCGAGCCCGAGCTCGTCGATCAGTTCCCGCAGCGGCTCCTGCTGCGTGCCGGCGCCATAGATCCGCAGCCGCCAGTCGGGGTGCTGCTCCGCCACCGTCGCGAACGCCCGCACCAGCAGGTCGAACCGCTTGCCCGGGGCGAGCCGCCCCGCCGCGGCGACGACCTTCGCGGTGCCGTCGGACGGGGGCACGTCCGGGTCGGGCACCATGTTGGGCACGGCGAGCACCCGCACGCCCGGCAGCGCCATCCGCTCGCGGTAGACCGCGGCGTCGGCCTCCGTGGTGGTGACCAGGGCGTCCAGCTTCCGGTAGTGCGGCGCGAGCTGTCCGCGCAGCCGCTTGCTGTGCGCGTCGTGGCGCAGGTGCTCCTGGGCGATGCGCAGCGCGCGACGGGGCCCGTAGCGGGCGAGGTAGACGTTCAGGCCCGGGCGCGTGCCGATGATCACGTCGGCGTCGCAGTCCCGCAGCCAGGCCGCGGCACGCACGTCGTGCAGGCGTGAGTACTGCCGGTGCCGGCCCTCCGCGGACGGGAACGCCCTGGCGGGCTCATCGAACAGCGGATCCGCCGCGTCCGCGCTGTCGGGGCGCAGATCCACCAGCGGTACGAGGGTCACGCGCGGGTCAACGGTGAAGCGCGGCACCTCGCGGTGCCGCTGCAGCGAGACGATGGTGACGTGGTGGCGGTCGGCCAGCGCGGAGGCGAGGTTGAGGGTGGTGCGGATCGTGCCGCCCACGCCGTAGGCGTTGTGCAGCAGGAACACGACCTTCAGAGCCTTCATGCGGAGAGGTCCCCCTGGGTGGAACTCGGTGACGTTCGACGGAACCGTGCGAGCGTTCGGTTCTGCATGGATATGTACGATCAAGAGTAAAGCGGTGCGGGTCGGTGAACGGTGTGCGGCGGTACGGGAAACGAAAGGCCACTCTTGTGCCCCGGGGTAAGCCGGGAATCCGGCCAAGGTGAGAGGGCGGTAAGAACACGCCATCCCTGGTGGGCGCGGTGGACGGCCCCCGCCCGGGGCGCGCCCCGCGGTTGGCAGACTGGCCCGATGCCTCACACCGTGCTGCTCGCCGAGGACGACCGCGCCATCCGCACCTCCCTGGAGCGCGCGCTGACCCTGGAGGGCTATCGCGTCACGTCCGTGCCCGACGGCGTCCAGGCCCTCGCCCACGCCCACACGGACCCGCCTGACCTGCTGGTCCTCGACGTGATGATGCCCGGCATCGACGGCCTCCAGGTCTGCCGGGTGCTGCGCGCCGAGGGCGACCGCACCCCGGTCCTGATGCTCACCGCACGGGTGGAGACCGCCGACCGCATAGCCGGGCTCGACGCCGGCGCCGACGACTACGTCGCCAAGCCCTTCGACGTCGAGGAGGTGTTCGCCCGGCTGCGGGCCCTGCTGCGCCGGGCGGACCAAGGCCCCGGCGGCAGGGCAGCGGCCGGGCCCGGCGGCGAGGGCCCCGGCGGCCAGCTCGTGGCCGCCGACCTGCGCATCGACCCGCGGGCGCGGCGGGCCTGGCGCGGAGCGCGCGAGGTCGAGCTGACCCGCACGGAGTTCGACCTCCTCGAACTCCTCGCCCGCAACGAGGGCATCGTCCTCGACCACGGCACCATCTACGACCGCATCTGGGGCTACGACTTCGGCCCTGCCTCCAAGAACCTCGCCGTGTACGTCGGCTATCTGCGCCGCAAGATCGACGTTCCCGGCGCGGTCCCGCTGATCCACACCGTGCGGGGTGTCGGTTACGTGCTGCGGGCGTCATGAGGGGTGTGCGGGGCATGCGGTGGCCCGTGGCCCCCGTCTCCAGCCTGGCCACGACGTTCGCCGCGCTGTTCGCGGCGGTGGCCGTCGCCGTGACGCTGCTCGTGGGCTTCCTCAGCTACGACGCCGCGGCGCGTCTCGTCCGCAGGGACCAGCAGACGCAGTTCGCGGAAGTCGTCCAGGAACTGCGCTCCCAGGTCCGGCAGCGCAGCATCGACACCGACGACTACGTGATCGTCACCGATCTGGACCACGACGGGGTACGGGACGACCTGACCCGGCCCGCCCGCTCGGACGCCCAGATCATCGACCCCGGCGGCAGGGTCGTCGGCCGCGGCACCCCGCGGATGCCCGTCTCCGGCGCCGACCGCGGGGTCGCCGCCCACCGTCAGCCCGGCATGGTGACGCGCCGCGACCTCGAACTCGGCGACGGGGACTACCGCATGGCCACGGTGTCCCTGGGCGGCGGCCGCGGGGCCGTGCAGTTGGCCCAGCGCTACAGCGACACCGAGGACCTGCTGCACTCGCTCCAGCGGCGCACCCTGCTGCTCGCTTCCCTCGTGGTGGTCGCGGCGGGCCTCAGCGGCTGGTGGCTCGCGCGGCGCGTCACCCGGCGCCTGGTGCGCCTCGCCCGCGCCGCGGAGGACGTCGCCGCGACCGGCAGGGTCGACCGGCCGGTGCCGGTGGCCGGGCGGGACGAGGTCGGCCGCCTCGGCCGTTCCTTCGACCGGATGCTGGGCCGCCTCGCGCGGGCCGAGGACGACCAGCGGCGGCTCGTCCAGGACGCGGGCCACGAACTGCGCACCCCGCTCACCTCGCTGCGGACGAACATCGCGCTGCTCGACCGCATCGACGCGCTGCCGCCGCAGGCGCGCACGGAACTGGTGACCGACCTCGCCGACGAGTCCCGCGAACTGACCGACCTGGTCAACGAGTTGGTGGAGCTGGCGGCCGGCCGGCAGGACGACGAGCAGCCGGCCGATGTCGCCCTCGCAGGCCTCGCGGAAGAGGCGGCGTCCCTCGCGCGCCGTCGCACGGGCCGCACCATCACCGTGGACGCGGCGGGTGCCGCCGTCGTCAGGGCGCGCCCCGTCGCCGTGCAGCGCGCCGTCACCAACCTCCTGGAGAACGCGGCAAAATTCGACCGCGACGGCACGGCCCCCATCGAGCTCACCGTCCGCGGCGCCCGCATCGACGTACGCGACCGCGGCCCGGGCGTCTCCGCGGGTGATCTGGGCCGGATCTTCGACCGCTTCTACCGCGCGGACGACGCCCGCAGCCTCCCCGGCTCCGGCCTCGGTCTGGCGATCGTCAGGGAGGTGGCCACGGCCCACGGCGGCCGGGTGTTCGCGCACGCGCGGCCGGGCGGCGGCACGGTGGTGGGCTTCACGGTCGGCCCGGCGTGAGCCCGCCCGGGCGCGTGGGGGATGCGGGGGAGCAGGATCTCGCACCTGTCCGGCTGCCCCAGGGGCAGAGCCCGCCCCCGCGCGCGAGGGATCAGGCCACGGACTCGCCCGACATCGCCGCAGCCATCCGCAGGTGCGCCGCCGCCTCGTCGTCCCTGCCCTGGCGCTGAAGCGTGCGGCCCAGCATCAGCCGGGCGTACCCCTCGACCGGGTCGAGGTCGACGACCATCCGCAACGCGGCCTCCGCGCGCCGCAGTTGCGCCGAGTGGTAGTAGGCGCGCGCGAGCAGCAGTCGCGGGGCGACCTGCTCGGGCACCTCGTCGGCCAGCGGGGCGAGGACGCGCGCCGCCGTCGCGTACTCCTTGGCGTCGAAGAACTGCTGCGCACGCTCCCAGCGCTCGGCGGGCGTGCCGTGGTCGAAGTAGGTGAACTCCACTGTGTGCCTCCTCGGCGGCGACAACGGGACCCAGTGGTTGAATATTCCACCGCCTAGGTGGCGGGGGCGCTCCGCCCGGTCTTCGGCTCCCTGGTCGCGGCCCGCGCGATGTTGCGGGCCATGCCGCCGAAGACCACGGTGTGGAAGGGCGCGACGCTCCACCAGTAGGCGTGCCCGAGCAGCCCGTGCGGGTGGAACAGCGCGCGCTGCCGGTACCGCGTACGGCCGTCGGCGCCCCGCTCCGCGTACATCTCGAGCCAGGCCAGGCCGGGCAGCCGCATCTCGGCGCGCAGCCGCAGGAGCCGGCCGGGTTCGATCTCCTCCACCCGCCAGAAGTCCAGGGAGTCCCCGACCCGCAGTTGCGCGGCGTCCCTGCGCCCGCGCCGCAGCCCGACCCCGCCGAGCAGGCGGTCGAGCCGGCCGCGCACCGCCCAGGCCAGCGGGAAGGAGTACCAGCCGTTGTCACCCCCGATGCCCTCGATGACCCGCCACAGCGCCTCGGGCGACGCGTCCACGGCGAGCTGTCTGCGGTCGGTGTAGAGGCTGCCGCCGGCCCAGTCGGGGTCCGTGGGCAGCGGGTCGCTGGGTACGCCCGGCACGGCGGCGGAGGACCAGCGGGTGGAGACCTGCGCCTCGTGGATGCGCCGCAGGGCAAGGCGCAGTGCGGCGGCGCAGGTCAGCGGCTGTCCGGGCCGGTCGGGCACGTACCTCGCGATGTCGTGTTCCGCGCACACCACCTCGTGGCGCAGGGACTCCGCGAGCGGCCGTGCGATGGCGTGCGGGACGGGCGTGACCAGGCCGATCCAGTAGCTGGACAGGGTCGGGCTGAGGACGGGCACGGGCAGGATGACCCGCCGCGGCAGGCCCGCGGCCACGGCGTACGCGCGCATCATGTCGCGGTACGTGAGGACGTCGGGGCCGCCGATGTCGAAGGTGCGGTTCAGGCCCGCGGGCAGGTGGGCGGCGGCCACCAGGTAGCGCAGGACGTCGCGTACGGCGATGGGCTGGACGCGGGTGCGGACCCAACTGGGGGTGACCATGACGGGCAGCCGCTCGGTGAGGTAGCGCAGCATCTCGAAGGACGCCGAGCCCGAGCCGATGATGACCGCGGCGCGCAGCACGACGCTCTCGACGCCCGAGTCCAGGAAGATCCGCCCCACCTCGGCGCGGGAGCGCAGATGCGGGGACAGCTCCGCCTCCGGCTTCCCCGCTGGGGTGAGCCCGCCCAGATAGACGATCCTGCGGACCCCGGCGGCGTGCGCCGCCTCGCTGAAGACGCGGGCGGCGCGCCGGTCCGTCTCCTCGAAACCCGAGCCGGTGCCGAGCGCGTGCACCAGGTAGTACGCGACGTCGATGTCCCGCATCGCGTCGCCCACGGACCGCGCGTCGGTCACATCGCCGCGGACGACGTCGGCGCGCCCGGACCAGGGGTGGTCGCGCAGCTTCTCCGGGGAGCGGGCGAGGCAGCGCACGCGGTGCCCGGCGTCGAGCAGCTCTGGCACCAGACGGCCGCCGATGTAGCCGGTGGCTCCGGTCACCAGGACGCGGAATCCGTTCTTCCCCATCCGTCCATGGTGATGCCCTCCGTACGGTGCCGCGACCGGGCGGCCACCGGTGCGGGGAGCGGCCCGCCCCGGGGCCGCATGCATCGCCGGGAACGGGAAAACGGAGTTGTGCCGGACACCGGCGGGCGTGCGGCGGCGCGGGGTGGACAATGGGCCGCCTCCGCACACCGCGTGCACCGCACACCACGTACACCACAAACCCCGTACACCGCACACCGGGCGCACCGCACACCGCGTACACCGAACGAGTCGAACCGCGTACACCGCGAGAACCAGGAGCGCATGCCGTGAACGACATCTGGGCCTACCCGCCCGGCAGTGGTCACCAAGGCGAGCAGCAGGAGTCCCTGACCGGATTCACGGTCGAGGCGACGGACGGAGTCATCGGACAGGTGGACCGGCACGTGGACCAGTTGGGCAGACAGCACTTGGTGGTGGACACCGGCGTGTGGGTCTTCGGCAAGAGTGTGCTCATTCCCGCCGGCGCGGTCACCCGCATCGACCGCGAGGCGGGCACGGTGACGGTCGGTCACTCCAAGGATCAGGTGAAGGAGGCGCCGCAGTTCACCACCGACAGCGAGACGAGGGATCCGGCGTACCTCAACGAGGTGGGCGCGTACTACGCCACGCTGGACACCGGCTCCGAGCTCTGACCGGCCCGCGGAGCCCCGGGGCGGGGAGTTGCCCTGTCCGCTCCGGGGGCCCCGGGCTAAGTTGGGCGCCATGAGCAATCTTGATCGTGAGGCGGTGCCCGCGCTCTGCGGCGGCCGCGGGTTCGTCGTCGCGGAGCCGGTGCGGGAACTCCTCAGTCCACGGCGTGTGAAGCTGGGCGAGGCGACCGAGGTACGCCGCCTGCTGCCGAACCTGGGGCGTCGCATGGTCGGCGCCTGGTGCTTCGTCGATCACTACGGTCCCGACGACATCGCCGACGAGCCCGGCATGCAGGTGCCGCCGCACCCGCACATGGGTCTCCAGACCGTGTCCTGGCTGCACGAGGGCGAGGTCCTGCACCGGGACAGCACCGGCAGCCTCCAGACGATCCGCCCCCGCGAACTGGGGCTCATGACGTCGGGCCGGGCCATCTCCCACTCAGAGGAAAGCCCCAAGGCGCACGCCCGCCTCCTGCACGGCGCGCAGCTCTGGGTCGCCCTGCCGGACACCCACCGGCACACCGAGGCGCACTTCGAGCACCACGCGGACCTGCCGGTGGTCACCGCGCCGGGCCTGAGCGCGAAGGTCCTCCTCGGCGCCCTGGACGGCGCCGAGTCGCCCGGCACGACCTACACGCCCCTCGTCGGCGCCGACCTGACCCTCACCCAGGGAACGGACACACGCCTTCCCCTGCGGCCCGACTTCGAGTACGCCGTCCTGTCCATGACGGGCGAGGCCCACGTGGACGGCGTCCCGGTCCTCCCCGGCTCCATGCTGTACCTGGGCTGCTGGCCGCACCGAACTTCCCCTGCGCGCCGAGTCCGACGCCGGCCTGATGCTCCTCGGCGGCGAGCCGTTCGAGGAGGAGCTGATCATGTGGTGGAACTTCATCGGGCGCACGCAGGCGGAGATCGAGCAGGCGCGGGCCGACTGGATGACGGGCTCCCGCTTCGGTGAGGTGAAGGGGTACGACGGGGGGCCGCTGCCTGCTCCTACGCTTCCCGCGGTGCCGCTGAAGCCGCGGGGGCGGGTGCGCTGAGCTGGGATCATGTCGTGAGAGAGGGGCCAAGGGCCGAGTGCGGCGGCGGCGGAACCGGAGGATGCCATGCCCACGGAACGCCCCTCCTTCCCGCCCTCTGGAGGCATCGCTGACGCCGTTCGTGATTCCAGCCTGTGGGCGTGTATGGACGGCTGTAGTAGGACTCTTGCTGACCCAGTGCTGACTTTACTGACGAGTCATCAGGTCGTGCTCTGTGTGCGTCCTGTCTGGTCGTGGGTGTGCAGAGGCGGTGCCGCAGCGGCGGGAGCCTGGACTCATGCTGACTTGGCAAGGCGAGTAGGGGGTGCCCGCATGGCCACGGTCTCAAGTTGTGGAAACTCGACAAGGCCCGGCCAGTGAGACGCTGGCTCAGCCGGTCATGCTGAAATCTCCGGCGATCCTTGTTGCCGTCGCGCCTTCGCGCGGACTGTACCTGCCCGTAAGCGGCTCAGTCAGCCTTTCTGGTAAAACTGGCGAGACGTAGCGGGTCGCCAAAGCGGCCGGGGATCGCCAGGAAATCAGCACGTCGCTCCTGACCTGCGACAAAGAATGGAAACGCCGAGTGCCAGGCTGATTCGGTCCGCACCTGGTCCGGATCTTGATGAGTGGTACGTGGTGCTAGCGAGTGGGCTGCGGCACCACATGGCACATGTCGTAGAAACCGTCCAGGGGCGTCCAGTTGGTCCAGCGTGAGCGCGTAGTCCAGGTCAGGGCCTTGTTACGTGAGTGCGTCCGCGGGGTTGGTGACACGCTTGTGATCGTCCGTGACACATGAGGCCCCCCGTCGGCTTGCTCCGGCGGGAGCCCTGCGTAGACGGGACCTGATACGACGACGCCCCGCTGGCTTGCCGCGGCGGGGCGTCGTCGTGCAGTTGGCCATGACGGATTGGGGCTTGTACGCGGAGGAGCGAGGCGGTGACAACGCGGGCGGGGCGGCCTATCGGTAGCGCGCGGCATGGGAATGCTCCTCGGCGAACGAGGTGATAGCTCTTCGATCTCGACAAGCTGAACGCCTCGGCAGCGTCCTCGACGCTCGCCGTCCCATTCCAGGTCGGCCCCGCCGGACGAAGTGCGTCAGACGGGTTCCGTCATCTCCTCCATCAGCTCGGGCAGTCTGCGCAACCTGGATAGCGTCTGGTTCAGGAGGCGCACGGTCCTATCGGCCTGCTGTCGGCCGATAGGTTGGGCGAGAGACGCCGCCCGGCTCTGGTCCGCGAGGTGGCCGAGGAGTTCGCCGACTTCGGCGGAGGCCGCGTGCAGGCCACGGATCCGTTCTTCGACACGGGTCATCAGTGTCTCAGGGGTTAGCGGTTCCTCGAGGGAGGGCATGGAGCTAACGGCTTCGTCGGTCTCCTCGGTGGCGGGCGCTTCGGACTGGGCCGAGACTGCAGTGGGCGGCGGGGGGGAGCTGATTTCACGAGTGAGGGCGTTGGTGTCATAGGTGAGAGCGCGGGCAGTGTAGGCGAAGGGAGGGGGCGGGCGCCGTCGCCGTGGTGAGCAAGGGTGGTGCAGAATTTGCGGTCTTGCGGGGCCGGGTACCGGTGTCCTTGGGGAATTCGCTGCCTGGAGGCTCAGCACCCAGTCTTCGGCGGTCGGTACCGCATCGACTTCGCTCTGCCCAAACAGAAGATCGGCATCGAACTCGACGGGTACGCATGGCACTCCAGTCCCGAAGCCTTCACCCGAGACCGGGCCAGGCAGCGCGAACTCGAACTTGACGGCTGGCGGATCGTGCGCTTCAGCGGCTCGGAGATCACCAAGGATGCCGCCGACTGCGTCCGTCAGGCCGCGGCGTTCGCCGCCAGCATCGAGCGCGACCGACCAATCCCCTGAGCTTGACTCTGTCGGGAATCTTGGAGTTTCCCGGTGCGGCAGCAAGATCGACGGGCATGCTCGTGTGGTTCCGCCGACCGATACAGCTGTCGAGGTGC
>NZ_JOAP01000057.1 GCF_000720475.1 Streptomyces aureocirculatus
CATACCGAAGGTCCTGCATCGCCTGCTCGATATCCGGGACCACGAAGCACACATGGTAGAAGGCAGTCATTCACCCATGATCGAGCACGTCACCCCAGAGGCCCAGAGCTTAAAGAACAAGCTGAGGAGTCGGGCGACGGCTGCGCTGTTGCCGACGGAGTCGGCGGAGCGCATCGTGTCGACCAGTTCGACGGCGAAGGCGTGGACGTCGGCCTCCGGCAGGAAGCGATCGCCCGCAAGAGGGACCCGCGCCGAGCGATGGATCCGGAGCGGGGGGCGGAGCCTAGAGCTCCGGTGGGCCGCCCAGATCCCACGCCTCCCACATCGCCCCCGCGAACGCCGCCGCCAGCTTCCGTTCGCCCTGTTCGTTGGGGTGGGTGCCGTCGTACGTGTCCAGGTGGATGTCGTACGCGGGCGGTGGCGAGGCCAGGAGGAGGGCGGAGGAGGACGTGTCCAGGTCGGCGACCGTCTTGGCCAGGAGTTCGTTGAAGCGGGTGACCTCGCTCGCGAAGGCGGGCTCCGTGTCGGCGCGGATGTTCGGTATCACCGGCAGGACGGCGACGGCGATCCGCGGGTTGGCGGAACGGGCCTCGGCGACGAAGCGGCGTACGTTCTGCGCGGTCTGCTCGGCGTTGGTGTAGAAGCCGAGGTCGATCAGGCCGAGGGAGACCAGGAGGACGTCCGCGCGGTGCGCGCTGACGGCGTCGGCGATCAGCGGGGTCAGGTGCGACCAGCCCTCGCCCCACCCCGCCAAGTGCCGCCTCGGGAAGTCCGGTTGGGCGTACTCGTAGGACGTCGCGTCGTCCGTGGCCTTGTCGTGCATGGCCTCCCGCGGGCCGACGATCTTGAACGGGGCGCCGTACGCGGCGCACAGGTGCCGCCACATCCAGTAGCGCCAGGTGTGCTCCCCGGCGCTGCCGATGGTCATCGAGTCGCCGACGAACATGAACCTGAGCATCCGCTCATCATCGCGTGCGCGGCAGGGGTCCGAACGCCCCGCCGGGTGTGAGGATGAGCACGCCCCGCGATCATCCGGTCGCAGCCGCCGCGCGGATGGCACGCTTGACGCCATGCGCTCGCTTCCGCCGGTCGTCCCCGGTGCCGCCACCGCCGTCGCCCTGTGCACGGTGCTCGCCCTGACCGCCCCCGCGGCCCACGCCGACGGCAAGCCCGGCAACGACGGGTTCACCATCGAGGACCCCCGCATCACCGAGTCCAGCGGACTCGTCGCGTCCCGCGCGCACCCCGGCGTCTACTGGACCCACAACGACCAGGACAAGGGCGCCTTCCTGTACGCGGTCGACAGCAGGACAGGCAAGACCGTCGCCACGATCACGATGACCGGTGTCGGAACGCCGCGGGATGTCGAGGCGATCTCCATGGGCCCCGACGGCGATCTTTACGTCGGCGACATCGGCGACAACCTCGGCGGCAAGTGGTCCTTCGTGTGGGTCTACAAGCTGCCCGAGCCCAAGGAGCTGAAGGACCAGAAGATCCGTGCCACGCAGTACGTCGTGAAGTATTCCGACGGGCCGCGCGACGCCGAGGCCCTGATGGTCCACCCGAAGACCGGGCGCGTCTACATCGCGGACAAGAAGGAGGACGGCGGCAGCCTGTACGAAGGGCCGCCGATCGCGCGGATGTCGACCTCCAGGCCCAACATCTTCAAGCGTGTCGCCGCCACCGACCTGTGGGTCACCGACGGCGCCTTCTCACCCAACGGCAAACAGCTCGCCCTGCGCGGCTACTTCGGCGGTGTCGCCTTCCGCTGGGAGGGCGCGGGGAAGATCAAGCGCGAGGGGCGGCTGAGCGTTCCGCTTCAGCGCCAGGGCGAGTCCGTCGCCTACAGCCCGGACGGCACTCGGCTGATGTACGGCACCGAGGGCCAGGCCGGCGACGTCGAGCCGGTCGACGTCAAGGGCGCGGGGCGGCCCGCCGGGGCGGGGGACGACGCGGGCGGCGACAGCGACGGAGGAAACGAAGGGATCAGCGGCAACTACAAGAAGGGCATCCTCGTGGCGGGTGCCGCGCTGCTGGCCGTCCTCGGCCTGAAGCGGTTGTTCCGGCGTTCGGGGGGATAGTCCCTCCAGTACGGGAAGCTCCCTCCAGTGCGGGAAGCTCCCTCCAGAGCGGGAAGCTCCCTCCAGTGCGAGAAACTCCCTCCAGTGCGGGAAACAGTCCCTCCAGTACGGGGGGACAGTCCCGCCAGCACGGGGGGACAGTCCCTCCAGCAGCCGGGGTGCGTTCAGCGTCCGAGGCGGTACGTTCCCGGCGTACGCCCCATCGTGCGGCTGAACGTGTCGATGAACGCACTGGTCGTCGCCCACCCGCACGCCCGCCCCGCCGCGCTGACGCTCGCCCCCTCCGCGAGCAGCACCATCGCGCGAAAGACCCGGACGTTCGTCCGCCACTGCGGATACGTCATGCCGAACTCCGTCCGGAAAAGACGGGCCAGCGTGCGCTCGCTCACGCCCACGCTCCTGGCCAGCCAGGCGGCCGTGCGCGGCTGCCGCAGATCGTCGGTCACAAGGGCGCACGCCCGCCGCAGCAGCGGGTTGTCGGGGGCGGGCAGCGCCAGCGGTTCCACCAGGGCCCGGCGCAGCCGGTCCCGCAGCACGGCGCGCAGCCTGCGGGCCTCGGGGCGCGGCAGGGACGGTTCGCTGCACGCGATGACCAGCTCGCGGACCAGGGCGTCCACGGCCACCACGACCGGACCCGCGGACCGCACGAGCACGTCGTCGACGGCGAAGGCGAGCGTGTGCACGGAGCTGTGCCCGTGCACCCGGTGCTCGTGCCAGACGCCCGCGGGGATCCAGACGGCCCGCGCGCTGGACGCCACGAAGGACGCCTCGCCCGTCCGCACCGCGAGCACCCCGGCACTGACGTAGAGGAGCTGGTGGCAGTCGTGCCGGTGGCGGCCGATGACCTCGCCCGCGAGGTGGTCGTGCGTCGTGCTCCAGGGCTCCGCCGCCACCGTCCCGAGTTCCGCGGCCGACTCGGTGCCCACCACACCCACACCTTGTCCGTTCTGCGACATACGACGGCAGATTAACGGAAGCGGGGCACGGCGGGGCTCTGCCAGCGTGGTCGCCATGCCCGCACCGACGCCCCCGCCCCCGCCGACGCCCACGCCTCCACCCCTGAAGTCCCGGCTCGCCGCCGGGCTGCGTGGCGTCGCCCTCGACACCCGCCCGCTGGCCGACCCCGTCTTCCGGCGTCTGCTCCTCGGGCAGAGCGCGGCGTACGTCGGCACCATGGTCACCGCCGTCACCATCCCGGTGCAGGTGTACGCGCTGTCGCGGTCGTCGCTCGCCGTGGGCCTCACGGGCCTCGCCGGGCTCGTGCCCCTGGTGGTGTTCGGCCTGTACGGCGGCGCACTCGCCGACCGGTTCGACCGGCGGGTGCTGTATCTGGCGTCGGCGTTCGTCACGTGGGCGACCACGCTCGCCCTGCTGGTCCAGGCGCTCGCCGATGTGCGCTCGGTCCCGCTGATCCTCGGCCTCGTCGCCGTCCAGGCCGGCGCGTTCGCGGTGTCGTCCGCCGCCCGGGGCGCGATCATCCCCCGGGTGGTGGCCCCGGACCTGGTGCCCGCGGCGAACACCCTGTACTTCACCGCGGGCAACGTCGGGCAGGTCGCGGGGCCCCTCGTGGCGGGCCTCCTGATCGGCCTCCCGAACGGCTACTGCTGGGCGTACGCGGCCGACGCCGTGCTGTTCTCCCTGCTCCTGTACTCGGCCGTCCGCCTGCCCCCGGTCAAACCGGCCGGAGGATCCGCCTCCCGGCCCGGCGGACTGCGCCAGGTCTTCGACGGGCTGCGGTTCATCGCCGCCGCCCCGGTGCTCTGGATGTCCTTCGCGGTCGACATCGCGGCGATGACGCTCGCCATGCCCACGGCGCTGTTCCCGGAAGCGGCGCACGTCCGCTTCGGCGGCGGGGTGGGGCTGCTGTACTCGGCCATCGCCGTCGGCTCCGTCGTCGCGGGCCTCTTCAGCGGCTGGATCGGACGCGTACGCCGCCAGGGCCGGGCGCTCGCCCTGGCCGTCACCGCCTGGGCCGCGGCCGTCGCGCTCGCGGGCACCGTCCACCACCTCGCCGCCGCCGCGGCCCTCCTCGCCCTGGCCGGGGCTGCGGACCTCGTCAGCGCGGTCTACCGCCAGACGATCCTCCAGACCTACGCACCCGACGCGATGCGCGGCCGGCTCCAGGGCGTCTTCACCGTCGTCGTCGCGGGCGGGCCGCGCCTCGGGGACCTGCGTGCCGGTGCCATGGCCACCGCCACCGGCCTCGGCGTCGCGTGGTCGGGCAGCGCACTGCTCTGCGTGGTCGTGGTCATGGCGGGCGCGCTGCTCGTGCGGCCGTTCTGGCGCTACGACGTGACCTCGGGCCCTGCTTCCCGCGCGCGCTCCGCCACCAGCACGTCGAGCCCGTCCAGAAGGCGCTGCAGCCCGAACTCGAAGTGATCGAAGTCCATGCCGAACGCGTCCTCGGAGAGCCCCGCGATCAGCGGATAGCGGCCGCTCTCCATGGCCCGCTCCAGGACCGGGAGCTGCGCCTGCCAGAACGCCTCGTCCGACAGTTGCGACTCCTTGGCGGCCTGCGCCGCCTGCACCTGGGTGCGCGCGACCCCGGACACGTACCCCTCGACCATCACGAGGACCGAGATCAACTCGGGGTCGCTCAGGCCCATCGGCTTGATGTACGTCAGGAGCTTCTCCAGACCGCCGAGCGCGCTGGGGCCGAGCACCGGCCGCGTCTGGTTGACCTGGAGCAGCCAGGGGTGGTCGCGGTACTGCTGGAGGGTCTCGCGTCCGTACGCCTCCACGGCCGCGCGCCAGCCGCCGCGGAAGGACTCCTCGTCGTCGGTGGGCGCCTGCACGTGATTGAGCATCAGGTCGAGCAGCTCGGCCTTGCCGGGGACGTAGCGGTACAGCGACATCGTGCCCGTGCCCAGCTCGGTCGACAGACGGCGCATGGAGACCGCGGCGATGCCCTCGGCGTCCGCGAGGCGCACGGCGGCCTCGGTGATCCGCTCCAGGGTCAGGGCGGGTTTGGGCCCGCGTGTGGGGCGCTCGCCGCTGCCCCACAACAGTTCCAGGCTGCGTGTGACATCGCCGCTGCCGCTGGTCTCCGAGGTCGCCATGGCTCTCACGATAAGCCCTTGGACGGAAACTGGGTACGGTGTACTCTCTATTGGGTACGGTGTACTCAGGTGCATGGTGTACTCAGTTCCTGGAGGGGCAGTGAACAGCGCAGAACACGCGGTCCGGGCCCGTGGCCTGGTGAAGAGATACGGCGACAAGCGGGCCCTTGACGGCTTCGACCTGACCGTGGAACACGGCACGGTGCACGGCCTGCTCGGCCCGAACGGCGCGGGCAAGACCACGGCGGTGCGCATCCTCGCGACGCTGCTCAGGCTCGACGGCGGCCGGGCCGAGGTGGGCGGGGTGGACGTCGTGCGCGACGCCCGCGCCGTCCGCGGCCGCATCGGCCTCACCGGTCAGTACGCGGCGGTGGACGAGATCCTCACCGGGCGGCAGAACCTGGAGATGTTCGGCCGCCTCTTCCACCTCGGCGGCGGGCAGGCGGCTCGGCGCGCGGCGGAACTCCTGGAGCAGTTCGACCTGACGGCCGCCGCCGACAAGGGCGCGGGCCAGTACAGCGGCGGCATGCGGCGCCGCCTCGACCTCGCCGCCTCGATGATCCTCGCCCCGTCCGTGCTGTTCCTGGACGAGCCGACGACCGGCCTCGACCCGCGCAGCCGCAGCGAGGTCTGGGAGTCCGTACGGTCCCTGGTGGCGAGTGGAACGAGCGTTCTGCTCACCACGCAGTATCTGGAGGAGGCCGACAGGCTCGCCTCCCGCATCACCGTCATCGACCAGGGCCGGGCCATCGCCGACGACACCCCCGACGGCCTGAAGGCGACCGTCGGCAGCAGTCATCTGGAAGTCGTGGTCACCGAGGCCGCGGACCTGCCGGCCGTGGTGAAGGCCGTCGCGCGGGTCGCGGACGGCGAGCCGGAGACGGTCGACGCGGAGCGCCGCGTGCAGGCCGCGGTCACCGACCGCGTGGCGGCGCTCACCGACGTCGCCCGCACCCTCCAGGACGAGGGCATCGCCGTGGAGGACATCGGCCTGCGACGGCCGAGCCTGGACGACGTGTTCCTGCGGCTCACGGGGGACAGGCCCGCGGAGGAGTCCGCGGGCGACGAGACGGGAGCCGCGGCATGAGTGACGTCACAACGACCGGCGGGATCGCGCCGGTGACCCCCGTACCGCACGGGCGGGCCTACTGGGCGGTCGCCGACACCCTCAACATCACCCGCCGCTACCTCACGCACTTCCGGCGCCAGCCCATCAACATCGCCTGGCAGCTCGGCTTCCCCATCATCAGCGTGCTCCTGTACGGCTTCGTCTTCGGCGAGGCGATGAAGGTGCCGGGCGGCGAGGGCGACTACAAGGACTTCCTGATGCCAGGCATGTTCGTGATGACGATGGCCTTCGGCTTCATGAACACCGCGATGGGCGTCGTCACGGACGCCTCCAAGGGCGTCATCGACCGCTTCCGCTCCATGCCCATGGCGCCCTCCGCGGTGTCGGCGGGGCGCGGCCTCTCCGACATCGTCGTGGCCTGCGCGGAGTTGACGATCCTCGCGCTGACGGCCGTCGCGATCGGCTGGCGCCCGGACAACGGCGTCCTGAACGCGATCGCCGCGTTCGCGCTGCTCCTCCTGCTCCGCTTCAGCCTGATCTGGGTGGGCGTCTGGCTCGGCCTGGTGGTGCCGACCCCGGAGGCGGCGGGCGGCCTCTACGCCGTCGCGTTCCCGCTCACCATGATCTCCAGCGTGTTCGTGGCACCGTCCCTGATGCCGGACTGGCTGGCGCCGATCGCCGCCTGGAACCCGGTGTCGTCCACGGGTACGGCGGCCCGCGAGCTCTTCGGCAACCCGGGCGCGGGCGGGTCGAGCTGGGTGGAGCAGAACGCGGTGCTGATGGGGGTGGTGTGGCCGCTGGTGGTGACGGCGGTGTTCCTGCCGCTCGCGGTACGGAGGTTCAAGCGCCTGAGCCGCTGACGCGGTGTGCCCTGTAGGGGGTGTAGGGGTACGGGGACGGGCCCGGGTACGCGCGCTGCGTACCCGGGCCCGTCCCCGTACCTGTATTCGTCCTCGTACCCGTACTGACCGTCAGAGCTGCTCGATCACATAGTCGACGCACTTGGTGAGCGCCTCGACGTCCTTCGGGTCGACCGCCGGGAACATCGCGACGCGCAACTGGTTGCGGCCCAGCTTGCGGTACGGCTCGGTGTCCACGATGCCGTTGGCGCGCAGGACCTTGGCGACGGCGGCCGCGTCGATCTCGTCGGCGAAGTCGATGGTGCCGATGACTTGCGAGCGCTGGGCCGGGTCCGCGACGAACGGCGTCGCGTACTTCGACTCCTCCGCCCAGTTGTAGAGCGTGCGCGCGGACGTCGCCGTGCGGCGCACCGACCAGTCGAGACCGCCCTGGCCGTTGATCCAGTCCAACTGCTCGCCGAGCAGGAACAGGGTGGCGAGGGCGGGGGTGTTGTACGTCTGGTTCTTGCGGGAGTTGTCGATCGCCGTCGGCAGGCTGAAGAACTCCGGTACGTGCCGCCCGCTCGCGTGCACGCGCTCCGCGCGCTCGATGGCGGCCGGGGAGAACGCGGCCACCCACAGGCCGCCGTCCGACGCGAAGGACTTCTGCGGGGCGAAGTAGTAGACGTCGCTCTGCGCGATGTCGACGGGCAGGCCGCCCGCGCCGGAGGTGGCGTCCACGAGGACCAGGGCGTTCTCGTCGGCGCCCGCCACCCGTTCGATGGGGGCGGCCACGCCGGTGGAGGTCTCGTTGTGGGTGAGGGCGTAGACGTCCACGCCCTGCTCGGCCTCGGGGGTGGGGTGCGTGCCCGGCTCGGCGGAGATGACGGTCGGCTCCGCGAGCCAGGGGGCGAGCTTGGCCGCCTTCGCGAACTTGGAGCTGAACTCGCCGAAGGTGAGGTGCTGCGACTTGTTCTCGATCAGGCCATGAGTGGCGATGTCCCAGAACGCGGTGGAGCCGCCGTTGCCGAGTACCACCTCGTAGCCCTCGGGGAACTGGAACAGTTCGCGTACGCCCTCGCGGACGCGGCCCACGAGGTTCTTCACCGGCGCCTGGCGGTGGGAGGTGCCGAGCAGGGAGGTGCCGGTGGCGGCCAGGGCGTCGAGGGCCTCCGTCCGCACCTTGGAGGGGCCCGCGCCGAAACGGCCGTCGGCGGGCTTGATGTCAGCGGGAATCCGGATCTCAGCCACGGGCTGAGCCTAGCCTCTCCCGGTCGCCCGGGGCGCCCCTCGTCCACCCCGCGAGACGCCCAGGTCCTCTGTCCCTCCGGTGGCCGGTTTCCCCCGCGCTCCGCGCGGGGCCTTGCCCACCCACTCACCCGTTACCCCCCGTTCCCGCTCCCGCTGTGGGCAATCGTCCCGCAGGGTGGGACGGGTGGGCACAGTCCCCGGCTTCCGGTGCCGTTCATAGTGGCGGTGAGGACAGGTGCCGCGCGGGGCAGCCTTCTGAGCATGGGTAACGGAAGCGACGACCTGGAGCAGGCCTTGCGCCGAGCAGTACGGGGGGACGTGGACTTCACGAGGACGGCCCGCGCACTGGCGACCATGGACGCGTCCAACTACCGCCGCGTCCCGCGAGGAACGGTCGCCCCGCGCGACCCGGCGGACGTGACCGCGGCCCTCACCGTCTGCCGGGACCACGACACCCCCGTCGTACCGAGAGGCGCCGCCACCTCCATCGCAGGCCAGGCGACAGGAACCGGCGTGGTCCTCGACTTCACCCGGCACATGAACAAGCTGATCGACCTGGACCCCGAGGCCCGCACGGCCCGAGTGCAGCCCGGCCTGGTCCTGGACACCCTGCGGAGCACCGCCGCGCCGCACGGCCTCACCTTCGGCCCCGACCCCTCCACCCACAGCCGCTGCACCCTCGGCGGCATGATCGGCAACAACTCCTGCGGCTCCCACTCCGTGGCCTGGGGCACGACCGCCGACAACGTCCACGAACTGACGGTCGTGACGACGAAGGACACCGACGGCGACATCGACGGCGACGGCGGCAAGCCCCGCGCCCTGGGCCCCCGCGCCCTGGGCCCCCGCACCCTCCGCCCCGGCACCTGGACCGGCGCCCCCACCGGCCTCAAGGCCCTGGTCGAGGCCGACCTGGCCCTGCTGCGCACCGGCTTCCCCGACCTGCCGCGCCGTATCTCCGGCTATGCCCTCGACGCCCTGCTCCCCGAGCGCGGCCCCGACCTCACCCGCCTCTTCTGCGGCAGCGAAGGCACCCTCGGCGTCCTCACGGAGGCCACGGTCCGCCTCGTCGAGGCCCCCCGGGCCCGCGCCCTCGCCGTCCTCGGGTACGCCGACGAGAGCGCCGCGGCCGAAGCAGCCCCGGGCCTGCTCCCGCACCACCCCCTCACCGTCGAGGGCATGGCCGCCGACCTCGTACGGGACACGCGCGGTCTGCCCAAGGGCGCCGCCTGGCTGTTCGTGGAGACGGGCGGCGCGACGACCGCCGAGGCGCGGGCGCACGCCACCGCGATCGTGCGCGCCGCGGACTGCCTCGACGCCGACGTCGTGGTGGACCGGGCGCGGCAGCGCGCACTGTGGCGGGTGCGCGAGGACGCGTCCGGCACGGCCACCCGGATGCCGGACGGCAGCGAGGCCTGGCCCGGCTGGGAGGACTGCGCCGTGCCGCCCGCCCGGCTCGGCCCCTATCTGCGGGACTTCCGCGCCCTGTTGGCCGAACACGGCCTGCGTGGCACCCCGTACGGGCACTTCGGCGACGGCTGTATCCACGTACGCATCGACTTCGACCTCCTGACGGGTCCGGGTGTGGCCCGCTTCCGGCGCTTCTCCGAGGACCTGGCAGGACTCGTCGTCGCCCACGGCGGTTCGCTGTCCGGCGAACACGGCGACGGTCAGGCCCGCGCGGAGCTGCTGCCGAAGATGTACGGGCCCGAGCTGGTGGGGCTCTTCGCACGCGTCAAGGACCTCTGGGACCCCGCGGGCATCCTCAACCCCGGCATCCTCGCCCGCCCGGCCCCCCTCGACGCCAACCTCCGTTTCGCGCCCCTGCCCCGCGAACCCGTCGACGTCACCTTCGGCTACCCGCACGACGGCGGGGACTTCGCCGCGGCCGTCCGCAGATGCGTGGGCGTCGCCAAGTGCCGTACGCGGAGCGCGACGTCGGGGGGCGGTGTGATGTGCCCCTCCTTCCGCGCCACCGGCGAGGAGGAGCACTCCACGCGTGGCCGGGCCCGGCTCCTGCACGAGATGCTGGCCGGGGAGATCGTCGAGGACGGGTGGCGCTCCACCGAGGTGCGGGACGCGCTCGACCTGTGTCTGTCCTGCAAGGGCTGCCGCTCGGACTGCCCGGTCGGCGTCGACATGGCCACGTACAAGGCCGAGTTCCTGCACCACCACTACGCAGGGCGGCGCAGGCCCGCCGCGCACTACGCCATGGGCCGCCTCCCGCGCTGGCTGCGGGCCGTCGCCGCGACCCGCACCGCCCGGCTCGTCAACCTGCTCGCGTCCGTTCCGCCGCTGGCCGCGCTCGCGAAGCGCCTCGGTGGCATCGAGCCGCGGCGACCGCTGCCGCGGGTGGCGCCGCGGACGTTCCGGCAGTGGTGGAACGCGAGGCCGGGGAGCGGCGGCGGCCCCGGCGGCCCGGCGGTGGTCCTGTGGCCCGACACCTTCACCGACCACCTCGCACCGTCCGTCGCACGCGCCGCCGTACGCGTCCTGGAAGCCGCGGGCCTGACGGTCCTGCTGCCGCCGAAGGGTGTGTGCTGTGGCCTCACCTATGTCTCCACGGGCCAGCTCGACCACGCCCGCGCGGTGCAGCGCCGCACGCTTGAGCTGATGCGTCCGCTCCTTGCGGCGGGCACACCCGTCGTCGTCCTCGAACCGAGCTGCGCGGCCGCGCTGAAGACGGACCTGGTGGAGCTCGCGGCGCCCGACGACCCGCACGCGCGCGTGCTCGCCGCGTCCGTCCGCACCTTCGCGCAGACCTTGGAGGAGTACGCACCGGACTGGCGGCCGCCGCGCGTCGACCGACCCGTCGTCGGCCAGACCCACTGCCACCAGCACGCCGTCCTCGGTGACGCGGCCGAACGCAGGCTGCGCGCGAGGGCGGGCCTGGACGGCGAACTCAGCGGCGGCTGCTGCGGTCTCGCGGGGAACTTCGGCTTCGAGAAGGGGCACCACGACGTGTCGGCGGCCTGCGCGGAGGACCAGCTCCTGCCCGCGGTCCGGCGGGCCCCCGCGGGCGCGGCGGTCCTGGCGGACGGCTTCTCCTGCCGTACTCAGCTCGAACAGCTCGGGGGCGTGCGGGGACGGCACCTGGCCGAGGTCCTGGCGGAGGCGCTGGGCGGCGACTGAGTAACGGGTTTCGCCTCACCGCGGCAGTCCATTACCTTGGACGATGGAGTCCATGAAGTTGGACTAAGGGAAGTTGGACCAAGGTGGACTGTACGAGGGGCTGTCGCGGTGGCGGCGGCGGGAAAGGCCTGGCGTGAACAACTCGCGTACGGACGGAGCGGACGCGGCCGGATCCGCACCTGCACCTGGGGCTGGGGCTGGGGCTGCGGCTCAGGGTGGCTACGGCGGTGTGGCGGGTGCCCCGGCGGCCGTGGAGGCACCGGCCACGGTGGTGGCACCGGAGGCCGCGGGCGCGGCGGAGGCTGGGGGCGCGGCGGGGGCTGGGGGCGCGGCGGGGGCTGCGGCGTCCGGGAGTGGGCGCCGCGCCGTCCTCGGGCCTGTCGGCCTCGTCCTCGCGGGCTGTGTGTCGGTGCAGTTCGGCGGTGCGGTCGCGGTGAGCCTGATGCCGCGGGCGGGCGCCCTCGGCGTCGTCACGCTGCGCCTGCTGTTCGCCGCCCTCGTCCTGCTCGCCGTGTGCCGCCCCCGGCTTCGCGGGCACTCGCGGGCGGACTGGGGCACGGTGGTGGCGTTCGGCGCGACCCTCGCCGCGATGAACGGCCTCTTCTACCAGTCCGTGGCCCGCATCCCCCTGGGCCCGGCCGTGACCCTGGAGGTCCTCGGCCCCCTGGCCCTGTCCGTCATCGCGTCGCGCCGCGCGGTGAACGTGGTCTGGGCGGGCCTCGCCCTCTGCGGTGTCTTCCTCCTCGGCGGGGGCGGGGCGGGCGGCTTCGGCGCGCTTGACAAGGTCGGCGTCGCCTACGCGCTGGCCGCCGGCGCGATGTGGGCGACGTACATCGTCTTCAGCGCCCGCGCGGGCCGCCGCTTCCCCCAAGCGGACGGCCTCGCCCTCGCCATGGCGTTCGCCGCGGTCCTCGTCCTGCCCCTGGGCATCGTGGAATCCGGCTCGAAACTGACGGTCCCCAGCACCCTCGGCCTCGCCGCAGCCGTGGCGATCATGTCCTCCGTTCTCCCCTACACCCTCGAACTCCTCGCCCTGCGCCGCCTGCCCGCGTCCACCTTCGCCGTCATGATGAGCCTGGAACCGGCCATCGCCGCCGTCGCGGGCTTCCTCGTACTCGACCAGTCCCTGACCCTCACGGAGTCCCTGGCGATCACCCTGGTCATCGCGGCGAGCATGGGTGCGGTGCGGACGCAGGTGGGGCGGGGCAAGGCGAAGACGGGTCCCTGAGCCGGGACTTACCATCGGAGTGCACCAGCCTGAGCGAGCGCACTGGGGTGACCGTGAGCAACTGGGCCGAATTGACGACCGGCAGGCGCATCAAGCACTTGCGGGGCTCCGATCTGACACAGCAGGGCCTTGCCGACGCGGCGGGTGTGTCGCTGGCGCTGGTGCAGAAGGCCGAGCAGGGCCGGGGCGAGCTGTCCGTGGGCTCGCTCCTCCGGCTCGCCCACGCGCTGAACGCGGACGTGTCCGTGATCCTTGGGCAGCAGGCCCCGCGCCGGGGCATGCGCCAAGGCGACCGCGCTGCCCTGCGTCAACTCTCCGATGCCGTGCACGAGAGCGCCCTTGGCGAGTGGGGGGGCATCGAGGACCCGAGCACCGTCGAGGAGTTGGGGGTCGCCCGACACCGCGCGTGGGACGCCTTCTGGGCGAGTGACACGGCGAAGCTGAGCAGTTACGCCTCAAAGGTCCTCATGGAGGGGCAGGTGCGGTACGCCGGGGCCACCGGCAGCGAGCGGGAGCGACTGGGGTCCATCCTGGCCAGCACCTACCGTGTGGCAGCCTCGTGCTCCAACGGATTCGGGCAACGAGACCTCGCCCTCAGCGCGCTCACGTCGGCGAAGCACCTGGCGCAGGACGTCGACGATCCCGTGATGACGGCACTGCTCGAGTCCACGCTGTCGTGGATCTACCTGCGCGGCGCCAAGTTGCCCCGTGCCGTGGCCGTGGCCGAGCGTGCGGCACTGGCGATCGAGCCGTCGTTCAGCAGCGGGTCCCGTCCGCAACTTCTCGCGTACGGGCGCCTGATGATCTCCGCCGCGGTGGCGGCGTCGAGGCGCGAGGACGAGAGCGCGGCCGACGACTACCTCTCCCAGGCGCATGCTGCTGCGGCGCGGCTCGGAAGGGAGGAGAAGCTGTACGGAACCAGCTTCGGCCCCACGGCGGCCAAGACGGAGGCAGTGGGGATCCACGTCGCGCTGAAGAACTACGGCCGCGCGCTCGAACTCGCCGGTCAGCCCGACATGAAACAACTCCCCGACTCCATGTCGAAGGTCGCGCGCAACCGCTACAAACTCGACGTCGCCCTCGCGCAGTGCGCGGCGGGGCTGCACGACCAGGCCGGAGACACCCTGATCGAGGTGGGCCTCGACGCCCCGGAGTGGGTCAGGCACCAGGCGCTGCCCGGCGTGATCGGGCAGCGCCTCGCGAAGGTGTCGACGGCACGCGTGCGCACCATCAGCGAGCTGATCGGCGTGCCCCTGATCGCATGAGCCCTACGGAGCGTACGAGTTGGGGCCTGACAACCTGGCCCGGTCGTACGCCTCATCACTTCACTCTGGGTGACCGGTCGGGCACGATTTCCGCATGGTCGGAGTCGACAACAGCGGACAGCAGGGGCAGCGGCGGCCCGGAATCCACCGCACCGAGGGTGAGCTGCGGCGGCGCCGAACGCTCGCGGACGCGGCGGCGGGGGTCGGGCCGGGCGGCGGCGACGAACCGGGGGCCCGGGCCGCTGGGATAGAGCGATTCCGCTGCGTGATCTACCTGTGCGGCGCCGCCCGCACGAACATCGCGGCGCCCCGTGAGGAGTGCACGCAGTACGCGCAGGCGTTCGGCTGGGAGATCACGGAGGTGATCGAGGAGTACGCCGGGCTGCTCCCGCCGCACGGGCGCCCCGGCCTCGGGCGGGCCGTCGAGCGCCTCACGTCCGGCGAGGCGGGCGCGGTGCTCACAGCGTGGCGGGCGATGATCTCGCCGGTTCCGCAGGAGTACGACGAGGTCGCGCGTCAGATCGAGAAGGCAGGGGGTTTCCTGCACGTCATGGACCCGGTGCGCAGCGGAAAGGGGGCGGTCCTGTGACCCGGCGCGTGTTCCGCTACGTCCCGTTCACGATCGAGCAGGACGAGACGGCGGAACCGGAGTACGAAGCCCGGTGCGTGTCCGGTGACGACGCGGACTGCGGCGCACGATCCGGCACGCAGGGCGCCCCCGGCCCGGTGGAGGAATGGCAGCGCAAGCACACCCAGGACACGGGCCATCGGCGCTACCGCCGGAACTTCGGTGACTACGCGGTTGTGCGGCCCGCGGGGGAACTGGTGCGGGCGGACGGGGGCACGGCGTGATGCGTACCCCTGCTGTCGAGCGCCTGCCGGGGCACAGTACGCATCCCGGTCAGCAACACAGCGGCCCAGGAGGAGACTCGCAAGCACAGACCGCGGGTACGGAGACGATCGAGCGGGCTCCGTGGGGCCTGCGCCGGATGGCTCCGTTGCGCAACGGTCCCCCTGCCCCCTGGCGGTACGCGGGCATCGACCCGGCCACGCAGACCGGCCGCTGGACCGGCGCGGACGGGGAGATGACGCCGGCCGAACTCGGGAAGCACGGCACGTCCGTGAACACCTACCCGCCCACACAAGTCGGCAAGGACGGCAAGCTGGACGCCGACTCCGGGCATGACGCGACACAGGACTAGGAAGCAGCGCCATGGACGAACGGCCGGTGCCGGTCTGCACGCAGTACGAGGACGCCACCGCTGACCTGGTCATCGCGGAACTGAACCGGCGCCGCGTACCCGTCCTCCGGTTCGACCCCGGGCGGGACTTTCCCGCTTCCGCGACACTCGCCGCGCGTACCGGAGTGACGGGGTGGAGCGGGCGGCTCACAGTCGGGGAGCGTACGGCCGACTTGGCCGCCGTACGTGCGCTGTACCACCGCCGTCCGAGCCCCTACCCGGCGGACAGCGGGGACCAGGCAGCCCGCTTCGCGGCCCAGGAGAACCGGCGCGGGCTCGGTGGCGTGCTCGGTGCCCTGTCGGGGTGCCTGTACCTCAGTCATCCGCAAGCCATCGCGCGCGCGGGCCGAGTACAAGCCCGCGCAATTGGCCGCGGCGACACGCGTAGGGCTCACGGTTCCGGCAACCCTGATCACGAGTGACCCGACCGCGGCCAGGCAGTTCTGCGCTGAACAACCCACGATCTACAAGCCCTTGCACGCGGGTGTGTACGAGGTGGCGGGCGAGCCCGCGGGCATCTGGGCTGCCCCGGTCGAGCCGGGTGAGATCGACGGTGCGGTGAGCCATAGCGCGCACCTTTTCCAAGCCAGGGTGCCCAAGACGGCGGACGTGCGGACGGTCGTCGTCGGTGAGCGTGCGTTCAGCGCCCGGATCACCGCGCCACCCGGACTCGTGGACTGGAGAGCCGACTACCTGAACCTCAGCTATGAGCCGGTCACTTGCCCGGACGGGCTGTGCGAGGCGCTGGTGGAGTTCCTGGCCGACTTCGGGCTGAGCTTCGGCGCCTTCGACTTCGCCGTGACCGAGGACAGCACGTGGTGGTTCCTGGAGTGCAATCCCAACGGCCAGTGGGCGTGGCTCGAAGGCGCGGTCGGGCTCCCGGTCGCCGACGCCATCGCAGACCTGCTGGAGAACGGAGCGAGCGAGCATGGCTGATCCCCTTACCCCGTCTCACCCACGCGTCGGCCTGGTGCGGCGCCTGTCCGAGACGGGCACCCTGCGAGGCTCGCGATGGAGAGCGGCCGTCATGGCTGTGCCCCGAGAGACGTTCCTCCTGCATGGCTGGTTCACATACGAAGAGGGTGGCTGGTACCGGCCCGCGTCCGGGGACGCCGCCGCCCGGCTCGCCCGGGTCTACGAGGACGACACCCTGGTGACACAGGTGGCCGGAGGTGTCTTCCCCGACCAGGTCGACGGACGCATCGCCGCCGCGCCCTCATCGTCCGCCACCCTTCCGAGTCTGGTCGTGCGGATGCTCGAAGACCTGCGGGCGACCGACGCGACGCGCGTCCTTGAGATCGGTACGGGTACGGGCTACTCGACCGCTCTGCTCTGCCACGCCGTCGGCGAGGAGAACGTGATCACGGTCGAGGTCGACGCCGAGGTGTCGGCCCGTGCCGGAATGGCACTCGCGTCCGTCGGGTACCGGCCGACGCTTGTGGTCGGTGACGGGCTGGCGGGACACAAGGAGGGCGGCCCGTACGACCGTGTGATCGCCACGTGCGGTGTGCACACGGTCCCGGCCGACTGGCTCGCGCAGACCCGGCCCGGCGGGGACATCCTGGTGACGGTCGGCGGCTGGATGCACGCGTCCGAACTCGTGCGGCTCAAGGTCGCCGACGACGGCACGGCAAGCGGCCCCGTACTCGGCGGAGGCGTCTCCTTCATGCTGGCCAGGTCGCAACTGCCGCCCCCACTGGGGGTGCTGCCGAACCTGAGCACGGGTGAGGCCGTGCCCGCACGACTCGGCGCCGACGTGCTCGACGACTGGACGGCGCGGTTCGTCGCGCAGTTCGCCGCTCCCCGTACGCAGCGGCTCACCCTGGTCCGCGACGGCCGGACGGAGCACGTGGTGATCGATGTGGGAGCGGAGGCTTGGGCCGTCGTCTTCCAGGACGGTGGGCGGTGGATGGTCCGGCAGGGCGGCGCCGCCCGCCTGTGGGATCTGATCACCGAGCGTGTCAGGACGTGGCAGGACTGCGGCCGACCGCCTGCGGATCGCATGCGACTGCACGTCGGGCCCGACGGGCAGTGCCTCACCTGGCCGCAGGGCTGAGCGGGCGGGTTGGGGAAAAAAATAACCAAGCACGCTTGATTGTTTCTCGTCGCGCTGCCATGCTCCAGGGCACACCGCCCTGCCCCGAGGGGAGCGCCCGTGTCCGACGTACCCACACCCGCCACCGCGGCCGCCGCCACATCCGCCGCCACACCCGTCACCGCCGTACTCGACGACCTGCGCGCCGAGAGCGATGAACTCGACCGGCTGGTCGCGGAGTTGGGGGAGGGAAGCTGGGCGCTCGACACGCCAGCGCCCGGGTGGACCATCGCCCACCAGATCGCCCATCTCGCCTGGACCGACCGGGCCGCCCTGCTCGCGGCGACCGACGCCGACGCCTTCGCCGGTCACGCCGCCGACGCACTGAAGAAGCCCGACAGCTTCGTGGACGACGGTGCCCGGGAAGGGGCCGCGCTGCCGCCCGCCGAGCTGCTCGCCCGGTGGCGCGCGGGGCGTGAGGAGTTGCAGGGGGTGTTGCGCGCCGCCCCGGCCGGGGCCCGTTTCCCCTGGTACGGGCCGCCCATGTCCGCCGCATCCGTCGGCACCGCGCGGCTGATGGAGACCTGGGCCCACGCCCAGGACGTCGCCGACGCCCTCGGGGTGCGGCGCGTGCCCACGGACAAGCTGCGGCACGTGGCCCGCATCGGCGTACGGGCGCGTGACTACGCCTATGCCGTACGGGGGTTGAGCGCGCCGGGGGAGGAGTTCCGGGTGGAGCTCACCGCCCCGTCCGGCGCGGTGTGGGCGTACGGGCCCGAGGACGCCGCCCAGCGCGTGACCGGGCCCGCCCTCGACTTCTGCCTCCTCGCCACCCGGCGCGCCCACCGCTCCGACCTCGCCCTGCACGCCGAAGGCCCCGACGCCGACCGGTGGCTCGACATCGCCCAGGCCTTCGCGGGCCCGCCGGGGCAGGGGCGCGAGGCGGGCGGGGGCGCGCAGGAGAAGGCGGCGGAGGCGTGAGTGGGGCGCGGGACAGGGGCGGGAGCCGGACGCGGGGCGGGGGAGTGGGCGGGGCGCGGGGCGGCACGCCGTCCCCCCTGCGCGTCGGCAACGCCTCCGGCTTCTACGGCGACCGGCACTCCGCCGTGCGCGAGATGCTCACCGGCGGCCCCCTCGACGTCCTCACCGGCGACTACCTCGCCGAGCTGACCATGCTCATCCTCGGCAGGGACCGCCTGAAGGACCCGGCACGCGGGTACGCGAAGACCTTTCTGCGGCAGTTGGAGGAGTGCCTCGGGGAGGCCATGGACCGGGGGGTGCGCGTCGTCACCAACGCGGGCGGCCTCAACCCCGCGGGACTCGCCGCCGCCATACGGGAGTTGGCGGACAAGCTCGGGCTCGACGGCGTACGCGTCGCCCACGTCGAGGGCGACGACCTCGGCCCCCGCCACCCCGACGCCCTCACCGCCCATGCCTACCTCGGCGGCTTCGGCATCGCGGCAGCCCTGCGCGCGGGCGCCGACGTCGTCGTCACCGGACGCGTCACCGACGCCGCCCTCGTCACCGGACCCGCCGCCGCCCACTTCGGCTGGGGCCCGCACGACCACGACCGGCTCGCGGGCGCCGTCGTCGCCGGTCACATCCTGGAGTGCGGCACCCAGGCCACCGGCGGCAACTACGCCTTCTTCACCGAGCACGACCCCGCCACCCTGCTCCGGCCCGGCTTCCCGCTCGCCGAGATCCACGACGACGGGTCCTGCGTCATCACCAAGCACGACGGCACGGGCGGCGTCGTCGACGTCGGCACGGTCACCGCGCAGCTCCTGTACGAGACGTCCGGCGCCCGGTACGCGGGGCCCGACGTCACCACCCGTCTCGACACCGTCCGCCTCACCCAGGAGGGCCGGGACCGCGTCCGCGTCGACGGCGTACGCGGTGAGGCACCGCCCCCCACCCTCAAGGCAGGGCTCACCCGCGTCGGCGGCCACCGCAACGAGGTCGCCTTCGTCCTCACCGGCCTCGACATCGAGGCCAAGGCCGCCCTCGTGCGCGCCCAGATCGAGGACGCCCTGGAGCGTGCCGAGTCCCGGCCCGCGGACGTGCGATGGGAGCTAGCCCGTACCGATCACCCCGACGCGGACACCGAAGAGGCCGCCAGTGCTCTGCTGCGGCTCGTCGTGCGCGACCCGGACGCGGAGGTGGTCGGCCGGGCGCTGAGCGCTGCCGCCGTCGAGCTCGCCCTCGGCAGTTTCCCCGGCTTCCACGTCACCGCCCCGCCCGGCAAGGCCAAGCCCTACGGTGTCTTCGAGGCCGTGTACGTGGACGCCGGTGACGTCCCGCACGTCGTGGTCCTGCCGGACGGGCGACGCCTGGCCATGCCCGCGCCACAGGCCACCCGGGACCTCACCGACGTCCCCCCACCACCCCTGCCCGAGCCCCTCCCGTACGACCGCGGCCGCGTCCGCCGCGCCCCCCTCGGCCTGGTCGCCGGTGCCCGCAGCGGCGACAAGGGCGGCGACGCCAACGTCGGGGTGTGGGGGCGTACGGACGACGCCTGGCGGTGGCTGGCGCACGAGCTGACGGTGGAGCGGTTCCGTGAGCTGATCCCGGAGTGCCGGGGCCTTGACGTCACCCGGCACCTGCTCCCCGGTCTGCGCGCCCTGAACTTCGTCGTCGAGGGCCTCCTCGGCGCCGGCGTCGCCTCGCAGGCCCGCTTCGACCCGCAGGCCAAGGCCCTCGGCGAGTGGCTGCGCTCCCGGTACGTCGACCTGCCGGAGGTACTCCTGTGACCGCCCCCGCGCTACCGGAGGCAAGAACTCCAGTGACCGCCCCCACCCCGCCTGCCCCACCGGAGGTACTCCTGTGACCGTCCTCGCCTCCGCCCTCGACCCCGCGAGCGCCGAGTACGCAGCCCACCGCGACGCCATGCTCGCCAAGCTGGCCGAACTCGACACCGAGCAGGCCAAGGCCCTTGAAGGGGGCGGCGCCAAGTACGTCGAGCGGCACCGCAAGCGCGGCAAGCTGCTCGTCAGGGAGCGCATCGAGCTGCTGCTCGACCCCGACACCCCGTTCCTGGAGCTGTCGCCGCTCGCCGCCTGGGGCAGCGAGTACCCGGTCGGCGCGTCCATGGTCACCGGTATCGGTGTCGTCGCGGGCGTCGAGTGCCTGATCACCGCCAACGACCCGACCGTACGCGGCGGTGCCAGCAACCCCTGGACGCTGAAGAAGGCGTTCCGCGCGCACGAGATCGGGCACGCCAACCGGCTGCCGTCGATCCACCTGGTGGAGTCCGGGGGCGCCGACCTGCCGTCCCAGAAGGAGATCTTCATCCCGGGCGGCGCCCTGTTCAAGCACCTCACGCGGTCCTCCGCCGCCGGGATACCGACCGTCGCCGTCGTCTTCGGCAACTCCACGGCGGGTGGCGCCTACGTACCCGGGATGTGCGACCACGTGATCATGGTGAAGGGGCGCGCGAAGGTGTTCCTCGGCGGCCCCCCGCTGGTGCGGATGGCCACCGGCGAGGAGAGCGACGACGAATCCCTCGGCGGCGCCGAGATGCACGCCCGCACCTCGGGCCTCGCCGACCACCTCGCCGAGGACGAGCGGGACGCCCTGCGCCAGGCCCGCCGCGTCGTCTCCCGTCTCAACTGGCGCAAGGCGCACCCCGATCCGGCCCCGGCCGATGAGCCCAAGTACGACCCCGAGGAGCTGCTCGGCGTCGTCCCCGGCGATCTGCGCACCCCCTTCGACCCGCGCGAGGTGATCGCCCGCGTCGTCGACGCCTCCGACTTCGACGAGTTCAAGCCGCTGTACGGGACGAGCCTGGTCACCGGCTGGGCGGCGCTGCACGGCTATCCCGTCGGCGTCCTCGCCAACGCCCAGGGCGTGCTGTTCTCCGCGGAGTCGCAGAAGGCCGCCCAGTTCATCCAGCTCGCCAACCAGCGCGACATCCCGCTGCTCTTCCTGCACAACACCACCGGCTACATGGTCGGCAAGGAGTACGAGCAGGGCGGCATCATCAAACACGGCGCCATGATGATCAACGCGGTGTCCAACAGCCGGGTGCCGCATCTGTCCGTCCTCATGGGCGCCTCCTACGGCGCCGGGCACTACGGCATGTGCGGGCGCGCCTACGACCCCCGCTTCCTGTTCGCCTGGCCGAGCGCCAAGTCCGCCGTCATGGGCCCGCAGCAGCTCGCGGGCGTCCTGTCGATCGTCGCCCGGCAGTCGGCCGCCGCGAAGGGCACACCGTACGACGACGACGCCGACGCGGCGCTGCGCGCGATGGTGGAGCAGCAGATCGAGTCCGAGTCGCTGCCGATGTTCCTGTCCGGGCGGCTGTACGACGACGGCGTCATCGACCCGCGCGACACCCGCACGATCCTCGGCATCTGCCTGTCCGCGCTGCACACGGCCCCCGTCGAAGGCGCCCGCGGCGGCTTCGGCGTCTTCAGGATGTGAGACACGGTGACTGAGACCTCCCTGATTTCCAAGCTCCTTGTCGCCAACCGCGGTGAGATCGCCTGCCGCGTCTTCCGTACGTGCCGTGAACTTGGCATCGCCACGGTCGCCGTGCACTCCGACCCCGACGGCGACGCGCTGCACGTACGCGAGGCCGACGAGGCGGTACGCCTCCCGGGGGCGGCGCCCGCGGACACGTATCTGCGCGGCGAGCTGATCGTGAAGGCCGCGCAGACGGCGGGCGCGGACGCGATCCACCCCGGGTACGGGTTCCTGTCGGAGAACGCCGCCTTCGCACGGGCCGTCATCGACGCGGGGCTCGTGTGGGTCGGGCCACCGCCCGAGGCCATCGAGGCCATGGCGTCCAAGACGCGCGCCAAGGAGTTGATGGGGCTCGCGCCACTGGACGTGGACGCGGTCACGGAGGCCGACCTGCCGGTCCTGGTCAAGGCGGCCGCCGGTGGCGGCGGGCGCGGAATGCGGATCGTAGGGGAACTGGACGCCCTCAAGGGGGAGTTGGCGGCCGCGCGCGCCGAGGCGGCGAGTGCCTTCGGGGACGGTGAGGTATTCGTCGAGCCGTACGTGGAGGGCGGGCGGCACGTCGAGGTGCAGATCGTCGCGGACACGGCCGGGACGGTGTGGCCGTACGGGACGCGCGACTGCTCGCTCCAGCGCCGCCACCAGAAGGTCATCGAGGAAGCCCCGGCACCCGGCCTCCCGGACGCCCTCGTGGAGCGGCTCTTCGGTCTCGCGACCCGGGCCGCGCGCGCCGTCGGCTACCGGGGCGCGGGCACGGTGGAGTTCCTGCTCGCCGCGGACGGCACCCCCCACTTCCTGGAGATGAACACACGCCTCCAGGTCGAGCACCCCGTCACGGAGGCCGTGTGCGGAGTCGACCTCGTGGCCCTCCAGATCCGCGTCGCCGAGGGCCACCTCCTGGAGGGCCCGCACCCGACCCGGCCCCAAGGGCACGCCGTGGAGGCCCGCCTGTACGCCGAGGACCCGGCGGCCGGATGGGCCCCGCAGACCGGGACGCTGCATCGCCTCGCCGTGCCGGAGGGGGTGCGCCTGGACTCCGGCTACGCGGACGGCGACACCGTCGGCGTGCACTACGACCCGATGCTGGCCAAGGTCGTCGCCCACGCGCCGACCCGCGCGGAGGCCCTGCGCCGACTGGCCGACGCCCTGGAGCGGACCACCGTCCACGGCCTTGTCACCAACCGGGAGCTGCTGATCCGCTCGCTGCGCCACCCCGAGTTCACGGCCGGGCGCATGACCACGTCCTTCTACGACCGGCACCTGGCCGACCTGACCACCACGGACGCGGGCCCCGCGGCACGGCACGCGCCGCTCGCCGCCGCCCTCGCCGACGCCTGCGGCCGCTCCCGTTTCGGCGGCTGGCGCAATCTGCGCTCGCAACCGCAGGTCAAGCGGTACCGGACGGAAGCGGACGGCGTCGAGCACGAGGTCACGTACACGCACACCCGCGGCGGCCCGACCGCGGCGGGCGTGCGCGTCCTCGCGGCCGCGTCCGGGCACGTCGTGCTCGAAGTGGACGGCGTGCGCAGGGAGTTCCGGGTGTTCCGGTACGGGGACGACCGCGTGTACGTCGGGAACGTACCGCTCACCGCGCTGCCGCTGCTGCCCGAGCCCACCGTGCGGCAGGCGCCGGGCTCACTGCTCGCGCCGATGCCGGGGACGGTGCTACGGGTCGCGGAAGGCCTGGTGGAGGGCGCGCACGTCACCGCGGGACAACCGGTCGTGTGGCTGGAGGCCATGAAGATGGAGCACCGCGTCGTGGCCCCCGCGTCCGGGCGGCTCACGGCACTGCACGCGGTACCGGGCAGACAGGTCGAGGTGGGCGCGCTGCTCGCCGTCGTCCAGGAAGACGTACAGGTCGCAGAGGTCGAGGAAGACGTACAGGTCGTGGACGACGTACAGGAGGAAGCACTGTGAACGCTCCCGTTCTGGAGACCGAGGAACACCGGGCGCTGCGCGCCGCCGTCGCCGCGCTCGGCAAGCGCTACGGCCGTGAGTACATGGCCCGTGTGGTCGCGGCGGAGGGGCACCCGGACGAGCTGTGGGCAGAGGCCGCCAAGCTCGGCTACCTGGGCGTGAACCTGCCCGAGGAGTACGGCGGCGGGGGCGGCGGCATGGCCGAGCTCTCCATCGTCCTGGAGGAGCTCGGCGCCGCGGGCAGCCCGCTGTTGATGCTGGTGGTGTCCCCGGCGATCTGCGGCACGGTCATCGCCCGCTTCGGCACCGAGGAGCAGAAGCGGGCGTGGCTGCCCGGCCTCGCCGACGGCAGCCGCACCATGGCGTTCGGCATCACCGAGCCCGACGCGGGCTCCAACTCGCACCGCATCACCACCACGGCCCGCAGGGACGACGACGACTGGCTCCTGACCGGCCGCAAGGTCTTCATCTCCGGCGTGGACATCGCCGACGCCACCCTGATCGTCGGCCGTACCGAGGACGCCCGCACGGGCCGTCTCAAGCCGTGCCTTTTCATCGTTCCGCGCGACGCGCCGGGCTTCGCGCGCCACCGCATCGACATGGAGGTGCAGGCGCCGGAGAAGCAGTTCGAGCTGGTACTCGACGAGGTGCGGCTGCCCGCGGACGCGCTGGTCGGCGACGAGGACGCGGGCCTGCTCCAGTTGTTCGCGGGGCTCAACCCCGAACGCGTCATGACGGCCGCGTTCTCCCTCGGCATGGCCCGCTTCGCCCTCGCGCGGGCCGTCGCGTACGCCAAGGAACGCAGCGTGTGGAAGACCCCGATCGGCGCCCACCAGGCCATCGCGCACCCGCTGGCCCAGTCGCACATCGAGATCGAACTGGCCCGCCTGATGATGCAGAAGGCGGCGCGCCTGTACGACGACGGCGACGACATGGGCGCGGGTGAGGCCGCGAACATGGCGAAGTTCGCGGCGGCGGACGCCTGCGTGAAGGCCGTCGACCAGGCGGTGCACACTCTCGGCGGCAACGGCCTGTCCAAGGAGTACGGGCTCGCCCCGCTGATCGTGGCCTCCCGCGTCGCGCGGATCGCGCCGGTCAGCCGCGAGATGATCCTGAACTTCGTGTCCCACCAGAGCCTCGGCCTGCCCAAGTCCTACTAGGGGTCGTCCTGGGGGTCGTACCAGGGGTCGGGTCGTACCAGGAGTACGGGAGTTCTCATGGCATGGATATCGGTGTCCGGGCCCGACCGGGGTATCGTCACGCTCGCCCTGGACGCGCCCGCCCGGCGCAACGCGCTCTCGGCGGCGCTGGTGGGCGAACTCGCCGCCGCCCTGGAGGAAGCGGGCAGGGACGACAGCGTGCGCGCCGTCGTCCTCACCCACACGGGGACGACGTTCTGCGCGGGCGCCGACCTGCGCGAACCCCCGGACCCGGGGGCGTTCGTCGCGCTCCTGCGGCAGCTCGTGGAACTGCCGAAGCCGGTGGTGGCACGGGTGACGGGGCACGTGCGGGCGGGCGGGCTCGGGCTGCTCGGGGCGTGCGACATCGCGGTGGCGGGCGGCACGGACGCCTCGTTCGCGCTGACCGAGGTGCATATCGGTGTCGTACCCGCGGTGATCTCCCTGACCCTGCTGCCGCGCCTGGAGCCGCGCGCGGCGGCCCGCTACTACCTCACCGGGGAGCGGTTCGACGCGGCGGAGGCTGCCAGGATCGGCCTGATCACGGCGTACGCGCGGGACGGTGCGGACGTCGGCACGGTCCTGGAACCGGTGCTCCAGGGGTTGCGCAAGGCGGCGCCGGGGGCGCTGGCCGACGCGAAGAAGCTCGTCACGGCTAGGGTGCTTGACGCATTCGACAAGGAAGCGGACGCCCTCGTCGCCCTTTCCGCACGCCGTTTCGGTTCGGCCGAGGCCAAGGAGGGGATGGAGGCGTTCCTGGAACGACGGGAGCGTTCATGGGCGCTGTGACCGAGGCCGACCGCGCCCCCAAGCAGGACCGCAGCCGGGCCACCCGGCAGCGGCTCCTCGAGGCGGCGGTCGCGTGTCTGGCCGAGCACGGCTGGGCGGGCTCCACGGTGTCCGTCGTCGCCGAACGCGCGGGAGTGTCGCGCGGCGCCGCCCAGCACCACTTCCGCACCCGCGAGGAGCTGTTCACGGCGGCGGTCGAGTACGTCGCCGAGGAGCGGTCGGCCGCGCTGCGCGGATTGTTCCCCGGGGTCCCGGAAGGCCGGGGGGACGCGGCAGGGGTCGACCGGACCGCGGTGGTCGGCGCCCTGGTCGACCTCTACACGGGGCCGCTCTTCCGGGCCGCCCTGCACCTGTGGGTCGCCGCTTCCCACGAGGAGCAACTGGGCGCCAGGGTGGCCGAGCTGGAGGCGCGCGTGGGCCGGGAGACGCACCGCATCGCGGTGGAGCTGCTCGGCGCGGACGAGCGCGGGCCCGGGGTGCGGGAGACCGTGCAGGGTCTGCTCGACATGGCCCGCGGCCTCGGGCTCGCCAACCTCCTCACGGACGACGGGGCGCGCCGCGAGCGGGTCGTGGCGCAGTGGGGGCGCCTGGTGGACGAGGCGCTCGGCTGAACCGTGCGGCCGAACCGTGCGGTCGGGCCTACTCGAAGGGGCAGCCCGGGTTGGGTTCGTCCCGGGACAGGGGCGCGCCGTGCGGCAGGACGTAGAGGACGTCGAGGACGAGCGGGTCGGTGCCGAGGTTGCGGCCTATGTGCACATTGCCGGGGCCCGGCGGCTCGTACACCGTCTCGCCGGTCCCGTACACGCCGTCGGACGCGCAGGCCGCGGCGTAGTGGCTGAGGGTGCCCTCGCGGACGACGGCGTGCAGCGGCCCGTCGTGGTGGTGCCAGCCGGTGGCCTGCCCTGGCGGGACGGTGACGCGGCGCAGGATGTAGTCGGTGTCGCCGACGGTGGTGTGGTGCAGGACCCGGCCGGTGACGCCGGGGCCCGGCGGGGTGGCGTGGGCGGTGGCGGGGGCCGAGAGGGGCAGCGCTGCCAGAAGCAGGGGTATGCATCGCAGGGCAAGGCGCCGCGAAGCCAAGTGCCGCGGGGCAACGCGTCGCGGGGCAACGCGCCGGGAGGCAACGCGTCGCGGGGCAACGCGCCGGGAGGCAACGCGTCGCGGGGAAACGCACCGCATGGGGACCGTCCTTCGCTGGTGGCCGGTGGGCGTGCCCGGGAACCGTGCGCGCCCCCGGGGCACGGGCCGGGGCGTCCGCGCCCCGGCCCGGCGCCTGCCCCCATGGGCGGGGACGGCGCTCAGCCCTTCAGGTCTCCATACCCGGAGATGTCCTCGGGGCTGCGCGCGGCAGGACCCACGTACCGCGCCGACGGGCGCACCAGGCGGCCCGTGCGCTTCTGCTCCAGGATGTGCGCCGACCAGCCCGCGGTGCGGGCGCAGGTGAACATGGACGTGAACATGTGCGCGGGCACCTCGGCGAAGTCGAGCACGATCGCCGCCCAGAACTCCACGTTGGTGGCGAGGACCCGGTCGGGGCGGCGGGCGTGCAGCTCGTCCAGGGCCGCCTTCTCCAGGGCCTCCGCGACCTCGAAGCGGGGCGCGCCGAGTTCGCGGGCGGTGCGGCGCAGGACGCGGGCGCGCGGGTCCTCGGCGCGGTAGACGCGGTGCCCGAAGCCCATCAGGCGCTCGCCCTTGTCCAGGGCCTGCTTGACGTACGCGACGGCGTCGCCGGTGCGCTCGATCTCCTCGATCATGCCGAGGACACGGGACGGCGCCCCGCCGTGCAGCGGGCCCGACATGGCGCCGACGGCACCGGACAGGGCGGCGGCCACATCGGCGCCGGTGGAGGCGATGACGCGGGCGGTGAAGGTGGAGGCGTTCATGCCGTGCTCGGCGGCGGACGTCCAGTAGGCGTCGACGGCCTGGACGTGCCGCGGGTCGGGCTCGCCGCGCCAGCGCCGCATGAAGCGCTCCACGACGGTCTCGGCCTTGTCGATCTCACGCTGCGGGACCATCGGCAGGCCCTGGCCGCGCGCGGACTGCGCCACGTACGAGAGCGCCATGACGGCGGCGCGCGCGAGGTCGTCGCGGGCCTGGGGCTCGTCGATGTCGAGCAGCGGGCGCAGGCCCCACACCGGGGCGAGCATGGCGAGCGCCGACTGGACGTCGACGCGGATGTCACCGGAGTGCACGGGGATGGGGAAGGGCTCGGCGGGCGGCAGACCGGGGTCGAAGGCGCCGTCGACGAGCAGGCCCCAGACGTTGCCGAAGGAGACGTGGCCGACCAGGTCCTCGATATCGACGCCCCGGTAGCGCAGGGCACCACCTTCCTTGTCCGGTTCGGCGATCTCCGTCTCGAAAGCGACGACTCCTTCAAGTCCGGGTACGAAGTCGGACATCAGGCGGCTCCTCGTGATGGGTGGGACGGGGTGGGTGCGACGGGGCGGGTGCGACCCGAAACCTGGGCTCCGGGATCCGGGGGTAACCCGGTGATGCCCCGAGCGGTCGGAGGTCACCCAACCGACACGGATTCGGAACGATAACCCTTGGTGCCACCCTTGGCGATGGGCCGCGGCACTCAGTGCCACACATCACCTCAAGGGAGGCCGCCGCACCGCCGACTGCCGCCGTATGCCGGGGTGTTCGTATACGGCAAGATGATCGGGTGACCGACTCCCGTGCCACCGCCCCCGACGCGACCGGCCCCACCCCTGACCCCGCCGCGGGCGCCGCCGACCTGGCCGCCATGCGTGCCCACTACGTCGCCGAGGGCATCGCCGAAGCCGACTTCCCCGCCGATCCCTTCGAACAGTTCGGACGTTGGTTCGCCCAGGCGGCCGCCGAGGCCGCGGACCCCGCCGGGGTGGTCCACGAGCCGAACGCGATGGTCGTGTCCACGGCGAACGCCGAGGGGCGCCCCAGTTCCCGCACGGTCCTCCTGAAGGGGTACGACGCCCGCGGCTTCGTCTTCTACACGAACTACGAGTCCGGCAAGGCCCGGGACATCGACGCGAACCCGCAGGTCTCGCTGCTCTTTCCCTGGCATCCGATGGCCCGCCAGGTGATCGTGTCCGGCACGGCGGTGCGGACCGGCAGGGACGAGACCGTCCGCTACTTCCGCAGCCGCCCGCACGGCTCCCAGCTCGGCGCCTGGGCGAGCGCCCAGTCGTCCGTGATCGGCTCCCGGGCGGAACTCGACACGGCGTACGCGGAGTTGGCCGCGCGCTATCCGGAGGGCGAGCAGGTGCCCGCACCGCCGCACTGGGGCGGCTACCGCGTCGTCCCCGACACGGTCGAGTTCTGGCAGGGCCGCACCAATCGCCTGCACGACAGGCTGCGCTATGTCCGCGAGGACGCCTCCGCGCCGTGGACGCTGCAGCGCCTCAGCCCCTGAACCCGGCCTTCCGGGCGGACGAGGGGCTGGACAGCGTCCTGACAGGCCCTAGGAGCCCGTCAGGACGCCGTCCAGGAATGGCTCGATCGCTTCGCGCCAGCCCGCCGGCTGGTCGTAGTGGACGAGGTGGCCGGCGTCCGGGACCTCCGCGTAGGCGCCGCGGGGCAGGACGCGCACCATCTCCTGGGCCTCGGCGCGGCCCAGCTCGCCGTCCAGGCCGCGCACGACGAGGGCAGGGCACTGGACCTGGACCAGCTCTTCCCAGTGCGCGTCGTACACCCAGGTCTCGCGGGACTTCAGCATGTGCGCCGGGTCGAAGACCGGACGCCAGCCGTCGTCGCCCTCGGTCATCACCTCCGAGAAGAAGCTGCCCCGCGAGGGATTGGGCCGCTCCACCCAGGGGTCGTCCTCGCCGAACCACTTGCGGACGTCCGCGAGCGTCGCGAACGGCACCGGCCAGGACTTGAACCAGGCCTCCCACTCCCGCTGCGACGCGGCCCCGAGCGCCGACGCGCGCATGTCGCAGATGACCAGGCCCCGGACGAGGTCGGGTCGGCGCGCGGCCAACTGCCAGGCCGTGAGCGCGCCCATGGAGTGGCCGATGAGGACGGCGGGAGAGAGGCCGAGCTGCTCGAGGGCCGCCTCGGCGTCGTCCACGTACGCCTCGCGGTGGTAGGGGCCCTCGGCGGGCTTGTCGCTCTGGCCGTGTCCGCGCTGGTCGAGCGCGACCGCGCGGTGCCGCTCGGCGAGCCAGCGGGCCGTGCCCGCCCAGTGCGAGGCGCGGCCCATCAGGCCGTGCAGCAGAAGCACTCCGCCCGGGGACGCCTCGGCCTCCCTGGATTTGGGAGGGTCCGCGTACTCCCAGGCGGCAAGGCCCACGCCGCCCGCGCCGGTCACGTCGATGCGTCGCACCATGGTCCCAGGCACCCCCCTTGGTTCCGGACGTGTTGTTCGCTCACGCACCCCGGCACGCTATCGAACCCTCATTCGATCTCGGCCGTATTGCCGCCAACACCCCTCGTTCGGGTGACCGTGCTCAAGGATTGATCGCCGCCGCCAAGGGGAGATCTTCATCGGGGGGCGGGTCGCTCGGGGAAACCGGCCCGTGGGGGATGACCCTGGGAGCTCGGGGCTCCGGGTCAGCACAGGGGAGGACAGGCCCCGGCGCTCAAGGGCGCCGGGGCCCTCTGCGTGCGCGGGGCGGGGCGTGCGGCGCCGCGTGCACGCCCGTTCACCAACTGGGCTCATCGTCCGCCCCCTCTCCCGCCGTACGGCAAGGACCCGGTGCAGGACCCGGCGACCGCTCGACCGGCCCGTCGGCCGGAACCCCGGGTTCCGGGGCCCGGGGTTCCGGCCGGGTCGAGAGTCGTCGGGTCATATGCCTCTCGCGACAGCCTCGCACGCAATGCGTTCCTCCGCTGCGATTCGGCGCACTGAATCTTCGGCTCCGGCTGGTCTCGGTCTCGTACCAACTACCTCTGTTGTCACAGAAGTTGACCGAAACATCCGGTTCGTGACCCGGCTCGGCGCCGGGTGCCGTCAGCGCTTGGCCACGAACACATGCGACGCGACGTCCGCCGCGAGCTCGGCGGCCTCGCCGCTGCTGCCCACGAGGACTCCGCCTGCGGACTCCGTGACGCTCACGACCGAGCCGGGCTGGACGCCCGCGCGCCGGAGCGTGTACATGAGCTGGGCGTCCGTCTGGATCGGCTCGCCGATGCGGCGCACCACGACCGTCTTGCCGTCCGCGCCGGGGTCGAGGTCGATCAGGGAGACCATGCCCTCGTCCAGGAACGGGTCGGCGCCGTCCTTCTCGCCGAGCTCTTCCAGGCCCGGGATGGGGTTGCCGTACGGCGACTCGGTGGGATGGCGCAGGAGCTCCAGGACGCGGCGCTCCACCGCCTCGCTCATCACGTGCTCCCAGCGGCAGGCCTCGGCGTGCACCTGCTCCCACTCCAGGCCGATCACGTCGACCAGGAGACATTCGGCGAGGCGGTGCTTGCGCATCACGCGGGTGGCGAGGCGGCGGCCCTCCTCGGTCAGCTCCAGGTGCCGGTCGCTGGCGACGGCCACCAGGCCGTCGCGCTCCATCCGCGCCACCGTCTGGCTCACCGTCGGACCGCTCTGGTCGAGCCGCTCGGCGATCCTGGCGCGCATGGGGACGACACCCTCCTCCTCCAGTTCGAGGATGGTGCGCAAATACATCTCAGTGGTGTCAATCAGCCCCGACATGGGTGCCCCTCAGAATTCGCTCGTGCGCTGGCCCTGTCCTCAATTCTGACGCATACCACTGACAACCGGGTTGCGCCGGGAAAAGAGGCGGTCGGAGACCGTGTTGACAGGGCCCTGGTCCAGACCGCACCGTGATCCGCGACACGACGGGACGACGGCGGGACGAAGGGGTTTCGCGGATGAGCCACGGCATGGCGGCAGGCGGGTCCGACGGGGCCCGTGAGGGCGACGGGACTCCTGTGAAAGACGCGACGGGCACGGGCGCGTCGCCCGAAGCGGGCGGGTCGCCCGCGGCGGGCGGCGGCGTTGCCTCCGGCGGTGGCACGGCTTTGGGCGGTGGCATGGCTGCGGGGGGTGCGGCGGGCAGTGGCGCGGCGGGCAGTGGCGCGGGTGCGGCGGCTGTGGGCGGTGCGGCGGGCAGTGGTGCGGGTGTGGGCGGTGCGGTGGGCGGTGGTGCGGGTGTCCCGGTTGCCGAGCGTTATCTCGACGCCGCGATCGACCTGCTGCGCCGGGTGCGGGACGAGGAGGCCCCGGCGATCACGGCCGCGGGTGAGCTGATCGCCGACGCCGTCGCGGGGGACGGCCGCCTCTTCGCCTTCGGCGCGGGGCACTCCTCCCTCGCCGCCCAGGATGTCGTCTACCGCGCGGGCGGCCTCGCCCTGATGAACCTGCTCGCCGTGCCCGGCGTCGTCGGCGTGGACGTGATGCCCGCGACGCTCGGCTCGGCCCTGGAGCGCGTGGACGGCCTCGCCGCCGCCGTCCTCGACTCCAGCCCGGTCCGCCCCGGCGACGTCCTCGTGATCATTTCCCTCTCCGGCCGCAACGCGCTCCCCGTGGAGATGGCCATGAACGCCCGCGCGCTCGGCCTGAAGGTCATCGGCGTGACCTCGGTGGCGTACGCGACGCAGACGAAGTCCCGGCACATGTCCGGGACCTTCCTGAAGGACCACTGCGACGTCGTGCTCGACTCCAAGATCGCGATCGGCGACGCGGAGCTTTCCGTCGACTCCGTCGACGCTCCGTTCGGGCCCGCGTCCACCGCCGTCACCAGTGCGCTGGTGCAGGCCGTCACGGCCACCGCGGTTGCCGCCCTCGGGAGCCGAGGTGTCCAGCCGCCCCTGCTGCGTTCCGGGAACGTGGACGGGGGCCATGACTGGAACGGGCGGATCTTTGCCGAGTACGGGGATCGGATTTTTTACCGGCACTGAAGGCTCCGCCGGGTGGGTTGTTTTGTATCTGCTGCCCGGTGGGGGCTGTTCGTGCCCCGCGGCGGAGCCGCATATTGAGACAGCCCCGCGCCCCTTGAGGGGCGCTTGCGCGAACCGCACCTGTACGTGCAGGCCACCGCCCGTCCCGTTCGCCTCCGCCTTCGCCTCGCCCCCGTTGACGACGGTGACGCCGGTGGCCGTGGTGCGGGTCACCGAGTCCCTGATGCTCTCGGGCCTCGGCGGCCTGGCAGGCGTCGCCCTCGGCGCGGCGGCGACCGCGGCGTACGCGGCCTCCGGCGACCTCCCCCGGGTGATCCCCCTGCGGGCCGTGCCGGCGGGCTTCGGCGCAACACTGGCGATCGGCACGGTGGCGGGCCTGTACCCGGCGGTACGAGCATCGCGCCTGTCCCCGACGCCGGCGCTGCACGCGGCGTGACCTCTTCCCCCAGCCGTCCCTGGGGCACCCCGCAGAGGCCCACCCCCCTACTGCGCCCCCGCGAGGTCGAGGGAGGCCGCGACCCGTGCGGCAACACTCTCGGCGTACATGACGTCCGCCCGCTCGAACTGCGGCCGAGCGGCCCCCCGCAGAAAGGTCACCACCCCCAAGGTCCGCCCCCGGCTGCGCAGCACCGCGCACAGGGCGTGCACCGTGGACTCCGGCCACTGCCGGGCGGCAGCCCACTCACGGGCCCGCTCGGGGGTGGCGAGGCCGGCCCCGGCCCGCACGGTCCCCACCCGCTCCACGCACTGCGGCGCCGGGTGGCCTTCCGGATAGCGCACGGGCAGCCGGGACTTGCCCCCGGGCACGCGCGGCCCCGGCGCCCCGGCCGGGGACGCGACGGTACGCACGAGCCGCAGCTCGGGCTCCTCGCCCGCGACCACGTCGATCAGGGCGTGGTCGGCGAACCCGGCGAGGGCGAAGTCGAGCTGGACGGTGACAGCCTCCATCGGGTTCTCGCACTCGGCGGCGGCCCGGGCGGCCCGGTGCAACTGCTGCGACCTGAAGCGCAGTTGCGCCGCCTCCTGCTCGGTCTGCTTGGCCTCGGTGACGTCCAGGAAGAGCCAGCCCACGCCGAGCGGCACGGGCTCCTCGGCGAGCGGCGAACCGAGCCGCAGGAAGCCGCTGCGCCAGCACCGCCGCTCCGGCTCACCGCCGTCCCCGCTGTCTCCGCCGCCCCCGCCGTCCCCGCGCACGGCCACCCACATCTCGGCCGGGGCGGGCGGCGCCCCCTCGGCGAGCACATGCGTGAGCGCGCTCTCCAGCTCCTCGACGCCCTGCGCGAGCACCTCGCCGAGCGGCCGCCCGAGCAGCGCCGTGCGGCTCGCGCGCAGGGCGCGGGCGGCGTGTTCGTTCACCACGGCGGGCCGCAGGTCGGCGTCGACGAGGACGACCCCCCAGGAGGCGTTGTCGAAGAGGGCCTCGCTCAGCGCGATCGACCGCTCCAGGTCGATCTGGGTGTGCACCTCGCTGAAGGCGCAGTACACCCCGCTCGGCTTGCCGTCACCGCCGCGCACGGGAGCGGACTGGGTCCGCACGAGCACCCGCCCGCCGTCCCTGGTGAGCAGCGCGAACTCGTCGACCCGCCGCCCCGACGCGTGCATGGCGGAAAGGAGGCGCCCCTCGACCTCCGTCGCGTCGGCGGTGCGCACCGCCCAGCCCGCGAACCCGCGCCGCCCGACCGCCTCGTCGGCCCTCCAGCCGAGGATGCGCTCGGCCTCGCGGTTCCAGTGCGTCACGACGCCGTCGGCGTCGAACGCGCACAGCGCCGCGTCCATCCCGTCGAGGAGCGCCGCGAGCAGCTCGGCCCCGCCGGGCCGCGGTTCCTCTGGACCTAGTTCGTCGGTGGTTCCGCTCTGTCGGGAAGCACTCACCCTGACCCCCCTGCAGGCCGTGTACTGCACGTCAGATCATTCAACTTGAACGTGACCCAGCACACAGGAAGTTCCCGGAAGTTGAAGCAATTCGTTGTCGGTCCCGTCGTTCCCGCGTTCCCGCGTTCCCGAAAATCAGTTGAACGGCCGCCATGGGCTTCCTAGGGTGAGTGTCACTTCAGAGAGGAGGTGGTTCGGCAGATGTATGGAGACCGGACGGAAGAGGTGACTGCGGGCTAGCGGCCCGCCACCACGCTCAGTGCGGTGCCGGACCAGCGCGTGTGACAGGCGCGCAGCCGGCCGTAATCTCAGGCAGTCACCCGACCCGCGAGCCGCCGGTACGTCCGGCCGGCTTCCCCCGCCGCACGGCGGAGGAACCACGGCTCGCGGGTCGCTGCGTTTCCCCGCGCCCGCCTGCTGCCTGCTGTCAGCCCTTGCTGACCGCGGTGAGGATCTCCGGCAGCCGCCCCGCCACCCGGGGAGCGGCGACACGCAGCCCCGCCCAGGTGACCGCGGCGCCGTAGACCGTCCCGACGGGCAGCAGCAGCCACGTCCAGGAGGTGTGGCCCGCGGTGTGCAGCCAGATCGTGAGGGTGAGGACCGGGGCGCACAGCACGGCGGCGGCGAGCATGCCGCCGAGGATGGAGATCCAGGCGAGGCCCACCTGGCCGGGGGCGACGTTCTTGTAGCCCTGCTGCGGGATGGAGTACGGATAGCGGGCCGACGACCAGGCGCCGGTGGCCAGCATGGCGCCGAGGATCGCGAAGGACAGGCCGAGGGTCTCGGGCAGCGCGCGCCACTCGCCGAGCAGGGCCGTGGTCAGGACGGTGACGAGGGCCGCGTACGGCAGCGTGACCACGAGCAGGGCGAGCGCGCGGGAGCGCAGCTCCTCGTACGCGTCACGGGTGGCGGAGATCGTCATGGCGACCATCCAGAACGCCGACGTGTCCTGCCCGAACTGGTTGTACATCTGGATGCCGAGCATCCCCGCGGCGAAGCACGCGAAGTACACCGAACCGGTGTCCTGGAGGGCGTTGAACACGGGCACGATCAAACCGATGGCCAGGGATGTCACCCAGGCCGCCTTGGTCTTCGGGTCGCGCCACATGTAGCGCAGCGTGCGCTCCATGACGGGCCCGGTGCGCCCTGCGGGGAGCCGGGCGAAGAGGCCGCCGCCGCGTCCCTTGCGGTCCGGTTCCGCCGCCGTGAGGGTCGAGCCGTCGGGCGCCGTCATGAGTCGGGTCAGGCTGCGCTGCCAGCAGCGCAGGAGCAGCAGCAGGGCGGCGACGGACAGGGCGAGCTGGGCCGCCGCGGTGGCGTAGCGGGCCTCGCCGGTCGCGTGCACCGCGGACAGCGCCGACGACGGCGGGAGCCAGCCGAGGACGTCCGCGGCCGGATCCAGCTCGCCAAGGCCCTGGTCCGAGGAACCGATCCGCTGCGCCCCGAAGTTCACCAGTTGCGCGCCGACCGCGATGACGAGCCCGCTGAGCACGGCGAGGTCCCGGCCTCTGCGGCTGGTGAGCAGGCGGATGTTGGCGGCGGCGACGGCCCGCGCGAGCGCGACGCAGACGAGCAGTGTCAGCGGCACGGCCACGACACCCACCGCGACCGCCGCCCCGCCCCGCGCCACCGCGATCACCGCGCCGAGGGCCAGACAGAGCGTGAAGAGCGGCCCGATGCCGACCAGGGATGCGACGAGGAGGGCGCGTACGAGGGGCCGGGGCCGCAGCGGCAGCATCACCAGACGAGTGGGGTCGAGCGTCTCGTCGCCGCTGGGGAAGAACAGCGGCATGACGGCCCAGCCGAGCGCGAGCACCGCGACGAGGATGACCGACACCGTCGCGGCGTGCTCGTCGCCGCGCAGCAGGATCAGGCCGAGCAACTGGAGCGCGGCGAAAAGCAGCGTCATGACGGCGGACGCCACATAGGCGGCGCGGCGGCCCGACGACTGGCGCAGGCCGTTTCGCAGGAGGGACAGCTTCAGACGTACGAAGACGGGGGTCAGGCCGGGCGCCACGGCCGGGGCCGCGGGCGTGGCGGGTGCCGCGGTCGGGGCCGTCACCGGGTGCTCCCGCCGCCGAGCCAGTCCAGGTCCGTGCCGGTGTCGCGCCCGTGCGCGCCGACGAGTTCGAGGAACGCCTCCTGGAGCGTGGCCGCGTCGCCGCGGACCTCGGCGAGGGGGCCCTGGGCGCGGATGCGGCCCGCCGCGATGACGGCGACCCAGTCGCACAGGGACTCCACCAGCTCCATGACGTGGCTGGAGAAGACCACCGTCGCCCCGGAGGCCGTGAAGCGTTCGAGGACGCCGCGGATCGTGTGCGCCGACACCGGGTCGACGCCTTCGAACGGTTCGTCGAGGAAGAGCACTTCGGGGTTGTGCAGGAGCGCTGCCGCGAGGCCGATCTTCTTACGCATGCCGGTGGAGTAGTCGACGACCAGTTTGTGCTGGGCGCCCGCGAGGTCGAGTACGTCAAGGAGCTGCGTGGCGCGTTTGTCGACCTCCGTGCCGGGTAGGCCCCGCAACCTGCCCGTGTACGCGAGGAGTTCCCGGCCCGAGAGCCGGTCGAACAGGCGCAGGCCCTCGGGGAGCACGCCGATGCGGGCCTTGACCTCGGCCGGGTCCTTCCAGACGTCGTGGCCGACGACCTCGACGGTGCCCTGGTCGGGGCGGAGCAGGCCGGTGACCATGGAGAGGGTGGTGGTCTTGCCCGCGCCGTTGGGGCCCACCAGGCCGATGAACTTGCCTGCGGGGAGGGTGAGGTCGATGCCTGCCACAGCGAGTTGTTGGCCGAAGGCCTTCCACAGGTTGTGTACGTGTACTGCTGGCTCGGTCACCGCTGCCCCTTTTTTGTTGCCGTAGGCCTTGTGTCAACCCTACGTGGGGGCTGTGACCGTGGCGTTTACGGTGACCGTCGGCCGGGGGCTGTGCCCACCGCGGGTGCTGCACAGGAGAGAGAAGGGTGGGTGGGCGGGGAGGGGGAGTTACTTGCGGCGGGTTTCCCTGCCGCAGGCGTAGGACAGGGGGGAGATGACTTCTTCCGCGTCGGGGAGCCAGCGGTTGGCGGGGGTGGGGCGGCAGGCCCACTGGACGGCGCCGGACGCGCCGAAACGGGTCGGGGGCGCGGCGACGTAACTGCCCTCACCGAGGGTGACGAGGTCGAGCGCGGCGGGCGGCCAGCCCAGGGCGCGGATCAGATCGGGGACCTTCGCCGCGGCACCGGGCAGCACGAAGAACTGCATGCGCCGGTCGGGCGTGCACGTCACGGGCCCGAGCGTCAGCTCCATGCGCTCCATGCGGGCGAGGGCGAGGAACCCGGCGGTCTCGGGGACGTCGATCGCATCGAACGTACGCCCGGTGGGAAGCAGGATGGAGGCGTTCGGCTGCTTCGCCCACATGCGCCGGGCGACCGTCGCACTGCCGGTGGCCTGCGTGGGCCAGTCGTCGCGCACCGGGTGTGCGCCGGGCGCGGGGCACGCGGCCTCACCGCACGAGCAGCGCCACGTTCCCTCGACGGAATCGAGCCAGGCGCCGGGGAAGACATCCCAGTGCCGCTCCTCCGCGTACCGTACGGCCGTGTCGGGCAGGGCCTCTCCGCGCTGCTTCGGGATCTGCGCGGCTGACGTCACTCCGATGGTCTCTTCCACGGAGGTCTCAACTGCGCGCGTCAGCAGGGGTTACGGGCTGTCATGTGCGCGGGGGAGGAGCATCGTTCCCCCTGCGGGGCGCATGGGTGCACAGGTGGGGGCGCGCATGGGCAAGGGGCGTCCGGTGCGGGTAGCCAGGTCAGGGACAGTCGGAGTTCACCCAACTTCACCCGGCTCGCTGACTTGCGCCGCGTTCTGCCGCATGAGTCCAAGAAACATGGTATTTCAGCGGCTTGCTGCGTATCTGTGGTGTTTGTGGTGCATCTTCCGGTTGTTCCCAGGGCATTGATCATCTGGGCGATGCGGGCAAACCGGCCCGGACCGTTCCTCATTCGACACGACATCCGAAGTTCCAGATGGTCCACGGTGCACATCAGGGGGTACGCCATGGCCGCCAGGCCTCTCGTCGCACGGCAGCCCAACGAACGGCTGCAGGCGCTCATTCAGGAAGCCGGCTGTTCCAACGCCGGCCTGGCCCGTCGCGTGAACATGTGCGGCGCGGAGCACGGTCTCGATCTTCGTTACGACAAGACGTCGGTGGCTCGCTGGCTGCGCGGCCAGCAGCCGCGCGGGCGCGCGCCGGGCATCATCGCCGAGGCGCTCGGCCGCAAGCTGGGGCGCACGGTCACGATCGACGAGATCGGCATGGCGAACGGCAAGAACCTCGCCTCCGGCGTGGGACTGCAGTTCTCGCCCACCGTTCTCGGCGCCATCGAGCAGGTCTGTGAGCTGTGGCGCAGCGACGTGGGCAGGCGGGACTTCCTGTCCGGCTCGTCCGTCGCCGCCTCCGCCCTGGTGGAGCCGAGCAGGGACTGGCTCATCTCCTCGCCGGACGCCCAGGTCGGCCGGACGGCGGGGCCACGCGTCGGGCTCTCGGACGTGGCCGCCGTCAAGGCGATGACGGAGGCCCTCACCCAACTCGACCACCAGTACGGCAGCGGGCATGTGCGCCCCGTCGTCGTGCACTATCTGAACTCCGTGGTGTCCGGTCTGCTCGCGGGCTCGTACCGGGAGTCGGTGGGCCGCGAACTGTTCGCCGCCGTGGCCCGGTTGACGGAACTCGCCGGGTACATGGCCGTGGACACCGGCCAGCCGGGCCTCGCCCAGCGCTACTACATCCAGGCCCTTCGCCTGGCCCAGGCGGCGGGCGACCGGGCGTACGGCGGCTATGTCCTCGCGGCGTCGATGAGCCATCTCGCCGCGCAGTTGGGCAACCCCCGGGAGATCTCGCAGTTGGCACGGGCGGCGCAGGAGGGGGCGCGGGGGCGCGTCACCCCGCGCGCGGAGTCCATGTTCTACGCCGCGGAGGCGCGGGGCCACGCGCTGCTCGGTGACGCCCGGTCCACGCAGGCCGTCGCGGGCCGCGCGGTCGAGGCGATGGAGCGGACCACGGGCGAGGAGGGCTCGGGCGACGACCCGGTGTGGATCCGCCACTTCGACCAGGCGTATCTGGCCGACGAGCTGGCGCACTGCCACCGCGACTTGGGCCAGGCGGACGCCGCCGCCCGGCGCGCGGAGGAGTCCCTCGCCGGGCATCCCCCGACACGGGCACGGCGGCGCGCCATCGGTCTGGTCCTCCTCGCCACCGCCCAGGTCCAGCGGCGCGAGGTCGAACAGGCCTGCCACACCGGTACGAAGGCCGTCGAACTCCTCGGCACCCTGCGGTCCAACCGCGGCGCCGAGTACCTGGACGACTTCCAGCAGCGGCTCGAACCGTTCCGGGAGGAGCCGGTGGTACGCGAGTTCGGGGCCAGGCTCGACCTTCAGGCGGCGTGACGGCCGCCACGGCGACGGACGGGGGCGGTCTTCGGCCGCCCCCGTTCCCTTCGGCTCCCTTCCGACCCCACTTTTGGCTCGCCTCCGGTTCCCCCTCGTTCATTTTCGGCCAGGGCCCCTCGTCCCCTTCAACCCTCGAACCCCTCAACAGCGTCTCCCCCACGACTTCTGTTACTCGCGTGCTGTCCGTGACAGGAGCGGCGTGCGGCGGGCTCTGAGCTGCGTGGCAGAGCGCCGCGGGGACCCGGTAGCGTGAGCCGACGTTCCGAAGGTCCCCCATTCGTAGGAGTCCCGGTGACGCAGCAGAGCGGGCAAGGCGCTGCTTCCTCCGAGCCGCAGCAACCCTCGGCGCGACACGCGTACGAGGGCATCGTGCTGCCCGCGGACGGCAGTGCGCCCCTGATGCCGGGCACCACCGGCGACCACGCCGCCCCACCCGTCGGCAGCCCCTGGGGCGACCCATGGGGGCCCGCCCCCTCGACACCGCCGCCACCGGCACCGGACGCAGGCGCGGGCGAGGCGTGGGGCGCCCCCCACCAGGACCTCGCGGAACCCTCTGTTCCGCCGGGGACCGGAATGCCGCTGCCTCCCGAGGGCACACCGCCGCCGACACGGGCGCCACTGCCGCCCGAGGGGGCGGGCCAGGGGTACGCCCCGACGCCGGGACAGATACCCGGCCAGGGCCAGGACCCCCTGTCCGCGCCGGGGCCGATACCCGCGGAAGGCGGCGCCTACCCGCCGGGGCCCCCGCACCCCCACCCCCAGCCCCAGCCCCAGGGCGGGTACGGGGATCAGGGGCATCCGCCGCAGCAGATGCACCAGCCGTACCAGCCGTACCAGCCGCAGGCCTATCAGCAGCCGCAGGCCCAGCAGCAGCCGCAGGCCCAGCACGAGCACCAGCAGCAGCCGCAGGCCCAGCAGCCGCACCCCCAGCACCAGCAGCCGCACCCCCAGCACCAGCAGCCGTCGTACCAGCCCCAGAGCCAGCCCCAGCCCCAGCCCCAGCCCCAGAGCCAGCCCCAGCCTCAGAGCCAGCCGCTGCCGCCCGCCGCCCCGAGCATGCCGCTGCCGCCCGTCGACCAGGGCGCCCCGCACGGCGGTCACTTCCCGTCGGCGGGACAGTACGACGCCGCGTACGGGAACCCCGGCTCCGGGCAGCACGCGGGCCCCGCGCACACCGCGTACCAGGGCGGGCGGCCCGACGCCGGGGCCGCCCGCCCCATGGGAAGCGGAGGCGGTAGGCACGCCGCGGCCGCGCCGATGCCCGCCGGGCCCGACGCCGAGGCCACCCAGTTCATCGCGCCGGTCGCCGACGGGGCGCCGGGCGCGCTGCCGCCCGAGCGGCCCGCCGACGGCGCCACCCAGTTCCTCGGCCGTGCCGAGGACGTGCTTCCGGGCGGCGCCGCGCACGGGGTCCCGGACGACAACGCGCCCACCCAGTTCATCGCGCCCGTCACGGACGGCGGCGCCCCCGCGGGTCCTGCCGCCGCCGCGTCACCCTCCGCCGGGTACGGCGTGCGCCCCGGGGCGCCCGGTGACCGGCAGCCGCCCGCCGAGTTCGACAGCCTCTTCCGCCGGGAGCCGGAGCCCGAGGGACCCGCGTCCACCCAGCAGATGCCCCGGATCCAGGTGCCGGGCCCCGGCGCCGTGCCCGAGCCGATGCCGATGCCGGAGCCCGACGCCGGGGGGAAGCGGCACGGGCGCGGCGGCTCCAAGATGCCGTTGCTCGCGGCCGTCGGCGTGGGCATCGCCGTGCTCGGTGTGGGCGCGGGCGCGCTGCTCAGTGGTGGCGGCGGGGGCGACGGCGAGGAGGCCAAGGACGACAGCCGGCCGCTGGCCTCGACCGCCTCGCCCGAGAGCGACAAGCCCTCGCCGACCGCGGACCCGGCCAAGAAGCAGGCCGTCGCCCTGGACAAGCTGCTCGCGGACAGCAACAACAGCCGCGAGACCGTGATCGGCGCCGTACGCGACGTGGGCAACTGCAAGAACCTCAAGCAGGCGGCCACCGACCTGCGGGCCGCGGCCAGGCAGCGCGACGGCCTCGTCGGCCGTCTGTCAGGACTGTCCGTCGACGAGCTGCCCGCGAACTCCCGCCTGACCGCGGCGCTCAACAAGGCGTGGAAGGCGTCCGCGTCGGCGGACAACCACTACGCCGCGTGGGCCGACCAGGTCGCCCGCAAGAAGGGCTGCCGCAAGGGCCACGCCCGCCAGACCAGCCACTCGGCCGCGGGCAACCGCGCGAGCGGCGAGGCCACCCAGGCCAAGCAGCAGGCCGCGACCCTGTGGAACGCGATCGCCCAGAAGCACGGCCTGACGAAGCGGGACAAGGCGCAGCTCTAGGGACGGGGACGTGACCTACGGCCGCGGTCCTCGCGGCGGGCCGATTCCGGTCAGCGGGCCGATTCCAGTGTCTTCTCCACGTCGACGAACGACTTGCGGGCGAGGACGAGGCGGCCGTCCCGCACCACCTGGAAGGTGACGCCCGCGTTCACCAGGCGCGGGTAGTCGCTCGCCGCGAGCATGTCCTCGAAGCGCCAGCTCAGCATCGGTGTGAGCCCGCCGGTGTCCACGCGCAGGCCCTGGTCGAGGGTGCGCCGCAGCGAGCGGGCGGTGACGGCGTCGCCGTTCAGCGACTCGACGGCCTGCTTCAGGACGGTGTACGCGATCCAGGTGGTCTGCACGCCCGCGTCCGCCGCGTCGACCCGGTTGTCGCCGAAGGCCTGCTCGCGGATGACCTCGCGCATCTTGGACCAGCGCCGGTCGCTGCCGTCCGGGTACCAGCCGGTGACGTAGGCGCCTTCGTACGGGCCTTCCGCGCCGCCCGTGCGGTCGATCAGGGACTGGTCGACGCTGCCGAGCACGGAGGCGGTGCGCACCGGCGGATAGTCGTCCTCGGTGCGCCGGAACGAGTCGAAGAACGTGTCCGTGCGGGTGCCGAGCGCGGCCGCGACACACCCTTCCCTGCCCTGCCCGGAGCGCTTGCCACCGGTGGCGGAGGCGGAGGCGATGCCGGTGCCGCCGCCCCGGGACGCGCGGTCGAGTGCCTGCTCGGCCTGCGCCGTGTAGTCCGTGCCGTCCTCGGGGGCCCGGATGTCCGCGGACGCGGCACGGTGGTCCTGGGCGAGGCCGGAGTCGAGGAGCTTGGAGAGGCTGTCGCCCGCGATGGTGTCGGGCCGTACGAGGGAGACCCGCTCGCAGACCCCGGCGAGCTGCCGTCCGTTGCCCGCGAGCAGCGCGGGCTGTCCGCCGTTGACGGGGTACGACAGCGGGCTCGAGAACTCCTCGTCGGTGAGGCCGTAGCCGCCGATGTAGGGGATGCCCGCCGACTCCAGGGGGCCCATGAAGGCGCGGCCGTGCTGGCTGTAGGAGCCGACGACGGCGGCCACGTTCTTCTTGACGGCCTCGCGGGCGCAGTTGCCCGCGCTGGTCGGATCGTTGCGTTCGTTGCAACTGACGACTTCGAGTTTGCGGCCGTCCAGGCCGCCGTTGGCGTTGATCCAGCGGGCGTAGGCCTGGGCCATCGCGGGCATGCCGGGCTTGTTGGTCGCCCGGGTGTGGTCCGGCGCCCAGGTCATGACCTTCACGGGGTCATCCTCGGCACCCCCCGTGGTACCGGGGATGACCCCGCAACCGACGGCCAGGGACGCACACGCCGTCACGGCAACCGCGCCCACCAGCGCTTTTCGCGCTCGGCGCGCGGTCTCGACGGGACGGGGAGGGAAGACGCGTCGCAAGGCGGTCATGGACACGCACGATTCCGTCACCGGGCCAACCGCGGAGTGACGCGTACGCAACGGCTGGTGACGGCCGCGTGAACTGGTGGGGCCGTACACGCGTGGGGGATGTGGGAACGTACGATCGATGACCGTGCAAGGAACGGAGAAGTCTTCCCGTCGTGGCCGTCGGTCGACGACCATAGGCGGCATGCCAACGAACGACATGCCGTGGTGGCGCTGGCGCAGCAATGTGCGCTCGGCGCTGCACATGCTCTCGGACCCGGTCTTCCAGCGGGAGTGCTGGCTCGCCGGGCGCGAGGAGTACGGGGATGTGACCGACGCCGTGTACCGCCTTGTCGAGGACACGTGGCTGGACAACTGGTCGGCGGAGAAGTACGTCGGGACGATCTTCCGTGACCAGCAGGAGGCGGCGCTCGTCGACGCCGCCGTGCTGCGGGTGCTGCGGATCATGCACGAGGTCGGCCCGGACGCGGCGGTGTCCGTGTATCTGGACCACCCGGGCTGGCCGGACGCGGTGCACGCGGCGCGGGAGGCGCATGTGCGGCTCGCCACCGGGGACGGTGACGACCCGGACGGGGAGCCGCGGACCCTGGAGGTCCTGCGGATCCTCACCCGGTCGGGCTGACCGGGGGCCTCCGCACCTGGTCGCCCCGGCCCCTTTCCCCTCGCCCGGTTCCCCTCGCCCGGTCGGTCCTGCCCCGGGTCCGCACACGGTCGGGCGAGACCCCGGTGTATGGGACCCTGGGCGGATGAACGAGCAGTCCGCCGTCGCCAGTGACCCGCGCGCCGACCGCGCCGAGCAGTACGTCCTCACGCTGTCCTGCCCCGACAAACAGGGCATCGTGCACGCCGTGTCGAGTTATCTCTTCATGACCGGCTGCAACATCGAGGACAGCCAGCAGTTCGGCGACCACGACACCGGGCTCTTCTTCATGCGGGTGCACTTCTCGGCCGAGGCGCCCGTGTCGCTCGACAAGCTCCGGGCGAGCTTCGCCGCGATCGGTGACTCCTTCCAGATGGACTGGCAGTTGCACCGGGCCGACGACCGGATGCGCGTCGTGCTCCTCGTGTCGAAGTTCGGGCACTGCCTGAACGACCTGCTGTTCCGCTCGCGCATCGGGGCGCTGCCGGTGGAGATCGCGGCGGTCGTCTCCAACCACACGGACTTCGCCGAGCTGGCCGCCTCGTACGACGTGCCTTTCCATCACATTCCGGTCACCCGGGACACCAAGCCCGAGGCCGAGGCGCGGCTGCTTGAGCTGGTGCGGGCGGAGAACGTCGAGCTGGTCGTGCTCGCCCGGTACATGCAGGTGCTCTCCGACGACCTGTGCAAGCAGCTCAGCGGGCGCATCATCAACATCCACCACTCGTTCCTGCCCAGCTTCAAGGGGGCGCGGCCGTATCACCAGGCGCACGCCCGGGGTGTGAAGCTGATCGGTGCCACCGCGCACTATGTCACCGCCGATCTCGACGAGGGGCCGATCATCGAGCAGGAGGTCGAGCGGGTGGGGCACGGGGTCACTCCCGACCAGCTTGTCGCCGTCGGGCGGGATGTCGAGTGCCGGGCCCTTGCGCGGGCCGTGCAGTGGCATGCGGAGCATCGCATCCTCTTGAACGGCCACCGCACCGTCGTCTTCGCCTGACCCCACGACCTCTCCCACCCGCCCGCCCGCATCTGCCCCGCCACGGGGTGGGCGCCTCCGGCGGGGGCCGCCCACCGTCGGCGTCTGCCGCTCCCGCAGAGGCGGCCGAGCAGCCGCTGCCCCCACAACCTTTCCC